>NZ_JQBM01000008.1 GCF_001437355.1 Weissella viridescens | reverse complement strand
GAGAGCACCTGCCTTACAAGCAGGGGGTCACAGGTTCGATCCCTGTATCGTCCATTGAAACGAAAGTTTCAAGTGATCATGAATATCTATTCACCAGGCTGGTACTTAACTAGTATTTTGCCGACTTAGCTCAGTTGGTAGAGCATCGCTCTTGTAAAGCGGGGGTCGAAGGTTCGAGTCCTTTAGTCGGCATTATCTTGCGAACTTAGTTCAGTGGTA
>NZ_JQBM01000007.1:14686-30390 GCF_001437355.1 Weissella viridescens | reverse complement strand
AGAGCACCTGCCTTACAAGCAGGGGGTCACAGGTTCGATCCCTGTATCGTCCATTCGAATAAGGTTACTTTGCTGATGTTATTAGTGGAGTAACCTTTTTATTTTACAGTAAGTTAATCAAAGCAGATATTTCTATGGAAATTTGGTATACTAGTAGACAAGTGATTAATAAATACGTCAAAAGAAAGGAGTAGAAAATGGCAGAAGATTATGCAGTAAAATATGAATTGTTGCACGTTGAGAAGCATACTGGAGCCCGGCTTGGAAAAATTACAACGCCTCATGGTGAAGTAATGACGCCAATGTTTATGCCCGTTGGGACTCAAGCAACTGTTAAGAACGTTTCAACTCGTGAATTACGTGAAATTCATTCACAATTTATTTTAGCAAATACATATCATTTATGGTTACGCCCAGGTGATGAATTAATTGCCCAAGCGGGTGGCTTGCATAAATTCATGGATTGGGATGGGCCAATCCTAACTGATTCAGGTGGATTCCAAGTTTGGTCACTTTCACAACATAATAAGATAAGCGAAGAGGGGGTAACATTTAGAAACCACTTGAATGGCGAAAAAATGTTCCTTTCACCGGAAGTTGCTATGCGCATTCAGAATAATTTAGGTTCTGATGTGATGATGCAATTAGATGAAGCAATTCCATATTTTGAAACTTATGATTATGTAAAAAATTCAGTTGAACGTACATCACGTTGGGCTGAACGAGCCATGGCGGCACACAAGCGACCTGAAGATCAAGCGTTATTTGGTATTGTGCAAGGAGCAGGATTTAAGCAATTGCGTAAGCAATCTGCTAATGATTTGGTTTCTTTGGATTTGCCGGGATATGCGGTTGGTGGATTATCAGTTGGTGAGTCTAAGGAAGAAATGAATCGTGTTCTTGACTTTACTGTGCCTTGGTTACCAGAAAATAAGCCACGATACTTGATGGGAGTCGCAGCGCCTGATTCACTTGTGGATGGCGTTATGCGTGGTATTGATATGTTTGATTGTGTGCTACCAACACGAATCGGACGTAATGGTACATTAATGACTAAGCATGGACGAGTGGTTATCACAAATGCTAAGTATAAAAATGACTTTTCACCAATTGATTTAGATTTAGATGACTACGGATCAACGCATTATACAAAGGCTTACTTGCACCACTTGTTTAATGCAAACGAACTATTAGGGCAAAACATTGCGAGTGTACACAATCTGCGTTATCTATTAAAGTTAATGGAAGATATGCGTCAAGCAATTGCTGAAGATCGTCTATTGGACTTCAGAGCTGAACTAATGGAAAACTATGGTTATAACAAAAAGAATGCACGTTTATTCTAACAAGAGAAAGAGGTATTACTATGAATAGTTCCCTACTTATGATTTTATTGCTGATTGTTTTGATGTACTTCATGATGGTTCGTCCTCAAAAGAAACGTCAAGAAAAGCAAAAAGAACTTTTGGCATCAATTAAGCCTGGTGATGAAGTTGTTACCATTGGTGGTTTACACGCTAAGGTTGTTTCAGTTAGTGAGGACCACAAGACGGTTGCGCTTGACGCGGACGGCTCATTCTTAACATATGAAATGAGTGCTGTACGTACAGTTGAACCAATCAAAACAGATGAAGAATTAGTTGAAAATCATGTTGATGACGACACACCTGAAGAAGTGGACGTTGTGTCAGAAACAGGACAATTGATTGATTCAGCCGATGAAAATGGTGCCAAAGCTGCCGAAAAGCAAGAAGATAAGTAATCTAAAGAGATTCAAAGATTATTCTTTGAGTCTCTTTTCATTTGTATAGTGAGGCGAAGACATGTGTGCATGGTTACAATTCCCTTTAAAAATTGATGCGAGTCGTAAAATTTTACATATTGATATGGATGCCTTTTATGCACAAATTGAAATTAGAGATAATCCTGCATTACAAGATGAACAGGTGATTCTAGCCAGAGACCCACGTAAGACTGGCGGGACCGGTGTGGTGGCTACTGCAAATTATCACGCGCGTCAAGTAGGTGTTCATTCTGCCATGAGTGCTGCTGAAGCGCTAGAAAAAGCACCAGAAGCTGTATTTGTGACACCGGATTTTGATAAATACCGAAAAGTTTCAGAACAAGTGCACGGCATTTTTCACCAATTTACTGATAAAATTGAGCCGATTGCGTTTGATGAAGCATATTTAGACTTATCTGATTATGAGGAGTCTTTAGTTACCATTGCACATCGTTTGCAACAGAAAATTTTTGATGAACTGGCACTCACTTCCTCAGTTGGCATTTCGTTTAATAAGTTCCTTGCCAAACTTGCTTCTGAACATAACAAGCCTGCTGGCTTAACTGTAATCAGAATTGAAGATATTAGACCATTTTTAGATGCCCAACCGATTGAATCAATTCGAGGTGTGGGGACAAAAACAGCAGAACGAATGCATGAATTGCATATTGAAAATGGCAATGATTTATACCAACTCAGCCAAGATACATTAATTGATGAATTCGGTAAACAGGGGTTTGAATTGTATCAACGGATTCGTGGAATTGATGATCGACCAGTCCAGTATGAGCGACAACGTAAATCAATTGGTAAAGAACATACATTCAACCCTCCAGTTCGATCGGAACAAGAAACGTTGGATGAAAGCCGAAGTATTGCAAAAGAAGTTGTTCAGGCTTTGAAGAATAAAAAGATGCATGGTAAAACATTAGTTTTAAAATTGAGAGATGAAATGTTTAATACGACGACCCATCGGGCAACCTTTAATGATTTTATTGAAAATGACCCCAATGTGATTTACAACTTAGCCGTAGATATTTTGGAAGAAATCGGTGGCTATACAACGCCTTTAAGATTAGTCGGGCTGACGGTAACTGGGCTGACACCGATTTCATTTGAAAATATTACATTGAGTTTATACGAGAGCTAAGTGAGCCCTGTGTTATACTTAAAGGAACAGAGAATTAAAGGACATATTATGACAGCACAAACACAAATTTTAGCGCAAATTAAAGCCGCAAATACAATTATTATTCATCGACACCAACGTCCTGATCCAGATGCAGTCGGATCACAAATGGGCTTGGCTGAAATTATCCGTACAACTTATCCAGATAAGCGAGTTTATGTAGTTGGAAAGCAAGTCCACAGCTTAGAATGGATGGGGGACATGGATACGATTGATGATGCAACTTATGAAGATGCTTTGGTCATCGTGACAGATACAGCGAATGAGCCTCGTGTAGATGATCAACGTTACGAAGAAGGGAAAACACTCATTAAAATTGATCATCATCCAAACGATGAGCCATATGGCGATTATTCGTGGGTTGATACATCAGTCTCATCATCTTCTGAACTGGTATTCTCGTTCTATAAAGAATTTGAAAATGAATTAAAACTATCAGATAAAGGTGCTGCTTGCCTTTATTCTGGAATTGTTGGCGATACAGGTCGTTTTCTATATGCAACTGATTCACGTACAATGGCCACAGTTTCGGATTTAATGAAGTTTAATTTTGACTGGACGAAATTGAATCAAATGATGGATACAATTTCACCCGAGGCAGCAAAAGTTTCTGGGTATGTTTATGAGCATATGACCCTAACCGATGAGGGATTCAACTATATCGTGTTGACAAACGAAATTTTAGAATCCTTTGATTTGGGGGATTTTGGAACGGCGTTTATTGTGCCCTTAATGGGAAAAATTAACGCTGCAAAAGCTTGGGCCGTTTTTGAGCAACAAGACGAAGGTTTCTATCGTGCCCGGTTACGGTCACGCGAAATTCCAATTAATGATATTGCTAAGCGTCACGGTGGCGGTGGACATCCATTGGCATCAGGAGCAATTGCTCAAAATGATGCAGAACTAGAAGACATTATTTATGAAATGAATCAATTACTAAAGGAGCACAACAATGGCTAATTTTAATGACTATCATTTGCGTGATGAAATTTATCGCGCGCTTGATGCCATCCACTTTAATGATCCAACGCCAGTTCAATCCCGGTTAATTCCGGTGATTTTACAGGGACGATCAGTGGTTGGACAATCACAAACAGGATCAGGAAAGACGCACGCCTTTTTGCTACCTATTTTCCAAAAGCTTGACGTCAAAAAGCAACAAGTCCAAGCCGTGATTACAACACCTTCACGTGAATTGGCCCAACAAATTTACCAAGCTTCAAAGCAAATTGCGGATCAATTCCCCGAAGATGAACAGCCGCGTATTGGATTATTTGTTGGTGGAACTGATAAGAATCGTCAAATCCAACAATTAAAGTCGAACCAACCACAAATCGTTATTGGAACTCCTGGTCGAATTAAAGATTTGTATCAAAGTGGTGCATTGAATATTCATACAGCACATACCTTAGTGGTCGATGAAGCTGATATGACTTTGGATATGGGATTCTTGAATGAAGTTGACGCAATTGCCGGAGCGATGCCAGAAGACTTGCAAATGCTTGTCTTCTCAGCAACAATTCCTCAAAAGTTACAACCATTTTTGAAGAAGTATCTTAACAATCCTGTTGTTGAAGAAATTCCAGCTGAAACAGTTATTTCTCCAACCATTCAAAATGTCTTAATGGATACCAAGGGTAAGGCAAAGGATGAATTAATTTTTAATTTGCTAACAATGGGAAATCCATACATGGCTTTAGTGTTCGCGAATACGAAAGAACGCGCCCATGAACTTGCACGCCAATTGAAGGAACGTGGTCTCAAGGTTGCTGAAATTCATGGTGGCATTCAACCACGTGAACGTCGACGGACCATGCAACAAATTCAACATCTTGATTATCAATATGTCGTTGCAACAGACTTAGCTGCTCGGGGAATTGATATCCCAGGTGTTTCGCTGGTTATTAATGATGGTATTCCAAACGACCTTGAATTCTTTGTGCACCGTGTTGGACGTACGGGACGTAATGGGGCAGAAGGGACTGCCATTACCTTGTATTCTCCAGACGAAGATGCAAAGGTAACCGAAGTCGAAAACATGGGAGTTAAGTTTGAGCCAATGGTTTTGTCTAAGGGCGAGCTAAAAGCAGTTGCTGATCGTCGCCGTCGAACGCAACGTACCAAGTCAACAAAGAAACTTGATCCCACGATGATTGGTATGGTCAAGAAGAAGAAGAAGAATGTGAAGCCTGGTTATAAGCATCGTATTAAAAGTGAAATTGCACGTGACGCGGCTTATAAAAAGCGAGTTGAAGATCGTCAACAACAACGTGCAACACGTAAATCACGTAAGTCAAAATAAGTTTATATAGCATCAGATTATTGAGACGGTTTCCGACGAAATGTGGTACCACTCAATCAACCAATATGCTATAATGTTTCAAGAGGATGAGAACTTTCTAATTCGATATACAGAGACATTACGGTTGGTGGAAGTAATGCGAAATTAAGTTCATGCTCCCTCACGAAAGTGTTTGTGAAAGCAGACCGTTAATCGGCGTTAACGATTTTAAAGAGGTAATGATATAGATAGTCATTGCAAACGGAGTGGTACCGCGTTCTAGCGTCTCCGTATTGCAATCGACTGTCTTTTTTTAATTTAAAAAGAAAGAGGCTTATATCCATGAAAGAATTATCATCAGCTGAAACGCGTGAGATGTTCCTTCGCTTTTTTGAAAGTAAGGGGCATGCAATTGAACCATCACAATCCTTGATTCCAAAAGATGATCCAAGCTTGCTTTGGATTAACTCGGGGGTAGCAACGCTAAAGAAGTATTTTGACGGAAGTGTTATTCCAGAAAATCGACGCATTACCAATGCACAAAAGGCAATTCGTACTAATGATATTGAAAATGTTGGGCATACAGCTCGTCATCATACGCTGTTTGAAATGATGGGGAATTTTTCAATTGGGGATTACTTCAAAACAGATGCGATTCCATGGGCCTGGGAACTACTTACTAGCCCAGAATGGTATGATATTGATCCAGAAAAATTATATGTTACGGTTTATCCAGATGACAACGAATCTAAGCAAATTTGGTTAGACGTCGTTGGATTGCCTAAGGATCATCTTTATGAAGAACCTGACAACTTCTGGGATATTGGTGAAGGTCCATCTGGTCCTGATACTGAAATTTTCTACGATCGCGGATCTAAGTACGATCCAGACGACAACGAAGAAAATTATCCGGGTGGTGAGAACGAACGTTATTTGGAAATCTGGAATATTGTGTTCTCACAATATAATCACTTACCTGGATTAACTGACAATAAGGATTATCCTGAATTGCCACATAAGAATATTGATACGGGGATGGGACTTGAACGACTTGTATCTGTTTTCCAGCATGCCGATACCAATTTTGAGACTGACTTATTCTTACCAATCATTCATGCGATTGAAGGAATGAGTGATGGTAAGAAGTATGGTGATGATCCTGAGCTGGATGTTTCATTCAAGGTGATTGCTGATCATGCTCGCGCAGTGACATTTGCCATCGGTGATGGTGCATTGCCTTCAAATGAAGGACGTGGATATATTATCCGTCGTTTGCTTCGTCGCGCGGTTGTTCACGGACGCCGTTTGGGAATTAACCAAGTCTTCTTGAAAAACTTAGTGCCGGTTGTTGGGCAAATTATGCAATCTTATTATCCTGAAGTATTGGAAAATGCGGATTATATTGCTTCAATTGTTGAAAAGGAAGAAAACCGTTTTAACAAGACACTGACAGCAGGTTTGCAATTGCTTCAGAATGTTATGGATGACGCCAAGCAAAATGGTGGTGTGATTGATGGGGGTGTTGCGTTTAAGTTGTACGATACGTATGGTTTCCCATTGGAAATCACCATCGAGGAAGCCCAAGACAATGGTTTGACAGTCGATGAAGCTGGTTTTGAATCTGCAATGAAAGAACAACAAGACCGTGCTCGTGCGGCACGTGGTAAGCAGGCGTCAATGGGGATTCAAGATGGTCTGTTGACTGACCTACACACTGAGTCTGAATATGTTGGTTGGACTGATCTTGAAGTTGAAGATGCAACTTTGGTTAACATTATCTTTGATGATATGTTAGCTGAATCTGCTGATTCAGGACAAATTGTTGCGGTATTTGATAAGACACCTTTCTATGCTGAGATGGGTGGGCAAGTAGCTGATCGTGGTGTTGTTCTGAATAGTGCTGAAGAAGTAGTTGCCGAAGTTGTTGACGTGCAAAAGGCACCAAATGGACAACACCTACACACGCTTGATGTTAAGGCGCCATTGTCTGTGAATGAACATTATCACTTGGCAGTTGACGCTCCTTATCATACGGCTGTTTCAAAGAACCACACCGCAACACACATGTTGGACCAAGCAATCCGTAATATTCTTGGTAACCGTTCAACGCAAGCAGGATCACTTGTGACCGCAGATAATTTGCGTTATGATTTCAGTTACAATGAAGCTGTTCCAGCTGAAAAGTTGCAAGAAATTGAAGACTTAATTAACGCTAAAATTATTGAAAATCTGCCAGTTTCATGGATTGAGACTGATAAGGAAACAGCTGAGAAAATGGGTGCTGTTGCTGAATTCTCTGAAAAATATGGAGATACGGTTCGAGTTGTTTCAATTGGCGATTTCAACGCCGAATTTGACGGTGGTACACACGTTAACTCAACGGCTGAATTGGGAATCTTTAAGATTGTCAGCGAGCAAGGTGTTGGTGCGGGCGTTCGCCGTATTGAGGCCGTCACTGGTGAAGGTGCAATGAAGCTATTTAAACAACATGATGCTTGGTTGAATAAGGCAGCTGAACAAGTGAAAGCACCGCAATTAAGTCAAATTAATGATAAGATTGCAGCACTTCAAGCCAGCCTCAAGGATGCTGAGCGTCAAGCAACTGCTCTCGAGCAAAAATTAGCAACACAAAGTGCTGCTTCAGCCTTTGATGATGTCCAAACAATTGGGACCCATACTTTAATCACAGCTGAACTTTCAGTTGAATCAATGGACGGGTTGCGTAGTGCCGCAGATTCATGGAAGCAAGCACAACCATCTGAAGTACTTGTCTTAGCAGCTAACTTGGGTGATAAAGTTAACTTACTTGTAGCAGTTAGTCCAGAAGGTGTTAAAGCCGGTATTAAAGCCGGTGACTTAATTAAGCAGATTGCTCCCGCTATCGGTGGTGGTGGTGGTGGCCGTCCCGATATGGCACAAGCCGGTGGTAAGAATCCAGAAGGTATTCAAAAAGCCTTTGCAGATGCAAGCACTTGGTTAGCTGAAAAGTAATCAATACGGCTTAATGTAACAAACGAAGGGAGTTTGTGATGAGTTCAGATCATACAGAATTATTTAATTTAAACTTTAATGAAGATCATGACGTCCGTAAAATGCTCGAGACAGTCTATGCTGCACTTGAGGAAAGAGGGTATAACCCTATAAATCAAATTGTTGGATATTTAATTTCAAATGATCCAGCGTACATTCCACGTGTTAACGATGCCCGTAATTTGATTCGCAAATTTGAGCGAGACGAAATTATTGAAGCATTAGTCAAGTACTATTTGGATAAGTAATGGGTAGATTATTAGGATTAGACGTTGGTTCAAAAACGGTTGGTGTGGCAGTTTCAGACGTTTTGGGATGGACAGCACAGGGTGTTGAAATCATCCCAATTGATGAAGACAATAATGAATTTGGTATGGACCGTATGACTGAGTTGGTAAAAGAATATCAACCATCCGGTTTTGTACTTGGGTTACCTAAAAACATGAACAATACTTCAGGACCACGTGTTGAAGCAGCACAGGCCTACGGAGAATTATTGAAAGAAAATTTTGGGTTACCAATTGATTTTCAAGATGAGCGTTTGACAACGGTTGAAGCCGAACGTATGTTGATTGAAGAGGCGGATACGTCACGAAAAAAGCGTAAAAAAGTCATTGATAAATTGGCTGCTGCGTTAATTTTACAAAACTATTTAGATCGGAAAGGATCTTTGGTTAATTAAAAGGAGGTTACGATTATGGAAGACGAACAAAATGTAATTGCACTAACAAATGAGCAAGGGGATGAAGAACTGTTTGAGGTTCTATTTACATTCCACAGTGATGAATTTAATAAAGACTACATTATTGTTTACCCAGCTGGTGCTGATTTTGAAGAACCAGTTGATGTGTACCCATTTATTTTTCATCCAGAACAAACTGAACAAAGCACTGAAGGTGTTGTAGATCAGATTGAAGATGATGCTGAGTTAGCTATGGTTGAAGAAAAGCTAAATCAATTCATCGATGATTTAGAAGAAGAAGAATAATCTGAAAGTAGTTGTCAGTATGACAACTACTTTTTTAGTCAAGGAGGCGCATATGGATAATCCAGAAATGTTCACACTTTATGATGAAGACGGCAATGGTGCTCAATTTGTTGAGTTATTTAACTTTGATTTAGATGACGGTAGCCAATCGTACATTGTTTTACGGGCTGCTGACCAAAGTGATGCAAGCGATATTGAATTATTACCATTTAGATATGATAAGAATGCTGATGCAGCAGATGCTTTGTCAGAAATTGAAACAGATACCGAATTTGAGATGGTTGAAGAAGTTATGAATACTATTCTTGACGCTGGTCAACTTTAAAAAAAAGACACCCATTGGGTGTCTTTTTTTTGTAAATTGTTTATGTAGACTCGTCTCTATTATCGAAAAAAATCGAGGGGAGGCACATGGACATGGAAGCAATCATCCGACAATTACACGATTATTATAAAAAATATAGTCTGCTAAAGTATCTATTCATCATCATCGTGATGGGGATGGGGTATTTATTAGTACAGCATCATGTAAAAACCCAACCCGAAATACAAAAGCCACTGCCGGTGGCTCAACCTCCAAAAGATGACAGTCAAGAAGGCAAACGAGAAAATGTCAAAGTTAATACCCTGCGCGTTGATATTAAAGGCCATGTAAAGGCTCCGAATGTTTATACTTTCAACCAAAATGAGCTTGTGCAAGATGCGATTAAACGTGCAGGTGGTCTCACACCGCATGGAGATACACGAAACGTTAATTTAGCACAAAAATTGACCGACGGTTTAATGTTATACATTCCAAAGAAAGGAGAAACTGTCACTAATGCATTGTCTGGACACGAAGGCGTGGCTGAAAACGCCAAGGCAAAACTGGATATCAATCAAGTATCGGTTACGGAGTTACAAGAAATTCCAGGGATTGGTCCGAAGCGGGCTGCAGATATTATTAGTTTTCGTGAAACGAACGGGCCTTTCAAAAGTATAGATGATTTAACACAAGTTTCTGGATTTGGGCCCAAAACGCTTCAAAAGATCCGACCTTATTTCTTATCATGAATGGTATTTATTTTTTGGCTGGTCTTGCAGGAATCGCATTAAATTTAAACTTCATAGCGGATCAATATTGGGCGTTTATTTTAGGTATGTACGTTGGCATCATAGTAGCCATGTATCATGGTCCCTCAATTAAAATTTTAGGTATCGTAATGTTTATTTGTAGTGGCTATTGGGTAAACTATCGGCAAACCATTCAGACCCCTTTACGGTATGTTGAAGATGTGCCAAAGGTTAAGATTGTTATGTCACATATTGATCAATGTCAGCTAACGGAGCAAGGACTATCAGGTGTCGGTACAACTTTAGGATCAAATGAACAAGTGAGGTTCCAGGTGAGACATCTGTCTCATTCAGCGTACAATTTTTTGAAAAAATATGATGGTGCCTTTGAAATTGAAGCAAGATACACCTATCAACGGATAGATGGACCGCGTAATCGATTTGAATTTGATATGCAGCGTTATTGGTACTCTCGGGGGATTGTCTGTAAGCTAGTTGCGAATTCGGCTATTAAGTGTCAACAAACGCAGTATCAGTTTTTCACGATTAATGCCCTGGTTAATTTGATTCGAACTTGGCATGTTCATCTCGTTGAATGGTTTGAACAATTACCCAGTGGATTGCGTGACTATGGAGAAACCTTATTATTAGGCTATGTGCGACCTGATTTCTACCTAGATAATCAAGGATTGAGCAAAATGGGCCTCATTCATTTATTCAGTATCTCGGGATTTCAAGTTCACTTGGTCTGCCAGGTGTGGTATCTGATTTGTCGGCGTTTAAAGTTTTTGAAAGAAATGCGTCTTTGGTCGAGTCAAATTATCTTAGTTGTTTTTTGGATATTTGCAGGTGATAATCGAAGCATCATTCGTTCAGTTGTAGCAACGGGGACCGAACATTTTGTGCAACTTAAAAATTGTCGTTGTTCTCGGTTTGATTTATGGGGCATAACAATTTTATTGAGTTTATTAATCGAACCTGGCCTTTTATGTCATCTGGGTGGTCAACTATCTTGCCTATTGAGTTTTGGGTTGCTTTGGTTCAACCAACTCAAATGGTGGCAAGTCAGTATCCAATTAAATTTGTTAATCTTACCGTTACTCATCTGGTCTACTTTTACTTGGCACCCAATTAGTATTCTAGCCAATTTGATCGCGATTCCTTGTTTTGCTTATGTGATTTGCCCTTTAGTCATTATCGGTGTTTTAGCACAAATGCTACAGCTCTCCATCATGGTGATGCACATCGATTGGATAATTTGTTATATCCAAAAAGGATTAGTGCATATAGCAAATTGCCCTGGTGAGCTTTTCTTTGGTAAACCATCAATAGTACTATTCAGTATTATGGGTTTAATCACATTGATATGTATCATTTATCAGCATCCACGGTGGTGGTATTGTTTGGCTGTCGTGTATGCCATTGTGGGGCTAATGGGTACAATCCGCACAAATGACCAAGTTGTCCTTTTTGATGTGGGACAGGGAGATGCAACATTTTTTAAACTTGATACAGGCGAATCAGTTTTGGTTGATGTGGGTGGTAGGGTCTTATTTAATCAAAGTGAGCAACAACGGAAACGTCAAGCCATATATGGTGCTCGGCCAATTGTGTCTTATCTGAAAGCGCAGGCCATTTCGACCATCGATGTACTCGTACTGACTCATAAAGACGCGGATCATATTGGAAATTTAGAGGGGCTATTGAGTGTCTATCGTATCAATAAAATATTGGTACCGATGGGGATGCATTTACCGCGACATATTATGTCAAAGCTTCAAAATACACAGATTGAATCTGTGAGGGCCGGTGATACACCTGTACCAGGGGTGATGATTTTGGCACCGGACCATGTCGGAAAAGGAGAGAATGCGGATTCAATAGCACTTAATGTAATAACGCACGGGTTAAGTCTAATCTTAACTGGTGATTTGGATCAGGCAGGTGAGCAACGTATTTTGCAACAGTTTAAGTTAGGTCCAATAGATATTTTGAAGCTGGGACACCATGGTTCAAAAACAAGTACGGCTGAATCATTTTTAAAACGACTTAATCCCAAAATAGGTATTATCTCAGCAGGGGTGCATAATCGGTTTGGACATCCACATGCAGAAGTGGTTGCGCGATTGAAAGCAGGTCATGTAAAAACCTACCAGACACCAGAATGTGGGATGATTCGCGTGCGTAAGGAATCTAATGTTTTGAAAACTGATTTTGCGTTAAATCTAAAGTGATGACTTGTTTTTTTTGATATCCCGTGTGATTATGGATAAAGAAATGTAAACGTAGTGGGGAGTAAAATGGCTATCAATTTAACACAGTTGGAACAAAATATAAAAGCTGGTCAAATCGACCCAATTTATCTCATTCAAGGAAATGATCAATATCTGTTGGATGTTGTTCGACATTTATTTATTAATTTAATCCCGAATGAAGATCGCATGTTGAATTTAGCGCAATTTGATATGCGTGAAACGGCGCTAAGTGTTGCGATTGATGATGCTAAGTCCGTCCCCTTTTTTGGTGATCGACGCGTTGTAATCATTGATCAAGCGCAATTTTTAACGGGTGAGTCAAGTCGCGGTAAAATTGAGCATAATGTTGACGATCTGATTGAATATGTGAAGCAACCTGAGCCACAGACTGTCTTGATCATTATCGCACCGTATGACAAACTAGATGGCCGAAAGAAAGTGACGAAGCTATTAAAAGAACGTGCGACATATCTTTCATTTGTAGATTTTAGTGAACGTGATTTGCAAAAAATGGTTGAGCATAATCTGCACGAGGATGGGTATGTGATAGATGGGGATGCGTTACAACTACTCTTCAGGCTAACTGACATGTCAGTAACTGCCGTCATGAATGAGTTAAAAAAGTTGAAACTGTATGCTTTGGAGACAAAGCATATTGATGCTGCGAGTGTAGACGCACTCGTGACGCGTACGCTTAGCCAAAACGTTTTTGAGTTGATTGATAACTTGTTGAACCAGAACTTACGCCAAGCCGTTGAACTGTATCATGAATTGCTTTTTTCTGGGGAAGAACCGCTCCGATTATTGGGCGCAATGATTAGCCAATTTCGTTTACTTATCCAAGTTAAAACGAGTAAACAAAGCGAACAAGGGCTTGCAACAGCACTTAAAGTACATCCATATCGTGTTAAACTAGCGAAAAAGACTGTGCGTCGCTTCTCATATAAAGCATTATCTGGCGCATTTTTAGGGTTATCAGAGATGGAAAAAGAACTAAAATCAACACAAAAAGATCCAGAAATGTTATTTGAGTTATTTGTGTTGCGTTATCAAAATGATTTAAAATCTTAATTAATCCTTGCATTTTGAATTAATGTTAGGTATTATGGTCAAGTGCATTAAGCACACGACCCCATACTATGTTTGACGGTTCACCGTCGTTTTACGTTGTATGGTGGCGACTATAAAATATGAAAGGTGGATATCCAACATGGCTATTTCTGCAGAACGCAAGAATGAAATCATTAAGGAATTCGCACGTCACGAAGGTGATACTGGTTCAGTTGAAGTTCAAGTTGCAGTTTTGACTGCTGACATTAACGAATTAAACGAACACATGTCAGAACACAAGCACGATTACCACTCACAACGTGGTTTGATGAAGAAGATCGGTCACCGTCGTAACTTGTTGCGTTACCTACGTAATAACGACGTTCAACGTTATCGTGAATTGATCCAAAAGCTTGGATTGCGTCGTTAATTTTAATACATTTAACAGCGTACATTTTGACATATATCATCGGAGGAAAAAGCGATGCCAATTATTGAGTCATCAATCCAACGTGCCCGCTTAAACAAAGTACAACGCGAGCGTAACGTTCAACAACTTAGTGCATACCGTACTGAAGTTAAGAAGTTCCGTAAGGCTGTAGAAGCTGGTTCAGACAATGCTAACGAATTGTTTGTTAACGCTTCATCAGCTATTGATCGCGCTGCATCAAAGGGCTTGATTTCTAAGAACAAGGCTTCACGTGACAAGTCACGTCTTTCAGCTTTGTTGAACAAGTAATCAAAAAAGCGTTATTAATTAAAACACCCAATCATTAGATTGGGTGTTTTTTTTGTACAAAAAAAGCTAGCAGTTGAAGGCTGCTAGCTTAAAGTTTAAATTGATGATGAGTTTGCTTTAATAATCTTTGTTTGGAATTGTGCTTCTGGTAAAGCAAGATTACGTAAGTGAAGTAACAAAAGAATCAGCCAAAAGAAAACTAGGCCACATGCCGTGACTTCAAATCCAGTCAATGATAAATAATGTAAGTGTTGAAAGAGAATATCAGACAAAATGAGTAAGACACCAACTGTGTATGATGTCACGGTAAATTCATGACTCGCATCGGGTAGCAGCCATTTAATTCCAACAATCATAATTAAAATCCACAAGACTAGCAATTGCGCAATATGATCATGTACAGTATGCGTCCAGCCAGGATTATTTGGGAACAAACCGACACCGGCGAGGGTGATGGCTAGAAGCGAAAATAAAATACGCAAGTAGAACATCCGTCGATTTTGGTTGAATGTTGCATGTAGTCCACTGAAAAGATAATCAACTAAAGTCAACATAATTAGACCCGAAAAGATAAGTGTGAAATTGAAGTACATGGCATTTTTAACATTCTCAGTGCCTAAGTAACTAAAGTTATGCTGCCACCAATCGGGCCGTCCATTCGTAATCATGGAGAATAAAATTCCTCCGAAAAGTAAAACGATTAAAGTATACGTAATTGTTGAAAAATTAATCGAGTTGGCAGCAGCACTTAATGAGTACGTACTGATACCAACGACCAAGCCAACTAAAATGGAAGTCGTATACATATCCAATCTTAATCCAATAAACGCTGTTGAGAAAATTTTGAAAAACATGGCTAACACTGCAAATAAAATTAAAGCTGCAGCGAGGGTGAGGGTGATGATATGCCGCCATTTTAACTCACTCAGCTTATGTTTTTTAACTTTGATGACGGTTCCAAAAAAGGCTAATGTCCCAAAAAATAAACTGAGATAAATTGAAACTTGTGTAATTGAGTTTCCCCCACGTAAAGGAACGGTCTTAAGTTCCTGAATGTGAAAGACAATAAAGGCAAGAATTCCTGCTAATAGTGAGGTTAGGAGGAAACCGCGGATTGAGGAACGTTCGTTCTGGTTATCTGCTGATTTTTCCTTTAAGGTGATGCGACCATTTGAGAAGACTGCTGTAATATCACTGGTAGCATGGATCCTGTTAGCATTTACGACCGCTTCGGGGATCTCAATATAGTATTTTTCTGAATCTGACATGTTCTGTGAAACTCCTATCTCGTCAATCGTAAACTGCGATTGAGCCTAATCCATTTAATTATACAAGA
>NZ_JQBM01000007.1:0-14437 GCF_001437355.1 Weissella viridescens | reverse complement strand
ATTACAATTAAAAACTTCAATATATGCTTAAAAGAACAATTACAATTAAAAACTTCATAGATGAATGAGTTGGTGCAGGTCAAGAAATGTGATATATTAATACACAAGAACATCAACGTGGGAAACCAGATTTCCCGGAAAGAAAAGAATAGGACAATTATGAGCACTAATTTAAGCATTATGCCATTCGGTGGGGTACGTGAGAATGGAAAAAACATGTACGCTGTCACCGTAGGAAAAGACATTTATATTTTAGATGCAGGATTAAAATATCCTGAAAGTGATTTATTGGGAGTTGACGTCGTCATCCCTGATTTTAGTTATTTAACTGAACATAGCGAAGACATTGTTGGTGTGTTTTTAACACATGGACATGCGGATGCCATTGGCGCATTACCATATTTGCTGAATGAAGTTCAAGTTCCTGTCTTTGGTTCAGAATTGACAATCGAATTGGCTAAACTAGCAGTTGAAGCCGAACCAATTTCAGCTGGATTTGATGATTATCACGTTGTTCGTGGTAATACTGAAGTAGTGATGAACGATGTAACGGTATCTTTCTTTGAAACAACGCATACCATTCCTGATTCATTGGGAATTGTTTTGGAAACGCCAGCAGGACAAGTTGTTTATACTGGTGATTTTAAGTTTGATACAACGGCCTTACCAGATTACCGGACTGATCTTGCACGTTTAGCAACAATCGGTACGAAAAAGGTGACAGCACTCTTAGGAGATGCGGCAGGAACGGCAAACCAAGGTGAAGTTTCGCACGAATCTGCTATTGGTGACTATATTCTGGAGACATTCCGTGGTAACAAGCAGGAACGTATTATTGTTGCTGCAGTCGCTTCAAACTTACAACGGATTCAACAAGTTATCGATGCGGCGTATAAGGTTGGACGTAAAATTGTTTTGTCGGGCCAGGATCTAGAAAAAGTTGTTCGAACAGCCTTACGTTTAAAGAAATTGCATCTACCAGTGCATGAAAATGAATTGTTTGTGTCATTAAAGAACATGAATAAATTAGCACCTGAAGAAACTGTTATTTTGGAGACGGGTCGCATGGGTGAACCAATCCGTCATCTACAACGTATGGCGCGTGGCGACGATCGGAATATTCAAATTGGTGAGGGCGATCTCGTCTTTATTGCAACGACGCCTTCAACAGCTATGGAAGGATATGTTGCCCGTACGCGTGACTTGTTGTACCGTACAGGAGCTAAAGTAAAGCAAATTTCAACAGATATGCACTCATCAGGTCATGGATCAAGTGATGACTTCCAACTATTACTTAATTTGTTGAAGCCGGAAAATGTTATTCCTGTTCAAGGTGAATATCGTGCCATGAATGCTGCTAAAAAAGCGGCACTTGAGGTTGGTTACGATGAAGACCAAGTCTTCATGCTTGAAAAGGGTGATCGCCTTAACTTTGATGGGGACAAGGTAGACCTTGGTGGTTCTGTCCAAGTTAACGATACAATGATTGACGGATCTGGTGTTGGTGATATTGGGTCAATCGTTCTAAATGACCGACGCATTCTATCAGAAGATGGGGTCTTTATTGCGGTTGTGACGATTGATCGAAAAAAGAAGAAGGTTGTGGCTAAACCAAAGCTTGATTCACGTGGTTTCGTTTACGTCAAAACGTCTAAGGATTTGATGCAAGAAGCAAGTGACCTCGTTGAAAAGACCGTTTCTGATGGCATTAAGAACACAAAAGAGTTTGATTGGTCTAATCTTAAGAACTCTGTACGCGATGCCTTAGGGAAATTCTTGTATGAACAGACACGCCGCAAGCCAGTGATTTTGCCAGTGATTATGGAGGCGAACCAAAATGGTCGTCGTCGCAAGCGCGGTAATGGACCAAAGAACAACAAGGCTAAGCAAAGCCATGAATCAAACCAGTCCAATGCTGATAAAAAGCAAAATGAAAATAAACATGCTGGGAAGCCTAAGCAAAATAATCAAGCTAAACAATCCAAGCAGGCAGAGAGCAACAAAAAGTAATTTTAAAATTTAATTAGCTCACTACTAGGTTGATAATCTGGTAGTGAGCTTTTAGTTAAGAATAGAGAGGGTTTACGGATGTTGGAGATTGATAGTGCCGAGTTACAAAAGTTAGGTAATCAAGCAATAGCAGAAGGCGACGATGAGCACGCGTTAATGTATTTTGAAGAGGCCTATAGTAAGGAACAAAGTTTTGCGTTAAACATTAAGTTAGCCGAACTATATACACAACATGAACAAAATGAGTTGGCCAACGATCTTGTACATGAATATGTAGCAGAATATGGAAGTAGCACGATTGAGGCACAACGAATCTTCATTAACGCCTGTTTAAATGCAAATGCCTTTATTGACGCACGACAATTTATCTATATGAATCATCTTGATAGTGGTTTTTTGGAACAAGTCACTGAATCTGAAAACCACTTTCGAGATACACAACAAGCCGCAGTACTGGAAAATAAAAAAAGCTTTTATCATTTAAGCGATGCGCCAATGGGGCAGCAATCGCAGATTGTGAGACGGGCGAAACATTTACCACGCCCTGAATTCCTGTTTTGTGCAAAATATATTTTAATTGATCCATTTGCACATCAATTATCTCGGGTGAGTGTACTAGAAGAATTGATGAAATTGGGTGTATCAGAAGAAATTGAGATGATGAGTTTAATTGGACAGCATGAACGGGTTGTGCCAAATCAGATTCCGTTTTTAACACAACAATCTAAATTCAAAGCAGTGATGAACTTACTCGCGAATTCGCCCCTTGCCAATGATCCGACACAATTCGAAATTTTGAAGCAACAGGTTAACCTTTGTTTAATGTTAATGATGCCTAACCTCGATCAAGCAATTTCAGATGTTAAGGTTTGGACAGAACAAACACTACTCATGTTTGGGATGGAATTTTCAACGACTGATACAGAGTCAGGGGCGCAAAAAGAGTGGCGGGATGCTTTAAATCAGGCATTAATGACTTTATAAAAGACAAATGCTGAAAAAAGTTGCACTTTTACGATTTTTTCATTGAAAACGGCTTTACAAAAGGTCTTAGTTTTTATATAATAATTTCAGTTTCCCAGGGGTGCTATGATTTTTTAGATTGTAGTTTTATTCCGCTGTGGAATGTAGTATACTTATAAGCAAGCAATAATAGTTAGTCACTCATGGCTAGCTTGCAAAATTAGGAGGATAAGCTTTTGGCTAAAGAAGAATACAACCGTACAAAGCCGCACGTTAATATTGGAACTATTGGTCACGTTGACCACGGTAAGACAACATTGACTGCTGCTATCTCAAAGGTTTTGGCAGATAAGGGATTGGCAAAGCAAGAAGACTTTGCTGCCATTGACGCCGCACCTGAAGAACGTGAACGTGGTATCACGATCAACACTGCACACATCGAATATGAGACAGAAGCTCGTCACTATGCTCACATCGATGCCCCTGGTCACGCGGACTACGTTAAGAACATGATCACTGGTGCTGCCCAAATGGACGGTGCTATCTTGGTTGTTGCCGCTACTGATGGTCCTATGCCACAAACTCGTGAGCACATCTTGTTGGCTCGCCAAGTTGGTGTTGACTACATCGTTGTCTTCTTGAACAAGACTGATCTTGTTGATGATGACGAATTGGTTGACTTGGTTGAAATGGAAGTTCGTGAATTGTTGTCAGAGTATGATTTCCCTGGTGATGATATTCCTGTACTTCGTGGATCAGCTTTGAAGGCCCTTGAAGGTGATGCAGAACAAGTTAAGGTTATCGAAGAATTGATGGACACTGTTGATGAATACATCCCAACACCTGTTCGTGATACTGACAAGCCTTTCTTGATGCCTATCGAAGACGTCTTCACGATCACTGGTCGTGGAACTGTTGCATCTGGTCGTGTTGACCGTGGAACTATCCACTTGAATGATGAAGCTGAAATCGTTGGTTTGAAGGACGAACCTCGTAAGACTGTTGTTACTGGAATCGAAATGTTCCACAAGTCAATGGACATTGCTGAAGCTGGTGATAACATCGGTGCTTTGCTACGTGGTGTTGACCGTACTGAAATCGAACGTGGACAAGTTTTGGCTAAGCCAGGTTCAATTCACACACACAAGAAGTTCTTGGGTGAAGTTTATGTCTTGACTAAGGAAGAAGGTGGACGTCACACTCCATTCTTCACAAACTACCGTCCACAATTCTACTTCCACACAACAGACGTTACTGGTGTCGTAGAATTGCCAGAAGGTGTTGAAATGGTTATGCCTGGAGATAACGTGACATTCGACGTTGAATTGATCGCTCCAGTTGCCCTTGAAAAGGGATTGAAGTTTACTGTTCGTGAAGGTGGCCGTACTGTTGGTGCCGGAACTGTTTCAGAAATTTTGGACTAATATCAACTACCTTTAATGACTCGGTTTACTGATCATTAAACTAAAAAAGTGATACTATTTATTAGTATCGCTTTTTTTGTGTCGAAAATAAGAAATGAGGAGTCTTTATGCAAGTCTATTTAGCAGCACCATTCTTTAGTGATGAACAAATTTCGCGGGTTTCAATTCTTGAACAAGCACTGGAAAATAACCCAACTGTCGATGATTATTATTCACCACGCCAGCATCAGACAACGGATGCACCACAATTTTCTGCAGCCTGGGCAGCTGAGGTTTTCCAGCGAGATGTCACACAAGTTCGCAAGGCAGACGTGATTGTCACTGTGGCGGATTATCGCGATAATGATGCTGATTCTGGTACAGCCTTTGAACAGGGAATGGCGTATGTGTTAGAAACACCAATTGTTATGTTTGAAGAGACGGACTATCAAACTAACCTCATGCTAACAGAATCACTCACGACGTTCATTTCGGATCCAAGTGAATTAGCACAACTTGACTTTCATGCGTTGCCAAATCAACCATTTTCAGGTAAAAGATTGTAGTCACTTTAGCTATGGATATTGAAATTAACCATCTTTCTGTTATACTTAGTAAGTATGTAATGATAAATTAAAAGTCATGAAATTTAAAAATGACAACTGGAGGAACAAAGATGGCAAATGCAGTTTTCACCAAGGGTGATGGTAATAAGGGAACTTTGAGCTTTGAAGTACCTGTTGACGTATATGAAAAGGGAATTGATCAGGCCTTTGAAGATGTAAAGAAGGATGTTTCAGCACCTGGTTTCCGTAAGGGCCACATGCCAAAGCAAATCTTTATGCAAATGTATGGTGAAGAATCATTGTACAACGAAGGTTTGAACAAGGTTTTGCCTGAAGTATTTGATGATGCCGTTGCACAAACTGGTATCCAAATGGTTGGACAACCAAAGATTGAACTTGATTCAATGGAAAAGGGACAACCTTGGAAGATTTCTGCCGAAGTTGAACTTGCTCCTGAAATTGAATTGGGACAATACAAGGGTGTTGAAGTGCCAGCTACTGATGTAACTGTTACTGATGAAGATGTTGATGCTCAATTGAAGCAACAACAACAAGAACAAGCTGAATTGGTATTGGTTGAAGAACCAGCCAAGGATGGCGACACTGTTGTGATCGATTTTGACGGTTCTGTTGATGGTGATCACTTTGAAGGTGGACAAGCTGATAACTACAGCCTTGAACTTGGTTCAGGATCATTCATTCCTGGATTTGAAGAACAATTGGTTGGTGCAAAGGCTGGCGATGAAGTTGATGTGAAGGTTACCTTCCCAGAAGAATACCAAGCAGATCTTGCTGGTAAGGACGCTTTGTTCGAAGTTAAGGTTCACGAAGTTAAGTCAAAGGAAGTTCCTGAACTTGATGACGAATTCGCCAAGGATGTTGACGAAAGCGTTGACTCACTTGACGAATTGAAGGCTAAGATTAAAGAAGGTCTTCAAGAACAAAAGGAAGCTGATGCTCGCGAAGCCAAGGAAGATGCTGCTATCAACAAGGCTGTTGATAACGCAACTGTTGTAGGTGGAGACATTCCTGCATCAATGATCAACGAAGACGTGGATCGTCAAATGAACCAATTCTTCGCATCAATGCAACAACAAGGAATTACGCCTGACTTGTACTTCCAAATCACAAATTCATCAGCTGATGATTTGCGTAAGCAATATGCTGAAGGTGCAGAACGTCGCGTAAAGACAAACCTTGTTTTGGAAGCCATTGTTAAGGCTGAAAACATTGCACCATCTGAAGATGAAATTTCTGCCGAAGTTAAGTCACTTGCTGACCAATACGGTATGGAAGAATCTGCAGTACGTGCTGCTTTGTCAGATGACATGCTTGCACATGATATTGCTATCAAGACTGTTGTTGATGAAATCGTTGACAGCGCTGTTGAAAAGTAATTTCAATTAAAGAAAACGGATACCCAATTGGGTATCCGTTTTTGTTTTAGTAACAATCGTAGACTTTGGTTAATATTTACCTAATTTTCTGTTATAATATTATTTACGATAAAAAATAAATGATTACAAATATAGGAGGTGGGAGTGTGTTTAATTCTACCGATGAAACAACTGGTGTTGCTTACTGTTCTTTTTGTGGTAAGTCATCAAATGAAGTAAAGAAATTAATTGCCGGACCAGGTGTATACATTTGTAACGAATGTGTGGAGCTCGCAGAAGATGTTATCAAGGAAGATTTACAGTTGGACGCTGAAAATCAACAACTAACATTGAAGTCACCCGCAGAAATTGTGGCCGATTTAGACCAATATGTAATCGGTCAAGACGATCCGAAGAAGACATTGGCTGTAGCAGTGTATAATCACTACAAACGTGTTAATGCAATGCTGGATAAAGCCGTCAATGATGATGAAGCTGATGGTGTTGAATTACAAAAGTCAAATATTGCCATGATTGGGCCAACTGGTTCTGGTAAAACATATATTGCACAAAGTTTGGCGCGCATTTTGAATGTGCCGTTTGCCATAGCTGATGCAACGACTTTAACTGAGGCTGGTTATGTCGGAGAAGATGTTGAAAACATCCTTTTGAAGTTACTCCAAGCCGCTGATTACGATGTTGAGCGTTCAGAAAAAGGTATTATCTACATTGATGAAATTGATAAGATTGCCAAGAAATCTGAAAATGTCTCAATTACACGTGATGTTTCTGGGGAAGGTGTTCAACAAGCATTACTAAAGATGCTAGAAGGGACAATTGCTAACGTACCGCCACAAGGTGGGCGTAAGCATCCTAACCAGGAATTTATTCAAATTGATACGACAAATATTCTCTTTATTGTTGGTGGAGCTTTTGCTGGTATCGATCAAATTGTTAAAGAACGTGTCGGTGCAAAAGTTGTTGGTTTCGGAACTGATTCAAAGACAGCTAAGTTCAATGAGTCTGAAGATTCAATCATGAAGCAGGTCCTTCCAGAAGATTTGATGAGTTTTGGTTTGATTCCCGAATTTATTGGGCGTTTACCAATTCTGACTGCTTTAGATGAATTAACTGAATCAGATCTTGTACGAATTTTGACGGAACCAAAGAATGCGTTGGTTAAGCAGTACCAAGAATTAATGCGTTTGGAAGGTGTTGACTTAGAATTCACGTCTGATGCACTTAGTGCCATGGCGCATCTTGCAATTGAACGTGAGACCGGTGCGCGTGGTCTTCGTTCGATCATTGAGGAAACGATGCGTGATATTATGTTCGAAGTGCCATCACATGATGATATCAAGGAAGTCATTATTGACGCTGATACCGTAAATGAGCATGTGGCACCTCAGATCGTAAAGAAATAGGTGAAAAAATGGAAGTTCATAATGTTGCATTAACAATTTCAGCTGTTCGACCAGAACAGTATCCCAAGGATGGGCTACCAGAAATTGCTTTTGTGGGACGATCAAACGTAGGTAAGTCTTCACTAACCAATACTTTGATTAATCGTAAGGCTTTCGCACGAACATCTTCACAACCTGGTAAGACGCAAACATTAAATTTCTACCGCGTCGAGGATGAAGTGTACTTCGTCGATGTTCCCGGATATGGGTATGCAAAAGTTTCACGTAAAGAGCGTGAAAAGTGGGGCGTGATGATTGAGACATATCTATCTCAACGACAAGAGTTGAAAGGTGTTATTTCACTTGTCGATGCACGTCACGAACCTTCTGAAGAAGATATTAATATGTATAATTGGCTCCTTTACTATGAAATTCCCGTGTTAGTTGTCGCAACTAAGGCCGACAAAATTGCACGTGGAAAGTGGAATAAAGCAGAGTCTGTTATTAAAAAGGCACTAGATTTTGATCCAACTGTTTCAGATTTTCAGATGTTTTCGTCAGAAACCAAATATGGAAAAGAACAAGTGTGGGATTGGATTGAAGCCCATATGGGTTAACCAGTGATAAAAGTTGAAACACCCAAGACAAGTTCATCGTCTTAGGTGTTTTTCTTTAAAAAGAGAGGAAAATGAAATGGCCAATAAAAAACGTTATAAGGGAAAAATTGGAACGCATGATGTCGTTATTACGAGTACAAAAGAGGATGCTTACATGGACGCGGTGTTTTCAATTGCCAACCAGCAATTAGAACACTTAAATGAAGCAAATCCAACGCTTTCTGCTGAAGACCAACTCGTTTTATTAGCAATTAATGCGATTTCTGATCAGCTAGATATGCAAACTGAACGAGACGCGGGCAAAACAGAATGAACGTTCTAACCATAATAGTGATCATTGCGTTGATGCTTGCGTTTTATCGAGGTCAAATGTATGGTTTGGCGCGAAGTGTTATTCGCTTTGGTGGACGTTTTTTAGTTTTCATAATTGCGCTAACGTACAGCCATGGGCTTGGCCAGTGGTTATATGCTAATCTAATTAAGCATTTCAATATTACTTGGTTAAAAGAATCTGGTACCGGAGATATGATTAATCAGCGGGCGGAATTTTTATCGGCTGGCTTGGCCTTTGCTTTGATAACCATGATTGGATTTATGCTTGTTCGTCGAGTCGAACGGCACGTTAAATTTGTAAATCGAATCCCTTTTTTGGGAACGTTGAATCGACTCGGTGGCGGAATTGTCTATCTATTACTTATATATATAGAATTATTCTTCTTATTTGTTTTTACGCAAGATTTACCAATTGCGTGGTACCACAATCAAATTATGGATTCAAACTTAATTCAATGGATGATTAAAGAGACACCCTATTTATCATCCGAACTCTATAAAATGTGGGTGTCACAAACTGGTGGGGAGGTAACTAGTGAATAATAAAATTTTGAACACTTTAGAATATGCTACGGTAAAGGATCAAATTAAGCCGTACCTGTCTACGGAGAACGGGATTAAGGAACTTAATCAATTACATCCAACATCCGACAAATCTCTAATGGAAACTTGGCTTGCTGAAACCGCTGATGCGGCTAAAGTTCTGCGGTGGGAAGGTGGCCTTTCAATTCCTAAATTGGCCGACGTTTCAGAGAATATGAAACGCGTTAAGATTGATGCTGCATTAAGTGGGACTGAGTTGGCCCAAGTAGGGCGTGTTTTATTTACAACTGGTCAAGTTCGACTTTTCTTTGAGAACTTAGTCGCAGATCGTGATGATCCAATGACAGCTTTAGCACCGTACTATCAGAGACTCGTGACAATGCCAGATGTTACGAAACAAATTAATGTTTCAATTGATGGTGATGGTCGAGTTACTGATGAAGCGTCGCCTGAATTACATCGTACGCGACAGGGAATTGCTTCAACTGAAAATAATATTCGTCAAAAAATGCAAGATTATACGCGTGGAAAATCTACACAGTACTTATCTGACGCAATTGTGACGATGCGAAATGATCGATATGTTATTCCGGTTAAAGCTGAGTACCGTAGTAAATTTGGTGGCGTTGTGCACGACCAGTCACAAACAGGTCAAACATTATATATTGAACCAGCTGACGTTGTTGATATGAACAATCGTCTACGTGAGTTAATTGTTAAAGAGCACCACCAAGAAGCACAGATTTTACAAGATCTTTCAGCAATGCTTAAGCCAGTTGCTGATGATGTGCTTAGCAATGCGACCG
Source organism: Weissella viridescens (assembly GCF_001437355.1). Taxonomy (GTDB): domain Bacteria; phylum Bacillota; class Bacilli; order Lactobacillales; family Lactobacillaceae; genus Weissella; species Weissella viridescens. The sequence continues at coordinate 4,417 of NZ_JQBM01000007.1, read as the reverse complement.
TTTTGGGACATTTAGATTTTGTAAATGGAAAGGCACGTTACGCGGTAAGTATTCGGGCAACTGAACCAGAAGTGAGTGCGGCGAATGATGTACGTCTGTTACAAGCGCGCCATCCATTACTTGACCAACAAAAAGCGGTGCCTAACGACATTATTATTGGCGAAGATTATCAATCTATTATTATTACGGGTCCCAATACTGGTGGTAAGACCATTACTTTAAAGACGCTGGGGCTCTTACAATTGATGGCACAGTCAGGGATGTTCTTGCCAACAGATGAACACACGACCGTTGGGGTGTTCGAAGATATCTTCGCAGATATTGGTGATGAACAGTCAATCGAACAATCGTTGTCAACATTTAGTTCGCATATGGTTAATATTGTCGATATTTTAGATAAAGTAAACGAACACTCACTTGTGCTTTTTGACGAATTAGGTGCAGGAACCGACCCACAAGAGGGTGCAGCATTAGCTATGGCGATTCTTGATGCGGTGGGCGAAACTGGTGCATACTCAGTTGCAACTACACACTACCCTGAACTGAAAGTTTATGGATTTAATCGTGTTGACACGATTAATGCTTCTATGGAATTTGACATTGATTCATTAAAGCCAACTTACAAATTCTTGTTGGGAATCCCTGGACAATCAAATGCCTTAGAAATTTCAAAACGACTCGGCTTGCCACAAAACATTGTTGATAATGCTGCGAACATGGCGACTGATGAGTCTCAAGAATTGAATGACATGATTGCTGATTTAGTTGAGCGTCGAAATGCTGTTCTTGATCAACAGGTTCAATTATCGAACCAGATTCTAGAAAACCGAAAAGTTAAGAATGAGTATGATCAAAAGTTAGAGAAGTTAGATAACGAAAAAGCAAGAACGATTGAGGAAGCTAAAAAAGAAGCCAATCATATCGTTGCTGATTCTAAAAAGAAAGCTGATCGCATCATTTCTGACTTACGTAAGATGCAAAGAGATGGTGTTCAAGTTAAAGAGAACAAGTTGATGGATGCTAAAGGTGAATTGAATGCCATGGAGCAAAAACCATCAGCTGAAAATAACCGTATTCTTAAAAAAGCTAAAAAGGCCAAGCATGATGATATTCAAGTGGGGGATACCGTGCTGGTTAATGAGTATGGCCAACAAGGAACTGTATTACGTAAATTGAAGAATGATCAATATGAAATTCAAATGGGAATTTTGAAGATGGTGTTGGCTGAAGATGAAATTACCCGTCAAGATCAACCAACTAGTACTGGGTCTGGAGCTGCGAAGCAAAAGGTTAATAAAAAGCGCAAGGAACATGTTTCAACCAATCAGGCTCAAAATCGCATGCATGCTTCAGCAAAGTTGGATTTGCGTGGTAAGCGATACGATGCTGCAATGGGTGAATTGGATCGCTTTATTGATCAAGCCATGTTGAATAATTTGCCTTCAGTTGAAATTATTCACGGTAAAGGAACTGGTGCAATTCGTCAAGGTGTGCAAGAATACCTACGATCACATCGAGGCATTAAAGACTTTAAGTTTACCGGACCTGACCAAGGTGCAACCTATGTTGAATTTTCATAATTAGATTATGTAAAGTTTCTGCAATGCAGAGGCTTTTTATTTGTTAATTATGAGATGCGAGTTACTGTCCTTGTGAGAACAAATGTTTTTAATAAATGAGTTGTGTTTATGCCAGGATTAGTAGATGTGATTGGATAACTAACCCGGCTACCTATTGCATTTATATGACAAAGTGCTATACTTGTTTTTAGTAACTAAAAAGTGAGGTAAACACAATGGCTGTAACTGATATTAAAGATGCAGAATTTGATGAAAAGACAAGCACTGGCGTTGACTTGATTGATTTTTGGGCTACTTGGTGTGGTCCTTGTAAGATGCAATCACCAGTGATTGAGCATGTAGCTGAGGGCCGTTCAGATGTTAATTTCTATAAGATGGATGTTGATGAAAATCCAAAGACGGCCCAAGAGATTGGTGTATTAGCCATTCCAACTTTGTTAATCAAAAAAGATGGCGAAGTTGTTGATCGTATTACTGGCTACACCCCTGCTGATGAATTAAACAAGATTTTAGATAAATATACAAAGTAAGCTAAAAGAGCTGTCAGTGATGACAGCTCTTTTTATATATAAATAGTAATTCATTAAATATAGTAAGTGATATAATAGAATAAGAAATAATGTTTCAGATAAATGGAGGTAATGACATGAAGGATAACGAAGAAATTCAAGTATTGGCGGATTTAATTCATATTGATAGCCGGAACGGAAACGAATTGCCCGTTGCTGAATATTTAAAGCATTTGTTTGATGAACATGGGGTTAAGTCAGAAATTCTACCACTTTCATCTGATCCAGCGCATCGAGCTAATTTAGTTGCAGAAATTGGTTCAGGTAAGCCGGTGATTGCCTTTACGGGTCACATGGATGTTGTTGATTTTGATAAAAGTGAATGGGATACTGATCCACTTACTTTAACCATTAAAGATAATAAGATGTTTGGACGTGGTGCAACCGATATGAAAAGTGGGGTTGCGGCAACAGCCTTAGCAATGATTGCATTACATGAGAATCAAGTGCCATTGAATGGAACGATTCGCTTGTTGGCCACAGCTGGTGAAGAAGTGGGCATGAATGGTTCTGAAGAACTTGAAGCAAAAGGTTATATGGATGACGTTGATGCATTGGTTGTTGGAGAACCCAGTGGCTTGCGTATTGGCTTTGCAAACAAAGGTGAGCTAAATGTTACGCTAACGGCGCAAGGTAAGGCTGCACATAGTTCGATGCCGGACTTAGGAATTAATGCCTTACAAAACATAGTAGATGCTTGGCAAGATATTAAGCAAGGCCTTGAATCTGAAGTCTCTGGAAGCACTGATGAGGATTTGGGAAAGTTGGTCTTTAATTTAGATGTACTTAATGCAGGGACACAACCTAATGTGATTCCAGGAGATGCAGAAGCTCAAATCAATGTTCGAACTACACCAGAGTTTGACAATGACGCCGTATTCAACCTAATTCAAAATCATGTTGAACGCTTCAATCAAACGCATCAAGGGACCATCACTGTCGCAAACACTATGGATATCAAGCCGGTTAAGGGTGATAAAAATGCTAAACTTATTCAATTGATTGAGCAGGTTGCCAAGAAACATAACCATGATGATATTCCCGTGCTTGCTGCACCAGGTGGAACCGATGCTTCGCGGTTGCTTTTACATAAGTCAATTGGCTTTCCACTTGCTGTGTTTGGACCAGGAAATCCGTTAGTTCAACATCAAGCTAATGAATATTGTGATAAAGACATGTATCTCCAGTTTGTTACGATGTATCAAGAATTAATGACTGAAGTACTAAAATAATCACTTTAAATTTGTACTTGAAAAAAACTGAAAAAGGTCTAAAATTTAATTTGTTAAATAAATCACAATAAGAGGTGCGAAATATGTCTGATCGTTTAAATGGAAAAGTTGCTATTGTGACCGGTGGAAGTATGGGAATTGGTTATGCAATTGCAAAGCAATTCGTGAATGAAGGAGCCAAAGTTGTCATCACGGCACGTAAAGTTGAAGCAGGAGAGCAAGCTGCTGCCGAGATTGGAACGCCTGATCAGATTCGTTTCTTGCAACAAGATGTTGCTGATGAAGCACGTTGGACTGAAATTTTTGATGAGACCGAAAAGCTTTTTGGTCCAGTGACGACTTTAGTTAACAATGCTGGTATTGCTTTAGCTGGTGATATTGAACACGCAACAACAGAAGACTGGCATAAAACTGTTGCTGTTAACCTGGATAGTGTGTTCTATGGCACGCGCCTAGGGGTTCAAAGAATGAAGCATGCGGCAACTGGGGCTTCTATCATCAATATGTCTTCAATCGAAGGGTTCGTAGGGGATCCCATGTTGCCTGCCTATAACGCAACTAAGGGTGCGGTTCGTATGCTCTCAAAGTCAGCTGCACTTTATACAAGTAATAGCGATTACAACGTTCGTATCAACACAGTTCACCCTGGATACATTAAGACGCCAATGGTTGAAGGTACACCAATGGAAGCAGCGATGGCTGCACGTACTAAGACGCCAATGGGACACTTAGGTGAGCCTGATGATATTGCTTACATGTGTGTATTCTTGGCTTCGGATGAATCTAAGTTTGCTACCGGTTCTGAGTTTGTCGTCGATGGTGGATATACAGCACAATAAATTTTAAAACAGTTCAAAAGATGCTATCAATAATGTGGTGGCAATTTTTTTATTTTTTTTAGAAAAAGCGTTGACAAAAGAGCTCCTTTTCTGTAGTATTATTTAAGTTGTTTGAGGGAAAACATTTTAACAAAAGCAGCAAAGTAGATCATTGAAAACTGAATATCGTTTCGATATAAACAAATGTGTAGGGTCAC
>NZ_JQBM01000006.1:5900-50461 GCF_001437355.1 Weissella viridescens | reverse complement strand
GTTGGAGGATCTCTTCCTGCGAGGATAGGACGTCGCAATGCAAACGAAAGTCGCCAGTAATGGCGGCTTTTTTGTTTATTTAGGAAACGAAATTTGATATTTTTTCATCATAGCCTTAAATTTATTGATATAATGAAGATTAGGCTTTATAAGATACTTACAATCTAAAAATAGAATAAAGGCAGCATACTCATTCGTATGCTGAAAGGTAAAGGATCAATGACAGAACCAAATACATTTTACATTACGACACCAATTTACTATCCATCTGGTAAGTTACATATTGGAAACACCTATACAACAGTGCTAGCCGATGCTGCAGCACGCTACCATCGTTTACTGGGTGATGATGTCTATTTCCTTACAGGGACCGATGAACACGGTTTGAAGATTGAACAAAAAGCAGAAAAGTTAAACATGACACCACAACAATATGTTGATGGTATGGCTGAAGATATTCAAAAGCTTTGGAAAGAATTAGACATCAGTAATGATGGCTTTATTCGCACAACCGATGAACAACATGAAAAGGCCATTCAAAAGATTTTCCAACAATTCCTTGATCAAGGGGATATTTATAAGGGAAATTATGAAGGTTGGTATTCAGTCGATGATGAAGAATACTTCACCGAGTCACAATTGGAAGAAGTTTATCGTGATGATGACGGCAAGGTGATTGGTGGAAAAGCACCATCTGGTCATGAAGTTGAACTCGTTAAGGAAGAATCTTACTTCTTCCGTATGAGCAAGTATTCAGACTGGTTGATGAACTACTATAAGGAGCACCCTGATTTTGTTGAGCCAAATTCTCGGATGAATGAGATGGTTAAAAACTTTATCGAACCAGGGTTGGAAGACCTTGCGGTAACACGTACTGCCTTTTCTTGGGGTGTTCCTATACCATCAGATCCAAAACACGTTGTTTATGTTTGGATTGATGCACTTTCAAACTATATTACGGCATTGGGCTACGGTAGTGACAACACAGAGTTGTTTGATAAGTTCTGGCCTGCAAACGTACAACTAGTTGGTAAGGAAATCGTGCGTTTCCACACAATTTACTGGCCAATTATGTTACATGCCTTAGGATTACCTGAACCAAAGAAAATTTTTGCACATGGCTGGTTAACAATGCGTGATGGAAAGATGTCAAAGTCTAAGGGAAATGTTGTGTATCCTGATACTTTGGCCGAGCGTTACGGCGTAGATGCTGTACGTTACTACCTATTACGTGCAATGCCATATGGAAACGATGGACTCTTCACTCCAGAAGACTTCGTTTCTAAGTTAAATTATGATTTGGCCAATGACCTTGGAAATCTTTTGAACCGTACGGTTGCCATGATTAACAAGTATGATGACGGAATCATTCCATCACTTGAAATTGGTTCAACTGCATTTGATGCTGACTTAGAAGAAACTGCTGCATCAGTTATTGAGAACTACAATAAGTACATGGGTGAACTTCACACATCTGATGCGCTTGCTGAAGTATGGAAGTTGATTTCACGCGCTAACAAGTACATTGATGAAACAACACCATGGACAATGGCTAAGGATCCAGAGCAAGCTAATAACTTGAGTGCAGTAATGGCACACTTGGCTGCGTCATTGCGTGTCGTTGCTATCTTGTTGCAACCTGTTTTGACAAATACGCCTAAGGCTATTTTTGAGCAACTTGGTTTGTCAGAATCTAACCTACAAATCGCAGACTTGAGTTTTGATGCCTTACCAACAGGTGGACGTGTTGTTGAAAAGGGTCAACCAATCTTCCCACGTGTTGATGTTGATGCTGAAGTAGCATACATTCGTGATGAAATGACTGGTGGTGCACCAAAGGCTGAAGCCGATGATCGCCCAGAAAAACTTGAAACAAAGCCAGAAATTGAATTTGATGATTTTGAAAAGGTCGATATTCGTGTTGGTAAGATTGAGGCGGTATCTGCAGTTGAAAAGTCAAACAAATTGTTGCGCTTCAAGCTAGATGACGGGTCAAAGAACGGACGCACCATCTTATCTGGTATGAAGAAGTTCTACCCTGAATTTGAGCAGTTAGTGGGTAAGAATGTCGCCTTTGTGGCCAACCTTAAGCCACGTAAGATGATGGGTGAACTTTCTGAAGGAATGATTCTATCTGCTGAGAAGGATGACGAAGTTACGCTAACATTCTTGCCAGATTCAATTAAGCCTGGAGCTGACTTAGGTTAATCTAATTAAATAGTTAACTAGCAGGGACTCAGACTTGAGTCCCTGTTCTACATAGAGCGTAACCCCCTTAGGAGGATCTTATGGATTTTCTATTTGTTATTTTGGTAATTATGGCTGCAATCATCATTGCCAATTTTCTCTCCCAATTAATGCCGAAAATCCCCCAAGCTTTTTGGCAAATATTGGCTGGAATTATATTAGCGCTAATTCCAGGAACACTACATCAGATTCATCTCGAACCGGATCTGTTCTTGATGTTAGTGATTGCGCCGTTGTTGTTTTATGAAGGGCAGCACACAAATGCTAGTGTGATTTCAAAAAATTTCTCAGCGATTATTCGTTTAGCAGGAATTTTAGCGATTGTCACTGTGGTTGTACTTGGCTTTACAGAACAGGCCATTATGCATTGGGTATTACCGCTGGCAGTTGCCTTGGCTGCGATTGTAACACCAACCGATGCCACAGCTTTGGATTCAGTTACCTCGACGGTCAAAATGCCGTCAGGAATTAAACGAGCGCTAAATTTGGAATCACTCTTCAATGATGCCAGTGGGCTAGTTGTTTTGGAATTGGCGTTATTGTGGTTAAATACGGGCCACTTTTCCTTCCTTGAAGGATTTAGAGAGTTTTTGATTTCAGCCTTCGGTGGTGCCGTTATTGGATTTATTTTAGGGATGTTGATTGTTTGGATGCGCCAAAATCTTTTGCGTTTTCAACTAGACGACAGCACTGCTCAAATCTTAATTCAAATTATTAGCCCGGTAGCCATTTATATTATTGCAGAACATTTCCATGTCTCAGGAATTATTGCTGTGGTTATTGCAGGTGCTGTTCATAATGAAGAACGTGCGCATATGCAGTTTATGTCTGCGCAGTTAAGTAACTTGAGTAATCAAGTCTGGGAAATGATGTCCCAGGTGTTAAATGGCATTGTGTTCGTCCTTTTGGGACTTGAACTTGTCCGTGTTGTTGAGACTTTTGTTAATACAACTGGCTATGGATGGGTACCAATGGTCGGAATGGGAATTTTGATTTATGTCATCATGGTTGTTGTCCGATTCTTATCGATGAGCTTTTCGCAAAAAGAAGATGTGGAGCGCTTTATCGATCATGGTCAACAAAAGAAAGATGCTTTTGTCTTCGCCATTGGTGGGGTCCATGGAGCCATGACTATGGCCATGGCCCTATCATTGCCATATGTCCTTAAGAATGGACAACCTTTCCCATATCGAGATAATATTTTATTGATTGCCTCAGTTGTGATTATTATTAGCTTGGTGATGCCTTTGATTGTATTGCCAAGGGTGTTGCCTGAAGTTGAGCCTGAATTTAAGACAGCTGATTTTGACAAGGCTCATCTGGAAATGGTGAGTCGCGGTATTGAAAATGTCGATCGCTCAGATGCTGATCCAAAAACAAAGCAAAATGTGACGCGTCAACTCCAAGGCCAGCTTGGTTATGGCGATGAGCAATTAGATCGCGACATCTGGCTACAAGCATCGAATCGCATTAATCGTGTAACCAATCAGGCGATTGAAGATGCGATGGATGCTGATCAATTGTCAGGTGATGCGGCTTTGTTCTACCAACGTTTATCACATAACTCACGAAACTCGGGTTGGCATGGTATTCAACATCGTGGTCGTGTTTTGTGGCACAGTATTGAACAAAGTTGGATGCACTTCGTTGACCGTCATGTTAATTCAAGTAAGCGTCAAGAACGACAAAAGCAACGAATTGAAAAGTACATCAAACGTGAGCAACGACATTTGAAGGATTTGCCGGATGATCAACGTAAATTGATGGAACAACGTATCGCAGATCAACGTAAAGTGTTGGATATGAACACGCCTGATAAACGCCAGAGTTTGCATAAGTTAAAGCAGAAACAACGTGATCGTTGGGCAGCTGCAACTAAGGAAATTCAAAATGTAACGGAACCAGCAGTCGAAGCTGATATTCGTTCACTGGAACAATCAGGTAAAAATCCCCGCTTAGCATTAGCCATGCGGAATGTGCAAGTACGTCAACAAAACGTGATGCAGAGTTCAGTTGATTCGACGGATGATGACCAAGAGGTCATGATGAATGCTCTGCAAGCTGAATTGCAGTACATCCATCAAGGTCGTGCCAAGAACACCTTAAGTTCTGGATTGGCAAAAGCGCTTTACGATGAAGTAAATGCGGCTCAAGCCCTAGTTTTGGCGATTGAAGAAGACGAATAACTTTGAAATTCAGTCGAATGTGTCATTCGGCTGTTTTTTATACATAGCATGATGACTGTTTTACGGTCAAAGCTTAAGCATGCCATCTTTTTTTGGTATGATAGTACTATTAAGATACGAGACAAAAATAAAATGAGGTAAATTATGGCGATTTATGATCCATCAAAGCGGCCAGAAGCTGCTTATGATTCACACACACATTTAAATGAAACAGAATTTAGTGAAGATGTTCCAGCCTATTGGGCGCGCGCGCGCGAATACCGCATTATGGAAATGAACGTGGTTGGTTACAATCACGTGGGAAATGCGCAAGCAATTGAAATTGCCCATGAATTGGAAGGGGTCCACGCAATTGTTGGATTCCAACCTGAAGATGTTAATGAAGTAAACGAAGCTGAGATGGCGATTTTACGTGACCAATTAAACGACGATACAGTTGTTGGGTTGGGCGAAATGGGATTGGATTACCACTGGGAAGATAACCCTGCGCCAGAAGTCCAAAAAGCAGCTTTTGCGGCACAATTGGACTTGGCCCGTGAAACACATCTGCCAGTAACTGTGCACGCGCGTGACGCATTTGATGACGTCTACGATATGTTGAAGGCGCACCACGTTGAAGAATTCGGCGGTGTCATGCATTCCTTTACTGGGGATGCCAAAGAAGTTCAACGTTTCTTAGACCTTGGGATGTACATTGGTTTCTCTGGGATGGTGACATTCAAAAAGTCCGAAGATATCAAAGCGGCCTTGCAGGTTGTGCCATTAGACCGCATTTTGGTTGAAACTGATGCGCCATTCTTAGCGCCAACACCAATGCGTGGTAAGATGAACGAACCAATGTTTACGCACTACACGCTTGAAAATATGGCTGAGCAATTGGGTATGACATATAATGAAATTGCTAAAATCACGACCGACAATGCGCATCGTTTGTGGTTGGATAAGTAATGACCAAGATTCAAGAAGTCATCGTAGTCGAAGGAAAAGCAGATACACAAGTTATCCAACAAGCAGTTGATGCTGATACTTTAGAAACAAATGGCTCAGCGCTCAATCCTGCGACATTAAAGGCAATTCAAGAAGCTGCGGAGCGACGAGGCATCATTGTCTTTACTGATCCTGATTTCAATGGAGAGCGCTTAAGGCAGCTCATTACGGATGCCGTGCCAACGGCCAAGCATGCGTTTTTAACGAAGGATGAAGCTGGTCGTCAGATTAAACATCATAGCTTGGGCATTGAGTATGCGGATGCAGTAACAATCCGGCACGCCTTAGACCAAGTTGTGACGGTGATGGAAACAGACCAACCACAGTCTGATGTCACACGCCAGGATTTGGTTCGTTTAAATTTACTGGCTGGACCACAGGCTGCCCAATTGCGCCAACAGGTCGCTGAAAAGCGCCAGTTAGGTTATGTGAACGGGAAACAATTTTTAAAGCGCTTGGGGATGTTTGGCATCACCAAGGCTGATTTAGAAGCAACGCTTCGAGAGATAAAAGAGGAAAATGCATGAATGATGTACCAGATATTGCTACGCCCGTCCGGACGCAGGCAATAATGAATCAATATGGTATTAATACCAAAAAGTCGTTGGGACAAAACTTCCTAACCGATATTAATATCTTAAAAAATATCGTCTCTGCCGGTGAAGTTAAGCCAACTGATAACGTGATTGAAATCGGGCCAGGAATTGGGGCATTGACGGAACAATTAGCACGTAATGCCAAGCAAGTGGTAGCATTTGAAATTGATGATCGCTTGATTCCAGTATTAGACCATACCATGGCCCCATACGATAATGTAAAAATTATCAATCAAGATATTCTAAGCGTTGATCTTGAAAAGACGATTCAAGAAGAATTTGATGATCCAAGTGCGCCATTGAAGTTGGTTGCAAACTTGCCATACTACATTACGACACCAATTTTGATGCAAGTTTTGCAATCAAACGTACAATTTGATGCGATTGTGGTCATGATGCAAAAGGAAGTGGCAGATCGTTTGTCAGCTGAACCAGGAACTAAGGATTATGGTTCATTAACCTTGGCTGTGACATATCGTATGAATGCAGCGCTTGCCTTCAATGTGTCAAGAACAGCATTCGTGCCAAACCCAAATGTGGATTCAGCGATTATTGTTTTGACACCTCGCGAACCGTTGACCACCGATCCAAAAGATGAAAAGAAACTCTTCCAATTGTTCAAAGTTGGATTTGCGATGCGCCGTAAGACGCTTTGGAATAATCTAATTACTGCTTTTGGTAAGACTGATGAGATGAAGGAACGTTTGACGGTAGCTTTGGATGCTGCTGACATTAGTCCGAAGATTCGAGCTGAGAAATTGACGCTTGATGACTTTATCCGTTTGCACAACGCGCTATTTGACGCCGGCGTCTATAACGGATAGAATGATAGATATATCGCTAAAATTTAGCTGATATAAATATATTGTCTATGTATGTAATTTAAATTTAAAATTCGAAAGAAGGTAGCACATGGATTCCGGTCCGTCTATAATTATTAATCTAGTTGTCATTATCGTGATTTTGGCACTTGCAGTATTGTTTACTTTAACTGAGTATTCTTTGGTTAAGGTTCGTCCCAGCGCTTTGAAGGCCTTGAAAGAGGAACAAAAAAAGCCATCAACAAAGATCGATCATGCGATTTACATGGTTGATCATTTGACTGAATATCTTTCAACGGCGCAAGTTGGGATTACATTGACTTCGCTAATTTTGGGTTGGTTAGGTGAAGGATTCATCGCCGGCTTGATTATTAGTAGTGGTCTCTTACCAGCTGAAATTGCGCATAGTTTTGCGTCAATTGCTGCCATCTTGATTTTCACCTTTATTCACGCGGTGTTTACAGATTTGGTGCCTAAAAATATTGCGATTGATGATCCAACAGGGGTTTTGCTTAAAATCGTGCGTCCAGTTATGTTCTTCCACGTGTTGTTCTACCCAATGATTTGGTTGTTCGACCGTACTGCAGCATGGGTGACAAAGATTTTGGGATATAATGCGCATCCTGATGAAGATATTTATTCACAAGCTGAAATTGTGTCACTTTCACGTGATGCTGCACAAGCTGGTGAAATTGATGAAGACGACTTGCGTTATATGCAACGTGCTTTTGAAATGAATGACAAGGTTGCTGCTGATATCATGATTGATCGGACGCAACTTGCAGTGATTGATGTAAACGCGACGATTCATGAAGCCTTAAATATGTACCTCGAGACGAAGTATTCACGAATTCCTGTTGTTGCAAACAACGACAAGGATAAGATTCTTGGTTATGTCTATTCATATGACTTGGTTCGTCAAGGACGTATTGATATGGAAGCACCAGTAAGTACCGTTTTGCGTAACTTACCAAATATTTCAGAAGATCAACCCATTACTGATATTTTGCAAGAAATGATTGATCACCGTGTCCCAATGGTCGTGGTTAAGGATGAATATGGTGGAACGTCTGGAATTGTTACCGATAAGGATATTTACGAAGAACTCTTTGGTACAGTTCGTGATGAAGTTGATGATACTATTGATAATTTAATTACCAAGTTGCGCTCCGATGATGATGGAAACATGCATTATCAAGTTTCAGGTAAGTTGAATCTAAATGACTTTGAACGTTACTTCCATGAAGATATTGGATCATTTGAGGATTCAGATAAGGTGACCTTGACTGGGTACATGTTGGATCGTTTCCCTGATCTTAGTGTAAATGAACCTAACCAAGTGGCTAATTTCGACATTACTGCTTTGGACTTCAAGGATGCTTACATTAACTATTTCGAAGTAGTGGTTTTGCCACTTACGGATGAAAATAGCTCTGATGTTCGCATTGAAGAAGAATAGTCACTTGCTACAAATGACCAATAAAGAAAGAAGGGATTTCTATTGAGTACTGCACAACTGTGGATTTCATTGATTATCATTATCATTGTGTTAATTTTTGCAGCAATCTTTGTTGCCGCTGAATTCGCCTTAGTTAAAGTTCGTCGAAGTACATTAGAAGAAATGCAAAACGAGCGTGAAAAGCCATCACGGAAAATCACGCGTACCATTAACATGGTTGATAACCTAAATGAATATCTGTCAACAACCCAAGTTGGAATTACTTTGGCTGGTTTGTTGTTAGGGTTCATGGGTGAATCAACCGTGGCCCACTTGCTTTTGAAGATGGGTATTATTCAAGAAATGACAGGCCCAAGCGCTGGTGTTATTGCCTCTGTTATCGCTTTGGTCTTGTTGACATATGTTGAAGTGGTCTTCACTGAACTTGTGCCAAAGAACGTGTCAATCGAGTTTCCGGTTAAGGTGGGACTAGCTGTATCAGGTCCTTTGAAATTCTTCCACGTGGTCTTCTACCCATTTGTCTGGTTACTCAACGTGTCAGCAAACGGGGTGACGCATTTGTTTGGTATGAAGACAGCGTCAGAAGATAGTGAAGTCTATTCTGAGGCTGAAATTTTGAGCTTGTCACGTAATGCGGCTCGTCAAGGACAGTTACAAGACGAAGATTATCTGTTGATGCAACGTGCGTTTGAAATGAACGACAAAAACGTTGTGGATATCATGATTGATCGTACTGAGATGGAAGTTGTTGATATTAACACAACCATTAAGGAAGCAGTTCAAGTGTACTTCAAGACGAAGTTCTCACGTTTGCCGGTTGTGGCCGACAACGATAAGGACAAGGTATTAGGCTACATCTTCAACTATGACTTGATGCGCCAAGCATATGCTGATGATACTGTCACAGTTCGTAAGATTCTGCGCCAAATGCCAACAGTTCCTGAAAGTATGCCTATTCAAGATGCCCTCCAAGTAATGATTTCTAAGCGTACACCAATGGTCGTTGTTAAGGATGAGTACGGTGGGACATCTGGAATTGTTACCGACAAAGATATCTACGAAGAGTTGTTTGGTACAGTTCGTGATGAAGTAGATGATGTCGCCGATGATCTTGTTGAAAAGCTTGGTTCAGACCAAGATGGAGTTATGCATTACCGTGTTTCTGGTAAGATGACTTTGTACGATTTTGAACGTTACTTTAAGACGAATTTGCGTGAGTTTGATCGTTCTGACATGGTAACGCTAACAGGTTACATGTTGGACGAAAATCCAAACGCTAGTGCTGGTAGTGAGATGCAAGTTGGTCCATTCCACTTCAAGGCCTTGCACTACAAGGATGCTTATATTAGCGACTTCGAAGTTACGAAGGAGCCTGAAGCTAAGGTTGAACCTGACGTTAAAAAATAAACAAAAAACGATACACACGACAAGCGTGTGCATCGTTTTTTTTTAGCTAATCTAGTGGTACATCGACTGCCCAGCCAGCTGGCCCAGGTTGATCTCCGAACTGAATCGCCATTAAGCGATCATAGAGCGCTTGTGTCTTTGGTCCTACTTCTGTTTCTGAATAGAAAACATGCTTCTTATCATTGTGTGTGATCGAACCAACAGGGGAGATAACGGCAGCAGTTCCCATGGCACCAGCCTCTTCAAATTGATCCAAATCGTAAATACTAATGGTTGTTTCTTCAGTTACCATACCCGCTTCTTCTGCCAACTCGAGCAGTGAATACTTGGTAATAGATGGCAAAATTGAAGGTGATTTAGGCGTGAGGAAGCGATTGTCTTTAGTGATGCCAAAGAAATTGGCTGAACCAAGTTCCTCAATATTTTCATGAAGGCGCGAATCCAAATAAACAACATCTGAATATCCTGCAGCATGCGCATTTTGTCCAGGGAGCATGGAAGCAGCATAGTTACCACCCACCTTAGCACGTCCCGTTCCGCCATGCGCGGCACGGTCGTAAGGGCTTGTCACATAGGCAGTAGGGGTTAAGCCACCTTTATAGTACGCACCAACAGGGGTTACATAAATGCTAAAGACATACTCGTCCGCTGGCTTAACGCCTACAACTGCACCTGTACCAACTAGGAAAGGGCGAATGTATAAAGTGGCGCCTGAACCATATGGTGGTACGAAATCTTGATTTGCTTTGACGACGACCTTGACTGCGTCCACAAAATCGTCTTCAGGGTATCCAGGCATGACTAAGCGTTCTGCTGATTGACGCATGCGTGCCGCATTACGGTCAGGACGGAAAATATTTACGCCGCCATCAGCACGACGATAGGCCTTCATACCTTCGAAGACTTGTTGACCGTAGTGCAGAGCTGCTGCCGCTTCGCTCATTTGAATTTGACTATCTTCAGTGATTTCACCAGGTTCCCATTGGCCGTTGCGGTAAACGGCGCGGAAACGATAGGGCAAGTCATGATAGGCGAAACCTAAATCAGACCAATCAAAATCAGCAGGAGTTGCTTTTGTCATGTGGAATACCAACTTTCTTATTTTAGATTGTTTAATTATTAGAATAAAATGATAAATTTGTCAAGAAAGGCCGCTTAATTCATAAGGCTAGATGAAAAAATCGTATTAATAAATGAGGATGCAAAAATAATTAACACAAAAAAGAACGCAAAAAAACCAGAACCAAATTTAAATTGGTTCTGGTTTTTAGTATAATAAAACAAAAGCAAATTGCTGGTGCTTAATTAAAATTAATTTCAATGTTTTCAGTTAAGACGTCAGTATAACTAAATGATGCACGATCAAATTCGTGGCCGTCTTGCTTTAAATCTAAAACAAAAACAGCAGGGAAAGTTTCACGTACAATTGCTTGATGTTCAATTGTACGATGACGACTTTCGTGGGTAATCAACGTTACCGTTTCACCAAGATGGTTATCAAGATTTTGTTTAATTTCTACTAATGATGCAGGCATAGAAACACTTCCTTTCGCGAGACAATCTCGCCTTCTCTCGACAAATGAGATCGAGACTACTTTAAGCCTGAATTTTATGTACGACAAGGCCTTTTTTTATTTTACCATAATTATGGTAAATATGAAAGGTGCTTTTTATTAAATGAATTTATTAATCTTTTTAATACAGCCTGACGCTGATTGACGGAAAAAGGTATTATTTAGAAATTTTTAGGAGCTATAAATTTGAAGACTAAAAAATCATGGTTGGGGTGTATGGAACGATTTTAATCTGGTCATGAATGCGGTATGATGGGAGTTAGAAATAAATTGAGGTGGAAAAAATGACTGAAAAGCGAATTGCCTGGCCAACCTATTTTATGTTGCAAGCAGTGATGTTAGCGTCACGTGGTACCTGTACCCGTTTACAAGTAGGAGCAGTTATTGTCAAAGACGGACGTATTATTGCCAGTGGGTATAATGGTTCAGTTTCAGGAACGCCACATTGTGATGAGGTCGGCGATTTAATGGTTGATGGTCATTGTATTCGTGCCGTTCATGCCGAACAAAATGCCTTGATGCAAATGGCTAAAATGGGGATTTCATCAGATGATGCCGAAATTTATGTCACAGATTTCCCGTGTGTATATTGTACAAAGCTACTATTACAAGCAGGGATAAAGAAAATTAATTACTTACGTAACTACCGCAACGATGATTTTGCGATGACGTTGATTGATGAAAAGCATGTTGCCTTAGAACAAGTGACGATTACAGCTGATGATATTGAAAAGTTACACTTTGAGAAATATATTGATTCAACACAAGGAGATACGGAATGAGCCAGAATGAACAAGCTTACTTGGATACCCTCCAAGATATTTTAGAAAATGGGGCTGTTAAGACAGATCGTACCGGCACTGGGACGCGTTCTGTTTTAGGGCGTCAAATGCGGTTTGATATGGCAGAAGGCTTTCCGCTTCTCACTACTAAGCGGGTACCATTTAAACTAATTAAGAGTGAGTTGTTGTGGTTCCTACAAGGAAATACCAATATTAAATTCTTGTTGGAAAATAATAATCATATTTGGGACGAATGGGCTTTTAAAAATTGGGTTGAGTCAGATAGTTATACTGGACCTGACATGTCTGATTTTGGACGTCGCTCTTTAGTCGATGAAGATTTTGCTGCCGAATATGATAAGCAACACGAGATTTTTGTCGATAAGATTTTATCGGATGATGCATTTGCGGCAGAATTTGGTGAACTTGGGGATGTGTATGGCGCACAATGGCGCCACTGGAAGAAAGTCCAGGGTGGTTTTATTGATCAAATGGCGGATGTCACCGAACAAATTAAGACGCACCCAGACTCACGTCGTCTGATTGTGACGGCATGGAATCCTGAAGCAGTGCCAACCCAAGCTTTGCCACCATGTCATGCGCTGTTCCAATTCTATGTAGCAGATGGAAAGATTAGTTTGCAATTGTACCAGCGATCAGCTGATATGTTTCTAGGGGTCCCATTTAACATTGCTTCATATTCATTGTTGTTACACATGGTAGCAGCTCAAACGGGTTATGAAGCGGGTGAATTTGTGCATACATTAGGGGATGCGCATATTTACAATAATCACGTGGACCAAGTAGAAGAACAATTAGCGCGACCAATGGCTGATTTACCTGAACTTTGGTTAAACCCAGATGTTAAATCAATTTTCGACTATACAATGGATGACATTAAAATCAAAAATTATCATCCAAGTAAGTCAATTAAGGCCCCTGTGGCTGTTTAAGATAGTAATGGAGCGAGGGGGGGCACCATGCATGTCAGATAGAAAAAAGCGACGTGTTGTCCGTGGACCACGGTACATCAAGTCAGCGTATCGTGAACGCAACATTGTGTTAGCGATAACGCTGCTCATTATGGCAATTGGGATTGGCTTTGGGGTGCATACTTTAGTCAATGCGAATCGCGCGATGAATCAAGCCTATCAGCCGGCGCATGTAAAGAAAGAGCGCAATGGTAGCAAATTATTAAAGCAACGTAAACCGTTTTCTATTTTATTAATGGGGACCGATACTGGGGAATTCGGACGTAATTATAAGGGACGAACAGATTCGTTAATGTTGGCAGTTGTGAATCCACAAAAGAAGACAACGACACTTGTGTCACTACCACGAGATAGTATTGTGGCGCCAGTAGGTTATGAGAGCGAATTTCCAGCGAAGTTAAATTCGGCCTATGAATATGGGTCAGCTAAAACGTCGATTCAGACGGTACAGCAGTGGTTAAACGTCCCGATTGACTACTACGCCATTGTGAATATGCGTGGGTTGGAACAGGTTGTGAATGAGTTGGGTGGCATTCAAGTTGCTTCGCCATTAACCTTCGAGTTTAATCCTGAAACGGCCCATAGTGATCCAGGTAATTTGTATAAATTCACCAAAGGGTCGACCCACTTTACGCACACGGGTAAGGATGATGTCACCCATTCATATGATCGGATGGATGGAAAAGCGGCGTTAGCTTTTTCACGAATGCGTTATCAAGATCCGCAGGGGGACTATGGACGTCAAGCACGGCAACGTTTAGTCATTCAAGGAATTTCAAAGAAAGCCTTGTCTAACCCGCTTCGGTTAGCTGATGCTGACTTTATTTCGGCCGTGAGCCAGTCAGTAAAGACTGATTTGTCATCACATGATATTGAACAAATTAGTGGTAATTACTTGTTAGCAGGTAAGACCATTAAAACGGGTCATTTGACTGGACAAACATACGATACAAAACGGGGATCCTCAGAATTTATTAGTAGTGAAGTAAAGCAATCGGTAACGAATCAGCTGCGTAAAGCCCTTGATTTGAAACCAGCAGAAACGGGACCTCTTTACGGTGGTGAGGTTTCTGAGACCGATCTTGCACAAAGCGGCTTACCAACACCATAAAAAAACACTGCTGAGCATAAAGCTCGGCAGTGTTTTAGTTTAATTAGATTTCGTCATCTTTGTTAGGCGTCACATCTTCACGTTCATATTGTGAGAAGTTAGGCATATCGGGCATAATCATTGCAGCGATAATATAGAAAATCACACAGGGTACAAAACCAGTGATGAACGCAATGATAACGAATAGAATACGAATGACAGTTGGATCAATGTTTAGGTAGTTGGCAACGCCACCAAGAACTCCAGCAAGGACACGGTTATCTGACTTATATAATTTCTTCTTCATAATATTTTCTCCTATTTCAATTACGATTAGTTTATACATAAAATTATACTGTACAGCGTATAACATTGCAAGGGATATTATACGCTAATTTAAAAAGAATTAAAAAAAGTGCATAAAGGTTTTGCTAGCTGTAAATTTTTGGTATGGTAATGTTAAGTAAATATAGGAGATAACTTATGATTGAACTTTTAAAGTCCTTTATTATTGGAATTGTCGAAGGAATTACTGAATTCCTACCAATTTCATCAACGGGGCATATTATTATCGCCGACTCACTAATGGGAATTCCCGGTGGTGCGGTTTGGACCAAAGCCTTCACTCACATGTATGAATATGTGATTCAACTGGGGGCGATTATGGCCGTGCTACAGCTTTATTTCAATAAGCTGAACCCATTTGCCCCCTCTAAGACGCAAGTTGAGAAGAATCAAACTTGGCGTTTGTGGTCGAAGGTTATCGTCGGAGTGTTGCCTTCAGCGATTATCGGGTTAGCCTTGAATGATTACATGGGCGACAACGTTTGGGTTGTTGCTACAATGTTGATCCTTTATGGTTTCTTGTTTATCATTATTGAAAATTACTTGTCTGACAAGCAACCATGGTTGACGGATTTGAATGCTATGAGTTACAAGATGGCATTATTCATTGGATTCTTCCAAGTGCTAGCCATCATCCCAGGAACATCACGTTCAGGGGCAACTATCTTAGGGGCTTTGCTCTTAGGTGCCTCACGTTTCGTGGCAACAGAATTCTCATTCTTCATGAGTATTCCAATGATGTTCGGTATCGCAATCTTGAAGCTTGGTAGTTACTTCCTCAAGGGTGGTAGCTTTACCATGATTCAATCTGGGGTACTGTTTGTTGGATTCATGGTTTCATGGGTTGTTGCATATATCGCCATTAAGTTCTTGCTTGATTATGTTAAGAAGAACGACTTTAAGGCCTTTGGATACTACCGAATTGCGGTTGGTATTTTAGTTATCGCCTTGATCTTAGTTGGTGTTATTAAAGCTTAATTAAACGAAAACCCCTACCACTGGCAGGGGTTTTTCTTTTCGCAAAATAGTGCAAAAAAAACACCAGGTGGATTCCTGGTGTTTTTTATAGGAGTAGGTTTATGAAAAAAGTATGGGTTGCTTTTCTCTTAATTAGGTATGAATATAATATAACGCCGTTAGCTTAAACATTTGATAAGCAGGGCTGAAACGGAACTTAAATTTTGTTACTTCACGCGGGCTTGGAATGGTGAACGCCGTCGTAATGAGGTTCCGGGCCAAAAATCATTTAAAATAGCTGTAATAATCGTACAGATATTACTAATCAAGGCCATGAAATTTAACCAGAGCATGGCGACAATCACCGAACCAATGGCCTGATAAAAAGAATAAGCTTTTGCGATGATTGAAACATAAGCACTGAAAGCTTGAGTTAAGAGCATGAACGCTGATACTTCGAGGAATGTTCCCAACAGCGCCCAAGGTAGCCAGGGCTTTTTGGCAGGCAACAACCAATTGAAAAGACTAACACCAATGAAAAGTCCAATTGCAACGATGTACGGTCGCGTTGCGTTAATGTGGTTAATCGTTGATTGTCTGATTGGTAGAGCATCAAGAATATTTGAACCGAAGGCGGCAAACATTAACAAGGCAGCGATAATTCCAAGAATTAAAATAAGCCAGAAGAAAGAAACAAACTGGTCAATAATGGCGATATGTTTTGGTTTGACCCCATAAATAGTATTTTGCGAAATGCGAATGGATGCAACCATGCGGGACATTGTCCAGAGCATAACGACTAAGGAAATTGAAAAACCGCCTAACCCGTGTTGCGTTAGAATTGATTTAATAATAGGACGGACAATCGTTAAAGCGGATGGTGGCAGTGAGTGATTGAGAAAATGCATCACGTTATTTAAACTTAAATTGAGGATTGATAGTAAATTACCAGCGACAATTAGCGTTGGTAGGATGGCGAGGAGGGCATAGTAGGTAATTGCGGCACTCGAATAACCCAAGTAGATGCGTGTGCAATAATCGACGATTGTTTGCATGGCTGAGCTATTCATGAATTTTTTCATATATTTCCGCATACTCGTTATCCCTCCCGCGCACTGTTATCATACTATTCTATACGAAAATAGAGCGTAAATAAATACAGGATACCTGAATCAAATAAGGCGTCCCAAATAAGGGACGCCGTTTATTTAAATTACGACCAAGCAGTTAGGCTTACTTTACCGACCATATGGCCAGATTCAACATCAGCATGCGCTTTCCGCATATTCTGAGCGTTAATAGGATGATAATACACAGTATCTATTGGTTGGAGCGCTTTGTCGTTATATAACTGGGCAATATGATCCAAAATATCATGTTGTGTAATCATGTTCTCAGTTTGGTAATATGACTTGCTATACATCCATTCCCAAGCAAACGTTGCACGTTTCTTGGTTAAAGCTTGTAAGTCAATTAAACGATGATTTTCAGTTGTTGCCGCAATCATCCCGTCGGGGCGAATTAATTCAGCAATTTCTTGCCAATGAGCATCCAAATTATTTAGATTCAAAATATAATCAACATTTTTAAAACCTAGGGCGCGTACTTGCTTAACTAAATCTTGATGGTGGTCAACCACGTAATCTGTACCAAGTTGGTTAACCCAATCGATTGAAGCGGGTTTAGAGGCTGTTGCAATGACAGTCAAACCAGCTAACTTAGCGAGTTGCACAGCCATTGAGCCGACACCACCAGATCCATTGATGATTAAGATACTTTCACCTTGGTGTGAGGTGAAGTCTAAATGCATTTTTTCAAATAAAGCTTCATAAGCTGTTAAACCCACCAGCGGAATGGCAGCAGCTTGTTGATCGGTTAATTTTTGGGGAGCATGACCAACAATGCGTTCATCGATGGTTTGAAATTCTTCATCACTACCAGCTTTTGTAAATTCGCCAGCATACCAAACGCGATCGCCTGGAGTAAACAAAGTAACCTCAGGACCAACGGCTGTGACCGTGCCGACTGAATCCCAACCAATAATTTTAGGGTGTGCTAATTTGTTTTTACGGCCCCCCTTACGAACGCCTGTATCCACGGGGTTAACAGAAACACCTTGTACTTGGACAAGTAAGTCATGGGCCCCTGGTGTGAGGATGGGGATTGTTACGTCTTCAAAACTAGCAGGGTCTGTAATAGGTAAATGTTGGTAGAAACCAACAGCTTTCATTGAATTATTCATATCATACCTCCTGACAACTCATATACTACACCTATTTAAATGAATGGGAAGAGGTGAATTATTGTGCACCCCGTTTAAAATGGTATGATAGAGTAGCGGAGGTAATATGATGCGTAAATTATATGATTGCGATGTGGGTTGTCCAGTACAAAACACTTTACAGTTTATTGCCGGTAAATGGAAAAGTGTGATTTTGTATCATTTATTTGAGAATACGGTGTTACGCTTTTCTGAATTACAGGAAAAATTACCATATGTTTCCAAACGCATGTTAGCCAAACAATTGGCAGAACTAGAGGATGATGGGGTCATTCATAAAACAGTCTATCCGGTTGTACCGGTTAAGACGGAGTATCGGGTGACCAACTTTGGCGCAACCCTTAAGCCAGTTATTCAGGCAATGGCCGTTTGGGGCGAGAATTATGCCGATAAGGTACATTCCCGAACCAATGATGGTGCAGATGAATCATAAATAAATTAGGAATTATGGAGTTGGGAAATGAAAAAGAAACAGGTTTGGTTAGTTATTTTAGGGCTAGTTGTTTTATTGGGAGGGTCAATTTTTGCAGGTGCTGCCTTTGCAAAGCATCACGTGCAAAAAGTTGAAATGTCAGCTTCAAGCTCAAGTTTGGCTGCCAAAGAACGTTCAATGTCAGAATCATCACGGCAGGCAAAGAAAGCATCATCGGAATCTGAGGCGCAAGCATCCGCGGATTCATCAACAATGTCGAGTGAGAGCCATACCAATAAGTCATCCGTGAATTTAACAGCGGCGCAAGCTGAAAAAATCAATCAAGCTTTCAATAACTGGGCTGGTGAACGGGCCAAGATAGGTCACATGGCTGTAACTGATTGGTATTTTGATCATGGTGCTGCTGGTCGTGGTGATTGGTATGCAGATTCTCCTGATGGTGAAATTCAAGTGCAAAATCAAGACAATCCAGGAAAAGCTGGGTTTAAAATCCATTCACTTGGTGGCTGTGTCTTTTATAAGTCAAAATCAGGCAAGATTGGTCAACAAGATCTTTCAGCCGAAAGTTCAATGGCTGGCAACTACTCTGTGGATATGAATTTTGATAAGCCAATCTCTAAGTATCTCCTTGGTGATAATGGTGTCGTCTATGAACTGAAGTTAGGTAATGGTAGTCCAGCTTCAACCAATATTGGATTTGGTGAATATGATGATGATGGTGAATATATTTCAGAATATGCCCCAGACGAGACGTTCCAAGTTTCTGAAGATGCAGCAGCCCAGGCTGAGTTGAAGGCTTTAATTGCCCAATACCAGTAAACATAAATTGAGCGACAGGAGTATGAAAAAATGAATGAACGAGAAGTAATTGCAGCATTTGAAAAATTGTATGGTCGTCAGCCAACGGCGGGTGAACTTGCTGAATTAATGCAAAACCAACAACAAAATGTCGATGAACTAGCGAGTGATGAAACACCTGCTACACGCGTGGCTAAGTATGATCAAACGCATAATGTTGTAGAAACGCCTGAAACTAAAGTGGCGCCGGAAGTGGCAGATAATCAACCAGAAGTCATTGTTGAACAGCCAATCACGCAACCTCGTGGTCGTCGTTCACGAACAAGTGTGATTGGCTTCATCATTGGGTTTGTGGATTTATTAGCACTATTTACCTTGCCATTTTTGCAAATCGATTTACCAAATACGGATGAACGAACGATTCGTCTGTATGATTTTTTGAATAATTCGAGTGCATATTTAACAACAATTGGCATTGATGCGCATAAGATTACACTCTTGATGTATATTTTGATGATTTGCCCAATTCTTTATATGTTGTTGCAATTAATTCGTAGCTATATTGCTAAGGCAGTTGCCATGTTAATTGCCATTGTTGATTTTGGGGTTATTGTTTATGCGATTGTTATGGTATATCAAGAACTGCAAAACTCAATTGTGGGGAGTTTAAATATTGATTATTCACAATTCCTCGCGGTTGGTTTCTGGGTTGTTTTGGTTATGCCAATTATTATGTTCATTTGGAGTTTAATCACCTTGCCTGGAAAGAAAATTCGTTAAATCAGGGTTGAAATGAAAAAAGGATCATCACAAAAGTGATGATCCTTTTTTTAGCTGGTGATACTTTATGAAGTAAGGGGTTAGTGGCGCCGCTTTCGAGTGCGTCGTTTTAGTTGTTTTTCAATCCAAGCAATGCTGAAGCCTTCGCTAATCCAACGCATAATCAATCGGTAGAATCTCATACCATATTTTCGAGCTAATCGTAAAGCAATTCCCATATATAATTCCTCCTCAAATGTGTTTTGTCATTACCAGCTATGTTTTAAGTTTAGGAAAAGGAATGACGTAAAAATATGCTTGAAATTTAAAAAAGTTGTTCATGCTTGGCGGTTCAACGAATTTAAAAATAAGGTATCGATTAAAATATGAATATACTTAAATTTTATTTATAACCAGAGTGAAAATAATTTCTTTTCATTTGACAAAAAAGTCCGGTTTTTATAAAGTTGAGTTGGATTTAGGATAAGAGAGGGAGTGATATGAGATGGAAAGGTGGATTAGGTATTTAAGTGAGCAGGAGTTGCAACTGATAAGAGAATTTATTGAAGTGGATTTTAAAATTAACCATTATCAAAAAAAGAGCGGGGAGTCTTACTTTGTGGCAAAAAAGAAACTTAACTTGATACGGCAAAAAATCGCCACATCACAAAATAAGGCTGAGTTTAAAGAGTATTTAGATTTCTTGGTATACGAAAAGGTAATTCGACCATCAATTGCTGAAGTTATCTATAAAAAACATTTAGCAGAAATTGGGGAATTATGAAGTAAGGGGGAAATATGGAAACGCAACAGGAGTGGCAGTCAACACGTAAGTACTGGTTTTATACCATGGGGGCGATATTGAGCGTAGACGGTTGCCTATTAGCCGGGCTTCTTTTAGGACGACACTTGTTACAATTGAATTCAAATTGAGATAAGTGGATATGGGGAATATTTTTCGTTGGACTGTTTTTTGAGTATCTTCATCAACGTAATTATTACATGACAGCACGCTTACATATGGATCATGAAAGGCAGCATTTTAAGTTAGAGCGTGGTCGCGTGGTTAAATGTAAAACATGGATACCGTACGCTCGTGTATATGGGATCACGCAACAAACGCATATGATTAAGCAATATTTACATATTTGTGATGTAGAAATTCAAACCGCCGCTCGTTGTTTTGCCTTACACGGGATATCAGAGCGTGAGGCATGCCACTTGATTGCCTACTTCAATGCAGAGGTTAAAAACATGGAGTTAGAAAATGAATAAGCAAGCAAAAGCATTTTTCCTCATCAAGGGTGAACAAGTGCTGTTGGATGTCTTGTTTTTGATACCAATGTGCCAAGTGTTCATTCACGCCCTGCATCGTCCAGATTTGGCTGTTCCAATATGGTGCATCTTTGTCCTGTATCAAGTTATTGCCATTGGCTTAACGTATCAACACACCACTTATCAAATAAAAACATCAAGTATCCGCATTTGTTATGGCTGCTTTGAACACAGGTCATTTGAACTGAACCAAAAACAAGCTCTAGTGAATTATCGCATCGAGCAAAACTGGTTACAGCAGTTATTAAACGTTTCAGGGCTGACGCTATATTTTAAAAATGGTGGTGATGAAACACAGGTCACTTTCTGTGCTTTGAAAAAGACAGAAGTCGAGCAACTTGAGCTAGTGTTAAACCATCTTCAAACGCAAGTAGTCACTGATGCAGCAACAGGCGTACAGATGGCGTCAGGCGTTACACCAAAAAGATTAATTGTAACTGGCTTATTGTCTGCAAACTATTTACTGATGGTACCAGTTTTGATGGATCTAGCACAAATGCGGGACTGGGTTGCGATGCATGCCGGCATCAATATACCACTAAATGGTTGGATGATTGCGCTGCTACTAATATTAATGCCCGGATGGTCAATCGGCATGCAGTATTTCAAGTATGCAAAATTCAAATTAATGGTGCATGCGGACCATTTTGCTATTAGTAATGGGTGGCTCGAGCGTGATTGTAATGTACTGAGTCGAGATGATGTTATGGGGATTAAAATTGAGCAGTCTTTAGGCTTGCGTCTGTTACGTCTTTATCAAGTGTCAGCGATTTTAAATGACCCTGCAGCTGATACGCAAACAAAGTGCTTGTTAATACCACTAGCATCACAACATCAGGTGCGGACATGGGTCGATGATCAGTTTGGAATTGCCTTCGACCAACCCAATATCTTTTCAAATCCACCGAAGCGAGACCAACTTATCTGGGCGGTTGGCGTCGGTAGTTGCCTACTGGCCTGCATCGCAGGATTATATCAGCTTATCCAGTTTAGTTGGATTTGGTTATTGGTATTAGGTATCGCGCCGCTGTTGCGTCCATTTTTGACACAAATTGAGAAATCTAACCTAGAGTTCCTTAGAGTTCAAGTGGGGTATATTAATCGCAGTTGTTATTGTTTACCACCACAAATTATGGGGTCAGAAACGCAATTCAAGTTGGCAAACTATGCACAACTTAATATTTGTCGAACGGATCAAAATCCAGCATTACGGTTTATTGCCGTTGAAGCCTTAGGATAATCAGGTAAACTGTAAGCATAGGACGTTTTATCGTATTTCTTGGGAGGAATCAGGGTATGTTTAAAAAAGCATTTAAGGGTAAAAAGCGACGCCTTATTTTAGCGGTAATTGTGTTGGTAGTGGTGGTGATGGGGATTATCATGGCATTATCAAAGCCGCAGAAAGCTAAGGACGAATCAAAGGAAGCCACCGTTCATCCAATACAGGTTCAACCAATTAGTGAATCTGGCGTTGTAAAGGCACGCCATCAGCAGGAAATTTCAGTGCCTGAGGGAGCAAAGGTCAATCTGTATGTTAATGACGGAGCCAATGTAAGTGCTGGCGATGTTTTGGGAATCGCAACAAATCAGCAGGATTTGGCGGAGGCAACGAATCAAGTTAGCCAATTACAGACGCAAATTGCGAACGCACAACAAAAGGGTAACGATACTGGAGATTTACAATCTGAATTGACGGATGCACAACGTAAGATAAATCGTGCCACAAAAAATATTGTGGCACCTTATGATGGCATGCTTTCGATTGATGATACGGATACCAACAACGTCAAAATAGTCATTGACTCAGTTGATAAATATATTGCATCAAGTGTGACGGATTTTGACTACGATAATTTGGCAACCGGGGCTGTCGCCCAAGTTGCGACAAATTCTGGAGCAACAACGTCAACTGAAAAAATCACCTTTATCTCACAAATTGCTAAGACGAGCGGTAAGGTGACGACTTACGATTTCAAAACAACGGCTGCTGCCGAGTACCGTGTTGGACAACAGGTGACGCTTAAGATTAAGCAAGATAAAGTAGCCTTACCAGCTTCCGCAGTTAAAAAAGAAAACGGGCAAACATATGTCTATTTAGTTCAAGGTGGCCGAGCCCATAAACATCAACTGCCAGTGCAGAAATCTGGGGCCAGCTATATTGTGGACGACACGGATTTAAGTTCGACCGCAACAATTGTTAAGGCGCCTGGAACGCGTAACCTTGATGGCAAAAAGATTTAGGGGGCGCACCAGATGTTAGAGTTAAAGCAAATCAATAAATTTTTTATGCATGGTAAGGAAAAACAACATGTTCTCAAAGATATTAGTATCACGATTAATGATGGTGAGTTTGTTGCGATTATGGGACACTCTGGGTCAGGGAAGTCGACTTTATTGAACATTATTGGTTTGTTGGATCGTGATTTTTCAGGGAGCTACTTGCTCAATGGTCGAGATACGCGAGCCTTGAGCAAGAAACAATACACGCGCTTTCGAAATGAAAATGTTGGTTGGGTTTTTCAAAATTTTAAGCTGATTGACAATATGACGGTGGCGGATAATGTCGGTTTACCATTGCAATATCAAGGAAAGCCGCACAAAGAAATTCGGCGGATTGTGGAAGATGTTCTGGCACAGGTTGGCATTTTAGATAAGGCGGATACTTATCCTAAATTATTGTCCGGTGGGCAACAACAGCGCGTGGCGATTGCACGTGCGATTGTGACGAATCCAAATATCGTGATTGCTGATGAACCAACGGGGGCGTTAGATAGTGCGACGACTATAGAAATTATGGATGTTTTTAGGCGCTTAAATGCTGCTGGGACGACATTGATTATTGTGACGCACGACGCTTCGGTGGGTGAACAAGCGGAACGGTTAATCAAAATCTTGGACGGGCAAGTGATGGGAGCTGATTATGAGATTTAGAGAGACAATTATCACGGCTTTTCAATCTCTTAAAATGAACCCGAAACGTTCCTTTATGACCATCATTGGGATTGTCATTGGAATTGCCTCTGTCATCACGATTATGGCAATTGGAAATGGGGTTAATCAAATGGCTAAGTCGCAATTTAAAACGTCGAAAAGTGGGGAGTTGAAGGCTCAAATAGACTTTACAAGTGATACTGATGCAGGTGTTAATGGCTTTACCCAAGCGGACGTAAGTTTCCTGCGGAGTAGTGAAATTGATCCGGATATTACCGATGCTAAAATTTCGACTTTATCCGGCGACTATGGGAGTGATTTTGGTAGTCTTAATGGGGATGAGAGCGAATTAGACTTTACCGTAGCTCGCAAACGCAGCGGCGGTCCCGACCTTGATAGTGGACACTACTTTAGTCAGTCGGATTTAGACGTGGGGCAGAACAACATGTTGATTAGTAAGGGACTAGCGAAACGATATTTTGGATCTCCAGAAAATGCGCTCGGCAAATCGGTAACATTGGGGAATTACGCCTACACCGTGATTGGGACATTTACAACGGATGATACGTATCAAAGTGACACGATCATTCCGTACAACGCTTACTTGAAAGAAAACAATACGACTGGGTCAATTATGACGCTCAATGTCAAAAAGGGAGCAAACCCACAGAAAATTGGCCGTAAGGCAGAAAAGTTACTCAAAAAGAACGGGGCGAACCGCCAAAATGGGACCTATGAGTACGAGGACAATAATAAGTGGATTGGACAAATTAGTAAGGTGTTGAACGGGATTACTTTCTTTGTGACAGCCGTGGCGGGAATTTCACTATTTATTGCTGGAATTGGTGTTATGAATATGATGTACATTTCTGTCTCAGAACGTACCCAGGAAATCGGGATTCGTTTAGCTGTTGGAGCGACAGAAGCGAATATTCGTAACCAATTTTTGATTGAAGCCATCATTTTGACGGTGACCGGTGGATTGATTGGATTGGTGTCAGGTTATCTGATTGCTTCAGGAGCTGTGAAGGTGATTCCAGGGAATATGCATATCAAAGCAGTGATTACCTTGCGGGATGTGGTGTTCGCAATTGGTGTGTCAACGATTGTTGGTGTTATTTTTGGTTGGTTACCGGCCAAGCAAGCGGCCAATAAAAATTTAATTGATATCCTTAGATAAAACCGACCAGTCAGTTAGCTGACTGGTTTTTTTGTGGTTTAACTAGATATGCTGTACCTTAAAATTAAAGTGGTATAATAATACTGTAAAGAGATTTTAATTGGAGGGTTTGTGAATATGAGTGTTGTAGAAGAGCTTACGGAAATTGTTGGAAAGCATAATGTGATTACATCCAAGGAACGTTCACGTCCCTATCGCGAAGGATATCGTTCAGGAAAAGGGGATGCACTTGCAGTTGTTAAGCCAGCCGACTTAATGGAATTGTGGCATGTGCTGGAAGTTTTGCACAAGAATAATATTATTATCTTGATGCAAGCAGCAAATACCGGTCTGACAGAAGGTTCCATTCCAGCTTCAGGTTATGACCGTGATATCGTTGTCGTTAACGGTATGCGAATTAAAGGTTTGCAATTGATTAACAATAACGAACAAGTGTTAGCCTTCCCTGGTACGACATTGCATAAGCTTGAGGAAACGTTGGATGACGTTGACCGTGAGCCACACTCTGTCATTGGCTCTTCAAATATTGGTGCTACCGTTGTTGGTGGAGTTAACAATAATTCAGGTGGAGCTTTGATCCAACGTGGACCAGCCTATACTGAACTTGCCTTGTATGCACAAATTGATGAAAATGATGAATTACATTTGGTGAACCATTTGGGAATTGATTTAGGGGATACCCCTGAAGAAATTATTACGAATTTGGAAAACCGTAATTTCGATATTAATAATGTAGAACGTGATGATAATCATGTTGCGCATATGCGTGATTATGAAGCGCGTGTTCGTGATGTGGATGTGTCTGAACCAACACGGTACAATGCCAACCCTAAGGAACTTTATGAAGTTTCTGGTGCAGCTGGAAAACTTGCCACTTTTGCGGTTCGTATGGATACGTATCCTAAGGCTGATGCCTCACAAGTGTTCTATATTGGAACCAATGATCCGGACGTACTTGAGAAGATGCGTCGTCACATCATGACTGAATTCAAGCACTTACCTGTTTCAGGGGAATACATGCACCGTGAAGCTTATGACCTTGCCAAGAAGTATGGTAAAGATTCATTGGTTGTGATTGATACATTGGGAACCGACGCACTACCTTATTTGTTTAATATGCGTGCAACAGCTGAACGTATTTTGGACCACATTCCAACGTTTAAGCCATACTTCCCAGACCGTATGTTGCAGACCATGAGCCATGCGATTCCAAACCAATTGCCAAAGCGAATGGAACAATATCGTGATCGTTATCAACACTACCTTCAATTGAAGATGGAAGGTGATGGGATTGATGAAGCGCGCGCCTATTTGAAGGAATTCTTCAAGACAGAAGAGGGTGATTACTTCGAGTGTACGCCACATGAAGCCAAGGTTGCCGCAACACACCGTTATGTAACAGCTAGTGTTGCAATCCGTTTGGAAGAAGTTTTCCAAGATGATAATCTTGAAATTTTGCCAATCGATGTGGCTTTGCCACGTAATGAATTTAATTGGTTCGAGCACCTTCCAAAGGAGCTTGAGGACAAGATTCAATATAAGCTATATTATGGACACTTCCTTGATCACGTTATGCACCAAGACTATGTGTTGAAGAAGGGTGTTGATGCACATGAAGTGAAGGAAGAGATGCTCAAGATCTTTGATGAACGTGGTGCCATTTATCCTGCTGAACACAACGTGGGACACATGTATAAGGCTGCACCAGCTTTGGTTGAGCATTATCACAAGAATGATCCAACCAACAGTTTCAACCCTGGTATTGGAAAGACGTCAACTTTGAAGTACTACGGAAATTACTAAAATCATAAATGAACAGGGACTGCGACTTGCGTGGTCTCTTTTTTTGTTTAGCACCAAGAGGTTAAACGATAAACAAAAAAAGCACACCCAAGCGGGTATGCTTTTTTTAGTTATGATGCACTTTTTCAATGTTTTCAAGGGCGAATCCTTTACGTACCAGTGTACGTGAAATTTTACCAATTGTTGCTTCATTAACTTCAGCTGGAATTGTTGCAACAATCCGAGCTGTACTCAAGTCATTGTCGGGGTTCAATGTCAAAAGTGAAAGTACGGTCGTATACCGCGCGATAATTCTTGAAACGCGTTCTAAACTACCACGTTCACCACTTGTCGCAATCGTTAGCACGGTGCTAGCAGTCGTGGGGCACCAAGAATCTTCGAGCAGGTGCATATATCGATTATGCGTGATGATACCTGCAAAATGATTTTCATGGTCTAAAACGGAAATGAATGGGAGGTCGCGTAGCGCAAAAGTGAGGTCATAAAAGGAATCATCAAGATTGATGAATTTAGTAGTGTTACGCATCACTGACGTGACGGGTTGTTGCATGTCCCCATTATTAGCTTTGTGTTTATACAAGTGCAATTTGTAGATAACACCCCGGAAGAGTTGTCCGCTTTGATCTAAAATAGGGAGCGCGCGATAATTGAAATCTTCGATTATCATGAGTGCTTCACTTAAAGTGGTGTCTTCAGTGACCACGGTCAATGATTCTTTTGATTTCACCAAATTTTCAAGCATCTGGCGCTGGCCTCCTTGTTTTTCTAATTAATTCCTCTATCATAACACGTTTTTTAAGCTAATAGGGCGTTTATGTGAGAATAAAATGAGATTTGACAAGAGTATATGAAGTTTATGAGTAAGTCATTGGGTATATAAGTTAATCAAATACTAATAAGTCACGTGGCGCTAGTAAGCGACTTTGCATTAAAATTTCGGCCAGTTCATCAGGGCTTTCAGGGTCGGGACTATTTAACCAATGACGCACAATGTTTAGGAGGTTGGTGATGGATAGTTCCATTGAATAGGAAATTGGTAGTTTATCTGAAAAGTGACCATTTAGCTCAGTTAATTTATTTGTAAAGAGCTGGTCAATGATTTGTTTAATCTTATCGAAGAAATAGGGATCGCCATTGGGAGAGAGCAAGACGCGAATGGTTTCACGTTCTTGATTTATATACTCCAAATAATAGTTAAAGATGCGGTAGGTTGAACTGGCTATGTCTTCATCGGTGCGGGCCAATAATGGTTCCTCCAATCGTTCCACAACCACATGGCTTTGTAACTTTTCAAAGATTTCTTGCTCAGTTTTTTCTAATAAATCATATTTATCGACGTAGTGGACGTAAAAAGTACCACGACTAACGTGGGCATGTTTGGCAATATCGGTGATAGTCACTTTATTAAAGCCCTTTAGTTCAACAACATGGATAAAAGCGGCTTTAATTTGTTTTTCGGTCTCAGCATTTTGTTCAGAATGGCGCATGCAACTCTCCTTTTGAATTTATTGAACACATTGTTCAATATTGGATATTGAACTTATTATAGCAGGATTTAAGATAGAAGATATGCAATATTTCAGAATTAATAAGGGGGGAACAATGTTAAAAGCAGAATGGCAATATTTAAAAAAGCACCGGTTTATGATGTTGGTGGTCAGCGTGTTATGTTTTTTGCCAGCATTATATGCCGTACCATTTTTGGGTTCATTGTGGAATACCTATGGGAATGTCGATGAATTACCTGTCGCAGTTGTGAATCATGATCAACCCGTCAAGTATCATAAGCAGACAGTTGATGTGGGGAATCAGCTGGTTCATGAGTTAAAGCAGTCGAAAGATCTCGATTTTAATTTCACTAACTCAAAACAGGCACAAAGAGGCCTAAAAGATGGCAAGTATTATATGGTTATGACGATACCAGAGAATTTTTCAAAGGATGCGACCACTTTATTGGATAAGCATCCACGGAAAATGCAGTTAGACTATGCCACAAGTTCAGGGCACAGTTTTATTGGTGGAAAACTATCAGAGTCGGCTGCAAATAAGATACAACAACGTGTTTCGGAATCAGTGACCGAAGCCTATACTAAAGCCATGTTTTCTGAAATTAAGGAAGCTGGGGATGGTCTTGGTAAAGCAGCTGACGGAAGTCAAAAATTGGCGGATGGATCAGGTAAAATAAAAAATGGTCAACAGCAGTTAGCCGATGGACTAAGTACGTTAGCGCAAAGTAGTTTAACTTTTGGTGCGGGGGCCCAGAAGTTAGATGTCGGATTAAAGCAGTATGTTGATGGTGTGGGTCAGGCTGGTCAAGGTAACCAAGCAGTGGGGCAAGGCCTACAGCAAATGCAGGGTCAACTGCCTGCCTTTAATCAAGGAGTCAGTGCATTGTCAGCTGGACAAAGTCAACTCAGCGATGGGCTGGGTGCTAGTTTGAACGGCCAACGTCAATTAACAGATGGCTTGTCACAAGCCCAAGCAGGGCAAACAAAACTACATAACGGCGTACAAGACTACACGGACGCTGTTTCACAGGTAACCGCGGGGAGTGAGCAAGTTACAAAGGGACTCGTAGCATTACAAGATGCGACACAAAAAGGGCAATTGGACCCTAAAAAAATTAACCAAGTGAAGTCAGATCTGACTGACTTAGAACGAATCATAAATGAAGCTAAGGCTAAACAAGGTGCTGCTCCAGATGCGCGAACAGTCACACAGAAGATTGATAGTAGTCTAACTGCCTTAGCTGAGATGCAAAAGATTTCAGCTGGACGCGACGCTCACGTTAATGCGGCTATTGATCAAACAGCAAAAGAACAAAAGCTGACGCCAGAACAAACACAGGCGCTCAAGCAGAGTGTTCAAGCCAGTCAGGCATCAGATCAAGCACAGATGGATGCGCAAGTAGAAGTGTTACAAAAGAATACGACTGATTTGCAAGAAGCTATTGCACCAATGGTGAAAAGCTTGGCAGAAAACCAAGATACGTTAACGCGAATTGCGCAACATGCACAGGGATTGCCAGCTGAAATGCCTGCTATTGAACAACAAGTAACACAACTACAAGCTTTGCCAAGTGCGGTAAATAAATTAACAGATGGTTCAAAGCAAGTAACCGGTGGGTTGCAACAACTTAGTCAAAAGTCGGGTGAACTAAACCAAGGGAGTTCGCAATTATTGTCAGCCCAAAATAGTTTACTTGCAGGTAGTCAGCAATTAACTGACGGCAATGCCAAGACCTTGTCAGGTAGTCAACAACTTAATGCAGGTGTTAATCAGATGGCTAACCAAATGGCACCACTTCAAAATGGTGTCGCGCAGCTAGTAGCTGGCAATGGTAAAGTTCAAACTGGATTGAGTACGCTACAAAATAAGGGTGGCGAATTAACGCAAGGATCAAGTCAGCTAGCTAATGGATCAACACAGTTGCAGGATGGTTCACAACGTCTTAATCAAGGGGCTCAACAGATGGGGCCAGCATTGAATCAGGTGCAGCAAGGAAATCAAAAGTTATCTGATCAATTGGATCAGGCGACAAAACGCGTCAACGATTTGCCAGCAAACAAGCGGACATATGCCCAAATGGCGCAACCAGCTAAAACAAAGCACCAAGAACGTGACCAGGTCCCAAATAACGGAACTGGAATGGCACCATACATGTTCTCTGTAGGTCTGTTTGTTGGAATGCTAGGGATTAATTTGATGATTGATTTAGTACAACCACGGACAACGATTTACGCGCTATGGCGTTGGGTTGGTTCTAAGCTAGTTATCTTATTGGGGATTGCTACGATGATGGCCATTGTGCTCTTCTTCTTGAGCAAGTGGTTACTTGGCATGACTTACGTAGATGGTCCAGCAACATTAGGGTTGTTGATTCTAATTGCCTGGATGGATGCCTTACTCGTTACGGCAATTAATCTATGGTTTGGTCGTGCGGGTTCATTCGTGTCAGTCGTTTTGTTAGTGGCACAATTGAGCTTGTCAGCCGGGACCTATCCGATTCAACTATCGCCAGAAATTTATCAGAAATTGCATGCTTGGGTACCAATGACATACACCGTTAGTGGTTTGCGACAAACGATGATGATTGGGCAGGCACCAACGCAGGCGGTTTATGTCATGCTGGGGATTATGTTCGTTTCATTGGTCGCAATGATTCTGTTCTACATCCGTCGACATCGACACGGTTTTAATTTAATTTCAGAATAAAGCAAAAAGTCCGCACAAAGATGCGGACTTTTTTTGTAAAAATTATTTTGATGAGCGTCTTTATTATTGCGGGTTAGTCATGGCACTGTTGGTGTAAAATGCGTATAATGGTAAAAAGTTAGTAAATTCAATTAAATGGAATGGGTAGGATCCTCGCGATTCTGCCCCTTTCGTGCATTAAATAGAAGAGAAGGTATTCAAAATGAAAATGATTGTTGGATTGGGAAACATTGGTCGTGAATACGATCGCACGCGACATAATGTCGGATTTATTGTGCTAGATGCTTTGGCCGATAAATATGATTTAACCTTTAAACAAGATAGTGAGCATCATGCTTTTGTCGCCAACTGGTTCTTCGATGGTGAAAAGGTTTTGTTGGTAAAGCCAACGACTTTTATGAATGACTCAGGTCGTGCAGTTCGTCCGTTGATGGATTACTACAAGATTGAACTGGAAGATATTTTAATTGTGCATGATGACATGGATATGGATTTGGGTAAGATTCGTCTGCGAGCCAAGGGGTCTGCAGGTGGACACAATGGGATTAAAAGTATTGCTAACCACTTGAATACGCAAAACTTTAATCGATTGAAGTTTGGTATTTCACATCCAAAGCATACGCATCAAGCGGTGATTGACTTTGTGTTAGGAAAGTTTGGTGAGGACGAGCAGGTTGAGCTTGCTGCTGGAGTCGGCAAGTCTTTGGATATTTTTGAAGACTTTGCAGCGGGGGATGACATCCAAACCCTAATGAATCACTATAATTAAGGGATTATTGAAGAGGAGAGAGCCATGCAACTGGTTGATTTAATTGCCGAAAATCCGGATTTAAAAAATTTAACAAGCCAACTAAAAAAGGGGGGCCGGCACATTGTGACTGGTCTTTCTGGAGCGGCGCGAACTGCTTATTTGGCTGCGGTTGAACAAAAAGTCCAACAACCAATGTTGGTTGTGGCAGATAGCCAGTTTCATGCGGATCAAATCGCAGAGGACATGGCTGGTTTGCTATCAGATCGACATGTTCATATTTTCCCAGCTGAAGAAACGCTAGCCAACGAGATTGCCGTAACGTCATTAGATGTACCGATCGCACGTGTGCAAGCTTTAGAGGCGCTACGCACCGATCCAAAGGCTGTTGTTGTCACAAGTGTGGCGGGAGCACAACGTTATTTAGCGCCTGTCGCTGATTTTGTGGCAGCGCAACTAGAAGTTGATTTCAAACATGAATACGATTTAGCAGAACTGTCGGCAAAGTTGCATACCATGGGTTATCAACGCAATGAGGTCGTCGGTCAACCGGGTGATTTCGCTGTACGTGGGTCAATTGTGGACGTCTATCCGATGGACGCTGAATATCCTGTTCGCATGGATTTCTTTGATACGGAGCTGGATTCTTTACGTACTTTTGATGTGGCTACGCAACGAAGTTTGGGTAACTTAAACGAGGTGACGATTCGACCAGCTAATGAATTGGTCGCAACGGATGCACAACTTGAAGCAGCAAAAACACGTTTTGAATTGGCCTTTACTGAAAATCGTGATCGATTGGAGGGTGCCGATAAGCGCCATCTGACCGAAGCGATGACACCGATTATTGATGGCCTAAATCAGGGTCAAATCTTGGCGCCGTTCCGTCAGTATTTACGCTACTTGTATCCAGAACCAGCTAGTTTGTTTGACTATCTACCAGCAGCTGGACTAGTCGTTTTCGATGACTATCCTCGTGCGATGGATAATGCAAAGCAAATGGCTGAGGAAAATACACAATGGTGGGAACAAAAAGCTGAAGAACAGCTAGCACTTGATCAAATTGATTTGGGCTTTGAGATCGAGCAACAAGCTCGTGACCTGAAGCAAACAACCTTGATGATTTCTCCATTGCAACGCGGTGTTGGAAATCTAAAACAAGATAGTTTGACAAATGTCACAGTTCGCCCAAGTCAACAATTCTTTGGGCAAATGCCAATGTTGAAGAGTGAAGTGGAGCGCTGGCAAAAACAAGGAAATACCGTCCTCTTTTTGACGAACACTGACGAACGTGCTGATAAATTAGCACAGACTTTGGCTGACTTTGATGTCAAAGTTAATCAGACAGCGACAGATGGTTTGCAAATGGGGCGCACCCAACTTGCAGTGCAACCGTTAAGCGCAGGATTTGATTGGCCAGCGCAAAATATGATTGTGTTAACGGAACATGAATTGTTTCAACAGGCCAAAAAGAAGGCGCCACGCCGACAAACATTAACCAACGCAGAACGTATCAAAAGTTATAACGAGCTTGAAGTCGGCGATTACGTGGTCCATGTCAATCATGGTATTGGTGTTTATGAAGGCATGGAGACCATCGAACGGGATGGGATGAAGCAAGATTACATCACTATCGGTTATCAAAAAGACGACAAAATCTTTATTCCGGTTTCGCAACTTGATTTGGTGCAGAAGTATGTTGGCGCGGCTGAAAAAGCCCCCAAGCTAAATAAGCTGGGTGGGACTGAGTGGCAAAAAGCTAAGGCGAAAGTTGCTAAGAAGGTTGAAGATATTGCCGATGAGCTTCTTGACCTTTATGCTGAACGTGCTTTAAAAAAAGGCTTCGCCTTTCCTGCCGATGATGATGCACAACGCCAATTTGAAGACGCCTTTCCTTATCCGGAAACCGCTGATCAACTCCGTTCCGCGGAAGAAATTAAGCGAGACATGGAAAAGGTGCAACCAATGGATCGACTCTTAGTTGGGGATGTTGGTTTTGGAAAAACAGAAGTGGCAATGCGAGCTGCGTTCAAGGCAGCTCATGCTGGTAAGCAAGTTGCCATGTTGGTACCAACGACAATTTTGGCACAACAACACTACGATAGTTTCCAAAGTCGATTTGAAGGCACTGGTCTCAAAATTGGTGTTCTCTCACGTTTTCAAAGCACGAAGGAAACCAAGGCCACGCTGGCTGCGGCAGCTAATCATGAAATTGATATTTTGA
The DNA here is from genome assembly GCF_001437355.1 of Weissella viridescens. Classification (GTDB taxonomy): domain Bacteria; phylum Bacillota; class Bacilli; order Lactobacillales; family Lactobacillaceae; genus Weissella; species Weissella viridescens. The sequence goes on along the minus strand of NZ_JQBM01000006.1, from coordinate 16,311 downwards.
TTGGTACACATCGTATCTTATCTAAAGATGTTGCGTTTGCTGACCTAGGATTACTTGTGATTGATGAAGAACAACGTTTCGGGGTTAAGCACAAGGAGCGTCTTAAGGAAATGCAGAACAATGTAGATGTTTTGACCTTAACGGCCACACCAATACCACGAACCTTGAATATGTCAATGGTTGGGGTGCGGGATCTTTCAGTAATTGAAACGCCACCAGCAAATCGTTATCCAATCCAAACGTATGTGATGGAACAAAATGGTCGTACTTTGGCGACGGCCATCGAACGTGAAATGGCGCGTGGTGGTCAAACGTTCTACCTCCACAATCGTGTGGAAGATATTGAACGGGTCGTCGCAATGATCGAGTCTTTGGTGCCTGAAGCACGGGTTGCCTTTGTTCACGGAAAGATGACAGAAACACAATTGGAAGGGATTCTAGTTGATTTCATCAATGGTGAGTACGACGTATTGGTTACGACAACAATTATTGAAACTGGTGTGGATATTCCAAATGCGAATACACTCTTTGTAGAAAATGCCGATCACATGGGCTTGTCACAACTGTACCAACTACGTGGTCGTGTTGGTCGATCAAATAACCTTGCCTATGCTTACTTCACGTATCCTGGTACGCGAACGTTGAATGAAGAAAGTGAAAAGCGTTTGGAAGCTATCCGTGACTTCACGGAATTGGGTTCAGGCTTTAAAATTGCTATGCGTGATTTGTCGATTCGTGGTGCCGGTGATTTGCTGGGACAGAGTCAACATGGATTCATTAATAGTGTGGGGTACGATTTGTACATGCAGATGTTGAATGAGGCGGTGGCCGAAAAGCAAGGTAAGGGTAAGAAAAAGCAATCAGACGCTGAGCTTGATTTGCAAGTTGAAGCCTATCTACCAAATGACTATGTACCAGATGGTCCTCAAAAGATTGAAATCTATCAGCGTATTCGTAAGTCAGATAAGCCAGAACAATTCGACGAGATTACCGATGATTTGGTGGATCGTTTTGGTGAACTCCCACTGGCAGCTGAGCAGTTGATTATGGTTGGTCGTCTTAAGGCTGCTGCGGATCGAGCTGGTGTCGCTTCAATTAAGCGAATGCCACGCCAACCACAGATGCTGGAAACAAAGTTTACGGATGAAAGTCCGGTTACACTTGAAGGACTACAAACACAACTTAAGGCGCATAAACTGGCTGGACAAATTAAGAACCAAGGCGATATCGCTCGTTTGCAAATTGCTCTGCAACCGAACCAAAAGCCAATGGTCTGGTTAAAGCAACTCACTGATTTCTTTACCAGTCTTGTCTAAGTAGGTGACCATATGGCAAAACAACAAAAATTATTCGCTGGCGCTGGTATTTTGGCGCTAGCGGGTCTTATTGCGAAAGTTTTAAGTGCCGTTTATCGGGTTCCGTTCCAGAATATTGTTGGGAATCAAGGCTTCTATGTCTTTCAACAGGTATATCCAATTTATGGGATTGGCATGGTAATGACACTAAGCGGCTGGCCACTGTTTATCTCCAAAATGGTGGCTGAACAACCGGCTCAGGCTGAAAAGCGTTTGGTGGCACGAAGGTTATTCTGGCTCCTTGCTGGAATCAGTATTGCTATCTTTGCGTTAATCTATTTTGGCGCATCAGTGATTGCGATGGGGATGCAGGATATGCGGTTAGTTCCCGAAATCAAGGCCGTTGCATGGATGTTTCTTTTGATGCCATGCTTGGCCACTAGTCGAGGATATACCCAGGGGCAATTTGATATGGTTCCAACCGCATTGTCGCAAGTGATTGAGCAGGTTGTGCGGGTAGCTATCATTCTAGGTGTCGCGTGGTTTGGTATGCAACATGCGTGGGATGTTTATCGCATTGGCACCTGGGCCACGTTTGCAGCAACGATTGCTGGTGTCGCGACGACAATCTACTTATTCAAGTCGCTCAGGGACTTCAATCCTTTTCAACGAGGAAAAGCGGTCATGTCAGCGGACTTGCGCTATGGTCAGTTATGGCAACGTCTATGGCGTGAGGGCGGGTTGCTAGCGTTATTGGCAGCCTTGTTGGTTTTTTTGCAGTTAATTGATTCCTTCACAGTGAAAGGGGCGTTGGTGCAATGCGGTTTGTCGAATACTGTAGCTGAGCGTACTAAAGGTGTTTACGATCGCGGTCAGCCACTTGTGCAACTTGGTATGGTAGTGGCAACCGGATTGGGAACGTCATTGTTACCAACATTGCACACGCATTGGCAGAATCGAGCTGAGACGGCTTTGAAGCAAGCTTTCCAAATGACTGTGCGGATGTCGCTCGTCTTTTCAGCACTAACAACACTGGGGCTAATTGCTATCATGCCGGTGGTCAACATGTTTTTGTTTAGTTCTCGTGAAAGTGATGTCGCGTTGATGTGGTATGTTACAATTATTATCCCAGCTACACTCATCACGGTGCTAACGAGCGTATTGCAAAGCATGAACCGTACCCACGGTTTAGTTTGGTTTGTGGGAATTAGTTTAGGGGCGAAGTACTTAGGTAATTTGTTCTTGATTCCGACCTGGGATATTGCTGGTGCTGGGGTTGCTACTTTAGTAGCTTTGTTACCCTTGTTGGCCTTCGTTATCTGGCGCATTCCAGGTCAACTTTGGCCAGGCATGCTAACTTGGCAATGGTGGGGTCGCCTAGGACTGGTCTTAGGAACAATGGTCATCACTGCAGTTGTCGTGCGTCGGGGTGGCGATGCCTTATTCGGGCAAACCCGAGGTGCTAGCATTCTGACGTGTTGTTTTGCTGGATTAAGTGGCGCAACTGTAGCTATTTATGGCATTATTCACTTACACATCTTTAATCAAACTGAGCTACTTGTCCTACCGAAGGGTGAGTATTTAGCTCAACTATCGAAAGGAAATTAATATGCGTTTAGATAAATTTTTAAAAGTCTCTCGTCTGATTAAGCGTCGTACAGTCGCTAAAGAAATTGCGGATCAAGGTCGTATTGACATTAACGGTAAGACGGCTAAGTCATCTAGTGATGTTACTGAGGGGGATGAGTTAACAATTCGTTTCGGGAATAAGACGTCTGTTTTGCGTATCGATAAAATCGTGGAAACAACCAAGAAGAACGAATCCGAAGAGATGTATACAATTGTTGACGAAAAGTACACAACGGATGGAGAGTCAGACTAACGCTCTGTGACACTTTTATATAAAAAGGTTAAGCTTTTATTTTAAGGCTTAAAAAATCTGGATTTTTAAGATACAGTTACTCTTGTGTAAAGACTAACGAAGTTAAAAAATGAAGGAGGCCGGCAGATGGCTAAATATTACTCTAATCCGAATATTCAGCCATTGAATGATGCTGGTCAACGTGCGTTAGAAATTCAGCGCAGAACGATTGAACATCAACGTAAGATTCACCGTAAGCGTCGGATTGTCTGCGCAACTATGATTCTTTTATTAACTATCATCTTTACTTGGCAGTATCAAACACGTTATCAACGCTACGTGGCTGCTGAACAAACGACGGCTAAAACGCAAGCCAGCCTTGATAAGGCTAAGGAAACGAATCAGTCGCTGAAACAGACAAAAAAAGAAATTAAAAGCAGTGACTACTTGAGTAAGTTGGCTCGCCAACGTTATCTTTATTCTAAGGACGGAGAGGTTGTCTTTAATCTCCCTGATGATAAATAAAATAAAAAAGGTCGAGCTATGGCTCGACCTTTTTATATAGCAAGAAAAATGAGGCTAACGAAATGCAAGATCATAAATTAAATCGTCAGTTAATCGAAACAGTGCGTTCAAAACAATTGTTCAAAGCCTCAGACCATATTGTGGTCGCCTTTTCAGGCGGACATGATTCCCTAACCTTGCTGCAGTGGCTGACACAACAGAATTTACCACAAGAACTTCAACCACAAGTGAGTGCGTTATATGTGAATCACCACTTACGCTCAGATGCACCGGCAGAGGCACGCTTTGTAAGTGAAGTTTTTAATGCGACACCACAATTGGTGGCAACCCGCATGGTAGATTTAGATTGGGTGGAAACGCCAACGAGTGCGATTGAGGAACAGGCTCGTGAGCGGCGCTATGCAGCGCTAGTAGATTTTGCTAAAGATATTGGTGCTAATAAAATTGTGACCGCGCACCACGCGACTGATCAAGCGGAAACGGTCCTATATAAATTAGTTCGCGGTGGTCATATTCAACAATTACAGGGGATGCAGTTTAAAGGACCGCTTACTGAAAAAATTGAGTTAGTTCGACCATTTTTAGGGATAGCTAAAGGCTCGCTTGATACGCTATTGGACAAACCTTTACAGCATTGGATTACAGATAGTTCGAATCAAGACAATCAATTCGCTCGTAATCGGATTCGTAATCGCGTGTTGCCAGAGCTGGAGTTGATTAATCAGCAAGCGGCAACGCATATTAATGAAAGTGCTGAACAACTAGCAGGGATGTCGTATTTATTACAAGCAACGCTACCGCAACAATTTGCAGCCCTGGAAATGGGAACATTTGATTGGACAATGCCGAATACGGCAATTATTTATGTACTGCAGGCTTGGTTGAATCAGCAAGGGTTGTATCAAGTGAAGAATCGACAACTCCAGCAGGCGATTCAATTAATGCGAAATGAGAGTGTGGCACAAGGAAAGATTACGCTTGGAAAAGGCTGGCAATTAGTGCGAGAGCAGGCGATGTTACGCTTAGAACGCCTTGGTTAAGAAAGTTAACAATGTTTTCGCAATTTTGCTAAACATTCTCAATTATTTGTGTTACTCTTAATGCTGTGTAACGATAGGTGAACCATATTTTTAGGAGAGCAAACTACATGAGCCAATGGGACATGAATAACGATATTGAACGTGTTTTATATAGTGAAGATGATATTGCAGAAGCAGCGAAACGAGTTGGGACCGAATTGGCCGCCGACTATGAAGGTCGCACGCCTGTTATTATCTCAGTTTTAAAGGGTGCCGTCCTATGGACAGTAGATGTCATGCGTTATATGCAGTATGCAGAAGTAGAATTTATTGACGTCTCAAGCTACCACGGTGGTATTGCCTCATCTGGTGAAGTGGATTTAATTGTTGATTTACAAACAGATATTGCTGGACGTGATGTCATTATCATGGAAGACATTGTTGATACAGGCCGATCATTAAAATTTATGATGGCTCTTTTGGAGCAACGTGGTGCAAAATCAATTAAAGTTGCCAGTCTTCTAGATAAAAAAGAAGGCCGTGTTGTCGATGCTAATGTTGATTATGTTGGGTTTGATGTACCGAAAGCTTTCGTGGTTGGTTACGGATTAGATTACAAGCAACTCTACCGTAATTTGCCATATGTGGGTGTGTTGAAACAAGCAGTCTATGATCCAGAACATGCTGACTTGGTGGATACAACAGACATTACACCAGAGCATTAAATTAAGCATTAAATTAAGCATTAAATTAAAATTTAAATGATAGAGTAAACAGGTATATTTTTGAGATATACCCCTAGGAGGAATAGATGCGAAATCCCAAGAACAATGGTAATTTTGTTCGTAACAGTCTGTTCTACGTTATCCTTGCTTTAGGTTTTTTGGGGTTGTTTTACTGGGTTGCAGGACCTACACAAACAACGACAACTAAAACAACGACGACGTCACAGTTCGTGACTGATTTAAAAGACGACAAAATCAAGAAGATTACAGTCCAGCCAGGTGCTGGAGTGTATGAAATTACGGGTGAATACCGTAAGGCACAATCTGATTCTGATTCAAAGAAGGATCAAAAGAGTACTGCTGGTGCGTTTAACAACCTTTTGTCTGGTAAGCAAAATACCAAGACTAAGAATTTCCAAACGCAAGTTGTCAGCAATGGTACAGTCATCTCAGATATTCAAAATGCAGCCGATAAGTCAAAGACAGCTGTTACAACTAAGCCACAAGCCTCAAACTTCTGGGGTACAATGTTGGTAACGTTGTTGCCTGTCCTATTGATGGTTGGATTGTTCTATATGATGATGAGCGGTATGCAAGGTGGTGGCCAAGGCGGACGCGGTGGTGGAAACATCATGGGCGTTGGTAAGTCAAAGGCAAAGCCTGAAGATCCAAGCGAAAACAAAGTTCGCTTTAAGGATGTTGCCGGTGAAGAAGAAGAAAAGCAAGAATTGGTTGAAGTTGTTGAATTCTTACGTGATCCAAAGAAGTTCTCTAAGTTAGGGGCTCGTATTCCAGCGGGTGTGCTACTTGAGGGACCTCCCGGAACGGGTAAGACTTTACTAGCCCGTGCCGTGGCTGGTGAATCAAAGGTGCCATTCTTCTCTATCTCTGGTTCTGATTTCGTTGAAATGTTCGTTGGTGTTGGAGCAAGTCGTGTTCGTGATTTGTTTGAAAATGCCAAGAAGGTTGCCCCATCAATCATCTTTATTGATGAAATTGATGCGGTTGGACGTCAACGTGGTTCTGGTACCGGTGGTGGAAATGATGAACGTGAACAAACATTGAACCAAATTCTAGTTGAAATGGATGGGTTCTCTGGTAGTGAAGGCGTTATCGTTATGGCTGCTACTAACCGTTCAGATGTTTTGGATCCAGCTTTGCTACGTCCTGGTCGTTTTGATCGTAAGATTTTGGTTGGACAACCCGACGTTAAGGGTCGTGAAGATATTTTGAAGGTTCACGCCCGTAACAAGCCATTAGATTCTTCAGTTGATTTGAAAGAAGTTGCCAAGCAAACTCCAGGTTTTGTTGGGGCGGATTTGGAAAACTTGTTGAATGAAGCTGCGCTTTTGGCTGCTCGTCAAAACCACAACACAATCAATGCCAAGGATGTTGATGAAGCTGAAGATCGTGTTATCGCTGGACCGGTCAAGAAGGACCGTGTTGTTTCACAAAAGGAACGTAAGACCGTTGCTTATCACGAAGCTGGACACGCTATTGTTGGGTTGGTCTTGAATGATGCCCGTGTTGTGCACAAGGTAACGATTGTGCCACGTGGACGTGCTGGCGGATACGCCATTATGTTGCCACGTGAGGATCAAATGTTGATGTCAAAGCAAGATGCTACTGATCAAATCGCTGGTTTGATGGGTGGGCGTGCCGCTGAAATGTTCAAATTTGATCAACAATCTTCTGGTGCTTCAAATGACTTCCAACAAGCAACTCAAATTGCGCGCTCAATGGTAACGCAATATGGAATGTCTGATAAGTTGGGAATGGTTGAATTGGAAAACCAAAACACACCTTCAATGGGACGTAATGGTTTGACTTATTCAGAAGCAACAGCTAATGAAATTGATCAAGAAGTTCGTCGTTTGACAACTGAAGGATACAATACTGCAATGTCAATCATTGCTGAATACCAAGATAAGCATGAAGCTATTGCGCAAGCGCTTCTGGAATACGAGACATTGGATGAAAAGCAAATCTTGAGTTTGTTTGAAACAGGTCACATGCCAGATGAAAAGCCTACTTCTAACAATGACTCAGATGAGCCAATGTCATATGAGGAAGCACGTGATGCTGCTAATCGCAAGTTAACGGAAGATGAAGATAAGGCCGTTTCTGACGAGCCAAAGGAAATTTCACCTGATAACGATAATGAAATCTAAATAGATAAAAAGGAGCTAATCAGTGATTAGTTCCTTTTTTGTATTTAATGATTAAAGTATGCCGTGAGATAGCGTATAATAGCACATAACAAAATGTGAACAGAAGGAGAATTAATATGACTGATGAATTAGTGCGTGCCATAACGAAAAATAATGCTTTCCGTGCTATTGCGGTTGACGCAACAGACATGGTTCAAAAGATTACAGAAAATCAAAAGGCTTCAAACCTAGGTAAGACAATTTTAGGGCGTGCCTTAATTGGTGGATTACTACTTTCAAATGCTTTATTAAAAGATGATGATCGTCTTGTTTTAACAATTGATGGGAATGGACCAGCTGGTAAGATTGTTGTTGAAACATCTGCGGAGGGGCAAGTTCGAGGTTATGTTTCAAATCCTGAAGTAACGTTGCCGTTGAATGAAGATGGTTCAGAAAATGTTGGTGCTGCGGTTGGTGTTGATGGTTATTTGACAGTGACCAAGGATATGGGCGAAGACATGGAACCATTTACGGGTAAGGTTCAACTTGCAACTGGTGAAATTGGTGATGACTTAACCTACTACATGGCTAAGTCAGAACAAATTCCTTCAGCTGTTGCTGTGTCAGTTGAAGTCGATAGTGATGGAAACGTCATTTCTGCCGGAGGGTTCATCGTGTCTGCGCTACCTGATGCAACAGATGCGGATTTGGATACATTGGAAGAAAAGCTCCAACATTATCCATCAATTGCTTCAATTTTGGAAACTAACCATGTGCCAATGGAACTGTTGGATCAATTATTTGGTGCCAAGGATTTGGAACAGGTCGATGCAACACCAGTTACTTCTTATCCAGAAACTTCAAAAGCACGTTATGCACAAATGCTTGAAACATTGCCTGTAGCAGATTTGCAAGAAATGTTAGACCAAGATCATGGTGTTAAGATTACGGATCGTTTTACAGGTAAAGAAATCGATTTTAATGCTGAGGAATTGCAAGCATTAATTAGTGAAGCCGAAGACAAATAATGTTGGTTTAGGGCTTGCAAAAATTCGCTAAGCTTGGCAAACTTAAGAAGGCTATTTTTACGAAAACCGAATTAATTTAAAACATATAAAGGGGTACACAATGGCAGATCAACAAGAGTCATTAAATGATCAAATGATTTCACGCCGTCAAAAAGCTGACGAAATGCGTGAAGCGGGAATTGATCCTTTTGGTCATCGTTATGACCGGACACATACAGCAGAACAACTACATGAGTTATACGACGATGTTTCTACTGAGGAACTTGAAGCTGGACACCATGAAGTTAAAATTGCAGGACGTATGATGACCAAGCGTCGTTCAGGTAAGATTACTTTTGCTGATATTAAAGATCGTACAGGTCGTATCCAAGTGTTTGTCCAAAAGCCCGTTGTGGGTGAGGATGTTTACGAATGGTTCAAGAAGTCTGACTTGGGTGATATTTTAGGCTTCAAGGGAACTGTAATGAAGACACGTGCGGGTGAACTTTCAATTAATGTTGAAGAAATCACACACTTGTCAAAGGCGCTACGTCCATTGCCAGATAAGTATCACGGTTTAACAGACGTTGAGACAAAGTACCGTCAACGTTACCTTGATTTGATTGCAAATGATGACACGTACGATCGCTTTTATAAGCGTTCACAAATCATCACGGCAATTCGTGATTACATGAACCAAGATGGTTTCATTGAAGTTGAGACACCAATGCTTCAAAATTCAGCCGGGGGAGCTTCAGCCCGTCCGTTCATTACACATCACAATGCTTTAGATATCGATATGTATCTACGAATCGCGCTTGAATTGCATTTGAAGCGTCTGATTGTGGGTGGTATGGAACGTGTCTATGAAATTGGACGTGTGTTCCGTAACGAAGGAATGGATCAAAAGCACAATCCTGAATTTACTGTTATGGAGACATATGCAGCTTACTGGGATTTTGATGATGTTATGACGGAAACAGAAAACATCTTTAAAGCCGCAACAAAGGTTGTGTCTGATGATTTGAAGATTACTTACCAAGGAACTGAGGTTGATTTAGGTAAGCCATTTGCTCGTAAGCACATGGTCGACTTGATTAAAGAAAAGACTGGTGTCGACTTCTGGCAACCAATGACAGTTGAAGAGGCACGTCAAGTTGCCGATGAACATCATGTTAAGTATGAAGATTACTGGACTGTAGGGCACATCATCAATGAATTCTTTGAAGAATTTGTTGAGAAGTCATTGATTCAACCAACTTTCGTATATGGACACCCAGTCGAAGTATCACCTCTGGCAAAGAAGAATGCTGAAGATGATCGTTTTACTGACCGTTTTGAATTGTTCATTGTTGGTGCTGAATATGGAAATGCCTTTACTGAATTGAATGATCCAATCGACCAACGTGAGCGTTTTGAGGCGCAAGCTGCGGAGCGTGCTGCCGGAAACGATGAAGCCGAAGGTATTGATGAAGACTTCGTTGAATCTCTTGAATACGGTATGCCACCTACTGGTGGATTGGGTATCGGTATCGATCGTTTGGTTATGCTATTAACTGATGCAGAATCAATTCGTGACGTTTTGTTATTCCCAACGATGCGTTAATAAACTTTAAATAACTCGCCGAATTTCGGTGGGTTATTTTTTTGTACAATTAATCTAAATAAGTGATTGACATTAATGGTTAAAATCTGTATTATCTTAAGAGTTGTCACGAGCTGTGACGACGTAACATTATAAATAAAACGTTTGAATTAATCGAAAATAAACATTGACGATTAACCAGATAGTTGCTATAATATAAAAGTTGCGTCAGGGAGTTATCCCG
>NZ_JQBM01000006.1:4196-5614 GCF_001437355.1 Weissella viridescens | reverse complement strand
AGGGGATAACACTTGGAAACAAGTGCTAATACCGTATAACACTAATAACCGCATGGTTATTAGTTAAAAGATGGTCTTGCTATCACTAAGAGATGGTCCCGCGGTGTATTAGCTAGTTGGTAAGGTAATGGCTTACCAAGGCAATGATACATAGCCGAGTTGAGAGACTGATCGGCCACAATGGGACTGAGACACGGCCCATACTCCTACGGGAGGCAGCAGTAGGGAATCTTCCACAATGGACGAAAGTCTGATGGAGCAACGCCGCGTGTGTGATGAAGGGTTTCGGCTCGTAAAACACTGTTGTAAGAGAAGAATGACATTGAGAGTAACTGTTCAGTGTGTGACGGTATCTTACCAGAAAGGAACGGCTAAATACGTGCCAGCAGCCGCGGTAATACGTATGTTCCAAGCGTTATCCGGATTTATTGGGCGTAAAGCGAGCGCAGACGGTTATTTAAGTCCGAAGTGAAAGCCCACAGCTTAACTGTGGAAGTGCTTTGGAAACTGGATAACTTGAGTGCAGTAGAGGAGAGTGGAACTCCATGTGTAGCGGTGAAATGCGTAGATATATGGAAGAACACCAGTGGCGAAGGCGGCTCTCTGGACTGTAACTGACGTTGAGGCTCGAAAGTGTGGGTAGCAAACAGGATTAGATACCCTGGTAGTCCACACCGTAAACGATGAGTGCTAGATGTTTGAGGGTTTCCGCCCTTAAGTGTCGCAGCTAACGCATTAAGCACTCCGCCTGGGGAGTACGACCGCAAGGTTGAAACTCAAAGGAATTGACGGGGACCCGCACAAGCGGTGGAGCATGTGGTTTAATTCGAAGCAACGCGAAGAACCTTACCAGGTCTTGACATCCTTTGACCACTTCAGAGATGAAGCTTTCCCTTCGGGGACAAAGTGACAGGTGGTGCATGGTTGTCGTCAGCTCGTGTCGTGAGATGTTGGGTTAAGTCCCGCAACGAGCGCAACCCTTATTACTAGTTGCCAGCATTCAGTTGGGCACTCTAGTGAGACTGCCGGTGACAAACCGGAGGAAGGTGGGGATGACGTCAAATCATCATGCCCCTTATGACCTGGGCTACACACGTGCTACAATGGCAAGTACAACGAGCAGCTAACCCGCGAGGGTACGCGAATCTCTTAAAACTTGTCTCAGTTCGGATTGTAGGCTGCAACTCGCCTACATGAAGTCGGAATCGCTAGTAATCGCGGATCAGCACGCCGCGGTGAATACGTTCCCGGGTCTTGTACACACCGCCCGTCACACCATGAGAGTTTGTAACACCCAAAGCCGGTGAGGTAACCTTTTAGGAGCCAACCGTCTAAGGTGGGACAGATGATTAGGGTGAAGTCGTAACAAGGTAGCCGTAGGAGAACCTGCGGCTGGATCACCTCCTTTCTAAGGAAAA
>NZ_JQBM01000006.1:0-3073 GCF_001437355.1 Weissella viridescens | reverse complement strand
AATTGAGCCGAAAAAATACACCGCGTAATTTTTTGAGTTTTTTAAATTAGTTTAAATCGCTTGTGGCCTTTGAGCCACAATACTCAAACTTGAATCATCAACGCAAGTTGATAGGTTAAGTTATTAAGGGCGCATGGTGAATGCCTTGGCACTAGGAGCCGATGAAGGACGGGACTAACACCGATATGCTTCGGGGAGCTGTAAGTAAGCTTTGATCCGGAGATTTCCGAATGGGGAAACCCAACTTGTTTATACAAGTTATCATTTAGTGAATACATAGCTAAATTGAAGGTAGACGTTGTGAACTGAAACATCTCATTAGCAACAGGAATAGAAAGAAAAATCGATTCCGACAGTAGCGGCGAGCGAAATCGGAAGAGCCCAAACCAACGTGCTTGCATGTTGGGGTTGTAGGACTACCATTGTGGAGTTACAAAATTGTTTATTAGCAGAATCAGCTGGGAAGCTGAGCGAGACAGGGTGATAGCCCCGTATGCGAAAGTAAGCAATCTCCCGTGTAGGATCCTGAGTACGGCCGGACACGTGAAATCCGGTCGGAATCCGCGAGGACCATCTCGCAAGGCTAAATACTCCCTAGTGACCGATAGTGAACCAGTACCGTGAGGGAAAGGTGAAAAGCACCCCGGAAGGGGAGTGAAAAAGTTCCTGAAACCATGTGCCTACAAGAAGTTAGAGCCCGTTAATGGGTGATAGCGTGCCTTTTGTAGAATGAACCGGCGAGTTACGATAACATGCAAGGTTAAGGTGGAAAGACCGGAGCCGTAGCGAAAGCGAGTCTGAAATGGGCGCTTAAGTATGTTGTTGTAGACCCGAAACCAGGTGACCTACCCATGTCCAGGGTGAAGATGCGGTAAAGCGCATTGGAGGCCCGAACCCGTACATGTTGAAAAATGTTGGGATGAGGTGTGGGTAGCGGTGAAATTCCAATCGAACTTGGAGATAGCTGGTTCTCTCCGAAATAGCTTTAGGGCTAGCCTCGGAATGAAGCGTGTTGGAGGTAGAGCACTGTTTTGGTGCGGGGCCCATCTAGGGTTACCAAATTAAGATAAACTCCGAATGCCAATCACGTATGTCCGGGAGTCAGACAGTGAGTGATAAGATCCATTGTCGAAAGGGGAACAGCCCAGATCGTCAGTTAAGGTCCCTAAGTGTGTGTTAAGTGGAAAAGGAAGTGGAGTTGCATAGACAACTAGGATGTTGGCTCAGAAGCAGCCACCATTTAAAGAGTGCGTAATAGCTCACTAGTCGAGTGATTCTGCACCGAAAATGTACCGGGGCTAAACACACCACCGAAACTACGGGTGCCACGTAAGTGGCGCGATAGGAGAGCGTTCTATGGGCGATGAAGTCAGACCGTGAGGACTGGTGGAGCGCATAGAAGTGAGAATGCCGGTATGAGTAGCGAAAGACAGGTGAGAATCCTGTCCACCGTATGACTAAGGTTTCCTGGGGAAGGCTCGTCCTCCCAGGGTTAGTCGGGACCTAAGGCGAGGCTGAGAAGCGTAGTCGATGGATAACAGGTTGAGATTCCTGTACCAGGTGAACATGTTTGAACGATGGAGGGACGCAGAAGGCTAACGGATCCCAGCTGATGGATATGCTGGGTTAAATAACAAGTCTTGAGTTGAGTTAAATGCTTGACTCTTTAAGGACAAGTTATGATGAGGACCGAAATAAAGTAGGGAAGTCCGCCATGTCACGCTGCCAAGAAAAGCTTCTAGTTAGTGTTTACCTGCCCGTACCGCAAACCAACACAGGTAGTCGAGGAGAGCATCCTAAGGTGAGCGAGTGAACTCTCGTTAAGGAACTCGGCAAAATGACCCCGTAACTTCGGGAGAAGGGGTGCTCAGCGAAAGCTGAGCCGCAGTGAATAGGCCCAGGCGACTGTTTATCAAAAACACAGGTTTCTGCAAAATCGTAAGATGACGTATAGGGGCTGACGCCTGCCCGGTGCTGGAAGGTTAAAAGGAGTGCTTAGCGCAAGCGAAGGTATGAATTGAAGCCCCAGTAAACGGCGGCCGTAACTATAACGGTCCTAAGGTAGCGAAATTCCTTGTCGGGTAAGTTCCGACCCGCACGAAAGGCGTAACGATCTGGGCACTGTCTCAACGAGAGACTCGGTGAAATTTAAAGACCCGTGAAGATGCGGGTTACCCGCGACAGGACGGAAAGACCCCATGGAGCTTTACTGTAGCTTGATATTGAGTGTTTGTGCAGCTTGTACAGCATAGGTAGGAGCCGTTGAAGTCGGAACGCTAGTTTCGATGGAGGCACAGGTGGGATACTACCCTCGTTGTATGACCACTCTAACTCACACCACTAAGCGTGGTGGAAGACAGTGTCTGGCAGGCAGTTTGACTGGGGCGGTCGCCTCCTAAAAGGTAACGGAGGCGCCCAAAGGTTCTCTCAGAATGGTTGGAAATCATTCGCAGAGTGTAAAGGCACAAGAGAGCTTGACTGTGAGACTGACTAGTCGAGCAGGTACGAAAGTAGGGCTTAGTGATCCGGTGGTTCCGCATGGAAGGGCCATCGCTCAACGGATAAAAGCTACCCTGGGGATAACAGGCTTATCTCCCCCAAGAGTCCACATCGACGGGGAGGTTTGGCACCTCGATGTCGGCTCATCGCATCCTGGGGCTGTAGTCGGTCCCAAGGGTTGGGCTGTTCGCCCATTAAAGCGGTACGCGAGCTGGGTTCAGAACGTCGTGAGACAGTTCGGTCCCTATCCGTCGCGGGCGTAGGAAATTTGAGAGGAGTTGCCCTTAGTACGAGAGGACCGGGGTGAACGTACCTCTGGTGTATCAGTTGTTCCGCCAGGAGCATCGCTGAGTAGCTATGTACGGATGAGATAAACGCTGAAAGCATCTAAGTGTGAAACTCGCCTCGAGATGAGATTTCCCATTCTTTATGAAGTAAGACCCCTTGTAGATGACAAGGTAGATAGGCTAGAAGTGGAAGTGCGGCGACGCATGGAGCGGACTAGTACTAATGGTTCGAGGACTTAACCAAGTTGAACAAAACGTTGGTGTACGGTTCAATTAATGAAATGAAA
>NZ_JQBM01000005.1 GCF_001437355.1 Weissella viridescens | reverse complement strand
GTTGGAGGATCTCTTCCTGCGAGGATAGGACGTCGCAATGCAAACGAAAGTCGCCAGAAATGGCGGCTTTTTTTTGTGTATTAATTTAAATTACCAACGTCTATTATAAAGGGTGATCAATATTAAGATGGATGGGCGAATGGTTGTTGCATGTAAACAATCGAACAAGGGAGACGATGCAACAATCCTTTACAGGCCAACTATTGTAGAAAATATTTGTCAGCGTTGTTTGTCAAAGATAAAAAAACATTGGAGGTTACCAAATAATATACTTTATTGCTGGAATTGCGCGACTTACGGACGAATAGATGAGAATAAATGGCTTATGTGTCATATTGAAACACATACTTTTGAAGCTCCACCAGAATGCTTCTATACATGGAACGGTACTTTAACACCATTGCAGACTGACGTGGCAAATAAGATATTAGAAGGATTGAAAAAACGCCAAGATCAGTTGCTTTATGCCGTAACAGGGGCAGGTAAAACAGAGATTCTTTTCCCATGCATCAAATGGGCTTTGGAAGCGGGAAAACGTATCGCATATGTATCTCCTCGGGTAGATGTTATTCGGGAAATCGCGCCACGCATTATGGCGAATTTTAAAATTCGATATACAATCATGCACGGGGAAATCAAAGAACAATGTGACTATACACAGCTTATATTTGCGACAATTCACCAATTATATAAGTTTTACCATGCTTTTGATCTAATCATTGTTGATGAGGCAGATGCGTTTCCATTAAATGGTAATCAATCATTATGGTATGCATTAGCGCAGGTACGAAGTGATAGGAGCACGTTGCTCTATATGACAGCCACTCTAAGTCAGGATTTAAAACGCTTAATAAGGTTTGAACAAGTTGAAGTACAAAATCTCTTGCAGAGATTTCACGGGTATCGGTTACCAAATATTCAAATAAGTGTAGTAGGTAAGTGTTGGAAAAAAGCTTTACCGTTTGATATAAGACAACAATTTGAACAACAAAAAAATCCATGGATAATATTTGTTCCAATGATTGACGATTTAGAATCGATAAAAAATAAGATAGAGCAGTTGCATTTGAATCTCAAAGTAGCATGTGTTTCATCTGAGACAAGTAACCGTGAAGAATTAATTAAAAAACTAAAAAATGGGAAAATTGATATTTTGTGTACAACAATTATTTTAGAACGGGGCATAACTATCTCAAATGTACAGATTATCATTTTAGATGCAGATAAGGGAAAATACTCAGATGAAACATTATTACAAATTGCTGGAAGAAGTGGCCGTGATGTTCATTTCCCAAAAGGGAAAATTATTGTCTATTGCCAGGAGAATACAAAACAATTGAATAGGATTCGAGAAATAATAAATGGAATTAATCGAGAACCCAACATGTGATTTATGTCAGCAACCGTTATCCGATTTAGAAGTTTTACGGGGCCTATTTATTTTGAAACCATGTATAATTTGCCGTACATGTAAAAAACGATTTGAACGGATAACAGGACTGAAGTGTCGGCAATGCGGGAGAGATGTAGCAGAAGTTGACGATAATCAGTGTCTAGACTGTCGTGTGTGGATGAAAAGAACGAATGGACAAATTAAGCATGTCAGCTTGTATCATTATAATGAAATCATGCAGCATTATTTTAAGTACTATAAGTTTCAGGGTGGCTATCACTTATCACAACTTTTTTGTTCTGAAATACAACGAACTATACGAAAAATGAATGTCGAAGTCGTTGTGCCTATTCCGCTTTCTGATGTCAAATATAGTGCACGTGGCTTTAATCAAGTTGAGGCGTGGTTAGGGACGGATTATCAGCAACTTTTAAAACGTGTTCATCAAACGGATTCACAGAGTAAAAGAACAAAGTGGGAACGAATTAATTCGAGCAATCCATTCAGTGTAAGTACTCATCAGCCATACCCAAAGGAGTGTAGGATATGCTTGGTAGATGATATCTACACAACAGGAACTACGATTAGGCAGGCATATGAGGTAATACGTCAGGCGGGGTATCGGAATATATGCTCATTATCTTTGGTTCACGCCTAAAATATTTAGTACACGCTTAAATTTAATCGTGGTAGAATATATGTACCCAATAAAGCTGGGTGATTTGTAGATCGTTGTCAATACCAATAGGTATAGATAGGAGAAGCATATGGTAGAGTATCAAATTCGTGGTCTTAATTTTGAATTAACCGAAGCAATTAGCGATTACGTTAAAAAGCGTCTGGCACGATTAGAGAAGTATCTCAATGCTGATGATCAGTATGTCGTGCGTGTTAAATTAAGTAGCCATAAACCTAAGCATACCTTTCAAGCTGAGGTAACTGTACAAATTGCGAATTACGTCATCCGTGCTGAGGATACGGAAGCTGACTTGTACGAAGCGATTGACGCAGTTACTGACAAACTTGACCGACAAATTAAAAAGTATAGAACGAAGATTACTAAAAGTACGCGTAAGGGAAGTTTTAAGCAGCTTGATGTACCAGATTCAGCGGACAATCAAACTGATGCGGTTGAAGATGATGAATTACCGATTGTACGTAAGAAGACGGTAGAGCTCAAGCCAATGGTTCCTGAGGAAGCTGTTTTACAAATGGAATTACTTGGTCATGATTTCTTTATCTTTATTAATGCTGAAAATGACTTACCAGCTGTGGTATATAAGCGAAAAGATGGACAATACGCGCTTCTAGATACAGATAACTAAAAATTGCGTTACGAAACATTACCAAATGTGGTAATGTTTTTTTATTATTCAAACGATATTGAGAAAGCCATAAGCTGATTAAGGTATAATGGTAATAATAAATAAAACAAATAGGGGAATTAAGATGAAAAAATCATTTGCAACACCACAACAATACGCGCTAAAGGTTGGTGAAATTGCGCAACTTACAGAAGATACAGGTGAAAAAACATCACCCTACTTTGATAAATTAGATGAAGCACTCCAGGCTGATAAATTGGCTGATATGAGTAAAGCAGACTTTCAAGAAATTGCGACGGCTTTTGATGATGCAGTAGATATATATCAAGATGCAGCATCAAATCTATCGGCTGTTAAGGCCCCGGCACGTGTGATTGGTATGCATAAGGCACTAGCACAAGTCTTTCAAGAATACGCAGATGCAACGCAAGCCATGGCTGATGCCCTCGATGTTGACAAACAAGCAGTGGACTTAGAAGCTTTCCGTAATTCAGAAACGCAACAAAATGATCTCATCGTTAAATTTGGTACGCAATTGCGTCGCGTGATGATGTCAGCAATGTAGTAGAGAAGAGCAGAGACATGACTGAATCAATTGATATTAAAGTTTCACAAGCTTTAGATTTGCCACTAAAAAAAGTTAAAGCTGTTCAAGCACTGTTAGAGGAAGGAAATACGGTCCCCTTTATTGCCCGTTATCGAAAAGAAGCCACAGGTAATTTGGATGAAGTTCAAATTCGTGATATCCAAACGATAGCGAAAAAGTTTTCTGATTTAGTTGATCGAAAGACAACTGTCGAAAAAGCAATTCGTGAGCAAGGTGCTTGGAACGCCTCAATTGAAAAGGCACTGGCTGAAGCCGATTCAATGCAAAAAGTTGAGGATATTTATCTACCGTATAAGCAAAAGCGTCGAACGAAGGCCACGATTGCAAAAGAAGCTGGTTTGATGCCTATGGCACAATTTATTCAAACGTTCCCAGAGTCTGGTATTGAAGACAAGGCACAAACGTTTATTAATCATGAACAAGGCATTGAGTCAGTTGAGGATGTTTTGGCCGGAGTCCACGAAATTTTTGCTGAAGTTGTGGGTGAAAATGCTGGATTGCGTGAGTGGGTACGAAACTACACACAGAAAAATGGAAAGCTCACATCAAAAATCAAGCGGGGTGCGCAGGATAAGGATCCGCAAAAAGTTTATGAACTTTACTATGACTTTAGTACACCATTACCTCAAGTTTTAAATCACCAAGAACTGGCAATTCATCGTGGTGAAAAAGAAGGCGTACTATCACAAGGAATCGATGTGGATGTAGATGCAATTACGCGCTATTTGAAGTTTAGGTTAGTGGGGCAAAAGACTGGTCCTGCAGCTGATATTTTGATGCAAGCGGCTACGGATGCTTATAAACGTTTTATTGGCCCAGCCATTGAACGTGAAACAAAGAAAGCGCTGTTTGATAAGGCATCAACCGAAGCAATCAAGGTCTTTGGCGAGAACCTTTATCACTTACTTATGGCAGCACCGCTTAAGGGAAACGTTGTTTTGGGATTTGATCCAGGAATTCGAACTGGATCAAAGTTGGCAGTCGTTGATGAAAATGGGAAGTTTTTAGAGAAAGCAGTCATTTATCCACATAAAGCTCCTAAGTATGACCCTAAGGCTGCGCGCGAAACAATTATTTCACTAGTTAAAAAATATCATGTTGCAATTGTGGCTATTGGTAATGGAACGGCAAGTCGTGAGTCACAACAGTTTATTGCGGACATTATTAAGCATGACTTACCTGAATTAAAGTACGTTGTTGTTAATGAAGCTGGTGCTTCAGTCTATTCCGCCAGTGACGCAGCTCGTGCTGAATTTCCAGAACTACAAGTTGAACAACGGTCTGCAATTTCAATTGCTCGACGTCTACAAGATCCGATGGCTGAATTAATTAAAATTGATCCACAAGCCGTCGGGGTTGGACAATACCAACATGATTTACCTGAGAAAGAAATGAATCAACAAGTCGATGCAGTTTTGGAAACAGCAGTTAACCAAGTTGGTGTTAATTTAAATACGGCATCGCCGCAATTGTTAACACATATTGCTGGTTTGAATACGACAATTGCGCAAAATATTGTGAATTATCGAGATGAAAATGGTCAGTTTGCGAGTCGGGCTGCCGTGAAAAAGGTTCCTAAACTAGGGGCGAAGGCCTTTGAGCAGGCAGCGGGATTTTTGCGTATTCCAAATGGTAAAAATCCACTAGATAACACGGATATTCATCCCGAGTCATATAAATTAGCGCAAACCGTCTTAAAAGAAGCCGAAAATAGACAAGTCGCACCTACTGACTTGCCATTGCGTCAGTTAGCGACAGAATATGAGGTTGGGTTACCAACGCTTCAAGATATTGTGGCTTCGCTTGAACACCCTGGCCGAGATTTACGAGATGCAGAACCAGGTGCCATTTTACGTTCTGATGTTCTTTCAATGAAAGATTTAGAAGTTGGCATGCAGTTGCAAGGAACAGTCCGAAATGTGGTGGATTTCGGTGCATTTGTGGATATCGGCGTGCACGAAGATGGTTTGGTGCATATTTCACGTTTAGCAAAAAAACGTGTGCAGAATCCACATCAAGTGGTTGCCGTTGGTGATATTGTTGATGTTTGGGTAGTGAAGGTAGATCAGCAACGTCAGCGAATTGAGCTATCAATGATTGGGCCACAAGAATTATAAGATTTTTTTAAACATATCATGTATAATGATAGAAAAGCAAAGAGACGAAAGGTGGTAGGATCATGACATTATTTGAAGGTTTTGGAAAAATTGTTACAGGAACTGGTGACATTATTAACTGGGCTGGTACAAAATTGCAAGAAGGTGGCGAATACTTAGGTCGTCCAGAAACCCCTGAGGAACTTAAGGCTAAAGCTAAGGATACAGCATCATCTGTTAAAGGAACTGTATCTGATACAGCAAATACAGTATCAAAAAAGGCTTCAGACCTTGGAAAGCAAGTTGCTAACAAAGTAGATAAGAAGCAAGCTGAAGTGACACCAAACAAGGATATTGTCGTGGACTTTCCTGAAGCTCCGGTTGACGATGCGAAGCAGAAGTCAGTTGTCGTTGAGGTTTTGACGCCTAATAAGTAAGTTTCATTTGAAAAAATAATGGTGATGCCTTGCGTCAAAGCGCCATTTTTGCTATGATATTTCATGTTGAGTTTCAACATGAAGTTGCGGTCGTGGCGGAATTGGTAGACGCGCAGGATTAAGGATCCTGTGGTAGGTAATACCGTGCGGGTTCGATTCCCGCCGACCGCATCAATGAAAAGGCTATTCCATTCTGGAATGGTCTTTTTTTTATAAAGAAGAATGTGTTAATATGTAATTAGTAGATTTTAGAAAGGAGAAGCGGGATGAGTGAAAGACAACAATGTACGTGTGGATGTTGCGACCGACAACCAATGGATACTGCAAAGGCAAATCCAATGATGGTGGACGTTAATACAGTAGATGGTGAAACTGATTCAGTTTCAGACATTGAAGATACCGTTTCTCCTGACAAACCTCCGTGAAGAAGCTACTTGGTATAGCGTAGCGACTAAATTACGAAAGAGGGTATATAGATGAAACATCCTGATGAAAAAAATATGTCTAACATGAATATGAAACACGACGACCATGATATGTCTGGTATGGATATGAAGCACGATGACCACGATATGTCTGGTATGGATATGAAGCACGATGACCACGATATGGCTGGTATGGATATGAAACACGACGACCATGATATGTCTGATATGGATATGAAACATGCCAACCATGATATGTCTGGTATGGATATGAAACACGACGACCATGATATGTCTGGTATGGATATGAAACACGACGACCATGATATGGCTGATATGGATATGAAACATGCCAATCACGATATGACTGGTATGGATATGAGTCATGGCGATATGATGATGCCAGGTGGGCATATGATGCACATGGGCAATATGAAACAGAAGCTGTGGGTGTCATTATGCTTGACAGTGCCAATCCTGATTTTCTCACCTATGATGGGGATGAAGATGCCATTTACGGTGACGGGAGTGCCTGGCCAAAATTGGCTGGTTCTAATTTTTGGAACTATTTTGTTTTTCTATGGTGGATCACCATTCTTCAGCGGTGCCAAAAGCGAACTGGCCGACAAAAAGCCAGCGATGATGACCTTGATTACCTTGGGGATTAGCGTGGCCTACTTCTATAGTGTGTATGCTACTGTTATGAATGCATTGCACCCAAGTATGCATGTGATGGATTTCTTTTGGGAATTGGCTTCGTTGATTGATATTATGCTAATCGGTCATATTATCGAAATGAATACGGTGATGAAGGCTGGATCAGCCGTGGATAGTTTGGCAAAATTAGTGCCTAAAAAGGCCCATCTTGAAACGCCGTCAGGTGAAACAAAGGATGTTAACGTTGAGGACCTAAAGTCTGAGGATGTGGTACTTGTTAAAGAAAACGAGCGCGTACCAGCTGATGGTCAAATCGTTTCGGGTACACCAATTTTGGACGAATCTCTCTTAACCGGTGAGTCGGCCGGCGTGCATAAGCATCAGGGAGATAAGGTTGTTGGTGGTTCACAGAACCAAAATCAATCCTTTACGATGAAGGTGACGCAAGGTGATGACGGTGGCTTTTTGGCACAAGTCCAAAAGTTGGTGGCAAATGCCCAGAACAATAAGTCGAATACTGAAAATTTGGCGAATAAAGTTGCCGGATGGTTGTTTTATGCTGCAACAGGGATTGCCATTGTGGCTGCCATTTATTGGACATGGACGCGTGGCTTCTCATATGCGCTGCCAATTGTCGTAACCGTTTTAATTACGGCTTGCCCGCACGCGCTTGGTTTGGCCATCCCGCTTGTTGCATCACGGATGACGGGATTGGCCGCTAAGCATGGCTTGCTAATCCAAAATCGAAATGCGCTTGAATCAATTAATGACGTGAAGTATGTCATGATGGATAAGACAGGAACCTTGACGGAAGGCCGGTTCAAAGTCCAGGATGTCACCGTGCTTGATCAAGACTATAGCAAGTCGGACGTGTTGAAGTATGCGGCTGCGCTTGAGCAGGGAAGTACACATCCGCTAGCAACAGGAATCGTTGAAGCTGCAGGTAATACGACATTACCAACTGTTCAAGATTTTAAAAATATACCTGGTACAGGTGTTACAGGGTCGATTGATGGGCAGGCAATGGCAGTGGTGAATCGCAATTACTTAGATGCCCAAGGCATTCAAGTGGATAAGGCTGCTTATCTCCGACAAACGCAAGCAGGATATAGCGTCAGCTTCTTGTTAATTGACCAAAAAGCGGTGGCAATGATTTCTGAAGGAGATGCAGTTAAGGCTGGAACTGCAGATTTCATTAAGACACTGAAAAAAATGGGCTATACGCCAGTTATGTTAACGGGTGATAATGAACAAGCTGCTAAAAAGGTAGCTGGTGTCATTGGCATTGATTTAGTACATGCTGAACTGAAACCGAATGATAAAATTCATTACGTCACCAAGTATCAAAAAGAGGCTGGTGTGATGATGGTTGGGGATGGTGTTAATGATTCTCCAGCGCTAGCCCAAGCTACGATTGGTGTTGCAATTGGGGCCGGAACGGATGTTGCCATTAGTGCCGCGGATGTTATCCTGGTGAACTCAAATCCAACTGACATTATTGATTTAATTAAGTTAGCTAAGAATACGCGTCGTAAGATGATTGAAAACCTTTGGTGGGGAGCGGGCTATAATATTATTGCCTTGCCACTCGCCGCAGGAGTATTGATTCCACTTGGCTTCAGACTTGATCCAATGATGGGGGCTGTTTTAATGTCACTATCAACGATTATTGTTGCCATCAATGCGATGACATTAAGAATTAAATAGGCTTTAGAGAACTATCCATAGGGTAGTTCTCTTTTTTTATCGGCGAGGAAATGATAAAATGAAGGTATAAATAAAATTTATACAACAAAATAGTTGACAGGTAAGCGAATATCGTGTAACATAATGTTTTGTTATGGAGGATTACCCAAGTCTGGCTGAAGGGAACGGTCTTGAAAACCGTCAGGTCGGGAAACCGGCGCGTGGGTTCGAATCCCACATCCTCCTTTTTATTATTATCGCGGGTTGGAGCAGTCTGGTAGCTCGTCGGGCCCATAACCCGAAGGTCGTAGGTTCAAATCCTACACCCGCAATTTATGGAGAATTACCCAAGTCTGGCTGAAGGGAACGGTCTTGAAAACCGTCAGGTCGGGAAACCGGCGCGTGGGTTCGAATCCCACATCCTCCTTTTTATTATTATCGCGGGTTGGAGCAGTCTGGTAGCTCGTCGGGCCCATAACCCGAAGGTCGTAGGTTCAAATCCTACACCCGCAATTTATGGAGAATTACCCAAGTCTGGCTGAAGGGAACGGTCTTGAAAACCGTCAGGTCGGGAAACCGGCGCGTGGGTTCGAATCCCACATCCTCCTTTTTATTATTATCGCGGGTTGGAGCAGTCTGGTAGCTCGTCGGGCCCATAACCCGAAGGTCGTAGGTTCAAATCCTACACCCGCAATTTATGGAGAATTACCCAAGTCTGGCTGAAGGGAACGGTCTTGAAAACCGTCAGGTCGGGAAACCGGCGCGTGGGTTCGAATCCCACATTCTCCTTTGCTGATAACCGTATCCTGCGTCTGTGGGGTATGGTTATTTTTTTACTATTTTAGAAATGAGGTGCAGCAATGCGACAAATCCATTATCGCGGGTATGCGATGTTTGCGTTCGGATTGGCAATAATAGCTGGTATATCGATGCCTGTCTTTTGGGGCTGGGATGTTGCCGTTGATTTAAATCAATCAAGTCTATTTTTGATATTACTGCTCGTAGCAGGGGTGTTGCTTGTTGTTGCTGATGTGCAAATGAGCTGGCAAGCGTGGCGTTTCCAAAAAGCGCGTGGCTTTTCAAGTCTCTGGGTGGCCATTTTGGGTCAGAGTGCCTGGTTTATTTTAACGTTTTGGATGTATCTTGACCCAATGCACGTATCAGCCTTGAAAACAGTGACCCTGCCCATTACGATGTTTGGCATTGGGCTACTCATGTTGACGTTAAGTTGGACCCAACGTGTTGAAAGTTTGGCGCCTGTTTCAAGTGCCATGTTGCAATCAGCACGCCGGTTGTCATGGCTGAGTGTTATCTTTGCGGTGTATGGGTTCTTATTCTTTGGGTTAACTTGGGACTGGCAAATTGGCCTTGCCGTGGCAACTGCTTCGTTGCTGGTCATTGATCCACGTTGGCCGCTGATTTTTGCTTCACAGTCACGTGGTGAGGCCATTGAGACATTGACCGATGCACGTGTTAAAATTTATAATCCAGCAGCTTTAGACCAAATTAAAGACATTAAGCAAGCGGTTGTCGAGAAGACAGGTGTGTTAACCAGCCGACAATTGACCGTTTACAATGTTGATAGTATTGATGACAATTATAGTGCTCAAGATGTTTTAGGGATTATGGCTGGCCTCGAACAAGAGGTTGGGGGACTTTATGCTGAAGCTTTGGTGACCTATAGTCATAATCAGGGGGTCTATCCAATCCAAGCTGAGAACGTCGAAGTAATACCACTCGTTGGTTTACAAGGAACAATTCAAGGCGACACTTATATGCTGGTTTCTGCCACAAATGCATTACAGAATAATTATGTCTATCACCGCCAATGGTTGAAAGACACGATTAACCTTGGAAATTCAGTCAGTGTTTTGGTTAAGGGGAGTCATGCGATTGGCGCAGTCGCCTTTGGTGCACCATTGATTAGAACGTTAATTGATGTGGACAATTTCTTTGTGAATCAAAAAATCACTACGCACGTAGCCAGTTCAGATACACAAGGTTCATTGCTACGTGTGCAAGAATCGATGCGAAGCTTGACTGATAGCCAGGCAGGCTTAACACCGGACCGCAAACAACAAATGCAACGGGACTGGGCTGAGACACAACCAACGGCTTTGATTACGAACCAGGTGTTGCCAGCTGACATGCCAAACGATGTCGTGATTAGCTTTATTGATGATGAATCAAAAACAGATTTTGTAATCAACAAGTTAGTCGATGTTAAGGCGATTTGGCAAGCGGCACGACGCTTGAATAAAATTGATCATAGTACTTTGGCGATTTGGCAATTTGTCTTGATTGCATTAATTGTGCTAACCGCCGGCTTGGAAATTTTGTTAAACGTTTCAAATTCAATTATTCTAATGGTGCCAATTGTAGCTATTTTAGTTCGCAGTTTAGTCACCCTAGGACTACGTTTACGTATGAAATTTAAATAAACGAAAGACCGAATTCTAATCCAGGATTTGGTCTTTTTTTATTGCTGATACCGTGTCACATTCATTGACAGAGACTGTGGAAAAGTCTAAAATAATACTAGTGCGCAAGCACAGATTAAACTATGATCAGGACTTCCTGTGAAATAGACGGGAGATATAAGATGGAAATCATTTTGATAATTCTTGTGTCGCTTGTCGCAATCGTAATTGGTGGTGTTTTCGGTTATAAGTATGCTGATAAGCAAATTAATCAGAAACTTACGGATGCACGCCAAAATGCAACAGATATTACGCATCAAGCTGAAATTGAAGCAGAACAAGCAAAAAAGTCTGCCTTAGTCGAAGCTCGTGATGAAAGCCAACGTTACCAAGATCGGATTGAAAAAGACCTTCAAGAACGTCGTTCTGAAGTGAAGAGTCAAGAAGATCGATTGGTAAGTCGTGAATCTGTATTGGATCGGAAAGATGCTTCTCTTCAAAAACGAGAAGAAGTTATCGCAGAGAAGGAAAAGAAACTAGACCAACAACGTCAGAGCGTCAATGATAAGATGCAACGGGCGGATGCGTTACTTGATGCGCGTGAAGATAAATTAGTGGAAGTTGCAGAACTTTCACGTGAAGATGCTAGAAATCAAATCTTAGCTGAGACTAAGGATGATTTAGCTTCTGAACGCGCACGGATGATTAAGGAAAGTGATACACAGGCTTCTGCTGAAGCTGAAAAGCATGCCAAGAACTTGGTGGTTGATGCGATTCAACGTTCAGCTGCCGACATGGTTGCTGAATCAACAGTGTCTGTCGTTAACTTGCCAAATGATGATATGAAGGGTCGGATTATTGGACGAGAAGGTCGCAATATCCGTGCACTTGAAACAACAACTGGAATTGATGTGATTATCGATGACACACCAGAAGCAGTTGTATTGAGTGGATATGATCCAATTCGTCGTGAAATCGCTAAGAATGCTTTGGAGAAGTTAATTGCGGACGGACGTATTCATCCAGCTCGTATTGAAGAGATGGTTGAAAAGTCACGTAAGGAAATGGATGAACATATTCGTGAAGTCGGAGAACAAGCTGTCTTTGATCTCGGTATTCACAATATGCACCCAGACTTAGTCAAAACAGTCGGTCGCTTAAATTATCGTACGAGTTACGGTCAAAATGTTCTTGTCCATTCAATCGAAGTTGCAAAACTAACTGGTCTGTTGGCGGCTGAGTTAGGTGAAGATATTACGCTTGCAAAGCGCGCAGGGTTACTACACGATATTGGTAAGGCCGTTGATCATGATGTTGATGGTTCACACGTGGAATTGGGTGTTGAAATTGCAACCAAGTACCACGAACGTCCTGAGGTGATAAATGCAATTGCATCCCACCACGGTGACGTTGAACCTGAAAGCGTGATTGCTGAACTTGTCGCAGCTGCAGATTCAATCTCAGCTGCTCGTCCCGGAGCACGTTCTGAATCTCTTGAAAATTATGTACAACGTTTGAAGCAATTAGAAACAATTGCGAATAGCTTTAGTGGTGTTGAGAAATCATTTGCCATTCAAGCGGGACGTGAAGTACGTGTTATCGTTGAACCAGCTGTTATTTCCGATTTGGAAGCAACAGTCTTGTCACATGATATTGCACAAGAAATTGAAAAAGATTTGGATTATCCAGGGCATATTAAAGTTACAGTTATCCGTGAATCACGGGCTGTCGAATACGCTAAATAAACTTTTAAAAACAGACATTCAATTTGAATGTCTGTTTTTTTGTCCCCATCTGTGGATTTATTTCGTTTATGGCATGTACGCGTACAACATGACATTTACGGAGGAAAGAATTATGAAGTTGAAGCAGTTAGCCCCAGTTATGCGAGTGCAATACATTGGTTCGCCAACGACAGTGCATGCAGAAGAGGTAACGGAACCAATTGCACGTAACATCTACGCATTGCCGAATACATCGTTTGAAGATTTACTGGCCTTAGGTCGTATTTTTGAAAAATTAGGACGAGAAAATTTTGTGCATCGTATTGTAACGACCAAGCAAACTTTGGTGAAATAGGAGCGTGTTATGAAGCAATTAAATATTCATTTTATTCTTGATACAGAACATGGCGATAAGAAATTCACGTGGAAGTTGAATCATGCTGATGATCAATTAACGCCCGAAACGTTGAAGCAAGCTTTGAAAGCGCTGGCTGCTTGTAAGTGGTTGACTGACGCTAAGGGACAGGTTCTCTGGCCCAAGGTAAAACGAGTTGAAGCAGCATATGCCTCAACTCAATTGAGTGACCGAGTTTTAATTGAGCTCTAACATTCCTTTGGTTTTTTCACGAAAAATAAGCTATAATAGAACTATTCAAAATGTTGTAGAGTTAATTATAAAAAAATATTTGAGACATCTGCATGTTTGAAAGAAAAGGCTCCCATTCGCGCTGGGGGTCTTTTTTTGTGGATGTGATAAAGATTGAAACAACTAAGATTGACTTATGCCGTGCACGACGGGTATAAATGACTCAATCAGTCTTCGTAGTACTCGAACAGCGTCTGTGCGGCTGGATGTTGTAGAACATAACCTGAATGCGATTTAGATTACGCCAACATGCAACAGCGGCATAAGCGAATCTGATTAAATAAAATGGGGTCGCAGGAATGACGGAATTACATGAATTCGAACGTTTAGTGGGGGGCGTGTTAAAAGCTAGTGGATTAACGCGTGCCGACAACCAATACGATGATTATTTTCAAGAACTCTTATTAATTATTTGGGAGCAATTACAAAAGCAACACGATTTAGCGCCGAAAGCTAACAAGCAGCTGTTTCGACTGTTACTTTGGCGCCTACGCGACTTGCAACGCAAGGAATGGCAGCATCAAGCGC
Organism: Weissella viridescens; assembly: GCF_001437355.1. Taxonomy (GTDB): domain Bacteria; phylum Bacillota; class Bacilli; order Lactobacillales; family Lactobacillaceae; genus Weissella; species Weissella viridescens. The sequence goes on along the minus strand of NZ_JQBM01000005.1, from coordinate 76,167 downwards.
GTTATGAGCCATCAGCAGACATTGATGGGGAAACGTATTCAGATTGTTATATGGAGGTTTGGCGCACGTTAAAGGCTAAAACGCCGTACCAACTCCAAGCTATTTATCAAAACGTGTTAGATTTTCCTGATCTAACGCTGCGTGAGCGCAGTCAGCTATTAAGCATGCACCGTAAAACATTACGGCGCCGACTAAACGAAATCGCTCAGCATATTAAATAAGAAAAGCGGATTAGGCCAGTGTGCCTAATCCGCTTTCGTTTATTATCGATTGTCACCGTTAGTGATGGTATTACGAACAATAACTGAATCAACCTTAGTTAAGTCGTGCAACTCGCGACCACCTGCATATGAGATTGCTGATTGTAAATCTTCTTGCATTTCACGCAAAGTATCATAAATGCTACCGCGCAATGGGACGAAGAGCTTCTTACCTTCGACGTTACGGTATTCGCCCTTTTGGAATTGTGAGGCTGAACCGAAGTAAGTCTTGTACTTAGCGCCATCCATTTCAAGCACTTCACCGGGACCTTCTTCGTGACCGGCAAACATTGAACCAATCATAACCATGCTAGCACCAAAGGCGATTGACTTGGCAATATCACCATTGTAACGGATACCACCGTCAGCGACGATTGGCTTTTTAGCAACGGCGGCACATTGTTGAATGGCAGCTAATTGCCAACCACCAGTTCCAAATCCAGTCTTCAACTTCGTAATGCAAGACATTCCAGGACCGACCCCAACCTTCGTTGCGTCGGCACCAGCGTCTTCTAATGCTGTCACAGCATCAGGCGTAGCGACGTTACCGGCAATCACGAATGACTCTGGCAACTTGTTTTTTAGGTACTTAATCATGTCAATAACCGTATCGCTGTAACCGTGCGCGATATCGATGGTCACGTATTCGGGAATATTGTTTTCCGCAGCTAATTGATCGATGAATGCGTGTTCGTCATCCTTAACCCCAACGGAAATTGAGGCAAATGTTCCAGCGGCATGTGCATCTTTAATAAATTGCGCACGTGTTTCTGGTTCAAAACGGTGCATCACATAAAAGTAACCCGCTAGACCAAGTTCAATCGCTAACTTTTCATTAATCACAGTTTGCATATTAGCAGGAACCACAGGTAACTTAAAGGTACGGTCACCAAATTGAATGGTTGTGTCAGCCTCATTACGGCTCTTAATCACACACTTTTTCGGAATAAGTTGAATATCTTCGTAATCGAATACGTTTGACTCTGGCATAATGTCCACACCTCGTTTAATGTTCGTGTTTTGTGTTTTAGTAGGTGATTTAAACCACCAATAGTTGATTATAAACGAACTATATTTAAAAGACAATTGTTTTTTTAGGGAAATAAAACGAATTTTTGTTTAAAACGTTTTACAATTTAATATCTGCTGTCGTTCTGTTATAATGGAAAGATAGCAGATATTTACGGGGTCGTTTTGGAATCGACTAGTATTGTTCGAGCTAGTATGGCGCTTAGGGGTTGTGTCCCTATAAACCACTCAGTTGAATTAACTGCAAACAATTCAAATAACTACGCCGTCGCTGCCTAAAACACAGCACGCGTGATCGTTGCACATTGTGATTGCCGATATGTTAACGGTTTAATAATTTAGTAATCTGCGCTGTATGTTCTCCGATTGGGGATGTGCAGAAGAGGATAATCAATCTAGCAAGTTGATCGCTTTGTGATGCGGCGTGCAACTTGTGAAATTTAAAATGCATGACTATGAGCGTAGAGGTATTAGTAGCGAGATAGTAGGACAGGGGTTCGAATCCCCTCGACTCCACTCTAGAGCCGACTTTGATAAAAGTCGGCTTTTTATTCGCAATAAAAGTGAGGCAGGAAAGTCGATGCAACTAGCAGAGTTAGTAGAACTGGTCGTAGATCATACTGATGGATACGAATGTTTTCCATTTAATAAACCAACCCGACATGAAAAAATTATTTGGCATGTCGTTAAGCATCAAAGTAATGATAAAATCATCGCGATGGTCTTTGAAAAGGATGATGAGCTGTTGATTGATCTTAAATTAACAATTGAACATGGGCAACAAATGCGTCTTATCAGGGGAGTAGAGCCAGGTTTTCATATGAATAAAGAACATTGGAATACGGTTTACGTCAATGCAACGGATTTAACCGTCAATGAATTAATAAACATGATTAAAGAGAGTGCAGAATTGACGATTTAAATAAAAAAAGGATAGCCTAAAGTTGTTTTCATATAGTAATAACATGTGGTAATATCTTTAATGATTAATAAAGCAGATGATATGTGATAACAATAAAAGGGGTGCTTAAAATGAATGAAACAATTCCAACCAAAGAAGACATTATTGAACGTGCTAATACCACAACGAGTCGTTTAGAAATGACTTTGAAAAAATACCAACGATATTCTTCAATTAGTAATTTGACACGTATTATCTTATCTTCTTCAATTCCTGTACTGGTTTCAATGTCATCACACAACATTAAATTGTTGATTTTTGTTTCATTGGCTGGTGCGCTACTAAGTATTATCCAAGGTGTGGATTCATTCTATGACTTATCTAATAAGATGAGTGATATTAAGCAGACCATTCTATTTATTAACAAAGAAACATTGTTGCTATCTTCAAACAACGATCCCTATGATGCCGAACAAGATGAGGAAAATGTTCAGAAGTTCATTGCAAACCTCGCGGGAGCCTTGGATGATGAGCTATCAAACATTGATAATTAATTAAATGCTTTTTCAAATGATTGTCCAACCAGGAAGGTTTGGAACAATTATTTTTTAATAGAACTGAATGAGAACCTGAATCCTTTTAGCTTACGTTAAAGTACTACGTATAAGCTGATGGATAAAGAGGTACTAAGCATGAAAAAATGGTGTCAGTTAGGTATAATTGCATTAGGAATTGTGATTGCAATAAGGATGATCATCCAATTGTGGTATGGGCATATTTTTGTAGATGGAAACTTTTTAGTTTTGATAATTGGACCAACTGCATTTGTGATGCTTTGTTTGTGGCTCATTCAGTGGTGCATCACAAAATGGAGCAATCACCATAAGTAAGCGATTGTGATAGGGGCAAAAGAAAGGCGAGGTACGGCGTATGGCAGTTAAGATAACACAGGCGCAGATTGAACAAGCAGGCAGAGTCATGGCACTAATTCGTGAACAATATGGTCAGTATTTTAATGAAATGACGTTACCCGCTGATACCTTTTCCAGTAAATCCGATCGTCAGGCAATTACGTATTTATTGAACCAAAATGACCAAGACTTAGACATCGCAATTGATAAGCACAATAAAGTAACATGGCAGTCAAAAAATACCAAAAAGTAAAAGAATGAATCTAGGGATTCATTCTTTTTTTGTAAATTGAGCTTTGTACACGCAAAGCATGACTTTTGTTATAATAGGGAATTGTTAAGAAATGAAGGTCGAGGAAACGAAAATGGAAGTTGAACCTGCTATTGGTGAAGCCAAGGCAATGTTTGCGCAGCTGGGTTGGGATTATATTGTCAAATCCAGTGATGATGTTAAAATTAGTGGGCATGTTAAAAATCAACAAGCAGGATATGGGGATGAAGCTGCCTTTGCCGCAGACTATGATAAAATTAAGGCGCCAGAGGGCTGGCAACTAACGAGTGCCGCTGAGGCTTTTCCATTAGTAATTTTTGAAAATGAAAATGTCCCATTTCTACAAGATTTATTTAAAAACTTATTCAATAAAGAAACATAGTGTTTGCGATTTTGCGGGCACATGCGTAGCGATAACTTAATGAGAGGTAGTCCGAAACATGAGTGAAAAGAATTTAAAGCGTATTACGAAAGGCTATGAGTACGTCATCATGGTTTTTATGATGATTTTTGGGCTGGTCATTGCTGCCTATTTTGCCTTAAGTATTTATGAATTGGTTTTACCGTTGTTTCAGCATTTAACGCATGAAGACTTTACAGATATTTCAAAAAATATTCTGTCCGCTTTTTTGTTTTTGGAGTTCTTGGTGATTATTAAAGACTACTTCTCAAGTAATGCGAATATACATTTTGAGGATTATCTTTATGTGGCTGTGACGGCAATTATCCGATCAATTTTGGTATATCATGACAATGCCTTAAAAACACTCTTGCTGTGCGGCGCCATTTTAATTTTAGTGATTGCGATTATTTTGTATAAGCGTTATCAAACCCAAAATAATAAACTACCAGATAGTGAGCATGGCCGATGAGAGGTGGGTGGACCAAGAGGTTGCGTAAAATTTGGCGGATTGTTTTTCCACCCTTAGTCTGGTTGGTAGTTATCTATCTACTGGTAGAGATATTTGGAGTTGTTATTTCATATACGGCGGCAGATGACATGTTGGCCTTTGCAAAAAAGGACCCGTCTGAATTTATCTGGTGGTTCTTGATGACCTATATTGGCTTCATTGTCACAAGTGTTGGTATCCTTTATGGTGCGCATCGCCTGTTGCATTTACGTGGAAACTACGAATTGCCTTTAGGCGTTTTAAGCCTTATAACAGTCTTTACAACATTAACGACTTTAATGATTCAATTTACTGGATCGAATATTCCAAAAACATTTTTGGTGCTGACCCTAGTTAATATTCTGTTATCAGTTGCATTAACAACAACCTCTAAACTGCTTAAGTGGCAACGTCGACGCGAAATCCGGATAAAAAAACAAAAATAAAAAGGTTAACCACAATTAGCGAAGTGGTTAACCTTTTTTATTAATGTTGTTGCCAACGATCTAAACCGCGCATGAATTTTTTGGTATACATGCGTTTAAGGATGAATTTTTGGAAGCGATTCATATCAGAATCCAAGAATCGTTGATAATTTTTGGCATACATATCATCAAATGGGAGGTTTTCAGTAAATTGACCATTTTGGTAACAGTAAGTACAGTATTTGGTTGAAATTGATCCATCAGCGTTAGTGCCACCGGGCGTGTTCTAATCAATCGGCATACCACAACTTTGACATAAATTAGTTTGACCCATCGTCGTGCTCCTTTGCGTATTAATGGTTATCATTATAGCGTATTTTGGATTTTTTGGTTGCATGAAGGCTTGTGAAATAAAGAATTTAAAAAGACTTTGTGTGTTTTTATGCAAAAAAAATGTAATTTTACGGTATTGAGGCAGCTTTCAAGCTTAATGTTAGAAGATTAGATTGCGTGTAGCCAAGCGCGTCTGTATAGTTATCCTTGTGAATATTTAAACTTATTCAAGTGTATTTTAAAAATCTAAAAAACTTTATTATTCGTTTAAGTTTCCGCGCCTACACTTCTCGTTACATTATAGCGGTAGATAAATCAATGCTATAGCGAACAAAATAAAAGGGGTAGTTTGACATGGATAATAAGCGAATTGCAGTATATGGTGCAGGATCATTAGGAACTATCATTGGAGCCTTTTTATCTAAGGCAGGCTTGGATGTGACGCTGATTGATGTTTGGCAAGAGAACGTTGATACATTAAATACGAAGGGTGCACATGTTGTTGGAACAACAGACATTACAGTTCCCGTTAAGGCTTCAACGCCTGATGATATTGATGGAAAATTTGATATTATTTTCTTATTGACCAAGCAAGTTTTCAATGACTCTGTTGTACCAAAAATCAAGTCAATTTTGAATGAAGATGGTACGTTGGTCTCATTACAAAATGGTGTCCCAGAAAAGTATATTTTGACGCAGCTTCCAGCAAAAAATGTTGTTGCGGGTTCTGTTGAATTTGGTGCAACAGCTCAAGGTGCCGGTTCATCAGAATTGACAACGGTTTATGATCGTTTTAAAGAATTTGCTTTTAAGATTGGTGAGTTAGATGGTTCCGATACGCCACGTATTGAGGCGCTTAAGAAGGTCATGGACAATGTTGGGGGAACGTTCGTTTCAAATAACTTACTTGGTACAAAGTGGTCAAAGTTGTTGATCAACTCAGCTTTCAGTGGGCTATCTGCAGCAACTAATTCAACCTTTGGGGCGGTTGCTGATAATCAAGTTGGTGTATTAGCGGCCTTGAACATTATTAATGAAGGATTAGAAGCTGGAAAGGCTGATAATGTGACATTTGATAAGATGGGTAGTATCGACCTAAATGACTTTAAGAAGCCTGCTGATGGCTTTACCGATGACCAAATTGCTTTGGTTCGCCGCATGATGGCAGCAAGCAAGGATCTTAAGGCCAGCATGTTACAAGATCTTGAAAAGGGTCGCAAAACAGAAGTTCACGACATCAATGGTGTGATTGTTAAAGCCGGTGAAGAACATGACATTAAAACACCATTTAATGATTTTGTTGTATCAACTGTATCTAAGGCTGAAGAGACGGGTAAGCTTCCTGTCTTTGATGAGAGCATTGCGACTTTGAAGGACATGTTGAAATAGGAGGAGTAATGATTATGAATAAGGCAGATTTACTAAAAAAGATTACAACGCCAATTGATTCACCAGCCTTTCCAGCAGCGAAGGTTAAGTTTCATAATCGTGACTTCATGAACATTACTTATCGTACTGATCATGATGCCTTGATGAAGGTATTACCTGAACCACTAGAACCAATTGATGATTTGGTTAAGTTTGAATTCATTAACATGCCAGATTCAGATGGACTAGGTGACTATGCTGAAATCGGGCAAGTAATTCCAGTGACCTTCAATGGTCAAGAAGGTGAGTTCTACCTTTCAATGTACGTTAACAATGCTGAAGCAATCGCTTCTGGTCGTGAAATAGCTGCTTTTCCAAAGAAACTGGCTGATACATCAATCTATTTAGATAATGATGTCCTAGTTGGTAAGCTTGAGTATAGCGGATTACCTGTTGCCACAGCCACTATGGCATATAATTACTACCCAATGGATTTAGAAGAAGCTAAGGCTGAGATTACAAAGCCAAGTTATCGTCTTAATATTATGCGCAATTACGATGCAACGCCACGTGTGCTAGAAATGACGGAATCAACAATTACCGATGTTGAAGTTAAAGGGGCTTGGAATTCGCCAGCTAAGTTGCAATTCTTTGAACATGTCATGGCACCAGTTGCTGATTTGCCGGTTAGAGAGATTGTGAAATCACAACATATTGTGGCTGATTTGACGTTACCTCGCCCACATATGGTTTACGATTATTTAGCTGATTAAGGTAACATCTAATTTGCCAAATACGCATAATTTCGGTACACTAGACAGTGCACTGAAAAATTTGATCAAACAATTGATCGTCAAAAAAGCTCAGTGTACACAACAAGTTGCTTGTGAACACTGAGCTTTTAAATACATAAAGCATTTATGAAAGAAGGTAGTTTTGAAAGGTCACTTAATCTTTTTAACAATGGTTACATCGATGGTTACCATTAACACATTTTTAATGTACGGCATTAATGCAGAAGATGTGACGTTTATCTTGGAAATGCTCTTATTTGTCATTCCAGGTGCGTTTATCCTCAAGGAGTTTTTCACGATTCCATTAGTGAAGAATATCGAACGACGTTATCTAGGGCGCATTAAGGCGAACTTCCGTGAGTTTTTGATTATTCCAGCCCTGATTATCCTAATTAATTCTGGGGTGATTACATTGGTGACAACGATTTTGAAAAATATTGGTGAATTCCCCATCTTAACGAATTTCCTACAAGGTTGGGGAATTAAGTTATCAATTATTTTTCCACTCTTTTTCTTGGTCGTCCGTCCAACGTGGAATTATATCTTCACATTGTTCGAATCTGAAAAGATCAAACAAAATTAAAAGACATCCACAACATGTGGATGTCTTTTTTACTGCTCTAGCTGGACTCGAACCAGCGACCCTCGCATTAACAGTGCGGCGTTCTACCAACTGAACTACAGAGCAATTAGATTTCTATGAGATTATTATAACCTAAAATGAGGGGATAAAGCAAGAACTATTAAATAAAGATAATATAGTTTAAAAGCATCGCAATATATGGAAAAATTATGTATGATAGTAAGGTGTGATGAGAATTGGGATTGCGGGAGGTGAGCGATTGAAAGGCCGCTCTTAAAGGCAATTCTCGATAGGTTTCGAAAATACAAGTAAGTTGATAATAATATATATAGTGTAGTATCTAAAATGAGAGGATGCAAAAGATGACATTAATTTCGATTATTGTGCCAATCTATAATGTTGAGGCATACATAGAAAAAATTATCATATCTATTTTAAAACAGACATATACAGAATTTGAATTACTTTTGATTGATGATGGATCAACTGATCAATCAGGCGAAATCGCCAAGGCGTTTGCCGATCAAGATGAGCGTGTACATTACTATCGCAAGGATAACGGTGGTCTGTCAGATGCCAGAAATTTTGGCATGCAATATGCTACCGGTGAATGGATTAACTTCATTGATGGCGATGATGAAGTGACGGCAGATTATTTGGCACATTTGGTTGCGGCTAAAGAAAAGGGCGCTGAAATAGCAATTGCACGTTTCTTTACGATTCAGGATGATGAACATGTAGATACAGTGACACCTCCAGCATATAGTGGTGATATCTTTTTGCAAGATGCGGATCAAGCCTTGGAAACAGTGCTTTCTCAAAAAAAATTTGAAGTGAGTGCGTGGGCGAAACTCTATAATCGCGATTTATTTACAGATATTCAATATCCATTTGGAAAGTTGTATGAAGACTTTTACACGACTGTGCAATTGATTGATCACGCCAACCAGGTGGCTTTTATTGATGCGGCTGACTATGCTTATCGATTGCGGCAATCAAGTATTAGTGCCGGAACCTTTACTGCTAAAAAAATGGATGGCGTGGAATTGAGTGAGGCGATGATCGACTATGTTAAAGCACATCGACCTAAAGTACTTAGTTTTGCGTATGCAAGGGCCTTTAGTACGCTGGCCAGTTTGTTGTTACAAATGCCGGCCGACAATACGACCTATGAACAGCAAGAAAAAAAGATTTGGTCATTAATGAAGTCATACCGTTACCATTTCTTATTTAATTTCCAATTACGATTTAAAACGCTTTTTGCTGCGTGGACGACTTTCCTAGGCAAAAACATTTTTAAAAAATTGGGACAACGCAATGTAAATCGTAAGTAACTTCTAGGGGGCACCATGGCAATTTATTTCATGTTATTTCCGGTTATCGGAATCATTTATTTAGTTACAAATAACCAATATTTTAGTAGTCGGCGGGCGTTTGTCTTTTTCAGCTTTGCATTTTTAGGGACTTTTGCTGCAATGAGAGCAAATACAGTTGGAACAGACACGCTTACTTATGAAACAATTTTTTCCAATACGGGAAACGTATTTAGTGAAAAATCTCCAGCATTTAGTATCTTTTCGACAATGGTGAAAGCCATCAGTTCCGATCCGCACGCAATCACAGCGGCCAATGCACTTTTGATTGCATTATTGTTCGGACTATTTATTTATCGGTTGCCAGCTAACCCCTTATACACAACCTTCTTCTTTATTTCTCTGAACTTTTATTTGCCTAGTTTTAATATTGCTCGTCAGTATATTGCATTAGGACTGGTATTGAATGGTTTCATGTATTTGATGGATAAAAAGTACATGCGGTATCTCGCACTGACCTTAATTGGCGTGGGATTTCATGCGACAGCATTGTTGGGACTAGTATATCTAGGCGTCTCATGGATTAAGTGGAATAAGTTTTGGATTGGAATATTGACAGTTTTCGCAGTTATTTTTTCATTATCTTATGCGAAATTCTCGAATACAATTGTCAATTTAATTCCAGGATTTGATATTTATTCGAATGCAACAAATGTTAGTAGTTTGAATCAATCAACGCAGGGGAGTGGGTTGATCATTTTCTTCAATATTTTCCTATTGCTAGTTTTGATTGCATATATCTATTTTAAATTTGCGACACAATCACCTTTTACTGATTTACAACGCAATGTGGCGACATTGTATTTCGTTGGAACAGTTGTTAGTGTGTTGCTAGGAAATGTGATTCTCTTGCAGCGTGGTCTAACCTATTTTACAATTTTTGGAATTTATATTTTTGCTGATTTGCCAGAGGTTATGGACCGACTCTTTACTAATCGCAAAGTTGGTCGAATCATAGTCTTTGCGATTTTGTTTGGCTTAACGCTCATCCAGTTTACATACCAATTAGCACGAAATAATGGTGATATTATTCCATATATCCTAAATTAGTCAGTCAGGTGGAGTCATGAATAAGAATAAAAAATTATTGAATAATACCTTAATTTTTGCGATTGGCAGTATTGGGACAAAGCTGATTAACATTTTAATGGTGCCAATCTACACCTACTTGATGACAAAAAGTCAATATGGGTCTGTCGATTTGTTCATTACAACGATTAATATGTTGGCACCTATTGTTGGGTTCAGTATTGCTGATGCCGTTTTTCGATTCACGCTTGATGACGAATACGATAGTGATACTGTTTTAAGTAATGGTGTTGCGCTGACCCTCTTTGGAACGGTTGCTTTCGTATTCGCTTCCGGATTGTTCTATATCATCACAGGTCGACCTAATTTACTCTTTATAGCAGTGATGGTGATGGCTAACGTTTTTGTGATGCTATTTTTGAACTATTTCCGTGGAACGGGATTAATTCGCTTGTTTATCGTCTTTAGTTTAATCTTTACGGCATTAAATGCCTTACTAACGGCATTTGGGATTATATATGGTCCAACGCATGTTACTGGATTTATTATTGGTTATATTTTAAGCGCAATCATTACCATTTTCTTAATGGTGGTCTGTTCGAAGTGTTACCGTCAAATTAAGATTGCCAAGATTAAAAAGCCTATTATGCGCGAACTATTGATGTATAGTGTTCCTTTAATCCCGAATGCCTTTGCGTGGTGGTTTACACAAGATGCTGCCAAATTCTTCATTCTAATTTTTGTAGGAGCTTCTGGGAATGGGTTGTACGCTGTGGCATCAAAAGTACCAGCGTTGGTTACGATTTTCTATGGTATTTTCAGTCAAGCTTGGCAAATATCCGCAGTTGATGAATTCAAATCCGAGGACGCGAGTGAATTTTATTCAGAAACCTTTGCTAAATTATTTAGTTGGTTGATTGTTGTTGTTGCGCTCGCTTTACTGGTCTTACGACCACTGATGGGGGTTATTGTACAAGCCTCGTATTACGATGCATGGCAAAACATTGGTTTTCTACTTGTATCTGCTGTTTTCTCAAATCTATCAGCTTTCGTCGGGACAACATATATTGCGGCAAAACAAACACGTGATATTATGACGACAACATTTATTGGATTAATTGCTAATTTAGTTTTCTCAGTAATCTTGATTCCCATCTTTGGTGTTCAAGGAGCTGGACTGGGTTCAATGCTTGGCTTTGCGCTGGTATTGTGGATTCGTATTGTAAAAACTAAAAAGCTTGTTCCAATTAAAGTGAATTTATTAACGACGTTGACTTCGCTCAGTATCGTTTTTGCAATGATTGCAGCAAACTATATTCCAGAGGTACCGGTTCGCTATATTAGTTTAGTCGTTTTGTTGGTGCTGGTTACCTTATTGAACGTAAGGACAATGCTTCTAAGAAAAAAAGGATAAGAACATGAGTCAATTAAAAAAAGTAATCAAAAGTGTGTTATCACCTGAAATGACAAACTTTTTAGCAAGTCGTTATAACTATATTAAATATCACTACCGTATGTTTGAAACTTTTTCGACTAAACTCGATGTCGAGGTACCAGAAGGAGCTAACGACGGTGTCTTTTATATCTTTGGAACGCCTATTAGTGGTAACTTGGGTGACCAAGCCATCGCAATGGCGCAGTCACGCTTTTTGCAGGATCATTTTAATAACCCAGTGGTTGAATTTCAAATTAATGAGACATTAGCTGGCGTTAAATATCTACGCGACCACATTAAATCAAATGATATTATTTTTATACAAGCAGGTGGTAATATTGGTGACATATACTACGATGCGGAAAATGTGCGACGCAAATTAATTAACACATTTACAGAGAATCCAGTAGTTCAATTACCACAATCGGTAACTTTTCGTAATCTGGATCAGATGGGATTTGATGGTCGCGTTTCGCAAAGTATTTATAAGCAACAAAAAGAGCACTTTTATTTGTTTGCCCGCGATCATGTCAGTGAAGACAAACTTAAACAAATTTTTCCAGAGAACAACATTCAATTGGTGCCGGATATTGTGCTGTCATTGAATGAACGTGTTGACGCACAAAAGAGTGGCGTGCTATTTGCTTTGCGTGCTGATGTAGAGAAAGAATTGGATGATACATTAGTGGAACAATTGCGCCAACATATCGAAAATGAAGGATATGTGGTTAAAGATACCGATACTGATATCGGTGTTGCTTTAGATAAGTTTACTCGTGATGCGGCTGTACAAAAGAAGATTGCAGAATTCCAATCAGCTAGTTTAGTTGTCACGGATCGCCTACATGGTATGATTTTTTCTGTGATTACCGGAACACCCGCAATTGTTTTTGATAATTACAACTCTAAGGTTAAAAACGAATATAATGATTGGTTATCTGATTATCAAAATATCCGCTTCTTTGAACAAAGTGACCAAAATCAGGATGTGGTTGCTGAGGTTAAACAAGCCTTTGATACGATTATTGATGGAGCTGTGCCTGAATTTGATGTCGGTGCCAAATACAAGCCATTACTTGATACGATTACTCACCTTGTCCAAACATCAGACATGAAATAGGGAGCTGTACATGAAAAAAGTGCTTTTTATCGCTGCTAAAGCGAATATGATTCAACAATTCAATATTCGAAACATTTTGATGACACAATCATTAGGCATGGAAGTCCATGTTGCCAGTGATTTTATCGATTATGGTTCTATGGATGAGGATGAGACAAATAAGTTACTTAATTGGCTTGATGAGATTGGCGCTGTTATCCATCAAATTCCCTTTGAACGTGGGATTGGCAGTATTAAGGGAAATCGGGCATCAGCCAAGGCGTTAAAGCAGGTCTTCAATGACGGTCCAAGTAGTGATTGGGCATTCGTGCATTGTCACTCACCACTTGGTGGTATAATTGGGCGCTATGTTGCTCATAAGTTCAAAGTTCCTGCATTGTATACAGCACACGGCTTCCAATTCTTTAGTGGGGGTCCTAAGAAAAACTGGGTATTTTATCCAGTAGAAAAAGCTTTTAGTTACTGGACTAATGAATTGATTACCATTAACCATCGTGATTATCGTTTGGCAAAGAAAAATTTTAAAAAGCCGACAGTCGATTATATTGCGGGCGTTGGGATTGATGTTGCAGGTGCTTTGGCAGTTTCTGCTGTCCAAAAACAAGCAATCCGTACGGAAATCCGTACTGAATTAGGACTATCTGATTCTGATTATGTGTTAACCACAATTGGTGAACTCAATGACAATAAAAATCAAATTGTGGTCCTAGAAGCCATGGCTAAACTGGATAATCCACAATTACAATTGTTGATAGCAGGTGTGGGACCAAATTTGGCTATGCTTGAAGCAAAGGTTGCAGAGTTGGGATTAGAATCACAAGTTCAATTTTTGGGTTACCGTTCTGATATTACCAATATTCATTATGCCGCTGATTTGAATGTTTTCCCTTCATTAAGAGAGGGGCTTGGCTTAGGTGGTCTTGAGTCACTGGTCGATGGTAACTATGTGATTGGATCTCAAAATACGGGAATGGCGGATTATCTCACCTCTGAAGATTTAGGGTTGCTAGTTGACGTGACTGATGTTGATGCAATTGCTCAGTCGATTGAACAGGTATACCGAAATCAAAGAAAGCCTGATTTAGAGAAACATCGCGCTGAACTCATGCAGTTTGACGCTTCATCTGTGGATGCAGCGATGCTCGAAATTTATAAGAAGTATGTATAACGAGAAAGGACGCTCAAGGGGGTGTCCTTTTTTTGTGAAATTAAAAGCGTATAATGATGGTGTAGCCAGCAAGACAGCACAAAAGAAATGGAGCGAGAACATGACAGAAGTTGCATTTATTACTGGAGCAGGTCAAGGAATTGGTGAAGCCATTGCGAAGCGTTTGGTTCAGGACGATTTCAAAGTAGAGATTGCGGATTTAAATTTGGATACCGCACAAAAAGTGGCAGATGAGATTAATCATCAAAAACCTGATACAGCGTTTGCGGTCGAAGTTAACGTTGCGAAGCGTGATCAAGTTTTCGATGCCATTGAGAAGACTGTCGCACATTTTGGTGATTTAACAGTATTAATTAACAATGCCGGTGTTGCGCCTTCACAACCCATTCTAGATGTTGATGAAAAGACACTTGAGTTAGCAGATAAAATCAATATCAACGGAACCGTTTGGGGGATTCAAGCGGCAACCGAAGCTTTTAAAAAGTTGGGGCATGGCGGTAAGATTATTAACGCCAGTTCTCAAGCCGGAATTGAAGGTAATCCAAATCTAACCGTGTATGGATCAACAAAGTTTGCGATTCGTGGGATTACACAAACGACAGCCAAAGAGTTAGCGCCACTAGGTATTACGGTGAATGCCTTTGCGCCAGGAATTGTGAAGACACCGATGATGATGGGAATTGCACATGATGTTGCCCAAGAGGCGGGTGAGTCAGACGAATGGGGCTTGAAGCAATTCTCTGACGGTATCGCCTTAGGACGATTGTCAGAACCTGAGGATGTTGCTGCCGGTGTTGCCTTCTTAGCTGGGCCAGATTCTAACTATATGACTGGTCAAACACTAGTTGTTGATGGGGGCATGGTTTTCCATTAATGTCTTAAATTAATAAAATAAACAAAAATGCTTACTGAAAAGTAAGCATTTTTTTATTTATAGCTGTGTGAGTTCGAGGGCGGTTTGGCAAAGCCAATCAGGTTTTTCAGATTGCAAGGCTGCCGTGGTGTGGGCACCCCAAGTGACGGCGGCTGTTTTGACGCCTGCGGCTTTGCCCATTTGTAAGTCATGGGTTGCATCCCCGACCATGACGGTTTGTTTTGGATCGAGGTGGTATCGATCAAGCAATATTAAAATGCCATCGGGAGCCGGTTTATAGTGGGTAACTTGGTCAGAACCAATGCAATCAGTAAAAAAATGCGCGATATTTAATCGTTTGAGATTTCGATTGAGTGTGTGTGTTGGTTTGCTAGTCACGATGAAAAGTTGGCGACCATCCTGTTTTAAATGAGTTAAAACAGCACTGATGTCGGGGAAGAGTGTGACCTGAGTCCGTTCAAGTGACTGAGCATGTTCGCGAAAGCTGGATAATAACCGATCGTATTCTGCGGTTGTAAAATCGTGCTCAGGGGCCATTGCTTTAAAAGAGGTTTCAATTGGAATCCCCATGTAGTAAGCAATTGTATCGTGACTTGGTTCGGGAAGGGACAAAACCCTAAAAGCCGCTTGTGTAGCTAATGCGACTGTCGCGCCTGAATTTGCTAACGTCCCGTCGAAGTCGAATAGCATATTTTGCATGGCTGTTCCTCGCTATCTTTCGCTTGAAAAAGGTTAAGTATTATTAGGATTCTATAATATATAGCTTGAAATTACTAGCGAATGGGCATATATTATGAAGAATCAATCTGAGTGAAAGCGTACTTGGAAGTCGGTAAATTAAGGATGGTGCCAATAATGGTTGTCAGATGTGACTGGGGAAGTGACCCCGTAAATCAAACATATCATGATGAAGAATGGGGTTGGCCTCAATGTGAAAAACGGTCATTGTTTGAAGCCTTAACACTGGAGTTGATGCAGGCAGGTCTTTCATGGAAAACAATTATGAAAAAACGTGATAACTTTAAGTTAGCTTTTTCAAATTGGGACTATACTCAGGTGGCACAGTACGATCAAGCGCGAGTCGATGAACTTGTGCAAGATGCCTCAATTATTCGACACCGTCAGAAAATTGAAGCGGTGATTAATAATGCCCAACGGTTTGTAGCGATGGATGCAGCCCCAGTTGATTTCTCGGCCTATATCTGGCAGTTTGTAGACGGCACGCCTATCGTGAATCACTGGCAACAGGCCGATGAGGTCCCCGCGATAACACCTTTGGCTATAAAAATTAGTCGTGATTTGAAAAAACGCGGGTTTAAATTTGTTGGGCCAACAACAACTTACGCATTTTTACAAGCGATTGGCATGGTTAATGACCATATTGAAAGCTGCGATTTTAAATATAAGTAGCACTTCCTAGGAGGAAACAACATGACACAAATTTATGATTTTAAGTTGGATGAGATGGATGGCTCTAAATTAGACCTAGCTGATTATAAAGGAAAGATATTGTTGATTGTGAATACGGCTAGTAAGTGTGGTTTAGCTGGACAATTAAATGGGCTGCAGGCTTTGTACGAAAAATATTATGCTAAGGGGCTAGTGGTGATTGGATTGCCATCAAATCAATTTAAAAATGAATTGGCTACTGATTCTCAAACCGCAAATTACTGTCAAATACACTATGGTGTCACTTTTCCCATGACACAACGTGTTGCAGTCAACGGGCCTGATACAACGCCACTATTTGTGTATTTGAAAAAGATGAGTGGCCATGGCATGATTAAGTGGAATTATACAAAGTTCTTGATTGATCAATCTGGTAAATTGGTACATCGCTATGCCCCAATAACGGAACCAGAACATATTGAACCTGAAATTGAAAAATTACTTAAATAAAAAGCTAACCGGAACCACAGCAGTGGAAGCCGGTTAGCTTTTTCAGTTAGTGACTATGCGTAATGTTGATACCAACTAAACTAATGAGTAACAAGACGACAAAGACCCAAGTGATAGGGGAGATGCAATCGCCAAAAATAATGACCCCAGCTAAGATTGCGCCAACAGCACCAATGCCAGTCCAAACGGGGTAGGCGGTGCTTAAGGGGAGTGTCTTGGTGGCCAGGGCTAAGAACCCGAAGCTGAACACCATGCCGAGGAGTGTTGCTAAAACAAATGGCCATTTGGTAAACCCGTCACTGAGTTTCATGGTGGTTGCCCAAACGACCTCGAAAATTCCTGCCAAACCTAAATAAAGCCATGCCATGTGTGTATTCCTCCAAAATAAAAAATGCCCCCAGCGATACCTTCTGTGACCTAATGGTATCGGTGTGACATTTCGTGTGATGCGCCCGGTGGCGCTGATTTAATTTTTGATAAAATGTAGTTTAGCACAGGCGACTGCCTTTGGCAATGTTTGGTACAATGCAATATAAGTAAACAAAAAAGGACACGTGAACCTGATGAAAACCAAAAATATCTTAAATTGGATTGAAGTGACATTTGATTGGCAAAACTTAGCAATTACCGTAGCGAGTTTAATCATTATGGGATTAGTCGGTCATTATGGTGTGCGGTTTGTGATGAATAAGTGGTCAAAACATCATTTTAAGCATTTTACAACATCAGCCCCGTTGATCATTAAGGCTTTAGCAGGTCCCATTACGGTGATTATATATACAGTGGGGATGAATTTGTTGTTTGCATATTTGCAAGCGCCACGTGGACTGGTGATTATCACAAATCAGGTGTTACGCACCTGGATTTTGATAAGTTTTGGCGTGATTTTATATCACCTGATTCCACTTTTAATGGAGACTGTGACGAAGGCTGGAAAGCATAAGCGTTTTGAATTAAGTGCGATTATGCGTTCATTTTTGACCACGCTTTTACAGATTTTAATGGTAGTGGTCATTATCTTTGCCATTCTTGAAACTTGGCAAATTAATATTAGTGGATTATTTGCTGGCGTTGGATTGACGGGACTTGCCGTTTCAATGGCGGCCCAAGACCAGATTAAAAACTTCTTGGGGGGCGCGGTCATCATTGGCGAACAATCATTTTCCATTGGCGATAAAATCGAATCGCCTTCAATTCAAGGGACAGTTGAAGACATTACCTTTCGTTCGACCAAGCTGCGGACGGCAACAGGCGCCTTGCAAGTTGTGCCTAACTCAACTTTAGCTAATGAGCCGATCACGAATGACAGTCGAGTCGACATGCCACGTATTACATTGGATTACTATCTAGATGTTACGACTTCCGACGAACAAGTCAGTGCGTTACGACAACGCATTCTGGATTTCTTGTCAAAAGACGAGCGATTCATGGCTAAACATATGGAATATCAAGTTAAAATTCCGGAAGTTGTCAATCAAGGGATTCATATTCAAGTTAATGGACCGCTTTCTCCGAAAGGAGTTGAAAACGGTGACGACGCCAAGGCTATTTTGAATTTGAATGTGATGAAAGCGGCGCAGACGTTGCATATTAAATTTGCAAAATCCGATGCAGGTGAAACGGGGGATTAGTGATGTTTAATAATCAAGATTTTAGGATATTTGAGGCGCCAACTTTAGCTGAACGCATGCAACTTATCCAACAACAAATTGATCCAAAATTTGAGGACTTTGCTAAATTGGCTTTGCCAATTTTAGAAGAGGATGGCCAAGCGTGGTATGCGCATGTTGCTAAACATTTGCGCCGAACAGTTTATCCACCAGACAATACCTGGGTGGCATTTGCCCCAAATAAGCGTGGGTACAAGATGCTACCACATTTTGAATTAGGGCTTTGGGATGATTGTTTGTATTTATATTTAAGCTTTTTAGAGAATTTGAAGCAGGATGCAACGCAGCAAGCCTTGTGGACTGAACGTATCCAGGCGCAACAAAGCCATTTTTTAGATTTGCCACAAAACTTTGTTATTAGCCCAAACCATATGGAACCTGCGGTCATATCTTTGGATGCCACCAATTTTGAACGTACCGTGATGCAATTCGGGCAGAAAAAGCATACCGAATTTTCAGTTGGTCTTAGAATTGCAAAAGGGGACCCTCGCTTTGGGACGGCTGATTTGGATTATGCTCTGTGTGAGGCACTTCGAAAACTACAAAACGTATATGAATGCATAAGAGTACAATCAGAATAAATGAAAAAGGATGTTGAAGATGCCTAAATATCTTATTCTGGCGGAAAAACCGTCAGCAGCTAAAAATTTTGCAAAGGCATTAGGAGGTTCGGCAGGACATTTCGCTGATTTTGATTACCGGATTATGAACCTACGCGGACATCTCATGACTTTTCGGGAGCCAGAGGAGATGGTTCCTGAAACGTTAGCCAAAAAATATAAATCATGGAAGTTAGCCGATATGCCTTGGCAACTCAATGATTTGAATTGGCAAAGGACCTATATTCGTACCCGAACAAAAGGAACAACAAATAAGCAATTGCTTGATCAAATTAAAGCAGAACTTAAACAAGGCTACGATGGCATTATTATTGCGACTGATACAGATCCATCCGGTGAAGGTGATTTACTTGCCTTTGAAGCAATTGATGCAATGAAGTGGCAAGGGGCAGTTCTTCGAGCTAACTTTATGGATGAAACGCCGCAATCAATTCAACAGGCAATGCGTCAGTTAGTCCCTATTGCCGATAAATGGCAATATGGCCCATACCTTAAAGGTGAGAGTCGCAGTCGATGGGATTTTGCGTCGATGCAGTTAACTCGGATTGCGACAACTTTAGTGAAAGGGGCCGGCTATGCTGTTGTAGCCCGAGAAGGGCGTTTAAAGTCTGTTATCATTTGGAAAATTTATGAGCAATGGCAAAAGATTAATGCCTATGTCCCAGTGCCTTATTATGAAGTAAAGTTTAAAGATCCCGCGGGGCATGTCTTTGCGCGTAAGGTGGATCCTAAAGCTGAGCAAATTGCATGGCGGCACGCGCAACGCAGTGAAGGTGAAGCTGACGTGGCAACTTACCATGAGAGTGCCGTAGCCAATGAGAAACACACGACGAAACGCCAAGCGCCACCTAAATTAATCGATTTGGCAGGGTTGGCAGCACTACTTGCGCCTCAAGGTTTATCGGCAAAGCAGGTTTTGAGCACGTATCAAAAGCTGTATGAAGCACAATATGTTTCTTATCCGCGTACCGAGGATCGCAATGTAACTCCTGAACAATTCAATGAACTTTTGCCGGCAGTTGATCAGATTGCGGATTTAGTTCAAGTTGATCGCCAACTGCTAAGTCATCGCCAACCACGTAAAACCCATGTGAAGCCACAGGGGAGTCACGGGGCTAACCGACCAGGGACTAAGGTACCGGTTTCACTGGATCAGCTGGAGAAGTATGGCCCTGGTGCGCGCCAGATTTATACGACGTTAGCTAAGAACTATTTGGCGATGCTGGCGGAAGACTATGTTTATGATCACGTGACAGCAGATTTATTAGACTATCCTGATTTTAAGACAGCTTTTAATGTGCCGATTGCGTTGAATTATAAGGCAATCTTTAATGTTGAGACGGATGATACAGAGAGTCAAAGTGCGACCTTGGGGCCGACGGCCCAACCAGAGTTAGCTGAGGGAAAGAATCCCAAACCACAAACGCCAACAACTAAATGGATTATGGCTTTCTTGGAAAAGAATAATGTGGGGACTGGGGCGACCCGTGTCTCAACTTTGTCCGATATGAGTCAAGGTACAAAGGGGATGCTAAACGAGTCACGGGGTAAATTAACGCCGACTCAAACCGGAAACATCTCAGCGATAATGGTAGAAAATACGTGGATTGCCTCGCCTAAAATAACGAAACGGCTTTTTGAGATGATGGACGAAGTGGAACAATTTAAGATGCCGATGGCGCAGCTATTGGATTCCGTGACGCAGGTGATTGCCCACGATATGCCACAAATGGAAGCGAATGTTGCCAATCTGACCCAACGTCTTGGACCACCACCAAAGAAACGTAAAGTCAAAGCGAAGCCAAAAGCGGAACAAGTGACAGGAATCTTTAAGGGGCAAGAAGTGCATTTTGCAAAAACTTGGGGGAACCATACATTCACTGAGACGGAAATAGCAGATTTATTAGCGGGTAAAACAATTACTTTTGAAACGACCACCAAACAAAAAAAGCCTTTTACAGCAAAAGGTCAGTTAGGAAAAAGAACATTTCGCGGAAATGAATACACGGGTTTCAAACTATTGAAAGCATAAAATAGAGGTCTAAAGTGGTGCTGTAGTGCTACTTTAGACCTTTTTATATTTTTTATGATTGGTTTTATGAAAACGCTTGCATAAGCAATTTTCATATGCTATTATTATTCATGTACCAAAGAGAACGATTTATTTAGAAATTTTGAGGAGAACTAATTATGGCAATTTTAATTGCGTTGATTCCAGCTTTAGCTTGGGGATCAACAGGTATTATTACAACAAAGATGGGTGGATCAGCCGCTCAAGGAACATTAGGAATGACATTGGGGGCCTTAATCTTTGGTCTTTCAACTTTGCTCTTCTACGTGATTCCATCAGCAGGGCTTGATTTTGCCTTTAACCCGCGTGTTTGGGTGGTTGGTTTTGTTTCAGGTTTGTTCTGGGCGATTGGAACGGCTGGACAATTCGTTGCGTTCAAGAAATTAGGGGTATCAGTTGGTAACCCAGTTTCAACTGCTAGTCAAATTGCCTTAAACGCATTGATGGCCGCTTCTGTTTTGGGAGAATGGACGAATGGAAAGATGTGGTTCTTCGGACTACTAGCCATTATCGCGGTTGTTATCGGAGCCGTTTTGACATCATTGCCAGATCCTAACTCTAAGGCAACGCCAAATCCTGAAGCTGATCCTAAAGGTGGTTACATGGCGATTGCCCTTTCATCATTGGGATTCATGATGTACTTCGTCTTCCCTAACTTGTTGAATAAGTTTGGCTTTATCTCAGATGCCGTTCACGGAGCACCTCATGGTAGTGGCTTGCACTACATGACTGCGATTGTTGGACCACAATCAATTGGACAAGTGATTGGTGCCTTGATTATTGTTGTCTTCGTTATGCATCAAGGTAAGACAATGTGGCAACCAGCAACCTTCCGTAACATCCTTACAGGATTGGTTTGGGGTATCGGTAACATTGCAATGTTCATCTCAGCTGCAAATCCACAAATCGGACAAGCAACTGCAGCAACTTTGTCACAACTAGGAATCATCGTTGGAACATTTGGTGGAATTTACATCTTGCATGAGAAGAAGACATCTCGCCAAATGCTTTATATCTCAATTGGAACAATCTTAGTTGTTGTTGGATCAATTATCATTTCAAACTTGAGTAGCTTAGCTTAATAATAACCAAAGCACTGAATGATTTCAGTGCTTTTTTATTATCCTGCGTGTAGGTGGGGGTGTGCTAAAATAAAGGGTGAAGTTAGAAATTCTTACAGGAAAACGATTTCTTTTTAATCAGAACATGTTATAATCGGTATATACCAATTTGAAAAGGAGTGTTAAGACAATATGACGACACTAAAATTTGATGCAAGCAAGTTATCAACCTTCGTAAATGATGATGAACTGCAATTGATTCAACCAATGGTTGATGCAGCTGATAGCCTACTACATAAGGGAACTGGCGCTGGTTCAGATTACTTAGGCTGGCTTGATTTGCCTGTTGATTATGATCAGGATGAATTTGCGCGAATTAAGCAAGCTGCACAAAAGATTCAATCAGATTCAGAGGTCTTGGTTGTGATTGGAATCGGTGGATCATATCTTGGCGCTCGTGCCGCAAATGATTTTTTGAATGATTATTTTGATTCAGCTTATCCAGCTGATCAACGTAAGATGCCACAAATCGTTTTTGCTGGTAACTCAATTTCACCACAATATGTTAATTCATTAATCAAGTTGATTGGTGACCGCGACTTTTCAATTAATGTGATTTCAAAATCTGGAACGACAACAGAACCAGCGATTGCTTTCCGCGTCTTCAAGGAACTGCTTGAAAAGAAGTATGGTGAAGCCGAAGCGCGTGAGCGTATTTACGCAACTACGGACGCCCATAAGGGTGCCTTGAAGCAAACGGCTGATGAAGAAGGTTATGAAGAATTTGTTGTGCCAGATAGTGTTGGGGGACGTTTCTCAGTCCTTACAGCAGTTGGCTTGCTACCAATCGCAGCAGCTGGACACGACATTGACCAACTAATGGCTGGGGCAGCACAAGCCCGTGCTGATTATTCAGACACCGATGTCACAAAGAATGATGCCTATGCATATGCGGCTTACCGTAACATTCTTTATCGCAAGGGATATACAACTGAATTACTTGTAAACTATGAACCAACGTTGCAACAATTTAGCGAATGGTGGAAACAATTGCAGGGTGAATCAGAGGGTAAGGACGGTAAGGGTATCTTCCCAGCGTCTGGAAACTTCTCAACTGACTTACACTCATTTGGACAATACATTCAAGATGGTCGTCGCAACCTCTTTGAAACTTTGGTGCGCATTGATGCGCCAGTTTCAGATGTGACAATTCCTGTCTCAGATGCTGATGATGGATTGGGTTACCTTGAAGGTAAGACAATGTCATACGTTAATAAGACTGCATCTGATGGCACATTGTTGGCCCACGTCGATGGTGGCGTACCAAACATGGTTGTTGAATTGGATCAACAAAATGAGTTTGCCTTGGGTTATATGATTTACTTCTTTGAGCTAGCCGTTGGTATTTCAGGTTACCTCAATGGGATTAACCCATTTAACCAACCAGGGGTTGAAGCTTACAAGTCAAATATGTTTGCCTTATTAGGTAAGCCAGGCTACGAAGAGAAGACTGCCGAGCTGCGCGCCCGTCTATAAAGCTAAATTAAAGATGTTAAAAACCCGTCCCAAATGGAATGGGTTTTTATTCATGATAAAAAATAAGTTCTGCCTGTTCCAAGACGAAAGAACTTATGGTAATATTAGACGAAAGACAAAAATTGAGGAGATTTCAATCATGGCAACTATTGGTATGAATGATTTAAAGACTGGTTTGACAATCTTGTACAACCAATCAATCTGGCGTGTGTTGGAGTTCCAACACGTTAAGCCTGGTAAAGGTGCAGCGTTCGTGCGTTCAAAGTTGAAGAACTTGCGTACAGGAGCTGTTAACGAAGTAACTTTCCGTCCTGGAGATAAGTTTGAAACAGCTAACATTGTTTCAGCTGATATGCAATATTTGTATGCTGAAGGTGATTCACACGTCTTCATGGATACAGAAACTTACGAACAAGTTGCAATTCCAGATGATAAGATTCAAGATGCATTAAAGTTCTTGCTTGAAAACATGGTTGTACGTGTGACAACTTATGATGGCGAAATCTTAGATGTTGAAGTGCCAAAAACAGTTGAATTGACTGTTGCTGAAACACAACCTGGTATCAAGGGTGCGACAGCAAATGGTGGTGGAAAGCCTGCAACAATGGAAACTGGTTTGGTTGTTACTGTACCTGATTTCATTAATGCTGGCGATAAGCTAATCATTAATACTGATGATGGTGGATCATATTCATCACGTGCTTAATCATGCCGGTGAGTTGGACTTACCGTAACGTTAAGGACAGCACAGTGATATGATAAGTGATAGTGCCGACCGGTTGCCGGCCGGCACTTTTATGTTTTAAGGAGGAAATCCATGGCAGAAGAAACAATTGTATTAGACCAACCAACTGGTACCGAAGGCACAACTCGTGTAAACGTACGTGTCCTAGATATCATCGCTGCCCTTGCAACACAAGAAGTTGAAGGTGTTGCAAGGTTGCGTGGATCATTTTCTGATCGTGCTCAAGAAGCCTTTGGTCGCCGTGTGCGTGGTAAGGGTGTTGAAGTCGTTCAAGATGATGCCGGCTTGACTATCGATTTGTACGTTTATCTTAACTACGGGGTGAGTGTGCCAAAGTTGGCGGTACAAATCCAAGAACGAGTTAAGATGCAAATTGCAGCCATGACCGAACTTTCAGTTAATGCTGTTAATGTGCATGTTGAGGGGATGATTTCACCTAAGGTAGCCAGCACAATTGATCCAAATAACCTATTTGGAGAAGAAGAGACGCTGGAGGATGGCCAATAGTATGACGACTTTAAATCGACACCAAGCCCGGCAAGCGGCATTCCAAACTTTATATAGTTTAGGAATCAACCCGGATGCTGACATTGATACGGTGCTACGTCAGGTATTATCAGGTGATCCAGAAGTTTTGTGGGAAGGCGACTTGCCACAAGATGTTGGGACACTTGTGACTGCAGTCCGAGATCATCAAGATGAGCTAGATTTACAAATCTCAGATTACTTGGCTGATGGTTGGACAATTGATCGTTTGAATGTTGTTGATCTTGCTTTGATGCGCTTAGCTATCTATGAAGGTCAGTCAACCGAAACACCAAAAAATGTTGCCATTAACGAAGCATTGCAATTGGCCCATGAATTTACCAATGATGATTCACGTAAGTTTATCAATGCGGTCTTGAATAAGGCCTTGACGGAAGAACAATAATCATATATAATCAATATTTGTTAAGAAATAAAGTAACGGCAACCCGCTGTTCACCTTGGTAAGCGTACTTATCGGGTTAATCATTTATAACTATCTATTAGTTTTGATGTTTACAGCGGGTTATCGTATGCAAATACGGTAAGCCGCTTTTATTATACATTTATTTCATGCCAAGTTTTATCGGAGGTAAGGACCATAGCAAACGCACGTCAACCACAACAACAACAGCAAAAAGATTTAATCAATGATCGTATCCGCGCTCATGAAGTTCGTTTAATTACGGATGATGGTGATCAAGGTGTCATCCCAAAGGATGAAGCCCAAAAGATGGCCGATGACGCAGAACTTGATTTAGTATTGGTGCAGGCAACCGCCAAGCCACCAGTTGCAAAAATCATGGACTACGGTAAGTTCAAGTTTGATTCTCAAAAGAAGCAACGTGAGCAACGAAAGAATCAAAAAACTGTTAGTGTTAAAGAGATTCGTTTAAGTCCAACAATTGATGACAACGACTTTAATACCAAAGAAAAGGCTGCAACTAAGTTCTTGGAAAAGGGTAATAAGGTTAAGGTTTCAATTCGTTTCCGTGGGCGTGCTATCACGCACAAGGAAATCGGACGAGAAGTAATGAACCGATTTGCCGAAGACTTGCAAGGAATTGCAAAAGTTGAAGCAAGAGCAAAGATGGAAGGGCGCAGCATGTCTATGGTGCTTGCACCCAAAGAAACTAAGTAACTAAACCAGTTTGGAGGAAAATACAATGCCAAAGTTTAAGACACACCGCGCTTCAGCAAAGCGTTTTAAGAAGACTGCTAATGGTGGTTTGAAGGGTGCCAACGCGTACACATCACACCGTTTCCACGGTAAGACAAAGAAGCAACGTCGTCAATTGCGTGGGACTTCAATGATGAACCACACAACTTTGAAGAACTACGTTCACATGATGGGACGTTAATCTGTACTTTTGTACATTTTCGAAATCTAAATTAGCTATTTTATAAAAAGAATTACTGG
The DNA here is from genome assembly GCF_001437355.1 of Weissella viridescens. Lineage (GTDB taxonomy): Bacteria > Bacillota > Bacilli > Lactobacillales > Lactobacillaceae > Weissella > Weissella viridescens. The sequence continues at coordinate 49,856 of NZ_JQBM01000005.1, read as the reverse complement.
AGGAATTATCCATGCGAGTTAAAGGTGGAACAGTTACGCGCGCACGCCGTAAAAAGATGATCAAGTTGGCCAAGGGTTACCGTGGTCAACGTAGCATTAACTATCGAGTTGCCAAGGAACGTGTTTGGAAGGGTTGGACATACGCCTTCCGTGACCGTAAGCAAACAAAGCGTAACTTCCGTAAGTTGTGGATTGCACGTATTAACGCTGCAGCCCGTATCAACGGTTTGTCATACTCAAACTTCATGCACGGTTTGTCATTGATGGGTACAACTGTTAACCGTAAGATGCTTGCTGACCTTGCTATTACTGATCCTGAAGCATTCGCTGCTTTGGCTGAATCAGCAAAGAAGGCATTGTCAGAAGCTGGTAAGCACGTTGCCACAAAGACACCTGCTACATCAGAAAAGACTGTTACAATCAACGCAGCTGCTCCTAAGGCAGCTAAGAAGTCTTCAGATGCAAAGCCATCAGAAAAGAACACTGTTGCAGAAATCAAGGAATACTTGACTGCTAACGGTATTGACTTCCCAGCATCAGCTAAGAAGGCTGAATTGTTGGCATTGGTTTAATAATCAATTAATGCACTTACCTTTCGGGTGAGTGTATTTTTTTATATAAGCGAAGCAGTTAACGTCCACCCAATGGCTAGACTCGGGACGAACGGGGCCTGACGTTGGCGATAATAGAGAATTTGAAGGGCAAACTGAACGCAGCAAGCAGCATTTAACCAAGTAAACCACATAAGGTTGGGAGCAACGCATAAGCCGCAAGCGAGAACGTCAAAATCACCGTAACCAATCCAGTTTTCATGACTAATGTGATTAAGTAAAATGGCGCATAAATACCCGAAAAGTACAAAAAGACAGGTTTTTGGGTGTATTAAAAAGGCTAGGACCAGACTCGGTATGAGCCAAAGGCTATTAATTAATTTTGTAGAAAAATCTTGGCGACCTAAATAAAATAAAGTTATTAAAAAAACGTAAGTGATACAAATTTGCATAAGCTTGCTCCTTTCGTGACGTAGATATAGACGCTATTTAAACGCGTATTCACACTTTTGACACGCCCGGGATTGTGTGCAAAATGAATCGCTTAAGACCGCTCTTAAATTGCATAGAAAAAACTTGCATCTGATTCGAATAGATGATATATTATTGATTGTGCTTTAAGTGAGCAAGGGTGTTTACGTGTTCAACGTGACGTGCTGAACTCTTAAACGAAAAGTACCATTTATGCATTATTACGCGTATTTAAGCGATACGCCTGGTAATGTGGACTAGACACTATATAGAAAAATTGAAAGGGGACTCTAGGACATGCCTACTATTAACCAATTGGTTCGTAAGTCTCGTAAGTCACAGAGCACAAAGTCAAAGTCACCAGCTTTGAACTTTGGTTATAACTCACAATTAAAGAAGGCCACTCGTGTTTCTTCTCCACAAAAGCGTGGGGTTGCAACCCGTGTTGGAACAATGACACCAAAGAAGCCTAATTCAGCTTTGCGTAAGTATGCACGTGTACGTCTTTCAAACTTGATTGAAGTTACTGCATATATTCCTGGTATCGGTCACAATCTTCAAGAACACTCAGTTGTCTTGATTCGTGGTGGTCGTGTTAAGGACTTGCCTGGGGTACGTTACCACATCATTCGTGGTGCCCTTGATACAGCCGGTGTTGAAGGACGTATGACTTCACGTTCTAAGTATGGAACTAAGCGTCCAAAGAAATAAGGGGAGGACATAAATAATGCCACGTAAGAGTTATACAAAACAGGCTGAAGTTTTGCCTGATCCAATTTATAATTCAAAGCTTGTTTCACGTTTGATCAACCGTTTGATGATTGATGGTAAGCGTGGAACTGCTTCAACAATTTTGTACGATGCTTTTGATCGTATTAAGCAAGAAACTGGTGAAGAACCTTTGACAGTTTTCGAAGAGGCTATGAACAACATCATGCCTGTTTTGGAAGTTAAGGCTCGCCGTATCGGTGGATCTAACTACCAAGTTCCAATCGAAGTTCGTCCAGAACGTCGAGTAACACTTGGTCTTCGTTGGTTGGTTCAATACGCACGTTCGCGTGGAGAGCACACAATGGACGAACGCCTTGCTAAGGAAATTATGGATGCTGCCAACAACACTGGTGCATCTGTTAAAAAGCGTGAAGACACGCACAAGATGGCTGAAGCCAACCGTGCCTTTGCACATTACCGTTGGTAATATTACAAAATTTGGCTACAGCCCAATAACAGGCTATAGCCATTTTTGTGTATTTTGCGGTATAATGGTTACAAGACAGATTGATGTCGTTTTCTGACGTTAATCGTTAAATTTAAGGAGATATTATACTCATGGCTAACAAGCGTGAATACCCACTTAACCGTACGCGTAATATCGGTATCATGGCCCACATCGATGCTGGTAAGACAACTACAACTGAGCGTATTTTGTACTACACAGGTAAGATTCATAAGATTGGTGAAACTCATGATGGAGCTTCACAAATGGACTTCATGGATCAAGAAAAGGAACGTGGAATCACAATCCAATCAGCCGCTACAACTGCTGTTTGGCATGGTTTCCATGACCAATACAAGAATGATCCATTCCGTATCAACATCATCGACACACCAGGTCACGTGGACTTCACAATCGAAGTTGAGCGTTCATTGCGTGTGCTAGACGGTGCCGTTGCTGTTTTGGACGGTTCTGCTGGTGTTGAACCACAAACTGAAACTGTTTGGCGTCAGGCTGAAACTTATGATGTTCCTCGTATTGTTTTCGTTAACAAGATGGACAAGATGGGTGCCGACTTTGGTATGTCAGTTGATTCATTGAAGGATCGTTTGGATGCCAACGCTAAGGCTGTTCAATGGCCTATCGGTGCTGAAGATGACTTCGCTGGAATCATTGACTTGATTACTAAGGAAGCTTGGTACCCAACAACAGAACTTGGTGAAGAATGGGAAGTTCGCGACATGCCTGCTGACTATGCTGACCTTGTTGAAGAAAAGTATAACGAATTGGTTGAAGCCATTGCTGATGTTGATGACGAAATCATGGACAAGTACCTTGGTGGAGAAGAAATCTCTGCTGATGAATTAAAGGCTGCTATCCGTCGTGCAACTTTGAACTTGGAATTCTACCCTGTCTTTGCTGGATCAGCATATAAGGATAAGGGTGTCCAAATGGTATTGGACGGTGTCGTTGACTACCTACCATCACCTTTGGAAGTTAAGCCATATGTTGCTACAGATCCTAAGACTGGTGAAGAAGTTGACTTGACCGCTAACGACGAAGATCCATTCGCCGCTTTGGCCTTTAAGGTTATGACTGACCCATTCGTTGGACGTTTGACATTCTTGCGTGTCTACACTGGTAGTTTGGAAGCTGGTTCATACGTTATGAACACTTCACGTGACAAGCGTGAACGTGTTGGACGTTTGCTACAAATGCACGCTACTAGCCGTACTGAAATCCCTGAAGTATTCTCAGGTGATATCGCTGCTGCGATCGGTTTGAAGGCAACGACTACTGGTGATTCATTGACTGCACCAGATCGTCCATTGGTTCTTGAATCAATGGAATTCCCTGATCCCGTTATCCAATTGGCTATCGAACCTGCTACTAAGGCAGACCAAGATAAGATGTCAAACGCTTTGCAAAAGTTGGCCGAAGAAGATCCTTCATTCCGTGCCGAAACTAACGAAGAAACTGGTGACACTTTGATCTCAGGAATGGGAGAACTTCACTTGGATATCATCGTTGATCGTTTGAAGCGTGAATTCGGTGTTGACGCCAATGTTGGTGCACCTCAAGTTGCTTACCGTGAAGCATTCACTAAGACTGTTCAAGCTCGTGGATACTTCAAGCGTCAATCTGGTGGTAAGGGACAATATGGTGATGTTTGGATTGAATTCTCACCTAACGAAGAAGGGGCTGGATTCGAATTCGAAGACGCCATCGTTGGTGGAGCTGTTCCTCGTGAATACATCCCTTCAGTTGAAGCTGGATTGCGTGATTCAATGAACGCTGGTCCTATCGCCGGATTCCCATTGGTTGATTTGAAGGCTAAGTTGTATGATGGATCATACCACGATGTCGACTCATCTGAAGCTGCCTTTAAGATTGCTGCTTCATTGGCATTGCGTGAAGCTGCCAAGACTGCTGGTGCCGTTATCTTGGAGCCAATCATGCGTGTTGATATTACTGTTCCTGAAGACAACTTAGGTGATGTTATGGGACACGTTTCAGCCCGTCGTGGTTTGCTTGAAGGTCAAGAACAACGTGGAAACTCAATGATTATCCACGCTAAGGTTCCTTTGTCAGAAATGTTCGGATATGCAACTACTTTGCGTTCATCAACGCAAGGTCGTGGAACTTTCCAAATGCAATTCGATCACTACGAAGCTGTTCCTAAGAACGTTCAAGACGAAATTGTTAAGAAGTATGGAAAGCATGACGAAGACTAAGCTTTTGCTTAGGGCTTCTCAGCTTTAAATAAAACCCCGTAAGGTTATGCCTTGCGGGGTTTTATTGTGTTCTAAAGTTAAAGCAATCATAATTTTTTACGGACTAGTCATAAAAACATTTCGCTCAAAATAGAAATTTTGTATAATTTAAGGCATGCGAAGAAAGGTGGTGGAGACAAGTGACTCAACCAATAATCGAGTTTAAGAATGTTGCCATGCAATATGGTGATACAACTGTTTTAAAGTCCATTGATTTAGAAATTGAACAAGGTAAATTCTATACCTTACTAGGATCATCTGGTTCCGGAAAGACAACCATTTTACGTTTGATGGCGGGCTTTTTGACACCGACTTCTGGAGATATTTATTTTAAGGGTCAACGGATTAATGATGTCCCACCTGAGAAACGCCAAATTAATACTGTTTTTCAAAATTATGCCCTATTCCCAAATATGAATGTTTATGAAAATGTTTCGTTTGGAATGGTATTAAAAGGAAAGAAGAAAAGCGATATCAAGGCAAAGGTATCGGAAATGCTCGCACTGGTAAAACTCTCTGGCTATGAAGATCGTGAGATTTCAGAGCTTTCTGGTGGACAACAACAGCGTGTTGCGATTGCTCGCGCCTTAGCAAATGAACCTGAGGTTTTGGTGTTAGATGAGCCTCTTTCGGCCTTAGATTATAAATTGCGTAAGACGATGCAGTATGAACTACGAGATATTCAGCAACGTCTTGGCATTACGTTTGTTTTTGTGACGCACGATCAAGAAGAAGCGCTGGCGATGTCGGACTGGATTTTTGTAATGAATGATGGGAAAATCTTGCAAAATGGGACGCCGGTTGATATTTACGACGAACCGATTAATCACTATGTTGCTGAATTTATTGGTGAATCAAACATTATTCCTGGGGTGATGCGTCAAGATTACGTTGTTTCATTTGCAGGTAAGGAGTTTGAAAATGTCGACGCCGGTATGCGACCAAATGAACCAGTTGAAGTGGTATTACGTCCTGAGGATCTGGATTTAGTTGATGTTGCAGACGGTAAGTTGACTGTTACGATTGATGATGAATCCTTCCGGGGTGATTATTATGAAATTACCGCACATGATGATGATCAAAACCCATGGCAAATTCAAGCCACGAATTCTGCAACGATCGGTAAACGCTATGGTTTGTATTTTGATCCAGAAGATATTCATATTATGCGTTTGAATGAATCCGAAGAGGATTTTGATGCGCGTCTTGAACAATATGAAGATGAGGAGGATGCTGACAATGAGTGAAAAAAGGACGATTAATTTTAGTGTGCCGTATTATCTTTGGCTCGTCCTCTTTGTGATTGCACCGGTTATCCTCTTAGTCTTTCAATCATTTACAAACTTGCATGGTCAATTTACTTTGGCTAACTATAAAACGTATTTTGGTTCTGGAACCTATTTACGGATGACCTTTAATTCGGTGTTCTTTGCGCTTGTTGTCACCTTAATTACCTTAGTCATCAGTTATCCAATGGCCTTGATTATGAGTCGTTTAAAACATGCTCAGTTCTGGTTGATGCTAGTCATTCTGCCCACGTGGGTGAACTTATTGCTCAAAGCTTACGCCTTTATCGGTCTATTCGCACAAAAAGGGACCATCAATGACTTTTTGACTTTTATTGGGGTGGGACCACAACAAATGATGTTTACCAATGGTGCATTCTTGACCGTGGCAGCCTACATTGAAATACCATTTATGATTATGCCAATTTTCAATTCATTAGTTGAGATGGATCAATCGTTAGTCAATGCTGCGCGTGATTTGGGTGCTACCAAATGGCAAACCTTGTGGCGTGTTATTGTTCCATTGTCAATGAATGGCGTGCGTGCTGGTGTTCAGGCTGTTTTTATTCCGACATTATCACTTTTCATGATTACACGTCTGATTGGTGGGAATCGGGTGATTACACTTGGTACTGCGATTGAAGAGCACTTCATGGTTACGCAAAATTGGGGCATGGGTTCGACCATCGGTGTTGTTTTGATTGTTGCGATGGCCATTACTATGTATGTTACCCGTGATCGTAAACGAGGAGGTAAAGCATGAAGAAATTAAAACCTAGCTATCTTTATTTAGCCTTTGTCTTTGCATTAATGTACCTACCTATTTTCTACCTCATGTTTTATTCATTTAATGCGGGGAGTTACATGAATGGTTTTGCGGGATTTTCACTGAAACACTATGCAACGTTGTTTTCGGATTATCGCCTGATGGGGATTTTGGCAAACACCTTTATTATTGCCTTACTGTCTGGTTTGTTTGCCACACTAATTGGTACATTTGGCGCTTTGGCGATTTATCGGACACGACGGATTGGCTTGAAAAATACGCTACTTTCTTTGAATAATATTTTAATTGTGTCGCCGGATGTCATTATTGGGGCAAGTTTTTTAATTTTGTTTACATTGATTGGTTTGAAGTTAGGCTTTTTCTCGGTTCTTTTGGCACACATTGCTTTCTCAATTCCGATTGTCGTGCTGATGGTTTTGCCACGGTTGAATGAGATGAATCCGGCGTTGATTGATGCTGCCCACGATTTAGGTGCCACTGACTTTCAAGTTCTGAGTCGAGTTATTTTACCTTACGCGTGGCCAGGAATTTTAGCAGGCTTCTTTATGGCAATAACGTATTCCTTGGATGATTTTGCAGTCACTTTTTTTGTGACCGGAAATGGTTTTTCAACTTTATCTATCGAAATCTATTCGCGTGCGCGGCAAGGAATCGACTTGTCTGTTAATGCGTTATCAACCCTTATGTTCTTAGTATCGTTGGTTCTGGTCGGAGTGTATTATTACATTTCATTGCGAACGAATAATGGTAGTAAGAAAAAGCGTCAGATGCGAACGGCGGTGCGTTAAGATGAAAAAATTAATGCATTTAAGTTTAGCGATTCTGATTGTTGTTGCGGCCTTGTTTGGTATGCGAACTTGGTTTACCCACTTGGAGAACAAATCCGTCGGGAACTCTGATCAACCACAAGGAAACCGGACCCTAACTATTTATAATTGGGGTGACTACATCGATCCAAGTATATTGAAAGCATTTCAAAAAGAAACGGGTTATCGTGTCGATTACGAAACCTTCGATTCCAATGAAGCGATGTACACAAAGGTTAAACAAGGGGGGACACATTATGATATTGCCATCCCTTCTGAATACATGGTTGAGAAGATGCGCCAGGATAATATGTTAGAACCACTTGATCATCGCAAGTTGACAGGCCTAAAAAATTACGATCCGACTTTTATGAATGAACCGTTTGATCCTAAAAATAAATATTCTGTGCCATATTTTTGGGGAACTTTAGGAATTGTCTATAATGATAAGTTTATTAAGCCAGGTGAGATTAAGTCTTGGAACGATTTATGGCAACCTAAGTACAAACAACAAATTATGTTGGTTGATTCTGCACGAGATATTATGGGGATGACCCTGGCGTCGAATGGTGAATCCGTTAATACCAAGAGCCTCCCAGAACTTGCTGCGGCTCGGGGGAAATTAACCACCTTGATGCCAAATGTGAAAGCAATTGTTGCTGATGAAATAAAAACATACATGGCGCAAGATGAGGCAGCTCTGGCAGTGGATTATTCAGGTGATGCAGCTGAAATGATGAGCCGTAATAAGCACTTGCACTATGTGGTGCCCAATGATGGAGGCAACCTCTGGTTTGATAATATCGTTATCCCGAAGACCGTTAAAAATAAAGATGCGGCGTATGCCTTTATTAATTATATGAGTCGACCTGATATCGCAGCAAAGAATGCTGAATACGTTGGTTACGCCACACCAAATCAAGCTGCTTGGCAGCGTTTACCACGTACGACGCGTGAGAATCCATCGTGGTATCCATCTAAAGCAGTCTTGTCAAAACTTGAAACTTATCAAAACCTTGGCCCAACTTGGACGCAAAGGTATAATGATGATTTCTTAGAGTTTAAGATGACGAATCAATAACAGTGAGGCAAATATGAAAAAAATAAAACCAGAAGTCTGGATGGCGGTCGCGGTCGCCGTGCTAATTGCGTTATTTATTGGTGTTAGCGCTTATCACAATCAGCAACAAGCGCAACAACAACAGCAGGCAAAAAAATTAACGAAAAAGCAAATTCAGGCACAAAAGGCAAAACTAGACAAGTTAGCATTACCACAACTGCAAAAAGGTGTTGCAAGTAACGAGTCAGAGGTGCGGATTGAAACGACTGCTGGACCAATTACGGTTAAATTATTTAACCAAGAAGCGCCATTGGCCGTTCAAAACTTTATGACCCATGCCAAACAAGGTTATTACGATGGGACGAATTTCCACCGAGTTGTGAAAGACTTTATGATTCAAGGTGGTGATCCCAAAGGGACTGGTGCGGGCGGTCATTCTATTTGGTATCAAAAAGATTCAAAAATTGATGCCGGAAATGGCTTTAAAAATGAAACAAGTCCAAAACTCTATAATATCCGTGGCGCGCTGGCCATGGCCAATGCTGGTGCTGATACAAATGGTTCGCAATTTTTCATTGATCAAAACCATGACAACCAGATGAAGAAAATTGATCGTAATCAGTATCCCGAGAAAATATACAAGGCTTACCGTAATGGTGGTAATCCAAGTTTAGATGGAAAGTATACGGTCTTTGGTCAGGTGACTGATGGCATGCAAGTTGTTGATCAAATTGCAGCTGGAAAAGTAAAAATGAGTGAATCAAATGAGCAATCGAAGCCGGTTAATCCGGTCAAAATTAAAACAATCACTATCCTAAAAACTGCGAAATAGCGCGGTATAATTGTGTTTTTTAAAAAGTTGTGTTCCCTTATTAGGCGGCACAACTTTTTTTGTTGTTTTTTTGTGAAAAAAGCTACAAAGTAGATAGTTTTTTACGTGTGGTTTGGCTATAATGAAAGGGTTGAACAAGATTGCTTAGCATAAAAAGGTACAAATGTACCAGTAGGTCTTATATAGGAGAATATTTATGGAACATGCATTAACAGTCCGACTGTTTGCAGAATTTTTTGGGACAATGTTTTTGATTATTTTAGGTAATGGTGCGGTCGCCAATACCGAGCTTAAAAATACCAAAGGTAACCACACGGGGTGGTTGAATATTGCCTTTGGATATGGAGCTGGAGTCGGTGTACCGGTCATTGCGTTTGGCGCAATTTCAGCACACATTAATCCGGCGTTTACGTTAGGGTTAGCCATTGTGGGTGCATTCCCATGGGCTGAGGTGGTCTTTTACATTGTTGCGCAGTTGGCTGGAGCGATGATTGGGCAATTGATTGTGGTTGGCGTTTATAAGCCTTACTTTGATGCAACTACAAATCCTGATGAAATTTTTGCACCATTCTCAACCGATGATGCTGCGGGATCACGTTTAAATGGCTTCCTAAATGAAGGATTTGGAACCTTTGTTTTGGTTTTTGCGGCAATGGCAATTGGTGCGACGCCACAAAATAAGCCGATTGAAGGGCTTGCTTTGGGAATTCTGGTGGCTAGTTTGGTAACATCACTCGGTGGAGCCACTGGACCAGCTTTGAATCCAGCACGTGACCTTGGATCACGTCTCATGCATGCGGTTTTGCCATTACAACATAAGGGCAGTTCACATTGGGACTATGCATGGGTACCAGTTGTTGCGCCAATCGTAGGTGCAACCGTTGCCACAATTTTGTATACACTTATTTTTAAATAAATAAAAAGTTCAGAACCAATAAGTTGGTTCTGAACTTTTTTGTAGATTAGTTTTCCGTCTGGTGTTCAGCAGCATAGGCTTCAGCTGTATTCTGAACTAACATTTGGAAATAATTGTCAAAGCCAGGTTGGTTGTAGCTTTGTTTTAAACCGATAATATCGGTTGCATGCCAAGCGCTAATAACAATTGCACCGTCATTGTATTGCAATGAGTGGGCTATCGCACTGGAAGCGTCAACTAGATAGTACGTGTCATTGGTATCTAAATAGAGTAAGCTTAATTGAGCGTAGGGATTCTTCACTACTGAAGATTTTGTGGGTAATATTCCAGAACGTTTGTCGCGAATGTTTTCGTGGCGAAATTTATGAATATTTTCCAAAGTGTTACCGATAACTTTCATACACGTGTCCTCACTTTTATTCGACTTAAGAAATATCTCATGCTTATTTAATAAAACATCATTAATAACTATAATAACATGTTTTTAGAAAAGAAACAGGGGCAGAAAAATAGATAATGTTGCTTACCTTAAATGAGGTGAACCAAATAAAATGATTTGCAAGCCAACCGTAGTTATGTTATATTTATTACATGCGATGAGTCGAGAGAATCTTCATTTAGAAGATTTTTACAAACGGCCTATATTAACAGCCGCATGCTGGTAGGTGATTAAACGTGTTGTGGAACACGTTGATCTGCACATGACTAACAGTTAGCAATTACTGGTGTACGTTGACTGATGGGTAACCATCACCTGCGTTAGGACAGGTCATTCCTAACATTGCCAAACTCAAAACGTCGATTATTGATCGGCGTTTTTTGTATACATAAAGATATTTTGGCTAATACTCTAAATCTTGTTATAATAGGAATTAAAGTGGAGGAAAACGCATGAAAGTTTATACTGTGCGCCAGCTTGGGTTTTTTCAACGGCTCATCATAAACACAATTACCTTCTTGGCATTAGCGGGGCTATTGCCACAAGGCATTTACGTTAAGTCCGTTTGGACCGCCTTATTAGCATCTTTGCTCTTGGGGTGTTTGAACGCACTAATCCGACCAATTTTACAGCTGTTGGCTTTACCGCTTACATTACTAACCTTCGGTCTTTTTGGCTTTGTGGTAAATGCAGCGGTCTTATGGTTAACTGCCAGTATGATTGGGAGTGACTTTCACTTTTACGGATTTGGATGGGCGCTTTTGATCTCAATCATTATGTCGATTGTAAATCTAATTATTTCTAGTTTTTTGAATCGTGAGTAACGATAGAATGCATAAATGGGGAAATAGACATGGCTAAAAGCATAACCGTAAAAGATTTATTGAGTAATACACATCTTCGTGTTGTTACAGGAGAAGAGTATCTCCAACGCATCATTAAGACCGAGGATATTTCACGTCCGGGCTTAGAAATGACCGGATATTTCAACTATTATGCAGCAGAACGGATTCAGCTAATGGGTATTACTGAAACGTCATTTGCCAAGCGTATGTCACATGATGAGTTGATGATGGTTGCCCGCAAGATGATGCGACCAGAAACGCCAGCCTTTGTTGTGTCAACTGGCTTAGAATTACCACAAGAATTTATGGATGTGGCTGCTGAAACACATATTCCTGTTTTAGCCACTGAGTTAACATCTTCAAAAATTTTGTCAAATATGACTTATTTCTTGAGTGGTAAATTGGCTGAACGTCAATCAGTGCATGGTGTGCTAGTCGATATTTACGGTCTGGGTGTACTCATTACTGGAGACTCTGGGGTTGGTAAATCTGAAACGGCGCTTGAATTAGTTCAACGCGGTCACCGATTAATCGCTGATGATCGTGTTGATGTCTATGCGCAAGATGAAGAACGGCTGGTGGGTGAACCACCGGCAATTTTGCGAAACTTGATGGAGATTCGTGGTATTGGTATTATTGACGTATTGAATTTATTTGGTGCCGGTGCCGTGCGTTCCCATGCAACAATTGCTTTTAATCTCCACTTAGCAAAGTGGAAAGATGATCAAGATGTTGATCGTTTGGGCAATGGTGAAGATATCACTCGCATTCAAGGGGTTGATTTGCCACGCCTAGTCGTTCCCGTACAAACTGGACGTAATCTGGCGGTCTTGATTGAGACAGCGGCTAAGAATTTCCGTGCTAAGAAGATGGGATTTGATGCCACTGAAACATTCAATAATAATTTGAATCAATTAATTGAAGAAAACTCTGTGCACTCAGATGATTCAGCTGAGCCACAAGCGTAGGGGCGAAAGAGCATGACAAAAATAGCTATCTTGGGTGCGGGTTCATGGGGAACGGCATTGGCCACAGTTGTCGCTGAAAATGGCCACACAGTAGCCCTTTGGACGCATAAACCAGCCCAAGCAGAATTCATAAATACAAATCATCTTAATCCGGATTATCTTGGCGATAACCCAATTAATCCAGGCGTTGTTGCAACTGCGGATATGCTTGATGCAGTGACTGGTGCCGAAATTGTGGTTAGTGTGGTTCCGACCAAAGCAACGCGTGAAGTTGCTGCCAAACTAGCAGATGTCTTGAAGGAACTAGGTGATCAAAAAATCATCTTGGTGGGTGCAACTAAGGGATTAGAACCTGTGACGTTTAAGCGCGTTTCAGAAATGCTAGCCGAAGAAGTACCAGAACAATATCGAAGTGGTGTGGCCATAATTGAAGGACCATCACATGCCGAAGGGGTTGTTAAGCATGATCCGACATTAGTGACGGCTGTGAGCGAGAACTTAGCAGTAGCGGAAGCAGTGCAAGATGTATTCACAAATACACATTTTCGTGTGTACACTGGTTCTGATATGATTGGCGCTGAAGTCGGGGCTGCCTTGAAGAATGTTATTGCCATTGGAGCTGGGGCCTTAGATGGACTTGGTTATGATTCGAATGCCAAGGCAGCATTATTCACGCGTGGTTTAGCAGAAATTACCCGCTTAGGACAAGCTTTTGGAGCTAATCCTTTGACGTTTATGGGCTTGTCAGGCGTTGGTGACTTATTCGTCACAGCGACCTCGGTACATTCACGTAATTTCAGAGCAGGTCAACAATTAGGAACCGGTAAAACATTACCTGAAATTGTTGAGAATATGGGAATGGTCATTGAAGGAATTTCAACAGCTAAAGTGGCATATGAACTTTCACAAGCCAAGCATGTTACAATGCCAATTACAGAGTCAATTTATAAGGTCCTTTATGAAGACCTAGATATTCAAGTGGCGATTCAAGATTTGATGAGTCGACCAGTTAAACAGGAAGGAAAATAAAAATCAATGAAACGTGTTAGAAAAGCGATTATCCCGGCAGCAGGGTTAGGAACTCGATTCTTACCAGCAACGAAGGCGTTAGCTAAAGAAATGTTACCTATTGTTGATAAGCCAACAATTCAATTTATTATCGAAGAGGCTTTGGCTTCAGGAATTGAGGAAATTCTGATTGTCGATGGTAAGTCAAAGCGTTCAATTGAAGATCATTTTGACTCAAATCCGGAACTTGAAAATAATTTACGTGAAAAAGGTAAGACTGAGTTGTTGAAGTTGGTTGAAGAAACAACTGATATCAATCTTTACTTTATTCGTCAATCACACCCGCGTGGACTTGGAGATGCTGTCCTAACTGGTAAGGCCTTCATTGGTGATGAACCATTTGTGGTTATGCTAGGTGATGACTTGATGCAAGATGAAGTACCGTTGACCAAGCAATTGATTGATCGCTATGAAGCAACCGGTGATTCAACTTTGGCGGTTATGGACGTACCACATGATGAGGTTTCATCATATGGGGTCATTAATCCTGAAGAAGAATTATCAGACGGGTTGTATCGCGTCTCAAATTTTGTTGAGAAGCCACAACCAGAGGATGCACCTTCAGATTTGGCGATTATTGGTCGTTATCTTTTGACGCCGGAGATTTTCGAGGAACTTGAAAGTACAAAACCTGGAAAAGGTGGCGAAGTGCAACTTACAGACGCTATCGACAGTTTGAACAAGCGTCAACAAGTCGACGCACATGAATTCAAGGGTCGTCGCTATGACATTGGGTCAAAGATTGGTTTCTTGACAACAAACGTTGAATTTGGGTTGAAGCACCCACAAACTGGGGAAGCACTTAAAGCATATATCAAGGAACTTGCCAAAACATTAGATTAAGTTTCATTAAGGCACCGTGGGTGCCTTTTTGTTTACAAAAAACGTCAATTGTCTTACAATAAGTAAGTGGGATGGTTTCTTTAGACGCCTGATTTTGCATAGTAATTCAGTAAAGAAACGGGTAGAATAGCATAAGGAAAAGCACAAGGAGGAAGCATGATGACTGAAAAATTTGATGTAGTAATTATTGGGGCCGGTCCTGGTGGAATGACGGCTGCAACGTATGCCTCACGTGCCAACTTATCGGTTGTGATGTTAGATCGTGGTATTTACGGTGGTCAAATGAATAATACAGCTGAGGTTGAGAATTATCCTGGATACAACTCAATCATGGGAGCTGATTTATCTGAAAAGATGTATGCTTCTTCAACGCAATTTGGTGCCGAATATCAGTTCGGAACCGTAAAACATATTGAAACCAATGCCGATAATACCTGGCATGTGGTCACAGATATGAATGATTACCAAGCAAATTCAGTTATTGTCGCAACGGGATCTGAATACAAAAAACTGGGCGTGCCTGGTGAATTAGACTATGCCGGTCGAGGTGTTTCATATTGTGCCGTTTGTGATGGGGCTTTCTTTAAGGGACAAGAGGTTGTTGTCGTTGGTGGTGGTGACTCAGCTATTGAAGAAGCAACGTATTTAGCTGGAATTGTCGATCATGTGACAGTCGTTCATCGAGGCGACACGCTTAAAGCACAACCTATTTTGCAAAAGCGTGCGTTTGATGCGGATAATATTGATTTTATTTGGAATACCGAAGTGCAATCTATTAATGGTGATGGTACAAAAGTGACCTCTGTGACCCTTAAAAATAATGTTACTGATGAGGTTCAAGACTTCGCAACAGCGGCTACCTTTATCTATATCGGACTTTTGCCAGTTTCTGATTCAGTTGACGGACTAGGTATCACGGATGATCAAGGCTGGATTTTGACGAATGATCAGATGGAAACGACCCAACCAGGTATTTTTGCGATTGGTGATGTTCGTCAAAAGCAGCTCCGCCAGATTACAACGGCGGTTGGGGATGCTGCTATTGCAGGACAAAATGCTTATGCTTATAACGAAACGCTGAAAGATGGAGTTGAGTAGACCATGGACTACAATCAAATCTTGGAAGATTTACGAACCGGAGAACTGTCTGAGTACATCTTAGAAGCAGAGCATTTTCCAGAATTCTTTGAAGTATGGCGAAATTATCCATATCAAAGTGCGATTGTTGGTGAAGCTGGTCGGAAAGGGCAAGTGACCTATCGTAAACGCCCTGAAAATCAAGAATAGGATTTCTATGTAAGCGCTTGCCAACTTACATGGAAGCTGATAAAATAACAAGTGTAGAAAAGGCATGGTGTTGCATTTAGCCACCATGTGAAAACACGATAAAATGACAGACATATAAGGAGATTTAATCATGGAATCACGCGACTTTAAGATCGTAGCAGAAGCAGGTATTCATGCACGTCCAGCAACTTTGTTGGTACAAACTGCCTCAAAGTTTTCTTCAAACATTACACTTTCATACCAAGGTAAGGAAGTTAATTTGAAGTCAATCATGGGTGTGATGTCACTTGGTGTTGGTCAAGGTGCCGATGTTACCATTACTGCTGACGGTGATGATGCTAGTGCAGCTATCGATGCAATTGCAGAAACAATGGCATCAGAAGGTTTGACAAAGTAATTTTTCGAACCGGCAATACAATTGGGGAAGTGTGAGTTAGCAATAAAACTTAATACAAATAAGTTGAACTTCGAGGGGAACGAACAGCTATGGCAAAACAAATCAATGGAATTGCAGCTTCAAATGGGGTTGCTATCGCAAAAGCTTACAAGCTGATTACTCCGGATTTGTCTTTTGATAAGCGAACAATCGATGATGTTCAAGTCGAAAAAAGTCGCTTAGAGGCGGCTTTTTTGGCATCAAAGGCAGATTTAGAGAAAATCCGTGATAAAGCAGCAGCATCAATGGGAAATGAAGCGGCCGAGGTTTTCACAGCACATATTATGGTGCTTGAAGATCCTGAATTTACTGGGGGCATTGAACAAGCCATAGAATCAGACGCAATTAATGCCGAAGCGGCTTTGCAACAAGTTGCGGATATGTATATTGCATTATTTGAAGGAATGGCTGACAGTAATGCCTATATGGCTGAACGTTCAGCTGATATTCGTGACGTAACAAAGCGTATTTTGAGTCACTTGTTGGACAAGCGTTTGCCAAATCCAGCCCTAATTGACGAAGAAGTGATTATTGTTGCGCATGATATGACACCGTCTGATACTGCGCAACTTGATCGTCGTTATGTTAAAGGCTTTGTGACGGACGTTGGTGGCCGAACAGCACACGCAGCCATCATGGCGCGAACGCTTGAGATTCCAGCGGTTGTCGGAACAGAAGTAGCGACTGATTCAATTAATGAAGGTGATACGTTAGTTCTTGATGGTATGGATGGCGTTGTGATTCAAGACCCAACTGAGCAAACGGTAGCTGAATATCAAGCCAAAGCGGATGCTTATGCTGAGCAGAAGGTTGAGTGGGCAAAATTAAAGGATCAAAAGACTTTATCTGCTGATGGACAACACTTTACTTTAGCAGCCAATATTGGAACACCAAAAGATTTGACGGGTGTCTTAGAAAACGGTGCTGAAGGGATTGGACTTTATCGAACTGAGTTCCTTTATATGGACTCACAAGAATTACCAGATGAAGAAGCGCAATTTGAAGCTTATAAGTCAGTCTTAGAAGGGGTGGAACCTGATGAGAATGTGACTATCCGAACGATGGATATTGGTGGGGATAAAAAGTTACCATATTTGCCATTACCGGAAGAAGAAAATCCGTTTTTGGGATATCGTGCCATCCGCTTGTCATTGGGACGGTCTGATATTTTCCGGACGCAACTCAGAGCTTTAATTCGTGCTTCAGCTTTTGGAAATTTGTGGATTATGTTCCCAATGGTTGCGACGTTGCCTGAATTCAGAGCCGCTCGTGATATCTTCAATGAAGAGAAGGCGAAGTTGGTTGCTGAGGGTGTTGCAGTTAGTGATAATATCAAGCTTGGTATTATGGTTGAAGTTCCAGCAGCGGCGGTCTTAGCAGACAAGTTTGCTCAGGAAGTTGACTTCTTCTCAATTGGAACTAACGATCTCATTGGTTACACAATGGCAGCTGATCGTGGAAATGATAAAGTTTCTTATTTGTATCAACCATACAATCCATCAATTTTACGACTTGTGGATAGCGTCATTAAAGCTGCTCATAAATATGGTAAGGTTGCGGCGATGTGTGGCGAAATGGCTGGCGACCCAATTGCTGTACCAATTTTGATGGGGATGGGGCTCGATGAATTTTCAATGTCAGCCACATCAGTGTTACCAACGCGTTCTTTGATGCGTCAACTAGATGCTTCTAAGTTACAAACGTTAGCTGAAAAAGCCATTGAAGCTGATACAAGCGAAGATGTTGTTGCTTTAGTTAAGGCCAATGTTCCAGAAATTAAATAAACCAAAAAACAGTTAAGTTGCGACTTAACTGTTTTTTTGTATCTACATAATCAATGGTATAATGGGGGTACTATAAAAAAGAGGTGAAGCTATGGGACGCCGACCAATCGTAATGGCTAATTGGAAAATGAATAAATTACCTGATGAAGCGCGAGCGTATATAAAAGACGTAGCTGCTGTGGTACAAGCATATCCAGATGTTGAGCCTATTTTAGCAGGCCAAGATGTCTTACTCCAAACAATGGTAGATGCAGCTGAAGGCACGCATATTGAAATCGGTGCTGAAAACGTCTACTGGAAAGAAGAAGGCGCTTATACTGGTGAAACGAGTCCTAAAGTGGTGGCGAGTCTAGGGGTTCAATACGTGATTATTGGGCATTCTGAACGCCGACACTATTTCCGTGAAACGGACGAAATGGTCAACCTAAAGGCTTTAGCGGCTTTAAAAAATCATTTGAGTCCGATTATTGCCTTAGACGAATCAATTCAGGTTGTGTCGCCAAATGCGCATATGCATTGGATTGTTAATCAAGTAATTGAAGCCTTGAAAGGGGTCACTAACGATCAAATGGCGCAAGTCGTTTTGGCCTATGAACCGACGCAAGCGATTGGTAGCGGAATGGCGATGAATGCAGACCTCGCGCAAAAAGATTTATACATGATTCGTGAAACCGTATCTGATATGTTCAATGCCGAAATTGCTGAAAATCTACGCATTTTATATGGTGGTTCGGTTAAACCCGAAAATGTTTATGAAATTATGCGCCAGACCGATATAGATGGTGTTTTGGTGGGAAATTCAGCTCTGGACCCTGATAATTTCGCGGAATTAGTGAAGTTAGCCCATCAAGCTCAGAAGTTAAAATAAAATTCACGCACATCGATGTTAAAAGCGTGCTCATAGTTCGTGATATATGTTACAATTAAACATGTAAAGGACCTCGTTAGGTTCTAAAATCTTTCGTAAAGAACAAGGAGAACAACAATGTCTGCAATTACTGATATTTATGCACGCGAAGTGTTGGATTCACGTGGAAATCCTACTGTTGAAGTTGAGGTTTATACTGAATTAGGTGGATTCGGTCGTGGAATCGTGCCATCTGGTGCTTCAACTGGTGAACACGAAGCTGTTGAATTGCGTGACGGTGACAAGAACCGTTTCGGTAGTAAGGGAACTTTGAAGGCTGTTGACAACGTTAACACTAAGATCGCTGAAAAGCTTGTTGGCTTGGAAGTTACTGATCAAGTTGCCTTGGATCAAACAATGATCGCTTTGGACGGTACTGAAAACAAGGGTAAGTTGGGAGCCAACGCTATCTTGGGTGTTTCAATTGCCGCTGCCCGTGCTGCTGCTGATGAATTGGAAACACCATTGTACAACTACTTGGGTGGATTCAATGCTAAGGTTTTGCCAACACCAATGATGAACGTTATCAATGGTGGTGCTCACGCAAGCAACGATGTTGACTTCCAAGAATTCATGATCATGCCTGTTGGTGCTAAGTCAATTGCTGAAGCTGTTCGTATGGGTTCAGAAACTTTCCACGCCTTGCAAGCTTTGTTGAAGGCTGCTGGTCACTCAACTGCTGTTGGTGATGAAGGTGGATTTGCCCCTGACTTTAAGTCAAACGCAGAACCATTCGAATTCTTGTTGAAGGCCATTGAAAAGGCCGGTTACAAGCCTGGTAAGGATATTGCCATTGCCTTTGACGTTGCTTCTTCAGAATTCTACGATGCAGATCGTGGTGTATACGTATTGGCAGGGGAACCTGACAAGAAGGAATACACAACTGACGAATTCATCGATTACTTGGAAGCTTTGATCAACAAGTACCCAATCATCTCTGTTGAAGATCCTTTGGATGAAAACGAATGGGATGCATGGGTTAAGTTGACAAACCGTCTTGGAAACCGTGTTCAAATCGTTGGTGACGACTTCTTCGTTACAAACACACAATACCTACAAAAGGGTATTGAGATGGGTGCTGCTAACTCAATCTTGATCAAGGTTAACCAAATCGGTACTTTGACTGAGACTATGGACGCCATCGAAATGGCTAAGGAAGCTGGATACACTGCCATCGTTTCACACCGTTCAGGTGAAACTGAAGACACGACTATCTCTGACTTAGTTGTTGCAACTAACGCCGGACAAATCAAGACTGGATCATTGTCACGTACTGACCGTATTGCTAAGTACAACCAATTGATGCGCATCGAAGACTTGTTGGGTGAAAACGTTGCACAATTCAAGGGAATCAACAGCTTCTACAACATTGATAAGGCTGCCCGCGAAGCAATTACTAACTACGTTGGTTAATTTCAAATTTAATTAAATTAAAGAGTTTAGCATGGTGACATGCTGAACTTTTTTTTTATGTCTGAGTGGTTAGTTGAGTTATCACTGTATATATGCTATCCTAGGTAAGTATATTTAATCGAAATTAATGAGTATTTAGAAAAATGGAGGCGCCAAGTATGTATAATATTTTGTTGATTGCAATGATTGTTGTTGGCTTTTTATTGATTGTTGCCGTACTAATGCAACCATCAAAGCAACAAGATGCTTTATCAGCACTTTCTGGTGGCGCAGGTGATTTATTTGCAACGCAAAAGGCACGTGGATTTGAAGCTGTGATGCAACGGCTTACTGCGATTTTGGGTGCAATTTGGTTTATCTTAGGTTTGGCGCTTGTCTACCTATCAGCACATTAGACCATTTATGAAAAGACCTCTCGTGATTTTTTATGCGGGAGGTCTTTCTTCGAATAGAGACAAATTAATACGGAACATAGAAAAGAGAGAGTTTTAATGGCAGAAAATAATTTACAAGACCAGTTATATGGTTTTTTAAAGGCGAACCCTTCGCAAGCCTTTCCCGCCCAAACGCTGGTCGATGGCTTGCACTTGCCAGGTGATAATGCCTTTACGAAAGTCGTTCAAGCATTAGCAGCGCTTGAACGCGATGAAAAGATTAAAGTGAATGACGACGGTGCCTTCCAATATAATGCGGAAAAAGAAGGTGTGATTGGTGAATTCCGTGCGAATGAACGTGGATTTGGGTTTATTCGTTATGACGATAATGCTGATGACATCTTTGTTAACCCGGATAACACCATGTTAGCTTTACAAGGTGATCAAGTCCGCGTTAAGTTGTTGAACAAAGGTGATGGCAACCGTGGCTCAGAAGGACAAGTTGTTGAAATTATGCACCGTTCACGTGAACGAATGGTGGGTGAATTTAAACTAGGATCTGAGTATGCTGGTTATATTGGTCGAATTACTTTAACGGATAAGAAATTTGCAACATACGAATTCTTAATTAAAGAAGGTGGTATGGCTGCTTCTGATGGCGAAGTCGTTGTTGCGACGATTGATGCCTATACAACAATTGATGCACCTAAACAGATGACTGGAACGGTTGTCCAAAAAATTGGTTATAAAGATGCCCCCGGCGTTGATATCATGCAAATTGTCTATAACCACGACGTACCGCATGTCTTCCCTGATGATGTGATGGAACAAGCTGAAGCAATTCCTGATCACGTTTTGGATGAGGAACGTGAAGATCGTGAAGATATCACGGATCAACCACTTGTTACGATTGACTCAATCGAGTCAAAGGACTTGGATGATGCCGTGACTGTTTGGCGCATGGATAACGGTAATTTCCATCTAGGGGTCCATATTGCTGACGTTTCACATTATGTTCCTGAAGGTTCTCCGCTAGATAAGGAAGCTTATAAGCGCGGTACATCAGTTTATTTGACTGATCGCGTGATTCCAATGTTGCCCCGTAACATCTCAAACGGAATTGCATCATTGAACGAGGGTGTTGACCGTTTGGCGATGTCAGCTGAAATGGAATTTACGCCAGATGGTACTTTGGTGAACCATCGTTTGCATAAGTCCGTGATGCGTTCACATGCCCGCATGACTTATATTGGTGTGAACGATATTTTGGCTGGTGATAAAGAAGCTCGTGAAAACTATCGTGAATTAGTGCCAATGTTTGAAGATATGCAACAATTGCACAATGCTTTAGCTGAAAAACGTAAGCAACGTGGGGCAATTGAGTTCGATGCGCCAGAAGCGAAAGTGATTGTGGATCCACAAGGAAAGCCGGTGGATATTGAACTTCGTGAACGTGGCACATCTGAACGCATGATTGAGTCATTTATGTTGGCTGCTAATGAAACGGTTGCCATGCACTATGATTTGGCCAAGGTACCATTCTTGTATCGTATTCACGAAGCGCCAGATAGTGAACGTGTTGAGAAATTCTTTGACTTTGTGAAAGCTTTAGGTTGCCCAGTTAAGGCAGACCCAAACCATGTTAAGCCCGCTGACTTGCAAAATATTCACCAATACTTTGTCGGCAAGCCTGAAGAACAAATGGTTTCAACAATGATGTTGCGTTCAATGCAACAAGCCAAGTATTCTGATCAACCACTAGGACACTTTGGAATTGGCGCGGATTATTACACGCACTTCACGTCACCAATTCGTCGTTACCCGGATTTGACAGTTCACCGTTTAATTAAGTGGTATGAGCAGGCTGGCTTTGGCTCTGATGCGCAGACGAAGTATCGTGAACAATTGCCCGTGATTGCTGAAGATACATCTGTTCGCGAACGTCGTGCCGTTGATACCGAGCGTGATACGGATGCCATGAAGAAGGCACAATACATGGAAGACAAGGTCGGTCAAGAATTCGACGCTGTCGTCAATGGCGTCTTGAAGTTTGGGATGTTCGTGTCGCTTGAAAACACCGTTGAAGGTTTGATTCATACGTCAAACTTAACGGATGATTACTATGCCTATGATGAATCACATATGGCCCTAATTGGTCGTCGATTCCACCACATCTACCAAATTGGACAGCCGGTTCGTGTGAAGTTGATTCGCGTTGATACAGAACAAAGTGCTTTGGACTTTATTCTAGTGGATCCTGATGCTGCACCGATTACGGATATTAAGGTCGCCGATGATCGCCGTGGTTCATTTGGTGGTAAGGGTGGTAACCACAAAAAGCCAGGTCAACAAGGCCGTGGTCGTCAAGGTGACAAGAACAAACAGGCTGGTAAGCCTAAAGATCACCGTGCGCCTAAGCCACGTCAAAATGGTTCAGCACAAAAGGGTCAACATAAATAAGTTTGATTAATTGGAGGGACCAACATGCCCAAAAAGAAAAAAGTTGTCAATGATGCTCTAGCAACCAATCGTAAAGCCCGTCATGATTATAATATTGGCGAAACGATGGAAGCAGGGCTTGAATTGACCGGAACTGAAATCAAGTCAATTCGAGCTGGTCGCATTACGATTGCCGATGGATTCGTGCAAATTCGAAATGGTCAAGCTTGGTTGGATAACGTGAATATTAGTCCGTTTGAACAAGGGAATCAGTTTAATCATGAACCTTTACGTTCACGCCGGTTATTGCTGCATAAACAGCAGATTCGACAGCTGGAAGCTGAAGTTTCACAAAAAGGGAAGACGATTATTCCGTTGAAAGTGTATATTAAACGCGGATTTGCCAAAGTTTTGATTGGCGTCGCGACCGGTAAACATAATTATGATAAACGTGAGACCTTGAAGCGTCGTGACCAAGAACGCGACTTACAAAGGGCATTAAAACGTTAAACCAAAAAACCACACGTGCGCGTGTGGTTTTTTTGTATGTCAGGAAAGTTAACATAATTTCGCGCAAAGTTTTTTTGGCGGTGTATGCTAGACAGGAAATTTGTAGAACACTTATCTCAGGAGGAAATGTCATGAATAAATGGCTAAAGGGTTTGGTCGCGACCGGTATCATGCTACTTGGTTTGGTTGCGGTACCGCACAGTATTTCAGCTGATGCGAAACCAAACTATACAATTGCAACGGATACCACTTATCCACCATTCGAATTCCAGACGCAAAATGGGAGTTACCGGGGAATCGATATGGATATGTTAAAGGCCATCTCAAAAGAAGAGGGCTTTACCTATACGTTAAAGCCAATGAGCTTTAACGCTGGCGTACAAGCTGTCCAAGCAGGGCAAGTCGATGGACTCTTAGCTGGTATGTCAATTACCCCTGAACGTAAGCAATCATTTGACTTTAGTACACCGTACTATAAGACAGGTGTGGTTGTGGCCGTCGATGGTAAGAACAAGTCAATTAAGTCTTTAGATGATTTAAAAGGTAAGAAGGTTGCGGTTAAAACTGGAACTGCAGGTGCGCAATACGCGCAAAGTATTCAAAAGAAGTATGATTTCAAACTCTCATTCTTTAATGATTCTAATACCATGTATAACGATGTGACTGTTGGTAATACCGTCGCTTGTTTCGAAGATCAACCGGTGATGGGATATGCGATCAAGCAAGGGACCACTTTGAAGGTGATTACTAAGCCTGCCAATACAGGAGGCTATGGTTTTGGTGTTAAGAAGGGTCAAAATGCTAAGCTCTTAAAGAGCTTTGACGATGGCTATGCCAAAATTGTTAAGTCAGGTGAATATGACAAGATTGTTAGCCATTATGTTGGTAAGGGTGCATACAACTATAAGGCTAACGCCGCTAAGAACGAGAAGCCAACGATCTGGAATATCATCAAGGATAATAAGTCAGCCTTACGTGATGGTTTGATTAAGACGATTGAGTTAACGGTCTTTGGAATCCTACTAGCCGCTTTATGGGGACTCTTCTTGGGTGTCTTGGGTGTTATGCCAAGCAAGTTGCTACGTGGACTATCAACGACAATCATCTATCTATTCCGTGGACTACCTATGTTGGTCCTAGCTTTCTTCATCTACATTGGTTTGCCGAACTTGACGGGCCAAAAGATTCCAGCCTTTACTGCTGGATTGATTACCTTAATCTTAAACGAAGGAGCTTATATCGGATCATTCGTTAAGGGTGGTTTCTTGTCAGTTGACAAGGGGCAACTAGAAGCTGCACGTTCATTAGGTTTGCCATACGGGAAAGCAATGCGTAAGGTCGTGATGCCACAAGGAATTCGTTTAACGATTCCAAGTTTCATTAACCAATTCATTATTACGTTGAAGGATACATCAATCCTTTCAGCCATTGGAATTGTCGAATTGACGCAAACGGGAACCCTTATTATTGCACGTAATCTACAAGGTTTCCGTGTTTGGTTGATTATCGGAGCAATGTACTTAATTGTAATCACGCTATTAACTTGGTTATCAAATTGGATTGAAAAGAGGATTAAGTAATGACAGCCATTGTTGACGTAACAGATGTGCATAAGAGCTATGGAAAAAATGAAGTCTTAAAAGGCATTGATTTACAAGTGCAAGAAGGTGAAGTTGTTGTGATGATCGGACCATCAGGGTCTGGTAAGTCAACTTTCCTCCGAACTTTGAATCACCTTGAACCCGCCGACAGTGGTAAAATCGTTATCAACGGTTGGGATATCAGTGACAAGAAAACCAACATCGATAAGACGCGTGAAACAATCGGCATGGTTTTCCAACACTTTAATCTTTTTCTACATTTAACGGTATTGGAAAATATGACATTAGCCCCAGTTCAGTTGGGAAAGCTGTCACAGGCAGAAGCTGATGAAAAAGGTTTAGCATTGTTAGACCAAGTTGGTCTACGTGATAAAGCTGATGTGAAACCAACGACCTTATCTGGAGGACAAGAACAACGTGTGGCGATTGCGCGTGCGTTAGAAATGAACCCCAAGATTATGTTGTTTGATGAGCCAACGTCAGCGCTTGATCCTGAAATGGTTGGGGACGTTTTACAAGTGATGAAGGATTTGGCAAAAGAGGGGATGACAATGGTTGTCGTCACCCATGAAATGGGTTTTGCCAAGCAGGTTGCTGACCGCGTTGTCTTCTTTGCTGATGGTAAGATTCAAGAACAAGGAACGCCTGAGGCCGTTTTCGAACATCCACAGAATCCACGGACCCAAGATTTCTTGAACAAAATTCTAAATGCTTAAGGTTTTTAAAAAAGGTAATGCTACAATATGTAGGATTACCTTTTTATTTTTAGAGACAATGAAATGGAGTAAATATGGCAGATTTTTTTGACACAGATTGGGCGGCTCCTTTGGTCGAAAGCTTACCAGATGCCTATTTTGAACAATTGAATACGTTTTTAACAAACGTATACGCAACTGAAACCGTTTATCCAGCGCGAGAAAATGTCTTTGCGGCCTTGGAAAATACACCATTAGCGCAAATTAAAGTTGTTATTTTAGGTCAAGATCCGTATATCAACCCGGGACAGGCACAAGGATTGAGTTTTTCGGTTCCGTCTGATTTCCCATTGCCGCCTTCATTAAGAAATATCTTTCAAGAATTGGCTGATGATTTACAGGTGTCGGCTCCAGTTAATGGTGATTTACATCCGTGGGCACGCCAAGGCGTTTTGCTTTTGAACGCGGTATTGACCGTACCAGCGGGAAAGTCGAACGGACATGCCGGTAAAATTTGGGAGCCTTTTACTGACGAAGTGATGCGGTTAGTGGCCAGTCAAGATCAACCAGTCGTCTTTATTTTGTGGGGGAAGTTTGCCCAAAAGAAAGCCAAGCTATTAGTGGGGCCGAATAATCTCATTTTAACGGCGCCACATCCTAGTCCATTATCAGCTTACCGTGGTTTTTTTGGATCAAAACCTTTCAGCCAAAGTAATGTTTTTTTGCAAAACCATGGCGTCCAGACGATTAATTGGAGTTTGTGAATAATTTAATTAATGCTAGCGTAAGCGCTAACAAGTATGCGATAATAGAAGTATAATATTTAGAAATAAACAAATTTTTTTGGAGGCTGACATAATGGAACTTTTTGAACAATTATCAGAAAAAATCAAAGGTCAAGGAAAGCGTATTGTTTTCCCAGAAGGAACTGATGAGCGTGTCCTCGGAGCTGCTGTTCGTTTAGCAGATGAGGCATTAGTTGAAGTAACTGTCCTTGGAGATAAATCAACAATTGAAGAAGTTGCTGCCGCCAAGAATTATGATTTGCAAACAATCAAAATTCTTGATCCAGAAGATTGTGACGAAAACTTGATGAATCTCATGATTGAGGAATTGGTTAAGCGTCGTAACGGTAAAACCGATGAAGTTACAGCCGAAAAGTGGTTGAAGGACGAAAATTACTTTGGAACCATGTTAGTTTACCTTGATCTTGCCGATGGTATGGTTTCTGGAGCAACACATCCAACCGGTGACACGGTTCGTCCAGCCCTACAAATTGTTAAGACAAAGCCAGGTTCATCGCGCATTTCGGGTGCCTTTGTTATGCAACGTGGTGAAGAACGTTATGTTTTTGCTGATTGTGCGATTAACATTGACCTTGATGCCCAAACGATGGCTGAGGTCGCGGTTCAATCTGCCGAAACAGCACAAGTCTTTGGGATTGATCCAAAGGTTGCAATGCTTAGCTTTTCAACTAAAGGTTCTGCGAAGGCACCACAAGTTGATAAGGTCGCTGAAGCAACAGAAATTGCCCACAAGTTGGCACCAGACCTTGCCGTTGATGGTGAATTACAATTTGATGCAGCGTTTGTTGAATCAGTTGCAGCTTCAAAGGCGCCGGATTCAGATGTAGCCGGTCAGGCTAATGTCTTTGTCTTCCCTGATCTTCAATCAGGAAATATTGGTTATAAGATTGCCCAACGTTTGGGTGGTTTTGAAGCAATTGGTCCTGTTTTGCAAGGTCTTGCTAAACCAATCTCTGACCTTTCACGTGGCTGCAATGAAGAAGATGTTTACAAGGTAGCCATTATTACTGCTGCGCAAGCTGTCGATGCTGATAAGTAAACATTAAAACTAGTGAAGCGAGAAATTGCTTTGCTAGTTTTTTGTTGATATGAGTGAAAATGGCGCCCAGTTTACAAAAAAATGATATACTAAAAATTATGATAGTGAATAGTGAATCTGTCGAAACGACACAAAAATTAGCAAAAACATTAGCACAAATTGTGACACCTGGCACCACCATTTTATTGCATGGTGATTTAGGCGCGGGGAAGACGACCTTTACGCAAGGCTTTGCCCGTGCGTTGGGGATTAAGCGTCCAGTTAAAAGCCCAACTTTTACTTTGGTACGAGAGTATCAAACGCCGGACTTTATGTTATATCACTTAGACGTTTATCGTTTAGGTGAGGAAGGTGGAGCCGACGACCTAGGTTTGGCTGAATATTTCAACGCAAGTAGCGTTAGTTTAGTTGAATGGTCTGAGTATATTCAGGCGGATTTACCTAGTGACGTTTTAAACGTGACCTTAACGCGAACCGATACGTATGACAAAA
This sequence comes from Weissella viridescens, assembly GCF_001437355.1. Taxonomy (GTDB): domain Bacteria; phylum Bacillota; class Bacilli; order Lactobacillales; family Lactobacillaceae; genus Weissella; species Weissella viridescens. The sequence goes on along the minus strand of NZ_JQBM01000005.1, from coordinate 21,712 downwards.
TTGATCAAAGAAAAATTGAAGTGACTGCAACTGGGAGTCATTCACAACAAATTTTAAACCAGTTGGAGCAAACTTATGGACTTGATAATTAGGTTAGCAGAGCCAACCGATAGTGCCAATTTATTGGCTTTATTACGGCAATTATCTCAAGAATCGGATACTTTTTGCATTACGCAAGATCTTGAAACGATTGATGCCATCACGGAAGCACAAAATATAACGGCCATTCAGCAAACGCGTAATAACTTAATGTTGGTGGTGGCAGATGAGGATGATAATTTATATGGCTTAGCCACCGCCACTGCTTTGCTAGATAACCCCGAAGTAGCTGAAGTAGGTGTTGCCATACTGAAAACCTATCAAGGCTATGGATTGGCGCAGGGGTTGATTGCAGAACTCATTGACTGGGGTGAGACTTTTAGTACCATCAACCAATTGTGGTTAACGGTACAAAAACGGAATACGCCAGCGATACATATCTATGAAAAGTTCGGCTTTTCAGTTGTATTAGATGCCCAAAGCAATGGGCAAGATGATGAGGCAACAGCATGGCCAACACAGGCGATGCAACTAAATATGACTGGGGGAGAATAACGAATGAATTTTATTGCAATGGATTTCGAAACGGCAAGTGGTCAACGACATAGTGCGGTTTCTTTGGGAATCGCTGTCATTCGTGACAATCAGTTGGTTGATGAATTTTATAGCTTAATTAAACCAGACGCTGATGTCACTTTTGAGCGGCGTAACATCCAGATTCATGGTATTCATCCCGAGGACGTGGTAGATGCGCCAACTTTTCCAGAGGTTTGGCAACAGATTAAACAATTTTATACACCAGAACAATTGGTAATTGCCCATAATGCCCCATTTGATAATGGCGTCTTAAAGGCAAGCTTGACGCATTATGGTTTGCAACCCGCACACTATCTTTCATTAGACACGGTGCGAACATCGCGAAAATTGTACCCACAGTTGCCCAATCATAAATTGGATACTGTCTCGCAAGCCTTGAACATCGACTTAATGCATCATCACAATGCGTTAGATGATACGGTGGCGGCTGCACAAATTTTAGTACATGAAGCAAATGAATTTGGGGTTGAACAAATTAAACCCCTTGTTAAAGTGATATAGGAAAGGTTGTTGTATGCAAGAGATAAACTTAATCCGGGAGTTTCCAGGATATGACATTAAGCAGAATCAAGCTTTGTCGACCTATACGAATACTCGCGTTGGTGGGCCAGCGGATTGGATTTTTTGGCCCCGTAACTTAGATGAATTGAGCGAAGTAACACGTTATGCCCGCAATCAAGCGTTACCGATTACAGTATTGGGGAACGCATCGAATCTAATCATTACGAATCAAGGACTACGTGGGTTAGTCATTTTCTTGACGCGCTTAACAGAAGTTTCTGTCAATGAAAACACAGTCACTGCAGCTGCAGGAGCGGCAATAATCGATACAGCACAAGTTGCCTGTGAGCATGATTTAGCAGGGTTAGAGTGGGCTGCTGGAATTCCTGGGTCGGTTGGCGGCGCAGTTTACATGAATGCTGGTGCCTACGGAGGACAAGTCGATGACTGTCTCTTGGAAGCAGTTGTTCTAACACCAGAAGGTGCTCTAAAAACTTACAGTAAGCAAGCCCTAGATTTTGGTTACCGCCATTCAGCGGTCCAAGGAACCGGCGAGATTATTGTCAGTGCAACGTTCCAGTTGGTTCCCGATGCAAAGGTGAACATTGCGGAACGTATGGAAGACTTCAATGATCGCCGTGCCAGCAAGCAACCTTTAGAGTACCCATCATGTGGGTCGGTCTTTAAGCGTCCGGAAGGTTATTTTGCTGGAAAGTTAATCATGGATGCTGGATTACAAGGCTTTCAAGTTGGTGGTGCACAAGTGTCGACGAAACATGCTGGCTTCATTGTGAATAAAGGACAGGCAACTGGTTCTGACTATGTGGCAGTCATTAAACACGTGCAAGCGGTCGTCCATGAACAATTTCAAGTTGATTTAGAACCTGAGGTACGCATTCTAGGTGAATAAAGTAAGGAGAGCTACTGCATGGCAATACTGGAGACAATTATTGGGTTAACCCTCTTAGTCGTGATTGGAAATGTGCTGTCACATTTTTTAAAGCGTGTCCCGGTTAGTTTGATTCAAATTACCCTGGGGTTATTTATTGCGGTTTTCTTTGGTGTCAAAATTAACTTAGATAGTCACTGGTTTATGCTATTGTTTGTTGCCCCGTTGTTGTATTCGGATGCCTGGAATTTTCCAAAACGTGAACTTTGGAATTTAAAAGGTCCTATCTTTGGGAATGCGATTCTGCTGGTGTTCTTAACGACAATTATTGGTGGTTATGGTATCTACTGGTTAATTCCATCGATGCCATTGTCGGTTGCATTTGCGATTGCGGCCATTCTTTCGCCAACTGATCCTGTAGCGGTGGCGTCAATTGGACAAGAAACTAAGTTACCACCGGCTTTAATGCATCTTGTTTCAGGTGAGAGTTTGATTAATGATGCGAGTGGGCTGGTGGCCTTTAAATTTGCGATTGCTGCGACTGTTTCCGGCACGTTCTCATTAGCCCATGCGACCTCGGATTTCTTATATACCACGTTAGTTGGCGCAGTGGTTGGAATTGTACTGGGCTTGTTGATGACGCGGTTACAAAGCTGGTTGATGCAGGAGCAAGCAACCAATGCCGTGGTGAATGTGGTAACGAATATTTTAACCCCCTTCTTGATTTATCAAATTGCAGAAGGGGTGCACGCGTCGGGAGTGATTGCGGTCGTCATTGCGGCAATTGTTCAAAACTTACAAGTTAAAGGTAATCGGGCGACTAGTGGTGAGTATTATTTGGTTAATCGGACGACGTGGCAGGTCTTTAGTTACTTGATGAACGGATTTATTTTTATCCTGTTGGGGATTGAATTACCGGTTGCCATTAATGTGCACGCGGACAATAATCAGCTTGTACCGATTTCGATGTTATTCCTGTATGCGTTCCTAACTTGGTTCTTAATCTTTATGATTCGAGTCGTTTGGTCATATTTGAATCAAATTTGGGAAAAGCGACGGGTTAAAAGTACGGTCCTATCATGGAAGAATGCCTTTATGGCCGGTCTGACCGGTGTGCGTGGGGCTGTGACGATGGCCGGAGTACTTTCGGTGCCAGCGTTCATTGATAGCGGAGCGCCATTTCCTGAGCGGAGCATGATGCTCTTTATTGCGGCGATGGTGATTGTCATTTCATTATTAGCAGCGATTGTTTTACTACCGTTGCTTGCTAAATCAAGCAAGCCGAAGAAGAAAATGACCGTGCCTTTGGATGTTGCCAAACACATGTCAGAGCCACGTGCCTATACCTACGTTTTACAAACTGCGGTTGGGGAATTAGAACACGAGCTTAAGGCAAGTAATGCTAGCATTGTCTATGATGTTCTGACAGCCTATTACACGAAAATTCGACGCATTCAAATGCGCTCTTTACAGGAAGAAAAATTACAAAAGATTTTACGAACCGAATTGAAGTTCCGGATGATTGCGCTGAATGCACAGCGTGAGTCATTGACGCAATTACATGCGGAGCATCAAATTAGTTCGTTGGTTTACGATAGTGAAAACCGACGGTTGGACCGTATCGAAGATGACTTATCACAAACCGTACGAGTACGTTCGCAAAGGCAAAATAAATTTAATCTCGAACACCTTTGGCGTAAAGCTGTCCGAGCGATTCGTGTTTGGGTGAGCCACACCGATTCGGATGCCTTGCGCGCTGAGTATGAATTGGCTGCTCAGGCAACAGCTCAAGCAGGCTTAACAGCGATGACTGATTACGCTCAGTTACATGCGGGATCAATGAATCGAACAGAGACAACCGCCATTAAACATCTCAAAGTGCTGTTCCACTCACGGTTGGCCAATCAGCATCGTAATGTAAAAACGGTTAATAAAAAGAGTACAAAAGTCTTACGTCGTGAACTGGCGCTAAAAGGGTATACAACGCAACGTTCAGCGCTGGAACATCTGTACGAAGCTGGATTTATCGATGATCAAAGTGCAGTTAAAATTCGGCAAAATATTAATCTAGATGAAGCGAGTTACTTAGCACAAGATAGCGAATAGGGGCAAATGATGACACAAATTCTGGACTTTTTAAGTGAAATAAAAGTCACACAAATCGTTGATGTCTTAATTGTATGGTGGTTAATTTATCGACTCTTTATGATGATTCGTGGGACAAAAGCAATCACCTTGCTGCGTGGTGTAGGGATTGTGGTTGTGGTTAAGGTAGTGAGTTGGTATTTTGACTTAAGTACCATTTCATGGCTGACGGATCAAATTATTAATTGGGGTGTGATCGCGATGGTGGTCATTTTCCAACCTGAAATCCGTCGTGGGCTCGAACATTTGGGACGCTCGGCCTTGTTCAAGAATCGTGCGAACGATAACGATGAACGCAATTTGATTACATCACTAGACGAAGCCATTCAATACATGTCAAAGCGTCACATTGGTGCGTTAATTACGATTGAGATGGAGACTGGCTTAGAAGAGTATATGGAGACGGGAATTAAAATTGATGGTGATTTATCAAGTCAACTTTTGATTCAGACCTTTATTCCAAATACGCCATTGCATGATGGCGCAGTTATTATCAAGGATTTACGTTTGGCTGTTGCGGCGGCCTATTTCCCACTTTCGGACAATCCTATGATTCCCAAAGAATTGGGAACGCGACACCGAGCAGCTGTTGGTATTTCAGAAGTGACTGACGCATTGACCATCGTTGTTTCTGAAGAAACCGGTGGCGTCACGATCACACGAAACGCTGAACTGATGCAGGACTTGTCTCGTGATGACTATATGAAGTATCTGGAACGTCAATTGCTACCAGATCAAGATGGTGAAAAACAGACATGGCTTTCACATTTCTTGAATGGCTTTAAGCAGGAGGATTAGCGCATGAATACGAAATTAAGTAAATTTGGTTATCTCATCACCAGTCTAATCTTGGCCATTTTATTGGCTGCGTATGTCAATGGTCAGCATGACACAAGCATTACTCGAAATGTACAGTCAGCACAAAAAACACCCAAGGGTCTTAAAGATGGGGCTGTCGGGTTGATTTCAAAAAAACGCGAAACAATTTCAGTCCCTTTACAGTTAAATGGGATTAATACTGATGATTATTATGTTTCTGGAGCACCTGAAACGGTTAAAATCACCGTTTCAGGGTCACCAGCTTTGGTGACTTCCGCCAAGAATACAAAGAACTTTCAGGTATACGCTGATCTCAAACACTTAAATGAGGGTCGGCACACGATTAAACTGAAAGCATCGGGTATCAGTAATGATTTAACGTACACGATTGACCCAACCGACATTTCAGTAGATATTGCAAAAAAAGCGATTTCAAACTATACTGTTCAAACCAAGTATGATAGTCAGGCTATTGCTAATGGCTATCATGTTGGTAAAGTGACTTCAAGCGTACATAACGTTGAGGTGATGGGAACAGCAGATGTCGTGCAAACGGTTCAAAGTGTTGTTGCAGTGGTCAACTTGCCCCGTGATACTAAGAAAAGTATCCGACAAGATGTCACCTTACAAGCGTTAGACGAACATGGTAAGCCAGTTAACGTGGCAATTTCACCGCAAGTTACAACGGTTGATTTGCCGGTAATTGGCGGTGAAGGTAGTCGTCAAGTGCCAATTAAATTCCGTACTGAAAACGGGGATGCTAAGAACTTTGAGTTTTCTGCAAACGTGAATGAAGTAACGATTAATGGTAAAATGAAAGATATTGAAGGAATTAAGTCAATTACGGTGCCAATTGATGTGAAAAACATTCACACTAAGCAATCCTTGACGGTTAAACCAACCGCAATCAAGAACGTTAAAATTGACCCAGAAAAAGTTAAGGTGCAAGTGACACCTAAGGAGCAAAATTAATTATGGTAGATTTACATTATTTTGGAACAGATGGGGTACGTGGGATTGCCAATAAGGAACTCACGCCAGAACTTGCTTTTCGACTAGGTCGAATGGGCGGGGCCGTTTTGACACAACATGCACAAGATCGCCAAGCACGTGTCATTGTCGGACGTGATACACGTATTTCAGGTGAGATGCTTGAATCAGCCTTAGTTGCAGGACTATTGTCTGTTGGTATTGAAATTTTACGTCTTGGTGTAATTTCAACACCGGGTGTTTCTTACCTTGTTCAAGCGCAACAGGCCGATGCCGGTGTGCAAATTACAGCGTCACATAATCCCGCTGAAGACAATGGAATCAAGTTCTTTGGTGCTGATGGTTTCAAACTTTCAGATGAATTAGAAGGTGAGATTGAAAAGTTATTAGATGCACCAGTTGATGATTTACCACGTCCATCTGCTGAAGGACTAGGGTCAGTTTCGAACTTCCCTGAAGGTGCTGGTAAGTACTTGTCATACTTACAAACAACAATTCCTGACAATCTTGATGGATTGCATATTGCGATTGATGCGGCTAATGGAGCGACATCTGGTTTGGTAACAAGTCTATTTGCTGACATGGGTGCTGAATTTGATACGATGGCGACAAGTCCTGATGGATTGAACATTAATGATGGCGTTGGTTCAACGCATCCAGAAACGATTTCGGCATTTACTGTTGAAAAGGGTGCTCAAGTCGGATTGGCTTTTGATGGTGATGGTGACCGTTTGATTGCTGCCGATGAAAATGGTGACATTGTTGACGGTGATAAGATTATGTTTATCATTGGAAAATATCTTGATGAAAACGGTCGTTTGAAGCAAGATACAATTGTTACAACAATCATGTCTAATATTGGTATGTACAAAGCCATGGAAGAAAACGGCATTAAGTCAGTTAAAACTGATGTTGGTGATCGTTACGTGGTGGAAGAAATGGTTAAGTCAGGTTATAACCTTGGTGGTGAACAATCAGGACATGTGGTGTTCTTGGATTGGGCCAATACAGGGGATGGCTTATTGACTGCTTTGCAGTTGTTGCATGTTATGAAGGCAACTGGTAAGCCATTGTCAGAATTGGCTGGCCAAATGACGTCATATCCACAGGTTCTTATTAATGTTCGTGTTCAAGATAAGAAGGTTGCTTTGCAAAATGAAGAAATTCAAGCAAGCATTGAAGCTGTTGAAAAAGACATGAACGGGAATGGTCGTGTATTGGTACGTCCTTCTGGAACACAAGACTTATTACGTGTGATGGTCGAGGCACCTACTGATGAAGCAGCACAACAATATGCAGAACAAATTGTGGCCGTGGTTGAACAAACTGTTGGTGTTGCATAAACACATTTGATTAAAAATAAAAGCTGAGTGCTTCTCAGCTTTTTTATTTAGGGTAGAAGAGGCAGAAGATGACAAAAGCAGGTTTTCAAACTTTGAATATCATTGAAGAAATTACACGTCTAGATGGTTCGAAGTACAAAGAGATTGGGAATCTATTGCATAACGGACAGGCTGAGTATGCAGTAGAAGAAAAGATGATTCAAGAAGTGCGCATTTTAAAGTTAAATATTCCACACTCAAATAGTGTTCAGCAGTATGAAAAATACGTCAATGAGCATTTTGAAATCCCAGCGGAAATTGCGATTGATCATTATCAGGAATGGGAACGCACACCAGAAGTGGAACAACTGGTACAACAAATTTTAATTGAAAATAAAGTTAGTTAAAAAGTTTTACGTCTTATTTTTTACTGTTAAAACGTTTACTAATGTTAGTAAAGGTGTTATATTTAATACAACAACGATTGACCTTTTAATATCGAGTCCAGAGAGGCTAACAAGGGTTTGGTTTTTGAATCAATTGACATAAATAATTCCCACGTAACTGGGACATTTTTACTGCAATTATTGAAAAGTCCGGGAACTCTTATGTTCCCGGACTTTTTTGCATAGGAGGATAAAGGATGCACGATTTTGTGAACTTAAATGATTTATCAACGGATGCGATTATGAGTCTCATCCAAAACGGATTGGCTTATAAGTCGGGAGAAGCGACGCCAACGGCGCCATCAAAATTGGTTGCAAACTTATTCTTTGAAAATTCAACGCGAACGCAGTCAAGCTTTCAAGTTGCGGAAGTTAAAATGGGTTGGGAACGGATTATGATTGATCCTGGTAGTAGCTCAACGCAAAAAGGTGAAAGTCTCAGTGATACTCTGAAAACACTTGGTGCGTTAGGAGTTGAAGTTGCAGTCATTCGACACAGCCTGAACGATTGGTACGAGCCACTATTGGCAGAACACTCAGACTTGATGCCACATTTAGTTAATGCGGGCGATGGAAACGGGCAACATCCATCACAAAGTTTACTTGATTTAATGACGATTTATGAAGAGTTTGGTCATTTCGAGGGGCTTAAGGTGCGAATTATTGGTGATTTGTCACATTCACGAGTTGCCCGTTCAAATGCAGAGATTTTGAAACGCTTAGGTGCCGTTGTGACATTCTCGGGTCCTGAAAACTGGTATCCAGCTGAATTTGATCAATTCGGAAGATATGTGGACATTGATGACGGATTGGATCAACAGGATGTTGTCATGTTCCTACGTGTCCAACACGAACGAATCGAAACAGTTGAAAATACTGGCTTCTCGGCGATGAATTACCACTTTAATTATGGATTAACGAAAGAACGCTACAATCAATTAGCACCACAAGCCATTATCATGCATCCAGCTCCGGTCAACCGCGATGTTGAGATTGCCGATGAATTGGTCGAATCGGATAAATCAAGAATTTTCGAGCAAATGCGCAATGGTGTGTTCGCACGAATGGCAATTTTGAACGCAATTGGGGAGGATTAGAATGTCTAGCTTAAAGATTAAAAATGCGCGGGTTGTGCTACATGATAACGATTTAATTCAAACTGATGTTGTTATTCGCGATGGTAAAATTGCTGAAATGGCACCAACCTTAATGGTTAAGACTGATCGTGTGATTGATGCGAAGGGGCAACTTTTGATGCCTGGACTGGTAGATGTCCACGTCCACTTCCGTGAGCCTGGTTTTGAATATAAGGAAACCATTAAGACGGGGTCGCAAGCGTCTGCGCGGGGCGGCTTTACAACAGTATTGGCAATGCCAAATCTGAACTCCGTGCCAAGTACTGTAGAAACTTTTAAGCAAGTGCAGGCTTTGAACCAACAAGATGGTGTCATTAACATTGACCAATATGCCGCAATTTCTGCAGGCTTAACGTCTGAAGAAGTTGATGACATTCAAGCTTTGGCAGATGCGGGCGCTGTTGCCTTCACAAATGATGGTAAAGGTGTGCAAAATGCGAAGACCATGCGCGACGCAATGCGCGCTGCGGCTAGCGTTGATCGCCCATTGGTTGCTCACGTCGAAGATGAGAGCTTGATTGATGGCGGTGTGATGAACCTTGGGCAACGGTCAGCCGAACTTGAATTACCAGGTATGGATCCATTGGGTGAATCTTCACAATTAGCACGTGATTTAGTTATTGCAAAGGCTACAGGGGTTCATTACCATGTGGCTCACTTGTCTACTAAAGAATCAGTCAACTTGGTGCGTATCGCTAAGCAAAACGGGGTGAACGTAACAGCCGAAGTATCACCACATCACTTGCTGCTGGACGAAACTGATATTCAAGGTGACAATGCTTTGTATAAAATGAACCCACCACTTCGGGCACCGCAAGATCGCATGGCGGTCATCGGTGGTTTGCTGGATGGTACCATCGATATGGTTGCAACTGATCACGCGCCTCACGCGGTGGAAGAAAAGGATCGTACTTTTATGGGAGCGGCCTTTGGTATCACTGGTATTGAAACAAGTTTCCAACTCATCTACACCCACTTGGTTCGTTCAGGTGTGGCGACACTAGAGGAATTGACAAACTGGATGGTTAAAAATCCAGTCGCTGACTTTAACTTAGCTGCCCCAACCAAGGTAACGGTTGGCCAAACTGCCGACTTAGCATTATTTGATATCGACCACGCACACACGATTAGTGCTGATGAATTCCTTTCAAAGGGTGTTAATTCACCGTTTATTGGGGAAACTATCTATGGTCAAACAAGCATGACTTTCTTAAATGGGGAAGTTGTTTACGACGCTGCAAACGACAAATAAGGAGCAAACATGAAACGTTATCTCGTACTTGAAAATGGATCAGTTTATGAAGGTGAAGGCTTTGGTTCAACGAAGCCCGTTGTTGGAGAATTAGTTTTCAACACTGGTATGTCAGGTTACCAAGAATCAATTACTGACTTGTCTTACCATGGTCAAATTTTGACATTCACGTACCCATTGATTGGAAATTACGGTATTAATCGTGATGATTTTGAATCATTTAAGCCAGCCGCTTCAGCGATTGTGACTCATGAAATTGCGCGCCGCCCATCGAACTGGCGTTCACAAATGTCAATCGCCGAATGGGCTGAACGTAATGACTTACCTGGGATTACAGGGGGTGATACACGTGCCTTAACGAAGGAACTCCGCGACTATGGTGTGTTAAAGGCAACCATTGTCAGTGAAGTTAACGAGGCAACTTTGCTTGACTTGAAATCAGCCGAACTATCAAAGGAACAAGTTGCTGAAGTCGGAAGCAAGAACATGTATGTTAATCCAACTGATGGCGTGACGATTGCTTTGATTGACTTTGGATTGAAGAACTCAATTCTACGTTCATTGGCGCGTCGTAACGTTAATGTATTGGTTTTCCCTGCAACAGTTGATGCACAAACGATTTTGGATGCAAATCCTGATGGGGTCTTGCTTTCAAACGGACCTGGAGATCCAGAGTCCGTTGAGGGAATCTTGGATGTTATTCGTGAACTAGAGGAACAATTACCAATCATGGGAATTTGTTTGGGACACCAACTATTTGCCCTAGCCAATGGTGCCACAACGAAGAAGATGAAGTTTGGTCACCGTGGATTCAACCACGCGGTTAAGGACAACATTAGTGGTAAGACTAACTTTACGTCACAAAATCATGGTTACGTGGTTGATGGTGACTCAATTCCAGGGACAAACCTTGAAATTACGCAATATGAAATTAATGATGGTTCTGTTGAAGGACTACGTCTTAAGAATCACCAAGCCTTTTCGGTTCAATATCACCCCGATGCAGCACCGGGTCCACATGATGCCGAATACCTATTTGATGAATTCCTAGAAATGATTGCCGCTCACAAGGAGGAACAAACACATGCCTAAGCGCGATGATATTCACAAGATTTTAGTAATTGGTTCTGGACCAATTGTGATCGGACAAGCCGCTGAATTTGATTATTCAGGAACTCAAGCAGCCATGTCTTTGAAAGAAGAAGGTTACGAAGTTGTTTTGGTTAACTCAAACCCAGCAACGATTATGACAGACACGGAAATGGCTGACCAAGTCTACATCGAGCCGTTGACATTGGAATTCTTAGAACGCATTTTGCGTAAGGAACGCCCAGATGCTATTTTGCCAACACTTGGTGGGCAAACTGGTTTGAACATGGCGAAGGATTTGGCCGAAGCTGGTGTCTTGGATGAACTAAGTATTGAACTTTTGGGAACTAAGCTTTCAGCGATTGAAGAAGCCGAAGATCGTGAAGAATTTAAAGCGTTGATGGAACGTTTGGACGAACCAGTTCCAGAATCAACGATTGCAACCACGGTTGATGAAGCTGTTGATTTTGCTGAAACACATTCATATCCTGTTATCGTCCGTCCAGCCTACACATTAGGTGGAACGGGTGGTGGAATTGCCAACAACTACCAAGAATTAGTTGAAATTGCCGAAAATGGACTTGAATTGTCACCAGTAACGCAAGTGTTGATTGAACGTTCAATCGCTGGATTCAAGGAAATTGAATTTGAAGTGATGCGTGATGCTGACGATAATGCGTTGATTGTCGCTTCAATGGAAAACTTTGATCCAGTCGGTGTCCACACTGGGGATTCAATTGTTATGGCACCGGTTCAAACGTTGTCAGACCGCGAATACCAAATGATGCGTGATGCGGCCTTGAAGATTATCCGTGCGTTGAACATCGAAGGTGGTGTAAACATCCAAATGGCTTTGGATCCAAAGTCATATAAGTATTACATCATCGAAGTGAACCCACGTGTGTCACGTTCTTCAGCATTGGCCTCAAAGGCAACTGGATATCCAATTGCTAAGATGGCCGCTAAGATTGCGGTTGGGTTGACTTTGGATGAAATCACCAACCCAGTTACGGGAACAACAATGGCTGAATTCGAACCAGCTTTGGATTACGTTATCGTTAAAATTCCACGTTGGCCATTTGATAAGTTTGTAACGGCTGATCGTCGTCTTGGAACGCAAATGAAGGCGACTGGTGAAGTTATGGCCATTGGACGTAACATTGAAGAGGCGATGAACAAGGCTGTTCGTTCGCTTGAAATTGGTGTTACTGGTCTCGATGACATGCGCTTTGAAGGAACAACTGATGCTGATCTGTTGGATGCTTTGATGCCAGCACGTGACGATCGTCTCTTCATGATTGCTGAACTCTTGCGTCGTGGCGTAACACCAGAAACGATTCACGATCGTACTGAAATCGACTTATTCTTCCTTGATAAGTTACTACACATTATTGAAATTGAACAAGAATTGCAAACAAGCGTTGGTGATATCACCGTTTTGGAACAAGCCAAGAAGAATGGTTTTGCTGATAAGATCATTGCTGGACTTTGGGGGATGACTGAACGCGAAGTCAAAACTTTGCGTGAACGTAATAATGTGACGCCAGTTTATAAGATGGTTGATACGGTGGCAGCTGAATTCGAATCACAAACACCTTACTTCTATTCAACATATGAAAAGGTCAATGAATCAGAAAAGTCAGATCGCGAAAGCGTTTTGGTTTTGGGTTCAGGTCCAATTCGTATCGGACAAGGTGTGGAATTTGATTATGCGACAGTGCATGCAGTTAAGGCGATTCAAGCTGAAGGCTACGAAGCCATCATTATGAATTCAAATCCTGAAACTGTTTCAACCGACTTCTCTGTTTCAGACAAGCTCTACTTTGAACCATTGACACTTGAAGATGTCATGAACGTGATTGAGCTTGAACAACCTAAGGGCGTTGTGGTTCAGTTCGGTGGTCAAACAGCGATTAACTTGGCGGCACCACTAGCTCAAAATGGCGTTAACATTTTGGGAACAACGGTTGCTGACTTGGATCGTGCGGAAGACCGCGAAGAGTTTGATCAAGTTATCAAGTCATTAAACTTGCCACAACCAGTTGGTAAGACTGCAACAACTGTACCAGGTGCATTGGCTGCTGCGGAAGAAATTGGTTACCCAGTTCTTGTCCGTCCATCATATGTTCTGGGTGGTCGTGCCATGGAGATTGTTGCTAATGCTGATGAATTAGCTGACTACATGGATCGTGCAGTACAAGTATCAAATGATCATCCAGTTTTGATTGACTCATATTTGGTTGGGCAAGAAGCTGAAGTTGATGTTTTGTCTGACGGTGAAACTGCAGTGATTCCTGGAATCATGGAGCATATTGAACGTGCTGGGGTGCACTCAGGTGATTCAATGTCAGTTTACCCATCACAGTCTTTGTCACAAAAGGTAAAGGATGAGATGACAGCAGCTTCAATCGCTTTGGCTCGCTCATTGAATACGGTTGGCTTGATGAATGTCCAATTCGTTATTCATGATGACACTGCATACGTGATTGAAGTGAACCCCCGTGCTTCACGAACAGTACCATTTATTTCAAAGGTAACGCACTTGAAGCTGGCACAATTAGCAACACGCGTCATGTTGGGCAAAAAGTTGTCTGATATGGGCTTTGAGACAGGTTTGATTCCAGAGACAGACGATGTGCACGTTAAGGCACCTATCTTCTCATTCACAAAGTTGCCAATGGTCGATTCATTGCTTGGACCTGAAATGAAGTCAACTGGTGAAGTTATGGGGTCTGATAAGACTTACGAAAAGGCCTTATATAAAGCCTTTGAAGCATCAAATATCAAGATTCCTGAATTTGGAACTGTACTCTTCACTGTGGCTAACGACGATAAACCAGAAGCCTTGGCCTTGGCAAAGCGCTTTGATTGCCTAGGCTACATGTTGGTAGCGACTGAAGGAACGGGAAAGTTATTTGCTGACAATGACATGCGAGTTGAAGTTTTGGACAAGATTTCTGAATCTGAAAACAACCCAGTCACAGCTATTCGCGACGGTCGCTTGCAAATTGTGATTAATACAACGCAAGCTGATGAGTCAGCTGAAAATGACGGACGCATGATTCGTAATACTGCGATTGAAAATGCTATCCCATTGTTCACGAACCTCGATACAGTTTCAGCCTTGCTACGTGTGCTTGAAACGCGTTCATTCGATGTTGAATCTATGAAATAATGCTTAAAACAGCCGGTTTCGACCGGCATACATACCAAGAGAATGGAGCTTGCTGATGAATAACATATTTATTGCCCTTGATTTTGAAAATGAAACTTTAGCTTGGGAATTCTTAAATCAATTTCCAGAAGATGTTCGCCCGGCTGTAAAGATTGGAATGGAACTCTTTTATCGGGAAGGTCCGGCTTTCGTAGAGGCAGTCAAAGCCGCAGGATTCACAGTCTTCTTAGACTTAAAGTTGTATGACATCCCCAATACAGTGGGCCATGCTGTGCGTAACCTAGCACGTTTGGATATTGACTATTTAACGATTCACACGGCAGGTGGCGTTGAAATGATGCAAGCCGCTGTCGCGGGTGCAGCCGAAGGTGCTCAATCCGTAGGCGTGCAAGCGCCTAAGTTATTAGGTATTACGCAATTGACTTCATTTTCGGAAGCTACAATGCAAGCTACCCAGTTGGTTGAAGCATCGATGGCAGAATCTGTGACGCATCTGGCTAAATTAGCTGACGAAGCAGGCCTAGCTGGAACAATTTCATCGGCGTTCGAATCACAAATGATTCACGATGCGACCCGAGCTGGATTCTTATCAATTACACCTGGTATTCGTTTAGCAGGCGATGCCATTGGGGATCAAAGTCGAGTCGTGACCCCAGGACGCGCGCATGAAATGGGTGCGGATGGTATTGTTGTCGGCCGTTCCATCACTCAGGCTGCAGATCCAGTTGCCGCCTATCAACAAGTTGTCGCAGAGTTTACACAAGGAGCCTAAATTATGACAGATTATAAAAAAGAAGTTGCACAAGCCTTATTGGATATTCAAGCAGTTAAGCTACAGCCAAATGATCCATTTACTTGGGCGTCTGGCTTAAAGAGTCCGATTTATACTGATAACCGTAAGACAATCAGTTTTCCAAAGGTGCGCCAATTAATTGCAAATGGTTTAGCTGACTTGGTTAAAGAAAAGTATCCTGATGCCACAGTTATTGGTGGGGTTGCCACAGCGGGAATTCCACACGCAGCTTGGGTTGCAGAAGTCTTAGACTTGCCAATGGTTTATGTTCGTTCAAAGCCTAAGGATCACGGTGCCGGAAAGCAAATTGAAGGCATTCTTTCAGATCAAGATCAAGTTGTTTTGATTGATGACTTAATTTCAACTGGTGGATCAGTTTTGGGAGCTGTTGATGCAGTGCGTCGCGAAGGAAGTCAAGTCGCGGGTGTACTATCAATCTTCTCTTACGAATTGCCAGCTGCTGACAAGAATTTTGCGGCGGCAAAGACTGACTTTGCACCATTGACAACTTATTCAGCACTTTTGGACGTTGAAAAGGCCTCAGGTCAAATGTCTGATGCTGATTTGGATGTCTTGCAAGATTGGCGTGTTGATCCAAGTGCCTGGAGTGAGAAGCATTCAAATTAATGCGTTAAACAGTTCTAGCGAACCGCTAGGACTGTTTTTTGTTTGGACAGCATTGAGTAACTATACCTTTAGGGCATTTACTGTTAAAATAGAACAATGAATGAATTTTTGTGAAAGGTGATTGTGTATGAATATCGGATTATTCACGGATACTTATTTTCCGCAAGTTTCTGGGGTTGCAACGTCAATTAAAACCCTCAAAGAACAACTTGAAGCACAAGGGCATCAGGTGTATATTTTCACATCTACTGATCCTAAAGTTTCAAAAAACGCTAACGAACCGCATATTTATCGCTTTTCAAGTGTGCCATTTGTCTGGTTTAAAGATCGTCGAATGACTTACCGTGGAGGTTTTCAAGCGCTCCAAATTGCTAAAGAATTAAAACTAGATATTGTGCATACACAAACAGAGTTCTCTTTGGGGATGATTGGTAAATTTGTGGCGCGACAGATGAAGATTCCAATTGTACATACTTTTCATACAAATTATGAGGATTATTTGCATTACATTGCGAATGGTAAAATTATTAAACCAGGTGGTGTGGCTGTGATTGCCCGATACTTTATGCATGGCATGACAGGCATTGTATCCCCATCTAAACAAACTTATGACACATTAAAAGAATATAAGGTTGATACACCAGTTGTGATTATCCCCACGGGTGTGCGAGTTGCGCACAAGCCTGAGGAGGATTACAGCCAGGATTTGTATAAGCAACTAGGGTTAACACCCAAAACGCCAATTGTGATGTCAATTGGTCGGGTTGCCTTCGAAAAGAATATTGATGATGTCATCACTGCTTTTGCACAAGTCGTAGAACGAATTCCAGAAGCTAAATTAGTGATTGTTGGTGATGGACCTGCACGTTCAGCGCTTGAAAGTCAAGCCAGCGACTTAGGCATTCGAGAAAGTGTTATTTTTGTGGGTGAGGTACAACACGAGGAAGTCTATAGTTATTATCGACTTGGTGATGTTTTTGCCTCAGCATCAACTTCTGAAACGCAAGGGATTACGTTTATTGAATCCATTACAGCTGATACACCAGTAGTTGCCATGCATAGCGACTATATGGATGGGATTGTCATTGACCCAAGTATTGGTACATTAGTTGAGACGCCGGATGCCTTAGCTGATCCGATTGTGCGATATTTAAAAGCCAAAGAAACAGGCGAAGTCATTGGCGACCCAAGTGAACGTGAGGCGATTCTTCATGAAATTGATGAGCGAACGTTTGGTCACCGAATGATTGATTTTTATCGCGAAGCTTTAACCATTTATCATGATGACGACGACGATGATATGGCAGAACAAAATAATGCTGCTTATGTTCGTTCATTTTTGCATCCGTTTAGGAGAGACCAAGATGATTAAAATTACCATGTTTTCAGCGGCAGAAACGGTTCCTGGTCAAGGAGTTGGATCCGCTTACCGTGAACTCGTTAATTTGTTGGAGGAAAAATTCCCAAACGAATTTGCCCTCCGCTTTAATAGTTATAAAAAAACAGATATTAGCCACTACCACACCATTAATCCGACATACTTTATGAGTACCTTTCTACCAGGCCGTGGTCGTAAGTTGGGCTACGTTCATTTTCTGCCGGAAACGTTAGAAGATTCCATTAGCCTACCACGTCCAATCAAAAAGCTATTTTATTGGTATGTAATGACTTTCTACAAGCGCATGGATCATTTAATGGTGGTTAACCCAACTTTTATTGATAAGTTGGTCAACTTAGGGGTGAAACGTGAAAAAGTGACCTATATCCCTAACTTTGTATCGAAGGATACCTTTTACCCATTGCCAACTTCTGAACGCGAAGACCTACGAAAAAAGCAGGGGTATCAACCTGATGATTTTGTGGTGCTAGGTGTGGGACAAGTACAAGAACGTAAGGGTGTGTTTGATTTTATTAAGCTGGCTGAAGCAAATCCACAATGGCAATTTGTTTGGGCAGGTGGTTTCTCATTCGGAGCGATGACTGCAGGTTATGATGAGTTGAAAAAGGTTGTGGAGAACCCACCAGCCAACTTGAAATTCCCAGGCATTGTCGATCGAAGTGAAATGAACGGTTACTATAATTTGTCTGATGTATTCTTGTTGCCAAGTTATACGGAACTGTTCCCGATGTCAGCCTTAGAGGCATTCAGCACTGGAACACCGACGGTACTACGTGACCTAGACTTATATAAAGCAATCATTGACGGATACTATTTACCGGCTAAAGATCGTACTGGCATGCAACAAGCTTTGCAGAATATTGACTCAGATACAGCCTTACGTGAAAAGCTATCATCAGATGCCTTGGCGGCTTCTGAACGCTATTCTGCTGACAATGTTGCCAAGATTTGGGAAAAATTTTATACAGAACAGGCTGAGGTAAAGTAATGTCTAGAAAAAATATCCTCGTTTTCTTTTGTATGCTGGCCCTAGGTGGGGTCATTTTCTGGTGGTCATTTCGTGATGTCAGCTGGGCTCAATTTGCTAGTAGTATTGCTGGCGCACATTGGGGTTGGCTGATTTTAGCGTTAGTGGCGATGATTGTTTATTTGTTATTGGAAGCAGTTGTGGTCAAGATTTTTGTGGATGATGCAAACGAGCAAATTACTTGGCGTGATGCCATCCGCGTACCGCTGGTTGAACAGCTTGGAAATGGGATTACCCCTTTTGCAGCTGGAGGTCAGCCAATGCAATTGGTTGCTTTAGCGCAATCCGGTATTGATGTCGGTCGTGGTGGATCAATTCTGACCATGAAATTTATTATTTACCAAGGCATGATTGTGATTAATTTCTTGATGGCACTGTTAGTTGGTTATCAGTATCTAATTGATAAAATCCACGCTTGGACGGTTGTGTTAATCTTAGGGTTTTTGATTCATCTATTCGTTATCGTGGGATTACTCATGATTATGTATTGGCCCAAGGCAACCGATACGCTTGTTAAGGTGTTTATCAAAATGGTGCATCCATTTTCACCAAGAAAAGCAGAAGAGTGGCAAGTAGTACTTGAAGATAAGATTACAAACTTCCATGAAGAAAGCGATTTAATGCGTAAAAATGTAAAGCCTGTAGTTCAAGCTATTTGTGTTACGTTTGTGCAGTTGTTTGTGTATTACTTGATTCCTTACTTTATCTTGTTAGGGCTGGGTGCAACACAAGTAAATATCGCCCTTGTTATGTCCTTAAACGTGTTAATCGTTATGGTTATTTCGCTTTTTCCAATTCCTGGTGGGGCGGGGGGAGCAGAGATTGGTTTCTCAGTGTTGTTTAGCCAATTCTTACCAACTCACGCGCAATTGGTGATTGCAATGATTTTATGGCGTTTGATTACCTACTACTTCGGAATGTTTGCTGGAATTTTTGCTTTCAGTGTGCCAACAACATCTAAGAAAATGGCAAAGCATTAGGTTCTTTTAAAACAAGTGCCTTAGAGTAATAAGTATTATTTAAATTGAATGGAGCAAAGTAAACATGGAACGTGTTGTACAAACCGCCAAAAAGAGCGGTGCATATCTATTTAATTCGACCATGGGCTTCTTCCTGTTAAACGTGTTCTTTGTTTGGCTTAAAACATACATGGTTTATCAGCATGACTTTAGTCTTGGGGCTAAAGGGCCGATGCAAGAATTTTTGTTATTCTTCAATCCAATTCCGACGGCAATTATTTTATTGAGTATTGGATTGTATTTTAAAGGGCGTGCGTCATACTGGACGATGCTTTTGATGAATTTGGTGCAATCAATTTGGTTGTTTTCAAATATTTTGTACTATCGTGAGTTCTCGGATTTTCTATCGCTTAATATCATTAATTCAGGTAGTTCAGCTGGAAATAATTTAGGAAAAGCCCTAGGCGGTATTATTGACCCTACGGATTTCTTAGTATTTGCTGACATTATTGTGCTAACGCTATTAATTGCGTTTAAGTTGATTCATGTTAATCGCCATGCGGTACGCCGGTGGGTGGCAGGATTAACAACGTTACTTGGTGTTGCACTTATGTTTGTAGGGTACGGACTTTCTGAAAGTGATCGTTCAGGTCTATTGGTACGTACTTTCGACAATAACTACATTGTTAAGTATCTCGGCTTGAATGAATATGCAGCTTACAATATTTACAAGACGCAAAAGACTGCTGAAGTCAAAAAACAGGCGACGCCTAAAAACCTTGAAAAGATTGAGAAGTTTGTTAAATCTAATAACACCATTCCTAATGCACAATACTATGGAACGGTTAAGGGAAAGAATGTTGTGATGTTCCATTTGGAGTCGTTCCAACAATTCTTGATTGATTATAAAGTGGATGGAGAACCGGTAACACCAAACATTAACCGTTTCTATCATGATCAAAATTCACTTTCTTTTGATAATTTTTATAACCAGGTCGGTCAAGGTAAGACGGCCGATGCAGAAAATATGCTTGAAAATGGGTTGTATGGTCTAGCGTCTGGAGCTGCCATGGTGAATTATGGTTCAACGAACACGTACCAAGCTGTCCCAAACATGTTAGATCAACGTGGTTACACAACGGCCGCCTTCCATGGGGATGTTGCTAGTTTCTGGAACCGTGATAATACTTATAAGAATTGGGGCTATGATTACTTCTTTAGTAAGCCATTCTATAAGGGAGCAAATAAAGATGACTACAATATTGGTTATGGTATGAAGGATAAGATTTTCCTTAAGGATGCCTCTCAATACCTTGATCAGTTGCCACAACCTTTCTATTCAAAGGTCATCACGGTTACAAACCACTACCCTTACGATCTTGACAAGAAGAATATCTCAATTAATAAGACTGATACGGGTGATAAGACTGTTGATGGTTATGTTCAAACAGCCCGTTACCTTGACCAGGCCTTTGGTGAATTTGAGCGATATTTAAAGAAGTCAGGAATGTATGATAATACGGTAATTGTGCTATACGGTGATCATTATGGTATTTCTGAAAATCACCCTAAGGCAATTGCTAAGTTAATGGGTAAAGATTCTGTGACACCATATGATCTAGCTAACTGGCAAAAAGTACCGTTAATTATTCACTCACCTGGATTGAAGGGTGGTATTAAGCATACTTATGGTGGTGAAATTGATGTTATGCCAACGTTGATGCACCTACTTGGTATTTCAACAGCCGATAATATTCAATTTGGACAAGATCTACTAGCTAAGAATAATAAGCAAGTTGTGCCTTTCCGTAACGGTAATTTTGTATCTAAAAATTACGTGAAGTACGGAGGTAACTACTATGTTACGTCAACTGGAACACAAATTAATCCTAAGGAAGATCCACGCGCTAAGGCGATCATTGATAATGATCAAAACTATGTTAACGATAGTTTGACTTATTCGGATCAAGTCCAAACGGGTGATTTGTTACGATTCCACAAATTAGCAGGATATAAGCAAGACGATCCTAAGAATTATTCATATAAGCAAGACGATCCTAAGAATTATTCATATAAGAAGAATGATACCTTGAAGTCGTTGAAGGATCTGGAGAAGAAAAAGCCAACCTCAGCAATGCAAAAAACAGGTGGTAAGATTCCAGAATATGAGACGAATGCACCAGAATTGGGTGGGGAACCACAAACAATTCCAGAAGCTATTTCAAGTAGTCAATAAATAAAAAAGCTCACACAATTATTGTGTGAGCTTTTTTTGTAAAAAACATTTGACCTGAAGCGCGTATTCAGGTATATTAATTGAGTTGGGTTTTTCAACAACGTTTATGCGAAGTGAGTTTCAAATTACTTCTAAATTAATGTTGACAAACAAACCGAACGCGTGTAATATAGTTTAAGTTGTCTGAGGGAAACAAATATTTCTTCTAAACAATAAGTAGATCATTGAAAACTGAATATCGTTTCGATATAAACAAATGTGTAGGGTCACC
>NZ_JQBM01000004.1:160544-160914 GCF_001437355.1 Weissella viridescens | reverse complement strand
GGTAGAGCACACGACTGTTAATCGTGTTGTCGTCGGTTCGAGCCCGACATTCGGAGTTTGTATGCCGACTTAGCTCAGTTGGTAGAGCAACGGTATCGTAAACCGTAGGTCGAGGGTTCGAATCCCCCAGTCGGCATGATAAAAATGACTGGAACATTGTTCTGGTTTTTTTTATTACTGCCGATATAGGTTACCAGTTGACATACAATCGGCTTATGGTTAGAATTATTAATTGTAAGTTTGCAAGACACGTGTCGTGATGATGGCATTGAGGCCACACCTGTTCCCATACCGAACACAGAAGTTAAGCTCAATAGCACCGAAAGTAGTTGGAGGATCTCTTCCTGCGAGGATAGGACGTCGCGATGCA
>NZ_JQBM01000004.1:151771-160345 GCF_001437355.1 Weissella viridescens | reverse complement strand
GGTAGAGCACACGACTGTTAATCGTGTTGTCGTCGGTTCGAGCCCGACATTCGGAGTCATCAAAGCACCTTAGTTATTGCAACTAGGGTGTTTTTTGCTAGATTAAAGAGGGGAGTTGTGAGTATGGTAAAGCAAGGGAAGTTTGCACAAGTTAAACAACAAAAGCATCAAAAATACAAAGCTAAACAAGCTCAGCTCAAGCAAACTCAAACAATTGCCCCAGCACAAATGATGGACTTTATTTTGGTTAGACATCACTTGGTTAATAAAGCGCCCGCCCTCATTGAGGAGACTAATGGACGATTGTTGCAGGAGTTTATGGTGCTCGGGAATGGTAATCCATGGTCGCTCCATACGCAACTACAGCAAACGCTTCAGCAAATTGATGTCAATGTTCCGTGGCAGTTTTATAAAATTGTTGCGGATAGTTGGCCTCAAACCAAAACATTCATGCTCAAAGAAATTCCTGCGATTCCGTTAAGTCAACGGATTATTCTTGAAGATGATCTTTCAGACTTACAATTTACTGAGTTGGTGGCACAAAAATTAGCAAGTAATTGGTTTATTAATCAATTCAAGCAGACACCAGAGCAACTCCATAAAACGACTGACGCACAAGTTGAACAGCTCGCCCAAAGTTTCGTGGTCGAAAACCACATTGATTGGTCGAAGGTGGCAGAATTGAACCAGACCGTCCAATTGGATGAACCGTTAGAACTAGATGCGGGTAGCCAACAATGGTTGGCAGAAGTTAAAAAGTATGTATAAAAAAGACCGTAACTATATTGGTTACGGTCTTTTGCTTTATTCACGAGTGTGGTCGATGGCTTGACGAATGCTATCTACAATTTCCAGTGTATCTGGACCAAGATGAACACCAACGAGGGTGAAGAGACTATCAATAATTGCTAATTGGGCTAACAACGATGACATTGATTCACTTCGAATGTTAATTTCTTCAGCAGAACTAGGTAACACTAGGTCCGCTAGCTTAGCTAGCGTTGAATTAACATAAGCGGTAATCGCAATGACTTTTACATTGTTGGCTTTTAATTGTCGGGTGATTTTTAGTGTGTCCAGATTGCGACCTGAGTGTGAGACAACAATCGCAACATCGGTATCACGCATCCGAACAGCTTGCATAAGCTGCACATCATAATCTGGATGTTGTTCGGCATCAATTGGCGTTCGTAAAAACTTGTGATAACCGTCTAAGGCGACAATGGAAGAACCACCAATACCGAAAAAGCCTAATTTTCGGGCATTGATAATCCAAGCGCAGGCGGTATCCCAACTTTCAGTGGGAATTAGATTGAAAGTTGATGATAAGGCATTTTCACCTCCCTTGAAAACTTTATTAACAATGGCATTTGTATCATCATTATTTTCAATTTCACCGAAAAAAGCGTTATCGGGTTGCATGACCGCCGTTAAGCTAAGTGAAAATTCTCGGAAAGATGAAAATCCAATTCGTTTTACAAAACGAGAAATAGTGGCTGTTGAAACATTTACCGCATCAGCTAGCCCTTTAATGGTCAAACCCTGAACGGAATTAGCGTGGTCTAAGATATAGTCAGCAATTTTTTTGTCAGACCCAGAAAGTTGATCACGCAACGATTTAATGCGTGCAAAACCTGATTGTTGCATGGATATTGGGCTCCTTATTTGTTGTTTGTAGAAGTTTAGTATACGCACTTATTATATATATGTAAACATTTTACAATAAAAGGCTTGCATTATGAAAATCTTTTGCATTATAATAGACATGTTGAATAAAACAAAAAGAAAAAAAGAGGTATATGACATGAAGTTCGCGATGATCGGCCTTGGTAAGATGGGCTTGAACTTGGTTAAGAACAGTGTTGACAACGGAAACGAAGTTGTTGCATTCGACTTGAACCCTGAATTTGTTAAGGAAGCTGCAGACTATTCTGATAAGGTTACTGCTTCAGATTCTATCGATGATATGTTGGCAAAGCTACCATCACCAAAGATCGTTTGGGTAATGGTACCAGCTGGTGCACCAACTAACTCAACTATCGATACTTTGATCGAAAAGATGGACGAAGGAGATATCATCATTGATGGTGGTAACTCAAACTTCCACGACAACTTGGAACAAAACAAGCGCACTACTGCTGCTGGTATCAAGTTCTTCGATGCAGGTACTTCTGGTGGAATGAGCGGTGCTCGTAACGGTGGAAACTTCATGATCGGTGGAGATGATGCTGAAGCGTGGAAGACTCTTGAACCTTTGTTCAATGATATTGCCGAAGAAGATGGTTACTTGTACACTGGTAAGCTAGGTTCAGGTCACTACTTGAAGATGGTTCACAATGGTATCGAATACGGAATGATGCAAGCCATCGCCGAAGGATTCGAAATCTTGGAAGCCTCAGAATTCGACTACGACTACGAAGCAGTTGCTAAGTTGTGGAACCACGGATCAGTTATCCGTTCATGGTTGATGGAATTGGCTGAAGAACAATTCGCCAAGGATCCTAAGCTTTCAGCTATCTCAGGTCGTATGCACTCATCTGGTGAAGGTAAGTGGACTGCCGAAGAAGCTTTGAAGTTGGAAGTTCCTGCACCAATCATCACAACTTCATTGATGGTTCGTTACCGTTCATTGCAAGAAGATACTTTCTCAGGTAAGGTTGTTTCAGCTTTGCGTAACGGATTCGGTGGTCACGCTACTGATTCTTCAGGAAAGTAATTTAAAAATTACATGAAATAAAACATCTAATCAATTTTGATTAGATGTTTTTTTGTGTATCTATTTGACGATACGGTATAATAGATACAGAAAAGTTGAGGACATACAATATGAAATATGAATTACTAGTCGATATTAACCCGCTGGGTATCGATGTCGTCTTAGCTGACGAAAACGGACAAGTACAAAATATCCATACGCCCTATGCAGGACACGATTTTGCAGTAACCGTACTAAACTTAGATGAGTTTTTGACTACTGTGAAAAGTGCCTTCGCTCATCTTGAAAATATTCTTCAACATAATGACGAAATTCAACAAGTATATTTTAAAAATATCATGAACGGTTGGATGGCATTGGATGAGAATTTTAACCCATTGCCCCCAATTTTGATGGGTAAGGACACCGACGCACATTTTATCGAAGCGTTAATGATGAATGGAATTGGTGGACAGTTGCAACGTAAAACAGGAGTGCCGCTAGCGGTGACACTTCCGCTAATTATTACGTTGCGTCTTAAAAACGAAGAACCAGAAATTTATGCACATGCTGCGCACTATATGACATTGCGTGAATATATGGTCTATTTGTTATTCGGACAAAATACAACCGACGCTGCGTTTGCAGCACGAACTGGATTTTATAATACAGAATATGCTACTTGGGACGGTCAAGCGTTAGCCTTAACTGGTCTACGTGTGGAACAATTACCTGATCTTGTTTCTAAGGATGAATTGACTGGGCGTTTGGATGTTGATTGGCTACCAGAAATGATTACCGATGCTACAAACTTTAAAATGCATTAATCTTGTAAAAAGACTGTGCTATAATATTTTTTGTTGCTGGAGATGCGGTTAGTCAGGAAGTGATGATCCAGGACTGCAATCTCAAGGGATTGAAGGTGCGATGCCTTGCCGTCCAGTGATGGCTGATGTTAAGAGGTGAAGAGCTTAACTTTGGTCGGAGAAAAAGATTCCTTAAAGTCATGTGGATGATGGCTTTAAGGAAGGGGATTGTTGATGGGGTGGTACCCATGAACATGATATGGTGAAAAAGTGGCATAGTACGTGGTGGTCTATGCCACATGACAGAGTCTGCACTCGTTTAGCGAGAGAGACTCTGTTTTTTTGTCCGCAAACGTGATACACTTATCTTTAGTAAGTTAAATACAAGGATAAAAAAGAGGTAGCACACATGAAAATTGGAATTATTGGCGCAACTGGTATGACCGGTAAAGCATTATACAACGAAGCGATTAACCGTGGACACGATGTTACCGGTTTTGTTCGCAATGAGACACGCGGTAAGGACGTTTTGGGATCAGATGCCCAATTAATCGTTGAAGACGCCTTTGCTATTACAGGAACGCAATTAGACCAGTTTGACGTCGTGATTGATGCATTTGCTAATCATACTGAGCCAGAACAAAACTTAGATGTGTTGACACATTTGATTCATCAAACACGTCATCATGATGTTCGCATGTTCTTTATTTTGGGGGCTGGTCCACTTTTGCAAGAAGATGGCAGTTATGTCTATGACTTCCTAAAGACCTTGCCAGATGCAGCTGCATGGGTTGATGAACCACGTTATGGTGTTACTGAGTTACAAGTATTACTAAGCACACGGGATGTTAACTGGACCGCCATTTCAGCTCAGAACGAATACACAGAGGGGCCTAAGACTGAATACGTCTTGGGTAAAGATCATTTGATGCATGCTAGTGACGGCAAGTCACATGTTACATCAGGTAACTTAGCAGGGGCTGTCATGGATGAAATCGAGCAACCACAATTTAAGATGGCCCGTTTCACGGTTTCAGATAAATAAAAAACAAATAGCGGTGCATTTTTTTAAGTAGCGTGCTATAATCATCGTATCGCAAAGATGAAAATAGTAGGGCGTTGCTTTGGAAATTCAGAAACACGGTGGCTGATGTAAACCGTGCCAAAGCATCATCTGAATTACATTCATCATACAAGTTTGCACGTTTCGCTCAGCGCTATGAGCAAGATAAGTGGTCACAAGTGATTGTGGCAAATTAGGTGGTACCGCGCTTAAAATAAGCGTCCTAATCAGTTTTTTCGCTGATTGGGGCGCTTTTTCTGTTCCAATCAAGCACATATACTAAAACTTTTTGGAGGGTCAGCGATATGACTGAGGATATTTTACAAGAACTTGCTTGGCGAGGAGCCATCAACCAACAAACAGACCCCGCTGGTCTGCTTGCATTAATGGATAAAGAACAAATTGGGGTATACGTTGGAATCGATCCAACTGGCGATTCAATGCACATTGGGCACTTGATTCCCTTCATGGTTTTGAAGCGATTCCAATTGGCCGGACAACGCCCAGTTATCGTTGTCGGTGGTGGAACGGGTTCAATTGGTGATCCATCTGGTAAGAAGTCAGAACGTCAATTGTTGACGGATGACCAAGTTGCCGCTAACGTTGCTAAGATGAGTAAGCAAATGGAAAAGCTATTCGGAAAAGATGGTTTTACAATTGTGAACAACAAGGATTGGTTGGGTCAATTGTCATTGATCGAATTCTTGCGTGATTACGGAAAGCTTTTCCCAATCAACACCATGTTGGCTAAGGATGTTGTGGCCTCACGTTTGGATGCTGGAATTTCATTTACTGAATTTACATACCAAATTTTGCAAGCCATTGATTTCCATGAATTGTGGACACGTGAACATGTACGTTTGCAATTAGGTGGCTCTGACCAATGGGGAAACATCACGGGTGGGGTTGATTTGATCCATAAGCTTGAAGGTAGCGATGCTGAAGCTTACGGATTGACTGTACCGTTGTTATTGAAGTCTGATGGAACTAAGTTTGGTAAGACTGAAGGTGGGGCCGTATGGTTGGATCCGGAAAAGACGACACCATTTGAATTCTACCAGTTCTGGTTGAATACAGCTGATGATGACGTTGAAAAGATGTTGAAGTTCTTTACGTTCTTACCAGAGGCTGAAATTGACGAATTGGTTGCCGAAACCAAGACAGATGCTGCAGCCCGTAAAGCACAACGTCGTTTGGCCGAAGAAGTGACTGAATTTGTTCACGGAAAAGCTGCGTTAGAAACGGCTGAAAAGATGACTGATGTGTTGTTTGGTAATGCTGATGTTGCGAGTCTTTCAACTGATGATGTAGCAGCTTTGGCTGGAAATGTACCAACTTTTGAAATTGGTAACGAACCTATAGGTATCTTAGATTTGGTTGTGGCTGCTGGTCTTGAAACATCAAAGACACGTGCCCGCGAATCTGTTACAAATGGTGCTATCCGCATTAATGGTGAGCAAATTAAGGATGTCGAAACAATCATCGATCCAAAGGCTGCTTTTGATGGTAAATACGTCATTGTAAAGCGTGGAAAGAAGAAGTGGGCTGTTGGTAAAGTGCAATCAGCTTAGTTTCACATCAAAACACGAACGATAAATTAAATATTAAATAATACTAGCCAAAAATCCGAATTATTGTTATACTATGGATATTAAATAACAAGTCCTATGAGTATAATGGTTGGAGAATGGCCAACGAGTTCATACCTATGTCCCGAGACATAGACTACTCACTTAGTATTTTTGAAGCCATTCTTTTTTGAATGGCTTTTTTTATGCACCATTTTTGATTGGGACAGTTTCTGAGGAGGAACACATGGACACGGTTAAACAACCTAATCGACTTGAATCGCTTATTTTAGGGATTCAGCATGTTTTGGCAATGTATTCAGGTGGGGTACTCGTCCCATTAATGATTGGTGCAGCCTTACATTTTTCAGCAACGCAAATGGCGGTATTAATTTCAGCTGATATTTTCATGACTGGAATTGGGACGCTCTTGCAATTGAAGGTAACGCGTTTTACTGGAATCGGTCTACCGGTGGTGATTGGGTCAGCGATTCAAACGGTGACGCCGTTAGTTAACATCGGAAGTACATTAGGAATTGGTGCAATGTATGGTGCCACAATTGGTGCTGGTATTTTCGTCTTCTTAATTGCTGGTATTTTTGCTAAGTTACGTCGTTTTTTCCCACCAGTTGTGACCGGATCCCTGATTACTGTGATTGGGTTTGCTTTAGTTCCGGTTGCCATTCAAAACATTGGTGGTGGTGATCCAAAGGCTGCTAGTTTTGGGAATATGCCTGATTTAACGATTGCTTTGGTGACCATTGTGACGATTGTCGTATTGAACATCTTTGCAAAAGGCTTTTTGAAAGCCATCGCGGTATTACTAGGTATCATTATTGGAACGATTTTCGCGGCCTTTTTAGGCCATGTTTCAATTGAACCGGTATTACAAGCTTCATGGTTCCACTTACCAACACCATTTTATATGGGTGTTCCAACCTTCCATCTTTCAGCAATTATTACAATGTCGGTGGTTGCGCTGACTTCATTAATTGAATCAACTGGGGTTTATTTTGCCTTGGCTGACTTAACAGGTACTGATTTAACGGAGAAGGATTTGGCACGTGGTTATCGTTCTGAAGGATTGGCAGTGATGCTATCAGGGATTTTCAGTACCTTCCCATACTCAACATTCTCACAAAACGTGGGTGTTGTGCGCTTGTCTGGTGTAAAGTCAAAGCGTCCAATTTATTATGCAGCGGCAATGTTGTTAATTATCGGACTACTACCTAAATTTGGTGCCCTAGCAACGATGATTCCATCATCAGCTTTGGGTGGTGCGATGCTAGTCCTATTTGGTACAATCGGTGTACAAGGTATTACCATTTTGCACCAAGTTGATTTTGGCCAAGATCGTAATTTGATGATTGCGGCACTATCAATTGGCGCAGGAATCGGTATTACCGTTTACCCACAAGTGTTCCAAAAATTACCTGAACTAATTCGTTTGGTCATTGAGAATGCTGTGGTTGTAACGTCAGTTATGGCGGTTGCTTCGAATATTATTATTCCAGGCCGCAAAGATAATTAAGGGAGTATGACATGAAGTTATTAGAAGATCGTATCCGTGAAGATGGGCGTGTGTTGGGGGAAGATGTATTAAAAGTAGACAATTTCCTCAATCACCAAGTGGATCCTAAGTTAATGGCACAACTTGGAGAAGAATTTGCCCGTCTTTTCCGCGACGAAAAAATTGATAAAGTGTTGACGGTTGAATCGTCTGGTATTGCACCAGCGGTATTCACTGCCTTGGATTTGGATGTACCCATGGTATTTGCCCGTAAGAAGCAATCGTTGACGCTCTCAGCCGAAAACTATACGGCCGACGTCTTCTCATTCACGAAACAAGAAACGAATCATATCATCGTGGATAAGCGTTTTATCAATGAGGGAGAACGCGTCTTATTGATTGATGATTTCTTAGCCAATGGTCAAGCTGTACAAGGGATGATGGAAATTGTCGATGCAGCTGGTGCTGAATTGGTTGGTGTCGGAATTGTTATTGAAAAAACTTTCCAAAAGGGTCGTCAATTGTTGGACGAAGCCGGACTTCATGTGGAATCATTGGCGCGTATTTCAGCTTTCAATGATGGACAAGTTGAATTTGCAGACTAAAAAAACAGCGGATGTTCAATTGAACATCCGCTGTTTTTATTTAAATTAAGGTGGTGATGGGAATCGAACCCACGATCACGGTTTTGCAGACCACTGCCTTACCACTTGGCTACACCACCATAAACAAGCAAATTCTATTATATAAGAAAGTCCCTAAACATGCAACGCTAAGCGAATACAAAAATAAATTGAAATTAATTTAAAAAAGAGCTTGCAATGTTCTCATATCCTAGGTATAATAATTTTTGTTGTTGAGATGCCGAGAGGTGTTTCAAAAACAAAATGATGGACGATTAGCTCAGCTGGGAGAGCACCTGCCTTACAAGT
>NZ_JQBM01000004.1:151193-151542 GCF_001437355.1 Weissella viridescens | reverse complement strand
GGACGCCTGCCTGTCACGCAGGAGATCACGGGTTCGAACCCCGTTGTGACCGTTTTTTTTATGGCGCGATAGCTCAGTTGGTAGAGCATACGATTGAAGCTCGTAGTGTCGACGGTTCGATTCCGCCTCGCGCCACTTTGATAGGGGTATAGTTTAATGGTAGAACAACGGTCTCCAAAACCGTCGGTGGGGGTTCGACTCCCTCTACCCCTGCTTATACAATTTTATGGCGGTTGTGGTGAAGTTGGTTAACACACCGGTTTGTGGTTCCGGCATGCGTGGGTTCGAATCCCATCAATCGCCCTTGAAATCAGGGATATGATTTCGATTGTTATTTTATTATTTAGAT
>NZ_JQBM01000004.1:145812-150588 GCF_001437355.1 Weissella viridescens | reverse complement strand
GACTCAAAATCCAGTTCCCTTCTTGGGAGTGTGGGTTCGATTCCCACCGACGGCATATTTAAATCAAGCATTGGCTTTAGGCTGATGCTTTTTTTGTACCAAAAAAGGGGATGGCGATGATGGAACTAAATGTGAAGCACACAAGTGAGTTGGCACCAATTGAATTAGTTGAAATTTTTGAGGCACGCACATCTGTATTTGTGGTTGAACAAAATTGTGCTTATCAGGAAGTTGATCGGACTGATTTTGATGCATTGCATGTGCGGGTGATTGAAAATCATCAACTTGTTGCATATGCCCGGATTTACCTTAGTCAAGATGGCGTTCATTTTGGTCGTGTCTTGGTGGTTAGCGATGAACGCGGTAACGGTCTGGGGCGTACATTAATTGAGGGCGTCTTAGAGGCGATTCAAGAGCGGTTTCCTGGTCAACCGGTTCATATTCAAGCTCAGTCGTATTTGACGTCATTTTACGCTTCATTTGGCTTTGAGGCTGTTTCAGACGAGTACTTGGAAGATGGCATCCCGCATATTGATATGGTGAAAATGTAATTATGTATGCATAATAAAAAGCGAGCACTTAATGTGTTCGCTTTTTTATTACGCTTATTTAGTAAATTGTTTTTTAATCCAGTCAAGGGCACTCAAGACAAGGTAGACACCGCCACCAAGTAAGATACCATCACTAATAGAGTGCGTAAGAGGCATTCCAAGAACAATCAAGAAGGCAGAAGCCGCAATCTTGAAGTTATTCCAATCAATATCCTTTAGATTACCTAGCATCAAGACACCCACCACAATCAAAGCACTAGCTGTGATTTGTGGTGTAATCATTGTGAGCAAAGGTGAGAAGAAGAGTGAAAGTGCAAATAGAATAGCGACAACGACTGAAGTGAGTCCAGTCCGTCCGCCAGCTGACACACCGGCGTTTGATTCAACAAAGGCGGTAGCGGGTGAAGTTCCGAAGATAGCTGCACTAATGTTACCAAGCGCACTAGCAATTAAAGACTTGTTTGTATCGCGATCAGTTCCCATTTGCTTTTGTACACCTAAAATTGTACCAGTCGTATCAAAGAAAGCTACTAAGAAGAACGTTAGGACAATTGGTAGAATGTGCCAGTTCATAACGCTTGGTAGGTGGCTAAAGGCTACACCAAACGTTGGCTTCAAACTGGGAACTGATGAAACAACTTGACTTGGCGCATGAACAAGCCCTGTTACGAGCCCGAGAATTGTCGTCACCATCATCCCAAGGAAAATAGCCCCGGGGATGCGGTAATAGTACAAAGCTAATGTAATCAATACGCCAGCAATCGTTAATAATGATTGTGGTGATGTTAATGATCCCATTGTTGTGAAAGTTGCGGGATCAGCAACAATTAAGCCACTCCCCGTTAATCCGATTGTGGCAATTAATAAACCAATTCCCGCACTAATGGCTGACTTTAAGTCATTTGGGAAAATATTAATAATCCAGTCCCGAATCGGCGTTATCACAACGATTAAATATAGCAATCCAGCCAAGAGCATGGCGCTCAATGCTTCTTGCCATGAGTATCCTTGTTGCAAAACAACTGAGAAGACGAAAGCTGAGTTGATTCCCATACCAGTTGAAATGGCAATTGGCATATTGGCAATGAAAGCCATCATCAAGGTACCAAAGATAGATACAGCGGCTGTGGCCGTGAAGACCGCCCCTTTATCCATACCAGCTTGAGCTAACATGGCTGGTTGAACGAACAAAATATATGACATTGAAATAAAGGTGGTAAAACCAGCTAATACTTCAGTCCGGACGTCAGTATGATTGGCCCGTAAATTGAAAAATTTCACAGTACTACTCCTAAAAACATTAAGCTACTGAAAAAACAGTGCATGAATAAGAATATCGGAATTAAAGAGCGACTGCAATGGGAAGTAAAAGGTTTTACGAAATCCTTTTGAAACCATGTGAACTTTAAGCATAGATAAATTACGAAATGCTAATATTATGTATATTCTGAAAATATTTGAACTGTAATTTGTTATACTTAAAAGAAAAGCCCTAATTAAAGGAGATTTTATGCAGAAAAAAGCACATAGACGTCTACACGGTTTAACGAAGAACAAATGGATACATACACTTATGTTTGTGATGGCCCTTGAAATCGTGGCAATCTCAATCAATTTCTTTTACGCTCCCATTGATGTTGCGGCAGGTGGCGCTACCGGGGTTGCGATTTTGTTAAACGCAGCTTTTGGCATTAACCGTTCAATTACTGTTTTGGTGGTCAATTTAATTATGATTGTCTTGGCGATGATTTTCTTAGATCGTGCGACCGTCAAAAAGATTATTTTTGGTAGTTTTGCGCTACCGGTCTTACTATGGGTGACCCCAAGTTTTAAAATAGTTGATGATCAATTGTTGGCTGTAATTATTGGTGGCGCCGTTTTTGCCACCGGAATCGCACTAACGTATCGATTAGAAGCCTCAGCGGGTGGGACGACTGTTCCACCGCTCATCTTGAAAAAGTATTTTGGGATTAACACTGCATATTCATTACTATGTATTGATATGGTCGTGACTTTCTTTAATATTTTCGTTTCGGGAACAAGTGCCTTTTTCTTGGCTGCCTTCTCTTTGGTTGTGACATCTGTTGTGATGCGTCGAATTGAGATTGGACTTGATTTGAAGCAACAAGTAACGATTATGAGTAATGACCATATTCAAGAAATTAAGGAACGTTTGTTGAGTGATCAACAGAGTCTGACCATTATGAATGTGCGTGGTGGGTATACCGATAACGAAAAGGAAATGTTGATGGTGATGGTGGATAGCCAAAGCTACAATCATCTGTTGAATGAAGTTCATGATATTGATGAGGATGCGTTTGTCGTCGCCTCAAATGTAACGGAAGTCCATGGCGGATTGATGTAAATTGAATTGGTTTTAAACAAGGACAATGGTAAAATCAAACCATAACGAATAAATACGGCTAGCTGATTATGAAAATGATCAGTTATTTATTATGAAAAAATTGGGTGAAGAAATGGCAATTGATCAAAACAAAATCATAGATACGACCTTACTAGCTGGTCGGATTATGACGGAAGGTGGCTCGGAAATTTACCGTGTGGAAGATACCATGCGGCGCATTGTTCGAAAAGCAACTGGGGATGATAGTGAAATTTTTGCAACGATTACGGGTGTGTTATTAACGATGGATTCGGATGATCATACACGCTTTAGTCAAATAAATCGGCGTGGGATTGATATGGAAAAAATCAATATCGTTAATGAACTATCACGAAAATTCACTGATGATCAAATTGATTTAAATCAACTACAAGCGCAATTGAAGAAACTAGATCATGAGTTACCCAACTTTCCACTTTGGTTACGCGTACTTGGAGCTGGCCTTGAAGGTATGTTCTTGATGATTATCTTTACCCAAACGCATGATTGGTTTGATATGCCATTAACGTTAGTGGCAGGGGCCGTGGGGTATTTGGTTGCTGAAATTCTGGGATCGATTTCACGGATTCGATTTGTTCGTGAATTTTTAGGGTCGTTGGCTTTAGGAATTGTCGGGATTGCGGGTGTACGCCTAGGGTTAGGACATGATGTCAATAATGTCTTGATTGGTGCGGTGATGCCATTGGTGCCTGGGGTGCCAATCACAAACGCTTTACGCGATTTAATTGAAGGTAATTTATTGGCTGGAATTGAGCGTGGTTTTGAAGCTGCCTTAACGGTCTTTGCGATTGCGTGTGCTATTGGAACTTTGTTCCATTACTTATAAACAGCGGGAGGGATAGGATAAATGTTATTTGATATTTTCATTCAACTCTCATTCAGTTACTTAGCTACGGTTGCCTTTGGACTCTTTATTAATGTCCCCCGTAAAGCATTAAATGCGGCTGGAATTTCTGGTGCCGTCGGTTGGATGGCCTACTGGTTCTTAGTAGAAGCAGGTATTAATGCGATTCCCGCAAATTTTGTTGGGGGTCTTGCCGTTGGATTAATTGGACTTGTGATGTCGCAATACAAGCGAATCCCTAGCACCATTTTTAATATTCCTGGGTTGGTGCCTTTGGTTCCAGGAGCTTCAGCCTATCAGGCGCTCATCTTACTACTCAGTGGGAATATGGATGCTGCTAATGAGAAGCTCTTTTCGGTCGTGATGATTGGTGGTGCAATTGCCATGGGATATGTTGTTTCTCAATTAGTTTCTGAACAATATTTCCGTTACCGGCGCAACCAAGTATTGTCTAAAAATGACGAGCAAAACTTAGATCATGATTTAAGTGACAACAAGCAATAAAAAAAGACCTGACTTCAATCAAAGTCGGGTCTTTTCTATTTATACTATTTTAGTGCTTACGTTTGAAACCGAAGCCGAGTAGGCCGATTAACATACTCATTCCAGTCCAAGCCAATGTTGTGTTATCTGAGCTACCTGTATTTGGTAATGCTTTGTCGCTCGCTTGTGTCGTGGTGTTAGGTGTCATTGAGGTCTTTGCAACCGTGGGTGTGCTTTGGACGTTGAAACCCGGATATGGCTGAGCTGAAAGCGAAGCTTTGGCAGCTGCTTGTTGAGCCTGAGCCAAAACCAACTTTGCGTTGGCTTGGGCAGCTGCTTGCTTAGCTTGTTGGAGCTTAACATCAGGAGTAACCGCAGATTGCTTAGCGCCTAATAGTTTAGCAGCGACAGCATGATCAGCTTGTGGCGCGGCAGGCCGAATTTCAGTCGTTGCCACTTGTGATTGTGCCGGTGCTTCATTTGATGGTTGTGCC
>NZ_JQBM01000004.1:21107-145546 GCF_001437355.1 Weissella viridescens | reverse complement strand
GTTTCTCAGACGTTGTGGTTTGATTATCAGCGCCTGGTTTTTCAGGTGTTGCGGTTTCACTACCATCGGCTGGTTTCTCAGGCGTTGTAGTTTGACTGCCAGTAGCTGGCTTTTCAGGTGTTACGGATGCCACTGATAGACCAAGTTCTTGATTAACCGTTTCATCTGAAACTGGGTTGAATGTCTTTAAATCACGTTTATCAAAGATAATAAAATCGGTGAGATAGTTCCAATCAAATTGTCCACCTCGGTCACCGACATAATCGATGAATGGAACAACCATACCGACTTGGTCAGCCTTGAACGGGATTAACATATCCTGAAGGTGACCATTATTTGAATCGCCATCTTTATAAGCCATGGCTGTGAAAGCATTTAGAATATCAATTTTAGCTTCAAGCATTGTTTGCGCTGATCCAAAGCCTAGATTTTGACTACTTAGGGGGATGAATAGGTTTGTTGGATTATAAGACTCACCATTTTTACCTAAGTCAACAAAACTAGTATGATTATCAACAGTTTCCGAATGCGTATCGCGATACGCCAATTCGGTATCCTTAACTTTATTCCGGATCTTATCACTCATCACAAGTGGTGTGAGTTGGTGCTGTTTCCGTAAATTATTGATGAGCTCAAGCGCGTAATCGGCAAGTTCTTTTTGTTGATTATCAGCTAACCGGCCATTTGTGATGACTAACTTC
Source organism: Weissella viridescens (assembly GCF_001437355.1). Classification (GTDB taxonomy): domain Bacteria; phylum Bacillota; class Bacilli; order Lactobacillales; family Lactobacillaceae; genus Weissella; species Weissella viridescens. The sequence continues at coordinate 144,845 of NZ_JQBM01000004.1, read as the reverse complement.
GCTGACGTATCTTGCGTTGGATCGACATCGTACCAACCATAATAGTTACCGTTACGAGACTCTGTACCGTCAGCTAATTTTTTTGGCTCAGTTAAGTTGTGAGGAAGATGCTGTTCGTCGGTAATCGGCGTTGTGATGACACCATCAGCGTCAGCGGGGGCAACGACTGAGATGTGATTAACTTTCTCAGCTGTTGTGTTGGTTGGCGCGTTATTTGACGTAACAGGTGTAGCTTGCTTATTTTCTGTGGTTTGTACTTGAGCATCGGTAACAGTCGTGCTAGCGGGTGTTGTTGCGGAAGAGCTGTTGGTTGATTCCGCATTGGCAGTGCTTACTTCTGACGCTGCAACAGACTCACTGACGGCACTAGTAGAGACGCTAGTAGTTGGATTGATTGTGGTGTGTTCACTGTTGGCTGAAGTGGGCGCTTGATTAGCTGTCGCGCTTGCTTCTGTAGCGGATTGGGCCACGGCTTCTGCTTGTTGTGCGACAGTGGCAATGACTTCTTGCGATGCCAGTGCTTGATCAGCCTGGTTGGCTGAATTAAGTTCGTTTGTGGCTTGTGAGCTCACTAGGTTTGCTTGCGGGTCGTTTTGTGTTTGCTCATCAGCCTGAGCGTTAACTTGTACGCCAGCTAATGTTGCTGTAGCGGTAAGGGCTACAGTGAATTTAATTTTATTATTCATAAGAGACCTTCTTATTCTAAAATTTCTTAACTTACTTATTATTAATAATAAACTCATTTTAATCGGAATGCGACCATTTTACGTAGGATTTTAAAAGCTGCAAAAAACAATCTAATTTTATTAGTATTTATAAGTGTTTTATATTTATACATTTAAAGTGATATAATATGCAATTTAGAAAATAAGATGCGCGTAACACTTGTAATCGTTTACTTATTGTATATGGCGGTCATAATGTTGAATTACAGTAAATTAGTGGAATTTAACATAACAAAAGAAATCATCTGATTTTTGTTTTGAGCAGGCGTATTAGCCCTATTTATAGGTAATCATTCAAACGTCAGTGTATAAGGGGGAGTTTGGCGAATACTTCACAAAGTTGTATGAATTTTGTATGATTATTTATTTGTGAAAAACAATTGATATATTTTGTACTACTTTTTTATTGATGAAAAGGGTTGTTACGATTTTAGCTTTAATTTTTTTATCGTTCGTTTAAGTTTGAGTCCCTAAACTTTGCGTTATTGAAAGAGGGCAACTTCTTTTGATACTTATATAGCAACATACACTGCTCATATTCGCTGTTGCATATTCTGTAATAGCAAAACTCCTAGTTTTTATATATGCTCCCATCATGTATAAAACAAAACAGTTTATTTCTCCCAAAGATAAACTGAAAAAAGGACCTAGTCTCCCATCTAGGTCCTTTTTCTTTGTGAAAACGGCTTTGGTATACACATACAAAACATATAAAATTAAGTTCTGTTTATCTTTAGGTGTTATAATAGTAATTGTAAATGGAGACGTTAAGTAATTATAAGGAGTGAATAATATGACACAAGAAAATGAACACTTAACAACAGCCCAAGGGGCTCCTGTTGGTGATAATCAACATTCTGTAACAGCGGGTGAAGATGGCCCGGTCTTAATTCAAGACTATCAATTACTTGAAAAGCTTGCGCACTTTGCGCGTGAGCGAATTCCTGAGCGTGTGGTTCACGCTAAGGGGGCTGGTGCCTTCGGTACCTTTAAGTTGACTCACGATATGTCAGCTTATACAAAGGCCGACATGTTTAATGGTGAGGGTAAGGAAACGGAGATGTTTGTACGTTTCTCAACTGTTGCCGGTGAATCAGGTGCATCAGATACTGCACGTGATCCACGTGGATTTGCTTTGAAGTTCTAAACTAATGATGGAAACTATGACATTGTTGGATTGAGCTTACCAGTTTTCTTCATTCGTGATGCGAAGAAGTTCCCTGATTTCATCCATACGCAAAAGCGTGATCCAAAGACACATTTGCATTCAGATCGTGCTAAGTGGGACTTCTGGTCATACTCACCTGAATCATTGCACATGGTCACAATGTTGTTTGGAGATCGCGGAATCCCAGCTACTTACCGTAACATGAACGGATTTGGAAACCACACATTTTTGTGGGTTAACGAAGCTGGTGAACGTTCATGGGTTAAGTATCACTTCAAGCCAAAGGCTGGCGTTAAGAGCCTAACAGCTGATGTTGCTACAAAGTTGGATGGTGAAAACCCTGACTCAGCTACACAAGATCTTGAAGAATCAATCAAGAAGGGTGACTACCCTGAATGGACGATGTATGTGCAAATCATTCCTTTTGAAGAAGGTTGGAACTACAAGCAAAATATTTTTGATGTGACACGTACGGTTTCACACAAGGATTATCCATTGCATGAAGTTGGAACGATGACTTTTAACCGTAACCCAGAAAATTACTTCACTGATGTTGAAGAAGCTGGTTTCTCACCAGCCAACTTGGTTCCTGGTATCGAAGCTTCTCCTGACAAGATGTTGCAAGGACGTTTGTTCTCATATGCTGATGCACAACGCTACCGTGTGGGTGCAAATGCTAACCAACTTCCTGTTAACGCACCAAAGGTACCCGTACATGACCACCAAGTTGACGGTGTCATGGGGACGAACAAGAACACTGGTGATATTAACTACGAACCAAATAGCTTCGATGGCATTAAGGAAGAACCAAGTGCTAAAGAAACTGGTTATGACGTAGAAGGTCGTATTGGAAACCATGTTACTTATGACGATGATTTCTATACACAACCTGGTATTTTGTACCGTGATATCATGTCAGAAGACGAACGCGAACGTCTAGTGTCAAACATTGCCGCAAGTTTGGGTAATGTTGACGATGAGGATATTCAAAAGCGCGAAGTCACACAATTCTACAAGGCTGATCCGGATTATGGTAAGCGTGTTGCCGAAGCGATTGACCTTGATATCGATTTTGATACCATTGACTAATATGAAAAAATGAATGAAAGTAGGGTAAATTACCCTGCTTTTTTTTTATGGAATCAGTCAATTTTGAACATTTATGGAAATGTGTTCAAAATTTATCTTTCATTTAAGTTTCTCTCGATAATATAAGCTGTGTTGAACGGATGACGTTCAACAAGAACACTCCAATGTTCTACTTATAGTCTCCGCTATAGAAAAACATTCCTAAAAAATCATCAAACGCTTTCTGTTTGATCTTAAAATAAAGAAGAAGTGCCTAGCACTATGAAAAGAGCCCTGGTAATGGCTGACCAGGACTCTTTTTGTTTGCTTGACTTTATAGGGTGATTCAAGCTAAGATATAACTACTAATTAACACACGAATTGAATAATCTCGTAACCTATCGAGAGTTCAGGGAGGGACTAGACCCGTTGATCTGACGCCAGCTACCGTAATGGTGTTGTGGTAATTTCTAGCAGATAGGCGCATTTCTAACTCTGATATGCCGCCTTGACTGTGGTATTTCGGGGTTATTTTTTTCGAATTTATTTATTAAAAGAGGTAAGAATTTATGGTAGAAAAGCGTTTATTTACATCAGAATCAGTTTCCGAAGGACACCCTGATAAGGTATCTGACCAAATCTCAGATGCAATTTTGGATGCCGTTTTAAAGCAAGACCCAAATGCCCGCACTGCGATTGAAACTTCAGTGACAACTGGGTATGTGAATGTGTTCGGTGAATTATCAACAACCGCCTATGTAAACATGAATAAGATTGTTCGTGATACCTTAACGCGTATCGGTTATGATGATCCAGATGCTGGTTTCTTAGCCGACGACGTGCACGTTGGTATCACGATTGATGAACAATCACCTGATATTGCACAAGGTGTGGATCAAGCGATTGAACAACGTGAAGAAGGCGGAAAAGATCCGCTTGATGAAATTGGTGCCGGCGACCAAGGATTGATGTTTGGTTATGCGACTGATGAAACTGACCAATACTTGCCACTAACAGTCGTTTTGTCACACGCTTTGGTGAAGAAACAAGCTGAAGTACGCCGTTCAGGTGTCTTGGACTACCTTTTGCCTGATGCAAAGGCCCAAGTGACAGTTGAACTTGACGAGAATGATCAAGCAACACGCATTGATACAGTCGTCCTATCAACGCAACACCGCGAATCTGCCTCATTGGAAGAATTACGCGCTGATGTGAAGAAGTACGTGATTGATCCTGTGTTACCAGCTGACATGGTTGATGAAAATACACGTTATTTGATTAATCCAACTGGCCGCTTTGTGATTGGTGGACCAAAGGGTGACGCTGGAATGACTGGACGTAAGATTATTGTTGATACTTACGGTGGTTATGCACGTCACGGTGGTGGTGCCTTTTCTGGTAAGGATGCGACAAAGGTGGATCGCTCAGCCGCTTACGCTGCGCGTCACATCGCAAAGAACATTGTTGCTGCTTGTTTAGCAAGTCGTGTTGAATTACAAGTAGCCTACGCCATTGGTGTGGCTGCCCCAGTTTCAATTGACGTGAACACGTTTGGAACTGGTAAGGTAAGTGATGAAGCGTTGGTTTCAGCCGTACGTGATATTTTTGAATTACGTCCAGCCGGTATTATCAATGAACTTGATTTGCGTGAACCACGCTATGAAGCAACTGCCGCTTATGGTCACTTCGGTCGTCCAGACCTAGACTTGCCTTGGGAGCGTCTTAACAAGGTTGATGAATTGAAAGCATATTTTAATAAGTAAAATGAAAAGACATCCGAATTTGGGTGTCTTTTTTTATTGGCGTTCTTGTACCGGTGCGTGCACGGGTATTGCCAATCTTTTTATTGTGGATGTAGAGTAGCGTGCCTCGAGGTTGTAACAAATACTACCGTCAATGGCTTTAACGTTGCCGAATTCCTGACGCCGTTATATGGAAAGATGACGTAAGCATCGTCTTTATCAACCTGTGATTCATGAATTTCTGCAGTGAATTCATATTTTTGGTTATTAAGCGTCAAGTTATATGATTTTGTGGATTATAATGTATTCAATTTAATTGTTATGGTATTATATTTATTATTAAAGTGAATGGAGTTTGGGGATGGCTAGTGAACAAGTGGTTGATGTAGAGAAATTAAATGATTGGGATTTAACGAATGATGAGTTGAATGTGTTGGATATTCTGTATTGGGTAGCGATGTACCCTGATGAAAACGAAGGTAAATCTATTTCAATGCAGGAAATGTTCCAAAAGGCCCCTTTTGATAAGAGGATGGCCAAAGTTATGCCAAACATAGAATCAGAAATTGGATCTACAAATTTGCCGACATGTCTTTATCGTTATGCACGATTAAAATATGACAAAACTAGTTCAATTAATCCAATTGTTTCTATTTTGAATCACTTGGGGGATGCAGGATATCTTGAATTAGATGAAGCTAAGATGGGTACGAACAAAGTAGATACGTTGATTGGGAAAATTGTAAATAAGGAAAATAAGAATCGAAAATATAATTTCAACAAGGCAAGTTTTGATGATCAAGCTAATGTGTACATCATGATTCGTCGAAAGGGAATTATTCCTGCTGAAAAAAGTAATCGTGAAAAGTTACATAAAAACTTTCAATTGAAAGAACAAGAAATCCAAATTCAAGAGCAAAAAGAAGCTAAAGCACAAGCGGATTCATCTAAGAACTTAGAAAAAATCGTAGCATACTTTGGGGGATTCTCAGTTCTGGTTGCAGTTGCTGACTGGGATTGGGGTGCCGCAGGTATCTTAGGGAATGTTTTTCGTGTCGTGGTGATTGCATTAATTATTACTGCCATATATTCTTATGACAAAAAAACAAATTTTATTCGAAGCCATTTTGGGAAAAAGAAAGATAAGTAAAAAAGATTGCTGGCTAGTACCGGCAATCTTTTTTGTTTTACCGGACGGATATATGGCATAATAATGGTAATAAACCAGACCGAAACGAGTAATAAAAACATGAGACCTAAAGTAAACATACCTGTTAAGCTGGGCGATGTCGTCACCGCCCACATTAACGAGGTTGCCTATGGTGGACAAGCCATTGGTGAGTATGAGGGTTATCCACTTCACTTAGATAATGCCTTTGCTGGTGAAACGGTACGTGCCAAAATCACCCAAGTAAATCGTAAGTTTGCCCGCGCCCAATTGGTAGAAGTTGTGCATCCTTCACCTGATCGCATTGATGCTGGGCGTCCTGATATCATCGAAACAGGCATTGCACCTTATTTAAACTTAGCCTACCCCGCTCAATTAAAATTGAAACAACATCAAGTTGAACAAATCTTTGCTAATGAAGATATTCATACATCGGTCGCGCCAACAATTGGTATGGAAAACCCAAGCCATTATCGGAATAAGACCGTGGTACCAATGGCATATGCAGACGGTCATTTGGTAACTGGATTCATTAAACGGCAGACGGCTAACACCGTCGTGCCTTTGGACGATTACTTCGTTAACGATCCAATTATCGACCAAGTCATTGGGCAAGTGCGCGATATTTTAGATGCGCATCAAGTGACCTTATTCTCAGACGAGACAGGGTTAGGCCAAATGCGTTATATCATGGTGCGTCGTGGTTACTACAGCGGTGAGGTAATGGTTGTGCTGGTAACGCAAACACCAGAATTGGACGATGAAAAAGAAATTGCTGAAGAAATTGCAGCCGTTGTGCCAGGGATTAAGAGTGTCATGTTAAATGTAAATCCACGTCGATTACATTTGATGATGTCAGGTGAGAACCGCTTGTTATGGGGAGATGACGCCATTCATGATACCCTCTTGGGAATTGAATTTGTGATTGGGCCAAACTCCTTTTATCAAGTGAACCCGCAAACGACGGAAGTGCTCTATACTTTGGCGGCTGAAAAGGGTAAACTCACTAAGCATGACACCATTATTGATGCCTATTCTGGAATTGGGACAATTGGGTTAACCGTGGCCAACCAAGTGAAACAAGTCTTGGGTGTGGAAGTCATTGCCCGAGCAGTTGAGGATGCGCAACGCAATGTGGCGCTAAATGATATTCAAAATGCAACTTTTGTCACCGCTGATGCGCCAACACAAATGAAGGCGTGGCGTGATGAAGGGCTTGAGCCAAATGTTATTTTTGTTGATCCCCCTCGTCCAGGTTTGACGCCAGAATTATTAGATGCAGTGGTGGAAATGCAACCAGAACGTTTTGTCTACATTTCATGTAATCCAAAAACGATGGCACGTGACATTCGTTATCTATTAGATAAAGGTTTCTCATTAAGTGGTGATATTCAACCTTTGGATCAATTCCCACAAACAGCCCATGTCGAAACTGTTGCAGTACTTGTGCCAAATCATTAGAAAAGAACACCAAAAGTTAAGGCAACTTTTGGTGTTCTTTTTTGTGCGGCTGCGTTTTTCTATATAAATGGAATGAAAAATGAATTGAGAAATTTGCGAAAAATTTGCGTATTTGCCAAATAGTTTATATTTGTTGAGTAGCGGCCATTTTGTATACTAAGAATTACGATTAAGGGAATTTAAGATAAAAATTGGGGGCAAAACAATGTTACAGGCCAAACAAATAACGGTACGAAATCATCGAGAAGTTTTAAAGCAGGTGAGTATTACTTTTGAATGTGGGAAAACGTACGGGATTATTGGGGAGCATGGTGCTGGGAAAACAACATTGTTGCGAGCATTAAGCGGAAAAGCGCAATTGAAAAGTGGGGAAGTGCAGCTAGCGGGGCAAATGGTTCAAGATAGGTTCGATGAACTATGTTACTTTGGAGGGCTACATTGCTTATATCCAAATCAGACTGGCCGAGCGCACGTGTGTCAGGTGCAAAAATACTATCATTCTGCTAAACGAATTGATGAATGTCTGGCTTTATTTAATTTAACTGCAATTGCTGACGTTCCGGTACGAAGGTATACATTACAAGATCAACATCGGTTGCTCATGACACTTTACTTTGCGAGTGACGCTAATTATTTATTGTTAGATGAATTGATGAATGGTTTGACCAATGAAGACCGATTGATTCTCGACAAATTAATTTATCGTTGGCAAGAAGCGGGGAAAACGTTAATTTTAACTGCGCACCAAGCGGAAGCTTTAGCACCAATCTGTCATAAATTGATGATGATTCACCAAAAACAATTAATCACACCATAAAAAAAGGACCCGCAGGTCCATTTAAGTTATTTTCGATTTAATAATGGCAGATTAAGTGCAGTACGCCGAATCGTATCAAGACCAACGAAACTAATGGTGTCGATATTTTCACGGTGTGCACGGCCAAGTGTGCGTGTAAAGGATTGCGCATCGTTATCTTTATATTTCAAACCAATATGCACAAGCTCATTTGTAAAATTAGTATCTGTCATGCTGACTTCAGGATTATTGATGCTTGGTAACACAGTTAAAACGATGTCACCACCGGCAGCCACTTGTAATGTTTCAGCTAAATCTGCGGCAGCTTCAGCGTTTGGTACCTGTTCACCCATAATTGTAGCAGCAAGGTCCAAGTCTTGACGTAATTGAGCAGGGTCGAGCTGATCAGCAATTGCCCCGTTAGTATATGCATCTGCCACACTCACTGTGAGATTGTGCTCCGTGAGTGCATGATTTGTCATCGCTGCTAATGAGTTAGCATCCCCGTAACCATAGAGATAATCACCAACGATGGCGTTTACTTGTTCTGCTAATGCTTCATTTAAAGCATCGGCGTCTTGTTTAGTAGCGGCTTGTGCCGTTAGACGAACGGTTACTTCGTGTTTTTTAGCGTAAGTCGCAATTGTTGGGTTGGTTTGCGTATCAATGAGCGGACGTAACTCCGTTTCTAAACGTGATTCCCCAATGCCGTAATAACGTAGGACTAATGATGACATCACTTGTTCAGGTGAGTAAACCGATTGGAGCAATGGTAGAACATACTTATCGAACATTGGTTCGAGCTCCCATGGAGGTCCAGGCAAGAGTAAGAAGTCAGCACCATTTTCGTTCTGATAGTAAGAACCAATGGCAAAACCAACGTCATTTTTAATAGGTTGTCCGCCTTCGATATATTGCGCCTGTAGACGATTAGATGGCACCATGGTGACGCCAGTATCTCGGTGCCAATTTTCAACCTTAGCCATTGCCTGATCATTGTCCACTAAGCTCTTACCGAGGACATCGGCTGCCACCTGTTTTGTGAGGTCATCTTCGGTAGGACCCAACCCACCAATTAAGATGACAAGATCTGAGCGACTATTGGCTTGAGCCATCTCGTCATACATACGTTGGTAGTTATCCCCAACAATTGATTGATGGTAACTAGCTAATCCTAGACCGCTGAGATGTTTAGCGATATAAGGACGATTTGTATCAGTGATTTGACCAAGTAGCAGTTCAGTACCAACTGAGATGATTTCTGCATCCATAATGTCATTGCCTCGTTGTTCTTGTAGATTTAATTTGGACGATTGTCGTAATCATACCCGAAATTTTACGTACCGTAAACTTGACCAAGAATAGAATTAAAAATGTATTGTTTTCTCTTGTTAACGACATTGAAGGTATTTGAACTGGTTAAAATGAGATTTAATCTAATTAAATGTTAAGAAAAAGTATAGGTGAAATCTTTTTGTTGCAATATTAGACACGTAACTGTAACATAGTAAATGTAAACGAAATATAAAAACAAATGGGAGAAGCGATATGTCGAAGAAAGTGTTAACAATATTAGCTGTTTCAGGTCTCTTAGGTGCCGGAGTTATTGGTGCAACGAGTGCCTCAGCGCATTTTGGTAAGATGAATGCAACTAGCTCAAGTTTAGTTAGTCATAAGCAGGCTGACAAAGACAAGCACAACGGATCAAAGACGACGACTACATCTGCAAAGAGTAATGCTACTAAAAAAGCACATTCTAAGACTGATGCAACGCCCAAGAACGCTAGTGAAACAAAGGTAGCATCAAGTAGTGTTAAGGCAGCTCAACCTGCGACAACACAAACTCAAACTCAAACGGATGCAACAACACCAAGTACAAACAAGGTAACAAGTTTTGATCAACTTACGCAGAATCAACAACTAGCAATGTTGGCTGATTCATGTTTTGCATATAAGCCTACTGGTACGCAATTCAATGTTTATATGCCGACTGCTGATCAATTCGTTATTTACGATATTGGAGAGGGTGTCGGGGGTTGGCCTGATCATGCCGTACGTTTCACGAACAACCATAATGGTACTTACACAATTGCGGGAGCTGAATCATCAGGATCTTCAAATTCACAAATGACTAGCCAAAATAGCTACTGGAAGACGATTCAAAACGTTTCTGAGAGTAGCATGGTAGCTCGTTTCAACCAAATGGATTCAAGTACGCGCAATATGTTAGAGAATGCCTTTAATATTCAAGCAACTGACTTCCCATATTTGCCAATCCAACAAAATGCTATTCCAAATACAAACGAATCAGGATCTCAGAATGAGGTTAGTACTTCGAACTTCGACCGTTTACCACAAAACGAAAAGTATGTGTTGATGGCGAAGGTTGGACTTGGTGTTGCAAACGCACGTTCTAGTTATGATGTATACGCACCTTCTCGCGACCAAGTCATTATTTATGACAAGGGTGAAGGTGCTGGTGGTTGGGCAATGCACTCAATTCGTGTGACAGACAACCATGATGGTACGGTAACGATTAATCGCCCTGTTTCTGATACTGCCCAAGCAACATCACAAATGTACAAGGGTAATTCATATTGGGGTCAAGCTGTTACAGCAACTAAAGCTGAGTTGTTGCAAGCAGGTGATATGTTGGGACAACAGGATGTGAATGCTGTTGCGAATGTCATGGTTACAATTCCAGGTGACTTCCCATACCTACCAATTACACAAAATACAATGCCAAAGTAAAATAAAAACTGCTGATGTTTAACATCAGCAGTTTTTTTATGTTTACTTATTGGCGTTTACGGAACCAAAGTCCAGAAACACTTGCAAACAGCAAGCTTCCCAAAATAGTTAAGAGACCAGTTTGAGAACTTCCAGTATTAGGTAATTGCTTTTCTGACTTCGTCATTTGTGTTGAAGGTGTTGTCACCTTTTTAGATGTTATATCCTTACCACTAGTTTTGGGTGTTGTAACATCAGTTGGTGTTTGGACCCCGATATGTTTTTCAGTGGTATTTGGTGTTTCTGATTCAACGTGTGTGTCATCAGTAGAGATGTTATCTGTATCCTCGGAAGGCAACTCAACCTGACCATCCTGTTTTGCATCAGGACGGCTTTCATTAGGTACTTGTGGGTTTGCCTTATCTTCATCAGGTGAAGTAATTTCAAGACCACCATCCTTGTTCAAACGGTCTTGATCAACCTTGGCTTGAGCATCTTTAACAGCTTGCTTAGTTGCGTCCAAAGCATCCTTAGCGGCAGCTTGATTGTGCTTAGCTTCAGCTAACTTGGTTTGGGCTGCCTTAAGCGCAGATTGAGCTTGCGTTAAGTTCGCTTGTGCTTGTTCTACAGCAGCTGTGGCATGAATTTGAGCCTTTTCCGCTTCAGCGATAGCAGCTTTAGCTTGCACTAGACGGTCGTTGAGTTCTTTGGTAGAAGATAATTCAGCCACGCGTGCGTGCAGGGTGCTTTGCTTAGCTTTAGCTTCAGCCAATTCGCTTCGGCTTTGTGCTAGTTCGTTTTGCGCGGCAACGTCATTAGCTTCAGTTTTAGCAGCGCGAGCATCTGAAGCGGCTTTATCAGCTTGAGCTTGCTGGTTTTCAGCAGTAGCAGCAGCGAGTTTTTCTTGAAGTGCTTTGATTTGTGCAGATGTTAAGTTGTCGGCATCGATGGCGCTTTGTAGAGCAGCCTTAGATTCATCAAGCTGTGCTTGAGCTTGCGCTAAATCAGCATTGGCTTGCGTAGCTTCGGTTTGTGTCTTTGTTGAAGTAGCTTGTGCTTCAGTGACAGCTGTATTTGCAGCATTTAATTCAGTCGTAAGTTGATCGTATTCTGCTTGAGCTTGTGCATAGGCTGGATTATCACGCGTGATGGTATCGTTGTCGTCGTTTGTGTCTACAACTTCAGGAATCATTTGATCCATACCTACTGACTTAGCGGCTTCTTCTGGCGTAACAGGGTCTCCAGTCAAATCCATATCAGCATAATCAATGAAATCAGTAACGTAGTTCCATTGACCGTGGGCTCCCTTAGAACCAACGTAGTCAACCATTGGTACGACAACAATGATGTGGCCCTTTTCAACTGGCATCAAAAGGGCATCGTGGTGACCATTGGCTGAATCAAGATCCTTATAGGCCATGGCCGTTAAATAATTGGCAATCTCAACCTTAGCTTCTAACATGGTTTGGGCATTTCCAAAACCAATGTTTTGGGCAGTTCCAGAACGGAATAGGTCGGTTGGGTTTGCTTTTGTGCGGCTGTGTTGGTCAACATATTTGTCATCACTGTCACGCAATGTCAATTGCGCATCCATGATTGCTTGCCAAGTTTTTTCCGTCATGATGAGTGGTGGCAAACCGTTTTGTTTACGATAAGCATTAATCAACGTGAGTGAGTATTGTGCTAATTCACGTTGTTGGTTAATGTCAATGCGGCCATTCTTCACTTGCAACTTAGCTGACTTATCGCGGTTCTTATCCACAAAGTACCAATTTGCATAATCACCAGAGCGCTTTTCAACACCTGTCGCAAGTTCCTTTGGTTCTTTTAGGGTCAATGGCAATTCGGCATCTGATCCGATTAATTGAGCATTCTTTGCATCACCAGCTTTATCGGTTGGCGTAGCACGGGTTACCTTATTAGGGTTCTTTTCAACTAGTTGCTTTGGTGTTTTGTCTAACTTAGCCTTAGCATCTTTTTGTTTAGCTAATAGATCAGTCTGCTTCGCTTTCTTATCTGCCAAGTCTTGTTGAGCGGACTTGTTAGCGGCATCTTTTTGTTGAGCAATCTTAGTGGCGTCATCGACTTGCTTTTGGTTTTGAGTGACTTGCTTTTGCGCAGCATCAATAGAAGGTGCTTTTTTAACGTTGTCCAATTCGGTTTGCGCTTGATTTTGCTTCTTTTGTGCAGCATCAGCTTTCGCGTCATTAGCTTGCTTTTCAGTTTGCGTTTGTTTGTTAGCGGTCTTTGTTTCGTCAGCTTGCTTTTGTGCAGCATCTGTTTGGGTTTGCTTTTGCGCAACGACGTCATCCTGCTTAGCAGCGTCCTTTTGGGCTTGTGCTAAGTTATCAGCCTGATTGTTAATTGCGTCTTTGGCATTTTGTTCGGCCTGCTTAGCAGCGTCTAATTCAGCTTGCTTTTGCTTAGCGTCAACATTATTTTTTGATAGCTGATCTTGGGCTTGCTTAGTGACATCTTGTGAACTTTTAACATCTTGTTCAGCTGACTTGACTTGTAGATCAGCATCAGCTTTGTTTTGTTCAGCCTGTTTTTGAGCCTCTTTTGCTTGATTCAATGTCTCTTGGTTGGCCACTTCGTTTGAAGGTGTTACAACCACATTGTTTGACGGTGCATCTGTAACTTGATCGGCGTGTGCATTTTCAGCACCAGCAAGTGTAGCGACAGCAGTAGCTGCGACTGCAATTGATACATTCTTCTTCATAAAAAATCTCCTAGTAAACCTGGTTTAGTTTTCTTCCCATAATATTGCTATTCCCACATACCTTTAAATTATAAAATGAATGCAAAAGATATTCAATAAAATGATAGAGTGTGATATGATTTTTTAGAAATGTATATAAAAATGGAGACAAATATGTATTTTATAATCGATAGGAATGAAATAGAACAAGCAGAGCGTACAAAGCAACCATTTATTGAATTAATACTTAATGGATGGAATGATTTTGGCTATAGAACGATATATGCAGTGAATTTCGTATCTTCAGAGGGAGAGCGGCAATATATAGGTAGTACAAAAATAGCTATGAAAAATATGAAACAACCTGACTATTATGAGGAAGGGGTTAGAGCTGACTTACCTAAAAAATTTGAAAAGTTAAACGCTGATTTCTTTTCGCTTGGAATGGATGTAAAATTTTACAAAAATGTAAAAAAATTAGAATCCGAGGGAGAAGCTGCAGGTGTACTAAGTGCACTTAGGGATATTGTTGAGGATACATCAATCAAAAACGATATAAAGAATGAAAGCGTGCTAAAACAATCATTGATGCGAGAAATTGCAGCTGGAACAATTGAAAATGAGTTTAGAAATGCCATCAATAATGGAAATAATCCACTAGATTTGGCGGATTTCAAAATTATAGTTAAAGATAAAAGTGAAGATGGTGAGCTTACAATTCCAGAGAGTGAGCGAACGATGCACATCCAAGTCAAAAAAGAAAGTTCACCCCAAACATATGTACATACACTAATTGGACGTAATGGGGTTGGAAAATCAAATTTATTTAAAAATATAATTGATTTTCTTTGTGACGCGGAAACATATAATAATGAAGAAGCAGAAACGAAGGTTATTGAAGATATCCGGGGAGCTGATAATATTGTATCTGTTATGGCAATGTCTTACTCACTATTTGATACAACGTTACCAAAAATGGACATTCCGACTATTACTGGGAAGCCATATAAATTTGTAGGAATACCTGAGTCAGTTGATATGATAGTTGAAGTTAAAAGGGACGAGTCAAAAGAAACAAAAGAAACAAAAACCGTTCCAATTGCAGAAGTGATTGAGAATTACATTACAAAAAGTTTTATGGAAAATTTTGTAAAAGTTAAAACTGAAATTGATCGAAAGAATCTTGTCATAGCGTGTATTGAAAAATTAGAAAGTGATCCTATATTTTCAGAGTTACACGTTACAGAATGGTTTAAGGAAAATAATGAAAGTAGGTTAAAAGAAAATTACAAAAGATTGAGTTCCGGACATCGAACGGTATTATTATCATTATTTGAGTTGATAAACAATATAAATGCAAATTCTTTAATTTTAATAGATGAACCTGAGTTAAGTTTACACCCACCGTTGGTATCATCGTATATTCAAGCTATAATTGAGGTACTGAAACATAAAAACGCTGTCGCAATTATTGCTACTCACTCTCCTGTGATACTGCAAGAATGCGCGACTGAAGCTACATCTATTATAGACAGAAACCGAAAGAATATTAGGATTTCAGGACCTACAGTTCATACTTTTGGAGCAAATGTTGAGACATTGACACAGGATGTATTTGGATTAGAGGTAATTAGGTCAGGTTATTCAAAGATTTTGAATGATACAATATATAACCAGGATGTAAATGATATTGAGCAGATTGTCAGTATTTTTGATAATCAACTTGGAACAGATGCATACAGCTTAGCTATGAGTGTACTTGCTCGCAAAAAAAGCAGCAGAGTGAGGTGATTTAATGATGGTTGAAATAACTATCGAATTAGACAAAGCGCGTACCGACTCTACTAAATACATTAATCAAATTATTAAAAATGGGAATCAGAATACGAAGGACAAATTTAATTCAATATTGGAAGAACAAACTGAATTTGCAACTAAACTATATGAGACGTTAAAAAAATATTCGCCAACATATGACAACTGTTATGATGAAGGAAATGTGCCAACAGAATTTGAAAATTATGAAGAATTGAAAAAATTTTTCATTAAGAGCGCATACGGCCACCACTTATTGAGACAATCAACTTTTCGAGATGAGACACTCAATGAGCCAGGTGAAAAATTTGTTAAAAAAATTTGTGAGTATTGTTTTTGTAATGAAGTTAGCGAAATAGATCATTTTTATGAAAAAGTTACAAATCCAGAACTTTCAATTTTACCTTTAAATTTAGTGCCCTGCTGTAATAGTTGTAATAAGAGAAAAAACCCCAAAGAAGTTGGTTTTGTTTATCCTAATTATAAGCCAATCAAGATTGAAAATTTATGGGAAAATAACATAGATTTTATGGATCAAATTAAAAATAAAAATTTATGGAATTGCCAAATTAATACCGAAAGCGATGGTAACATAACTAGATTTTTTACAACTTTTAGTATTAATAATACCAACGTCAGACCATCTACTGAATACGATGTTGTTGATGATTTTAATAAACAATTGGCGCATTTAAAATCATTCCAAAAATTCGAGGAGCAAGGGAATTCTTATTTGAATAATATTATAGAAGAATTAAGAGATTGTAAAAAAAATGACAACTTAAAAGATATACAAGAAGAATTTGCACAACAACTTTTGGAATACTCCTATAAGCAAACCTTTAATAGATTTTTAAATTACAAATTAATTTGTATAGAGCTTTATTGTGATTTAAAAGGTTCAAAACAATTGTGGAACAAAATAATCTGAGTGTTACTGATATATATTGAATCGATTAGCTAAGTAGATATTAAAATTTAGTATAGCGTTGTTAAAAAGCCATAACGTGTACTATTACGTGTTAAATGAACCCCACTAGTTGGAGAAATCTAACTAATGGGGTTTTCTATGTTTTTAAAAAGATGCAAAATAAAGGTATCCAAATGTATTTGTTAGTTGTCCCTACGGTACAAATCTATAAGAAATTTAATATTCGAAATATTATAGCGTTTTTAAATTTGGACTTCAATATTGAAAGATTAGGGGGTTATGGGATTAAAGATATTTTGAGCTCTGTGAAATCTAGAAAGTTTGGAATACATAGTCGCTCTTCCAGCAGGTCTGGGATATATATAAGAGAAGGTTCGTTTAAAACCAAGAAAACGAAACTAACAACTCCTTCCCAAAGTAAAGGATGATAAAATGACGCAACTTCAAGAAGAAAACTTACGTTTGAAAGGTGAAGTTGCATCGCAGATTGGAGATGGAGATTATTTAAAATGTGCAAAATACTTTAGTCGGTTCTGAACTAAGGTAAGAACTAAAAGAGACACAGAAACTATTGATATATATATCTGAGATAAGACGGCTTGCAGTAGTTATTACGATGATAAGTCACGTTGCAAGCATGGCTATTATAAGCTAAGGATTGAACGGATCAAGTAAGTTGATTCTAAAAATCCAGACGATTGATATTGTTATATCACATTGGCATTGAGTAGCTTAGGGAAATAGCACAAAACGACTCACGAATTACGTAGACTATTACAATAACGAATGCATTAAAACAAACATCAATTTTTTGGTTCAGTTCACTGAGACTTTTTTAGCGTGATACTGTCACTGAGCTGGGCCCGTATTGAGATTGGTCTTCAAACGGTGTGAACCCACCTTGGGCAGTCCCATATGTGGCATCGATTTTCACTTGATCGTCATTGATTGGGCGTAAAACGAAATGGTTTTCACCCTTGGCTCCTGGATATGAAACTAACAGCAGACTCCCATCAGGACTCGTTTGTGATACCTGGGCTGTACGAGTTTCAGTTTCTGGAATAGATGATTTTTTTAGAAGTGTTAAAGCCTCAGCGTCTGTTAATTTATGTGACACTGTTGTAGAAGTTGTCTTTTTACTAGCTGTTTGTTCCGAAGTAGCAGTTGTTGCTGGTGTAGCATCGTTATCTGCGTCTGCAAAAACTTTATCTGTGATGGCTTTGGTGAGTGACGTATTTTGATTTAGTGTTTGTGTGATAGCTGCATTGGTTAAATGAATCCCATAATCAGTGATTTGTTGTTTAGTCGACACATTTTGCGCACAAAATAAGGTTGCATCATGCGGTGTTGTTAGGACATAAACGTTGGATCCGCCTGACCCTGGCGTCACTTGGTATGCTTTGGTGTTTGGATCATCTAAGTAGTTGACCAGTTGATTCGCATCTGTAGAAGTTAGCGTCAGACTTGAGACGGTTTGGGGACCCAAATTGTCTCCGCCCACACCAGTAGATTTATATGAGCCAGCTTGCAATTGATGAGCATCAATACTTAACTTATTGGCACCAGGGGTTTCAATTAAAGCTAAAAATTTATGCTTATCGTCTAAAGTAACTTCTGGTTCTGATGAGCTTTTTGCTGAAGGTGTTTCGGATTTTTTAACACTTGCATACGTGGACTTTTTGGTATGCTTACGTGTGTGTTGTTTGGTATCCGTCTTTTTCGGAGTTTGTTCCCGTTGAGTATAAACACCAAGTCCAGCTCCAATGACAACAACAGCTCCCATTACTGCTATAATAATTTTCTTCATGGATATCTCCCAGTAAAAATATAGTTATGTGTGATAAATCACAACCAGTTAAGAATACCAAGTTTAATATGTGAAATCAATCTATTTTCATATAATTAAAATTAAAAAATATAATAAAGTCCCTAGCCAAAGTTAAACGCTTTAACTTTGGCTAGGGACTTTAAAATTTGGTATTTATAGCTGGGTAAAAAAATTAATTTGCATGTGTTTCAATGAAATTTTTTACGAGACCTTGTATGGTGTCGCGCGTTTCACGAAAAACATTTAAAATCTCATCATCAGTGCCAGTTGCTTGAGCGGGGTCAGCTAAATCCCAGTGAATGCGATTAACTGTTGGTGGTGTCATTGGGCATTTGTCATTGGCATCCCCACATAATGTAATCACGTAATCACTACTATTCAAAAAGTCATTATCGATTAAATCAGAAGTTTGCGCTGAAATATCAATACCACTTTCTTGCATCACACGGACTGCCTTGGGGTTTAGACCGTGTTGTTCAACACCGGCACTTTTAATAATCCAATCCTTTGGCGCATCAGCATGGGCAAAGCCCTCGGCCATTTGACTACGGCATGAGTTGCCGGTGCATAAAAAATAAATTTGCATAAGATTCTCCCTTATTAAAGGCGTTGAATCAGCAACGCCGTTTCATTTGATAGTAAATCACTAAGCTTTTGTACACCATAAGCGTTGGCGGGGAGTGCTTTAGCATAACTTTCAAGTTCAGTAATGTCAGTAGCATCATTCGTTAAGATTAAAAGCATGCCATGATCTTTCAAGCCCATCAATAATGGCTTAATTGTATTGAGTAATGCAGTTTGGTCAGTTTCAGCATCAACTTGGAACATGGCCGCACCGATTGGATGGGTTGGATCAAGGTGCGCGAGGATGGCTGTGAAGTCCTGACTAATGATATCAACACGGTCATGTAGACCACTTAAGAAAAGGGACGTGGCGACGTCATCGATTTCTTTCTTATTATCTGAAAACGCGAGCACTTTACCAGTGTCTCCCACGCGGCTAGCTAAAAAGCGGGTAACATCACCACGCTTAATTGTTCCGTCAATCGCAGTATCACCGACATTTAAAAATTCATCGAGCGTTAGTTGAGCAAGATTTTGAATGGCACGCATAATTGCAGCCTCCTAGTTATTTGATAAGCATCTAAAGTCATTTTAGCATACTTCCAAAATATGAAAAAAATAAAGTTGTTTATGAAACGATACATTTGTGACAAATCAGCTACAGTCGTTGAAATGGCGGGGCTTTTTTGATAAAGTTAAAACATTAAAGTGAGGTTAGCAAACATGGCATATGATCACAAACAAATAGAGAAAAAATGGCAACATTATTGGGATGAAAATCAAACATTTAAGACTTCTTCAAGTCACGACAAAGAGAAGTATTATGCGTTAGATATGTTCCCATTCCCATCTGGACAAGGTCTGCACGTTGGACATCCAGAAGGATACACAGCAACAGATATTGTGTCACGTATGAAGCGGATGCAAGGTTTCAACGTCTTACACCCAATGGGCTTTGATGCCTTTGGTTTGCCTACTGAAGAGTATGCAATCAAGACGGGTGAAGATCCAAAGACGGTGACACAAAAGAATGTGAAGAACTTCCGTCGTCAAATGAAGTCATTGGGGCTTTCATATGATTGGTCACGCGAAGTGAACACTACTGATCCTAAGTATTACAAGTGGACACAATGGATTTTTGAACAACTTTATAAGATGGGCTTGGCCTACGAAGATGAAATCATGGTTAACTGGGCACCTGACTATAATGGTGGAACGGTTGTTGCCAACGAAGAAATCATCGATGGTAAGACTGAACGTGGTGGATATCCCGTTTATCGTGTGCCAATGCGTCAATGGGCATTGAAAATTACAGCATACGCTGATCGTTTGCTCGATGATTTAGACGACTTGGATTGGCCTGAAGCCATCAAGGAACAACAACGTAATTGGATTGGCCGCTCAATTGGAGCAGCTGTTAACTTCCAAGTGACTGATCACGATGAAAAGGTCGAAGTTTTCACGACCCGTGCTGATACATTGTTTGGAGCAACTTACCTTGTGCTTGCACCAGAACATGAACTTGTTGATCAAATCGTTTCTCCAGAGCAAAAAGATGCTGTTGCTGCCTTTAAGGCAGACTTAGCAACGAAGTCTGATTTGGAACGTACTGATTTGAACAAGGATAAGTCAGGAATTTTCACTGGGGCATATGCAACAAACCCAGTTAATGGACAACAAATCCCAATCTGGATTGGTGATTATGTTTTGGCTTCTTATGGAACTGGGGCGGTTATGGCTGTTCCGGCACACGATCAACGTGATTTTGATTTTGCCAAGAAGTATGATCTACCAATCGTACCCGTTATCGAAGGTGGAACTGCCGATGAAACGGAAGCTTACACAGGCGATGGTGTCCACATCAACTCTGGCTTCTTAGATGGCTTGGATAAGGATGAAGCAATCGATAAGGCAATTGCTTGGTTAACCGACGAAGGTGTTGGTGAAAAGCGTGTAAACTATCGTTTACGTGATTGGATTTTCTCACGTCAACGTTACTGGGGTGAGCCAATTCCAGTTATTCACTGGGAAGATGGTGAAACCAGCCTAGTTCCTGAGGATGAATTACCACTTCGTTTGCCCGAAGTTGATAACATTATGCCTTCAGGTACTGGTGAATCTCCATTGGTTAACATTGATGACTGGGTGAACGTGGTTGATGAAAATGGACGTAAGGGAAAGCGTGAAACGAACACAATGCCACAATGGGCAGGTTCATCATGGTACTACTTACGTTATATGGATCCACACAATGACAAGGAAATTATTTCAGAAGATGCAGTACATTACTGGCATAATGTTGACTTGTACATTGGGGGAGCCGAACACGCTGTGCTCCACCTACTCTATGCTCGATTCTGGCACAAGGTTTTGTATGATTTGGGTGTTGTTGATACCAAGGAACCTTTCCAAGAATTAGCTAACCAAGGGATGATTTTGGGTGAAAACCACGAGAAGATGTCTAAATCAAAGGGAAACGTTGTGAACCCTGATGATGTGGTTGAAGAATATGGTGCCGATACATTACGTTTGTACGAAATGTTTATGGGACCTTTGGACCAGTCAATTGCATGGTCTGAAGATGGTTTGTCAGGTTCACGTCGTTGGTTAGATCGTGTTTGGCGTTTGTTCATCGATGATGAGAACAACCTGCGCGACCACATTACCACGCACAATGACCACAAGCTAGACAAGATCTACAATGAAACGGTTAAGAAGGTTACAGATGATTACGCAAACCTCCGCTTCAACACGGCTATCTCACAAATGATGATCTTTATTAATGAAGCTTATAAGGTTGATGGGATTCCTGCTGATTACATGGCTGGATTTGTACAATTATTGAACCCAGTGGCGCCTCACATGACTGAAGAACTATGGTCATACCTACATCCTGATACGACTATGACATACAGTGCTTGGCCAACATACGATGAGTCAGCACTTGTGGAAGATGAGATTAAGATTGCGGTACAAATTAATGGTAAAGTCCGTGCAAACATCATGATTCCTGCCGATGCAGATCGCGACAAGATGACTGAGTTAGCTTTGGCCGATGAAACCATTCAAAGCCGTCTTGATGGCGCAGAACCTAAGAAGGTAATTGCGGTACCAGGTCGTTTGGTTAACATTGTTGTTTAATCATTAAATAGAAAAGACTATAATTTTATCTGACATGTGTCGATAAAATTATAGTTTTTTTATACCGATAGGAGAACTGGAATGCCCATTAAAAAGTTTATGGTGCTTATCAGTTTGGGGCTGTCGCTTTTTCTCATGCCTAAGCCAGCATCAGCTGATTTAACAGCGGACCTTAATCGTCCGAATCAAACGATTGAGCTGCGTGAAAACTTATCATTTAAGCATAAGAATTATGATATTAAATTAGATGGCGAAAAAGTTGGGTATGTGACAGGTGATTTTTTTCATCCGTTTGGTGATACGATTTCCATCCATGATAATTCAGGTAAGGTCATCTATTCGGAGCGTCAACAACGACGTCGTTGGAGTTTTAGTTTAGTGCGTCAAGGTAGCTTTTACGACAAAAACCACCAGTTTGCTGGAAAAATGAAAGCACCGTTTTGGCAATTTTTTACCAAAAATTACCGTCTATATGATTCAAATGGCAAACAAATTGGGAAATCGACGCAAAATAATTGGAAAAATATTTTACATCATACCTACGATATTAAGTCGGGTGGTCAAGTTGTGTGGCAAGGACGTAACTCAGTACACGTGGTACGCGACACAGTTTATTTGAAGCATTTGCACAACTCAAAGGTGCCAGCTGAACAAGCGATTATCGTAACATTGGTCCATCAAGCGGTTAGCCACGCGGACAAGAAAAAATAAATGGATGATTATGCGTAAAGCGGTCTACATTTTGTGAAAAATTTAGTATAATTGTTGATTGTAGTGTGGGTTAGATTAGCCAATTCTACAAATCACAATTATGACGCTATAGTTCAACAGGATAGAACAAGGACCTCCTAAGTCTTAGATCACAGTTCGAGTCTGTGTAGCGTCATTTAGGACAGTTGAAAGGAGACGGTATGACGTATGGCTGACGATAAAAATGAACAGAACGATGATCCATTTCGCGGTCACCTTACTATGGATGAGTTACAAGCACTCATGAGTGGTGAAAAGACAGTG
Organism: Weissella viridescens; assembly: GCF_001437355.1. GTDB lineage: Bacteria > Bacillota > Bacilli > Lactobacillales > Lactobacillaceae > Weissella > Weissella viridescens. Next base: position 121,993 of record NZ_JQBM01000004.1, on the reverse strand, counting down.
GATGAGATTTTTGCGGAACGTGATAATCAGTCTGACAACACGCCAGAGGATATTATGACAGAAGATGCTAAAGTGCCTGAGGCAAAAGAAGACGAAAATAATGAATCAACGTTGCCAATGGATGGGGTAGTACCCGAGAATACCGTGACAGAAGCTGACCCGCCTCAAAAAATTGAGGTTAAAGATGATACAGAAATTATAAATGATCATGATGGATTTGAGATTCACGAAATGGGTGATCCGTTTCAAGGTGATTCAGAAGTAGTCGATGAAACACCGGAAGTGGCACCGAAAGATGATGTGACACTGAGTAAGGCAGCGTCTGAAACGGTCGAAGTTTCTCCGGAAACGACAGAGGAATCAGATGTAGTTGCTGCCGAAATTGAAACGTTTGAGGAAATTAAGCCGGAACCTTTAAATGATGACGAAGATGCATTTATTGAGCCGCAATTTACGGAACCAGAACCGCCTACGTATTATGCGGGAGCAAATTTCGTTGACCAAGCGGGTGGTCTAGGGGCCACAACAGTTGTGCCGGTTCAGAATACTGAATCAGATGTTGTTTCAGAAAAAGAGACCGAGCAAACTGAAGCAGAAGAGAAGTTGCCAGAAGGGGTTGAGCTACTACAACCTGAAGGCGCAGTTACCGAAGCTGAAGAAGATGCAGATACATCTTCGCGCATGCTGCGCGGTTCATTTTGGATGACAGCGGGCAGCTTAGCATCGCGTCTGTTGGGGGCCTTATATGTTATTCCATGGATGGCAATGCTGGGTTATACCTACGCTAACCAAGCAAATGCGGTGTATGGACAAGGATATCAAATTTACAGTTTGGCCTTAATGGTTGCCACTGCTGGATTACCAAATGTTTTAGCACGTCTAGTTGCTGAGTATGCTTCTCAGAAACATTTTGCACGTGTGCAGCAAGTCTTCAAGCAATCACTGTTATTGGGTGGTATCATGGGGATTATTGCTGGTGGGGCCATTTTCATCTTTGCTACCCCACTTGGACAAGGTGATCCGCATGTTGCTCGAGTAATTCGATCACTAGCGCCAGCTGTGTTGATTATTCCAGCCTTGGCAATGATGCGTGGTTATATGCAGGGATTCGAATTTATGGGCCCCTCAGCCTTATCACAATTTGTTGAACAAGTTATCCGAGTTGCGTACATGTTGGGGATGACTTATTGGATTATGATTGGTCATCATGGTAATTGGGTTGATGCGACTGTACAATCAACATTCGCTGCTTTCTGGGGTGCCTTAGCTGGAATTGTGGTGTTGATTATTGCCATGATTCGCAAGCGTCGCTTCTTTGCTGAAGAAGCTGCTAACCAAGTTCCAGCTGAACCAATTGATACGATGAGTTTGATTGGTAAAATGGTGCGTCAATCAATTCCAGTTATTCTGGCTGGGTCAGCCATTGCAATTTTGCAATTGATTGATCAATATACTTTTGGCAATATCATGAAACGCTTTACTGATTTTTCAAACTTAGCTATTACAAATATGTTCGCACAATTTGCGGTTAATTCGAATAAATTGGTTATGTTAGTCGTCTCTTTGGCGGTTGGAATGGCTGAAACGACGTTACCAATGCTTGCGCGTGCGCGTGAGATTGGTTCGCGTGAAAATATTAGCCATCAAATTCAATATGCTTTCAAACTTTTGTCATTCATTTTGATTCCAGCTGCATTGGGTATGGCTGCAATTGCGCGTCCATTATATTTGTTGTTCTATACAGCCAACGACGCACACAATGGAACTTTAGTACTACAATATGCTAGTTTCACAGCGATTGTTTTAGGGCTATATATGGTTGTCTTGGCCATCTATCAGGGATTGAGCCAACTCCGTTACACTGTTAAAATGTTAGTAGTGATCTTAGTGGTAAAATTAGTGCTTCAATTTCCTGCGATTATGCTCTTTGATGGTATGGGACCTCTTGTCTCTACGCTATTGGCCTTTGCGGTTGGTCTAGTCTTTGCAATTCGTCGCCTTACGCGTGAATTTAACATTGATTGGCGTCGCTTTAACTACTCATTAATCACAATCCTATTCTGGAGTTTGATTATGTATGTTGTTGCTTCACTTGTTTCAAGTGGACTAAGTGCTGTGATGCCAAGTGGTAAATTATCACAATTGTTCATTGTTATTATTGCTGGTGGTTTGGGTGCTGCTATCTATGGGATTGCCGCGCTTAAAACTAGTATTGGTGAAGAGGTATTAGGCCCACGGGTTAAGCGTTTAGCTGATAAATTGCCATTCTAAACATAAAAAAATAAAAAACGTCGAAAAATCTTTTCGGCGTTTTTTTGTGGAAAACTTGTGGATAATTCGATATTTTTGTGGAAAACTCATTGTATTTGGTGGATATGTTGTGTGAAAAGTTATAAGTTATCCACAGAAATGGTTGAATATACAGTTTTGATAGGTTAAAACATCAGCCGTATTGAAAAATATTTGACCTTCTAGGTTAAATTAGATACAATAATACAGTTATCGATAACATTAAACGGAGGAAATGAACTATGGCAGTTAAGTCACCATATAACTCATGGGCCAGCCGTCGACCAGTAGGTAAGGACGCGAAGAAAGTTCGCCGTAATGCTGAAGTGGTTAACATTCAACAATGGGCCAAGGGTACAGCCGAATTGGAATCAAAGTAATTTGATTTAAATTCAGATGATGTAGTTATACATTGTCACATCAAGTATCTAGCATTTATGCTAGGTGCTTTTTTTGTGCAAAAAAAGCCTAGGTGTTATACCAAGGCTTGCCATTGTTGAATAAGTTGTTCCGTCAAAGTTGGATCTAATTTTTCTTTGAGAAAGCGACCCATGGGCGTAATCTCATGACGGTTTTTGAAAGCTAAGGGCTTCGTTGCAACGAGCCCGACAAGTTGGTTGTTCTCTGTTAAGAAAATTTGACCAGGTTGGGCGAGCTTGCCTTTAGTGTGTTTCCCGATGCGCCAGCTGTGGAAGTCTGCGATCGATAATGTTGCTTCTTTAGGCACGTATTGCCCGCTGTTGGTTTGCTCAAGTACAACGCCAACTAATTCGATTGTCGGATATTTATCTGCCATGTTGCCTCCTTTAAGATTTAATAGTGTAGTTCAATTCAACCAGTTCACCAAAGCGTTACGTACTAGTCAATTCGAGCTGTGTGACTGGAAAGGTTTCAAATAAACGTTTTCCTGTCCCAAGTAAGATCGGAGCAACTTGAATTCGTATTTCATCAAGCAGATGTTCCGAAATTAAAGCAGACAGGATTGCCCCACCACCAATAATCCATATGTTCTCACCCGCTTGTTGCTTAAGTTTTTCGACTAAAGTTGTGGGCTGTTCATCAGCAATAATATGAATATTTTCATCATCCGTTGTAAGGGTGTGTGAGAAAACATAATTAGTTTGGTCAGGGTAGTAGGCTGCGCCATCTAACAAATCTAATGTCGTCAGATAAGTGTTTTTACCTGAAATCGTCGTATCAACTGTGCTAATGAATTCAGGATAACTGGTGGCGTCACCGGTATCAGTGTTTAAAAGCCAATCTAAATTATCATGAGTGTCAGCGAGGTAACCATCCAAACTGATGGCGCCATAAAATATGACCTTGCGAGGCATGCGCACACCTGCTTTCTTTGATTTGTATTATTAAATTCATTATAAGCAAAAATAACGGTTATGCCTATTAGATATGAAAAAAAGAATTCGATTAAATAATGATTGACATTATTAGAAAAATATGGCAAATTATGTGAACCGATAAAAAAGGGTTTTAACGGGTAGAAATGAGAAAGCGGATTGAGGGGAAAATATGAATATTTTACGACGGGGAATAATTTGCCTGTTAGTGGTTTTGAGTGGACTAGTGTGGTTTGGGGGCCAGGCTAGTGCGCATGAATTATCGCAGTCAGGTGTACTTGATGACATGAAAGTTGCTAACACACAATTAGCACAAGGACAACAAACGACAGTAAGTGTTCAATTTAGTTCAAAAATGCATCAGCGCATCCAACCGGGGGATACGATTACATTAGCAATGCCAGCAGAATTAAAAGGCTTGGGTGAACGTGATGGTGCTCCACGTCGAGTTAAGTTAGGGGATTTGGGTGAAGTAGCCATTTATGCCGATCGGACAGTGGTGACCTTTAATGAAACGGTTTCCGATATGCGACGTGTACGAGGCAGCTTTAATTTTGGTATTGAAACTAAAAGAACGCGTCAACGTGAAGATGTACCAATTGTGACGAATTTTGGAACGACATTAGCACCGGTTGAAATGACAGTCCGTGGGGAACAAACATCTGGGAATCAGGGGGCACGGCAGCTCCCGTTTTCTATAAGGTTGGTGACCAGCTTGGTGCCGCTAATCAAGTGCGCTGGTTTCTGAATGTGAATTTGAATAAAGCTGATTTAGGTGAGGATATTGTGATTGATGATAAATCTGGCTTAGGTCAGACTTTGAATTTGGATAGTTTCCGAATTTTAATCGATGATTATCTTGGACGACGTGAATTGGCATTAGCTGACTTCATCTCTCAAGGATATGGTCAATTAACAAAGGGCGCTGGACAGACATTCAGCATGGTTTTCAATCGCGCAAAAGCTCGGTTTGCTTCATTCACTGTGAGCTATACAACGCAAATGACCGATTTGGGACTGCGCATGAAGGAACTTAAGAATCATTATGAAATTAAATATGCGCCGGTTTATGGACCTAAGTCAGGTGATCAAGGTGTAGCGACAGTACAAAATTTGTTTGTTAATGGTGAAGCTGATGGCGATCGTTTTGAAATTCAGCATGCAGAAGAACATACTTTAAACCAAGATGATGAGACGACCACCGCATTGCCTGATTTTACTCCGATTACACCAGTGCAAGTAACGACCAGTGAAGAGCCAAATCGTGTGACTGAAAAGGTGGTAGTGAACCAACCAGAAGTGCATGCATCAGAATCAACGATGCCAGAAGATGAAACGGTAGCAGAGTTTGAAACGCCAAAGTTGGAAGAGGCAGTTCAACCAACGGTGACGGAAGAACCAAATCGTGTGACTGAAAAGGTGGCAGTGAGCCAACCAGAAGTGCATGCGTCAGAAAGTACAGTGCCAGAAGATGAAATGGTGGCAGAGTTTGAAACACCAAAGTTGGAAGAGGCAGTTCAACCAACGGTGACGGAAGAACCAACACAGACAACTGAAAAGGCGGAAGTCACACAACCAGAAGTGCATGCATCAGAATCAACAACGCCAGAAGAAGAAACAGTAACGGAATTTGAGACACCAAAGTTGGAAGAGCCTGTTCAATCAAAGGTGACGGAAGAACTAACACAGACAACTGAAAAAGCAGAAGTGACCCAACCAGAAGTGCATGCGCCAGAAACAACGACGCCAGAAGACGAAACAGTAACGGAATTTGATACCCCAAACTTGGAAGAGCCTGTTCAATCAAAGGTGACGGAAGAACTAACACAGACAACTGAAAAAGCAGAAGTGACCCAACCAGAAGTGCATGCGCCAGAAACAACGACGCCAGAAGACGAAACAGTAACGGAATTTGAGACAACAAAGTTGGAAGAAGCAGTTCAACTAAAGGTGACAGAAGAACTGACACAGACAACTGAAAAGGTGGAAGTCACACAGTCAGAAGTGCATGCGTCAGAATCAACGACGCCAGAAGAAGAAACTGTTCCTGAACTTGACACACCAAAGTTGGAAGAACCAGTTCAATCAAAGGTGACGGAAGAACCAACACAGACAACTGAAAAAGCAGAAGTAACGCAACCGGAAGTGCACGCGTCAGAATCAACAACGCCAGAAGACGAAACAGTAACGGAATTTGAGACACCAAAGTTGGAAGAGCCTGTTCAACCAACAATTACCGAAGAACCAACACAGACAACTGAAAAAGCAGAAGTGACCCAACCAGAAGTGCATGCGCCAGAAACAACGACGCCAGAAGAAGAAACTGTTCCTGAACTTAACACACCAAAGTTGGAAGAACCAGTTCAATCAAAGGTGAAGGAAGAACCAACACAGACAACTGAAAAAGCAGAAGTGACCCAACCAGAAGTGCATGCGCCAGAAACAACGACGCCAGAAGAAGAAACCGTTTCTGAATTTGAAACGCCAAAGTTGGAAGAAGCAGTTCAACCAAAGGTGACAGAAGAACCAAAAGGCACGCCGGAAACGGTGGAAGTAACGCAACCGGAACTCCATATTCCAGAAATGACGGTTCCTGAAGACAAAACAGTTTCTGAATTAGAGACACCAAAGTTGGAAGAACCAGTTCAACCAACAGTAATCGAAGAACCAAAGGACACGCCGGAAACAGTGGAAGTAACACAACCGGAACTCCGTGTTCCAGAAGTAACGGTTCCCAAAGATGAAACGGTAACAGAGTTTGAGACACCAAAGTTGGAAGAAGCAGTTCAACTAACAGTAATTGAAGAACCAAAGGACGCACCGGAAACAGTTGAAAAAACGCAACCTGAAGTAAGTGATTTAGAGAACGAAATGCCCGCTCGCGTTAACTTTGAAAAAGATCCGAAGTTTAATGTGCCTGATCATGCAATGAAGCATAAGACTTATGATGCAAAGCTTCCTGCTACAGGATACGCTAATCATATGTTAGTTACCTTGTTAGGTATGATGTTGTTCATCATCAGTGGATTAGGTGTGTATTATTCGAAGAAGTAACTTAAAAAAGGTAGTCTGAAAGGGCTGCCTTTTTTTGTACAATTTCCCTAGAGATAGGGAACCTAAAATTGTTAGGTTAAGTTACATCACCTACATACTTTGTGCGATTTATGAATGTTTATGAATTTTTTCATGGCTGAATCATATGTTCGTGCGTAACAGATGTATTTTTATGAGACGCCGATAGCACGTAAAATTTGGAATGACTAAGTGTCATTTGTATGCGCTACCATTACTTTATATAATGTAGATGTAACTAAGATTAAAAAGTGGCTCGTGATCGTTCAATTAGAAGAATGGAGAATGTACTATGATTAAGCAGCCTGCAATTCAGGTTAATTCAGAAATCGGTACCTTACGTGAAGTTTTACTGCATCGGCCAGGGGCGGAAATTGAAAATATTACGCCTGATACGATGGAACGCTTACTTTTTGATGACATTCCGTTTTTGAAAAATGCACAAGCCGAACATGACGCGTTTGCCGACTTGCTTCGGGAACGCGGGGCAGAGGTTGTTTACATTGAGCAATTGTTAGCTGAGTGTTTGCAGTCAGCTGACACGCGTATAGCATTCATTAAACGATATTTGGAGGAACACCACTATACGACAGGAACAGTTGCACAAGAAATGCAGAAATATCTTCAAACGCTTTCGGTTAAGGATCTGGTCCAAACCATTTATGCTGGAATTCGGCGGGATGCTTTGGATTTGAAGCATACGAGTCTGGATGAAGTTGCTGGTACAGCGGCGGAAGATCCATTTTTAATGGACCCACTTCCTAATGCGTACTTTACACGCGATCCCCAAGCTTCAACTGGTAATGGAATGACCATTAATCATATGACTTATGCAGCACGTCAACCGGAGTCATTGATTACAGAATTTGTGATGGCACATCATCCACGATTTTCTCAACGTGTGCCGATTTGGTTAGATCGCAATCAGGATAACCGCATTGAGGGTGGGGATGAGTTAGTCCTAAATGAACATACGCTAGCTATTGGTATTTCACAACGAACATCAAGTAAGGCCGTTCAGACGCTTGCTGAGCATTTATTTGCTAGCCCAGATAGCCAAATTGATACAATTATGGCGGTCGAAATTCCACATAATCATGCCATGATGCATTTAGATACGGTGTTTACGATGGTGAACACGGATCAGTTCACCGTTTTCCCAGGTATTATGGATGATGCTGGTAAGATGAATATTAATTTATTGCGGGCCAATAATCAGGGAGAAGTGGTTTTGGAGCACCGTGATAACTTGAAACGGACATTGTTGGAAGTGCTGAACTTGGATGATTTGGATTTGATTGAAACGGGGAATGGCGATCCAATTAACGCAGCCCGTGAACAATGGAACGATGGTTCCAATAATTTGGCAATTGCGCCAGGTGAAGTGGTGACTTATGATCGTAATTATATTTCGATTCAATTGATGCGTGAGCATGGGATTACTGTCCATGAGATTAAATCAAGTGAGCTGTCACGTGGACGTGGTGGTGCTCGCTGCATGTCTCAGCCGTTGTGGCGCGATGAATTAAACTAAATAATAAAAAAGACCCTGCACTAGAACGTGTGTAGGGTCTTTTTAGGCTTTGATTGGAATAAGTGTTTGTAGGTTTGAAGCGATGGTTGAGATGTCACTTTTGATAGCCCCATTCACAAAGCCTTCAACAACGCCAAGGGCGCCATGTGCATAAAATTGTAGGTTGGTATCATTAATTGGAAAGGCACCATGTTTGCTGAGACTTTCTAACAAGTATTGCGTGAATTTTAAGCGGAAAGAGTACGAACTTTCATTGGTAAAGAGAATATAAAACAGGCGTTGATGGGCTTGAATATACGTTAACCAAGTGTAGATACGCTCTTGATTCGTCATGTTAGGATCACCGTGACTCAGTTGATCCAGTTCATTTAAGGAGCTGCTGGCTAATTGGTCAATGAGTTCAAACTTATCATCATAATAAGTATAGAAAGTTTTTCGTGAAATATCGGCCTCATGACAGATATCAGTTACGGTAATGTCATCAAATGTTTTCTCCAAAAGGAGTGCATTAAAGGCATTCTCAATATTTTTAAGTGTTTTGCGTCCACGTTTATCCATAAAAATCCTCCATTCGGTAACAATGCCATTGCTCGTGTTACTTAAGTAACAGATTGACGTGAAGTGTTGTGTAAGTCTCAATGCTTTCTTCCTATACTAATAAACATAGATAAAGGAAATAAAGAAAGCGAGAATATAAATATTATGATTAACACAGAAGAGATTACACTTAAGGCCCGTCACTTTAATTTAGCAGGACGTTTGTTCTTCCCTGAAAATTTTGATAAGTCAATTGCGCACCCGGCAATTGTGGTAACACACCCAACGAGTGCGGATATGAATCAAACCTCAAGTATTTATGCTACGAAGTTAGCTGAAAATGGTTTTCTAACTTTAGCATATGATGCAGCTACCAAGGTCAAAGCGAAGGTGAGCCACGTTACATCGAAGATCCAGCTAGTCGTACTAATGATATCATGTACGCCATTGATTACCTAGATACCCTACCATTCGTAGATAACGACCGTATCGGTGCAATGGGAATCTGTGCCGGTGGTGGTTACACAATTAATGCTGCGAAAACAGATAAGCGTATTAAGGCTGTTGGAACAGCAGCTGGAGCATCTGCTGGAGCTGCATATCGTGAAGCATTTGGTCCAGATGATCAATTGATTGCAACTTTGGAACAAGTCGCAGCGCAACGTACAGCTGAAGCAACTGGGGCAGAACCAATGATGACTCAGTGGATTACAAACAGCCAAGAAGAACGTGAAGCGGCAGGGATTAATGATCTTGATATTGTTGAGGCAGTTGATTACTATAAGACATCGCGTGGTGCTGATGAATTTTCACCAAATAAGTTACGCTTTACGAGTTTAGCACTTTTGTTGAACTATGACCCAGCTAATTTAGCTGAAAAATTATTAACGCAACCTTTGGAAATTATTGTAGGTGATAAGCCCGGTAGTTTCGGATCATATCGTTTCGGATATGAAATTTATAATAAGGCTGCTTCTAAGAACAAGGAATTAACGGTATTACCAGGTATTTCACACTACGATTTGTATGATCAACCTAAAGCAGTTGAGCCAGCGGTGGCTAAGTTAACGACTTTCTTCAATGAAAATCTATAATGACATTAAATCACTCAATTTTGAGTGATTTTTTTATGTTCTAAATGAGCTGAGCTTGGTATGCTTAAAGAAAATGAAATGAGGTATGTATAAATGGGATTACTTAGTGGCATGATGGGCAATTCAACACAAATTAGCACACGTGAGGTTAAAAGCGAAATTGACCCGCTTTTGATTCCAGAGGAAGAAATTGAACATGCCTATAAATTAGTGCGCGATTTGGTGATCTTTACGAATAAACGTCTCATCTTAGTCGATAAGCAGGGGATGACTGCCAAAAAGATTGCGTACAAATCAATCAGCTACCGTTCAATTTCAAAGTTTGCCACGGAAACAGCGGGACACTTTGACTTAGATGGTGAACTAAAAATCTGGATTTCAGGTCAAGTTGAACCTTCAGAAATTTTGCAATTTAAAGCAGGTGAGACGCTGACGCATGTCCAAAAGACATTAGCTGAAAAGGTTTTGTAAGCTGGGGCAGTATGTTATAGTTAGTTACAAATAATAAGTTAATGAAAGAAGGCATAACGATGAATTTTGAAACCAAGGTTATCCATGGCGGAATCCAAGAGGATCCGGCAACAGGGGCGGTTGTCCCTCCAATTTATCAAACTTCAACTTATCACCAACAAGAGCTTGGTGGTAATGCTGAATATGAGTATACGCGTGGCGAAAATCCTACCCGTTTTGCGGTCGAATCAGTGATGGCCGCTTTGGAAAATGGTAAGTATGGTTTTGCTTTTTCATCTGGAATGGCGGCTATCCATGCCGTTATGTCAGTTTTGCATGCCGGCGATCATTTGGTCATGGGAAATGACGTGTATGGTGGTACATTCCGTCTCGTTAACTCAGTTTTAGCTGACCTAGGTGTCACATATACAGCGGTTGATACTGCTGATAGCGCTGCAATTGAAGCAGCTATGCAAGACAACACCAAGATGGTGTATTTGGAAACGCCATCAAATCCATTGTTACACGTGACCGACATTGAACAAGCGGCTAGTGTGGCACACGCGCACGATGCGATTGCCGTTGTTGATAATACATTTGCCTCACCATACAATCAAACACCACTTGATTTAGGCGCTGATGTAGTATTAGCTTCAGGAACAAAATATTTAGGTGGTCACTCTGATACGGTTTCAGGTTTTGTTGTGACATCGGATGAAACTTTGGCTGATCAGATTAAGATGATTCAACTTTCTGTTGGCGCTGTTTTGTCACCACAAGAATCATTCTTGGTACAACGGTCATTGAAGACATTGGCGCTTCGTGTTGAACGTCATAATGAAAATGCTTTGGCCTTAGCAACATGGTTGAATGATCATGAAAAAATTCAAAAGGTTTATTACCCTGGTTTGCCAGGAACACCAGATTATGAAATCGCAAAGCGCCAAATGCGTGGATTTGGTGGGATGATGTCTATTGAATTGCAAGAAGGGTTAGATACAAAGCAGTTTGTTGAAAATCTTAACGTATTCCAATTGGCGGAATCATTGGGTGGCGTTGAGTCATTGATTGAAGTGCCAGCGGTGATGACGCATGCCTCAATTCCACGCGAGATTCGTTTGGAAAATGGTATCAAGGATGAATTAGTCCGCGTTTCAGTTGGTGTTGAAAACTTGGCTGATTTAAAAGATGATTTGGCCCAAGGATTGGATGCACTTTAATTTCTCAATTTTTAAAAACCATTTGCATTTTAAAATAAACTTGTGCTAATATTACGTAACGCCAAAATTTAGGGAGCTCAATGATCATGCGATTATTTGTTGTAAATAATAATAATAATGTTTTACACTCAAACATTTCGTATGATTGGGCCACTTCAGTGCGGCACTAAAAGTGTAAGTAACTTTCACCCAATCTCTGCGAGGTTGGGTGATTTTTTTTGCAAAAAGGGAGCTGGGAAAATGGAAAAGCAAGTTGAACTGAAACGTTCGATGGGATTGCTGTCTGGTCTTTCATTAGTGATTGGGACAGTTATCGGATCAGGAGTATTTTTTAAGCAAGCAGGTGTGCTACAACAAGCAGGTAGCACAACGATGGGATTGGTTGCCTGGATTGCGGGTGGGGTGATTACCTTAGCCGCTGGTTTGACGATTGCCGAAGTTGCCAATCGTTTACCAAAGACGGGTGGATTATTCAGTTATATTGAGGACTTATATGGACCGACTGCCGGATTTTTGACTGGTTGGATGCAAGTGGTTGTGTATGCACCAGCCGTAATTGCTTCAATCGGTGGCTATGCAGCATATTTGACAGCTAACTTCTTGGGTTGGGATATTTCAACAGCACGTTGGATTACCGTTGTATATGTGTTGTTCGTGATGGCACTAAATATGTTGGAAAACCGAATTACTTCAGCTTTCCAAGTGATTACAACCTCAATTAAGATGTTGCCAATCATTGTATTGGTCGTTTACGGACTATTCTTTGGTAAAGTCGATGCACTAGGTCAAACGGTTGCACAAGTTAGTTCAAGTGCACACGGTGGGCTTGGAATGGCAATTTTGGCGACTTTGTTTGCTTATGATGGTTGGATTCTTTTGGGAAATATTGCCGGAGAGTTGAAGAACCCACACCGTGATATGCCACGTGCCATTATTCTTGGTATTACGACAATTGTATTAGCCTACGTGGGTGTGACATATGCAACATACCGCACATTACCAGCAACTGAAATTGTACATTTACAAAATAATACAACTTTTGCCATGGCTACCAAGGCTTTTGGTGACTTTGGTGGACGTGCCTTGAGTGTTACGATTATCATTTCAATGTGGGGAACTTTGAATGGAAAAATGATTTCATTCCCTCGTATGGCTTACGCTATGGCAAAGGATGGTTTGTTCCCTAAGTACTTGTCACGTCTGAACAAGCATACGCAAGAACCAATTAATGCCATTGCAACTGTTGCAGCTATGACAATTGCGATTGCTGTCTTTACTGATTCAGCGGATCGCCTATCAGATATTGCAATCTTCACAATTTGGATTTTCTATACCGCAGCATTCTTTGGTATCTTTATTCTACGTCGTCGTGACCGTGGTCGTAACGCAGAGACTTTGTTCAAGACACCGCTATATCCGATTACACCATTAGTTGCAATTGGTGGAGCGTTCTTCGTATTAGGCTCAACATTTGTAACTGACTTCAGTGGCGTGTTAATTTCACTTGTGTTGGTTGGGTTGGGATTGCCAGTTTATTATTACTACCGTCACAAAAATCATATTGCAAAGTAAATCAAAAGCGCTGACTCAATGACTGAGTTAGCGTTTTTTTATGGTTTTAACCGTTGTGGCAAATACCAAGTTAGACAATGGACTGAGCCGCCCATTGTTGCGATGTCATCTACTGGAACGGGAATCACTTGTTTGGTGGTGTGCGTACGTACTTGCTTTAGAACGGCTTCGTCTTCAGGTAAGGCATATTGTGGTACCAGAATTTGTGTTTCGGTCGTTAGCATATTTGTGTACAAGCCTTTGGCAGAGGGGATGTCACGGTCAAACTGACCTTTTTCTGTGTAAGCGGAAGGTAAATTAATAAAGTTAATGCTTGGATCAGCCTGCTTAATCTGTTTTTTGACGTGATCAACACCTTCAAAGTCACCAACGAATAAAGTCTTTGGCTTGATGAAAAAAAGCATCCCATCGGCATGCCCCATCACATCCCCAGGTTCTTCATCAATTAAGATAATTTGCTTGAGTCCCAATTCTTCCTGTAACGTTTTAACGAGACGTTCTTGTGAGTAGCTAGGATTATCATATAAAACACGGTCAGTAAGAATCGCGGTATCAGCATCATTGTAAACAAAATTACCACCATCTAAGCGAATGTCAGAATAACTCAAATCGAAATGTTGATGTTCAAGCCACTTTGCAAAACGTGTATTAATGATGTCATTAAATTTTGTATCCAGATAATCGGGTTCATATTTGAATTTTACCATCTTTGCGTTGGTGACAATTGGCGCGATATCGCGTAACCAAACATCACCATAGACAAGGCGTTGATGTGATTTTGGTGCAAGTTGCTGACTCAATTTTTTCAGAGCTGCTTGTTGGGGTTGATAGTATGAATCATTTTGATCAGGTAACCCGGTGTAGATGGTTCCTGGCGTTTGAATGGCTGTGTGCATAGTAGTAGTTCCTCCAATTAGAATGAGATAAATGGTTATTAAAATAAGGCTTATGTTTTTCATGTCTGACGTCCTCTAGTCAATACCATACCATGGGTGTTATATATATATTTATATAAAAAAATATAAGCCGGTCTCATCACGAATTTTGATGCTTGACAAGGTTGATTATTTTAACTTAAAGCTAAGTGTCCCAGCACGATCTTTGATAGAATGGAGTTAGATAAATTTTAAGTGAGGGAAAAGAATGGCATTAGATATATTAGTTGGTCCAGCAAGCAAAGACCATGAACTTGAACTGCTCGAACAGATGCAAACAACTCTTGAAAATGATCCACAGGCCCAACTTTTTTATGTGGTGCCGAATCATATTAAATTTGAAAGTGAAATTGATGTCTTAGAACGTTTAGCCAAGTTAATGGGACACGAAGGAAACGCCGTTTCAGTGCCACGTGTCCAAGTATTTTCATTGAGTCGTTTGGCTTGGTATTACATGAATGATGATCCGCTTTATCACGCAGCGAATGTCTCGAAGGATGCCATGGTCATGTTGGTACAACGCTTGTTGCGCCAAAATCAGGACCAGTTGCAACTTTACCAATCAATGTTGAACAAACCTGGTTTTGTTAGTCAATTTACGGATCAATTGCTTGAACTCCGCCAATCTGGTTTACAACAACATGATTTAGAAGCCATTCAAGGTAATTTAAAAAATGCCCAGACGCTGGTGTATAAATTGCATGATTTGACCCTAATTGGGGACCAATTAGATGCGATTTTAGCAGAGCGAGGTCAATATCTGAATAGTGATTTATTGTTAGCTTTGAAGGTTTATTTGAATACAGATAAAGCTGATTTAAGCCACCATCAATTTTTTATTAATCGATATGCGCAAATGACACAAGCGGAACGTGGGGTAGTTGAAGCCTTAATCGCTAATGCGCAACAAGTCACTTTGGGGCTACCGGCTGATAATCTAAAATTGAACGCCGGACAACCCGATTTGTTCCAACCAGCAAAACATTTGGGGCAACATTTGTTAGATTATGCCCAGCAGAAACAGATACCGGCACAGGCCAAACCAGTTCTAAATGAACGACCAATTAGTCAAACCATGCATGCTGTGGAAGATTTTTGGCAAAGTTATGAACGTACAGGGGTGCAAACACACGATGGCGCTGGAACAATTCAATCAGATGAACTGCAAGTTTGGCAGGCGAATACGCCGTATCAAGAAGTGGAACAAATGGCACGTCAAATTCGCCAAGAGGTCGCCCGTGGTGAGCACCGTTACCGGGATTACCTGCTATTAGCACGTGATTTAGGACCCTATCAAAATATTATTCCAGCAGTCTTTAGCCGTTTTGAGATTCCATTTTTTATGGATGCCGATTTATCAATGGGCGAGCATCCGTTTGTCGCCTTTTTAAATCAATTACTAGATTTGTCGAATGGATTGACGTTAAATCGAGTGATGACCTTGCTGAAGACAGAGTTACTCCGTCCTGAAGCAGTTTCGTTAACGGATTATCGTGAAGCATTAGCACTTACGGAAAATTATGCGTTAGCGAAAAATATGGCCGGTTGGCGTTGGCAAGACCAAACGCCATGGCAATTTGATCGTCAAACGTTAGATATGGACGACGATGTTGTTCGTGAACGTGTCGAAGCAAAAGATGCACAAATTGAATTGGTGCACCAACAAATGAGTCAAACGGTCGTACCGTTTTTGAAACAAATTGAACAGGTGCAAAATGCACGTGAATTGGCAACGGCGTTATATCAATTTTTACTCGACCAACGTGTGGATCAACAATTGTTAGCTTGGCGTGATGAAGCCATTGCACGGGGTGATTTGAATTTAGCGCAACAGCCAGAACAAGTCTGGCGGACCTTTATTGGTGTGTTAGATGACTTTGTGACAGTCTTTGATGCTGAAACAATGACCTTATCTGAACTTAAAGATGCGTTACAAGCTGGATTTGATAATGCTAACTACTCTGGTATTCCGGCGACGATGGATCAAGTTCGGGTTTCAGAAAGTGGGATTGTTCAGGGCGAGCACTATGACACAACGATTGTCTTTGGTGCCACGAATACGAACTTACCAGGCACAGTGAAAACGAAGGCAATTTTGAATGATCAAGATCGTGACATATTAGCCAGTTATTTGCCAGATGGTGTTCAAATGAAGGGGACAGCTGAACAACAAATGGCACAAGAGCCATTTCTAATGTACAGTGCGATGATGAGTACGCAACGTCGCCTCGTTTGGTTATATGCGACAAGTGATGGAGATAAAGAACAGGAAGCTTCAACATACATTAACCGTCTAACCCAACAATTCGATTTAAAGGCGCAACATTTCTTGGCATTACCAACGCCTGAATTGACTGAGCTTGACCAATTTGTAGGATCACCTGCTAGCACGTTGGCGCATTTGGTGATGGTCAATCGTTTTGCCTTGAACCAAAAGGTAGGTCTGACTCTGAATTGGCAAGCTTTGCAAAATCAAGTCTCACAGTTACTACCAGAACCAACGCAACGTTTGATGAAGAGTTTGAAGTATGTGAATGAACCACAACCTATTCAACCAGCTCTCGTTACTGATTTGTTTGGTACTGATTTGAAGGCATCAGTGTCACGTCTTCAAAGTTATGCCCGTAATCCTTATGAGTTCTTCTTACAATACGGGTTGCGTTTACGTGACCGTGAAGTGATGGATTTGACGCCAGCCGAAAAGGGAACGTATATGCACGCGCTCTTTGAAGGTGTGTTCAATGCCTTGATTCAAGAAAATAAGGTTTTGGGACAATTGACTAATGCGGAAATCGCACAAAAGGTGCAAGTCTACGCGGATCAGTTATTGAGTGCAGGTGACATTACCTTTGATATCTTCAACAGTTCGGCACGGATGCGGTTCTTAACGAAACTATTGACGCAGCAAGTGATTGCTGACTTAGAACAAATGCGTCGCGGTCAGCCTGATAATCAAAAGATTCAAACGCAACGGACTGAAGTTGGCTTTGGACTTGGTAAACAAGGCCTTAAGCCCGTTAAGTATGATGTTGCCGGAGGTTCTGTAACTGTCCATGGAAAAATTGATCGTTTTGATCGTGTTCGGACCGGTGATAAGGACTATTTGATGATTGTTGATTACAAATCAAGTAAGCGTGATTTCAACTTTACCAAGGCCTTATCAGGATTAGAACTACAACTCATGACGTATTGGGAAGCCTTATCAGATGCTGAAGCAATTGAAGTGGGCGGAGCAACTTATTTCAATGCGCAAACGCCATTGCTAAAGTTAGACAAAGAGCCACTATTGCCTGATTATCCATCCCTTTTGGCCTATGCTGATGAAAAGGCGCAGCAAGGGGGACAGTACACAGGGGTCTTGCGCCAGGATGACGCACTATTATCAGCTTTGGACACACCAGAAGGTGATCCGAAGTTGTATGGCTTTGAATATAAGAAGTCGGGGGATGCGCTAAAGAGTGGACATGAAACTTATTCGGATGATGAATTAAACACGTTGATTGATTACAATCGTTATATGATTCAACACATTGCGGAACGTATCTTACAAGGATCATTTCCTTTACAGCCATTCCGTGATAAACAAGCGACTGGGTTGCAACATAGTGATTACCTACCCGTGATGTTCTTTGATGCCATGCTCGGTAACAAGTATCATGATATTTCACAACTACCAAGTGACCGGAACGGCGCCCTTGAAGCAATGCATCGTAAAATGACGGAACCTGATTCGACAGAGGAGGATAACCAGTAATGCAGTTTACAGAATCACAACAAGCAGCCATTACCCATAAAGATAAAAATATCCTAGTTTCTGCGTCAGCAGGTTCAGGGAAGACCCGCGTCTTGGTTGAACGGGTCTTACAGCGTTTGCTGGCTGGCGAAAACATTGATGAATTCTTAATCGTAACTTTCACCAACGCTGCTGCGGCGGAAATGAAAGAACGGCTGGAAGCGGCCATTCGCCAAGCAATTCCAGAAGCTGACGATAAGCAACACCTGCTCAAGCAATTGCGTTTAATTAACGTGGCTAGCATCTCAACGTTACATGCCTTTGCGATGCGCTTGATTGAGCAATACCACTACACCATCAACTTAGATCCGCAGTTTAGATTGGTAGATGATGCTGAGAATACGCTCATTAAGCAAGAAGTGTATCAAACGTTATTGGATGACGCATATGAAGCTGATGAGACGGCAACTGGACATCCATTTACGCATTTCGTACAACAATTCAAAACGAACGCACAGGACGATGGTGACTTACAACAAGCTGTTTTTACGCTGTTTAATTTTGCCATGGCACGTCCAGATACAACGGAGTGGCTTGAGAGTTTAACAGATGCGTATGTCTCAAATGCCGATTATGCACAAACACTGTTTTATCAACAAATGGTGCAGCCGCGCATGGTCCAAACCTTGGAGGGCTTGGTGACATTAGCTCAAGATGCCGTTAATCATGCACCTGACACGAATGATGAAGAAGCGGCTGAAAATCGGTTGCATAATTTAATGAATGATGCAGCGAAACTGGAAGACGTGCAAGCGATGTTGCAAAACTCAGATGCATCGTTTGATCAAATTCGCCAACTGGTACTGAACTTACAATTTGAAACCTTTGGTAAAAATGAAAAGGGCAAGGCACCACGCTTTAAGTCTGATTCACAGGTTAAAGAAGCCTGGGCGCCTATTAGTAAGGAACGTCAAGATCGCCAAAAGGCGATTGATTCTTGGAAGCATGCTTACTTTACCTTGGATTCGCAAGGAATTCAGACCGCCATGGATGGAGCTGGAACGACTTTGGCAACGTTGGTTAAATTTACACAACAATTCCAAGAGGCGTTTTTGAAAGAGAAGCTCCGACGCAAGGTGCTCGATTTCAATGATTTGGAACACTTTGCCTTGGAAATTGTGCAACAAGATGCTGTCGCCCATGAATTACAGCAACACTACCGTGAAGTCATGGTCGATGAATACCAAGATACGAACCAACTACAAGAAGCGATTTTGAGTCGAATTGCTGGACCGGAAAATACCTTCCAAGTGGGGGATATTAAGCAGTCGATTTATAAATTCCGTCAGGCAGATCCAACCTTATTTGGTTCAAAGTTGACGGCGTATCCAATGCGCGAGGATAGTGAAGTGATTACGCTCCAAGAAAACTTCCGTTCTCAACCGAATGTCACCAACTTTATTAATTACATCTTTGCGCAAGTGATGGATGAAGCATTAGGAGATGTTGATTATAGTGGTGAAGCTGAACTGGTAGCTGGAGCCGACTATTATCCTGAAGCCATTGCCAAGCAAGCCAATTTACTGGTGTATTTGCAGGAAGATGAAGCTGGTTCGGATGAAGAAGAAGTGCCGAATAGTTCGGAAAATGATGAAAGTTATGACGGTGCAACTGGACAGATCCACTTGATGGCCTTGAAAATCCGCCAAATTATGCAAGACCCAGACTACGTTATTTTTGACCGAAAGGCTGGAAAGACCCGCCGCCCAACTTATTCAGATATGACCATTTTGGTGCCAACCAAGAATCAAAATCTAGATGTGTTAGATGTCTTTGGGGCCTTGGACTTGCCAGTTACGATTGAAGGAACGGAGAATTTCTTTCAAACGACTGAAATTTCGGTGATGTTAAGTTTACTTCGCGTGATTGATAATCCGCATCAAGATATTCCTTTGGCCGCTGTGTTACGTTCACCTTTGTATGGCTTAAATGAAAATGATCTCGCATTAATCCGATTACAAAATCAACAGGATGACTTCTATCAAGCAGTGACCACCTGGTTGAATGCCGGCGATGAGCTGCCATACCCCGGAAATGATGCTGCTCAACGCGCAAAAGTTCAACGCGTGTTGCAACGTTTTGCGGATGATTTGGCTGACTTTAAGCGTTTGGCAACTCAGAATCAAATCGTTGACCTGATTTGGCAAATTTATAACCGGACAGGTTGGTTAGATTATGTGGGTGGTTTACCTTCGGGAGCGCAACGTCAAGCCAACTTGCACGCCTTGTATGAACGCGCAGCAAGTTACCAACGCTCATCATTCGTTGGGTTGTACCAATTTATTCAGTACGTTCTGGAGCTTCAATCGCAAGATCGTGATTTGAGTTCGGCGGATGCGAATGTTAGTGATGATACGATTCGCCTGATGACGATTCACCATTCGAAGGGGCTTGAGTTCCCGATTGTTTTCGTGTTAAACAGTACGCACCAAATGGTTTCAATTAATGAATCAAAGGGACCCATTTTAGCGGATGCCAAAGCGGGTGTTGGGGTCAACTATGTCGATGCTGACCACAATCTAATGCTACCTACGCCCCAACGCGAATTTGTAAAGGAAACGCGTAAAGCCGGTGCCTTTGCGGAACAGTTGCGTGTCTTGTACGTTGCATTGACCCGTGCCGAACAGAACTTATATTTGGTTGGAACGTATCGTACCTTGGATACCATGGATAAAACGTGGCAGTTGAGTGCATTAGGTACGAGTTGGATGTTACCAACTTGGATTCGTGAACGTGCCAGTTCATACATGGACTTAGCCGGGATGGCGTTGTTACGCCACCCTGAAGCAAATCAGAAGTTACAAAAAGCTTATGCAGCAGTTGGCGCCGAGTTCGATATGCCCGAAACGAGTCCATTGCCTGCTAAAAATGACTTTGGTTTTGATGTTGAATTGATGAACCAAACGACTTTAAAAACTGCCGAAGCAGCAATGCCAAAGCAAGTAGTGGCGCAAAATGAACAAGCTAGCGATCGCGATAGCTCTGCAACACCAATTACAGACTGGCATCAAGTGCTTGATTTTACTTATCCTTATGAAGGTGCCACTCGGGCCACAGCTTATCAGTCTGTTTCAGAGTTGAAGCGTTTGTTTGAAGATCCGGATTTAAGTGCTGGACGGGTACTTGAAGATGAGCGTCTTTCAGCGCAAAATGAAGTCGGGTTACGTTTTGTGAATGAGTCATTAGCTGAACCAGAGTTTATGCAACACCAAACCAAACGAGTAGCGCCGGCGGCCATTGGAACGGCGACACACATGGTGATGCAACGCGTTGATTTAACGCACGGGGCACCAACACTAGCAGATTTGCAAACGCTATTAAATCAATTGGTAGCAAACGAATCGATTGAAGCTGATGTGGCAAAGCGTGTTGATCTGCAAAGGATTGAAAGTTTCTTTAATGCAAACATCTTGGGTCAAACAATGGTGGCGCATGCTGATAGTTTGGAACGGGAAGTTCCCTTCTCATTGTTGTTGAATGCAAGTAATTTATACCGTGACTACCAAGGTGATGAAAAGGTCTTGGTCCACGGAATTATTGATGGTTATTTCAAGGTTGGCGATGACGTTTGGCTCTTCGATTACAAAACTGACCATATTAAGCAGAATGAGTCAGCGGCGCAGGTACTCACGGCGCGCTACAGTGGACAAATTAATGTCTATGCACAAGCGCTGGTTGCGCAAGGCTTGCCATATCCAAAACGCTATCTTTACTCATTTGATGCCCAAGAAACCATAGAACTAAAGTAAGACTGGGAGGTCGTAGGAACATGACAAAACCAAAAGTATTATTCACTGGAGAACTTACGCCAGCTGTTGTTGAAACACTCTCACAAGACTTTGAGGTGACGTATCCCAAAGATCATCCGTATACGCGTGCCGAATTATTAGCAGCGTTACCGGGGCAGGAAGCGCTCGTCTTCTTTGGTTACCAAGTTGATCAAGAATTGGTGGATGCTGGTAAAGATTTGAAAGTCATTGCGACTTGCAGTGTTGGTTTTGACCACATTGATTTGAACTACACGCGTGAAAAAGGGATTGTTGTTGCTAATACGCCTGAAAGCGTACGTGTGCCAACGGCCGAGATGGCGCTAGCATTGATGTTAGACGTGACGCGTAATATCATGCCTCTCGATGATAAAATGCATGCTGGTGAATGGACGCCGATGACAAACCCGGCCAACCATGCAACGAGTGTGCAAGGCAAGACGCTTGGTATTTTCGGAATGGGCCGGATTGGTAAAACGATGGCCCAATTTGGTCAGATGCTGGGGATGAATGTGATTTATCATAACCGGCACCAACTAGCACCTGAAGCCGAGACTGCAGCGAACGTGAAGTACGTTACGTTTGAAGAGCTTGTGCAACAAGCGGATGTACTTTCATTGCATGCACCAGCGACGACTGAAACGACGCATATCATTAATGCGGATGTCTTTAAACAAATGAAAAATTCAGCCTTTTTGATCAATGTCGCCCGAGGTGCTTTAGTCAATACAAGTGATTTAGCGGATGCCCTCAAGCAACATGAAATTGCAGGGGCTGGGTTAGATGTCTTCGAAAATGAACCTGAAGTGCCAATGGCTTTAACTGGTTTTAACAATGTGGTGATGACCCCGCATGCCGGAACTGGTACTGTTGAAGCACAAACGGCGATTTTTGAGGAAGCTGTCAGCAATGTGCGCGCTGCCTTAGCTGGTCAGCCTACAAATGTTGTTAATGGTATGAAGTAACAAAAAAGATGACTCACATTTGTGAGTCATCTTTTTTTAGTGACGATATTTAATTAAGTGTTGGGCTAAGCCAACGCTAAGTGCAACAAGTGCCAATATGGCAATGTTGACGATTGATTGATTTTTTTCATAGCTAGTATCTGGCAACGTAGCAGCGCGATTTGTAACTGAAGGTGCGACTGTTGCACTGTTTTTTTCAGGTGCAGGTTGCGTTGAGGTCGTTGCATTTGAACCTGTTGCACTAGCCTGCTTGTTTGCTGCTTTTGGCGTTTCTTGTTCGAAACGAGGTGCCACTGTACTTTCAAATAATTTCCCGATCTTAGTACCTGAACCATCAATGATGTATTGTCCTTCTAATTCAGCAAAGGGTTCACCGTTATCAGTGATAAGAGTACCATCTTTCCCGACATAAGCAACGACAATACCGTTGTCATCTAAAACACGTCCATTAGTAAAATACCACGTTGTACCATTTAGCATTTTAATGGTTTTACCATGCCATTGCCCATCCGTCGTGCTTCGCTCAATTTTAGGCGTCACAGTTGAGGTAGCTGAGGGTTGGGTTGGTGTTTCAGATTTAGTTGGTTCTGAGACAAGTCCGTTTGTTTTATTAGTTGTAATTGGCGTAGATACTGTCGTGTCAGTGGTTGTAGTTTCAGAGGTAGCTGGTTTGGACGTTGCTGTGCCAGTACCCTTATCAGTTAGCGCTGATGCTTGTTCAGTTTTGTCCGCTGATGCTGTTGAAACCTGAGTTGCATTGGCTGTATCTGTAACGGGTGCTTTGTCGACCTGTTCAGTTTGTGGCTGGGTGGCTGTTTGTTGTGTGTCATCCGCATGGGCAACTGTTGCGATGCTGATACCTAATACAGCTGTGAGGGTAACGGAATACAACTTAATATTTTTGTACATGATTTGCGCTCCTATTGGGAATTGGTTATTGAACAGTATAACACTAATTTTGTCATACAAATGCAATATTAAACAATTATTTAGAGCGAGTACTTTATCTTGAAAACGCTAGTATAATGATAACCTAATTGAATGCCGTTAAATGGAGCTGGTACTAAGCGTCCGTATGATTAAAGATTTAACTGTATTGAATTTTGATGCGCGTGGCGCAATCTTGTTGTTGTTGATCAGAGTAATGCGCATTCACATACTTCACCACTGTGGCTAGATCGACTTTGGCGAGTGGAGTCGTTGAGGTTCCGTCGTAAAAAGTCACGGTATTATGGTCTGATCCTGAAAGTTCATAATATGGCGCATCGGTTTGATTCGTATTTGGTACCAAGATACGATAAACCGTGAGTGTGTTCGTACGCGGCTCTTTCATTAGGGTAGTACTACTCTTGAAAGCAACAGGGACTTGCTTCCAGTGAGCATTGTTCTCAAGGTGGTTAGCTCCATAAAGCCCAATTACTGTTGTGGCGAGTTTTTCATTTGTTTTAGTATCGTCAACCGTTGTTTTACCAGCTTTATGCGTACCTGGGGTGAGAGTGTTAACTTGGTTCTTGAGGTCTGGTTGAGTCGTGTAGGCAACTCCGGCACCTATCCCTGCGACGGCGACACTACCAAGCAGTATTTTTGAAATAGTCTTCATCGTACATAGCGCTCCAATCGTTTTTAGTATTATTTATCAAGTATAAAAGGTCGTGGGAAAATTGTAAAAGGAAGCCAGAAAACGCTTGCAAAAATTTTAAATATCACATACAATTAACTTGTGAAAAAGATAACAATAAAATGAATTTTGTGGAGGATTTAAGATTATGAAGGCTGCTGTTGTACGTCAAAACCCAGATGGATTCGTTGATTTAGTAGATGATTGGGAGCCACGTGAAGTTGGTTTCGGTGAAGCTTTAGTTGATGTTGAATATTGTGGACTTTGTCACACAGATTTGCACGTTGCAAATGGTGACTTTGGTAATCCTAATGAAATTAATCCACGTCCTGGCTTCCGTCGTGTTATTGGGCACGAAGGAGTTGGTATCGTTTCAAAGCTTGGTGAAGGTGCTTCAGACTATTTGAAGGTTGGAGATCGTGTTTCTATTGCATGGTTCTACGATGCTTGTGGAAACTGTGAGTACTGTAACACGGGTAACGAAACATTCTGTCGTAAGGTTCGTAACGCTGGATTCAGTGTTGACGGTGCTATGGCGCAACAAGTTGTGGTCAATGCTAAGTATGCCGTTAAGGTCCCTGCTGAACTTGATCCAATGGAAGCGTCATCAATCACTTGTGCCGGTGTAACAATGTATAAGTCATTGAAGGTTGGAGAAACCAAGCCTGGACAATGGGTTTCAGTTGTTGGAGCTGGTGGTCTTGGTAACTTGGCCATCCAATATGCGCACAATGTTTTCGGAGCCCATGTTGTTGCTGTTGATGGAAATCCTGACAAGCTACAAGCGGCCAAGGATTCAGGAGCTGAATTGTTGATTAACCGTAAGACTGAAGATGTTCCTGCCATCATTCAAGAAAAAGTTGGTGGTGTTCACAATGCGCAAGTTACTGCCGTTAACACCCAGGCTTTTGACCAATCAATTGCCTCATTGCGTCCAATGGGTAAGTTGGTTGCCGTTGCCTTGCCACAAGGTAATATGGAATTAAACGTTGTGAAGACTGTTTTGGATGGCATTGAAGTTAAGGGGTCACTTGTTGGTGGTCGTACTGATTTGGCTGAAGCCTTCCAATTCGGAGCTGAAGGTAAGGTTAAGCCTATCGTTCAACGTGCCGATGTGCGTGACTTGAATGACGTTATTGAATCAATGCACAATAACCAAATTACAGGGCGTATGGTCTTTGATTTCCGTTCACTATAACCAGTGTTTATTGATTAAAAGCTGACTTCGGTCGGCTTTTTTATTTTGCTAAGCGGCAGGAAGTTGTAAAAACGTTTTACCAATTGGTGTAATGCGCTTGCCAATCCCTAGAGATATCGTTTAAACTATTAGATATACAAAATCTGATTGTCTACATATTTTTTGCATGCATAGAAAAATAAATTGAAGAAACTAGGGAAATGTGATGAATATTTTAGGATTGTTTTTCGTCTCACTGGCGATTATTGGCTGGAGTGCATATCCGACGTTAGTATCAAAAATTGGTGGAAATCCAATTCAAGCTATTTTTGGTGCAACTTGGGGAACATTGATTGTTGCAACTGTTGTTGTGCTTGTGGGAAATTACCCAATGCCAACAGGGGCAAACTTTTGGTTATCAGTTGTGTCAGGGGCTGCGTGGGCTTTTGGAAATGTTGTAACAATCTCAGCCTTTGGGTTGAAAGATGACCAAGGTCACATTTTGGGATCAGCTAAAGTTATGCCAATATCGACGGCGTTTCAAATTATTGCCAATGTTCTTTGGGGCGTTACTATGCTAGGTAATTGGGCTAGCTTCGAAGCTAAAATATTTGGTACGTTTGCAGTGGTTGCCATTATGGTTGGCGCCTATTTGACGACATATCAAGAAAAGAAAACGGCGGGAAATTCGAAGTTGTTGATTAAAGCCATGGTTATTTTATTGATTGCCCAAGTGGGGTATTCACTCTATGGTATTTTGCCCCAATACACACACGACATTAGTGGTATGGATATGTTCTTCCCACAAGCTTAAGGGATGGCCGCTTTTGGAACTGGTTTAGGACTATATGATTTATTGAAAAATAAACACAATATTTTCAATAAGGTGGTGACGTATCGTCAACTTATCTCAGGATTCTTTTTTGCGATGGGGGCTTTGGGATACCTTGTCTCAGCACAACCGGCTATGTTAGGGTTAGCAACGAGTTTTGTGCTATCACAAGTGTCAATTGTTGGTGCAACTGTTTCAGGAATTGTCGTGATGCATGTCCATAAAACACGTAAAGAATGGTTAGCAACGATGGTCGGATTATTGCTTATTGTACTTGCGGCGGCTGTGACGGCTTTCTTAAAATAAAATTGAAATCGTTTGTTAGTAGTAAAGACACTAATAGACGATTTTTTTGTACAAAAAAAACGCCAATTGGCGTTTTATTTTTGGACGATTTCAACGGAATCATCGTCTCCGATAATGAGAGCGTCACAGACATCAAGGAACAGACCGTGTTCAACGACGCCAGCGAAATCTTCTAAATCACTACCAAATTGATGCAAATCTTTGATTTCTGAAATGTCGATATCAATAATGTAGTTAACTGAGTCAGTTTCTAATAATGTCTTGTTCACATTACGGCGGAAAACAGGATTAAGCCCGTGCGTCTTCAGATAATTAAAAATGTGAGTACTTCCAAAGGGGATGACCTCAATGGGTAGTTTTGTTTGCCCCAAGTGTTCACGAACCTTGGTGGTATCTACTAACCAGACATTACGCTTTGAGCTTTGTGCAACGATTTTTTCATAAAGTAAGGCGGCACCGCCACCTTTAATGCCATTAAGGTGGGCATCGACTTCATCAGCGCCATCAATTGTGACGTCGATTTGGTCAATATCGTCTAAATCAACGACGTTTAAACCAAGGCTAGTTGCCAATGCTGCGGATTTTTCAGAAGTCGCAACACACGTTAAAGTCAGTTGCGCTTGCTTTGCGTATTCGGCTAATTTTTCAATGAAAAGGCTAGCTGTGCTTCCGCTACCTAATCCAACAATCATATTGTCTTCAATGAAATCAAGTGCGGCAACTGCAGCAGTTTCTTTCTTTTTATTGACCATTATCCAAAAATTCCTCCGAGCAGTTTTGTTTGTTGCGTATTCAGCAAAAACTATTATAACTGTTTTTGCAACGAGTTAAAACAGGTAAATTCGTGAGAAATTAATGATATGGTTTGCGTCTAGTTATTGCCACTCGATTTCCCAACCAGAATTAGCATCGGTTGGTTTGATTAGGGCGAGTTCGTTAATGTCTGGATTGTCAAAGACAGGTAACATTTCGGCGAAGGTATGCGGTAATTGATAAGTGCCATCGGTTAATTTTTCACGTGTTGTCCAAAAAATTTCCCCCTCACGGCTTGATGTTAAATCACCAGTATATTCGGTTGTTTTATATAAGAAAACAATATAACGTGCACCGTTGTCCAATGGCCATTCTTTGATACCAACTAATTTTGGGTGGCTAATCGTAAGGCCTGTTTCTTCATACGCTTCACGAATAACTGAAGCAGTAATGGTTTCGCCAGTGTCGATATGACCTCCAGGGAATGTTACGCCTGGCCAGTTTGGATTGTGCCGATTCTCGACTAAAATTTGGTGAGTGTCAGGATTTTCAATCAAAATCATATTCGTGAGTTCAGTGGGGGTAGTGCGATCAGTCATAGGTGGCCTCCTTGGTTAAGGTGTAAGAAAAAAACAATCCAACGTGTTGGATTGTTTTTATTTGTTTTTAAATTATCCCTTGAAAACCCATTCGTTACCATCTTTAGCAAGTAACTCATCAGATTCCTTTGGTCCCATTGAACCAGAAACGTAGTTAGGGAATGTTGCAGGAGTCTTGTCCCATGCATCTTGGATGGCATCGACGAACTTCCAAGCAACGGCCACACCATTCCAGTCAGCAAAGTTAGATCCGTTTCCGTCCATGCAATCGTGAATCATACGTTCGTATGGTTCTGGAGTAACAGCCTTGTCAGCTTCAGAAACTTGCCAATCCAATTCGATTGGACGTGTTTGGAATGTATCAGTGACGTTCTTAGCGTTAACTGTCAATTCAACGCGACCAACTGGGTCAATCAAAATTGAAAGAACAGGGTTAACAAGCTTTTCGCCACCTTGACCAAAGATATTGGCTGACTTCTTGAAGACGATATCTACACGTGTTGCCTTAGCAGCTAGACGCTTTCCTGAACGGATGTAGAAAGGAACGCCTTCCCAACGTGGTGTATCAAATTGCAACTTACCAGCAACGAAAGTATTGTTTTGTGAACCTGCTGGAACATCTGGTTCATCCAAGTACTTGCGTTGTGAACCATCAGCTGATTCACCGTATTGACCACGTACAAAGTTTTCAGCAACTTCATCGTTTGAATAAATTTTCAAAGCATTGAAGGCTGTGTTCTTTGCGGCACGGACAGCCTTATCGCTAAAGTCTGTTGGCTTTTCCATGGCTAACCAACCAATGATTTGCATCGTGTGGTTTTGAATCATGTCACGCAAAGCTCCGGCAGTATCATAGTATCCGGCACGTTCTTCAACACCAAGGACTTCTGACAATGTTACTTGAACGTTTTCGATGTAGTCCTTATTCCAAGCAGCATCAATCAATGGGTTTCCAAAACGAAGTGGGGCAATGTTTTGTACCATTTCCTTACCAAGATAGTGGTCAATTCGGTAGATTTGATCATCATCAAAGGCTTCAGTCAGTTCCTTTTGAAGTTCTTCGGCAGTCTTATATGAAGAACCGAATGGCTTTTCAATCATCAAACGGTTGTATTCACCATTTTCAGTAATCAAACCTTCTGACTTCAAATATTTAGCAATTGTTCCAAAGAAACGTGGTGCCACAGACATATAGAAAATACGATTTCCCTTTAGTCCATACTTGGCATCAAGTTCGTTATCAAGGTCCAACATTTCGGCGTAACTGGCCTTATCAGTAATGTCTTGCTTGATGTAATAGAAGTGCGAGATAAATTCCTCAGCATTGGCTTGATCATCGATGAAACCATCAAGTGATGCTAAAACCATTTGACGGAATTCGTCGTTTGACATTTCTTGACGAGATGCCCCGACAATTGCGAAATGCTCTTGTAAAAATCCCTTTTTGAAAAGGTTGTAAGTAGAAGGGTAAAGCTTACGCTTAGCAAGATCACCGGTTCCACCAAAAAATGTTAACAATGTAGTAATTTCTTCTGGCACGACTATACTCCTTTTTAAATAGCTATAACTAGATTTTGTAACTAAATAAATTCTGAGTAAACAGAACTATTCGACACCTTTATTATAAACTTTTTTTCACAAATTATCTATAAATTGTGAAAAAAAGTGACAAATCAAAAGGGTTATTGTGAAAGACCCTACAAATTAATCCTCAGCGAAAATCTCAGTTGTCTTAACCGCGGCATGCCAACCATCTAAGAGGCGGGTGCGTGTCTGATCATCGATGGTTGGTTCAAAGCGCCGTCCTTGAAGGACGTGCTCTTCTAAATCAGCCAAGTTATGCCAATAACCAGTCGCAATACCAGCTAAAAAGGCTGCTCCCATGGCGGTAGTATCTTCATCCATGGCTCGTTGTACGGGCATGTTAGCGATATTCGCTTGGAATTGCATTAAGTAAGGGTTACGTGAAACTGAGCCATCTGCCTTTAATTCAGTCGGTTTAACGACAGCGGCTTGATTCATCAGATTCATAATATCAGCAGTTTGGTATGCAATTGACTGCAACGTTGCTTTAATAAAGTCGTTTTTAGTGGTACTACGCGTCAATCCTAGTACGGAACCGCGTGCTTGAGGGTTCCAATACGGCGCCCCCAGACCATTAAAAGCAGGGACCATATAAATTTCGTTATGATTAGTTGAAGCATCGGCGGCGTGCCAACTGTCGACTTGATTTTCAATCAAATCTAGGTTGGTATGTAGCCATTGTAAAGCTGAACCAGCATTGAAGACGGCACCATCTAAGGCGTAAGTGGTTTGATCACCAACTTGATAAGCAATAGTGGTCGTCAAATTCTCCGTAGAGATAGGTTGATCTCCAGTATTGAGTAATAGGAAAGCCCCAGCCCCATACGAGGCTTTAATATCACCAGGGTGAATACCTAATTGTCCAATTAACGCCGCGTTTTGGTCACCGATTAAACAGGCGATTGGCACGGCATTACCAAAGAAGTGCAGTGGGCTGGTTTTAGTAATGACTTCACTACTTGCATGAACTTCAGGCAACATTGAGGCTGGAATATTGAAGATATCCAAAAGTTTCGGGTCCCAGCTTTGCGTATGAATGTTGTACAGCATTGTTCGCGCAGCATTCGAGGCATCAGTAACATGTGCTTGGCCATCGGTGAGTTGCCATACTAGCCAACTATCGACGGTTCCAAAAGCTAATTTACCGGCTTCGGCTAGTTCTTGGGCGCCATCAACGTGATCTAAAATCCAACGAATTTTAGTGGCAGAAAAGTATGGGTTAATTGGTAGTCCGGTTTTTTCATGAATTGTTTTGGCATAGCCATCAGCAACTAGCTGTTCGGCGATTTCAGCCGATTGGAGGGAAGCCCAAGAAATAGCATTATAAATTGGCTGGCCAGTTTCACGGTTCCAAACAATGGTTGTCTCTCGTTGACTGGCAATGCCAATTGCTTTGATATCACTGGCATTAATCCCAGCGTTGATTAAAGCGTCACCAATCACTGACTGAACGCTTTCCCAAATGTCGGTGGGGCGTTGTTCTTGCCAACCCGGCTGGGGGATTATAGGTGTTAAAGCTGTGGCAGCGGTTAGCACGCGCCGAGTATTGTGGTTAAAGATAACCGCACGTGTTCCAGTGGTTCCTTGGTCTAATGCCAGAATATATTCCGTTTGTTTAATTGGCATATGCAGTCCTCAATTCCAGATATTCTTTCGTTATAGATAACTCCATTATAACATTTTAGTTCGGTGGTTGATTCAAAACGGGGAAAACGGGTCGATTGAGTTGAATTTGCAAGGATATTTCGGTATTTTGACGGTAAAATTTTATTTATGTGAACTTAATATGTTACAATTGTATGAAAATCTATAAATACCGAACGTTCGAGGTTTAAATATGAAAACACGACGCAGTGACCGATTGGTCGACATGACCTATTATTTGCTAGAGCGACCACGCACTTTGGTTTCGCTAACCCATTTTTCAGATGAATATGAAAGTGCAAAGTCTTCAATTTCTGAAGATCTTAGTATTTTGAAACGTACATTTCAAGAGCGCGGAATTGGTCTATTGGAGACCATTCCAGGCGCAGCGGGTGGAGCTATCTTTACCCCATATATGTTGAAAAACGAAGCAGAAGATTTTGTTGCTTCATTAATTAATGCCATTGATGATGATACCCGAGTTCTACCAGGAGGCTATGTTTACCTATCAGATTTGCTAGGTCAACCATGGTTCTTGAAGCGCATCGGGCGTTTGATTGCGACACAATATTTGAAGGAACCGATTGATGCTGTTATGACGGCGGCGACAAAGGGTGTTCCTGTTGCCCAATCAGTGGCTGAAGAATTGAATGTCCCATTTGTGATTGTTCGAAACGATACCAAAGTTACCGAAGGACCAACGATGTCAGTGAATTATGTGACTGGACAATCGCAACGTCTTGAAAAGATGGAATTGTCACGTCGCTCATTGCCAATGGGCTCACGAGTTTTGATTGTCGATGATTTCATGAAAGCCGGTGGCACCATCCGCGGGATGGCTTCGTTGGTTAAAGAATTCGAGGGACAAGTTGTTGGTGCGGCGGTCGTTGCAGAAGGACGCGTTGAAAATCGAGTGATTGAGGACTATACATCACTGGTACACGTTGAGACAAACAATGAGAATGGTGTGATTAGTGTGACGCCAGGAAATTATCAAAAGCAGATTTTTAGTAATAAAGATGAAGCATAAGCGATAGTGAAAACGTAGATTGAGGTGATTATAAAATGGATCGATATATTGTAATTTTAGCTGCTGGAAAAGGAACCCGCATGAAGTCTGATATGCCAAAGGTTTTACACCAAGTTGGGGGTAAGGCTATGGTTGAAATGGTGCTTGATGCATCAGAGGCTTTGAATCCGAAGAAAATCGTGACCATTGTTGGTCATGGTGGTGATCAGGTGCGCCAAACAATCGGTGATCGTAGTGCGGTTGTGGAACAAAAGGAACAACTTGGTACGGGGCATGCCATTTTAATGGCGGAGCCAGAACTGGATGATTTATCAGGAATGACTTTAATTGCCTCTGGGGATGCGCCTCTTTTTACAGTTGATACATTAAACCGTTTATTTGATTTTCATGCACAATCAGGAAATGCCGTGACTGTTTTAACAGCCCAAGCTCCTGACCCAACAGGGTATGGACGCATTGTCCGTGATGAACAAGGAAACGTTGTACGGATTGTGGAACAAAAGGATGCAACTCCTGAGGAAGCGGCAATTCATGAAATCAATACCGGTGTTTACGTTTTTGATAATAAATTATTGTTTAAGAGCCTACATGAAGTAACAAACGATAACGCACAGGGTGAATATTATTTGCCTGATACACTTGAGATTTTACGTAATGAAGGATACACCGTAGGGGCCTACATTATGGATGATTTTGATGAATCAATGGGTGTTAATGATCGCGTTGCGTTAGCTAAGGCGAACAAGGTTTTGCGTGACCGTACAAATGAAGCGCATATGCGCGCTGGGGTAACGTTGATTGACCCAGCCACAACTTATATTGATGTTGATGTTAAAATTGGTCCTGATACAGTGATTGAACCTAATGTTGTTTTAAAGGGAAAAACAACGATTGGTTCACGGGTCTATTTAACTTCTGGAACACAAATTCGCGATAGTGATGTGGAAGACGATGCCCAAATTGACGCTAGTCATTTGGAAGAAGCACACGTCGGTAAGGCGGCCACAATTGGTCCGTTTGCACACTTGCGTCCTAAGGCTGACTTAGCCGAAAAGGCACATGCTGGAAACTTCGTTGAAGTTAAGAATGCACAATTAGGTAAGGGTTCAAAGATGGGCCACCTTTCATATCTTGGTGATGCCACAGTTGGTGAAGATGTTAATATCGGCGCTGGAACAATTTTTGTGAATTACGATGGTAAACATAAGTACCATACAACGATTGGTGATCGTAGTTTTATTGGATCAAACACAAAGATTATTGCACCAGTAACGATTGGTAAAGAAGCGCTAACTGCAGCTGGTTCAACAATTACAGATGATATTCCAGACCATGCCATGGGCATTGCGCGTTCTCGTCAAACGGTTAAACCAGATTTTTGGAAGCGAACGGCTTTGTTCGAAAAGTTCGGTCAACAAGATTAGCCGATTCACGCATCGGGTTATTAAAATATTTCATTTTGATGACTCACGTATAACACCCGTTGAATTAAAGTGGTTGAGAAGGTAGAATTGAATGTAACATTGTGAGCACAAATAAATCACTTAGATATAAAATGGAGGATTCGAATGGCGACCTATGGGGATGCACATTTAAAAATTTTTTCGTTGAGTAGTAATCACCCTTTAGCAGAAAAAATTGCGGCTTCGATTGGTGTTGAATTATCAGCGATTAATCTTGCGCGCTTTAGTGATAATGAAATTCAAGTGAACATTGAAGAGTCAGTCCGTGGGGATAATGTCTACATTATTCAATCAACGTCTGCACCAGTAAATGATAACTTGATGGAACTGCTAATCACCATCGATGCGCTTCGCCGAGCTAGTGCCAAGTCAATCAACGTGGTTATGCCTTATTACGGGTATGCCCGTCAAGACCGTAAGGCCCGTTCTCGCGAACCAATTACCGCGAAATTGGTAGCTAATATGCTTGAGATGGCTGGCGCAACACGTGTTCTAGCTATGGATTTGCATGCTGCTCAAATTCAAGGATTCTTCGACATTCCTGTTGATCACCTAATGGGTGCGCCTTTGTTGGCTGACTACCTACTTACTGAAGGCATTGTGGATGACAATACTGTTGTTGTTTCACCCGATCACGGTGGTGTTACACGTGCGCGTAAGTTAGCTGAAATGCTAGGTTCTGAAGAACCAATTGCGATTATTGATAAGCGTCGTCCAAAGGCCAACGTGGCTAAGATTATGAACATCATTGGAAACGTCAAGGGTAAGCGCGCGATCATGATTGATGACATGATCGATACTGGTGGTACAATTTCACAAGGTGCGCAAAAGTTGATTAATGAAGGGGCTGAAGAAGTTTACGTTGTGGCGAGCCACGCTGTCTTCTCTGGTAATGCGCCTGAAAATCTACAAAATTCTGTCTTTAAAAAGGTCATTGTTACGGATTCAATTGCCCTTCCTGAAGAAAAGAAGTTTGATAAGTTAGTTCAAGTGACGACTGCTGATTTGATTGGTGAAGCAATTACACGAATCAATGAAAATAAGGCAGTTTCTCCGTTGTTTGATACACGGTTTCACCGCGAACAAAAATAATTAAAATGCCCGCCATGTGCGGGCTTTTTTAATGGTTTCGTAACATAAAAAAACTTGCACTATTGGGTTAGAGTGTGTAGAATTAGTTTTTGTGAGTAACGATGAATTTTCATCGAGACTCCTTGCTGGAGATACCAGCCATAGACCATAAGGAGGAAAATATAATGGCATACGAATTAACGTACATCATCCGTCCAGACATGGATGCGGATGCAAAGAAGGCATTGGTTGAACGTTTCGACAAGATCTTGTCTGACAACGGAGCAACTGTGATTGAATCAAAAGATTGGTCATCACGCCGTTTCGCATACGAAATTGAAGGTTACCGTGAAGGTACTTACCATATCGTAAACTTCACAGCTGATGATTCAGCTGCACTTAACGAATTTGATCGTTTGGCTAAGATCTCACAAGATATCTTGCGTCACATGATCGTTAAGCGCGATGACATCGCTGGTTAATTGAACATAGTTCAGTTAACAATTTCATCTAACTTAGATTAAGTTTAAATCAGGAAGGGGATTCTCCAATGATCAATCGTGTTGTTTTAGTGGGACGTCTTACGCGTGATGTTGAATTACGTTATACGACATCTGGCACAGCTGTTGGCTCATTTACTTTGGCGGTTAACCGTCAGTTTACAAATGCCAGTGGTGAACGCGAAACTGATTTTATTAATTGTGTGATTTGGCGTAAATCTGCTGAAAACTTCTCGAACTTTACTTCAAAAGGTTCATTAGTTGCAGTAGAAGGTCGTTTACAAACGCGTAATTACGAAAATCAACAAGGACAACGTGTCTATGTCACGGAAGTTGTCGTAGATAACTTCTCATTGTTGGAGAGTCGTGCTGAGAGTGAACAACGTCGTAGCGCTGCTGGCGCAACGAACAATGGTAATTTTGGTGGGCAAAATAATGCTAATCAAGGTTTCCAGGGTGGTGCACAAAATACTGCACAAACACCAAGCCCATTTGGCAACTCGTCAGATGGTCAGGTGTTTAATGCTTCGAATACTACAAATAACGCAACGACACCAAATAATAGTGATCCGTTTGCGGGTGGTCAAGAAGTCGATATCTCTGACGATGACTTACCATTCTAAGTTAGTTTAATTTGTCTTTTGACAAAGTCTATTTAGGAGGAATTTAATCATGGCACAACAACAACGTCGTGGTGGCGGACCTCGTCGCCGTCGTAAGGTTGACTTTATCGCAGCCAACCACATCGAATATGTGGATTACAAGAACACAGAATTATTGGAACGTTTCATTTCAGAACGTGGTAAGATTTTGCCTCGTCGTGTAACTGGAACTTCTGCTAAGAACCAACGCAAGGTAACTACTGCTATCAAGCGTGCACGTATCATGGGACTTTTGCCTTTCGTTGCAGAAGACTAAGATATAAAAAAGCGAGCAACTTCGGTTGCTCGCTTTTTTGTTGCTGTTATGCAAGGATTAGAAATGAGGATACAAAAAAACCTGACTCGTAAAAGTCAGGTTCAGGAGTGGACAAGAAGGGGCTCGAACCCTTGACCCACGGATTAAGAGTCCGTTGCTCTACCAACTGAGCTACTTGTCCAAAACGTTTCGTTGTCATCGCAACAACATATATAAATATACCATCTACTCATGGATCATGCAAGCTTTTTTTGAAAAAAGTTTTTATCTTTCTTGAAAAAAAGTTATAAAAAAACCTGACTCGTGAAAGTCAGGTTTAGTAGTGGACAAGAAGGGGCTCGAACCCTTGACCCACGGATTAAGAGTCCGTTGCTCTACCAACTGAGCTACTTGTCCAAAACGTTTCGTTGTCATCGCAACAACATATATAAATATACCATCTACTCATGGATCATGCAAGCTTTTTTTGAAAAAAGTTTTTATCTTTCTTGAAAAAAAGTTATAAAAAAACCTGACTCGTGAAAGTCAGGTTTAGTAGTGGACAAGAAGGGGCTCGAACCCTTGACCCACGGATTAAGAGTCCGTTGCTCTACCAACTGAGCTACTTGTCCAAAACGTTTCGTTGTCATCGCAACAACATATATAAATATACCATCTACTCATGGATCATGCAAGCTTTTTTTGAAAAAAGTTTTTATCTTTCTTGAAAAAAAGTTATAAAAAAACCTGACTCGTGAAAGTCAGGTTTAGTAGTGGACAAGAAGGGGCTCGAACCCTTGACCCACGGATTAAGAGTCCGTTGCTCTACCAACTGAGCTACTTGTCCAAAACGTTTCGTTGCTATCTCAACAACAGATAATAATATACCATCTCATAAAAATGAATGCAAGCCTTTTTTGAAATTTATTTTTGTGAATGTTTGCATTAACTAATGCAACGATGGTGTTGCGAGAGTGGCAAAATGGTGTGATATTTGTTAAACTAGTACTTAAGTGATATGTGAATTTGTGCAAGGAATAAAAGGATTCACGAACACAATGAAACCACCTTACAGGGGGGAATTAAAAATGACAAAAATTTTAGTAGTAGATGATGAAAAGCCAATCTCAGATATTATCAAGTTCAATTTGACTAAGGATGGGTACGATGTCGTAACGGCCATGGATGGCCAAGAGGCATTGGATAAGTTTGACGAGGAAGAACCAGATTTAGTTTTGCTTGACCAAATGTTGCCTGAAGTTGAAGGGACTGAAGTCCTACGCCAAATTCGGACGAAGTCACAGACGCCAGTCATCATGGTGACAGCCAAAGATTCAGAAATTGATAAGGTATTAGGCCTTGAGATGGGTGCTGATGATTATGTCACAAAGCCTTTTTCTAATCGTGAGCTTTTGGCACGTGTTAAAGCAAATCTGCGT
Source organism: Weissella viridescens (assembly GCF_001437355.1). Taxonomy (GTDB): domain Bacteria; phylum Bacillota; class Bacilli; order Lactobacillales; family Lactobacillaceae; genus Weissella; species Weissella viridescens. The sequence continues at coordinate 84,497 of NZ_JQBM01000004.1, read as the reverse complement.
CGCCAAGCGCCAACTAATACGACTGTAGATGAAAGCGACAGCAGTGATATTAAAATTGGACCGCTAGTCATCCATCCGGATGCATACATGGTTTCTAAAGATGGAGAAGATATCGAATTAACACATCGTGAATTCGAACTACTTTATCATTTGGCAAAGCATATTGGGCAAGTTATGACACGTGATGATCTCTTACAGACAGTTTGGGGTTATGATTACTTTGGTGATGTACGTACAGTCGATGTAACGGTTCGACGAATTCGTGAAAAGATTGAAGAGACACCAAGTCATCCACAAATCTTGATGACGCGGCGTAGTGTTGGTTACTATTTGAAGCAAGCTGAAGAAGCCCAATCATAAAGAGTAGATAATGTGTAGCGGGTGCTTTGTGTAAAATACAGGGTACTTGCTATTTTTTTGGAATTTAGAAAAAGGAAGCCAGATGTATGAGACGACAAAAAAACATAAATTACGGAGTGCCTTTTCGTCAATTCATTTTAAAGTGGCTTTGGTTTTTACGCTGACTTTATTGGTGACGCTGGAGGTTGTTGGTGCGTTTTTTGTGAAGCAACTTGAACGTGAAAGTTTGGATTCAGTTAAGAACCAAATCACGCTTAAGCCGTACGCAACAGATACACTAACAGAGCAATTGGTTAGTTCTGATGATTACGATCATGTTAATGCCGAAATTTATAAGGTGCTCAATTCAATTAACAACCCAGCCATTAGTGAAATTTCAGTCGTTGATGCAAATGGAATTGTGCGTGGAACGAATGATGTGAGTGGTCAAGATAGTATTAACCGTAAAACGACCGATCCTAATGTTAAAGCAGCGCTTTCAGGTGCAAAGTTTAACAAAAGCCCAATTGAAGAAAGTGATGGCAAACGTTACCAAGTCGTGATTCGACCACTCGTGAACGCGCGGTCAACAGATAACCATATTGTCGGCGTCGTTGTCGTTCGGGCTAATTTGGAGCCAACATACAAAAGCTTGAATAATATTTCGCTGATTTTCTTTTCTGCGGCCTTTTTGGCGATTTTGTTAGGGGTAATCATGTCGATTATCATTTCGCAAAGTTTGGCTAAGCCGATTACGGAAATTAATGATCGAACGCTCCGGATTGCGCAAGGTGATTATACGGGTGAAATTCGAGTCCAGTCTAATGATGAAATTGGTCAATTGGCAGAAAACGTTAATATTCTAGCATTACGAATTGAAGAGACAACGAATTCGATTGATTTTGAAAAGCGACGTTTAGATTCAGTGTTGGAGTATATGACGGATGGCGTTATTGCGACAGATCGACGCGGTAACATTAATATGATTAATTCAACAGCTGTACGTGATTTGGATTTAACTGATGGGGACAGCACGATTGGTAAATCAATCTTAGATGTTTTACATATTAGTGGCCAACAGACGTTACGTGACCTATTAGAAGGATCACAAGAACTCTTTTTGGATTTCAGTACGCCTGATCACGAATTGTTTTTGCAAGCATACTTCAGTTTGATTCAACGTTCATCCGGATTCGTCTCGGGAATTGTTGTGGTGTTGCATGACGTTACAGAACAATATCGTATCGATGCAGAGCGTCGCCAGTTCGTGTCAAACGTTTCGCATGAGTTGCGAACACCATTAACCTCTGTTAAGTCATACGCTGATGCCTTGCAAGATGGCGCGATTGACGAGCCAGAATTGGCACGCAATTTCTTAAATGTGATTCAGGACGAAACGTCTCGCATGATTAGCATGATTAATGATCTATTGGAATTGTCACGCATGGATTCTGGCACGATGGCGATTGAAAGCGAATATGTTAATATTGCCGAATTGTTCAATTATATTTTGGATCGTTTCGACATGATTATTGCCAATGATGACGAACCGAAAAAGCGCTATACAATCCGCCGAGAAATTCCACAGAGTCAAATTTGGGTAGAACTAGATACGTCGAAGTTTACGCAAGTCATTGATAATCTGATGAATAATGCGATTAAGTATTCACCAGATGGTGGTGTCATTACGGCGCGTCTGGATGATAAGCAAACAGAGGTGGTTTTGAGTATTTCCGATCAAGGTTTGGGAATTCCAGCCGCTGATGTAAACCACGTCTTTGATCGTTTCTTCCGTGTGGATAAGGCGCGTTCAAGAGCACAAGGTGGTTCCGGTTTGGGACTTGCGATTTCTAAGGAAATTGTGGAGCGTTTTGACGGCCGCATTTGGGTTGAATCGGTAGAAGGACAAGGATCAACCTTCTTCATTGCCCTTCCATATGAACCATACGAATTAGATGATGAGGATGTGTGGGATGATTAGAAAAGAATGGTTACGTTTTAAAGTTTTCTTTCACCGCTTTGGACTTGGCTTTGTTGTGACGGCGCTGATTATTATTAGTATTATATTGTCATTAAGCTTATGGTATAACGTTAGTAATCCGGGCCGGGTTGATAGTCTTCAGGACAAACAAGATAGTGCTAAAACACTAGTTGGCAATAAGCCAATCCAAGCCTTGTATGATACTGATAAAGTTATTTTAAATACAAAAGATGATCAAAAGCTGATTGTGAATTACCGGGGTTCAACGAATGAAATTTCGGAAAAAGTCTATGCGTGGCCACTCTATGAAGCGCGACGCAAAGTTTACTCTGAAAAGGACTACCTTAAAAAGCTTAAGCAACCAAATTACGTCATGTTAGCTTATCCTGATGTTGTCACTGGAGATATTGTTGATCGTGATTTTGAAAGTAAGACTGGACTAACTTCTAAAGCGCATATTAATCGAATCCTAATTCCACTAAACGCAAAAGGTGAGATTCTTTTTGCTGATGATAAACGGCATCAAATTTATGAGTCTCAGATTGCAGCGGACGTGAAGCCGATTAAAGTTAATTGGGGCAATAACAAGATTAATGTGAATCTTTTTTGGAAAAATAAGCAATTTCAAGTGTTAGTGAATTCAGATGTGAATTTGAAAGAACGAAGTTTCTTATTGGATGAAAATAAGGTGAGCGATATCACTAAAAAAGCATTTAGTCAAAATGGTTCTGCACCGAAAGTGACGAAGCGTGGATCAGAAACAGTTTACAGTGAAGGGTCGGACTATCAGTTAATTTCGGATGAGAAAACCGGAGAACTCACGTTGAATGCCTTTAGTGATAAACAAAAGGTTAATACGATGAATAATCGCTTTAAAAGTGGTTATGCTTGGTTGACGACACGCACTTCTGTTCCGGAAAATCTGTATTATTTTGAACAAAGTCAGAACGCTCAAAAGATTAATTATCGCTTGTACTCAGATGGATTGCCTATTTTTAATGCTAATCGCTCAAGTAGCATCGAAGTTGATTTTAAGGGTGATGAACAAACACAAGTTAAGTTTTCAAAATATTCCATTCAAGTGCCACTGCCACGGCATAATGATGTCAATGTCACGTTACCAAAGGAAACAGTGGCGTTGCAACAAGCTAAAGCAACCGGGGTGCCAACAGATGATATTGAGGAGCTCCGAGTTGGCTATGATTGGGTTGTTGATTCGAACTCTGAGTTTGTCCGACTAGTTCCAAAATGGTTTATGAAGGTTAACGGGAATTGGGAACCTATCAATAAGCAGGGAACGACGGTGGAAGCAGGTGAACCATCATGAACCTAAGAAAGCTTTTATGGGCATTTTTGTATACATTTTTGATTTTAGATGCAGTACTGTTGTTTCAATGGTTTGAGGTTAGCCAACCACTAACAAATCCTGGTTCGAATCGTAGTGTACAACAGGAAATGAAGATGGATGGCATTGAATACGGTAAATTAAATAACAGACCCGTTTCGGGCGCCTATTTATCTGGAGATGACGATAAAAATAGTGGAATTGTGCGAAAGAAATTATCTGGGCGTTGTGATATTAATCAATCGGGAAATTCTTTAGTTATGACGCCTAAGACAACCATGAATTTGGGTAAGTCGCGGCAGGATGCTATTCATAATGCACAAAAGATGCTGGCTGATAGCAAGCAAGTTGTGAGTGGTCAGGATTATCTCTACGATGCCTTTTTGACGCAATATGGAACGGGTGGTCGAACGACTAGTTCTGAGAGTGAGAATAAGTCGTCGAACGGTTATACAATCGTTTTTAGTCAAAAAGCGGAGTCGCTGAGTGGTACGCCGCTGTTTTCAACACAACGCGGACGCATCCAAGTGAATTTAGACCGTGATTTCAATGTTAAGAACTACACGCAAACGCATATTTCAAATGTTGAAAAATTGCGGGACATTTCAACATTGATCACGGAACAAGACGCAGTCGTGAATGCTTATCAATATAATGCAATTCCAAATAATAGCCGGATTATGGCTTGCCGATTGAGTTATCGTTTAATGACTGTAGTGCGTGGCGATACGATATTTAGTCCAGTTTGGTCGATTGTGATTAAGGATAATGCAGGCGATACAAGTATTATTTCAATTAATGCGATTAATGGAACGTTAATCCATTAAAAAATGACAGATAGAAAAGAGAGGCATTATGGCAAGTGATTTCAAAGTTTCTATGCTCGCCTCAAGTAGTTCAGGTAATACCACCTATATTGAGACGCCGGAACACAAAGTGTTAGTGGACGCCGGTTTATCAGGAAAAAAGATTGCTGATTTAATGGGACAAATTAATCGTTCGCTTGCGGATGTTGATGCCATTTTTGTGACGCACGAACATTCAGATCATATTGCAGGTGTGGGTGTTTTGGCGCGTAAATACGGTATGGATGTTTACGCAAATGAACAAACATGGACTGCGATGGCTGGTAAAATAGGTAAAGTCAAACCGGATCAAATTCATGTCTTTGAACCCAATCAAACTAAATTAATGGGAGATTTGGACGTTGAAAGTTTTGCTGTATCACATGATGCAGTGGATCCACAATTTTATGCTTTTCATCATGACAATAAAACATTTGCCATGTTAACGGATACGGGATATATGAACGACCGTAGTCGTAGCATGCTAGCAAATGCTGACACGATTTTGATGGAGGCAAATCATGACTATGATATGTTGCGCATGGGAAGCTATGCTTGGCCATTGAAGCAACGCATTTTAGGTGATAAAGGTCACCTATCCAATGAAGATGGCGGGTTAGCGATTGCTGATGTGATTGGTGAAAAAACCAAAAATGTCTATTTAGGTCACTTGAGTCCTGAGAATAATGAGAAAGCGTTGGCACATTTAACGGTTAGTGATGTGTTACAAGCGCATGATTTGGGTGTGGATCATGATTTTTTCTTACATGATACTAATCCGCTAACCGCAACAAAGTTACAGAGTATTTAATTTTTATCAAAGTTAGCCTGCTATAATATGCCTATCAAGATGAGAAGGAGAAAACCATGGTTAAAAATCGACATACAACTGGAAGTAAGAAGGTTCTAATTACTGCGCTTGTAGCTGGATTAGTTGGTGGTGGGATTTCAGCTGGAACCGTTGCGTTCTTTGCGAATAATAATCAACAAGTGCAGCAAACGAGTAATGTGAAAGTTGAGGATTCAAAAGTAAAAGGAGAAGCCTCAGCCACCAAAGCATTCAATAAAGTGTCTGGCGCTGTTGTTTCGGTGTTGAATATTCAATCCCAAGGACGTTCAGTGAGTGATCTATTTGGGGTTGCTGATGATGATAGTGGTAAAAGTAGTGATAAGACGGCCTCTGAAGGTTCTGGGGTTATTTACAAGAAGTCAGGCAATGAAGCCTATATTGTGACAAATAACCACGTTGTTTCAGGTGCCAAAAAACTACAAATTTTGATGAGTGACGGCACAAAAGTCTCAGCAAAATTAGTTGGTACTGATGAAATGACTGATTTGGCAGTCTTGAAAATCGATGCAAGTGATGTGAAGGAAGTCGCTAGCTTCGCTGATTCAAGTCAATTGGAGCCTGGGCAAACTGCTTTAGCCATCGGTTCTCCCTTGGGATCTGAATATGCTACTTCGGTGACTGAAGGAATTATTTCAGCACCTAAGCGTGAAATTTCCGCTGAAAATGAGGATGGTAAGTCACTAGGAAAGGCGACGGTTATTCAAACGGATGCTGCCATCAATCCAGGTAATTCTGGTGGGCCATTGATTAATTTAGCAGGACAGGTTGTTGGTATTAATTCGATGAAGCTGTCTGGTTCGGGCGACGGTACATCAGTTGAAGGGATGGGCTTTGCCATTCCAGCAAACACTGTGACTAAGGTCATCTCTGAGTTAGAGCAAAATGGTAAGGTAACTCGACCAAGTCTAGGGATTTCATTAGTTGATTTGGACAATGTGTCGGCGCAAGATCAAAAGGACACATTAAAATTACCTGCTGATGCGAGTGGAGTCGTGGTTATGAAGGTTTCAAATGGTTCTGCTGCCGCTGCCGCAGGATTGAAGCAATATGACGTGATTACAAAGTTGGATAAGACGAATGTCACGGATGCAAGTTCATTAAGAGATGCGTTATATCAGCATAAGGTGGGGGATAAAGTTCAAGTATCTTACTATCGTGACGGTAAGATGCAGACAACGACCGTGCATTTAACGAAGACGCAGTAAAACGTTTCAATATATTAGATAATGAAAATAAATTGGAAAAACTGGCGAAATGTAATTTTTTTGTAATGAAAAAAAATCGCCTATCCATGTATACTTGATTTACCTGCTATTAAAAGCGGGTCTCATTACTCCCCAAAGTAACAAGTGAGTTTGACACAGCCCCCATTGTGTCAAACTGATAATGATTATGTTAATAGTCATTAGGCCACTACTGTATTCTCCCCTCTTACAGTAGTGGTTTTTTTGTATCAAAAAAGTCGTTCTGTCCTATAAATAGGATGGAACGACTTTTTATTTAGGCATGGTAACGAATATCAATCTGATAATTACCTAAGCTAGTATCTTGTTCATTTAATGTATAAACGATGTGGATGGCACCACTCATTGTTTCAGCATCCTGCTCGACTTGGATTTGTTCGGTGATGACATCAAGGACAATAATACCGGCAGGTGTCCGATAATTTGTTGTCGTTGTACGATTCATATCAAAATGAAGCTGGCTGTTTAAAACGCCAGTTCGGCGCATTTTGATTGAACCATCCGATTCAAGTTTCAAAGCGACCTTAGATTCTAGTGGTAATGCAGAGTCATTTTCATCCTCGGCTGTTACTTCAGGGGTCTCCGTGTAACGGAGATACTGTGCGTTTTCAGTTTGTGTAAATTCAGCCGTTTCATGAACGGTATATGATTCGATTTCTGTTTCACGCTCAATTTGACTGGTTAAGTCTAATTGAACAGGGGTGGTTTTATTTTGCATGATGCGCCTCCAACATAGGTTAATCATTCTATTATACCGTTATTACGGTAATCTAGGGTATAATAATCATAAACAATGATTTTGGGGAGCGGATTATGCGAAAAGAAAAAGTGTTGCGAGATCCTGTCTTAAATGAAATTCATGTCTACGATCAAGTGATTCTTGATTTGATTGCGACACCAGAGTTTCAACGGTTACGACGGGTAAAGCAGCTAGGCGTGACAAGTGAAGTATTCCACGGGGCTGAACACTCGCGTTTTTCGCATTCTTTAGGTGTGTATGAAATTGCGCGAAGAATTGAACGACATCTGGCACAATTTTATCCAACGCAAACGAACACTGATGGTTTGTGGAATCCTGAGGAACGATTAGTGCTGTTATGTGCGGCGCTTTTGCATGATCTGGGGCATGGCGCATATTCTCATACGTTTGAGCACATTTTCAATACAGACCATGAGGCGTACACACAAGAAATTATTTTATCGCCAACCACGCAAATTAATGCGGTGCTTAAGCAAGTAGCATCGGATTTCCCAGAGAAGGTCGCACAAGTCATCGCTAAAACATATCCTAATCCACAAGTTGTCCAGTTGATTTCAAGTCAAATTGATGCGGATCGTATGGATTATCTTTTGCGAGATGCCTACTTCACTGGAGCCACGTATGGTGAATTTGATTTAGCGCGGATTATCCAAACCATTCATCCTTATGCAGGGGGAATTGCCTTTGCTGATAAGGGAATGAATGCGATTGAAGATTATGTGGTTTCGCGGTACCAAATGTATGTACAGGTGTATTTCCATCCAGTTTCACGAGCAATGGAGGTCTTGTTACAACATTTATTGGAGCGTGCAAAATCAGTGTTTGAAAATCATGCTGAGCGTGGATTGTCGAATGGCTTTATGCCCAAGGCGTTGATGCCGCTTTTTGAAGGGGATATTACGCTTGATGAATACCTGATGATTGATGACTCGGTGATGTTAGCAGCAATCAGTGAATGGCGAAACAGTGATGATAGTGTTTTAGCTGATTTATCACGGCGTTTTTTGAACCGTGTGCCCCTTAAATCAATTGTGATTGACGAGCAAACGCGATCACTTTTGCCGCAATTACGGGAACTTGTTGAAACGGCTGGCTTTGATACACAGTATTACACTGCTGAGAACGACAGTTTTGATTTACCATACGATGCATATGATCCAAAGGCACGTAAGCCCCGGACGCAGATTGAACTTCGACAGCAAAATGGCGATTTAATTGAGCTATCGCAAAAAAGCGCCCTAGTTCAAGCGCTGACAGGACGTGTTTTTGGTGACGCACGTTTCTTCTTCCCGAGTGAAATGTTGCAAGAACATCCTGTAGAGGACATGATGGCCCCGGTTTACGCCGATTTTCAGCAGTATATTGAGAATGGGCAGTTGATTGAACCAAAGTAGATAATATAGAATAGAGACAGGGACACGTAATGTGTAGAGGAGGCACTATGATTAAACTAATCGCAATTGATATCGACGATACTTTAGTAAATACAAAAAAAGAAATTACGGAACATGTTAAAGAATCCGTACAAAAAGCTAGCGCAGCTGGCATTAAAATTGTTTTAACGACTGGACGCCCTATTATGGGGGTTAAATCTTATTTGAAGACACTTGGCCTTGATGATATGGATGATCAATATGTCATTTCATATAATGGGAGTGTTGTTGAAACGACATCAGGTAAGTTGATTGCCGCTCAAGAAGTTGGCTATCCCGCTTACGCTCGTATGACGGAGTTAGGAAATGAATGGGGCGTATTGGTACAAACTGAAATGCTCGAAGATATTTATACGACTGCACACGACATTAACCCAATGGCTAGTCGTGAAAGTTACTTTATGGGGATGCCAATTAAGGTCCGTGAACTAACTGAAATGCCAGCCGATGGTGAGTATGTTAAGGTGATGGTTATTGCTGAATCAGATGAAATTGATGCAGTGCAAAAGAAGTTGCCAGCTGACATTACAGATAACTATACGGTTGTTCGTTCTGATCAATACTTCTTGGAAGTCATTAATAAAGAAGCTAGCAAGGGGAATGGATTAACAACATTGGCCAAGCACCTTGGTATTAGCATGGATGAGACGATGGCTATTGGTGATCAACAAAACGATATGTCAATGGTCGAAGTCGCTGGTTTCGGTGTTTCAATGGGAAATGGTATTCCTGAATTGAAACAAATTGCCGATGCAGTCACAACCACCCAAGATGAAGATGGGGTTGGGGTTGCAATCGACAAGTATGTGTTAGATAATTAATAAGTTAGTGTTTTTGAGCAAAATGAGTTGCTCATCACCGTTAAGTATTGTAAAATTAGCAAATAAATAAGACTGTGAAAGGACGTGCGTGATTTGGCAATAACACAATTTGATGGCCAAAACCGATCAGAGCTCTCAATGATTGAGGTAGCTCGTGCGATTTTGTCTGACCGTCATGAAACCATGGCGTTTTCTGATTTATTGAATGAGGTTCAAACATTTACAGGTAAGTCGGACGAAGAAATTCGTGCGCGCTTAGCTCAGTTTTATACGGACTTAAATATTGATGGATCATTTATCTCATTGGGAGATAACATGTGGGGACTTCGTTCATGGTACCCAATTGATTCTATTGATGAAGCGGTTCACTTGGATCTTGAAGAAGAAAAGGAAAACAAGCCAAAGAAGAAGCGTAAGAAGATTAACGCCTTCTTGGCAGATGTAGATGATGACGATGATGTGATTGACTACAATGACGATGATCCTGAAGATGATGATTTTGGTGAAGCAGCAGCCGAAACGGCTGAAGATGCTGAAGATGCCGACGACGATGACGATGCTGCTGAAGAAGAAATTGATGAAGTATCAAGTGGTATCGGTGATGAAATTGGCGGCATTAAGCCTGTCGATGACGATTACGGTTCAGGTGATGCAGAATAATTATTGACAGCTGTTCAATAATTCTGTATTATTAAGTTCCGGGCTCTTATGTTTTTTGAAACATAGGACTTATCGAACGTATATGATAGCTCCCAAGCTAAATTTAGCATTGGGAGCTTTTTATTTTTTAAATGACCTGGAGGATATTATTTATGGCAACGAAATACATTTTTGTTACTGGTGGTGTGGTTTCATCATTGGGTAAAGGAATTGTCGCAGCATCATTGGGCCGCTTATTAAAGAATCGCGGATTTAAGATTGCGGTTCAAAAGTTTGATCCGTATATCAATATTGATCCGGGGACTATGTCACCTTATCAACACGGTGAAACTTTCGTGACTGACGATGGTTTGGAAACAGACTTGGATTTGGGACACTACGAACGCTTTATTGACATTAACTTAAACAAATACTCAAATATTACTTCAGGTCGTATTTATTCAGAAGTTTTGGCTAAGGAACGTCGTGGAGACTATGACGGTGCTACTGTACAAGTTATTCCACATATCACAAACATGCTTAAAGAAAAGATGATGCGTGCTGGTGAAACAACTGATGCTGATATTGTTATCACAGAAGTTGGTGGAACCGTTGGAGATATCGAATCATTGCCATTTATTGAAGCTTTGCGCCAAATGAAGCGTGAAGTTGGTGAAGAAAATGTCTTCTATATTCACACGTCATTGATTCCATATCTACGTGCCGCAGGTGAAATGAAAACTAAGCCAACGCAACATTCTGTTTCAGAATTGCGTTCATTGGGCATTCAACCTGATATGTTGGTTGTTCGAACTGAACAACCAATTACAGATGATATGCGTAATAAGTTGGCGCTCTTTACGGATGTAGATCCTAAGGCCGTTATCGAATCCCTTGATGTTGACGTTTTGTATGAAGTCGCTTTGAACATGCAAGCACAAGGAATGGATGATGTTGTCTTGAATAAGTTTGGTCTTGAAGCACCTGAAGCTGATATGACTGACTGGACTAACATGATTGAGCGTATTAAGCACTTGTCAAAGACCGTTAAGATTGCTTTGATTGGTAAGTATGCTGATTTGCAAGACGCATATATTTCAGTTAACGAAGCATTGCGTGCTGGTGGATATGCTGTTGATGCTGAAGTTGAAATTACACCAATTAATTCTGAACTTATCACTGAGGATAACGTTGCGGAAATGGTTGGATATGCTGATGGAATCATGGTTCCTGGTGGCTTTGGTCAACGTGGAACTGAAGGAAAGATTGCGGCTATCCAATATGCTCGTGAAAACAATGTGCCATTCTTAGGTGTATGTCTTGGAATGCAAATGGCCAGTGTTGAATTTGCTCGTCACGTTTTGGGATACGAAGATGCCAACTCAATTGAATTGGATCCTGAAACATCAGCACCAATCATTGCCTTGATGAATGATCAACAAGAAGTGACAAATATTGGTGGAACACAACGTCTTGGTTTGTATACGAATGAGTTGAAGCCAGGTAGCCAAGCGCATGAATTGTATGGTAAAGATGAGATTCAACAACGTCATCGTCACCGTTATGAATTCAATACGGATTACCGTAAGCAATTTGAAGATGCTGGAATGGTCTTCTCAGGAGTATCACCTGACAATAGCTTGATGGAAATTATTGAACTACCTGAAAATGATTTCTTCATGGCTGACCAAGCTCACCCTGAATTCCAATCACGTCCAAATCATTCAGAACCACTTTACACAGGCTTTGTAAGTGCTGCTTTAAAGCACCATGAGGCGAACAACTAAAGCGGTTGGATGACAACACATAAGTTTAAAATTTAAATAAAAGCCGACCTACAGTATGTATGGCCGACTTTTTATTATACATAGTATGATTGCGTTGATTGTTTATGAGATGTTTAAGCCTGACTAAAATGGTGTTACAATTGCAGGATATGCGTTAAACTATAAAGAGTAAAAATTCGTTTTAAGAAGCGAACGCAGGACCGCTATCATGAATTCAGATTCCTGATAGTGGGATTAGCCCGGCGATAGTCGGAGCTAAGGCGATACCAAAGTGTAATGCAAAGATATTTAACTTTGCAAACAAGGAGAAATAATATGAAGAAATTAGTCATTCATGGTGGGCGTCCACTTAGTGGTGAAGTGACAATTGGAGGCGCAAAGAATTCAACCGTTGCGTTAATTCCGGCAGCTATTCTTTCAGAAGACCCCGTTCATTTTGATGGAATGCCTGATATTTTAGACGTTTACAACTTACAATTAATTTTGGAATCAATGAACGTTAGTTCAACTTTTGAAGATGGTAAGTTGATGATTGACCCAACACAAATTGTGGAAGCTGATTTACCATCAACTGCAATTAAGAGCTTACGTGCCTCATATTACTTTATGGGTTCTTTGCTTGGCCGTTTTGGGCGTGCAACTGTAACCTTCCCAGGTGGTGATAACATTGGACCACGTCCAATTGATCAACATATTAAAGGGTTTGAAGCCTTAGGTGCGACTGTATCTGAGGAAAACGACACGATTCATATTGTTGCTGAAAATGGTTTGAAGGGTGCACATATCTTTTTGGATATGGTTTCAGTTGGAGCTACAATGAATATTATCTTAGCTGCGGTACATGCTCAAGGTGTAACAACGCTTGAAAATGCTGCCAAGGAACCAGAAATCATTGATTTGGCAACGTTCTTGAACAACATGGGTGCTAATATTCGTGGTGCAGGAACAGATACAATCCGGATTACTGGTGTTGAGCACTTGGGTTCAGAAACGACGCACACAGCTATCCCTGACCGAATCGAAGCCGGAACTTATTTGGCCCTAGCAGCTGCACAAGGTGAAGGTGTTTTGATTAAGAACGTGATTCCTGAACACTTGGAAGCGTTTATTGCCAAGATGCTTGAAATGGGTGTGGAACTGGATGTCCGAGAAGACAGTATCTATGTGCCAAAGACAGGTAAGTTGTCACCAGTCAATATTAAGACTGCGCCATATCCAAGTTTTGCGACTGATTTGCAACAACCAATCACACCTTTGTTGGGGATGATTGATGGAACAAGCATGATTTATGAAACAATCTATCCAGAACGTACACGTCACGTACCTGAGTTGAACAAACTAGGAATGAATATTGATGCTGATACGTATGGCGAAATTGCAGTTCATAAGAGTGGTGAATTGCATGGGACGACTGTTGCTGCCGAAGAAATTCGTGCAGGGGCAGCGCTTATGATTGCTGGCTTAATGGCCGATGGTGTGACAGAAGTTACCAATGCCGAACACGTCCTTCGTGGTTATGATCGCTTGGTTCATAAGTTGACTATGCTAAATGCGGATATTCAAATCGAAGATGATTTCTAAATCTGAAATAAATCAGACAACGTCACAGTTTTAGTGTGACGTTGTTTTTTATTTAAAATAATGTTTCCCTTGAAAAAAAATTAAAAACAGGATAGAATAGACAAGTTACATTTAGAAAGCCAATTGCCGATTATCGGGCGCAGTACGGACACCGGATTGTGTTTAGCAGGGTAATTGATCAATTGGCTACGAGACAATTAGATGGTGATAGTTCAAAGCTATCATCCCTGGAGGATATATTTTGAAGTTTGCAGAATTAGGTCTATCTGAAGACCTGTTAACAGCCATTACAAAACAAGGCTATGAAGAAGCTACCCCAATCCAAGAAAAGACTATTCCATTAATTTTGGAAGGTAAAGATGTGATTGGTCAAGCTCAAACTGGAACTGGTAAAACCGCAGCATTTGGTTTGCCAATCCTTGAAATGCTTGATGAGAATAACTCAAAGCCTCAAGCATTGATTGTGTCACCAACTCGTGAGTTGGCGATTCAAACCCAAGATGAAATTTTCAAATTGGGACGTGACAAGCATGTTCGTGTACAAGCCGTTTTCGGTGGTGCCGACATTCGTCGTCAAATTAATGGTCTAAAGCACGGCGCTCAAGTCGTTGTTGGAACACCAGGACGTTTGCTTGATCACATTAAGCGTGGAACCGTTGATTTGTCTAACGTCAAGACACTGGTTTTGGATGAAGCTGATGAAATGTTGAACATGGGATTCTTGGAAGATATTGAATCTATCCTTAAGGCAGTGCCTGACCAACGTCAGACTTTGCTCTTCTCAGCAACAATGCCACCTGCAATCAAGCGGATTGGTGTTCAGTTCATGAAGGATCCAGTTCACGTACAAATCGAAGCGAAGGAATTGACAACTGATTTAGTTGAACAATACTACGTTAAGGTTCGCGAAAACGAAAAATTTGATACATTAACACGTATTTTGGATGTTCAAAATCCACAATTGGCGATTATGTTCGGTCGTACAAAGCGTCGTGTTGATGAATTGACACGTGGGCTTGAATTACGCGGATATAATGCTGCCGGAATTCACGGTGATCTTACACAACAAAAGCGTTCACAAGTTTTGAAGCAATTCAAGAATGGTGAAATCAGCATCCTTGTTGCAACTGATGTTGCAGCGCGTGGATTGGACGTTTCTGGTGTGGATTACGTATATAACTTTGATATTCCACAAGATTCAGAATCTTATGTTCACCGTATCGGTCGTACTGGTCGTGCCGGACATGAAGGTACTTCAGTCACATTCGTTACAAGTGCCGAAATGGATTACTTGAAGGATATTGAAAAGTTAACTAAGAAGCGTATGCAACCATTAAAGCCTGCTACAAAGGAAGAAGCCATTGCTGGTCGTCTTTCACAAGCAAGTGATAAGGTTGATAAGTTAATCAAGCAAGCTAACCCAGAATTAGCTGAAAACGAAGTGGATGCATTGGCTGAAAAGTATGATGCAAAGACTTTGGCAGCAGCTTTGTTAGGTTCAGTGGCTGATATCACTGATATGGATGCCCCATTCTCACTTTCACGTGAGCGTCCATTGCCACGTAAGCGTTATGGTAATGGTGGTGGCGGATCACGTGGTGGAAACCGTCGTAATGGTAACGGTGGCGGCGGATCACGCGGTGGATACCGTGGTGGTTCTCGTGGCGGAAGCCGTGATGGTGGAAACCGTCGTTCAGGAGACCGTGATGGTCGTCGCTCAAATGGTGGCGAACGTCGTGGTAACGGAAATGGTGGCGATCGCCGCTCAAACGGTAACGGTGGCGGACAATCACGCCGTTCACGTGATTTCGTAATTAAGAACAACGATTAATATTTAAATTGGAAGAAGTAGTATGATAGCTTTAGCTATTGTGCTACTTCTTTTTTTGTCGATAGAGGGGCTAGTTGTCAGACCCTAAAATAGCGTATAATGGTAAAAAATAAGGGGGGGAAGATGTATGATTGTTGGTACGGGGACAGATATTCAAACGATAAGTGCCGTTGCCAAAATGGTTGAACGCACACCACGCACCGTGAACGCTATCTTAACTGAACGTGAACGCGAAATTTATAATCAACGTCGTGGTAAACGACAGACTGCGTTTCTAGCGGGACGCTTTTCAGTTAAAGAAGCGTATAGCAAAGCCTTAGGTACAGGTATTAGCCAAGGTGTTGGCTTTCAAGATATTGAAGTTTTAGTTGGGGAGCATGGCGAACCGATCGTTACGAAAGGTCCCCAACATGATCAATTATCCGTACATATTTCAATTTCGCATACTGGTGATTTAGTACATAGTTTAGTTATATTGGAGCAAAAAATGTCAGATACACAAACAGCTTTACCGGTCGCACGTCATCGACCAGCTTGGCTTGAAATTTCAGGGGAAGCCTTAAAACATAATATTGACTATATTCGTGAATTAACAGGAACCAAACGATTTTGTGCAGTTGTAAAAGCTAATGCATATGGTCATGGTCTAGAACAGGTTGTACCAATCATGCAGGCTGCCAACGTTGATCAGTTTGCGGTTGCGGTGATGGATGAAGGCATCTGGTTACGTCAATTTGGGGTAACTGAGCCAGTGATGGTTTTGGGATTGACGCCTGTGCAGTATGTTGCGGAAATCGTGGATAATCAGTTGACGGTACCTGTTAGTAGTGTTGCCTGGCTGAAAGAAGCCTTGCGCTTACTGCCACAAGGGGCCCAATTACATGTTTCCGTACCTGTTGACACTGGTATGGGACGGATTGGTATTCGAGATCGAAAAGAATTAACTGAGGTGATTCAACTTATTAATGCGAATACTAATATTATCTTCGATTCGATTTGGACGCATTTTTCAACTGCCGATACAACAAATACGGCGTATTTTGACCAACAGTTGACGAAGTGGCATGAATTAATTGATGACCAAGCTATTCCAGAAACCAACATCCGTCATTTAGCGAACTCAGGAACTTCCTTGTGGCACGCGTTACCAAGCCATGACATGATTCGAGTTGGTGCAGGGATGTACGGCTTTGATTCCTCACAAGGGACTTTGCCAAATCGCGACTTACGACCAGTGATGCAACTAAAGGCAGAATTAGTTTATGTTAAACAAGTGCCAGCGGGAAATAGTATTTCGTATGGGGCAACGTATACGACGAGCACTGATGAGTGGATTGGAACTTTGCCAATTGGTTATGCTGATGGTTATCCACGTTCGATGCAAGGGATGACAGCTTTGCTACCAGATGGACGCGAGATTGAAATTGTCGGACGAATTGCAATGGATCAGTGTATGGTACGTTTGCCAGAGGCATTGCCGGTTGGGACGGTAGTGACCTTGCTTGGTCGAGTCGGTGATTGTGAAATTACGTTAGATGACTTGGCACAACAAGCGCAAACCATTCCATATGAAATTGCGACCAGTATGGCACCACGGTTGCCACGCCAAATTGTTGATTAGGAGTAGAGATGGGAAAGCAAGTTGAGATTAAACGTGGTGATATTTTTTTTGCAGAGTTATCACCAGTAGTCGGATCTGAACAGGGGGGACAACGCCCCGTTGTGATTGTTCAAAATGATGTTGGTAACCACCATGCACCAACGGTGATTATGGTACCGATTACAGCACAAATTGATAAGCCAAAATTACCGACTCATGTTGGATTGCCATCAGAAATTTCAAATACTGGTATCAATCGAGATTCGGTCATATTAGGCGAACAAGTCCGCACGATTGATAAGCGGCGTTTGCAAGATAGAATTGGTGAAATTCCAAGCGAAGTTGTTGCGCAACTTGATCAAGCTTTGCAAATTAGTTTGGGATTAGCGTAAATAAAAAAGGCATTGGGTGAGTTATCCAATGCCTTTTCGTCTTAAAAAGTGAGGGTAAACATGGAAGAAAAAGAGTGGCAGATTGAATCAGATCGGTTAAATCGGGTTGTTGATGAAATTGAGACACAATTAGTCGGGGCACAAGCTGACTATGAACAAGCCCATGCTGAAACATTTGCAGTGGAATCAAATTATGGCGCTAACACCTCAATTAATACCATTGAAGAAGATGACACCATGGAGACCAACGCAGAAATCCAGCAACAACGAAACATTGTGGCGCGGGTGACTGAAACAGAACAAATCATGGAAAAGATTGTGACAACCCTGCATACGTTGGAGGCGAGCCCTTATTTTGGTCGTGTTGACATTATTGAAGACGGTGATCCTGAAACGTTGTACATTGGTTTAGCTTCACTGCAGGATAGTGACAACGATTTTTTGATTAATGATTGGCGGGCGCCGATTAGCGGGGTATACTACAACGGATCACTAGGTCCAGTGACTTACCCAACGCCGATGGGTGACCAGCAAGCTGAATTAACTAAAAAGCGTCAATATACCATTGAAGGTCGTGACATTATTAATATGTTTGATACCGATGTCACGATTGGGGATGAGATGTTGCAATATGCGTTAGGCCAACAAAATGACCAAACAATGCACAATATTGTGGCAACGATTCAACAAGAGCAAAACCAAATTATTCGTGACACCACTAGCGATTTGATGGTAGTTCAAGGGGTTGCTGGGTCAGGGAAAACGTCAGCAATTCTGCAACGAATTGCTTTTCTATTGTTCCACGCCCGCGAAAACTTAAATTCCGATCAAATTGTGCTGTTTTCTCCGAACCGTCTTTTCTCAAGTTATATTGCGGATGTTTTGCCTTCCTTAGGTGAGCGTAATATGCGTCAGGTGACGATGAGTGAGTTCTTGAGTGCCCGTTTGCAAGGGTTAACGGTGCAGACTCTGTTTAATCAATACGAACAAGATCAACATCAGCCTCAAGCAATTCGACAACAGTTGCAAACGGCTATGGAAAGCGCTGAACTCAAAGATGCCTTGCAGGCCTACTTGGCACAATTAGCACCTGATCAAGTGCAATTTACAGATGTTTATTTTAATGGTGAAAAATGGTTCACGCAAACTGAATTTGCGGACTATTTTGCTCAATTACCAGCTGCCTATTCAGTTATGGGTCGGATGCAGCAAACCAAAAAACATTTTATGGAACTGTTGCAAAATCAAATGGTTGAACTCCGCCAAGCCGATTGGGTATTGGATGCACTGAATCAGTTAGATGACACGCAATATCACCAGTTATTGAATGAGGACGATGATGTTGAGGCTTTCAGTGAAGCAGATGTTGATTTAGATGCAACCCTAGACCAAGTTGCTGGGGCCTATCTAACACAGACGCTGCAGCCACTGGATGATGCGCTATATAATACACAGTTTATTGATGTCTATCGGCAATTCTCTGATTTCTTAGCGTATTTAGCAGAAACAGCCTTCGCCGGAATTGATGGAAAATGGTGGTTAACCAAGCAACAACGCTTTGAAAATCAAGTTGAGCAACATCAAATCGATTATGAAGATGCCGTGCCACTACTATTTTTGCGAGATTTGATGACTGGAAGTGGGACGAATCAATTCATGCAATATGTTTTCGTTGATGAAATGCAAGACTATGCGATGATTCAAATGCTCTACCTGAAACACGCCTTTCCAAATGCCAAATTCACATTACTAGGAGATGCTGAACAAGCGCTCTTTAGAGCCGTACAAACGCCTGAGGAACTTATGCAAGCCTATGCTGATGCTTTTCAAGTGAAGCAACGCCGGTTGATTAAATTAAATAAATCATATCGATCAACGCAACAAATCATGAACTTTGCTAAAGCACTCCTACCTGATGGAGATAGTATTCAAACGTTCCAACGGCTAGGTGAAAAACCAACATTAAAGCAAACGACGTCTGTTGAGGTAGCTGATGCTTTGACGCAAACTTTGGATCGGCTCCTTAATACACAGCAAACGGTCGCAATCTTGACCAAGACGCAGGACCAAGCAGAAGTTGTGAGTGCTTTCTTAGACCAAAATAATCGACCACACCAGTTATTAAATGCTGATGATCGTAATTGGACGTCAAATGTCTTAGTGTTGCCAATATACTTAGCGAAGGGGTTGGAATTTGATGCGGTGATTGGTTATGATGTGTCGCAAGAAAACTACCCTGATGAAACGTCAACCGGCCTACTTTATACATTGGCCTCACGAGCCATGCACGAATTAGCTTTAATAAGTGTGGGTCCGGTTACGCAACTGATTACAAAAGTGGCAGATACGCTAACTTTTCTTGAATAAGGTTGGACGATGGTTGTTATCCATACAAAATAATTTTACAATGGATAAGACATAACAGTTACGTATTAGAAAATAAAGCATAAGGGATGAAAACATGGCAGAAAAAAAAGTACTAATTACAGGTGATCGCCCCACTGGTAAATTACACATTGGGCACTATGTCGGTTCGTTAAAGACCCGTGTAGAAATGCAAAATTCCGGTGAGTATGATCCATACATTATGATTGCCGATAAACAAGCCTTTACTGATAATGCACGGGATCCTGAAAAGATTCAAAATTCATTGCTTGAAGTGGCCTTGGATTACTTGGCAGTTGGGCTAGATCCTAAGAAATCAACGATTTTTGTACAAACAGCCGTACCAGAATTGTCAGAATTAACAGAATATTTTATGAATTTGGTTTCAGTGGCACGTTTGCAACGTAACCCAACCGTTAAGTCTGAAATCCAACAAAAAGGATTTGGTGAAAGTATCCCAGCGGGATTCTTTAACTATCCTGTTTCTCAAGCAGCAGATATTGCGATGTTTAAGGGTCAAGTTGTTCCAGTTGGTGATGATCAAGAACCAATGTTGGAACAAACGCGTGAGATTGTCCGTTCATTTAACAATGCGTATGGTGCAGATATCTTAGTTGAACCAGAGGGGGTCTTTCCGCCTAAGGGTCAAGGACGTTTGCCAGGATTAGATGGTAATGCCAAGATGTCTAAGTCATTGGATAACTGCATCTACTTGAGTGATGATGAAGAAACATTATGGAATCGTGTCCGTTCAATGTACACTGATCCAGAGCATATTCAAGTGGCTGATCCAGGTCACGTTGAGGGGAACATGGTCTTTACTTATCTAGACGTCTTTGATCCAGATAAGGCTCAAGTTGAAACATTAAAGGATCAATATCGCGCTGGTGGTTTGGGTGATATGAAGATTAAAAAGTATCTATTTGAAGTATTAAACGCCGAACTAGCACCAATTCGTGATCGACGTGAAATGTTTGCGCAAGATCGACCAGCCGTTTTGCAAATGCTTGCTGAAGGTTCAGAACAAGCGCGAATTAAGGCAGATCAAACCATGCATGAAGTGCGTGATGCCATGGGCATTAATTACTGGGGCTAAAAAGAGGTAAAAGATGAGTTACTTAGCGGTCATTGATTTAGGATCAAACTCAACACGATTAGTGGTTGAGGAATTGAATGAAGATGGGCAATTCACTGAAATTAAGCGACGTAAGTTAGATACGCGTTTAGCACAGGGAATGGACCAAAACGGTGGTGCCTTAACTGAAGCAGCTATGGACCGTGTCTTAGAAGCTTTGACGATTTTTAAGCAGGAGTATGAACGTTATCCTGACATTGAATTAGAAGGAATTGCCACTGCCGCTGTTCGTGAAGCAACCAATCAAGATGATTTTTTGCAACGGGTGTACGATGTGACAGGAATTGATGTGCGAGTTCTATCAGGTGATCAAGAAGCCTATTATGATTATTTGGGTGCAATGTGTGCGTTAGATGTTGATAATGCTTGGCTTCTTGATACAGGTGGTGCGAGTGTTGAATTAGTTGGCATTGAAGAACGCATGGCAGCTAACTTTATTAGTTTGCCTTTTGGTGCCGTCAATTTAGCTGAAAAGTTTCATCTTAATGATCCAATGATTAGTGACCAAAATTTAGTAGCAGCTTCTGATTATGTGACTGACCAATATGAGCGGTTACCTTGGATTGCTGAAGCTGATAGTACGGATGCTCTGCCGATTATTTTATTGGGCGGTGCAAATCGTTCATTGGCACGTTTGAATCAAATGCGTAAAGGCTTTGATGTCAAAAAAGATTTCCATGGTTATCGCATGTCAACAGCGGAGGTATTGGAAACATTTACTGAACTGGTGCATGCGACGCGTTCTGAGCGAGAAGCAGCCCTAGGCGCAGAAGCGAATCGGGCGGACATTATCGTCAGTGGGTTATTGCCCTTAGTGACGTTGATTCAGGAAACTGGAGCCAAAGAGGTGATTTTCTCTGCTTCTGGTGTTCGTGAAGGACTGTTACAGGAATATCGGATGTCTTTGAACTAACCAAAAGCGTGATGACTATCAGGTCATCACGCTTTTTGATTTGCAAAGGAAACTAATTTTATCGCCTTAAAATGGTATAATGAAATTATATAGAATAGAGAATTTGGAGATAACACCATGGTCAAACAAATTACTGAGGACATTTTAAATGAGGTCATTGTTAAACGGCCGGCTGATAGTTATAAGGGCGATTTTGGTCGAGTTCTTTTAATTGGTGGTGACAAACAATATGGTGGGGCGATTACCATGGCTGCTCAAGCTGCTGTATCTTCAGGCGCTGGATTGGTGACAGTAGCCTCTGATGCCGTTAATCGAACAGCATTGCATAGTCGTGTCCCTGAGGCGATGTTTGTCGACTGGACTGATTTGGACGTCTTAATGGAACAAATAGATAAAAGTGACGTTGTTTTAATGGGATCGGGCATGGGGTTAACAGACTATGCGGTTTCTTTGGTCAAGCGCGTTTTAATGCAGATGAACGCCAAACAGGTATTAGTTGCTGATGGGTCAGCCTTGACGATTGTGGCAAATGAACACTTGAGTTTTCCGCGGGACACATATACTGTAATTACGCCCCATCAAATGGAATGGGCACGTCTCAGTAATATTCAATTGAACTATCAAGATGAAATTGAATTGAATGATGTCCAGCGATCGATGTTAAATGTCGATGTTCTGGTCCTTAAGCAACATCACACCATGATTTATAATAACGAGGGACAACAACAAATCATGGTTGGCGGACCATATCAGTCAATCGGTGGTATGGGTGACGTTTTGGCAGGAATTGTTGCCGCTTTTGTTGGCCAATTTAAGCTAAGTCTATCACACACGGTGCAAGCCGCGGTTTATGCGCACTCAGCTTTGGCTGAGCAAATGGCAGGTTACAACTATGTTGTCCGACCATCACTGTTAGCTGATGGTATGGCGAACTTCATGGGACGTTATCAAAGTAATCTTGATTAATCAGGCGCTACCCAGCGCGCAAATTAAAAAAATAGCGTATAATAGTGAGCAAGATGTGAAAAATGGAGGACTGAGAATAATGGTTAAAGCAACAGAATGGTTAGCAAAGTCATTAACGTACGAAAATGACTTATTGGCTGATTTGGAAGATATGATGATGATTAAGTCTGTCCGTGACGATGCGGCAGCAACTGAAGATGCGCCTTTGGGACCTGGACCAAAAGCAGCTTTGGAAAAGTTCTTGGAAATTGCTGAACGCGACGGTTTCCGTACAGGTAACTACCACAATTTAGTTGCCTATGCTGAATTGGGACCTGAGGATGCAGAAGAATCAGTTGCCATCATTGGTCACTTGGACGTCATGCCAGCCGGTGATGGTTGGACTAAGGATCCATGGACACCCGTTATTGAAGATGGTCGTCTATATGGACGTGGTTCTTCTGATGATAAGGGACCTTCATTTGCTGGATACTATGCTCTAAAGATGCTTAAAGATATGGAAGTGCCTTTGAAGCGTAAGTTGGTCTTCATCGTTGGAATTGACGAAGAATCTGACTGGACTGGTATGGATGATTTCTTTGAAGCCTACGGTGAACCTACAATGGGATTCTCACCGGATGCAGAATTCCCAATTATTAACGGTGAAAAGGGTAACGGATCTACTGTTGTTCGTTTTGCTGGAAATAACGAAGGAACAACACGTCTAATTTCATTCTCTGCTGGTGAACGACCAAACATGGTTCCTGGTGTTGCTAAGGCGGTTGTTGAAACTGAAGATCCTGAAGCGCTTGTTGCTCAAATGGACAAGTATCTTGCACAAGAATCACGTGTTAAGGGTGAAGCAGAAGTGAATGATAACCGTGTTGACTTTACTTTCTTCGGACACCAAGTTCACGGTGCGTCACCGGAAACTGGTGAAAACGCGGGAACTTATTTAGCTAACTTCTTGAAGGAAGCTGATTTTGGTGGCAATGCGCAAGGATTCCTAGATTTCCTTGGTGGTACATTGCATGATGATACAACTGGAACTAAGGTTGGTATTGCAACGCACGATGATTTGATGGGTGATCTATCAATGAACGTGGGTATCCAACGCTTTACCGACGGTGAAGATGGCTTTGTTGACATCAACATCCGTTACCCACAGAACATTACAGCTGATGATATTGAAGCAAAGATCAGTGCAGCTATTCCAACGAACTTTGCCGCTACTGCTGCTAATGAAGGTCACGCCATGGTACCGCACTACGTACCTGGTGATGATCCACTTGTCTCAACATTGCTTGATGTTTACCGTGATCACACTGGTTTACCTGCGGGTGAACGTGTTATCGGTGGGGGAACATTTGGTCGCTTGTTGAAGCGTGGCGTTGCCTTTGGTGCTATGTTTGAAGGTGTTCCTGATACAATGCACCAAGCTGACGAATTCTTCCCAGTCGCTGATTTGACACGTGCCATGGCTATTTTTGCCAATGCTATGTACGAATTAGCAAACAACTAAACACCTTTTAAATGAATTGGTCTGGCAGACTTTTTTGGAAATTCCGAAAAGTTTTCCAGACCAATTTTTATTTTGCGCTTGAGATGGCGAGTTCGTGAGAGGGGATAATGTTATAATTTTAGTTAGGATTGCGGTTGCTAGACGCAGCTCGTCCAAATAATGCTAAAATATAAAGTATGTCAAATTGATAATCACGAATAAAAATGATTCCGAAATAAAGGAGTAACCATGAAAATAGACACAAAGTTTGCCAAATTAAGTTTGACCATGGGTGCCCTCATGCTCGGTGTTCTGATGATCGGCTCACGCACGCAGGCAGATCAAAATCAGGGCATCATCCAAGAAAAAGCTTTATCGAAACCTTATGTCGTATACGGGGCGGGAGCGGTTCAAAAAACCCAAGTAGCTCAGACTTTAGGTATTAATGACAACTATCAAAAGCTTGTCACACAAGTGAGCGATGCTAAGTATCTGGGACTAACTCAATTGAAAAAATCCGATATGGTGGCTTCGGTCTCAGTTGCCCCAGCTAAAGATAATACTGGTAACTTGGTTAATATTGAAAATTTTGAAGGTGATAAAAATATTACGCATGTCTTTGCGCAAGAGTACGCCATGGCAGCAACCCTAGGTGGGGCTAAGGACTTGATTATGACGTTTACTTCCGATAAGCGTGTTCTCGGTACCGATGGTTTGGTGGGTGTTTATCAGGCGCTAGCTGATGATGGCGCACCACTGGACCCAACGAATACGGCAGCAGCTAATCGGGTGATGGAGGCGACAATCAATGGGATTGCGCCGAACAATATGAATGATCGCTATATTGGTAAATTGACGTCAGCGATTACCATGACTGCGGGAGAATTGGCTAAACGCCGACAAACGGGCGATACGATTGATATTAATGTTGTCTATAATCAACTAACGGTTAATTTAGAACAACGTGATATTCGTAATGACGTTTCAGATGATCAAATGAACCAACTATCAATGGCTTTGCAACAATATAACCAGGCACCAATTTCAGGGGCAAAATCAATTGTTTCACGTACAAGTGCGCTGTCTGATAAATTAACTAAAACAACAAATAACAAGATGGCTGGTGCGAGTGATTTTAAAAATGAAGACGATGCGCATAATGCCTCAAACTGGTTTGTTTCAAATATTTGGAATCCATTGATTCAATTTTTGCGTGGCAATTAAAGACTTCGAGCAGGTATGAGGGGGCACGGTTTTGAAACTAGATGCAGAAAAAATTGAAGCGGAATTACCTGACTTCAATGTCAATGTATTCGATGTTATTTCATCAACGAATACCATCGCCAAACAACAAATACAGCAGGCTTCAGATAAACAACAACTTGTGCCAGGCTTAGTTGTTGCAAATGAACAAACGGCAGGTTATGGACGACAAGATCGTGCCTTCTATTCTCCAGCTGATGTTGGTATCTACATGACGGTAATGACACAAGTAACGACGCAGCAGTGGCAACATCCAGAAACCTTAACCTTAAACACCGCGGTTGCAATTCAAAAAGTTATCCAGTCCGAGCTCGGGATTTCATTGGGCATTAAGTGGGTAAATGATCTTTATTTGCATGAGCGTAAGGTAGTTGGTATTTTGGTGGAAACAGTGCAACCCCCAACTAACGGAAATCTAGGGTTTGTCGTGATTGGTATGGGTATCAACTTACAAGCACGTGATATTCCAGCGCAACTGCAAACAAAAATGGGTGGGTTAACAACGGACTCAGTTGATCGTGAACGCCTCATCAGTCAACTGAGTCAGGCATGTCTGGCTGCGATTCAAATAGACTTTTCGCAATTACGCCAACAGTACTTGCAAAATTGTTTCATTTCACAAGAAGAGGTCACGCTTCAACATGGACATGATTCGATCATAGGAAAAGTCGTGGATGTCGATGATTATGGACGGATTGTCCTAGCGACGCAGTACGGTCGTCAGGCATATAACGCAGGTGAAATCACCAAGGTCAATTTAAGCTAACGGAGAGAAAAACATGAAAGTTCGAGAACTCACATTAGCGGCGATGTTTGCCGCCATTATCAGTATCATTGCCCCATTCTCAATTCCAATGGGGATGGTCCCAATTAGCATGCAAACATTAATTGTGCCACTAATTGCCAGTATTACAACGACTCGAATTGCGCTCCTTTCAGTCGGTGGGTATCTAGCGATTGGCTTAATGGGATTACCTGTTTTTGCAGGATTTCATGGCGGCTTAGCGAGTTTTGTAGCACCTACCGGGGGGTATTTGTTGGCAATGCTCGTATTTCCATTAGTGATTAGTCCGCTGATGATGCGATATCAAACGACGACAATGTTGGTCCTTAGTAATGGGCTTGCAGCCGTGCTTCAACTGGCTTTGGGGACGATTTGGTTAGGGTTTGCGGCACATTTATCAATGTCAGTGGCTTTATCGACAGGATTTTTAGCCTTTCTTATGCCACTCGTGATTAAATTGATTTTGGTCGTTCTTTTAGCTCTAGGTGTGAAGCACTTGGTGCATCTGCCAATCGGCTAATACTGGCCAGTGAGATTGAGGAGAAACTATTTTGAAACGTAAAGTCTTTGTTGTCACAGGAAATACTGGAACAGGTAAAACGTCTGTGACAAAATACTTAAATGAATTCTATGAAATGCCCAAAGTAGTGACGCATACAACGCGTCAACCACGTGCAGGTGAAATGGATCAGGTTGATTATTATTTTGAATCACATGATACTTTCGCCCAAAACCATTATCTTGAACAGGTGACCTATGACGGAAATCAATATGGGTCTTCTAGAGAGGGGTTAGAACGTGCGTTCGAGAAAAATCCATTGATTACGATTGTCCTAGACACACAAGGGGCAGCCACATATCTAGAGGAATTACCGGCCGATGAAGTCGTTGTTATTTATTTAACTGTTTCAAAAGAACATGATCTCTATCAACGTCTGGTTAAACGTGGAGATGATGTTCAAAAAATTCATGAACGTCTATCGAGTGAAGAATACGTACGAGATACACAGATTCCAGAGAATTTACAAGCACAGGCCCATGTTGTTGAAAATGATGACTGGGAAGAAACCAAAAACAAGATTGATGCCATTGTGCAAGCATCCATCCAAAATGATTAAAGATTAAGTAATTTTGGGGGAGTTAACATGACTTATCGAACACCACCTTTTGTCACACCAGTGGCATTAGTGTCGATTATCCTAGCGTTAAGTGCCGGAAATGCTGTTGTTAATGTGACGACGAATACACATAATGGGGGACCAACACGTGTGCAAGTCGCTTCAAGTAAAAAAGTGAGTGAGTCACGTGAAAAGGTCAGTGAGTCAAAAAAGAAAGCTAGTGAAGCATCGGCCAGTGAAGATAAAGCAACGACTGAACAAGCAGGGGACACGAGTGCGACAAATGCTGATGAGACCAAACGAGAGTCAACGTCGTCGGCATCTAGTTCCGTAACAGAAAATTCTGACTCAACATCAGACACTTCTTCTGAAACTAGTTCATCAACCGCAGATACGTCTTCTGGGTCAACATCAAATACCACGCCATCTGAAGCCTCTGCAACATCGACTAGCAATGGACAAAGGGGGAATTAAGGATGCTATCAACTTTAGACTTAATTAATCACTACCTAGGCTATTTGAATGTGAATGCTAAATTAAAAGGTCGTATTTATACAGTTCTAGCATTTGTGGGAGATACCTATATTTTGTATCTAGCCTTTTCATACTTCAAAAACCATGCCTACTTACGAAGTGCGTTGCTTGGAGCTGCCTTTATCGGAATTTTGTATTTTGCGATTGTTAATTTTTATTACTATTTCACAAATAAACATATGAAATTCGATGTTTCGCCTTATATTGCAAAAGTGCTAGGCGAGCGTGAAGAAGCAGAAGCTGAGCAGAATATGGCTGAAGCAAATGTGCAGTTTGTCCCATCTAATGGTATCTATAATCAAAAGGATGTTTTACCTGCAACTGTTGAACTAGACAATGAAACGAAGGCAACTTTAAATGAGATGGCACAAGCATTGCAAGCTAATCAGTTAGTGCAGGCGGACTATAAAGGGTTATCCGAGGCACAGCAACAGGCTTTGCTTGAACAAGGACAATCAAAAATCTATGCCAATGGCGATGGAATTCCATTGCCATATTATCGTCTTGAGCAGGAACCAGATGGACTTGCCGTTTACGGTGGTTTGAATGAAATGTCGGCCAAACGTTTAGGTGTCGTGAAGGAAGTTGGTCTCCAGCCGATTGAAGCCGCTCTAGAAAAATATGATTTGTATATTGCGACGGCACTCTTGCAAGGGGGACCAGCGCATGTCAAAGGTCGTTCCGGCTTAACTGAAATTCAAGACCCTTATGATTTAAAGGTCGAGCTAGCTTATAAAAAGAAGTCGTAAATCTGAATTTAATTAAAAAGTGAATTTAAGATGAGAAAATCTGTCGTTAGACAGATTTTTTTGTTTGACAAATTGTAGTATTTGAGATTAAGATGATGATAGTACAACAATATATGCGAGTACGTTTCCCGGTATAATCTGTGTGGTTATATCAGGTTGCTTTGTAATTACTTAGCAAATTTTAAGTTAAGTAAGTTTATTTTTAGGAGGACACCCCGATGTCAATGATCGAGTTTAAGGATGTCGAAAAGTATTATGGAGATTTCCATGCTTTGCACGATATCAATTTAGAAGTTGAAGCCGGTGAAACGGTGGTTTTGCTTGGACCTTCTGGTTCAGGAAAGTCGACATTAATTCGAACTGTAAATGGTTTAGAGTCAATTGAAGGGGGACAATTAATCGTCAATAATCAGGACTTGGCTGACCCAAAGACTGATTTAAACCGTCTTCGTAAAGACGTTGGGATGGTCTTCCAACACTTTAATTTATATGAAAATAAGACAATTCTCGAAAATATTATGCTAGCACCACGTTTAGTCTTGCACCGTGATGAAGACGAAAATAAAAAAATTGCCATGGGCTTGTTGGATCGCGTGGGCCTTGCTGATCAAGCTAATAAATACCCAGCGCAATTGTCAGGTGGACAACAACAACGAATTGCGATTGCACGTTCACTTGCCATGAAGCCTAAGGCGCTTTTGTTTGATGAACCAACATCTGCACTTGACCCTGAAATGGTTAATGGTGTTTTGAAGATTATGCGTGAAATTGCGCAAGATTCATCTATGACCATGTTGGTTGTGACACACGAAATGGGATTTGCAAAGCAAGTGGCGGACCGTGTTATTTTCATGGCCGATGGAAAGATTCTTGAAGATTCACCAACTGCTGAATTCTTTGAAAATCCTAAGGAACCACGGGCTCGTCATTTCCTATCACAAATTGTGCATTAAGGAGGAGCGACCATGCAGATTAAGAAAGTAGCCGGCCTTACGTTAGGTTTCTTGGCAGCTGGTCTGTTTGTGAGTGGGGTTGCAACAAGCCCTGTACAAGCGGAGACGGCAGCGAAGAACCAAACGTATGACCGAATTAAAAAAACACATACCATGAATTGGGGTGTTAAGGGTGATACTAAGTTAATGGGATTGACTAATATCCGAACTGGAAAATTAGAAGGTTTCGATATTGATATGGCAAAAGCGATTACGAAGCGCATTGATCCGAAAGCTAAACCTGAATTAACGCAAATCACTTCTGGAACACGTGTCCCAATGCTTTTGAATGGTAACATTGACGCGATTATCGCGACAATGACGATTACACCTGAACGTAAAAAGGTTGTTGATTTTTCAGAACCATACTTCAATGCGGGTCAAGCTTTGATGGTAATGAAGAAGAGTGATGTGAAATCAATCAAAGATTTGAATCATAAGGGCGCCCGCATATTGGGTGTCCAAGGGTCTAATTCAATTGAAAATGTGAAAAAGTTCGCTCCCAAGGCCAAGGTCGTGGCATTGCCTGATTACGCAACGGCATTAACTGCGCTTGAATCAGGCCAGGGGGACGCCCTAACAACAGATAACAGTATTCTCTATGGAATGGCTGTTGATAATCATAATGTCAAAGTCGTTGGTGGTAACTTTACGACTGAACCTTATGGTGTTGCTGTAGATAAGGCTGATCCAAAATTGACCAAAGCAATTAATAAGGCGATTGACGAGATGAAGGCGGATGGTTCATATGATAAGTTGGCCAAGAAATGGTTTAACGATGTTCCAGGTATGAACTGGAAGGAGGTCACTGAGTAATGTGGACACTATTTACAAGTCACGCCAGTGAGTTCTTTACTGGTTTTGGTTGGACGATTTTATCAAGTGTCATTGCTTTAATCGGATCAACTATTTTAGGTTTAGGGTTTGCCCTTTTGCAAATTGTACCGAACCGCTTTGCTAATATTGTAGGTAAAATTTATATTGAAGTCGTCCGTAATATTCCACTGTTGGTTATCACAATGTTCTTTTACGTTGTTGTGGCGAAAGTGTTGAACTTAAACGGCTTTGTTTCTGGAACGATTGGATTGACTTTGTATACGTCAGCCTTTATTGCCGAAACGATTCGTGCTGGAATTAACTCAGTTGATTCTGGGCAATATGAAGGCGCGCGTTCGAATGGATTAAGTTGGTGGCAAGCAATGCGTTATGTGGTGCTGCCACAAGCAATTCGTTTGGTGATTCCACCGTTGGGAAACCAGTTTGTGAATTTGATTAAGAATTCATCGGTATTGGCTTTCGTAGCGGGGTTGGATTTGATGTATCAAGCCAATATGATTTCGCAACTAACGTTTGATACATTTGGACCATATATTATCGTTGCTATTTTCTATCTCATTCTAACGTTGCCTTTGAGCTATTACATGCGTTATCTTGAGAATAAAACAGACCGTTAGGAGGAGAAGATAAATGCAAGACTTTTTACAAGCATACTCATGGATTAATATGCGTTTCCTTCTAACTGGATTGTGGGTAACGATTGAAGTTTCAGTAATCTCAATTATTTTTAGTTTCATTATTGGATCAATTCTGGGCGTGATTCGCTATATGAAGGTGAAATATCTTTCAGCAATCGTGGGATTTATCATTGATATGATTCGTAATTTGCCACTCTTGTTGATTATTTTCTTCACGTACTTTGCGTTACCACGAATTGGTGTTCACTTTAATGTGACGGTTTCGACAATTGTTGCGATGACGATTTTCGAATCGGCAATGTTGGCTGAAATTGTGCGTTCTGGTATTAAGGCTGTTCCAAAGGGGCAACTTGAAGGGGCACTCTCAAACGGGTTGAACTTTTACCAGGCTCTGTGGCATATTCTCTTACCACAAGCGTATAAGAAAATGATTCCACCAATCGTGTCACAATTTGTTTCGTTGATTAAAGATACGTCATTGGCAACAATTATTATGTTGCCAGAAGTGACTTTCCGAGCACAAACAATCTATGCCCAAAAGCCAATGGAAATTATTCCGATGTTCTTGATGTTGGCAATTCTGTACTTTATCTTGAACTTTACGATTTCCCAAATTGGTAGTTATATCGATCGTCGAATGGTTTCATAATATAAAGACACAAAAAAAGCTGATCTGTTTATTAACAGATCAGCTTTTTTTGCGTACTTTATTCGAAATAAACACAGACCGTTTCAGGACCGTAGAATGTATCGTCCAAAAGTGTCAGCGTACCATCGTCTTCACTAATTTCAAACAATGAGAGGTTGTCTGAGAATTGGTGACCAACGACAAGGAATTGACCAGAAGGATCAATATTGAAGTCACGTGGGAAATGCCCTTCTGTGTGAATACGTTGAATTAATTCAAGCTTACGACCATCTTCAGTCACCTTGAAGACTGCGATTGAATCGTGTCCACGATTTGAAACATAAAGTGTGTTGGTTTTTTCATTGAAACGAATAGCGGCAGCACTATTGAATTCATGCCAATCATCTGGCTTAGTGTAATACTTATCGACGAAGACCAAATCACCAGTATCCTTATATTCAAGGACTGAAACACTACAGTCAAGTTCTCCGACTAGGTAAACATATTTACCATTTGGATTGAAGACAACGTGACGAGGGCCTGTCCCAGGTTGGGCTTTATAAATTGAACGAGTTGAGAGTAAACCATTTGGTTCAACATCATAAATATAGACTTGGTCAGTTCCTAAATCACAAACGATTAACCGACCATCTGGTGTCAAGTTCGTATAGTGGATATGTGGTGCGTCTTGGTTAGGGTGTGGCCCAGTCTTGTCATGGTGGTAGAATGACGTTGCAGGTCCGACCCCTTTATCCTCGAGTACAGTATAGGTATTTAACTCACCCTTATGGTAGTTAGCACCGTAAATGAGTTGGCGATCTTCATCGAACCCAACATAACAAACAGGTGCGCCTGTCTCAAGGACCTTGTTGATAAGCTTGTACTTACCATCACCATCGGGACGGTAGGCAGCAATACCACCCATGCGTTCTTGATCATAAACGGCATAAATAATACCATCTTTTGATTCAGCCACATAAGTTGGATTGCTTTCTTTAGCGAGAAGTGTGAGGTTTTGCAGTTTTTTTGCTTCAGTATCAAGCTCAACGCGGTAGATACCTTCGCTATCTTTCTTTGTATAAGTTCCAAGTAGGAATGGTTCAATCATGATTTTCACCTCCGTGTAAAATAAAAGAGCAAAGCCAAAACCATTTAATAATGGCAGGGCTTTGCTCACGTCATACCAATATTAAATTTAATATTAATATTGAAAATGTCCTATATCAAATTACTTGTTCTTGAAGAAGCTTTGTGCGGGGAACTTTGGTAGCAATTTTGTCCAAACAGCAATCAAAGAACCTGAACCAAAGGCAGCCACAATCGTACCTAAACCAACGTGGTGCATACCAGCAAGTACAAAGGCTAGCACAACGAAAGTAATATCTTGCCAACTACGGATGATATTGTATTCACCGTGTAGTTGCTTTGTTAAAATTGGTGCGATTGAGTCGTATGGGGCAGCTCCCATGTCTCCTGACATGTAGATAGCAGCTCCAAGCGTAAAGAATACGATTCCAATAACTAGAATCAATAACTTTCCCCAAAAGCCAACTGAACCAAGGTTGTATTGTTGCAAAAAGTCTGAGATATATTGAATGAACACACCAACAAGGGTCATGTTCATAATTGTTCCCCAACCAATGCTTGTTTTGTCATTAAGGAAGACATAAACAAAAAGTACCAAGTTCATGCACAATTGCGTTACACCAAGTGTAAGGTGTAAGCGATCAGCCAAACTCATGTTGAAGGCAGTAAATGGGTCAACCCCAAGACCACCAACACTAAGTAGTGACGCACCAACTCCGATAATTAAGAGTCCCATTAAAATATAACCAAACTGAAAAACCTTTTTCATAAATACCTCCTCCATATTAGTAATCATTATAAAACAAAGCTGGGGGACACGCAATGAATCAAATTCAAATACCTGGCTAAAGTATGTAGGGGACATACAATAGTAGATAAATTCATCTTTTATTAACAAGTGACACAGAAAGCATTAAGTGAGCATGTTTTGAAATTAGAATGAGAGATTCTAAAAATCAAAACGTGATTGTAAAGCGACTAAAGTAAAGTTAAATGAGATTTTTTTCCATTGACAACCCCGAATGTTAACGGTATATTTGACGAATAGCGAAAAGTACTCTCATAAAGATATGGTTGGGGGAAGGATTATGAAAAAAGGTATTAAAAAGCCGCTAGTCGTTGCGGCTGGTTTTGTCTTAGCAGGGACGGTGCTGTCACAAACGACAGTAAGTGCTGATAAGTACAAAACAATTAATTGGACGGAGATGGCACCATTAAGTACGATGGACCCCTCAAAAGTAACAGCAGCAATTGACTTTGATGGATTGACTGCAACAAATGATGGTCTCTTTCGAGCAGATAAAAATGATGATCCACAGCCAGCTTTGGCGGAATCATACACAAAGAGCGCGGATGGCCTACATTATACATTCAAGCTTCGCCACAATCTAAAGTGGTCGAACGGTGACCCGTTGACTGCTAAGGATTTTGTTTATGGTTGGCAACGTACCAATGATCCAAAGACAGGATCACAGTACGCCTACTTGTACTCAGGAATCAAGAATGCTGATGCCATTCAAGCAGGTAAAGAAAAGGATCTTTCTAAACTAGGGGTTAAGGCCGTTGACGATAACACCTTGCAGGTTGATTTGGAACGTCCTTTGCCACAATTGGTAGGAATGTTACCAATGGCACCTTTCTTCCCACAGAATGAAGCCTTTGTTAAGAAGACTGGTAATAATTATGGGACGCAATCAAAGTACTTACTTTCATCTGGACCATATGTTCAAAAGGATTGGAACGGCTCTAACGATGTCGTAACTTATGAAAAAAATCCTAAGTATTATGACAAAGATGCTGTGAAAACAAAGAAATTAGTGATTAAGACGATTGCTGATCAAAATACTGGATATAATTTATATAAGTCTAATACCATTGATTTCACCACCTTGTCACCACAACAAGTAACAGCCTCTCGACACAATAAGGCATACACAACAATCCCTTCAGCAACAACTGCCTACTTGCAGTTAAATGAAAAGACTGTTCCTGAATTTAAAAATACAAATATTCGTCGAGCAATTTCTTACGGAATTGACCGTGATGTCCTAACGGATAAGGTACTAACGGGTAGTGCGACACCAGCCACAACTTTTTCTGCAACAAAGTTGGTTAAAGACCCAAATAACGGCGAAGACTTCTCGAAGTCAGTTACGCTTAAGGATGCTGTAAGCTATGACCTACCTAAGGCACAAAAGTTGTTCGATGAAGGCTTGAAAGAGACTGGTAAGAAATCGTTGACGGTTCAGTTGTTGGTAGATGATAGTGATGCTGCAAAGCGGACGTCACAATACTTACAAGATCAGTTGCAACATATTAAAGGACTGAAAGTAACGATTAAAACGGTACCAGCAAAGCAACGTATTCAACTTTCTGGTGAAAAGCAATTCCAAGCAGTTATTTCACTTTGGGGTGCTGATTACCCTGATCCTTCAACCTTCTCAGATTTGTATAAAGCAGGAGCCTCATTTAATGAAGGTTCATGGAACAACAAGGAATATACAGATTTGATTGATAAGGCGAATGGACCTGATGTGAATAACCCTAAGGCGCGTTTTAATGATTATAAGCAAGCCGAACATATTATGAGTAAGGAAATGGGAGTTGTCCCACTTTACTATCGTTCACAGGCTGCGTTTGTTCGTCCAAGTGTAAAGGGGATGGTAACACATCCATCTGGAGCACCATATGATTTCAAGTGGGCTTATAAGGAATAGTATATTGTTTCATCAATCAAGTACTTTGGTTGCTGATTAATTAGGATAGAAAGGTTTGTCAGATATGTCGGGAATGGTTAAATATGTTTTAAAGCGACTAGGCATTATCTTGTTAACGTTGATCATTATTATTTCAATAACGTTCTTCTTAATGAAATTAATGCCTGGGTCACCATTGGCAAACGCTGAGCGTTTGTCAGATACGCAACGTCAGGTAATTGAAGCGCAATATGGACTGGATAAGCCTTTAATTGTGCAGTACTGGAATTACTTAGTGAATGCGCTCCAATTTAACTTTGGAAATTCATTCCAATTCCAAAATCAACCAGTGTCAACGCTAATTGCCCAACGTATCGGGCCTTCAGCACAATTGGGGATTCAAGCCCTAGTGTTTGGAATTGTAGCCGGAATTGGACTTGGAGCAGCTGCAGCTGTGCATCGTAATACTAAGACAGATACATTTTTATCAATTTTAGCTGTGTTAGGTGTTTCAATTCCATCATTCGTCTTCGCCGCTCTTTTGCAATACTACGTCGGTTTGAAGTTAAACTGGTTGCCAATTGCGGGCTGGGAAGGGTTTAAATTTACAATCCTACCAACGATTGCCTTAGGGATGCAGCCAATGGCCACAGCCGCCCGCTTCATTCGAACTGAAATGGTTGATGTTATGGGATCGGATTATATTGAATTAGCCCGTGCCAAGGGACTTTCAAGTAATGATATTGTGTGGCGTCACACGTTGCGTAACTCATTGATTCCTTTGGTTACATTGATTGGGCCAATGGCCGTCAACTTGATGACTGGATCAGTTGTTATTGAAAAGATTTTCGCCATTCCTGGAATTGGGGGACAATTCGTCTCATCAATTTTGACGAATGACTACCCATTAATTATGGGAACTACCATTGTTTACTCAATGATGTTGATGGTAGTGCTATTGATTACTGATATTTTGTATGGATTGATTGATCCACGAATTCGTTTAGCAAATTAGGGAGGAACGAAAAATGGCTGAATTAAATCAAGTGTCAGCAGCTGATTTCGAGTTGCTGCCTAATGACCGTAAACGTAATGATGAAACAATTGAAAAGCCATCATTGAGCTTTGCCCAGGATGCATGGCGTCGTTTGAAAAAGAATAAGGGAGCATTTGTGTCATTATGGATTATCATTGCGATTTTCCTAGGAGCTTTCCTTTCTGTACCGTATGCCAATACAACGACGACATCTAAGCAAAATGTGATGCAACAAAACTTGCCACCACGTATTCCAGGTAATATTCCTGGTTTCCGTGGAGAACAAAAAATTGATGGTGAAAAGTTTAATGCGTACGAACGCGCCAATGTGAAGAAGGGTGAAACCCATATCTTTGGAACGGATCAATTCGGACGTGATATTTTCAAGCGAGTCCTTTATGGAACACGTATCTCACTAGAAGTTGCCTTGATTGCGGCACTAATTGACTTAGTCTTTGGTGTTTCATATGGTTTGATTTCTGGTTGGAAGGGTGGCCGCGTCGACATGGTGATGCAACGAATTGTTGAAATTGTGTCATCAGTGCCAAATTTGGTTGTCTTTGTTTTGTTGATTTTGATTATGAAGCCGGGGCTATTCTCAATTGCCTTGGGTATTTCATTAACATCATGGACGTCGATGGCCCGACTTGTGCGAGCGGATGTCTTGTCTTTGAAAGAACAAGACTTTATTTCCGCTGCCCGCACATTGGGAACCTCTCCAATTAAAACTGGGCTCCGCCACTTAGTACCTAACGTTTCATCAACCATTATTGTGCAGTTGATGTTCACGATTCCATCGGCAATCTTCTTTGAAGCCTTGCTTTCATTTATTGGAATCGGAATCCCCGTGCCAATGGCGTCACTTGGAACGTTACTGAATGATGGACAAACGGCCTTCCAATTCTATCCATATCAACTAGTATTCCCAGCAATCGTGATGTCAGTTTTGATGATTGCCTTTAACTTGTTGGCGGATGGATTGCGTGATGCCTTTGATCCACGAACACGTGATTAAGGAGTAGAGGGGAAATGACAGAAAACATCCTTGAAGTAAATGATTTAAAAATCAATTTCCACACTGACAACGGAGCCGTGCAAGCGATTCGTGATATCTACTTTAATCTAGAAAAAGGCGAAACATTAGCCTTAGTTGGTGAATCTGGATCCGGAAAGTCAGTGACAACGCGTACCATTATGGGCTTGTTGGCTAAAAATGCGGAAATTGAACGAGGCTCAATTCAATTTAAGGGTAAGGAACTCATTGACTTACCTGAAAATGAATTCCGCTCAATTCGTGGTTCTGAAATTGCGATGATTTTCCAAGATCCAATGACTTCATTAGATCCAACGATGAAAATTGGACAACAAATTGCAGAACCACTGATTAAGCACCAAGGTATGGGTAAAAAAGAAGCTTGGGATAAAGCGCTAGACATGATGAATCTAGTTGGTATTCCAAATGCAAAAGCTCATATTAATGATTACCCACACCAATTTTCAGGTGGAATGCGTCAACGTATCGTCATTGCGATTGCGTTGATTGATAACCCTGAGGTTTTGATTGCTGATGAACCAACCACCGCTTTGGATGTGACGATTCAAGCCCAAATTTTGGACTTGATGAAAAAAATCCAACGTGAGTTAGGGACTTCAATTATCTTTATTACCCATGATTTAGGTGTGGTGGCTGGAATGGCAGACCGTGTGGCAGTTATGTATGCTGGACAAATTGTCGAAGTCGGAACAATTGATGAAATTTATGGTTTCCCACAACATCCATATACATGGGGATTGTTGAACTCAATGCCAACAACACAAACCAACAAGGGAAGCTTGGAAGCTATTCCAGGAACACCGCCTGATTTGTTGAACCCACCAGTTGGGGATGCTTTTGCACCACGTAATAAGTATGCCTTGGCAATTGACGAAAAAAAGCAACCACCTTATTTCCAATTGTCACCAACCCATTTTGCAGCGACATGGTTATTGGATGAACATGCACCTGAAGTTGTACCACCTTTGACAGTGCAACAACGTTGGGCCAAGTACAAGCAAGCTCATCCTGAAGCGGATAAAAAACAGGCTAAGCCAGTAGATGCATCCGCAATTTTGTCTAGATAGGAGTTTGATGATGGTAGAAGATCGTAAGAAACTGGTTGAAATTAAGAACCTAGACATTACCTTTAACAAGGGACGTAAAAACCAAACTTTAGCGGTTCAAAATGCCTCATTTGACATTTATGAAGGTGAAACTTTTGGTTTAGTTGGTGAGTCTGGTTCTGGAAAAACCACCATTGGACGTACAATCATGAAGTTGAATGCGCCAACTGCTGGTGAGGTTCGCTATGATGGTACCGATGTGACCAAGATTAAAAAGAAGGCTGATTTAAAACAGTTCCACCAAGAAGTTCAAATGATTTTCCAAGACCCACAAGCATCATTAGATATGCGAATGAAGGTCAAGGATATTATTGCTGAAGGACTTGATGCGAATGGTCTCGTTAGCAGCGCTGATGAACGAACAAAAGTTGTTGATGACATGCTAGAAACGGTTGGGCTTAAGAAAGAACATGCTAATCGTTATCCCCATGAATTCTCGGGTGGACAACGTCAGCGTATCGGAATTGCCCGTGCTTTGGCGATGTCACCACGCTTCATTGTTGCTGACGAACCGATTTCAGCGCTGGACGTTTCAATTCAAGCGCAAGTCGTTAACCTATTGCAAAAATTGCAAAAGGAACGCAATTTGACGTATCTTTTCATTGCGCACGACCTTTCAATGGTTAAGTATATTTCTGACCGTATTGGTGTGCTGCACTGGGGTAAGATGGTTGAAATCGGACCAGCTGATGAAGTGTATGATCATCCTTTGCACGATTACACGCGTTCATTGTTGAGTTCAATTCCTGAGCCTGATCCAGAGGTAGAGCTTAATCGTAAACCAATTGTTTATGACCCAACTCGTGAAATGGACGGACAAGATCGAACAATGATTGAAATCGCCCCAGAACATTATGTTTGGGCAACACAAGATGAGATTCCAATGTATCAAGAGCGTGCTCGTGAATTTGGACTCATTTAAAACCTTAAAAAAGACAGAAATTTATTTCTGTCTTTTTTATATGGCAACGTTGGTGGAGTGTGATGTTTTAAAGTAATTCATGGTATAATGGAAGACAATACAAAAAAAGAGTAGGAGAATTATTTCGTGAAACAATGGCAAAACAAAATTAAAATTCCACGGTTATTTCAGAATCGTTCGATTGGTTGGATTGTCATTCTTGTCTCGCTGATTGCGCTCTTGGGTCTAATTCTAGCTTTCAATGTCAATTGGTTGATTGGTGTTGTTTGGTTAATTTTGGTCTTAATTGCTTTAACGATTATTTTCCGAACATTGCGTGACATCAGTGATGATACCGCACAATATTTGACAAATTTGTCATACCGCATTAAGCGTAGTGGTGAAGAATCGGCTCTCCAGATGCCAGTTGGGTTGCTCCTTTACAATGAGACGCATACCGTAAATTGGGTTAACCCTTATTTGCAAGATTTATTGGGTTCAGAGATTATTATCGGAAGCCAATTATCAGATCTTTCTGAAGCACTTGAAAATATTGTTGAACAAGCATCTCAAGCGGATTCCGAAAATCATACTGATGAAGATGACCAAGCTGATAGTCCAAAACGGACGCGGTTAGAATGGTTGGGTCGGATATTTGAAGTTTCGGTGCAAACTGACATTCAAGTCATCTATTTTTATGATGTCACTGAGAATGCGACTATCAAGCAAACCTATGAAGACCATCGGTTATTTATTGGGTTAGTATCAGTGGATAATTATGATGAAATTACTGAAAGTATGAGTGATGCAAATGCCTCAGCTTTACGTACCTTCTTAACGCGTTCATTAACGAATTGGATGGATGCGCATGAAGTTTATACGCGCCGCATTGCTGTGGACCGATTTATGTTAATTGGTTACGATGCTGGCTTAGAGCAGGCTGAGGCTGATCGCTTTAGTATTTTAGATGATGTCCGCGAGGCAACGTCAGCACAAAATATGCCGTTGACGTTAAGTATTGGAATTGCGTACCATGAGGCTTCGATTAATCGTTTGGCTGAAAATGCACAATCTAACCTTGATTTAGCGTTAGGTCGAGGTGGTGATCAAGTTGTGGTTCGTGCCGAAGATGGCGAAGCACGCTTCTATGGCGGAAATACAAATCCGATGGTGAAGCGAACACGAGTCCGAGCACGTGTTATTTCACAAGCTCTAAGTGATTTGATTATGCAAGCGGATCAAGTCTTTATCATGGGACATGCTAATCCAGACATGGATTCATTTGGGGCAGCTTTAGGGGTGCGTCGAATTGCACAAATGCATGACAAACCATCTTGGGTCGTCTATGATCGTAGTCAAACGGCGCATTCAGATATCGAACGCTTGTTGGCAGATTTAGCTGAAGAGCCACGTAACGAAAATGCGCTGATTGAACCAAGCGATGTCTTGAATCAGGCGACTGAACATAGCTTGTTAATTATGGTGGACCACTCAAAGCCATCTATCACGGAATCGCGTGATGTCTATGACCGTTTGAGTGATCATGTTGTTATTATTGACCATCATCGTCGTGGTGAGGAGTTCCCAGCAGAACCACAATTGGTTTATGTCGAGTCTTACGCCTCATCAAGTTCTGAACTGGTTTCAGAACTCTTTGAATACCAGCCCAACAAACAAGGCCGAGGGTTAACCCGTGTGGAAGCCTCAGCCATGTTGGCAGGAATTCAAATTGATACTAAGTCATTTACCTTACGTACAGGGACACGTACATTTGATGCCGCGAGCTATTTGCGCTCAGTTGGTGCCGATGGGACCTTGATTCAAGACTTTATGAAAGAATCAGTTGATTCATATCGTGATCGTTCACGTTTGATTGAACAAGTCCAAGTGTATGATGATGTCGCGGTCGTCGTGGCAGATGACAATATTCAATACGATTCTGTCGTTGCTGCGCAAGCAGCGGATAGTTTGTTACAATTAATTGGCGTTAAACGTTCGTTTGTCATTACCCAACGTGATGATGAAACAATTGCTATTTCAGCCCGTTCCGATGGAACGGAAAATGTCCAGATTGTGATGGAACAATTGGGTGGTGGTGGCCATCTAAGTAATGCGGCAACGCAGTTACATGATACAACCACCCAAGACGCTGCGGAAATGCTCAAACAGACGTTGACCGAATTAGCTGAAAATGAAGAATAAAAAGGAGATAAACTCATGAAAGTAATCTTTTTAGAAGACGTTAAAGGTCGTGGTAAGAAGGGTGACATTAAAGATGTCCCTGATGGATACGCTAATAACTTCTTAATCAAGAATAAGAAAGCTGAACCAGCAACTAAGAAGAATGTGTCAGTTAACAATGCCAAGAAAAAGGCTGAAGAACGTGATGCTGCTGAAGAAAAAGCAGCTGCAGAAGCGTTGAAGGCAAAGCTTGAAGCTGATGATTCTGTCGTCGAAGTGAAAGCTAAGGCGGGAAGCGACGGACGTTTGTTCGGCGCAGTTTCATCTAAGCAAGTTGTTGAAGCAGCAGACAAGCAACTGGGGATTAAACTTGATAAGCACAAGATGGATATGAAAGAACCAATCCGTGCACTTGGCTTTTCAAATATCAAAATCAAATTACACAAGCAAGTTGAAGCAACTGTGCGTGTACACGTGGTTGAACAATAAAGTGTTTTTATAAAAGCAACGTTAGTGATAACGTTGCTTTTTATTTTGTATGAATCTGTTAAAATAATGAAGACAAAACAAATTATAGATGAGGTGGGCACATGCCAGAAAATAATCAAAATGTTGCTTTAAGTGCACCACAAGATATTAAAGCGGAACAAGCGGTATTGGGGTCAATTTTACTTTCAACCGATCCGACTGACTTGTTAGCGCAAGTCTCTTCAATTTTAACGCCAGGTGATTTCTTTAGAACCGCACATCAGTTGATTTTCCAAGCGATGTTAAGCTTGGATAATGAACAACGCGCGATTGACGTATTGACGATTACGGACGAACTTGAGAAAGAAAATCAAGTTGAAAACGTCGGAGGCATGGCGTATCTAACTGAATTAGCGGCTAGTGTCCCAGTGGCGGGAAATGCGATGTACTACGCACGCATTGTTAAAGATAAGTCATTACGTCGTGAATTGATTGATACGCTGCAAGAGGGAACGCAAGGGTCATATACCGGTGCTGAAAATGTTGAAGAATTGGTTGCTGATGTTAGCGCCAAGTTGGATACGATTAATGCCGGTGAAAAAACGACCGACTTTAAAGATATCGCTGAGGTGGTTAATCGTTCATTCGAACAAATTGAGGCCAATTCAGGCACTGATGATCAAGTGACCGGTTTAGCTACGGGATATCCAGCGCTTGATAATTTAACGACCGGCTTTCATGGCGGTGAAATGATTATCGTGGCAGCGCGGCCGGCCGTTGGTAAAACTGCTTTTGTTTTGAACATCGCGCAACGCGTGGCTGTGGCTGACCCTAGTTTGCCAGTTGTTATTTTTTCTTTGGAAATGCCGGACACGGCTTTGGTTAATCGAATGTTAGCTGCTGAAGGAAACATTAATTCACAACACATGCGGACCGGAACATTGGATCCAGAGGAATGGAATAGTTTAGCCGTAGCAATGGGATCATTATCAAAGACGAAAATCTTTATTGATGATACGCCAGGGATTAAGGTAAATGAAATTCGGTCAAAGCTCCGTCGTTTGCAAAAGAAGGAAGGGCAAATTGGCCTTGTGATTATCGATTACCTACAACTAATTGAAGGCAGTGGTTCGGAAGGTCGTCAGCAAGAAGTGTCAGCTATTTCGCGTTCGATTAAGAAAATGGCGATGGAGCTAGATACGCCAGTTATTGCGCTGTCGCAGTTGTCACGTAGTGTGGAACAGCGTCAAGATAAGCGGCCAATGCTATCGGATATTCGTGAATCTGGATCAATCGAGCAGGACGCGGACATCGTTGCCTTTTTGTATCGTGATGATTATTATCGCGACAATGAAGATGACGATAGTCCACAAGATCCACGTGAAGAAGAGGAACAAGACGTGGGTGAAATTGAAGTCATTATTGAAAAGAACCGTTCTGGAGCTCGAGGAACGGCGCATCTATTATTTGTGAAATCATATAATAAGTTCTCAAATATTGAGTATCGTGATGATGGAAATGGCTTTGGATAAATAGATGAATCAGTCAATCATCCGGTTGGCTGATTCTTTCGTTGTAAGGGGGAAAGATATGCAACAAAAAACGGGGATGACGCTCAAGTGGTTACTGCTTGCGTCATTAATTAATAATTTCGCATTTGGGTTTATTTGGCCAGTCACCACAGTGTATTTAAATGGGCCATTGCACCAGTCCTTAGTGGTGGTTGGTTGGGTGATGCTGCTGGTTGCATCTGGTCAAGCGTTTGGCTCAATTATCAGTGGACGTCTATTTGACCGTTTCGCGCCATATAAGCTGATTCTAATAGGCACTTTAGGGATGATATGTATTCAATTTCTACTGGTTTTCTTCCATGGTTGGCCATTTTATGCGGTGAATTTAATTGTTGCAGCATTACTAAATGGGTGGATAATGGCCGTTATCAACGCTTACGGCACGTTGGTTAAAAATCACGACGGTCGGTTCGTTTTTAATATGTTGTACTTTACGAATAATTTTGGTATGGTTTTTGCAACAGCCTTATTGGGTCTTATTTATCCTTTCGGCATCGTCTGGCTCTTTATTCTATCGTTAGGTTTGTATTTTGTCCTAT
This sequence comes from Weissella viridescens, assembly GCF_001437355.1. Classification (GTDB taxonomy): domain Bacteria; phylum Bacillota; class Bacilli; order Lactobacillales; family Lactobacillaceae; genus Weissella; species Weissella viridescens. The sequence goes on along the minus strand of NZ_JQBM01000004.1, from coordinate 39,989 downwards.
TAGGAATTGTCCGGCATGCCTTTAAAATTGACATTACGGTGGATGATGCACATCAGCAAAGCGCTATGCCAAAGTTACCACGCTGGAATTTAAAATTGGTCTATGGCGTCATTATTGGCTTGATTGTACTTTGGATTGCGTATGCGCAATGGCAAGGGAATCTCTCCGTATACATGACAACTGATTTGCATTTACCACTTTGGCAGTATTCATTGCTGTGGACGATTAATGGACTTTTGATTGCGATTATTCAGGTTGGATTAAATGCTTTCCATTTGGTAACAAGCCCTAAAGCGATGTGGATTCAAATTTTCGGGGGCATTTTCATGTTCGGCTTAGCCTTTTTGATTTTGCCGTTCGCCCATGACTTTACTGGATTTGCGATTGCGATGGTGATTACAACTTTTGGTGAGGTAACGGCCTTCCCAATGATCCCGGCATTAGTAAACGAGCTGACGCCAGCAGCATTAAAGGGACGCTATCAAGGTCTAGTGGCTGCGGCACCATCGGTAGGCCGTGCAATTGGACCGTTAGTCGGGGGATTGGTCATTGAGCGTGATGGCTATTCGGCCTTGTTTAATGGTGGTGCCTTATTAGTCTTTATCACTTTTGCGGTATTAGCGCTTTTGATGTTGAAAGGCTATCGACATACACAACAATTTACTGAAGGAGATTAGCAGTGATGCAGATGCACCATTTAAAATTTAGAGTTGGCTTAAGAACCGTTAAAACCGGTATTTCAGTAATGGTCTTAGTTATTATTTTTTTGGTGTTACACCGTGGTAATCCGATGATTGCATGTTTATCGGCGGTTTTTTCACTCCGGAATGACTTTGAGACGACGATTCAATTTGGTGAGTCGCGAGTATTGGCGAATGCCATTGGTGGAACGTTTGCCATGATTTACTCATTGGCGTTAATGCAATTTCACCATGCCGATTGGGTACAAGTGATTATTTTGCCACTCTTAATGATGATGGTCATCGTGGTGAATGATGGTATTAATAATAATCGCGGTATCATTGGCGCCTCAGCTGCCTTTTTGATGATTAGTTTTACAATTCCGAGTGATGGAGATTACTGGTACGCCATTGCCCGTGTCATCGATACGTTTATTGGAACAGCGGTTGCTATTATTATGAATATTGGCGTGCATCCAATCAAATTTGATGAACCACTAAAAAAAGATGTCCAACAACTTCATGAACATATCATTGAAGAAGTTGAACACAAATCACACTATTAATATGACGCAATCCTTTCGTTGAAGGATTGCGTTTTTAGTTTGATTCTAAAAAGGCTGTCACGAAGATAGAAATATGTTAGATTAGGGGCATTAAGAGAATTAAACAATGAAAGCAGGTACATGAATATGCGAGCGATTCAAATTCAAGCTGCTGGTGCAAAACCAACGGTGACAGAAATACCAGCACCAACTGAAGTTGCTGCTGATCAAGTACGGGTACACGTAGCAGCTTCTGCTTTATCTAATTTAGCAAAGCGCGTTGCAATGGGTGCCCATTATTCAGCTGATGATGTTTATCCTAAAACCGTTGGTCTCGATGGTGTGGGAACCTTGGATGATGGGACATATGTCTATTTTGACCATCCACTAGGTGGGGCCTTAGCCGAAGAAGTGATTGTGCCCATTGCGCATGTGATGGAAATTCCGGCTAGCTTAGATCCGGTTAATGCTGCTGCGTTACCCAACCCAGGGATGAGTTCATACGCCGCGCTAACGTACCGGGCACAACTACAAGCGGGCGAAACGGTGTTAATTAATGGTGCAACCGGTGTGGCTGGTCAATTAGCAGTTAAGATGGCTTATGCACTTGGCGCCAAGAAAGTCATAGCAACGGGGCGTCGTGCTGAGGCATTAAATGCAACTGGTGCAGATATCACAATTGCGTCGAATCAATTAGATTTAACAGATGCAGATAGTCGGGCGGCCTACGGCGCTAGTTTGGCCACGGTTGCTGGTGAAGTTGATGTCGTCTTAGACTATCTCTATGGGCCAAGTGCTGAGGTGCTACTCACAGCATTAGCGCAAACAACCGCAGGAAGTCATCCGGTACGGTATGTTGAAGTGGGGGCTATGGCCGGGGCAACGCTGAATTTACCAGCAAGCTTATTACGATCTTCAAAGTTGAGTATCATGGGTTCAGGTTTGCAAGCAGTTGATACGGTTGATTTGCAGACAGCCGTGGAGCAAACCTATCAGTTAGCGGGTCGGTATGGTTGGCAGGTGCCAACACAAGCTTTTGAACTTAGTGACATTGCAACGGCGTGGACGGCTCCGAATAATCCACGTGCGGTGATTACGTTTTGTTTATTCAGAATCAACCGATTCTTCTAGTTGTGAAGTTGCTTGGTGGCCTTTAAACCATGATTTGAAGCAGTAGCCACGATAAAAGGCTTCCATGGAAATGATTTGTGCGGCAGAACAACCAATCAAAGTCAATTGTAACCATAATTTGCCAACGGTAAAGAATGGGATTGCCATAAAACCAGCTGACATGGCGTAAATTGCGATACGTTGCTTTTGGCTGAGTTTACGTTGGTAGACGCCTTCTTCAACATAACGTTGGTAGTATTTATTGCGAATCAACCAAGCGTGTAAACGCGGAGATGAACGCGCCCAACAAAACGCAGCGAAGAAGTAGAAACCGGTAGTGGGTAATCCGGGGATCCAGATAGCAACCGTTCCGATTGAAAATAGGATTAGCCCGAGAAGAATGTATAAATAGCGCATGTGAAAGTGTCCTCTGTGAAATTTACTTTGTGAAATTTACTTTGTTATATTTGCTGGCATCATTATAACAAGAATTTACGGTAACGCCTATGGAATCCCCTATTTTGTTTTAGATTTGTTATAATGTTCATAATAGAAAAACAGAGAGGGGGGCAACGGTGATGGAAATTTTGGAACGTGCATACGCCAAACTCAATCTCAGCTTGGATACCCCTTATCTTCACCAAGATGGGCAACAAGAATGGGATATGTTTATGGTCCCAATTGATTTGGCAGACTCGGTAACTATTCGGACCACTGATGAGCATCAGGCAATTCATGTCGATTCAACAAGTGGTGTTTTACCCTTGAATGAGAAAAATTTAGCCTATCAAGCAGCCAACCTCATGCGGCAGCGAGCTAATCGCCAAGATGGGGTGGATATTTATATCGATAAAAAGATTCCTGTAGCGGCTGGTTTAGGGGGGGGTTCTGCTGATGCAGCAGCAGTGATTCGTGGTTTAAATCGGATATGGCATTTAGAACTTTCTGAAACCGAATTAGCCCGAATTGGGTTACAAATTGATGCGGATGTACCGTTTTGTGTGTATAGTCGTCCAGCCCGAGTGACAGGGCGAGGTGAAATCGTCACGCCCATCCAAACTAAGTTGCCACCATTGTGGCTGGTGGTTTCAAAACCGGCCATCAGTGTTTCCACACCCAAAATCTTAAGGCAAATTGACTATGATAAACTAGAACATGGAGATATGCCTGCGCTGATGGATGCCCTCGAACAGGGTGACTTGGCTGAAGTTTGTATCCAGATGTTTAATGTGTTAGAACCGGTCACGGCTGGTCGGTATCCTGAAATCATTAAATTGCGTGAAAAAATGCAAAAGTTCGGGGCAGATGCCGTTCAAATGTCTGGTTCTGGACCAACCGTTTTTGCTCTATCCAATAAGGAATCGCGAGCAAAACGCATTTATAATGCCGTGCGTGGGTTTGTGCAAGAAACATATATTGTTCATATTATTCAGTAGAAAAAAGGAGATTTATGATGATTAAAACAGGGATTAAGAATGACGCGCTAATGGATGCGTTGCATGCCATGCGTGACGACCAAAACGAAACAACGGAAAATAATTATACGCAAGCACTTTTGCAAGCGCAATTATTGGCACCAGTTGGTTTTACGCAAGCACCAATTGAACAAGCAGATGGCTCAGTTGTTTTGCCAGAAGGTTCAGAAGTCCGTTTTGTTACATTTGCGGATGAAAATGAGAATATGATTTTCCCAGTATTTTCAGATGATGCACAAGCTGATATGGGTGATTGGGATGTTGAAGATACCGTATACCCATACCCAATGACTATCGAACAATACTTGCCAATGGTCTTTGACGAAGAAGTGCCAAACATGGGCGGATTGGTTTTGAACCCATTTTCAGAAGATGGTATGCCAATTACAATGGATAATTTGGCTTTCTTGGCAAGCGTTTTGGAAGCCGTGCATGGTGATGGCGAAGTTCAAGTCAGTGCGGCCGATGATATTGTGCCCGGTCCGCTAAAGTATGACTTGGTGGCATTAGCTGATGACCATAGTGATCTCATTAAGCACCTATACTTGCTACGTTTAACGCAAGGTGAAGAAGGTAGCTACTTAGTTGTGATTGATGGCCCTGATCGTGAAGCTGCTTTGGCTTTGGGTTCAGATTTTGAAAAAGTCTTCAATGTTAATGCTGGGGATGAAGGTTCAGAATTTAACTTAATTATGAGTGATGATTTTGGCGCAGATCTTTCAGAATTCACACCAATTTACGATAGCGAAATTTAAAGCTAAGCCACTCTAGTGATAGAGTGGTTTTTTAATAAGGGGGGAGCATGAAACATACGCAAGTTGCCATTATTGGAGCAGGGCCCGTTGGGCTCTTTACGGCCTTTTATGCACGTCTACGGGGCCTAGATGTTACATTAATTGATAGTTTGGAAAATGTCGGGGGGCAAGTGAATCATTTATATCCCCAAAAGGATATTTTAGATGTACCGGGTTATGTCAAAATTGAAGGTGAAGCTTTGATTCGCCAACTCGCTGAACAGACCCAACAATTAAATCCTAATTATATGTTAGAAACCACAGTAACTGATGTGGCCTATGATGCTGTTGGTCAGACATTTGTGCTTCAAACAAACCATGAAGCATTACAAGCTGACCGGGTCATCTTGGCGATTGGTCATGGTGCGTTTGAACCAAAACGTCTGCCTGATGGGATTGGCGCTGATTTGGAAGGTGAAGGCGTTTACTATGTGGTGGATGATTTGAATAAATTTAAGGATCAAATTGTTTTAGTTGCTGGAGGTGGTGATACTGCGGTTGATCAGGCCCTAGCGATAGCTAAAGTTGCCAAAAAGGTTTATCTAACGCATCGACGCGATCGTTTTCGCGCTATGGCCTATACCTTAGATCAATTAGCGGTATCATCGATTGAACGGGTGACACCCTACAATATTACGGCAATATCAAAAATAGCAGACGGTGAGCTTGAGGTGACTTTGAACACGTCAACCACGGAAGTGGCGCAACAACTGATGGTTGATTCAGTCGTCGTGAATTATGGTTTTAAGTCAGACAGCCAACTGTTTGAACAGTGGCGTTGCCAACCGACCGTGGCACGCCAACGCTGTGTTGTTCAACAAAATATGCAATCATCAGTGCCTGGCTTGTATGCCGTGGGGGATATTGCGGGGTATGCGAATAAAACTGATTTGATTGCCACTGGTTTTGGTGAAGGAACAATCGCCGTTAATGGCATCCTACAAGATTTGGAACCAGCTTTAGCGGGGCCATTACATTCGTCGGGCTATATTATTCAAGATGGTCAAGTAGATCCCTTGCAATAAAAAAGGAAATTCTGAGACAAGAATGCGCAATTGTGAAATATTTGGTATACTAAAAAGGTAGAAAAAATTATAAAAGAGGTATCGTAATGTCAAAATTAGTTATGGTTCGTCACGGACAAAGTGAATGGAACGCAAAGAACTTGTTTAATGGTTGGATTGATACAAAGTTGAGCCCAGTTGGTATTCAACAAGCGCGTGATGCGGGAAACTTGTTGGCTGAAACAGGGATTGAATTTGATCAAGCCTACACGTCAGTTTTGACTCGTGCCATCCAAACTTTGCACTTGGTTTTGGAAGAAGATGGACAACTTTGGATTCCTGAAGAAAAGTCATGGCGCTTGAACGAGCGTAACTATGGTGCTTTGCAAGGTTTGAACAAGGCCGACGCCGCTGAAAAGTGGGGTGACGATCAAGTTCACCAATGGCGTCGTTCATATGACGTTTTGCCACCAATGTTGGATGACTACGAAGAAACTGTTACAGTTGATGGTGAAACATATGCTTCATTTGACCGTCGTTACGCTGATGTACCAAAGGATGAATTGCCACTAGGTGAAAACCTAAAGGTTACTTTGGAACGTGTTATGCCTTACTGGGATGAAAAGATTTCAAAGGACTTGAAGGCTGGTAAGAATGTTATTATCGCCGCTCACGGTAACTCATTGCGTGCCTTAGCTAAGCACATTGAAAAGATTTCTGATGATGATATCACAGGTCTTGAAATCGCCAACGGACAACCTATCGTTTATGATTTGGATGATAACTTGGATGTTGTTTCAAAGACAGTTTTGTCAGGTGAGTAATCACACATACATGATAGATGGTTTAGTTTTATGACTAGCCACGAAAATAGTCGGGAAGATTTCGAAATGTTCGAAACCTTTCGGACTATTTTTTTTGCTGATAAACACCGAGGTGTCAAGTAACGTAGCTTAACCCGAAACACCGGAGTGCGAAACGTTAACCAAATTTTGATGGTAAAATAGTTGCGTTGATTTTTAATGTTTACATCGCTAAAAGATATAAATAGTGTATAATAACAAAAGAGAATATAGTACGTTGGATAATTGACATATCTGCGTTTGTTATTTTAAATCACATTTAGGGAGTGAAAGTATTTCTATGGATAATGTAATTGATTTGAGCCATCTTTGGCAGGTAGTTCGCCGAAATTTGGGCTTGATTTTAGCAATGGGAGTTATCTTTGCGGTAGTTGGCTTTACTGTTTCAAAGTTTGTGATTCATCCTGAGTACAGTTCATCAACAGCTGTATTAGTTAATCGTAAGCAAAATGACAATAATGCTGGCGCCCAGTTCCAAAATCAGCAAGCTGACGTACAATTGATTAGTACATATAAAGATATTATTACGCGACCAGTTATTTTGAATCAAGTGGTCGATGATTTAACAGAAAAGCATACTGAGAAACAATCAGATGGTACCAAGAAAACAGTTCCAGCTAAGTATACTAAGTCTGAAGTAAACGCAAATAACTTGAGTGACATGATTTCGATTTCCAACCAACAAAATTCACAGGTCTTCTCTGTGAATGTTAAGACAGAAGATCCAGATCTATCTAAAGATGTTGCCAATGAGGTAGCTAAGGTCTTTCAAAAGAAAGTTGGAAACATCATGAGCAGCGCCTCAGATGTGTCAATTGTTTCAAAGGCAGTCGCAAATTCAAAACCAGTTTCACCAAAGGTCCCATTAATTACATTGATCAGCTTCTTTGTTGGATTATTGTTCGGATTTGCTTGGGCTTGGGTTCGTGACTTAACAGATCGTACCGTTAAGAGTATCAGTTTCTTAACAGACGACCTTGGATTAACAAATCTAGGTGTGGTCGGTTATATTGGGAAGATGCGTTCAATTGATGAGGCCATTAGTCGACAAAATAATGGTAAGACATCAGAGCAACGTTCTGACCGTAATCGTCGAATTTAAGGGAGTATACGCATGTCATTATTTAAAAGACACTATAAAGAAGATGTTGAAACACAAACAAATGGTGCTCGGTTAATTACTTTTACTGAACCCAAAAATGTGATTTCAGAACAATTACGTACAGTACGTACAAATATTGAATATGCTGGAGCGGCGCTGGATAAACTTCAAGTTGTGATGTTTACGTCATCACAAATGTCAGACGGTAAGTCAACGGTTTCTTCAAACGTGGCCGTGACATGGGCGCAAGCCGGTAAAAAGGCATTGATTGTCGACGCTGATTTGCGTCGTCCGACTGTCCATACGACTTTCAGATTAGACAATCGTCAAGGATTGACTACGATTTTGGCTAGTGATTTACAACCTAAGGATTTGGTTCATGAAACCATGGTACCGGGTTTGTCAGCGCTAACTTCTGGTCCTGTGCCACCGAACCCAGCTGAATTGCTTGGTTCACCACGCATGGCTGCCTTGGTAGAATGGATGCGTAATAACTATGACATCGTCGTTTTGGATGTGCCTCCATTGAACTTAGTTACTGACGCCCAAGTTATGCTACCACTTGCGGATGGTGTTGTCTTATTGATTACATTAAATCAAACACAAAAAGTGAACTTGGAACGTGCCGTTGAACTATTGAATTTGACGTCAACTAAAGTGCTTGGTGTGGTTTCACGTGCTAAGCGCAACGATGGAGATTCTGGCTATGGTTACGGCTATGGTTACGGCTATGGTTCAACTCAAGATTAAATAGTTAATAAACAAAAGGTAGTAGACAACATGTTTACTACCTTTTTTATGAAAGAAATAATGAGGAATTTAAAATGATTGATATACATTGTCATCTTCTACCTGGATTGGATGATGGATCTCCTACACTTGAACATTCATTAGACTTAGCGCAAGCCGCAGTTTCGGACGGCATTACCCATGCATTGATGACGCCACACCATATGAATGGGCGGTATGTTAATCATGCTCCCGAAGTTACACTAGCAACTGAACAATTTCAGACTGCTTTAGATGATGCGCAAATTCCGCTAGTTGTTTTTGCTAGTCAAGAAGTCCGTATTAATGGCGGTTTATTAGCCGCCTTAGATGCAGGCGATATTCTAGCGACCGATCCAGAAGGGAAATACATGCTGTTAGAATTTCCATCAGAAGAAGTCCCAGCCTATAGTGAAAAAATGATTTTTGATATCCAACAACGTGGGATTACGCCTATTATTGTGCATCCAGAACGAAATCAAGGCTTCATGGATAAGCCAGAATTATTGTATGAGTTTGGGAAACGTGGTGCGTTAGCACAGGTTACAGCCAGTTCATATGTGGGTGTTTTTGGTAAAAAAGTACAAGCATTTGCACAAGACATTATTGATAATGGATTGGCCCAATTCTTGGCTTCAGATGCTCACTACATGGAAAACCGAGATTACGTGATGGGACAAGCTTTTGCACAATTGGCGCATGAGCAAGGCCAAAATGCGGCGGATATCTTTGATGAAAATGCTAAAGCAGCCATTAATGGTGATTATATTCAACGTTTGGCGATGCAACCAATCAAAAAGAAGCGCTTTTTTGCTAAATACTAATGTTAAAAGATTATGAAAATATCAAGTTTTTCGAAGTTTAGTGAGAAATTTGATAAAATGGAACATATGTAAAAATAAATCCAAAATCGAGTGAGCTTAAAACATGAACGAGAACAACATGGATAAAGAAATTAAAGTACAGGGTAAGTATTTAACGAAACGTTATGAAATGGCCCCTAATCGTTCAGATAAAGTGAAATCACTATTCGTGAACCAACATTTTGCAAACTTTTGGGCCCTACGTGGCATTGATTTTGCAGCCTATGAAGGCGAAAGTGTTGCGATTATCGGAACAAATGGTTCGGGTAAATCAACCTTAATGAACATCATTTCAAATATTATTCCTGCCACCACAGGTGATTTTTCAGTCAATGGCGTGGTTTCTTTAATTGCGGTTCAAACTGGATTACGTGGTGGCTTGTCAGGTCGTGAAAACATTCGGCTTAAGGGCTTGATGATGGGCATGTCTGAAAAACAAATTGAAGCGAATATGCAAGATATTATTGATTTTTCTGAATTGGGGGCGTTTATTGACCAACCGGTTAAGAACTATTCAAGTGGGATGCGTTCGAAACTTGGTTTTTCTATCTCAGTGCACTCTGATCCTGATATTTTGATTGTCGATGAGGCACTTTCTGTTGGAGATGCAACCTTTACGCGTAAGTCTCTTGATAAAATCAAAGAATTCCAAAAACTTGGAAAGACGATCTTTTTCGTGAGTCATTCATTAGTCCAAGTTCGTGAAATGGCTGATCGCGTGTTGTGGATTGAACGTGGTGAAATTAAGATGTATGGTGAGACTGAGCCAGTTTTGGCGGCTTATGATGCCTTTGTAAAAAAGTCAAAAGAAGCGACGCTAGTTGAGCGGCGTGATCAACAAATCACGGCACGTGTTGAACAAGAAAATTTTAATTTAAATGAGCTTTACGCGAATGAAGCCATGGCTGCAGGTGACGTTAGTGATGATGCGTACGCAGACATTTATGAAGAGACACACCATCTAAATGGCCCTAAAAAAATGTCGATTTGGGAAAAGTTGTTCTTGACTGTGCTTATTCTGATCTTATTTGTTGTCGGTGATGCAGCCATTCTAGACATGAGCGCAAAGCAGGTTATGCAAAATCCTGCGGCATTGGTAACATCTTGGTCGGTTTCGGGCATAAAAGAATTGAATGAAACACATCAAAACTACACCACGACCGGAGTTGAAGTGGTAAAGTACACTGTTAAACCAGGTGACACACTTGATGCGGTAGCAAAAAAATATCACGTTAAACCAGAAACAATTATGCGTGAATCTGATTTAAAAAATAAAACAATACATCCAAAACAAGTCTTAAAAATTCCGAAAGGTGAAGGGAAGTAATTATGCGTGATTTAATTCAATTTTTCCGTGAAATCATGGCGAATTTACCTGTTATCCGACGGATTGCTCATTTTAATGTTCGCACAAAATGGGTTGATAATTACCTAGGCTCAAGCTGGGACTATATTGAGCCACTCCTTTATATTGGTACCTATTATCTTGTTTTCGGAATGGGGTTTTATAACGGCACGGTAGCTGGGCAACCTTATTTACTTTGGATGCTAGCCGCCATTGTGCCTTGGTACTATATCCAGGGTGTGTTTAATCGTGGATTAACGACGGTTAAATCACAATTACCACAATTGTCTAAAACCAGATTCCCACTCAGTATTGCGGTAGTTATGCCCTTACAAGAGGAAATGCGCCGATTTTTGGTAATGACAGGTATGTTTATTCTAGTGATGTTCTGCTATGGACGTACCCCGACCATCTATTGGTTCCAATGGTTTTATGCAGTATTTGCCATGGTGATGATGTTGGTTGCATTTAATTTGATTAATTCTACCTTGACGATTCTAATTCCCGACTTTAAACCGTCAATGTCTGCTATTTTCCGACTCCTATTTTATTCATCAGGAGTTATTGTAAACTTTGATTCAAAGTCAATGCCTTATTTGATTAAGGCCATTTTGGAACTTTCACCTTTTAATTATGTGCTAACGATGTTTAGAAATAGTTTTTTGTATGATCGCTGGTTTTTTGAAAATGCAAATACAACGATTTTCTTTTGGGTATTGATCTTTGTGCTCCTAGTTGTGGGAGCATATATGCACATTCATTTCAGAGATGAATTTACTGATTTAACTTAAGTTGGAGATAAGCTTATGACACAAGCACGCGTAACTGTTGAAACCCATGATGAAGGATTTACGCTTAAAACAAATGTACAATTACCACAATTGCATTGTTTAATTGATGGTGAAACCTTTATGTGGGTAGAAACAAAAGAAGAAGATCAATATGCCTATCACTTAGCGATGGACACCTTGACGTATATGATGACTAAAATGCCGAAAGCCCGAACATTTGTGCTATTTTATGGTCCTGATAAACGCACGTTGAGTTTCAATGATTTTGAAGTAACGTTTGCTGGAAAGTCGACACTTGAGGTTGATCAGCAGGCGGTGAGTTTATACCCAAGTACGGATGATAACTTACGGCTGGGCTTTAAGTGGTTAGGTAACGGGAAAATCTTAATCGAAGACATGTTCGTTAAGGAACTAACAGTTAGTCAGGAACAAGTTTTGATTACAGGTGATTTAATCTCTAATTTCATTCCTGTTCAGCGTCTGGATGTGACCGGTCATTTTACTGGCAGCGATACAAAAGTTGCGGTAATGACAGAAATCACCGACCAAAAACGGTTAGACCATAATCAATATCAGCAAACGATTAAAATGGGGATTCTACTTGAAGACTATGTGACCTTTTTTGAACAGGTGTGGCAGAATCCGTTCGAAAATTGGAACTTTAATTTGACCTATCAGTTGATTAATGATTGGTTTGCAAGTAGTGTTGTTAATTTTAATGTTAAGGTAACTCCTGATCAGTTAGAAGCGTTAAATGTGGTAACGGTTAACCACGCCCTTGATTGGCATGTTTTAGTACCAACACGCTTAAATAATGCTAATTTTATTTTGCGAGGGTTGGTTGTTGATCAACAAGGGTTGACGCTTTTAAAGACACCGCAACCAACAACAGCAACTGATGTTATTTTTGTAGACGCAAAACAACAAGGGCCTGCTGAGCTGATGTATGCCTTTGCTAGTTTGCGAGCGCAACAACATCAGGATGTATACTATGTGTCGATGACGGATGATATAGAAGATGACCATGTCTTGCGCTATGGAAGTGGTGCGCACCTCGCTCACTTGTTATCAGCGAAGACGATTGTCTATGCTGACCAGCTTGAAACCGTAGATGCCTTTAGAATTGAGTTGACGCAGCAAAAATTAAACAAAGTGCAAAAATTTTTTGTGCCATTTGATTTACAGCAAAAAATGCGTGAAACTGAGTTTAAGGCCATTCCCGCCAAAGATGTCAACGTCGTTACGGGTAACCCGCTTGAAACCAAGTATGCGAAAAATGTGGTGGGCTTAAAGTCGGATAAAATCATTGAGGTTGGTAAACCAATATTTGATCAGTGGTATGACCGCAATCGACAGCAGGTAACCGATACGGAAAAAGCCCAACAGGTCCTTTGGTCGATGACTCCGGAGTTAATGAGTCAAGTTGCCCAACATACCGAAATGATAACGGCAATGCAAGATAGTGGTAAGACGCATTATTGGGATAATCCAGCGCAAACAGCAGTGGATAGTCAACCATTTGAAACGCTGGATGCGCAACTACCGGTGATATTAAATGATTATGCGTTGGTCATTACCGACGATGAGCAAATTGCTTTGCAAGCGAGTGCTTTACATATACCAATGGTGTTGATTGATGAAAATATTCAAAAACATGATGCCTATTATTGGTTGAGTGGACCAGCTTTTAAGACTTTGGCAATTGCTAAGATTGATTTATTAAAAATCTTAAAGGATCAATTCGAATTTGAACCCTATCTGGCCCAGAGCTACAACAACTTAAATAACTTTGATGATAGTAAAAGTGTAGAACGACTACTCGATTCAATTTAAAAAGAATGTCCATTGGACATTCTTTTTTAGTTTGTTTAAGGTTTAATATGGTTTAATTCCTTTTTAGAAATGAATCAAAGGATTGTGATGTGCTGGTAAATTGTGGCAGGTCACACGGAAACGAGGACCTGATGGAACAATTTATCGAATCGACGATTAATCAGTTTGGCTATCTGGCCATTACACTCTTAATCGCAATTGAAAATATCTTTCCACCGATACCGTCGGAATTAATTTTAACGTTCGCTGGCTTCTTAACAACTAATTCTAAACTAACCATTCTAGGTGCAATTTTAGCAGCAACACTGGGTGCTGGTCTTGGAGCGGCCGTCTTATATTGGATTGGAACGTTCTTGGACATGCCGACATTGGCGAAATTGGTTGATAGTCGTCTTGGACGTATTTTACATTTGCGATTGAAAGACTTTGAACGGGCGGAGTATCATTTTAAAAAACACGGTCGTTTAGCAGTGTTTTTAGGCCGGTTTGTGCCTGTCGTACGGAGTCTAATTTCTGTTCCGGCTGGTATGACCAAAATGCCATTTGGGACCTTTATGCTGTATAGCTTAGCAGGTGCTGGAATTTGGAATACTGTCCTGATTGGCTTTGGACATTATGCAGGTAAAGCTTGGAAACAAGTCATGGTTGTCGCTGATGACTTTAAAATTATCATTTTAGTGGTATTAGCATTAGCTGTCTTAGTTGGGCTAGGTGTCCATTACCTAAAAAAAAATAAAAGAAAACAGGCTAAATCAACTGAGATTTAACCTGTATCTAAGCAAGGGCCTTTGATAGGTGCTTGCTTTTTATTTATTTACGTTCACTTTATAAGGATTATGCTGGTCACAACAAACTAATCCACTAGGTCTGTGACAATGGTTTCAAGATGAATGCCGTGTGATCCTTTCAATAATAAGATATCAGTCGGCGTTAGGGTTGCTTTCAAATCAGCGAGTAATGCGGGTTTCTCGTCAACCGCATAATGGTGAACAGCACCAGCGGGATACTTGTCTTGCAAGGCCTCAACCAAGTTTTGCATTAAGTCGCCCACCAGATATACTTCCTGAATGGTTGCTGGGTCGAGCGCATCAGCTAAACTGGCATGTAATTCAGGACCCGCTTCACCTAATTCGAGCATATCACCAAGAACAGCCATGCGACGTCCATCTGTTGGAACTTCACTAAAGGCATGTAAGACTTCCTTTGCCGCAGTGGGGTTTGAATTGTAGACATCTGACAAAATCTTGCCACCGAAGTTACCTTCAAGCCATTGCGTCCGGTTAGCGGTAATTGGTGCTGTCGCTAAGGCTTGTGCCATCGTCGTATCGTCAACACCGAGTAAGTGGCCGACGCTAATGGCGGCAAGCGCATTAGCAACGTTGTAGCGTCCGGTTAGCGGAATTGTGAAAGTTTGGCCAGAAGTATTTGTGGTAAAACTTGCTTGCGTTGAAGTCATTGAAATGTTTGAAGCAAAGAGATCGTTATGGGCAGTAAGACCAAAACGAGTACTCTTTAAGCCGTCATTGGCACCAACACGCTCGACTAAGAGTGGTTCATCACCGTTGTAAACGAGTTCGCTGTCAGACTTGAATCCATCAATGATTTGCATTTTACCATCAGCGATATTGGCGCGAGTCTTGAAGAATTCAATATGTGCTTCGCCAATCATTGTCAAAACGGCAATGTCGGGGTGAACAAGTTTAGATAATTTGTCTAAATCACCAGGGTGATCCATTCCCATTTCCAAAACCAGTAATTCAGTTTGCTCGTCCATGGCAAGAATGGTTGTTGGCACCCCAATTTCATTATTAAAGTTTGCGGGTGTCTTAACTGTGTTGTACTTGGTTGCCCCGATGGCCGCAATCAAATCCTTAGTGGTTGTTTTACCATTTGATCCAGAAATGGCAACAATTTTTGGTTGTACGACAGTTAGGTAGTACTGTGCCAGATTTTGGAAAGCTTCAAGTGTATCTGGAACCAAAATTAAGGGGATTTCAGTCGGATAGGGGGTGTGGTCAATTTGCCAAAGACTGGCAGTAGCACCATTTTCAACGGCACTAGCTAAATAATTATGACCATCGTTTTCTGCGACGAGCGGGATGAAAAGACTATCTGGTTTAGCAGCACGTGAATCAAAAGTGGTACTTGTTACTGTAACGGGTTGTTCATTTTTAATTTCTGCTGAGAGCGTTTGGGCAATCGTTTGAATTGTGAGTTTCATGTTAATCTTCCTTTGTTATTTGTCAGTTCTGTCTTTTAATTTTACACTGGAATAGAAACAACAAGCAAATTAAATCGAAATTGTTGTATACTGTAATGATAGAACTTTAAAAATTAAAACAGGTAGTCTGTTTAAAAGAGGTGGTAACATGGCTAAAACAATTGGTATTGATTTAGGTACAGCAAATGTCCTCATTTATGTAGAGGGCGAGGGGATTGTCCTAAATGAACCCTCAGTCGTTGCGATTGATACAAAAAAAGATAAGGTCTTAGCAGTCGGAACGGATGCATACAAGATGGTTGGACGTACCCCTGGAAATATCCGGGCAGTACGTCCCCTTAAAGATGGTGTGATTTCTGACTTTGATATGACTGAGGCAATGTTGTCTTATTTCATGTCAAAGCTAAAGGCTAAGGGTGTTATGAGTCGTCCTAGCATCATGGTCTGTGCACCAACAAATATTACTGAAATCGAACGTAAAGCAATTATTGAGGCTGCAGAAAAGTCTGGTGGCGGAAAAGTTTATCTAGAGTACGAACCAAAGGTTGCAGCAGTCGGGGCAGGATTAAACATTTTCTCACCAATTGCTTCAATGGTTATCGACATGGGTGGTGGAACTTCTGATATCGCTGTACTCTCATTGGGTGATATTGTACAAAGTGAATCAATTCGCGTTGCTGGTGATCGCTTGAACGCTGATATTGCAAATTACATTAAGCATGAATTTGGTTTGCAAATTGGTGAACGCACAGCTGAACAAGTTAAAATTGAACTTGGAACGGCTTTGCCAGTTGAAAACCCAGCTGAAATGGAAGTTCGTGGACGTGATACATTCACGGGGATGCCACGCACGATTACATTGGATGAAAACATGGTTGAAGCTGCAATGCACGATTCAATTAATCAAGTGGTTAAAGCAGCCCATCATGTCTTAGCTGAAATTCAACCAGAATTATCAGCAGACGTGATTGATCGTGGTATTGTGTTGACCGGTGGAGGAGCCTTGCTCCGTGGCATTGATCAATATCTTTCTGATGAACTTGGTGTTCCAGTCATGGTATCAGATAGCCCATTGGACAATGTTGCCAAGGGTGCTGGTGAACTACTTGAACACATTACAAAAACTGACACAAAGAGGGGATAATATGCCACGTAAAAATAAGCCAGTTGCCGTTGAAATTAGCGATGCAATTGATGGACAGTCAGAAGTAAAAATTAATAAGGTCGTTTTAGGTCAAATTAAAGAGAGTGACGATACAATTACAGTGATCTATCCAGATAATCACACTGTTAAAGCACCAGACTTTGATGCTGGGGTATCTATGTTGATTGCTGAATACAACCTACATCATTAGAGGTATTTAGATGTTTAAACGATTTTTTAACGCAAAAGGTGAGATTGATTGGTCAATCGTGTTTGTTGTTTTGATGTTAGCAATTATTGGATTGGCCTCAATCTATGTTGCAGCAACACACGATGCGACTGGAATTAATGTTAAGCTCATGGTTGCCATGCAATTCATCTATTATGTTCTAGGTGTCGTTGTGGTCATCTTCATTATGCAGTTTGACTCAGAGCAATTATGGCGTCTGGCCCCCTATATCTTTGGTATTGGGGTCTTCTTGATGGTCACTGTGCTGATATTCTATAGTCGCGCGTATGCTGCGCAAACGGGTGGGAAGTCATGGTTTGCATTAGGACCGCTGACGTTCCAGCCCTCGGAAGTGATGAAACCAGCATTTATTGTGATGCTGGCTCGGGTAATTGCGAAACATAATTATGATTATCCTGAGCATACAATTAAGTCGGACGAACGTTTGCTGTTGAAGATTATTGCCTGGACTATTCCGATTGTCATTTTAGTTTTGGCGCAACATGACTTTGGAACAATGTTAGTGTTCTTGGCAATCGTGTTTGGTATGACCATTGTTTCAGGAATTTCATGGAAAATATTGGGGCCAATCTTTATGGTTGCCGCAACCATAGGAACGGTAACGTTGTTATTGGTGACCCAGACTTGGGGACGGCACATTTTGGAGCAATTTGGTTTCCAAGCGTATCAGTTCTCACGTGTCGACTCATGGCTTGATCCACAAGGGGATACCTCGAATGCAGGATATCAGCTGTGGCAGTCAATTAAAGCGATTGGATCCGGTGGTTTAACTGGAACTGGCTTTGATGTGTCACACGTGAATGTACCTGTGCGTGAATCGGATATGATTTTTTCAGTAATCGGCGAAAACTTTGGTTTCATCGGAAGTGTATTGGTCTTAGCTTTATACTTCCTCTTGATTTATCAAATTTTCCAAGTTGTTTATGATACGTCAAATCAGTTCTATGCGTACATTGCCGCAGGTGTTGTGATGATGCTACTCTTCCACATTTTTGAAAATATTGGCATGAACATTGGTTTGGTACCATTGACTGGGATTCCGTTACCGTTTATCTCGCAAGGTGGTTCGGCTATCATTGGAAACATGATTGGTATTGGACTGATTATGTCAATGCGTTATCATAATCAATCATTTACATTGTCAAACCGTCAAGGATTTGCATAAAATTTACTGAAGAGCAGTTTGGCCGAGAAGCTAGGCTGTTCTTTTTATGATAAAGGAGAAATCATGTTATCAATTGGATTTATTGGATCAGGAAACATTGCCCAAGCCATTATTAAAGGGTGGCGCGGTAATGATGAGATTAACCAACTTGTGTACTCAAAAAATAATGGTGCTAAAGTTGCTGAAGAATTGGGGATTGCGTCACGAATTTCAATTCTTGAGCTATGGCAGGATTCAGATATTGTCTTATTAGCTGTTCCAAAAAGTGCTTTATCAGAGATTCAAGCACAACTGAACATGGCCGCTATGGTCAAGCCAAGTGTCATCGTCACGTCCCTTATTGATGGTGTGAGTTTAGCAGAACTACAAGATATTTTTGGCGATCAAACAATCATTAGTCGGGCTGTTCCAAACATCAATGTTAGTACCCGTTCTGGATACACTGGTTTGAGTTTTCCAGAAGGTATTGATGAAGAAATTCGGGGTGCGATTGCGATGCTATTCTTGGAGCTCGGTCGTGTCGATGAATTTACTGAAGAACAATTGCCAGCAGTTAGTGCCATTGCTAGTGCCGGTCCAGCCTATGTCGCGGCTTTGGCAGACATTTTAGCCAATACTGCGCTAGAAAATGGAATTGATGTGCAACGGGCAGTTAGTATGGCAGAGCAAACGTTGTACGGTACAGCAACAACGATGCGTCAACTCCAACAAAGTCCTAATAGCATTGAAGTTGCGGCCAGTCCTGCTGACGGTGGAACAGAAGCAGCATTAGAGCATTTGGCTGAAGGTGGATTTGTTGAACTTTTGAAAGATGCTATCGCTGTTGCGCAAGAGAAAAGCACACCAGAAAAATAAAATTTAAAAAAGTAGTTGTCAAAGCATTCAATATCTGATATTATAGATTTTGTTGTTAAAGCAACTACATTTTA
>NZ_JQBM01000004.1:0-20905 GCF_001437355.1 Weissella viridescens | reverse complement strand
GGTTAAGACTCCGGTTTTTCACACCGGCATCCAGGGTTCAACTCCCTGATGAGCTATCATGAAAAATCCCACCCTTTCAAAGGTTGGGATTTTTTTGTACCATGAACAGTAACTCACTGAAACATCAATATGGGGGCATATATGAAATTGATTATTACAGATTTAGATGGAACGCTATTGCATGATGATAAGCAGTTTAATGGCGCGTTATTGGACCAAGTGTTGCAACAACTAGACCAAGCAGGGGATCATTTTGTTATCGCGACAGGTCGTGAACTAAAATGGGTGCAAAAGGTTTTTAAAGGCTTTACAGACCGCATTGATATTGTTGCAAGTAATGGGGCTGTGGTGAAACCAGTTGGCCAACCTGCCGTGAAGACGATGATCAGCCAAGATACGTTAAGTGATTTACAGCATTTCTTAACGGAATCAGGACCGTTGCCTACCGGCGGATTACGGACGTATACTGATAGCGAAATGTATTTGGTTGATGGGATGGGGCAAATTGAGGATACAACGTATACCTTTATGCAGGATCTCTATGGTCAAATCCATCAAATTAACAGCTTAACAGAGGTTCCGGGTCCTGTAACAACGGTGACTGGTCGATGGGATGTAAAGCCCAAAGACGGTACGGATATGATGACGCGTTTGAATGACTCAGAGCTGCCGGTTTTTGCGACAACGTCTGGTTATGGAACTGTCGATATTTTACCGGAAGGTGTGAATAAGGCTGTCGCTTTAGCGCAGCTCATGCACCGAATTAATCCAGGTGAAGCGGGACAAATGGTAGCCTTTGGGGATGGCATGAATGATTATGAGATGTTGCAAGCAGCCAATCAAGGTTATGTTATGCCAAACGGCACGACCTTCCTATTAGAACAACCAGAATTTAAGCATGTGACTGAAGATAATAACCATGATGGTGTGCTTAAAACAATTCTAAGTTGGGCTTAGTCGCATGAAATTAAACATTGGACTGGTATAATTGGACTAGACCATCTATAATAGAAGTGAACATGTTACCTAGCTAATTTCATAGGGGGAAATGATGAGTAAAGTAATCGTACACGCTACTATTTATACTGGTAATGCAGATATGCCTGTTATTGAAGATGGATTTATTCGTTTCAATAAGACCATACAAGATTTAGGTTCAATGGCAGATTTCACACCTAAAGAGGGCGATGAAACGATGCATATGGAACAAAAAATTATTGTTCCTGGCTTTATCGATGTGCATACGCATGGTGCCTACGGCTTCGATACAATGGATGGTAATGTCGAAGACATCTTGCAAATGGTTCAAGGGCAATTGAGTGAAGGAATCACAACTGTTTTTCCAACAACAATGACCCAATCGGTCGAAAATATTGATCAAGCGATGATTGCGATTAATGAAGCAGCACAGCAAGAACCCGCGATTAAAGGTGTCCATCTTGAAGGTCCATTTGTGAACCCACATTATAAGGGTGCACAACCTGAGCAATATATGATTGCACCATCAGTTGAACTCGTTAAAAAATGGAATGAATTGTCAGGTAATCGGGTCCGTTTGATTACGTATGCACCAGAACGTGCCGAAAATCTAGCTGAATTTGAAGATTATCTGTTGCAAGCGCACATTGTCGGATCAATTGGGCATTCAGATGCAACACGTGAGTTTTTGAAAGATCATGTAAAGGCTAATCGCGTGACCCACTTGTACAACGCGCAACGTCCCATGCACCATCGTGAAGCGGGTGTTACTGGGCATGCTATGCTTGAACCCAGCCTTAATGGTGAGTTGATTGTGGATGGATTCCACGTGGTCCCAGATATGGTTAAATTAGCTTATCAACTTAAGACCGCTGAACACATTGATTTAGTCACTGATTCGATGCGTGCCAAAGGTTTGGGGGATGGTGAATCAGAATTGGGTGGCCAAAAAGTATGGGTGAAGGATAAGCAAGCCCGTCTTGAAAATGGCGCCCTTGCTGGTTCAGTGCTAGAATTTGATGATGCATTCCGTAATATGATGACCTTTACGGGTGCAAGCATTGAGCAAGCAGTGCAAATGGCTTCGGTAAATCAAGCCAAAGAATTTAATTTAACACAAAAAGGAAGCTTGGAAGTGGGCAAAGACGCTGATTTGAACGTATTCACACACGATTTAAGTCAATTGACAGACACTTATAGTGTTGGACGTCATTTTACAAAGGCGGATGCTCCCAAGTAGGAGAGAAGAAAATGAAGGCACCGGTTTATATTAAAATTCATGATGAGATTCGCGAGGCGATTGATGCAGGTCGCTGGCGTCCCGGTGAAAAAATCCCCGCCGAGCGGGAACTTGCTGAACAATTTGATGTATCACGTATGACACTGCGCCAAGCAATTATGCTGTTGGTAGATGAAGGTGTGCTAGATCGACGTGTTGGGTCTGGAACCTTTGTGGCTGAACCAAAAGTACAAGAACAATTGAATGGCGTCCGTTCGTTTACCGATATGATGGCAGCAGCTGGTAAGGTGGCAACTTCAAAAACGATGAGCTATCATTTGAGCTCTGCATCGACTTCTGAACAGAAGCGCTTGAATTTACCCGATAATGCTAAAGTGTTACGCATGGAGCGTGTATGTTATGGCGATGGAGAACCAATCGCCTTTGAGGTGGCTTCAATTCCCGCCGAATTGATTAAAGATTTGGATCGTGAAGCGTTGACTGGATCATTGTATAAAACGCTATATGACAAACAGGGCATTCGGGTAACCCGAGCTCAGCAGACGGTGACGGCAGCAGCTGTAACTGAACGTGTTGCTGAATTGTTAGATATGCGACGAGGAGATCCAATTTTAGTGTTACGGCAAATTACGTTTGATCAAAATGATCAACCATTTGAATACGTTCGTACGCAGTACGTTGGATCACGCTTCGAATTTTTCTTGGATCGGTAATGACGACACATGTTGACTGAAAAAAGTACTTGCCGGTTAACGTTATTTCTGTTAATATTAAAACACTGTTGAAAAATGCAGCGGATTGTCCGCAGCTCGTCACCAATTGACCGACCTACCTCTTGGTAGAGAACATTACTAGTAGCCGCGCTGCAGTGGTGAAGGTGTGGGTCAATTGCACGAATGTGAGGCAATTCTCTAGAATTCAACAAAAATAAAAATTCTGGAGGACATTTAATATGTCACGTTATACTGGTCCTAAGTACCGTTTGTCACGTCGTCTAGGCGTTTCATTGTCAGGTAGTGGTAAAGAACTTGCACGTCGCGCGTATGCGCCTGGTGATCACGGTCAAGGCCGTCGTTCAAAGCCATCTGATTATGGTCTACAATTAGCTGAAAAGCAAAAGGTTCGTTTCACTTACGGATTGACTGAAAAGCAATTCCACAACTTGTTCAACAAGGCCGGTCGTGTCCGCAAGGGTACTCACGGTGATAACTTCATGATCTTGTTGGAACGTCGTTTGGACAACATTGTTTACCGTTTGGGCTTGGCCTCAACGCGTCAACAAGCACGTCAACTTGTAAACCACGGCCACATTTTGATTGATGGTAAGCGTGTTGATATTCCTTCATACGAAGTTGCTGTTGGTCAAGAGATCACTGTTCGTGAGAAGTCACAAAACAACGTTTACATCCAAGCTTCATTGGATGCACAAGCTGGTACTTTGCCATTCGTTGAATTCAATCGCGATGAAATGAAGGGTTCACTTGTTCGTAACCCAGAACGTTCAGAATTGGATCACGAATACAACGAATCACTTATCGTTGAATACTACAACCGTTTGGGATAATTTAAACGTTATACCGAATTTGGTTCAAAAAAGCATGACAGTAATGTCGTGCTTTTTTTGTGCCTAAAAATAATCAAAATAGCCTGAAACACCTGTCACACGGTTGCAATCAATTAAAAAAAAGTAAAGAACCCCAAGTTAAGCTAAAAGCGACGTTAAATTCCCCCATTTGTGGCGTTAGCATGATAGGCTAGAAACAATTAAATCTGGGATAAAAGGAGTTTGGTAATTGGAAGCAATTACCAGTAAATGAGTGATGACAGAAATTGGCCATATTGTAATCGGTCTAATTGTGGTTTCTGCCGCAATCTACCTCATTGTGTTCATTTCTCAACGATTGACGGCCCATAAAGTGACCAAACTTAAGCAAGAAAAAGATGAATTGATACAAATTCCAATGCGTGATCGCATTGTCGAAGGACGCCAACTCAGCTTGACGGGACAATCGTTACAGCAATTTGAAATACTAGAGCGTAAATATGAACAACTTGAAAAGCATGGGTTTGCTGACATTGATAGTCAGGCCGAACAGGTATTGTTTGACTCACAAGGTGCCAATTTTGTGAAGGCAACGCAATCATTGCACCAATTGCAACAGCAGGTGCGCGATGCTAAAACAACGGTTGATATCGTTAACCAAGGCTTGAGCGATTTAAAGCAACTTGATGCGGCACATAAACAAGCTGTGCAGGACTTGGAATCTGAATACCAAGAATTACGTAAATTGCTTTTGTCTGAGAGTTTTCAATTCGGACCAGCGATTGATAAGCTTGAAGATGTCTTGAGTAATTTAGAAGATGAGTTTGCTGAATTTTCACGATTAACCGAGCGTGGTGATCATGCTGCTGCAGCGGACATTTATGAATCATTGGGGATGGAGACTACTCAGTTAGAACAACGTATTGATCAGATTCCAGCTTTGTATACAACCCTTGATACAACAATTAAGGATCAATTAGTTGAATTGAATGCCACGTATAATCGACTACATGATGAAGGCTTTTTATTTGACACGGATATTGCACAAACTTTGGATCAATTGGAAACAGAACGGCAATCCGCATTAGATGCGCTGGCCGATTTACTTTTGAAAAAGGTATCAGAACAAATTGACGTGTTACAAACGCAAATTGATACGCTATATGAGACATTTGAACAAGAAATGCAAGCGCAAAAGGCAGTCGTCCAACATAATACTGAGTTGGGTGAAGGCTTACGTCAAAATAAGTTGTTGAATCATGATCTCAATATTGAATTGGATCGTTTATCGCAAGACTTTATTTTTACAAAGGACGAAGATGGTATGGTTCGTAGTTGGCATCTGCAACTATCTAACTTAGATCATCAAATTTCAGATATGAAGATTGCGGTGAATGCGCATGAAGTAGTCTACTCACAAGTCTTGGAACCTCAAGCAAATATTCGAGCCGAACTGCTTCGGATTGAAAAAGAACAGCGTGAGTTATGGCAAGAATTTGCTGAACTACCTGGTCGTCTTAATCAACAAAGAAGTCGCTTGGTCGTCTTAAAGAATAAGATGCGTCAGATTCAACGTCGGGTTGAGCGCCAAGGTTTGCAAGGTATCTCAAATCAATATAAATCTGATTTTTATATTGTTTCAGACGAACTCGAACGCTCAGAGAAGCAAATGAATGCAGCACGCATTAATATTGACGATGTCGCGCGACAATTAGCAATTGTAAGCACAGATTTGGATAGTTTAGATGAAGCGACAGAAAAGATGCTTGAAGCGGCCGCGGTCACTGAGCGCTTAGTACGTAAAGCACAAAATTATCCTGATAATCCAGAAATCGTGGAAGCAACTAAACAAGCACGTTACTACTACGAACGGGAATTCGATTATACGCAAGCTGCTGACATTTTAGGAGCAGCTTTGGAGCAAGTTGATCCAGGTATTTTAGAACGAACGGTTACGCTTTATCGTCAAGAACAAGCAGCGTTACAAGCAGAGTTTGCTGAAAAAGAAACCCAAACAGAACGATAACGTATAAAAAGACTTTCGATATGATCGAGGGTCTTTTTTTGTGGCTACTGTGGCGGATGGAATCTTATTTTTTGTGTTGCATACAAAAAAACGCCCCCACGTGATTGTGGGAACGTTTACTGAAAGACTTGCTTAGAAGCTTATTTAATTGTGACGTACAAGAAAACAAGGAAGACTAAGGCCAAGACATACATTAATGGGTGGACTTGCTTACCACGCTTGATTGCAAGCATCATGATAGGGTACAAGATGAAACCAAGGGCAATACCATCAGAAATTGAATAAGTCAAAGGCATACCAATGATAATCATAAAGGCGGGAGCAGCAACGGCAAAATCATCCCAATTAATATCACGTAGGTTTGAAGCCATGAGCACCCCAACCACAATAAGCGCGGGTGCAGTGACTTGAGGTGTGATAATTGCTAACAAAGGTGAGAAGAGCAAGGCGAAGAGGAATAGGACACCAGTCGTAATTGCTGAAACACCACTGCGACCACCGACTGCCATTCCTGAAGAAGATTCGACGTAAGCAGAAGTTGGGGATGTTCCTAAGACGGCACCCGCGGTCATACCGACGGCATCAGCCATCAAGGCGCTACCAACACGAGGCATCTTGTTATCTTTCATAAATCCAGCTTGGGTTGCCAAACCAATCATAGTTCCTGCTGTGTCGAAGAATGTAACAATTAAGAAAGTTAATACCACAATCCAAAGTTGCAATGAATTGATATCCCCTAAGTGGCTGATTGCAACACCGAATGTGGGCTTAAGAGATGGGGCAGTTGAGATAAGGTGATGTGGAAAATCAATTAAACCAGTCAACATACCAGCAATTGTTGTAATGATCATACCAACGAAGATTGCGGCAGGAACCTTTCGGGCCATTAGGATAAAAGTAACCAAAACACCAAAGACCGCTAAGAGTGTTGCTGGCTGGCTGAGATGTCCCAATCCAACCAGAGTTGCATCGTTTTTAATGATCACGCCAGCATTTACCAGTCCGAGAAAGGCGATGAATAAGCCAATTCCGGCGGCAATGGCAATTTTTAGGTCCTGCGGAATGATATCAATAATCAATTCACGAACTTTGAATAAAGTCATGATTAAGAAAATAATAGCAGCAACTAAAACGCCAGCAATGGCGGTTTGCCAAGGGATGCCCATCCCAACGACAACCGAATAAGCGAAGAACGCATTCACACCTAGACCTGGTGCAATTCCGATTGGGTAACGGGCAACCACACCCATAAAGATGGTGGCGATGGCACTAGCCAAGGCTGTGGCTGTAAAGACAGCCCCTTTATCCATCCCCGCTGCACCTAAGACAGTTGGGTTGACGAATAGAATGTAGGCCATTGAAACGAAAGTTGTTAATCCAGCAATGATTTCAGTTCGAAAGTTCGTATTTAACGTATCAAACTGAAAGTATTTGCGAATAGTATCCATTGGATCCTCCTAAAATGTGGGGTTATAAGTCGTGACAATTTCATATTTTAAGGCTATTTTAGGAGTAAGTCAATGTAAACACGAACTTTAGTTTTTTAAAACGATTAAATGGCTGAATAAAGCGAACAATTGTTTTTTGAAAAACTTGTCAAGTGCATCGTTTGTTGTTAAAATAGATTTGCACTGTGATTGAGACGTAATGTTCGCATTTTGCGAACTTTGTCAAGACAAGCGGTGCATACTGAAACTGTTAAAAACGTTATTTCAAATGATAGAAATGAGGAATCCTTACACATGGCAGGAATCGTAGTAGTTGGTAGTCAATGGGGTGATGAAGGTAAAGGAAAGATTACAAACTTCATTGCACAAGATGCTGATATGGTTGTACGTTACCAAGGTGGTAACAATGCTGGGCACACTATTTATGTTAATGGTGAGAAATTTGAATTGTCATCAATTCCATCAGGAATTTTTGATCCCGAACGCTTGGCTGTAATTGGAAATGGTTCTGTGGTGAACCCTAAGGCCTTGCTTGAAGAATTACATTCTATTCAAGTTAAAAATGTGACCACTGATAATTTACGAATTTCAGACCGTGCTCACGTGATTTTCCCTTATCATATGTTGATTGACCAATTATCTGACGCTAAGAAGGGTGACGGTAAGATTGGTACGACTGGTCGCGGTATTGGACCAGCCTATATGGATAAGGCTGCTCGTGTAGGTATTCGAATGACTGATTTGTTAGATGAAGATATTCTACGTGAACGTCTAACACCAGTTTTGGCAGACAAAAACGAATTACTAGAAAAAATTTATGATCATGCACCACTTGATTTAGATGAGCTAGTCACAGAATTTGCCGGATATGGAGATGCTTTGCGTCCATATATTACAGATACAGCTGTACTAGTTAATGATTACTTGGATTCTGACAAGCAGGTATTGCTTGAAGGCGCCCAAGGTGCCATGTTGGATATTGACCATGGTACATATCCATATGTAACGTCTTCATCTCCTGTTGGTGGAGGAGCTACTATTGGCGCTGGAATTGGTCCAACTAGGATTGATCGTGTTGTTGGGGTTGCTAAGGCCTATACGTCACGTGTTGGAGATGGACCTTTCCCAACTGAATTGTTTGACGAAGTTGGCGAGACGATTCGTCGCGTCGGGCATGAATATGGTGTTGTGACAAAGCGTCCACGCCGAATTGGTTGGCTTGATACTGTTGTGTTACGTCATGCAGCTCGTATTGGTGGGTTCACTCACCTATCACTAAATTCATTGGATGTGCTTTCTGGGTTGCCAACATTGAAGATTGCAGTTGCCTATAAGCTTGACGGCGAAACAATCGAACACTACCCAGCTAGCTTAGCTGAAGTGCGTCGTGCAGAACCGGTGTATGAAGAATTACCTGGTTGGGATGAAGATATTACCGGTGTACGTCGTCGCGAAGACTTACCTGAAAATGCACAACGTTACTTGAAGCGTGTCGAAGAGTTGATTGGTGTGCCACTATATACTTTCGCAGTCGGACCTTCAAACGAACAAACCAATGTCTTATTTAATATTTGGAACGAAGAGGCTTAATTAATGGAATACAAGTTGCAACAAACGGTCCTAACACCTGAAGATATTCAAGCAATGGTGCAACGGGTGGCCAGTGAAATTAATGCCGCAACGGCTGATGAAGAATTAGTCGTGGTTGGTGTAATGAAGGGGGCCTATATTTGGATGGCTGACCTTTTGCGGGCGATGGACCGTCACGATGTAATTATGGATTATATTGATGTTTCCAGTTATGTTGGGGATCATTCGACTGGACACATTACGATTCAACGTGACCTAAAAACCGATTTAGCTGGTAAAACGGTGTTAATCATGGATGAAGTGGTTGATTCTGGACTAACTTTACGTTACTTAAAGGCTGACTTTGAGCAACGCGGTGCTAAACGTGTTTATATTGCAGTGGCCACAGATAAGCGTCCGGATGGTTTCAATGGGGATGTTGATGTTGACTTTGTCGGAGCTAAAGTGCCGAATGAATTTTTAGTTGGTTACGGTATGGATTATAATGAAAACTTCCGTAATATGGATTCAGTTAAAATTTTAGAATTATTAGACGACTAAATAAAAAAGGTATTCTCATTTGAGAATACCTTTTTTAGCGTTGTTGTAGAAAAATGATTAAAACCGTTATCATTTCAAAGAATGATAAAAACCCCATACGATATTTGAACTTAAGATCGTAGTTAATGAAAACCATCCAGGTAATCACAATGACAACAATCGCCAAGAAAGTCCAAAAGTTCCAAGGTAACGTTAAAACGTTAATTAATAGAATGATGCCAAATATAAGGCTAGTAATACGCTTGTTTTGTCCATCTGGAATGAAAATACTACTCATATAATAGAGGTAGCAAAGAAATAACGGCAGTAGACTTAACAGAAAAGGGGTCGTTAAAAATGTGTTTTGTTGATAAAAAATAACGACCGGTAATGAGAGTGTGGCAATCCCAGAGTAAAGTATTAATCCCAGAATATTCTGTAAATTTAACCAACTAATGTTAATCAGAAACA
Source organism: Weissella viridescens (assembly GCF_001437355.1). Lineage (GTDB taxonomy): Bacteria > Bacillota > Bacilli > Lactobacillales > Lactobacillaceae > Weissella > Weissella viridescens. The sequence continues at coordinate 11,090 of NZ_JQBM01000004.1, read as the reverse complement.
GACTTAGTGGTAATAAAATCAATAGAATGATTTGCTGGACCGTCATTTGTTGGTACAAAATATAAATGAATGCGAGTGGGACCAAAATGAATAAATAATTGATACGGGATGTTAATCCGTATGAAAAAGTTAGGTAAGTCGCCAGGGCCAGTAAGATACTATAAAAAACTAAGAGTGGATTTTCCTGCCAAGGACCACCAACAAGATGTTTTGAATAGATGAGTGGATAAATCCACCAGATGGCTAGCTGTGATAAAACTGAAACGACCATCAAAACCCAGAACATCTTATCAGTATAAATAGGTTGCGGGCGACGATGTGGACGCTTAGGGGTATGTCCGACGGTCTCTTCAACGGTGTTGAGCTGATCGAGGCGATTGAGCCGGTTGGTATAATCTTGATCCATAGGGCTGCCTTTCATGAATTTGTATGTATTTAAGTAAAATGTCTTCATTAATTCTAACATAAACTTGGGAAATGGCTGAAAATAAGTGATGGTAGTGATGGGATATCAAGTAAAAAGGTAGCATTCTACAAGTCAGACGTTTAAAATAGAAAAGGTTTAGAACGTTTTTTAATATTGAAGATAAGAATAAAAAAGGCAGGTATAGCATATGGCCATTAGATTAATTGCCACGGATATGGATGGCACCTTATTGAATGACGACAAAAAATTCAATACGGAACGGATGCAACAATTGTTGAAGCAAATGCAAGCACAAGACATTCGCTTCGTTGCCGCTAGTGGCAACCAAAGGGCAAAATTGGAATCTTATTTTGAGCCAGTTGGTGCAGACCAGGTGACCTATATTTCTGACAATGGGGCTGTTGTGGCAAGTCAAGATACGATTATTGCAAAGCAAGCACTGAGTCGTGAACAAGTACAGGCTGTTTTAGAATGGAATGCAAAGCATTTTTCCGTTCAAGATAATCTTATTTTGATTTCTGGAGTGAATGGCGCTTATGTTTCAAACCACGCGACGCCAGAACTAATGAAAATGCTCCATTTCTTCTTCCATAATCTATACCAAGTTGAAAAGTTTAGTGACATTGAAGATGATATCCTGCGTGTTTCATTAATTTGGGAGCAAGATGCAGATGTAAACCCACACATTGAGTTGCTCAAGACTGAATTTGAGGGTGAGATGCACGTTACAGGATCAGGCTTTGGGATGGTCGATATCTTAGCACCAAACGTGAATAAGCGGACAGGCCTTGAAGCTTTGGCGAAAAAATGGCATTTAACGCCAGCAGAAATGGTGGCAATCGGTGATAACGCCAATGATTTAGAGATGCTTAACTATGTTGGACATCCCTTTGTGATGCCAAACGCAGAACCATTTATGCATGAAGCAATTTCAGAAACAGCATTAGCTGATAACAATCATGATGGTGTTCTAGATACGATTGAAGCCATTCTGAAGGGTGACCTGGCTTAATTTTAAGGAATTATTTATAAAATTTAGACACAATACCTGATAAGATTGTTGTTAGTGCGAATTATGCATAAAAACAAATAACACTACATTTGATGGCGGAGGAATTGCCATGATTTTTAATCGTTCAAAATCGATGCCAGATGACGTCCCCGCGACTTTAGATCTGGATCGAATTCCCAAGCATGTTGCGATGATTATGGATGGGAACGGTCGTTGGGCCAAAAAAAGAGGGATGCCAAGAATTGCTGGGCATCAACGTGGCATGGAAGTTGTTAAGACGGTTGCTAAAGCTGCCGCTGAGGTAGGTGTTGAAGTCTTAACGTTATATGCCTTTTCAACTGAGAATTGGAAACGCCCTGAAGATGAAGTTGGTTTCTTGATGAAACTACCAGGTCGGTTCTTTGATACGTTTATTCCAGAGCTAAAAGCTAATAATATCCGCGTAGAAATCATTGGAGATATCACTGGAGTACCAACTGATACGCAGCGCGTTGTTTTAGATGCCGTGGCACAAACAGCAGATAATACAGGTATGGTTTTGAACTTTGCCTTGAACTACGGGTCGCGGGCTGAGATTGTTACCGGTGTTCAAGAAATTGCGACGGCAGTCGCACAAGGTGAACTTGCTGTTGATGACATTACGGAAAATACGGTGAGTCAGCATCTCATGACACGTCAACTTGGCGCTTTAGCTGATCCAGATTTGTTAATTCGGACTGGTGGGGAAGAACGATTGTCGAATTTCTTACTTTGGCAATCGGCCTATGCCGAATTTGTCTTTACAGATGTGTTGTGGCCTGATTTGACGGCAGACATTTTCTTTGACAATCTGATCACCTACCAAAATCGCGACCGCCGTTTCGGTGGACTCGTTGAAAACAAGAGTAACCAAAAGTAAAAAGATAAGGAATTTAATATTATGCGAACGAGAGTTATTACCGCAGTAGTTGCATTGGCGATCTTCTTGCCAATTGTTTTTGCTGGTGGCATTTGGATTCAAATTTTGGCAGCCGCTTTGGCTGTGATTGCAACGAGTGAAATTGTACTAATGCGACGTACATTGCTCATTGATTTTGGGGCAATTCTAGCAATGGTTGGGGCAGCCGTGATGACGTTGCCACCCGAATTCATGTCAGCAATTGATGCACCTGTAATTATGCACCGATCAACGATGCTTTACATTTTCGTATTGTTGATGCTAGTTCATACGGTGTTGACTAAGAATAAGTTCACGTTTGAAGATGCTGGTGTCTTCACACTTGCGATGATGTATATTGGGCTTGGTTTCAATATGTTTGTGCAAGCACGATTTGCCGGACTTGGCTCACTCTTCTTTGTGTTATTGATTGTTTGGACAACTGATTCAGGGGCTTACATGATTGGTCGTAAAATTGGTAAGCACAAGCTTGCTCCAGCAATTAGTCCGAACAAGACTTGGGAAGGTTCAATTGGTGGAACTGTAAGTGCTGTTTTAGTTGCAGCCGTGTATGCTTACTTTGTACCGCTACATTACGGTTGGGCATTGATGGTATTGATTGCCGTCGTGATTTCAATTGCCGGACAATTTGGTGATTTGATTGAATCCGCTTTGAAGCGTTTCTACAAGGTCAAAGACTCAGGAACAATCCTTCCTGGTCATGGTGGTATTTTGGATCGCTTTGATTCAATGTTAATTGCATTCCCAGTCTTCTACTTGTTGGGTTGCATGTAATTTAAAATGAAAAAAGACATGGTGCATGGGCACCGTGTCTTTTTATTTTGAAAGCATAATTTTTTATAAAGAACGCCATGTTCTGGGTGATAATATATTAAACTTGTCAGTAACAGTAATCTTTAGAGAAAATGGAGAGTATAATGCAGACATTAATAACGTTTATCCTTGTATTTGGTGTTATTGTCATGGTGCATGAATTTGGTCACTTCTTTTTTGCTAAAAAGGCAGGGGTTCGTGTGCGCGAATTTGCCATTGGCATGGGACCAAAATTATTCCAAAAACAATATAATGGTACGACTTATACCTTACGTATTCTGCCGGTTGGTGGGTATGTCCGAATGGCCAGTCGCGCTGAAGCTGAAGAAAATCCGCTCCAAGCCGGTATGACAGTGACGGTTGGTTTGACTGATCAAGTTGTCGATCAAATTAATTTATCGGATCAAGTTGAAATTATTGGTGGACGTCCATTTGTTGTGAATGATTTTGATTTGGTTGATGATTTGTATTTAGAAGGCTACTTTGAAGGCGATGCAATCATGACGCGTTTAGCGGTTGATCATGACGCGACGATGATTGAACCGGATGGAACCGCGGTCTTAATTGCACCACGTGATACACAATTTGAATCGGCTAAACTTTGGCAACGTGCTTTAATTAACTTTGCCGGGCCAATGAATAACTTTTTGTTAACGATTATTTTATTCGTGGGGGTGGCCTTTGCGTTGCCAGGCGTGACCACTACGAACCTTGATCATGTGCAAAACCATTCAGCAGCGATGCAAGCTGGTTTGAAGTCAGGTGATCAAATTGAAAAAATTGATGGCAAGCCAGTTAAATCATGGCAAGCCATGCAGACACAGGTCCAGATGTCGACGTCTAAGAACTTAACGGTTACTTATCAGCGCGCTGGAAAAAGTCATGAAACAACTGTTACACCGCAGACTAAGACCGTTCAAGGTCAAAAAGTCCGACAAATCGGGGTGACACCAGCCATGACTAAAGCGCCAGGAGCGCGTTTAAATTATGCTTGGCAAGTGACTGTTCAGTCGGTGACACAAATTTGGCACGCTATTATCGGGCTTTTCCAGAATTTCTCATTGAATAAGCTGGGTGGACCAGTTGCGATTTATAAGAATACGCAAACGGCTAGCGCCTTCGGAATTATCAGCGTGATTAGTTTTACAGCAATGCTGTCGATTAATTTGGGGATGATGAACTTGTTGCCTATTCCAGCCTTAGACGGAGGAAAACTCTTTTTAAACTTGTTGGAGGCGATTTTTAGACGCCCAATTTCTGAAAAGTTTGAGCTTGGTTTGACTATGGCCGGAGCTGCATTGCTAGTGGTTTTGATGATTGCGGTAACCGGTAATGACCTCATGCGTTACTTTATTAAATAAATGGATATAAAGAAGTAGTGTTCTCATAAGAGCATCACTTCTTTTAAGTAATTGGCGCAATTTTTAAGTTATATGGTAAGATATCTAAAAGAGTCGCTACAAGTTATTGCGAAAAAATAAGGGTTGGGGAAAATATGAAACAATCAAAAGTCTTTATTCCAACATTGCGTGAAGTTCCTGCTGATGCAGAAGTGATTTCACATCAAATGATGTTACGTGCCGGATATATTCGTCCGGTTTCAGCGGGTGTTTACGCCTACTTGCCACTTGCACAACGCGTGTTAAATAAAATTGAAGCTATTATCCGCGAAGAGATGGATCCTGCTGATGCTTCAGAAATGTTGAATCCAGTCTTGTTGCCAGCTGAATTATGGCAAGAATCAGGCCGATACGATACGTATGGACCAAACTTGTTCAAGTTGAAGAATCGTCACAATCGGGATATGATTCTTGGCCCAACACACGAAGAAACAATGACGCAATTGATTCGTGATGATATTAAGTCATATAAGCGTTTGCCATTATCTTTGTATCAAATCCAAACCAAGTTCCGTGATGAAAATCGACCTCGTTTTGGTTTGTTGCGTGGACGTGAGTTTATGATGATGGATGCTTACTCATTTGCCGTTGATGAAGCGGGACTTGATGAAGCATACGATCAGATGGAAGCAGCCTTTGTCCGCATCCTAGATCGTGTTGGTCTTGATTATCGTGTGATTGTTGGGGATGCTGGAGCCATGGGTGGTTCAGATTCAAAGGAATTCTCAGCGCCTGCAGCAGCTGGTGAAGATGTCATTGCATACTCAGATGCTTCTGACTACGCAGCTAATTTAGAAATGGCTAAAGATTTATATGTACCAAACAAGTCACATGCTGCCCTGCTTGATTGCGAAAAAATTGCGACACCCGAAGTCGAAACAATTGGTGAGTTAGCTGAATACTTACAAACAACTCCAGACCAATTGGTTAAGAGTATTTTGATGTTTGCAGATGAACAACCAGTGTTAGCGCTAGTTCGTGGAGACTTTGAAGTAAACCCAGTCAAGATTCAACATGCTACTGGTGCTGAAGAAGTCCGTTTGGCAACGGAAGATGAAGCTGTAACCTTGCTTGGTGCTGGATTTGGTTCATTGGGACCAGTCGGTGTTGGTGAAGACGTCAAGATTATTGCTGACGAATGGGTAACTGACATGGTTAACCTAACAGTTGGTGCCAATGAAGCTGGCTTCCATTTCTTGAATGCAAATATTGACCGCGACTTCCGCATTGATGAAGTTGCTGATATTCGTGTGGCACGTGAAGGCGACCCAGCCATTGATGGTAAGGGTAAGCTCCAGTTCACCTCTGGAATTGAAGTTGGACATATCTTTAAACTTGGTACACGTTACTCAAAGGCTTTGGGAGCACAAGTGCTTGACGCCAATGGACGTCAAACTGACGTCATCATGGGTAGCTATGGGATTGGTGTGTCACGTTTGCTATCTGCAATTGCTGAACAAAATGCCGATGAAAATGGACTTGCTTGGCCAAGCGAAGTTGCCCCATGGGATATTCACTTAGTGCCAATTAAATATAAGACAGAAGAACAACGTCAATTAACGGATACAATTAATCAAGATCTTGAAGCTGCAGGTTACTCAGTGCTTTTGGATGATCGTAACGAACGTCCAGGTGTTAAGTTTGCGGATTCTGATTTAATTGGTTTGCCAGTCCGAGTGACTGTTGGTAAAAAAGCTGATGAAGGCATCGTAGAAGTTAAGTTACGTAAGGCTGAAGAAAGCATTGAAGTCCGTGTTGAAGAATTAGCTAATACATTGGGAATTTTACTCGGTGGAGAAGCTGAACATACGAACTAACAATAAGATAAGAAAACCTAAGGAATCCCTTGGGTTTTTTTATTTTTCGATTACCTTGTTATAATAGAGTGAAAAGAGAATGGAGGCAACGGATGGCTTTATCAGCACAGGAACAATTTCAAACATTACTCAAGCAGCTTGATTTTGAAACAATTCCAGAAAGCTTTAACGGCGCAGCCTTAGAAAAACTGGTTGTCCACAAAAAGTCACGTGTGTGGCAATTTAACTTTGCTTTTACGGCTTTACCACCAGTAGCCGATTTCGCTAATTTAGTGAACCGCATGCAGAGTACTTTTGCGTCGATTGCGCAGTGTAGTTATCAAATCACTTTGCAAACACAACCGGACTTAAATGAATTAGCTAGTTATTGGTCATGGGTTTTGCAGCAAACGACACAACGCTCGGGGGCTTTTCAAGGTGCCTTCTCACAAGTGATGCCACACGTCCAAGGTGACCATTTAGTATTGGTCTTTGCCAACCAAGCTTGGGCAAAGTATGCACAACAAACGGGAATGGCGATTATTAACGAACAATATCGTAAATTAGGGGTAAAGCATGATTTGCCCGTTGATATTCAAGTTGATGAACAAAAAGCGGCCGAATCCGCAGCGCAAATGGCAATGCAACGGGCACAACAAGAGCAAACCCTTGCGGAACAAGCCAAGGTCCAAATCGAACAAGCACAACAACAGCGCAAACAGTCAGCAAGTAGCAAGCCAGCCAAAGCAAATTCAGATCGTGCCATTGGTCGTAAAATGGCGAGTGATTTAGCAGCAACTCCGATGATTGAAATCGAAGAAGAAGAGCGTTCGGCAGTCATTGAAGGCTATATATTTGCATCTGAAGCACGAGAGTTAAAGTCTGGACGTCAATTAATTCAATTAAAGGTCACAGACTACACCAGTTCATTTATTGTGAAGAAATTTTCACGTGATGAGGATGAAGATGCCTTTTTTGAGAAGCTTAAGGTTGGTACGTGGCTTAAAGCCCGGGGACCAATTCAACAAGATGACTACGCACGTGATTTGACGATGACGGCGTACGACATTGAAATTATTAATCATCCAAGTCGCCAAGACCCTTACGAAGGTGAAAAAAAGCGGGTTGAGTTACATACACATTCTTTGATGTCGACGATGGATGCGACAAATAGTATTGGTGAGTATGTGAAGCAAGCGGCTGACTGGGGAATGGATGCAATTGCCATTACCGACACAGCGGGAGCGCAAGGTTTCCCAGAAGCGGCGACTTCGGCTGCTAAAAATGGCATTAAAATGCTGTATGGGGTTGAAGTGAATTTGGTGGAAGATGGTGAACCAATTGTTCTGAACCCACAGCATAAGGTGTTGGATGGTGCTGAATACGTGGTATTCGATATTGAAACAACGGGATTATCAGCTGCCTACGATCGCATTATTGAATTATCTGCAGTTAAGATGCAAAAAGGGAATGTTATTGCAGAATTCTCTGAGTTTATTGATCCTGGCTTTTCACTTAGCGAAACGACCGTGAATTTAACGTCCATTACTGATGCGGATGTCCAAGGTTCAAAGTCGGAAAAGCAAGTCTTGGAAGAGTTCCGAGAATTTTACGGGGATGATATTTTAGTTGGGCATAATGTAACTTTCGACGTTGGGTTTGTGAATGAGGCATTTGTTCGGTATGGTATGTCAACGATTACAAATTCAGTTATTGATACGCTAACGTTTGCTCGTTTTCTATATCCAAACATGCGTTCATACCGTTTGAATACGTTAGCAAAACATTTCAATGTTAATTTGGAACACCATCATCGTGCCATTTATGATGCGGAAACGACTGGTCATTTGAATCAAATTTTCTTAGCGCAAGCAAAGAAAGACTATGATATTGAATATGCCGATCAACTCAATGATCACATGACTGAACATGATGCTTGGCGTCATGGACGGCCGAATAAAGCAGTCTTATTAGTGCAGCATCAACAAGGTGTTAAGAACCTCTATAAGCTGATTTCTGAAGCAAATACCAATTACTTTTATCGTGTTCCACGGGTACCACGTTCTTTGTTGAATAAATATCGGGATGGTTTGCTAGTTGGAACAGGGGATACGTCTGGCGAGTTCTGGGAAGCTTTGATGCAAAAAGGAATCGCTGAAGCAACTGAAAAAGTAAAGTACTACGATTATATTGAAATACATCCTTCGGCTAATTATGTACCAGCAATTGAAGCTGAGTTGATTCAAGATGAGGCACGTTTACGTGAGCTTATGCAACAAGCCGTAGCTATTGGTGAACAACTTGATAAACCTGTGGTTGTAACAGGGGATGTGCATTATTTGAACCCGGAAGACGCCATCTACCGAAAGGTCTTAATTAGCTCGCAAGGTGGAGCTAATCCACTCAATCGTTATAGTTTGCCGGATTTGCATTTCAGAACAACGCAAGAAGTTATGGATGATTTTGCCTGGATGGGGCAGGAACAGGCTGAAAAGCTAGTCATTGATAATCCACACAAGATTGTTGATATGGTGGATGATGTTGAAGCAATTAAGTCGGGGAATTATCCGCCTAACATGCCGACAGCAGAAGAAGAAATTAAGCAACGAACATATGATACAGCACATGAAATGTATGGAAATCCATTGCCATTAGTGATTGAAGCGCGTATTGAGCAGGAATTGAAATCGATTATCTCCAACGGGTTCTCGGTTATTTATTTGGTTGCGCAGCGGTTAGTGGCCAAATCAAACAAGGACGGTTACTTAGTTGGTTCACGTGGATCAGTTGGTTCGTCACTAGTCGCGCTTTTGATTGGTGTGACCGAAGTGAACGCTTTGCCACCACATTATCGTAGCGCCTCTGGTGATTATGTTGAATTTGCTGATCCGCGAAAATATGAATCAGGGTATGACTTGCCTGAAAAGTTTAGTCCTATTGATGGAACCCGTTTAATTGGGGATGGACACAATATCCCGTTCGCGACTTTCCTTGGGTTTAAGGGAAATAAGGTTCCAGATATTGATTTGAATTTCTCTGGTGACTACCAGCCTTATGCTCACAATTATATGAAATCGTTATTTGGTGAGAATAATGTATTCCGTGCGGGAACTATCGCGACTGTGGCGGATAAGACTGCCTATGGTTATGCCAAGGCCTACGAACGCGAGAATGAACTTCACTTGCGCGGTGCAGAGATTGATCGATTGGCAACTGGTGCAACTGGTGTTAAACGAACAACTGGACAACACCCAGCGGGAATTCTAATTGTTCCCGATGATATGGAAATCTATGACTTCACACCAATTCAATTTCCGGCGGATGACCTCTCGGCGACATGGAAAACGACTCACTTTGATTTCCATTCAATTCACGATAATATTTTGAAGATGGATATTTTGGGACATGATGATCCAACGATGATTCGTGCCCTACAAGATATGTCAGGAATTGATCCCCACACGATTCCAATGGATGACCCGGGTGTTATGAGTCTTTTCTCATCACCTGAAGTTTTGGGTGTGACCGAAGAGCAAATCATGTCTAAAACTGGGACTTTAGGTGTGCCAGAATTTGGAACGGCATTCGTTCGAGGCATGTTGGAAGAGACGCATCCAAAGAATTATTCTGAGTTGTTGCAGATTTCAGGGCTTTCACACGGAACTGATGTGTGGCGTGGAAATGCGGATGAATTGATTAAGGATGGCGTTGCCAATATTGGAACGGTTATTGGAACGCGTGACAAGATTATGACCGACTTAATTAATTATGGTGTACAACCTGAATCGGCCTTTCAGATTATGGAAAAGGTACGTAAAGGAAAAGGTGTGTCTGAAGAGTACCAGGCTGAAATGCGGGAAGCGGGTGTTCCAGAATGGTATATTGAGTCTTGTTTCAAGATTAAGTACATGTTCCCCCGTGCGCACGCGGCGGCATATGTCTTAATGGCGCTACGTATCGCATACTACAAGGTTTATTTCCCAATGTTGTATTACGCAGCTTATTTCTCAGTGCGGGCAACTAACTTTGATATTGTTGCGATGTCACGTGGATTGAATTCAACGAAATCTAAGATTCAAGAAATTAAGCAACAAGGAAATGATGCTTCTGCTAAAGATAAAGATTTGCTAACCGTATTGGAAATTGCCAATGAAGCTTTAGAGCGGGGTTACGATTTTAGTATGGTTGATTTGTATAAATCAGATTCAGAACAATGGATTATTGAAGGGAATACCTTGATTGCGCCATTTAATTCAGTACCTGGCTTAGGTGATAACGTTGCGAAACGTATTGTTGCAGCACGCGCTGAAGGTGAATTCTTATCCAAGGAAGATCTTGCACAACGTGGTGGCGTGTCCAAGACGCTCATGGATTTCTTTAATGAGAACGGCGTACTAACAGGTATGCCAGACGAAAATCAACTTGCATTGTTTTAAAAAAGTTGGCCTTGGCCGGCTTTTTTTATTGTTCAGGAAAATCATTTAAAAATAAGTAGTTGACGAACATTCGGTTTAGGCTTATAGTAATAAATGTTGTTAAAGCAATTCGAAATGTTCAAAAAACAGCGAAAAAAAGTTGTTGACAATTCAAATTGAAGTGTGTATTATTAATCAAGTTGAGTCGTTGGTAAAACAACTTCTTGGTAAATACAAGTAGATCATTGAAAACTGAATATCGTTTCGATATAAACAAATGTGTAGGGTCA
>NZ_JQBM01000003.1:193522-200624 GCF_001437355.1 Weissella viridescens | reverse complement strand
CCCGCATTCCCAGCTTGGAAGGCTGGAGCACTAGCCATTGTACTACATCCGCAAAACTATTATCTGTTGCCGAACAACAAATAATAATATACCTCGTTTTTGAAAAAGTGTCAACACTATTTTTGCATTTTATTTATAAATGTACATAGCATCTCCGAATGAGAAGAAACGGTAACGTTCATCAATTGCATGTTGATAAGCATTCAAAATATGCTCACGACCTGTAAAGGATGCAACAAGCATTACCAAAGTTGACTTAGGTAAATGGAAATTTGTAATAAATGCATCCACAACAGTCCACTTATATCCTGGTCGAATAAAAATATCAGTCCAACTCGAGTCAGCTTCTAACTTGCCATCAAACTTTGTTCCAATCGTTTCAAGCGTTCGAATCGATGTCGTACCTGTAGCCACAATCCGGCCCCCATTTGCATGTACTTCATTCAATGTATCTGCTGCCTCTTGCGACAATTGGTAAAACTCAGAGTGCATTTTATGATCATCCAAGTTTTCTTCTTCGACCGGACGGAAAGTCCCCAAACCAACGTGCAAAGTTAGTTCGACAATCTTAACACCCTTTTCTTCAACTTTCTTTAGGAGCTCCGGTGTCCAATGCAATCCAGCAGTTGGTGCAGCAGCAGATCCATTCACTTTTGAATAAACAGTTTGATAACGTTCTTGATCATCCAATTTTTCTTTGATATAAGGTGGTAATGGCATTTCCCCCAATTCTTCTAAGATTTCTAAGAAAATACCATCATAGTGGAATTCAACCATACGACCACCATGTTCTAACTCTTCAGTAACAACACCTTCCAACTTTCCATCGCCAAAATCAATCTTTTGACCAACACGGTATTTTTTAGCTGGTTTAATCAAAGTTTCCCATACATCGCCATGGTCTTGACGCAAAAGCAACACTTCAACATGACCCCCTGTATCAGGTCGAACACCATATAGACGGGCAGGTAACACACGTGAATTATTCATCACAAGTGCATCCCCAGGGTTTAAGTATTCGATGATGTCATAAAAATGCTTATCTTGCATATCACCAGTTTCAGCATTCATGACAAGTAGTCGTGACGTATCACGATCTTTAAGTGGGGTCTGGGCAATTAACTCTTCTGGTAAGTCATAGTCAAAATCATCTAATGTATAATTCGGAATTTCTTCAGTCATCTTCTTTACTCCTTATTTGGGTATGGAATATGTAAATGTTCATAAGCAAGTGGTGCCACTTGGCGACCACGCGGCGTGCGTTGAATAAAACCAATTTGTAACAGATAAGGTTCATACATTGACTCAATGGTTTCGACTTCCTCACCAATGTTGGCAGCAATCGTATTGACACCAACTGGGCCACCATTATAAAAGTCAATCATTGTATGTAGGATTTTGTGATCAATTTGATCTAAGCCCATTTTATCCACTTTTAGTAATTTCAGTGCATAATCAACCGTTTCGTCTGTAATTTCACTGGCCCCATTAACAATGGCAAAGTCTCGCACGCGTTTCAATAAACGGTTCGCAATTCTTGGTGTTCCACGTGAACGACGAGCTAACTCGTAGGCGCCTTGTTCAGAAATACTCGTACCAAATACGTCTGCTGATCGCAAAATAATAGTTGCCAGTTCATCCGTATTATAATACGCCATATGCTCAACAATGCCAAAACGATCACGCAATGGTTGCGAGAGCATCCCTGCTCGAGTTGTCGCCCCAATTAATGTGAATGGTGGCAATGGGAAATGGACAGGATGTGCTGTGGGGCCTTCGCCCACAATTATATCGACATAGAAATCTTCCATTGCAGAATACAACATCTCTTCCACCGGTTTTGGTAAACGATGAATTTCATCAATAAATAACACATCACCCGCATTTAGTTCATTCAGTAACGCCAACAAATCTCCCGACTTTTCAATGGCCGGACCACTGGTGGTTCGAATCCCCACCCCCATTTCATTAGCAATCACCATCGCAAGTGTGGTTTTACCTAGACCAGGTGGTCCATAGAGTAAGACGTGGTCAAGTGCTTCTTCACGTGTTTTAGCTGCTTGAATATAAACATTTAAACGTTCTTTGAGCAGCGCCTGACCGATGTATTGGTTTAACGTTACCGGTCTGAGTGACTGCTCAAATGATTGCTCAGCACCTTCGGCTGAGGCATCATGCATGATATCTTCAGTCATGTGTTACTTCTTTCTTATTGTAATAATTTAAGCCCCGCACTCACATATGCAGCCGTATCTGCTAATGCCTCAGTTTGAAGTTGTTTTTCAATGCGCTTCAAGTCTTTCTTGGCATATCCAAGCGCTTCCAACGCTTGTAAGGCTTCATCTAGGTCAGAACCGGCTTTTGGTTTTGGTACATCCAATTCAAATTGATCCATTTGAGTCTGAAATGGCAGCTCATCAACCTTATTTTGCAAATCCAAAATAATCTGCTGAGCTGTCTTCTTTCCAATACCTGGAAACTTTGTCAAAAAAGTCACATCATCATTAACAATTGCTTGCACCAAACCAGTATGATCACTACTTGCTAAAATGGCTAAGGCTGATTTTGGTCCAATACCAGAAACAGCCAATAACTTTTGGAAAAGCGTCTTCTCGTCTAGTGTCTGGAAACCATAAAGTGTTTGCTCATTGTCACGTACAATTTGTTCAACGTATACAGTGGCCACTTGTTGCTCAGTGAATGCAAACGGGTTGGCAGTAATAATACGGTAACCAACTCCGGCAACATCAACGACGATATAGCTCGGCATAACGGCAGTCACCATGCCTTTAAGATATTCAAACATGTACACTGTACCTCGTTTATTTGTTTTGTATCTGTCTTATTATAGCAGAAATTAAGTTTAAGCGAAGATACATTTCGGTCGTTAATAAAAAAATCTCTGGTCAACTGACCAGAGATTCTAGATTAATCGCGACTATAGTTTGGTGCTGACTTGGAAATTTGCACGTCGTGCGGATGGCTTTCGATCAAACCGGCATTTGTAATTTGAACAAAGCGGCTCTTATCAATCAATTCATTGATATCAGCTGCACCAGTGTAGCCCATTCCTGAGCGCAAACCACCAATAATTTGGAAAATAACGCCATCTAATGAACCCTTGTACGCTGTACGTCCTTCGATTCCTTCAGGGACCATCTTGTTTGCTTCATTAACTTCACCTTGGAAATAACGATCTTTTGATCCGTTTTCCATAGCAGCGATTGATCCCATACCACGGTATGATTTGAATTGGTGACCGCTCGTTTCATCAGTAATGACTTCACCAGGTGCTTCTTCTGTTCCAGCAAGCATTGAGCCCAGCATGACAGCATTTCCACCAGCAGCTAAGGCTTTAACAATATCTCCTGAGAACTTTAAACCACCGTCTGCAATAATGGTCTTGCCTTCTTTAACCGCAACCTCGGCTGCATCAAGAACGGCCGTTAATTGTGGCACACCGACACCGGCAACAACGCGTGTCGTACAAATTGAACCAGGACCGATTCCAACTTTGACGACATCGACACCAGCATCGTACAAGGCCTGTGCGCCTTCACTTGTGGCGATGTTTCCAGCAATAATATTTAATGTTGGGAACGCTGCCCGAATTTCTTCAACTTTACGGAGAATACCATCTGAGTGACCATGCGCTGAGTCCAAAACAATCGCATCAACGCCAGCATCAACTAATGCTGCCACACGCTTAATTGAGTCTGATGTTACACCAACAGCCCCGGCTACCAAAAGATGCCCGTCAACATCAGTTGCAGCTTGAGGGAAATTACCATAATCAACATCTGCCTTCTTAACCTTAGCAACTTCAGCAGCTTGTTGTTCAATTAACATATTCTTATGTACGACACCTAAGCCACCCAGTTGAGCCATACGAATTGCCAAACGCGACTCGGTCACTGTATCCATTGCTGCTGAAAGCACTGGAATATTCAACTTTAGTGATGGTGTTAATTCAACTGAAAGATCCACATCATTTGGTAAAACGTGTGATTCTGCAGGGACTAACAATACATCGTCAAAAGTTAAGCCCAACTTAGTTACTTTATCTGTACTTGAAAACGTCATAATTTCCTCCATGTGATTGAAACCAATAAAAAAAGCATTTCTGGATACAAGTATCCACAAATGCAAGGAAATTGCATTTGCGGATTGTCGCCATTTTTGGAAGGCGGTAGAAACTTGTTAGCCATTTTCTAACAATTAAATCTGCAAACAAAAAACTTTTTCTATATCTGTTAACAATATGTCTTTTTGAATATGATACACGGTCTCAAATTTTTTTCAAGAACTTTGAGCCGATTTCCTGATAAAATTCGCATTATCGTATCAATCAGCCTATACTTAATTATATTTTCTAATCACCACATTTAGAAGGGAGTTGCTACAATGCAAGTAATTAAAACTAAATTGGCACAATTTCCCATCTGGCAACGCAACCTTTATGTACTTTGGTTTGGCGTTTTTATGATGGGGATTGGCTTTAGTGAAGTCCTACCCTTTATGTCACTCTACGTCGACACACTCGGCTACTTTACCGCCAAACAACTATCTTTTTACAGTTCACTAACCTTTTCAATTTCCTACCTCACAACAGCCCTATCCTCTCCTTTTTGGGGGAAATTAGCTGACACCAAAGGCCGTAAAATTATGCTACTCCGCGCGTCGCTTGGTATGGCAATTGTATACGCACTAATGGGACTGGCTACTAATGTGTGGATACTGATCATCTTGCGCGGGATTCAAGGACTCCTGGGCGGATTTGTTTCAAATGCTAATGCCATGGTTGCCACACAAACACCTAAGGCACGCTCTGGATACGCCATGGGGGTTCTTGTAACGGGTATGACCTCAGGGCAATTATTAGGGCCATTCATTGGGGGAACACTGGCAAGCTTTGTCAGTTACCGCGTTGCTTTTTTCATTACAGCGGCTATTTTCACATTAGTCTTTATGTTGGTTCTAACGCTGGTTAAAGAATCATTCACACCTGTTTCAAAAGAAGATACACTTTCATTTAAACAAGTTCTGCAACTCTTGCCCAATACGAAATTGACTTTTGGCCTTTTCACCACAACCATGATTATTCAAATGGCCAATTTTTCAATCAGTCCTTTCATTGCCCTATTTGTCCGACAAATCAATGCGACGGGTCTGCCAACTACCTTTCTAGCTGGACTTGTTACTGCAATGCCTGGAATTGCAACCTTACTCGTGGCAAAACGTTTCGGTATTTTAGGTGACCGAATCGGCACTTATAAAATGATCATGATTGGCTTTTTAATCGCCTTCATGTCCTTGGTGCCCACTGCATTCGTCACAACCATTTGGCAATTAGTATTGCTTCGATTCTTGATGGGAATTTCTAACTCAACGATGATGCCCGCTGTGCAAACTCTCCTAACTAAGACTACGCCTAGCGCCATCACAAGCCGTGTATTTTCTTACAATCAGTCGTTCCAGTCAATGGGATCGGTTTGCGGACCACTTTTAGGCTCATTAGTTGCAACACAATTTGGTTATCGTGGTGTTTTCATTGCCAGTGCCGTGCTTGTCGCACTCAATGCAGGTTGGTTTTCACAGATTTCTAAAAGCTTACGTCCTCAAAAAAAATAGACTGGTCATAATTGACCAGTCTTTTTTTATAGCTTCTTTAACATAGCATAAACGCCGAATAACATCATTTCCAAACAGGTAAATAAAATTAAGAACTTAAGTGTAAAGCCGTGATCTGTCACTAAAGCGTGGTTTAACGCTTCAACAACCCGAATCGGTTCTGTCAAAACATGCCAAGAATTTAATCGGAGATAACGGCCTAAATAAATCCCAAAGGCACTAATCGCAGATAACCCACCATAATAGACAACCGAAATCCACCAGCCTGGATTTTTGATTAGCGCATAGCGCATTTGATAAGCACTCTCGAATCCAAAAAAAGCGCCTAAGAAAATTCCTGCTGTCAAGATAACATAATTTAGTACCTGATAAATCCCTGTTAAATCTACGCCAACTGCTTGTAGATGGATATAGTCCGTCAGCATGTAAAGTGTATTCGGATAGAACAATAACCAAACTAATGCCACCCCCAGCAGAATCCATTTTGAACCAGCCTGTGGCTTTAAATAAATATAAAGCCAAGCCAAGTCAAATGGGATAACTGCAAGAAACAGGTTCCAAATCAAAAATCTGCTTGGTGTCGGCAATTGAGTAATGACCAGCATTAAAGCAATCAATATCACATGGAGCACCACTATTCGTGCTAGTTTCTGATTTTTTATATCTGCTTGCATATATGCAACCTCTTTCCTATTTTAACGATGTTGTTTTCGCGGAAATATTACGGGAATAGGGCCGCTCAACCATTCGTTCGGCGCCCACCACTATGGTAACTTTTCCTGCTAATTGATTTTCAATCGCTTGCGTAAACGCCGTAATTGCGTCTGCTTCAACCCCAACTGTTAGTACAACTTCAGTCGCATAATCAACCGCAAGAATCTGGTATTCATGTTGTTCCAGCCAATACTTGATAGTTTCAAACTGACTGTAGTCAACCGTGAGCTGAACTTCTTGTTGCTTAACTAATTCCACCAAACCAACTTCTGCGATTCCATCAGCAACTGTTCCAGCATATGCCCGAATCAACCCTCCGGCACCTAATTTCACACCACCAAAGTAACGCGTGACTATAGCCACGACATTGTGTACTTGATTGTTTTTTAGTACTTCAAGCATTGGTACCCCTGCTGTACCAGCGGGTTCGCCATCATCAGAATACCGTTGCACTTCGTCTTTTTTGCCAAGTACATACGCCCAAACATTGTGGTTTGCCTTACGTTCCTGCTTTTTGATGTCATTAATGAATGTTTGCGCTTCTTCTTCATTTGCAACACGAGCAATATTCAAAATAAAGCGTGACTTTTTTATATCTTGTTCAAATACAGCTGCTTGCTGTGCAATTGTTAAATCAAGTTCTACCATACTCGTTCTCCCTTAAAACGCCTTAAAATTAATAGCTATCCACTTAGAGAGCGTTTATTAAAATCCATTTTACACAATAAAACCGCTGATATAAAGCGGTTAATCGCTA
>NZ_JQBM01000003.1:151019-193343 GCF_001437355.1 Weissella viridescens | reverse complement strand
ATATCAACGGTTTATTGTTTTATTCTTCATATTCGAATTGGAAATATTCAAACGTTATCATACCAACGCCTAAACAGTTCAATTTCAGAATTTTTTCAGAATAAATCAACCAAACAAGTGAAAGGATCCGAGCTATATCTATCTATCACTTTACTACACTTTCATCTGATTACAAATAAGAAAGCCCTAGCAAGTACCTCAATTAAGAGTTACACACTAGGGCTTTTAATCATTAAATTTCGATACTTTAACAATCTCAACATTCAATTTTTTTTCTTTCGAAATTTGACTTATGTTATTTTCAAATTTTTCATATGTCGGAGAATCAGAAGCTAAATCATCAACTACTATTTTAATATCACTAACATCTTCATTTAAGTTTTCTAAGTCATATAATCGTCTTTTTAATTCCTTAGACAAAAATGCGCCTTGCTTGTACTCAAACCCGATGGTTAGAATATATTTACCATCTATTTTATAGTCAAATATTTTAGTCAATCCAAATTCATCCATCACATCTGGGTCTTTTTTTACATTTTCAAATTTTGATGCCGTAATTTGCTTGCCTAATAGTCTTTTAACTTCGGCAGTTGTAATTCGATCACTTTTAGGCCGGTCATAATACAAATATGTCTTCTGATAATCTTTCTCATAATCCCCAACTTCATTTTCCGGTATATTTACATGTTCAACCGGCTTAAATTGGAATTGATTATTATAATACTTTGTTCTACTTGATAAAAAATTCATTTCTCCAACATCGTCATACTCTTTATTATAATCTTGGTATTCTAATGTAATTTCATCAGTCTTTGGAAAAGTAAATTGATCTTCTATTTGCTCAATTACGAATTTATAAAATTCAACATGTTCATCATCAAATGCTCGAACTCGTTGAAGGTTTTTTGTTTTCACAAATTTAACAGTTTCTTCAGAAGGAATATGAAATGCAATTCCAACATTAATTTTTTCACCACGAATAACACTTGGTATATATTCTAAAACAGAAAAATACAATTCGATGGATTCGCTACTAGTATTTTCTAGATTTGGCATTTCATTCCCTCCTTCCTACATTAAATTAAATTTATTTTTCAACGAATTAATTATATCATCAGAATGCAGCTTCTGAAATTCCAAAAAATCTACAACAGCTTGCTTGTCGTCAGATGTTATATCCCAAGTGGGAGGTATACTTTGCACATAATGATTAAAATCAATATTGGTTAATTTTCGCTGTATATCTAAAAAGCAAGTTCTACTTGAATCAATTTTATCTGCTAGATACTGATACTCTATATCATCCATTGATTCGACTAATTTAGGCGGATTGTCTTTTAAGTGCTGTAATGTAAAACAATTCCATTGTTCAATGCCGCCTAATATTTGTGTGAAATCAAAAGCTCTTAATTGGAAGTTCACATCAAAGAACCAATTCCCCCTATTATAGCCTCTATCTATATTTAAAAGAAACTGATCATAAAATAACAAACTCCCAAAATCTTTTTTATTATTTATTTTTTCTAACGTCTTAGGTGAAATTATAGCTGTTTGTCCGTCTACATATTTTGTGCCATAACAAATTCCAGGTTCAGCGCCTAATCGAATTAACTCATTACTTGTATTAATTACACTTTGTGGTAAATTAAAAAATTCTCCCTGCATAACTGGCAATCCTAGGTCTTTACCTAGCTTAGTTCCTAAATACTCATTAAATAAAATTTTACCTGAAACTTCTTCATTTACTGCATTTTGCATAAATTTTATAACAAAAAGTTCTGGTATATCTGTTGAAACATCGCTTTGCGTAGCGGTCACAAGATAGGGCTTTGTAGTACCTGGTTGTGCTTTTATTATATCGTTTACAACATACATCCCAGCCCTACCTCCTTTTTTACCTACAATACTATAAAATACACTATTTTATCTCACTTTGCAAAAATTCAGATAAATCCATAACTACACATAAAATAAAAAAGCCCTAGTAAGTAACCAGTTATGATTACCTACTAGGGCTTTTGCTTTATTCCGAGGGTAGACGGAATATGAGCATTTCTGTGTGTTTAGAAATATCACAGAAATAAAACTATACCACACTCTATTTAATTTTTACAAACTCACTTTTCAACCAGACTGGTTCCCCACCAATTTCAAGCTTGATGTTGTCACCGTCTTGAGCTAGCACTTTATACTTGCCATTCAAAGTAAAGAACTCCATCTTTCCGTTATTACCTTGGCCAAGTTGATTTTTCAACTTATGACCGTAACGATCTGTCAAAGTAACAGGTCCTGCTGGGATCCAATTATTGTAGTCTTCAATTGGAATACTAAAGTCGTTGTTTGTCACATACCACTTGTTATTCCATTTAATCCACTTATTCACGACATAGACGTTATTAAACGTCGCATATTTTTGAGTAGCTGGCTTTGGTTTTGGCTTTTGTGCCGGTGGAGTCGTCTTAGGCACTGGATTACTTGGCGTGTACTTATGTCCCGTCAAATTTTTCCAGTCTCCATATTGCATGTTACGGTCAAAACCGCCACCATCTCCGTATTGCCACATATCTACAGTTTTAAACCATGGAATTTGTGCAAACTTTTGATTAGCCCAGGCTTGCCCGTAATATTGGGTGTTGTTTGCACTAGGATATAAGGCTAACCACAATTTGGCGTCCTTGATATCTGACCATTCAAAACGGCCGTGCATACCTGTCGCCATTTCAAAGTTCATATACACATTAACCTTCTTACCAGATAAGCGATAAAACGCATCCATAAAGCGCTTTGGTTCATCACCACGGAAGTGGTTACCGTCCCAAGCATTTTCTTCAACGTCCACAAATACTGGAATATCTTTATTCCGAGCATCTTCTGGTCCTAAAATATTGTAGAACTGACGTGCTTGTTGTTCAGGACTTAAATGGCTAGTTAAGTAGTAGTAGAATCCATGTTGAATGCCTTCTCGTCGTGCTTCTGCTTGTTGTGCACCAACATATGGATTCACATAGTTACCTGTTGTACCCTCGCCACCACCGGCTTTAATGATGACACCATTAAATCCATTAGACTTGTAGTTCATGACGCCCTGATAGCTAGATACATCTGTCACGTAACTATCTGCATGACCGTCTGAAACACCTAAACCGGTGCCAAATAAAAAGGCTGCCACCAGGACAGCCTTACTTAAATTTTTGTTCATCTGTTTCTCCCTTAAATGTTTGTTTTACAAATTGATCTAACCATGTTGCATTAGCTCCTCCGAAGGCTCCTAATGTGACATTCATCATTAAGTGTGCTGGGTCTACAAAGTACCCAACAAATAGACCTGTCAATAGACCAATCAATAAACTTAATAGGGGCAACCACCGATTATTCAGTGGCGTTTTACTAATCGCTTGCGTGATAGCCCAAGTTAAAACAGGCGTCATAAGCGATGTGGTTGTAATTAATTGATTCACTTTAAAGACCTCTCCCTTCTTTTTCAAGAAACATTATACGGCGTTCATGATCTTCTAAACGTGCGTCTGTATCATCTTTCATTTTTTCAAATTGTGTTGTTAAGCGATCAAGTGGTTCTTTGACATAAATGTTCAATATCCAGCCTAGCGCCCCAAGACTAGGCACAATAACCGCAAGCCAACCGATTGCATCATGTGGCCAAAAATTCAATATCGTATTCCTCCGTGTTTCATTTAAATTAAAGAGGCTACATCATTAAGATTGTGTCGGTGCCTTAGCTTCTTCAGTAGTCTTAGCTTCTTCGTCAGTCCAAGATTTCCCTGTGATCTTTTCATAATCTAATGGTGTCAAACCAAACGCTGGTAAATATATCACCATATCTTTAATGTCGCTTGCCTTCATTAGACCGTACTTGTACAGATTGTTATATAAATCAAACATGCTGTGCTTCCTCCTTTGCCGCTGTGAGTTGCTTTGCCTCTGTTAGTTGCTTTAATTGTGTTTGTAATTCTGTGACCGAACGTGTCGTCAACGCGAGCTGGGTTGACGCGCTAAGCACGGACTTAGATAGACTTAACAGTTGCTCCGTTACCATTGCTTTGAATTGCTCATCATTATCCGGTAGACGTGTCATCTTCTTTGCTAAGTAGTTCTCCCATTGTTCCGCAGTATAAGAACGCCACATTTGAATACTTTCATCAAAGGCGTAAGTGATTCCCTGACCAACTTCGCCTGGTAAAGGAACTTCCGTATTCCCAAAATTAGAGTCTTGCGTAGGGAAATCACTTTCGTTCACCCAAAATCCAAGTTTTTTATTGTAAATTTGAAATGTCATTATTCTCCCCTAATTTTCTAAACTAAATACGCCACTCATCCCAATATAACCGCCTTCATTAATCGGCACTAGTTGGCCTCCAGATGAATATTTTTGCATCTCCATGTGTTTCCCCGATGTAAATAACGCAAAGGTAGTCAAACCTGAACCGACTTGAATGCGGACTTGCGCATTAGCAAAATCAAAAGGCAAATTGTCAAACATTGTATAGGCTGTCGTAACATCCTTATTAGGCAATGTTTTAGCTGGTGTTAAATCGCCTTTAATATGCACCAAATTACCGTCAATGCGATACATAGGTGCGACATTGCCTACTGTGAACTGCTTATCTAAGTAAGGCACTAACGTACGCCAAGGAGTCCACTTTGCCGTTGTATACCAATTACCAAATACAGGCTGAGAAGTCATAGCTTGAACTGTTCGCGTTTTAGTCTCACCATCAACCAAATTCATATTGGTAATGGTTTGAAAAGCCGTGTCCCTAGTGATTTTTCGGGTTTCAACCGCAAAGTAATTACTACCCATAGGATTATTCAATGTGCCGTTATTTGAATAATAATCAACGGTAGTTGTTGCTTCCGGTAAATTACGCAGCTTATTAATATCATTAACGTCCTGGTTAGGGTCATTTACTGTATAAATTTTATTTGTAATCCCTGTCATAAAACCACTAACTGGATATGTGAAGCTATTATTTTTACCGGTGAACTGATTATCACCATTCAACAAAGC
This sequence comes from Weissella viridescens, assembly GCF_001437355.1. GTDB lineage: Bacteria > Bacillota > Bacilli > Lactobacillales > Lactobacillaceae > Weissella > Weissella viridescens. Next base: position 188,317 of record NZ_JQBM01000003.1, on the reverse strand, counting down.
GACTGACTTATCTGCAATATTTTGAGTCCATGTTGCGAGTAATTGCTTTAATGCGTCGGCGTTATTCTTGGCAATTGAAACTTGTGCAATGAGATCACCAAATTTTTGATTTAGCTTGTCAATTTCATCAGCAGTGGCTGCTTCAAGTTTGAGCTTTAATTTATCAAACTCATCAACATACATCTCACTCTCGCCTGTGGTCATGTGGGCATGATTATTATAGACTTCAAAGCCTACTCGAACAGATGAAACTTTTGTATTACCTTGCTTTTCATAAATCTCAAATTCAGCATTTTGGTATGCTCCAACCGCTTGATATAAAGCACGTGGCAAAGTCATTTCCACTAAACCGGCAGTTGCATCAACGATTTTTGTCGCCAAACCCACACTCTTAAAAACGCCCTGGGCATCATGCCCAACTAAACGTACATCACGTCCGGTCATGTTCATTGGGACAAGCGGTGCTTTTGGATCATTACTAGCAGCTCTGGCTTTAATCGCTAAATAAACTGTTCGACCAGCATCTCCCAAATCGCCACTCATTTCGTCAAACCACATTGTATCGTCAGACGTGAGTGTGGTATTTAAAATGCCATAAACCCCCTGCTTAACTAGCGGAATGACTGCTTCTTCTTTAGTTGCCATTTATTCCTCCTTCTGTACACCATAATCGTTGTACATTGCTTGTATCTCGTTTAACTTTTGCTCCATTTTTTGGAAAGTTTGCTGTGCTATTAGGTCATCATCTAAAAATTTAAGCGAGCTTAATTTAATGGGTTGCATCGTCATAAGTCCTAATCCTGTTTGAAAATTCACCCACCCCTGTGACTGTGTGTTTAAAACTAATTCGTTAATTTTACCAATGACAAAATTAAAAGCCTGTTCCATTTCTAGAAAGGCTTTCAAATCATTTTCACTTGTAATTTTAACTTCTGGGTACGCTTCACTATCATTTAGTTGTAAATGGACTACGCGTTTAACAACCTCATTCAACTTTTTATTGTAGTTAACTATGTTCATACTGGTTCTTCCACCTTCTCAGTGCCTAATTCTCCCGTATTGCTAACTTTCAACCGATACTTTTGTCCATTCGGACTACTTAGACACAAACTATTTCCTTTTAAATCGAAAATACTTTCATCATCAATTGTTAGCAGCTGGTTGCTTGTAATGGAGAGCTGATGGGTAACACCTTGATCATCAATAAAATTAATGGCTGGCAAAGATATATCGCTAAAATCTTCTGGCATCAAATGTACGCCATCAGGTTGAACCATATTCCTTTGTACTCCATTAATACGCCCCCACACTCCATAATATGGATCTACTCCAAATTGTGAACCTGATGGTGTCACAGTCATACGACTCGGTATCTTATTCATTTCCCCTCCAGTCCCATGCCAATCCCTGATTGAGCGTGTTTTTAATTTGTTGATTAATTTGTTGACTATCATATGCAACAACTTTCTGCTGCTTACGTTGCACATTAAAGTAGTCCAGAATTGTTTTTCTCAAGCTGTTCAACGTTACCTTGGTCGTTTGACTGGGGTCGTATGGAAAACAGCTAAACCCCACAACTTCAACATCAGTTACATAACCAGACTCAATAATTTCAAACCGCTTTAACTCGTTCAAAGTTGGCTGTTCATGTCCCTTATAATCTACTGTGATATTAAGTGGGGGATCCAGTATAAAATGACTTCTCGCATAATCATCTATCTCCTGCGCATTATGGAAGCGGTCATCAGAAAGTATTCCACCGGGCCATTCACCATATTTAGCAATAGAAGCTTCATCTTTCACCAAATGCGCCGGAAAATAAGGCTTATCTTTATCATTTCGTCCACCCTCTACATAATACGAATTAATCATTTGCGAGATATCTGTGCTTAGTGAAATATTGTCTGAATTATGGCCATAGCTCAATCGGTTACCGCGGTGCTTGACCTTTTGGGAATGCTGATACACAACGATTTTCTTATTATCGTGGTCTATTACTGCATCTGGCCAAGTGCTCACAATCTTAGCCAACCCTTCAAAGGCTGAATTGCCACCTAATCCTTCAATTTGTTTCTTAGGAAAATCACCAACCACTTGAGTAGTAAATCCTAATCGATTACCTGAAAAATAAAAATTCAAAACGTCTTGAACACTGTACGTCTTAACTCCTGAATTTTGTTCATATTTAATGATTCGATTACTGTCTGTATAAATGTGTAGTGCCGTCACACTAACAGTTGCATATCCATTCACATAACCTCGGTTAATTTGCTCAATAATATAATCCTGCCCGTCAAATTCAACTAAGTTATTTTCTTGAATCAAACGATAAGCCAAGCTATGGTCATCACTGGCCACAAAACTAATTTGCCGTTGCGTGTTAACTTGCACATCATACTCAAAAGAATTAAAAATTAAGCAAGACATGGGCTCGATTTGGGTGCCGTTCCGTGCCTTAACTTTTGGTATCATGTTATTCATCAACTCAAATACAAAAATGGAAAACTGAATGTGATTTCATGGATTGTCGCTGCACCCGAAACAACAATATCATTTTCACCTGTCTCTAGTTTGATAAACCCAAAATCAGTGTTTACACTATCCTGTTTACCCTCTTTGTAAGTTACTAGCCCATCAAGGACCACTTTTGTTTTTCCCGACAAATTGCCCTTATACGACCAATGTGTGCCGTTCGTTTTATTCGTTATCGTAATTGATTCATCAATAGCCATGCTGATTTTCAAATCATGGCGCTGATAATATGGGTCAATCTGAATATCACTTGCATTATAGATTGTAAACTCACGCTCATTGTGTGCATAACTGGGTGATATGTCCACTAGATTCATACCAAATGACTCATCAGATATCTGGTCGCTTCGTCGCACGGAGTACATAAAGCCACTTGGCACTTCAAAAGTCACTTGAATCTTAAAATCGTTATTCCCATCTGCCAATGAATCTAACGGAAAATTAACTGGTCGACCATAAAAACACTTATCTGGATCATCGCTTGTCCGTACACGTAACAATGGTCTTTGAGCAAATTGCCGATAAAATTCATGTCGCATGAGTTGATGCTCATGATAATCAGTCGCCGGCATAAAAAAGTTAGCAACGAAAGTGGCTTTACCGAATGCGACTGATGTCAGTTGACTCCCATCAGTTCCTACGTTCTCCTGATAGGTATTCGTGAAATTAGGTGTAAACAAACCATCTAAATAAATTAATGAAGGTAATCGCTGTGTCAGGTCAATTTCTTCCTGACCAACTTGTTTAATGTAAAAATGACTCACAAATAAACTCCTCTCTATGTGAAATTAAGATTTTGACGTTCAAACAACTGCTTATCTGAACTTTGCTTTTGCCATAGTTCATTACGATCAACATAGGTCCTTGAAACAGATTCCTTACCCGTGTTCTCAGCAATTGAACTTAAATAATTTAGCATCTTATCAAACTTGTTATTCAAAGCATTAACTGCTGCATCACTTGAAACGTTTGACATCCCCATTTGGTCTCTAGCTGCAAACATTGTCACTGCTTGACCAAGTAGTTCATAACCACGACTCCCTTTGACCTTTGCCATTGGAATCGTTATTTCAGGTTGATTGTTCTCACTAATCTCAACCATTTGGTGCTTGGTTGTAAGACCACCATTTTCTAAACGGCGATGTCCCGTGGGACCCCAACCACCAGGCATTCGAATATCACTCGCCCAATTAGAGTCATTGAACATGGCCATAAGTTGATCATATCCACTTAAGATATTCGTATGCCCTGACACAGCCCAAGATCTAAAAGTAGGCGGAATATACTGCAATAGTCCTTGTGCAGGATTCCCATTAGCTGTATTAATGTCGTAGATTTGTTGCTTAATGTTTTGTCGACCACCCGACTCTTTATTAATACGCGCCATAATGGCTTGCATATCTCCTGAGCCTAGTGTTACATGGGCTTCTTTAGCAGCTTTCTCAATTTGAGAGCGCCAGTTCCCACCAGCACCAATGTCTTTAGCATTAATTTCTTGTTGTGCCTTGTCAAATATTCCTTTAATCCGTTTCAATAACGCATTTGTAACAGTAGATACACCACCACGCGCAAATCCCAATAAGCCAGAACCAGCTTGACTAAACTGATTAATAAACCCTTTGACGCCAACCTTATCTTCAACCATATCTAATGCCTTTTTGGGTCCTTTATTAAGGATTGACTCAGCGTCTTTAAACATGTTTTTAGCCCAGCTAAAGGCATCACCAATAAATCCACCCACACCATCTTTGTGGGCCGGTAGGCCTTGAGTCATCGCCATAAATTGCTTAGATAAGTCATGCGGCAAAATTGAAGTGCCCGCATCAAGCGGACGAACTTCGGGTCCATTAACGCCTAAAGCAAACAACCCTTTTTGTGGATGGTGAGCTAGTTCGAATCCTTCTTCACCAACCAACGCAATTTCATCAATTGGCAACCCTTGATGACCAAGTGCATGAGCTCCATACGCCTTATTGCGTATCTTAGATGAAACATAATTACCTGGTGTCCATTTAGGAATATGCAACGGATGGTCTTTATCGATCACCTTTAGTAGTCCATTAATACCACCAGTAATCCCGTTGACGACATCAGCTAATCCACTCGACATTTGACTCCAACCATCTAGAACATTTCCTGTTTCATCATCAACAGCGTTTTTATGCTCATGGGCTTGTTTAGTGGCTTGATCAACAACCTTATTATGCTGTTCAGTAGCGTGTCCGATAGACTCGTTCTTCTGTTTTTTGGCAGCATCTACAGAATTGTGATAAGTGTCGTTAGCCTTTCCAACAATATCATCACGTTGCTTTTTAGAAATACTACCATTCTCATAATATTCTTTATCAGCTGCACGAATCGTTTCATCACGCTTCTTTTTTGCACTATCAGTAGATTTTCGGTAAGTTTCATTAGCATCTTTAATGAGCACATTCTTTTGTTTGTTAGACTTCGCAATAGAATCCCTCATTTCCGATTGTGAAATTTTACTTTTTTTCTTCTGCAAGTCGTGAAGAATATCTAACTGTTTCGTATTGGCTGAACGAACAATCTTATTAATGTTTTTCTGGAACTTATCATTATCTTTTACTAAACGATCTTGATAGTTTTTATTAGCTTTTTGCTCCAACTTCCGCTGTTCATCCTTATATCGCTTAGAACTCTTACCGTACTTCTTTTCGATATCCTGAAGCTTTTTATCCTGGCCACTATGAATCTTTTGCAATTGAGCATAATAATTCGTGGTGTCCTTTTTCATACCATTAAGTAAGTCTTTTTTTGCTTTTTGCTCTTTGGTATCGTTCTTTTTACTTCGCTCGTAATATTTATCAGCTTCCTTTTGGCTCATTGCACCATTTTTCACCAAAACTTGTAAATCTTTTCGCGATTGCGCCTCTTTGTTTTGGTAGAACTTATTGATAGCTGACTCCATACGCTTGTATGAATTTAATACACTATTTTCTTGGGTCTTTAAGTCTTTTGTACTAATAGTTGGGTTAAGTTGAGTATTCTTACTTAGGTTCCCAATGAAACTATTGTATTGCTTCTCAAGTCTTTTCATGTTGCTATTTTGGGAATGGAGACTAATCTTTGGCGTTATAGGCTTTTTATTTAAGCTCTTCTGAACTTCATTACCCCACAGCTCTCCAGCTTTTTGGCCAATCGTTCCACCAAGCATAGCGCCCCCTGGACCACCAAAAAAGGCACCAATACCAGTTCCGATACCTGCACCGATTGTGCCGCCCACTTTTTCATGGATTGGCTTTTTACTTGTTGCTTCCATCAGACCTGATATAACACCACCACCTACGCCAGTTGCGGTAGCTCTCAACAATACTTTCCCTAAAGCCGGCGCAGCTTTAGCTGCAACACTTGTAACTGCCTCAGCTTCACTTGCACCAGCCGTTGCTGCCCCAATAGAACTTGCGCCTTTGGTTGCAGTCGTTGCGACTTGGGTCCCTTTAGCGACTTTTCCAATCTTACCAATTGAGCCACCACCAATGAAATCCATAGCCGTACTAACAGCCTTTAATTCAAGTAGAGCCGTCTTCGCGTCCTTGACCAAGATAATAAATTGTCCAACTTTTTTAAGGCCCCACATTGCACCAAGTACTGCACCGAATGCTTCCACTTCATGCGTATGTGATCCTAAAAATCCGACAAAATCAGCTGTTGATTTTGCCAAGAAACCAACACCATGTGCCAATGTTCTTAGCCCCTTTTGTCCCTCTTTAGAATCAAAAGTCTTAACCAGTTGAACAGAAGCCTCACGTAAGACTGGCAACATTTCCTTACCAATCATGATCAAGGCTGCATTACCAGCTTCTTTGAACTGAGCTAACTCGTTTTTAACTGAACCCATGTTCTTTTTAGCTAGGTCTGCTACATATCCCTGCCCTTTAGCGGACTCTTCAACTTTCTTGTTCAACTCGCCCAGGTCTTTGGCATTCGAAGATAGTATGGCTCCAGCCTGTTCTCCAGTAGCACCAAATAATGCATGGAAGAGTTGACCTTTTTGGAACTTAGATAGTTTTTCAGTATGTTGATTTAACATACCGAAAATTTCTGTCATAGACTTCATCTTTCCACTTTTATCTACAAAATCTTTCGTGGAAAGCCCAATACCGTTCAACGCTTCGGTTGCATTCTTGGTTGGAGATTGCAATGATGAAATTGCCTTACGCAATCCTGTACCAGCTTTATCGGCTTCCAAACCGTTGTTTGACAAAACACCGATAGCCGAGGCAGTTTCAGACAAGCTTAAACCAGATTGATGAGCCGTTGCACCGGTATATTCCATAGCAATACCCATGCTCTTAAAATCCGTGGCAGTCGCATCAGCAGCAAATGCCATTTGATTAACCACAACCTTGGTATTCTTAGCCATTCCTGTAACTGAATCCGTCTTCTTTCCAAATGATTCTAACGCTGCAGTTGAATTGTGCACAACGTCTGTAAAGTCATCTCCAGACGCCCTGGCACCTTGTAGCATAGTCTTCATTGACCCAAGTGCTTGCTCAGAAGAATATCCACGTTTAACTAGTTCTTGATACCCGTCTGCAATTTTACTCTGCGCCACTCCGTATTCAACGGACATGCGCTTGCCTTCCGACTGCATCTTATTCACATTTTTCTGTGCTTCAGCAGCCTTTTTTCCACCCGTTACAAGTAGATTAAAGGTCGTTTTGTATTGGTTCTCGAGTTCAGAGGCCATTTGAGCACCCTTAATAGACGCAGCGCCAACGACACCAATTCCAAGTGCTGCATTCATGGCACCATTACGAACGCTTTGGAAGCCACGATGCATTGAATCAAATGTCTTGTTTGATGTTTGGTAGAGTGCGTTCATTCCTTGTCCCATTTTTGAGAACCCGAATGGATTTAAATGGTCCACTTCACGTTGAACCGTCTTGATCTCTTTACCATAACCAGCCAGTTTAGCCTCTGACTTAGCCACTTCTGCCCGTTGCTTAGCCAAAGATTCGTTACTTCTATCTTGCGCTGATTCAAGTCGCTTAAGTTGTTCACGTTGTTCGCTAAGCTCTTTGTTCTGAGTAGCATAAGCGTTTTTAGTTCTTGCCAACTTTGTTTGTAACGAAGCGTTATGACGTCCCTGCAACTCTAAACGATCGGCATTCGCTTTATACAACTCATTATTGTGGGTTAATGCAGTGTTCAACTCTTTTAGCTTTTGTTCACCACCAGCTAGTCCCGATTGATAATACTTCAATTCAGCTCTAGTTTCAGCAAGGCTTTTCTTTGTCTCTTCTACTCGCATAGCTTGCTTATGGTATTCTTCTGATGTCTTACCGCTTTGACTCGCCACTCTATTCAATTCTCTCTCTTGAATTTTCAAGATACCCGAGAGACTTTCCTGAGAGTTTTTCAAACCATCTACATGAGTTTTAGCAGCAGCCTCTTCACGTCCTTGTGCTTGCAGTCGTTGTTCACGGATATGCATTATATCTGTGTTCCGTTGTAACTTTTGAGTCAAACTTGCTAATCCCGACTGATAATATCTATCCGTTTCGCTTGCTCGCTTCAATTGTCCATCATATGACCCCAATTGGCGTTCTGCTTTTTCTAACTCCTTTTGCAAATAGTTATATAAAGAAGTTCCAGCCTTGGTTTCCCGATTAACGCCTTGCAACCCTTGTTGCAAAATCTCAATTTTTTGTTTTTGGTTAGCAATCGTATTCCCCAACCCATTCATTCGAGCTGAAGCTGCTCCCGCTTGATCTCCTGCGGCAGATAATTGGCTAGACATTGATTTCCATTCACGCGTAGTGGCTGTTGATTCACGTTGCAAGTCTCGTAATGCCCCTTGGGCGTGCGATGTATCAAGCGTCACACGAGATACCATCTCACTCGTTAAAATATTCATCACTATCCTCCTTTCTTTTTGAGTTGGTCATTAGCTTGATCAAGATTAATTTGATGGTGTGCCACGTACTCATGTCCACTCATTGGACGATCATTCCGTGATTCAGCAGCCAAAACTTCCATCATACGCTCATACGGTTGTTCTTCGTATTCAGTAGGTGGTATGTGCAGCGTATATAAAGCCTGTTGCTCTGCATAATCCAAGTCTTTTAAGAGGTTATCCCAAAATTGATAGTTATGAACTAGTTGTTTAAACCCGACTTATCGTCCTCTTCTTGTTCCCGGTCTGCTTCTGACTTTTTTGTACCAGTATCATCCTCTTCTTCAATACCCAAAATCAAACCAGCGACGCGACGAGCAAGGTCAATCGTGTCTGTACCGTTTGCTTCATCGATGGTGTCACGTTGCTTTTCTGATAAGAAAGCATCAATCACATCATGTAAATAATTAACGGCTGCGTCCAGTGCGTCAATATCCCGATCAACTGACCGTAAAACATATTCACCATCTGCTGCTGGGTTTTGTTTTGTATCCAAGATACGTTGTAACTCTTCAATTTTTTCAAACTTCTTGTCGTCGTCGAGTGTACTTAGGCGAATATCTTCAATCATATTGGTCAATTGTTCAACGTCAGTCCAATATTTTTGAATTTGTTGTTGTAACTTGACATCTTCTAAGCTTTGTTTCGTCAAATCACGATTGTATTGAACAGTCCGGCGGTACATCTTTTGTGTGGCCACAAAACTTAATTGCTTGCCTTCTTTGAATCCAAAATATTCGTTTGATTCCTTTAGTGTTAATGTCTTCGCCATAAATTAGTTACTCCTTATTGGTATGTACTAGCCGCCCTTGCGTATTGTGCATTTAATGGCGACCCTGTTCCGTCGTATTTAAGATATTTAACCTTGTGGTGCTGGTGAAATATCTTCACCGGTTGTTGTAAATTTGCTGACATCTGCACCAGGGAAGAAGTCCTCAAACATATGTTCTTTTGAATAAGCTGGCATATCTACGTAATACCATGCCCCAAATCCATCATCACCTCGTTCAGCTGCCTTAAACGTCACATCATTTGTTTGACGTTGTTCAGAGGCGTTGTTTGTTTGCATATTTTGTGATGGGTCTTGTCCAATTGCCTTATAGAATCCAACATATAATGGCTCTTCAATATCAAATGTTTCAGCAGATTCAACCAACAAAGCAACATAAGTATTACTTTGTCCAGCGGCCTCGAATCCACCGTTTCCCTTGTCCTTGCGTCCTAACATACGATTCAGTACCATATGTGGGAACGCATTGGCTGTTAGCACACCTTGTGGTGCTGCCTTACCTTGTGAGATATAAACGACTCGGTTAGATCCATAAATATCAGTTTGACTTCCGGCCATGTTGGTTAAGTTAAACCCAACCAAACCCCAAGCACTCTTTACATCGGCTTGAAAAATACCGCTTTTGTCATCGGTACGGCCATTAATGCCATCAATTCCGGTAATAATTTTGTTGGTCTTACTATCAATAAGCGCAATCCATGCGCGGTTAATTCCTAATGACATTTAAAATGCCTCCTTTGTTTTACTTACTAATATTGTGGCTGTTAACTGATGTGTATCTGGGTCAGGTATCGCAGGCTTTGTATCAAGAATGCGCCACCCCTCCTGATTAAACACTTTCAATAATTCAATCAACTTTTCTTCTAAATCAAAAGAAGCATGCAATCCCAAAAAAATTTGGACTTGGATGCTCCCCTGATAAGTATGAAATTGATTACTACCGTAATCCGTCGGACTACTCGTGCTATTTCGTATTAAAATCGAAGTTTCATTTGAATCAAGCTGCTTGACATCAACCACATTCAAATAAACCGTTTTTGCCCAATTTGCATTGGCTCGAACTAAGTTTTTAGCTTCTTTCAATAAACTCATCGTGCTTTACGCTCCTGAATTTTCGCCAGTTTTTCTGCCATTGCCGCTTGCGCGGGCCCAACTGCTATCTCGCGTGCATGATCATAAAATGAATCACCCGGGCGTTTAATCGTTCCGTCGTTTAAAAAGCGTGCGATACGCGCATGATTGACGTCATCATGGTCAAATCCATAACTCGTTGAACCATCTGAACGTGTCTTTTCTTCACGCCCTACAACCACCGAATCAGCCAAGTGCGCCATCTTTGATGTATCGCGTCCAGACTCAAAGTGTTTTTTGCGCGTTTCTTCAACAATAACCACTTTCGCAGCTTCTGCGCCAGCTCGTGTAACTTTACGTTGGTCTTCCACTGTCAGGTTAACGCTCCGTGCAATTTGCTGTGCCCATTGTTCCAGTTGGCGTTCTAAATCATCATTCCCCAATCTTGGCACCTCTTTTCGCAACATCTTGCAGCGTCAAAATATCATAGGTGTTTAATCCATTCCCATTTCGTTCATCTGAACTAATTTTTAGAACCTGAAATAAATTCTCTTTAATTTGTCCATACATCCCCTCTACTACCTTAGAATTATGACGAATAGCAATGAGTTTCGTATGCCTAACATTCAGACCCTCTAATGTATATTGTTGATTCAAGGTTTGCTGACGATAGCCAAACCAAACTTTGAAATCTGGTTTAAATTCATTTGTCGCCTGGCCATTCTCATCTTCATCACCCTGATCTAGATAACCAAAACTAATACGCTCTGTAAATTGATAAGGATTAATTTTCATCTCAACCCTCCATCCGTTCTAGGTACGTCGCATATCGTCCTCTTAATTGACCAACGATTGAATTTACCGACATGTTCACGGGTGACATTGGAATATTAGACAAGGATGTTCGAGCTGTATAGTATCCTGTTGCCTGAGCAATGAGCGCGGTTCTAAATAACGCCTTAACCGATTCTAATTGCCAAAACTTAGATGTTTCGTCGCCGACAGCGCCTTGAATATATGCAGTAGCCGTATCGAGATACAACTGCAACAAGTCATCATCTTCATCCATATCCAGACGTAAGGATAGTTTCAGTTGCTTCAAAGGCTCCTTTTGACCATCTTTTGAACTCTCTTCAGTCATGCATTCTCCTAACCGCCGCCCTTACGAACTGTTTATTTATTGGCGACAAATTCTGTTACGTTAAGCCGTCGGTTCCGTAGCGGTTCCAGTCGGTGTCTGGTCCGCGATGGTCTTGAACGATGCTGCAACCAAGGCTTCTGAATCGGTTGCTTCAACGTCGAAGCGGTCAATCACACGAACCTTAGTTAAATCACGTTCAAATGCCCCACCACCAATGTTGGTTGAAAGCAGTGACATGTGCTCACGGTCAAATAACGTAATCGCTTGCTTTGGATCACCAAAGTACAAAGGCATGGTGTCCTTAGCTGGATTTGGTAACCATCGGTCTGCCACGACAACAACTTGCTTCCCACCAATTTGCTTAATTTCAGGATTAGACACAACTGGTTGAATGAGATAATCACCTCGAGCATCCTTAACCTTTGCCAACGCTGCAAAACCAGATTGGTTAGTAATGAACATTGACGTTGAAAGTAGGGCTGGATCCAATGACTTATTTTGTAAATCTTTAATGTCATCAAACTTTGTAAATCTTTAATGTCATCAAACTTAGTCAACGTTGGTTTAGTTGGTACTGCATTAAATTTCTCAATAATCGCTTGATTACGTGTAACAACAACTTTGCGTGCAATCCAAGTATTCAACCACGCCAAAATATTTTCGGCGGTGTCTTTTAACAATGAGTTTGTCACTGTGTTAATACCGGCGTAACGCTTAATCGTATACTTGATAATCGTAAGCTTTGGATCATCATTATCACCAATTTGCGCACTTTCATCATCCAAGTTAGCCAATGGTGTAATATCGGAAAACTTTTCATACACACGGCTTCCTGATGTTGTAGCCACCGATTCGTGAGTAACATATTGTTCCAAAGAATCATATTGGCGGACTAGTTGACGAATTGCCGTCTTAACGTCAGTTGGAATAGTCAACCCAGCCGCATTCCCATCTGCGTCAGTTTTTGAATTAAGTTCATTAACAATTGTCGGGTTGTTTTGCATCATTCCTGTAAAATCGCTAATAAACTTATCTTCAATCTTCTTTTCATCCGCGTTCAACGGATCAATATCTTCACCTGTAAGTTGGTTAACTTCGTTGGCACGCGCATCAACCAAGTTATCATGAGCTAAATTACGTTTTTCTTTTGCCACCGCAAGTTCATTCTTTACCTTAGTAATGTCTTCTGTCGTCACATCATCTTGGTCAATCATCGCAATTGACTTTGCTTGTAAGTCAGCTACCTTTTGACCAGCTTGAACCCACGCATCGTTTAATTCGTTTAGTGTTTGTGTCATTAATTCAATTCCTCCAATAAAATAGCCGCCTTAGCACTACGTTGTGCTTGGCGACTTTCTGTAGTATTTGTATCGGGCACTTCCTGTGCCTTTTCGTTTTTGACCTGCTCTTTGACTGAAATTAATGTTCCAATCTTGTTAATGACGTCATCCGGAAACATCCCTGTTTCAAGACTATTCGTCACTTTATTCTGCGTACCAGTACCAGTAAACATAATCTGATCCGCAAACCCATACTCAACAGCTTCTTGGGCCGTTAAAAAGGTTTCATCCGCCATCATTTTAACAATCTTGTCGACAGGTAACCCAGTTCTATCAACATATGCTTGCACTATTGATTGGTCTGTTTTATCCAAAATATTTGATAAATGCGTTAAATCATCTTTATTTCCACTCACATCGCGTAAACTGGCTTGGTGAATCATCATTTGTGCTGTCGGTGAAATATTGACCGTATCTCCGGCCATGGCAATAATCGATGCTGCACTTGCCGCCATACCCGTAATATTAATAGACACAGTTGTATTCATTTGACGTAAAGCAGTATAAATTTCACTAGCTGCAGTTACTTCACCACCACCAGAAGACAGGTTGATTACAAGTTGTTCTGATGCATCACCGATGGACTCCATCACATTTTTAGGGCTAATACAATCTATTCCTAAATAGTCATAAATCCAACTTGAGTCATTCCCGACAATTGGTCCGGTTAAATTAAGTGTCGTTGTCAATATTAGTTCCTCCTTCCTTAATAAATCGTGGGTTTGTTTCTGGAATATTAGGGAAATCCTGACTTAAATAGCCACGTTCTTTTAAGAGGTATTTGGCTTCTCCAGATGTCAAAGCGCCTTCCTTCATCAGCGCCGCTACTTCACGTGCCGTATTTGAACCTAAAATATCATAAACTGGTCGTAAATCTAGTTTCACAGTGCCGTGTAACTTATTGCTTAATTCAGCTTCAATCGTCACTGCGAACCGACGTAGACTTTTGATGTACTGTTCCATTTGCATTTGAATGGAAGATTGTTGATCCCCCTTACCATTCAGTTGGCTATCATCAACTCCATAGACTTTCGCAATATTATTACGGGTCCAGTCAGTTGAGGCTAATAACTTAGAAATGTCGTTCTTCACTTCAAATGGTGTGAACTCCTCCAGTTCATCTAACACAATTGGTCCACCATTTGACGCATTCAAACGTGTCATAAAGGAACGGGATAAAGCCGTCTTCTCAACTGCACCTTGTAAGCCCCCCTTCTCAACGCCAACTTTAAGCACCCCGGGTGTAAAAACAGATTTTGCAAGTGATGCCAACGACAAACGATTAGCCTCACGCTTAATTTTAAACTCATCGCTTAAGGAAGAAAGCGGACTAATCCCCGTTTTACCGCCATTTGAACTCATCAAACGGAAATGCAACATATCTGCACTCGGAATGGCTTGCACGAAACCAGTACTTGGTTCATCAAATGTTGCATTATAGATGAGCCCAGAGCCGTCTGCTAAGCGCATTGTTTGTACTTGGCTTGGTCGTAAATATTCCAGTGATCTTACTTGTGCGTTCTTATTTCGCCAAATGTAGGCGAAAGCCTCACCTCCTAACAATAGTTGTGCAAAGATTGACTGCCAAAAAGCCAACTGATTAGTCATAGGTGTCGGATTCTTCAAAATCGCATCTGCTTTCTGACTTGTTGAAGTCATATCAGCAGAAACTAAATCAAAACTCAATCTTGAAATAATAGCATACACATCCGAATCATGTAGGGCATCATCTGCACTAACATAATCACCATTCAAACCCAGTTGATTTAAAATATCTCCGTTATCAATTGACAGCCCACCGGTTGAAACATTCAACACTTGCTTTTCACCACCATTGTTAAAGAACTTCGGTGGTCCAAAGATGGGCATTAGGCATCACCTCCTTTATTCATTGAAATCTGTTCGACTAATAGGCCAGCAATGATAAAAGTAATGGTTAGCGTCCCATAACCCCAAATTTGACCTAAATAAAAGCCACCACAATTAAACGTAATTGCAGCAGCTAAGAACAAGAACACATCTAAGAGTGCCCAAATATTCGCAAATAATTTTTTAAAAAGCATTACCATTCTCCAATTCTTCTAGTTCTTTTTGTAACCTAGCCAACTCTTCCTCAGTCATAATGCCGCCATCCGCTGAAAAAATCCAGTCCGCTTTGGCATCATTAGACATATTCTCAACGCGTTTCTTAGGATCATTAATATCAGCGTAATCTTCGAAATGGTACATACCTTGATACAAGGCATCTATAATGGCATCGACTACGTCAATTTTTAATGTTGCCTTATCTTTATCAACCTGAATACCAATCTTATCTTCTTTAATAACAGCATTTAACAGCGCCTTTTCCATGACTTGATCATCTAATCGTGTAATTGAATTTTCAACAAAAGCCGTTTGTAGAAACTTAGTTGGATGCATAAGATAAGGTGTTGTTTGTTTTACAGGCATGAATTGCCAATCGACATTGATTTCTAGTTGTTTGGCCCACTTGGTCAATCCAAATGGGTCATATTCGAACAGTTGTACGTCTAACATATGTTCATCGACATAGTTCATCAACCACCGATAAATTTGATCGTCATTCACCAAGCCTTGTGGATGTGATGTAATTGTACAAAATCCCTTATCTGCTAATTGACGATACATAATACCATCTTGCTTTTCCTTAGCTTCAATTGACCCCGCTTTTTCCCAAGGAATAAAGGAATGTTGCTCAATATGCCATTTCGGCTGCCCCTCTTCCATATAGGGGTAAACAAACGCAATCGCCGTATTATCACTCATCATGGAATAGTCAAAGCCAATGTAGACTTTACGGCGGTCAATCTCAAACTCAGGGACAATAGCGCGGTCAACGTCTGATAGACGCAGGTAGGCTCTGTTTGAATCTTGAAGATAGATGTTCATCGATTTATTTTGAAACTCTGCCAGTTTACCTTGCGTAATCATATTCTCGCGCAACTTCATCAATGAATCGATAGTTGAATCGTGTCGACTGGGCATCCCAATTAGCGGTGTAGACTTTTCCCAAGTTTCGGGTTGATAAACTTCATTTTCATCGTCTTGAGCCCAGACTAACCACAATTCATAGTCATATTCACGGTTCCAATCTTGTTCCATAACTTCTTGGCCACGCTTCAAACCATTGTGAAATTCCGTTCCTAAAAACTCATATGCAGTTGATATCTTAATAAATTGATGATACCGGACATCTTGTTGTCCCGTTGTGATACGCGACGTATACTTACCGGCTTTTTCGTCTCCTGCTTCATCATAGACAGCCGTCGTAAAGTGATACCCATCGTATTTACCAGATTCATTGGAAACCTTAACAAGTCTGTTACGTACCTTTTTGGCGATGATTTGCTTTTCTTGAACAATAACCCCCGTTCGCTTTGCATATTCACGATATAGTGGTTGCTTTTCAATCAGTAGACCAATCATGTCACTCACATAACCATATAATTTAGCTGTTTGATCAGACGTGTTAGCAGCGGCTAGAAAATCTTGGTTATGCATACCAATACTCTCTAATAAGAATGAATAAGCTAAAATTATAGCCGCAAAATATGTTTTACCTTGTTTACGTGCCACACTGACACTGGCTAATGTAAAACGTTTATCGTCGCGTCCTGACGTCCGCCAACCAATCAATTGGCATAAAATAAATTTTTGCCATGGCATCAATGGTAATGGTTTACCTGCATCTGGATCAGGACACAAAGCTGCAAAGGTTAAAATACTCGTTACTTTCTCACTACTATAAACGTATGAAAATTCTGGATCGCATTCTTCAACGCGCATCAAATCCCGAACGTGGCGTAAACAAGCTAGTTGTAGCTGATACCCGGCAGTTTGTTTACCTTCTAAGACCCGAAAAGCGTATTGCGTTGCTTCGTCAGTATATTTTTGTTTAATGGCTGATGAATCAAAAGTAAAAAATGACCCTGAGACATCTTTCGACTTCGTTAAATCTATTTTTTTCAAAAGTTATCCTCCCGCCATTTTTCTCAATTCTTCCATAAAGTCTGTATCATCATCTGACGTATCATCCATTAGCGCCATAATTTCCGAACGTGTTTTAGGTGTCATCCCCAACGCCTCACAAC
Source organism: Weissella viridescens (assembly GCF_001437355.1). GTDB lineage: Bacteria > Bacillota > Bacilli > Lactobacillales > Lactobacillaceae > Weissella > Weissella viridescens. The sequence goes on along the minus strand of NZ_JQBM01000003.1, from coordinate 171,408 downwards.
CAGCTTTAATATTTTTGCTGGCGCGATCAATATCGGCAATGGCTGGATTTGACTTCAACATGCCACTTTCTGACCAATAATGAATACCAACGCCATCTTCGTCATTGATTTCCGCATAACTTCGTCGTAGAATATCGTAATTAATACAGATACTCTCAATAAGCGTCTTATCCAGAAGCTGAATATCGAAATTCTCTTTCAATACTGGTACCAACCGTTGCCATAAATTACGAGCTTCGCCTTTTAAATAACGCGGTGGCATATTTGAAATTCCCTTAGTCATAAATCAACTCCTTTCTAAATTACTCTAGTGCACTTTTCTCTCATATTTCTACTACAAACGCCCGCGTTGGGCTTTTTTTGCTTGAAAAAAAGTTTTCAAAATCGGGAATTTTTACAAGAACACGAACTGTGTGCGCTCCTTTGCATCTGCAACCATAGGGGGGGCCTAATTTATTTCTCGATAAGTTTAGCAATCGCCGCCACTGATTTTATTTCGGGGACACTATGTTTTGTTTGTTGCGTCCCCGTTCCGTAATAGCTTTGTTCCCATGCCGTCTTTTTAGAATGACAACGTCCACAGATGATTGCTAGGTTCTCCACATCTGCCTTTCTATCTACGTCATATTCTATTGGCACAATATGATCGACTACCTTAGCTGGTGTCACTCGTCCTTGTGCTGCACAGTACTGACACAAGTAACTATCACGATTCAACACAACCTTACGCAACTCAACCCATTGCTTAGTTCGATAGAATGATGTCTGTTCTTGCTTGGTCTCATTCCTATTACGTGTCTGCTTATTGTATCGTTGTGCCATATACTTATCATGTCTATTCTTGTCTGCTTCTTCCAAGTCTCGATGGTCATCACAGTATGCTCTTCCGTTTGTTGCTAATTGATGACACCCAACCTTACGACACTGCTTAACTCTTGGCATTGTCTTCTGCCCATGAGATATCTACTGCCATATGATTAACATCTTGACGACCAAACATTCTAAGTTCTGTACATGTTGATGCTGCATAACCATATTGTTTTAGCTCTTCAACAATGGCACTGATGACATATTCATTACTGTTATATTTGATGAATGAGATTAGTGATTGCTCTTCTCTTTGCTTCTGTTCCTCATTCATTTCATTGTTAATAACAACTTGAGCCTTTTTCTTTCCACATTTGATTGCTGATTCAATCACATCATTAATCTTTGGCATTAAGTCCTTAACTGCCTGCTCCTTAATGTTAACAATGGTTGCATTCGTCATTGTGCGTGCCTCTACTACATTAATCATTATTATCATCCTCCTTTAGTATCTAACCACTTGTGTCTTTGCTTTAGGCTTACACGGCTTTGGTTTACTCTTATGTACTTCCTTGGTTTGGTCCTTATGTTGATTATCAATCTTGCCGATAATCTGATCTTCTAGTTTGCGCTTCATTGTCACATCTAGTTACCTCCTAATTTTGCGTACAAAAAAAGAGCAACCAACTTAATGATTACTCTGGCTATTAATTATTTCTTGATAGGCATTTGACCGTTTGTTAAATTTTGTAACTAAGCTAGCAACTGTCTTTTTTTCAATTACTTTTATGTAATCCTCCATGAGTTGCGTGTCAGGCCGGCCAGTAGCTACATCGATAGGTATCGTAACTTTGTCGCCCGCAATTTTCTTCTTAGAAATCGAGTTCCCCCACGTATATTTCTGGTGCATACTTTTTTGCAATGCAGATACAAAGTATAAATTCATTTCTTTAGTTAAATTACCGTTCAGCTTCCAATATAGAGCTAAGTTATGACTGTCGTTTGAGAAAAAATTATTATACTGATACGTAATAACTAACGTCTTACCACCTATCAATATACAATCCCCATTCTCCATCAAATTAGATTCGTACTCGATATATGCGGTAACGGCATTGTTTGCTTCTGTTGCTGTAACATAAGGAACTTTACCACTTCCAAACACAACATCCTCTTTCAATATGCTGTGCGTATTTATAACCTCAAACAATTCGTTTATAAAAAAATCAGCAAACTCAGCGTTTTCATGCCGGTATAGTACTTCCCTGTCAGTCTCTGTCAGTCTCACAGATTCTACATCAGAATACCCCAAGGTTTGCAAATATGCCTCAATCTTTTTGACGTAGTCGGCCTCAATCTTTTTGACGTAGTCGGACATGTATTGCCAGTCAGGAAATCCTTCCGTAGTTACTGGTAATGTGATTTTCATATTTTTGTAAATCTTTAGACCAGGTTTATTCCCATAAGAAAAATCAACTAGATGTTTACTAATAGCAGTTACAATATAATTTCCTGTATATCTATTTAATTTAGGACTCTTAATAGTTATGACTTGACTAGCACCAAATTCCTCAGGTTGAAAAGAAACAGCCGGTAAAGTGACCCCTAAAGCAATTCTATTTCCAGATACCGGTGGTTCATTATGTTCAATCAACCATGCCTTATTAACTCGCCTTGAAAACATATTATTTTGGTTAGATTGAACAATATACGGGACCGATGTATTTAAATTTTCATCATTTGGGATATCACCTTGTGACTTTGCTTGTTTTATTGCCTCAAAATCTTCATCCCCAAACAATTCACCAACTCGAAACTCTTTAAATTCAGGCATAGTTATTCACCTGCCTTTAACAACTGGCTAACTTCCCAACTTAGATAATCACCGACTGTTTTCATAAAGTCTTCCTCTGTTGGTGTGTAATCTATCACTTGGTGCTGTTCAAAATTCCAATCATTTCCTGCATCAGTAATTTGGTCATCAAACACTTGCTTATTCAAATCCCACAAGTCAGAATATGCTCCCAATTTAGCATGAGTCCCCGCTTTGAACACTTTAACTAAAGTTTCATACATCGCAACAGGGTTGCCTGTTTCTGTCAATCCACGACCTGTTCGCTTATAACCATCATCTCTAAAATCAATAAAACGAACCGTTTTATCAAAGTCATGCGGTACACCCGCTTCAAATATATAAATAGAGGTTTGAACACCAGCAGAAGGTTGAAATAAATCTGTAGGCATTTTTATACTAGCAATTAGACTATTATGCTTAAGAATCATCTTATTAGTTTCAACCGCTTTACCTGATCCAGCTGAATCCTGAATAATAATAGCTGCCTTTCCCCCCTTTTCTAGGTAACGAAGTCCATATTCAATAAAAGGCATACCATTTTCTTTAAAACTAAATGGCGGATTTAATAATAAACGATTTGGTGCAAATTCTTCATACAAATTAGGATCGTCTAAATTAAAAGAATCTCCCTTCTCAATGTGACTAGAACCGTCACCACGCAAAATCATATTAGTTGCGGCTAAGGTAAACATTTGCGCATTTAATTCAACACCAAGCAATTGTTTTTCTTTAATATCCTTAATTTTTTCAGTGGCTTTAGTCGTTCCTCGCCCATACGTCGAGTTTGCATCATCAATCATTTGTGCCATTGATGCTATTAAAAATCCAGCACTTCCCGTCGCCAAATCCATAACACGAGAGTTCATATCAACATCTAAGATTTGTGTCATCAATTTAGTAACATAAGGTGGCGTTAAAACAATTCCAATACCTTTTCCATCACCCAGAGCATATTTCAAAAATTCTGAATACATCTCACCCATGATATCTAAATGTCCCGATGTCCCATCGATTGATTTAAATATGTTTTCATAGATGAAAGTAAATATTTGCTTATTGACCGATGCTTTTTCTGGTAAGAGCTTAGCTACAGTTTTATCTAAATCAATAACGCGATCTCTATCAGTATCATTTTGAATTGCATTATCAAATGAACTCATCATCAAGTTCAACTTTCGATCCGGTATCGCGCGGGCATCAAGATAATTAGCAATTTGACTTACAATTAATTCCCCATCTCTTCGAGTTTTCATTTGAGAACCTTGTAAATCCTCAGGCATAAGACCTCTACCCCTGAAGTCCCCCTCACGAGTTACAACATCCTGCATGGCCAACAAAGCGCCTGACACATACACAACTCTTTGTGCTGCGGGAATATTATGATTATTCATCAAAACATTTAATGTTTTAGCTTGTTTTTGCAACTGTGCTTGCGTGGTAATTAAAATTTTATGCTTTTCAGAGTCACTAAGCCTTGCATCATTTAAAAAGTCGTCAAACGTACTTTTGTTCTCTAAAAAATCGAGCGTAGTATACTTATCCATTAATTTTGGATGTGTCGAAGATCCAAATACATAATAAACTTTTAATTCAACATTTTCAGCATTGTCTCCAGCAACTCCAACGAATATTGCTTCCTCATACTTTCCTGATGCAATCATATTTTGAGCGTAAAATAGCCCGCCATTTACTGCATAAGAACTAACTGATTTTTCATCTAATTTAATGCCATCTTTGGTTTCATTAATAAGTTTTTTTACGTGTAATTTATCCTCAAAAATAACCGGGATGTCATACTGTTCAATTTGGAAATCCGGTTTTCCAAAATTAGTTTTTCTTTCTGTTTTAGCTGAACCCGCTAAAGCGTTTTTCATATATTCGGACATGCCCGATTCAACAGTATACGTTTTATTCTTCACAAGACCGATCGACTCTAATTGATGTTTTACCCAGTCATTAACATCATCTTCTAAAACCCATTTTGTATTAGACATGTTTATACTCCTGTTAATTTAGCTTTCTTTCAAAAGAAACAGCCCATCATTTCTGACAGACTGTTTTAAGTAGATGCTCTAGCTGAACTCTAACCAGCGGCCTTCGCATTAATAATGAAACGTTCCACCAACTGAACTATAGAACACCCACACCTTAACAAAGAATAGACTACACACCATTACATGTCAATGCTCCCAGTAGGATTCGAACCTACGACCCAAGGATCAAAAGTCCTCTGCTCAAGCAACAATAACGAATTACTTATCCATCTAGAATCGGGTGTACTAACTATACTGAATTATGCCCGCACAAAAAAACAGGCACAACAATCCATGTGCCCGTTCTATATACTTCTCTTCAAAAAGTTTGAGTAGCAAACTTAGTCTGCCTTCTTGTAATCTGGCGCTTCTGGGCGCCCCTTAACTTCTTTTTGAGGACTAAGAGATGTCTCATTCTTATTATTTGTTGCTTCAGACTTATTATTTGTTGCTTCAGACTTATTATTTGTTTCTTCAGACATATTATATTCTCCTTGTAAAATTAATGTTTAGTTATTATTTACCGCATTTTTAGCATTGTTGGCTGCATCTACCGTTGCATTCTTAACACTATCAGTTGCATTTGATGCCTTATCTTGAAGTGTTTCAGAATCATCTGCATGTTGCTCCGCCGTTTTAATATCTACCGCTTTAACATTAAACTCAGACAGATCAAGGCCTGTCATCTTTTTTAATTCTCTTGAAACACTCTTCTTCATGTTTTCAAAAATTTCGGGAATTGGCTTTCCAAATTCTGTGATAGCTTCAATGTTGAGTTCAACATGATCATCATCAATTTGTGTATCGATTCCCTTCGTTAAATCTGTAGAGTTTGAGACTTTGTCACTTAAATTTGGAAAGAAGCCACCATTGACGTCCAATAAGCCTTCAACATTCTTAATAGCATCGCCAACAATCTTTTGAATTACCTTATCATCAAAAGTTAGTTGAGATTTAAAATCAGTCATAGCAAATCCTCCATTTTTAATTAGAAATATGTTACAAGCTAATTGTATTTCTAATGTTATATATTGTCAAATAATCGTCGAACTATGTGTCTAGATTTGCAGAACTAGAAAAGATTGGTTATTGACTTATTGCTATAATACTTTGCCTAATTATTCAACAATATCATAATAACACCTACCCCACGCACCTTGTGCGCACATAATCGGCATAACATGCGAAAATATTTTAAGTCTGTTTTCTTAATGCCAGTCACGGTTTCCATACCTTCGGGCATTGGATCAACACTTTAAACAAAAAAACCGCTATTTATCAACTTTTTGCTGACTTATAGCGGTTCTTTTATTTAAAAACTCGATAATCATAGACGTCCGAAAATGCTTCAGCAAACTGTAATAACGAATCATTAATCAATTGTTGCCCACGTCTTGTTGAATAATCTAAGCGATCTGTGACTTGCAACCAACTCAGGCCTTTAAAATATCGATATTCCAACACAGCTCTGTATATTTCAGGCATATGCTCACAAGCTCTAGTAACGTCATCTAGCGTTTTTCTTGCGTATGAGTAGTTGGTTAGTTTGTCGGCAGTAGAATTGCTCACAGAGCTTCCTGTTGGCATTCCTGATATAATGGGCGACTTAATACTGACATAAGAGATATGCGCCATGTTCTGCAACCGTTTAAAATCATGTTCAAAGAAATCCCGTACATTTGCAATCGTCTTTTCTTCATCAATCTCTGGTAATAATGCCACTCCCTAAGCCCTCCATGGTATAATTGAATTACCAAAATTCATTTGAAAGGCGCCCATTTAAGGTTGGGCGTTTTTTTAGTGATATAATATATATTTGCATGAGGTTCTCCTTAATATCTAAAACTTTGGTATAAGCATTAGCGAGATTCATGTTCATCTTCTTTAAAACTTTAGTTGTCAATAAACCTCATGCAGCGTCACTGGAAACAGTGGCGTTTTTTATTTGTCTTTTTCTAACCAGTCCACAATCTTATCGTGTGTATCAATCGAGAACTCGTTATTAGTCTTGAGCGCCTTCGCTAGCGTTGTTGCTGATATGTGAATCTTTCTTGCTATCATGGCTTTTGACAACGTTCTGTTATGGTCGTCTCCATGACGTTGAAGATAAGCAACGCGCTTTCTAAGCTCTTTTCGCTCATCGGGTTCAAGTTTAATTAGGATCATCTCCAACTACCTCTTACGTATCTTAATTCAAATTTTTATTTCTTCTAAATTATCTGACACCAATTAATCTGGCTAATATCTACTCTTTTGTTACCAATGACGGCAACATTCTCGTCGTTACCTTTAACCTTGCCCTTTTTGATAGGTGGATAATGCCCTAGTACGTCAACACCTTTGAGTTGGTACTCAATCGTTTCAAGCTTGCGATAAGCATCAAATAGCACTTCCGAAATTTCTTCCAGTGTCATGCTAGGCATTTGCTCTTGTTGCTCAACCTGTTCACGTTCATTTGCATACTTTTCTACATCTTCAACATGATCTGACAAGAAGAATCCCTGCCACTTGACCATGCCCCTATCTTTGTATTCCTTTTCAAAGAAATCTTTCGCTCTTTGGAATGCTCTTGTATTTGCTTTACTATCCATCACAGTCACCTTTTGTAAGTTTAAGTTGTTATTCATCGTTAAATAATTAGTTTAAACTTAATTATATCGTGAGTTGATATTCTTTCAATACCTATTCATGGGTTTACGGTTATTCTTCCACCTCCACCACTTCCATAAGTGGATTAGTCCACTTTTCAGCTTCTTCGCGTGTATCGAATTTTTCGGCTTTATAAAAATTATCAACATATTCGTTTACGGTATATGTGACCCCGTAAGCTTCTTGAAAAATCAGATAACGAAAATCACCTCCGGTATCTGCTTCTTTACTTCGCACAACATACTTCTTAGTTTTTTCTGCTTCAAAATGTGGTTCGCCATTGATGTGCTTGATAATTTTTAAATAAGTCTCATCGCTAAAATCGTTGTATTTTAAATATGATTTTAAATACCAATAATCAAAATCAATACACTTACATTTTTTGTCATCATACATACTGTCTAAAATTTCGTTTAAACTGTGAGCGTTTTTTAACTCTTCCATCATTCTTTTACTTACTTGTTCCATTATTGCTCTTCTCCGTGTAAAAACTCATGAATATCATTGCCTACTTCATCAGGGATGATACGGTTGGTGTCACTTGATGCTGGGAGTAATATGCTTTTTATTTGCTTTATTTTTTCTGGATCATCTGAATAAAACATCGCTCTTGTTACTTTTCCTGTGTTAACGTCTGTATTCTTTATTCCGTGATATCCCGAATAGCGAAACCAATTCATCATAATATCGCCAGTCTCTTTGGTATAATCACGTCTACCATTAAGGGACATTGTTCCACCATTTTTTGTGTTTCCTAAATAAATAGTATTCGTAATTGCACTTAACATAAGTTCCATTATTTTTCCTCCAATAAATCTGCGTTCTCGTGAATGTTGCCAATTACTTCTATCGTATGTTTGCCCCCGTTTGACCAGTATTCCTGACGTGCCATACGATTAGATGCAAAGTAAATAGAATATCCGTATTCTGGTGAGTATTTAATCTCACCCATCTTGTCATCTGGTGATAATATTACAACGTGTAGTTTGACAATATCGCCCTCATAAATTTCAACGCCGTTTTTGTCTTTGAGGCCTGTGTATTGTTCAAGTGAAACTGCACCATTATAGTTATCTTCTATCAAATCATAGTAGTTATTGAATTTAATGCTGTCTTCCCATGAAAAATATTCATTTAGAATGTTATCCCACGCTCTAAACTTAATCTCTCGCATAATTATTTACCTACCTTTTCCACCCATGCGTGGACACCTTCCATAGCTTTCTGAATTGCAAAGTTTGCAGCTTGGTCATGATCCATAAAACTTTGTAGCACTTCATTTTCGCCAGTGGCCTTGTTCCGTGCGATAACTTGATATTTCATGTTAATACCGTCCTTTAGCCTGATTAGCCAACGCCTTATTCGTTTGTTCCAATCGACTAATATCGCGTTGTTGCTTATCAATCTTGTTTTGTTGCTTTTGTGTTTGTATATACAATGCTGACGCTTGGCTACTCTTGTCGATTGTCATACATGCAAATACAGCAAACCCGACAAAAGTGACTAATACATACACAGGTTTCAGTAATTGCTTATCAGTCATGCTGTTGTTCCTTCTTCAGTGCTTCAATCTTCTCTGCTTGCCATAAGATGTGCTTATTTTGCGACTTGACTGTTGCAATTAACACGTCAGTATAAGTCCCTAAGTAAATGTAAATTACCCCAATCATGATCATGCAGACTTTGAGGCCTAAAGGTGCTTTTACCCATTCATCAAAATACATACCGGACACAAATGTCTGTGTAAAAATAGCCACTAAGCTATATGCGTTCTCTTGTAGATACTGTTTAATCTTTGTCATACTTTCTCCTAATACCCACCACTGACCCACTTGAGCTATCCTGTTATTCAATTAGTCATCACTTTCCAAACTTTGCTTTAATTCATTTGCATAATTCTTCCCGTAATCATATTCAAGATCACTCCAGTTTTCATATCCACGAGCCTTTGCCTCTTTGTCTAAATCTAAGCTTTCCATAGTTCAATCCTTAACGCCCTTGTAAAGTGGCTTTGCTTCTGACTCACCTTTTTAACGATCTGCGAATCATCAAAACCCAAGGCAACCTGCATGGCATCTAATGTTGGTTTTTCCATATTGTCCAAGTCTTTAGTTGCACGAGTTGTTTGGTTGATGTTCGTCTGATAGAAAGTTAGATTCACAGCCAACTCATCACCTTTATCAATTTGAACTTTAAACTTGTCATTCAATTCGTCTAAAGCTTCAATCAGTTCATCTTTGTAAGCATGATACTTTGCACCACGATAAACCGTGTTAGTTTTTGTATTATGTTGTAAATCATTCCCACTTCCAAAATCGTTAGCCAGTTCAATCAGAGCTTCAAATATCTTCTGACTCATCTTTTCTCCAAAATCTGTGAACGTTTTGTGAACGATATGTGAACGTTATTTTTCATCAAAAACGCACTCATATCAGTACTTGTGCATGATGTGAACGATATAGCACCCTCTATTTCTTCTTTATTATTTTTTATACTAATTTCTATAAATAAATAAAATAAAGAAAAAACGTTCACATCGTTCACAACCGTTGGTATGACGGGCTTAAATCGTTCACAGTATCGTTCACATATCCTTCACATCGTTCACACTATGTGACCAAATATTCTATTCCATCTCTGCTCTTCTTTTTTTCATACCAGTTAACCATCTTACGTCCCCATGCTTGTTTACTCATCGGCTTATCTGTATCTGATAAATGTAAGCTCATGTAAAACTGTTCATACTCAGCGTATAAATCACCTGCCTTACCAAGTTGTGGTACAAGCGTTTGACGCCACTGCTCAAATGGATCTAAAGCCACAATGTCGTCTGCAATGTTTCCAAAAATTTGCCAATCTTCTTTTACTGCTTGCTGATACTGTTCAATCGCATAAGTTGCTAACATTGGTGTTTCTCGTTCCAATTCTGAACTAGGAAATAGCACATCACGTTTGCTAATCTCAGTAGCAGTTGCCACCGGTGCAATGGTCTTAATAATATGCAATCGCCTTTTTATTGCCCCGCTGTCATTGAATATGGGCATTTCGTTTACATTGACAATCATCTTAGCGGTAATACGATAGTCCGTCCCGTCAATCCCCTTCCGTTCGACTGGGGAAAGGCCGCCACCGGTCACCGATTTAAAAGTATCATCTTCCTTAAATCGAACTTTCGTTGCGTCATCATCAACCATTAGTGACTTTCCTACAAATCGTGCAGTTTCAAATCGTGCATTATTACCTTGCAAGTTTTTCAACTTGAATGCACCTACTCGGCTACTTCCAAACATGGCTTGCGTTACTTTGGTTACGAAATGTGTTTTACCAGTTCCACCAATTGGATCAAGCAAGAATAGTGCGCCTTGTTTCCAACTCATATTGGCTTGAAAGGCGTAACCTAACCACGCCCATAAAAATCGTGCATTCTTACCGAACATATAATCTGCGTAAGCAACCCAAGTTTTAGGAACCTCGTTTGGAACTGGTTCAAAATCAAATCCATCAATAATGGCCATCTCTTTTTTGGGGTGAAAAAAGTTGTTTTCATTCACGTTTAAAGTCCAATTTTTAAAACCAATATAATTTGTTTTTAGCGAATCATCGAATCCACGCGAATACTCAATCAAGAATGGCTTCACATCTTTTTGTAATTCACGTTTCTTGTTTGAACTAACCTTTAGCCGGTCTGTGATAACTGAAATAGAAACGTCAATCATGTTCGTTACTTGCTTTACTGGCACTCTGTCCCAAAACGAACCATTCCAAATGTAACCCCAATCATTTTTGATGATGATGCTGTCGTACTGAATTAACCAAGTTGCAAAATCGACAACAGAACTAATTAAATATTTATATTTTCCGTTCTTCTGGATATCCAACCTCAACCACTGCAATTGGTTCACAAAATCAGTACTCATGCCGCCTTCTGTTTCATCAATTTCAGAAAACGGAATCCGTAATTGATTAAAATTGATAACCGACTTCAATTTGATCTCATTCGCCATTATTCCTCCTTTCTATTTCAGTAAGCGCCTAGCTTTGACTGAGATGTCTTTTTCAGGATTATCTAAAGCTTGAGCAATTCCTGCTTCATAAAAAGCACCGATTAAATCATCTTGATCAATATCATCAAATGCTTTTTTCAAAGCACCAAGCATTCGCGTCAATGAGTTATCTCGCTCACCAACATTAAAAGTTACCCGATGTTTCCCGGCATATCGCTCCATAAAACTAGCCATATTTTCTACTGTTGGTTCATCATTTAATGCGCCAATGAATTCCCCTTCAGATGTTGATTGAAAAGTAGACCTATCTAATTCAGCTTGGATTTTGTACCGTTTCCGATTTTCAATATCCCAAGGAACGATTGTATCTTTCTTCTGCAACGGCAAACCCATTAATCGGCCAACCGTTTTAGAAGCTTGTAAATCAGCTCCATAACTAAGTAAATTGAACCCACCAAGAATAAATAATTTAGTCAACTCATCTACTGCTTTTGGCAATAGTTCAGGTTCAATTGATTTACCTAATGGCACAAACAGTCTTGACCCATTTTCATGCCCTCCCGATGCAATTGCTGACGGCGTTTTCCAAAGATACATTTCAATTTCACTTTTCGTCATCATAGTATAAAAATCGTACATAAGCTCCGACCAGTCATAGACCTTATCTAAATCAAACGTGATGCCCTGAATATCGGCAATATTTTCACGACTACGTGCAAGCCCACTTTTTAAATTTGATGGTGTAAAGTATTGCGCTGATACTTTTTTAAATTCAGAAACATCTTCAATTGGATCATGGTAGACAGGTAATGACTCAGTGTAAGTGACCACATCTAGTTCATCAATGACATCATAGTCACCGTATATGCCGGATTTTTTAAAGGCATACATTAAAATCCTCCGCCGAATGGGTCTCCTTGTGGTGCAACTGGTGGTGGCGTCATACCTTGTTCGGCTGGATTAAATCCGCCATTTGATGGTTGGGTGTTAGTGTTATTTGATGGACGCGGATTGCTTTTATCTGTTTTTGACCCACCAGTCATGAACTTGCCAAAATCTTCAATACGCGGATTGTAGTAGATACGACCGTCATTTGTTGACTTTTCGAACTTTTTAACTTGGACTGCTAGTTGTTGGTTCACAATCTGTGGCATAAGCGTTTGCAAGGTCATCTCGCCACTTCCTTGATAATTCATTCCAGCAAGCATGGCGTTGATTTCACGATAACGGAAGGGACGTTCTGTCTCTGCATCATCCATGAAGACATGTGTAATTTGTGCACCCTTTTGGTCGCCATCTACGACTTCAAATCGTACTGTTGCGTAGTCGTTACCATTTTTTGTCTTCCCTTTAAAATCAGCGGAAGTAACCTTCACGTTATAATCTCCTCCAAATTCGAGTCCAGTAGATGTCATACGAATATCGTTTGCGTCAAATGTAAAAGCCATAATTAAATTTCCTCATCTTTCGTTTCTTCAGTATTGTTATTTAGTAGTTCACTTGCTTCGATAGTTTTACGACTATCCAGTCGATTAGCGCCTTTGTTCCCATTCTCTGGGTCCATATCAATCATGTTTTTTCCATCATGTTTGTAAATGTGCCCCACAACATCGAATGTAGAAGCAAAGGCATTGAATGTTTTTTCGTTCATGTCAGGCTTAAACAGTCCCGGAACATCACCAGACATTTCATGAACTGTAGCTAATATTGGTAAATCTGTCTTCCGTAACAAGAAACTTAAATCTCTGAACCATTTTTGTGTTAAATTCCAGTTTTGTCGTCCATCTTTTGAACCATTCTCGATATTATCAATGACCCAGTTTTGAAGTGCGGTGACATTGTCTAGAACGATTGTGCCAATTTCTGGGTTGATAATTGTTTGTCCCTGTTCATTTGTTTTATAAACTTGCTGATAAAAATCTTTCATGAATTGGTGTTGAATTTGTTTTGCGTCTCCTTGATTATATGCAATCACTCGAATATCATCAGTTCCCGAAATTGCATTTGTCGACCCATCAAAGTTGAACATCAATTTCAATCCCGGAAACTCTTTTGACAGACTAGTCTTTCCCGTCCCTTTTCCACCATAGATGAGATACATATTTCCAACATCCGGAATATGGCCTTCCTTAAAATACTTTGGCATATCTCTACTCCTGTATCTTCTTGACTGATTCCATAGCTTGCATGACTGCAACTTGTACTGTATCTAATGCATTTTCAACTACTACTGGCGCCTCGCCTCTAACAGCCTGAAAATGAATATCCGCAATTTGCTTAATGGCATACTCCACTTTCTTTTCCATGCTTGAACCTGCCATCACAATTCCACCTTTCTTAATTTCAACGCTTTAGCCATTTCTTTTTGCGCTTTAGTTAATGCACTAATTAGAAAGAAACCATCTTCAGCCTTGTATACTTCATCATGCTCAATTAATGCGTTTCCTAATAAATCAACTCCCATCGATTTAGGTTCATCTAGTGGATTAAAGAAATGGTCATGCATATATTGTTTTTTTGATGTCATTGCTTATTCTCCTATTCCGGATTACTTCCATCATCTGAATTGATAATTGTTGAATTTTCAAGCGCAAAATTAAACATCTTATCTGCTAAAGATCGCATAGGGATACCCGTTGACTTTGATAACTGTTTTAACTTTTGATGCGTGTCACTTGAAATAAATACAGGGTTGTATTCCTTATCTTTCTTATTTTCAGCTCGTAAAATTAACTTTTCTGTCATGATTGTTATTCTCCTAATTCAATTAATTCTGCGCCCATATAACGCAAGTAACGTTCAAAATATGGTGTCACTAATTCTTCATCAATATAATTCCCATCTGCGTCCTGCCACACAGTATCGCCTGCATATAACTCTTGTTTTTCAAAGTCTTCAGCAATACAAGGTGGGTCATCCGGTGGATCAATTTGTTTATCTGGTACTTCGTATTTCATATTATTTTCCTTTAATATATACTTAGCCTAAAGGAGGCTTATCATGAAATTTTTTAAGCTTGTTAAGCAAGGACTAATTAAAAATGAGTATTCCGATGTCGCTCGAGACATCGCCAACAATGTTGTTTCAATGCGTATAAAAGAAGCTGAACAAAATAATCAACGTCTAGAAACCACAGACATAGTTAACTACTACTTCACTGCCTATCAAGAAACTTTAGATTTTTTAGGTGATTCTTCAAAATATAAAACAGCCTATTATAAAGAGCACCAAAATAATCGACATAGTTAATACAGATAACTTCAACTTGAGGTTTATGTCGCTATTTATTTTTTTTAATAGTTCTTCTACTTCATTCATTTGCCTGACCTCATTTCTTTATGCTATATTTGGGGAGTTAAAAACTGTGCTAAGTTCATTAACTCCTAAGCGTTATCGGTTGCATCCGTTAGCGCTTTTTTTGTGTCCATTTTTCATCTGATAAACCTAGTAAATAATCAGCCGACACATTAAACAGTTTGGCTATTTTCTTCAATGTTGAAACCGTTGGCTCTTTCTCGCCACGCTCATAACTTGAATACATGTTCTGACTTAGCCCTAATTCGAAAGAAACCTGCCGTGCTGACATCTGTTGTGATTCTCTTAATTCTTTGAGTCGATTACCCATCGCTTGTGGCCCTTTCGATTACGAATACTTTCAGCTGCTTCTCGACCATTACAAGCCCATACAATTGGATAGACAACCATTCGCCCCAAACCTAGACAAAAGTTCACTACAGGCTCTGCTATGTGCATGACAACCTGGTATGAACCAATTGCCAACACAATAAATATAACTACTGATACAACTGTTCCTGCCATCTTTTCTCCCTCTCATTTACATCAATGCGCCCTCATTAAATCTCTCAACTGAACGCTTATTGAACCAATTTGGGTCAGTCTCCTTTACAACCCTACGAAAGCGCTGCGCTCTTTTGGAATCACCGCGCCGCCAAGTAGAAAAATACTTTGGCGAATAACCGATGATTTCCGCAGTTTCTTTCGCATTAATAGTTAAATTTTTCTCTGCCATTTCTATAACTCCTATTTTTTCGTTTTATAATGTTTTTACTGGCTCATTTACCTAGTCCCTAATGAAAAGAGAAAACAAATGTACCTTAATCAAGACTGTGTTCGTGATTGTTTAAAGTTTATTGAATCTGATTTAGCATTTGGTCATTTTCTGCATCTTTCAGATTTTCTTGAATCCGACAACTTAAATGGTTATTCAGAGCAAGACATTAAGTACACTTTAATGAAATTATCTGAAACAAATTTTTTACACTCGACACCCACAATTATCGAAAATAACTTAATTGCTTTCAGTACCGGTATGTTAACCTGGAATGGTCATAAATTTCTCGATACGATTCGCGATCCAGAGGTCTGGTCTAAAACTAAAAAAGTGACTAACCATTTAGAAAGTGTCTCTATTTCGCTACTCTCAGAAATTGGTTCTAAAGTCATAACCAATATGATTGATAAAAATTTATAAAATCATTTTCAATATTTTTTTAACCCACGCTTCCAAGCTAAGAAGATGAATAAAGTGATAACAAATAGTAATGTACTTACTCCAAATAAGAACATTGCTATTTTTGTTTGCCAAATTAAATAAGCCAACAACATAATGACTTCTAAAACAGTTGCGCCTGATAGCCACCCTAACGCCACCATCCCTTTCATCTTTTCTTTTTCCTTTTCAAAATTGTTCATATCTATACCTCCTCGTTAATATATTTGTTAATGAAATATTGTTGCCCTTTACCGGTTACTAGAGTAGTCAATGACACCCCTGTTTCACCGTTTGGCTTAAAATAGTGAATATAAAGAACACAAACACAGAATTGAGGTGCTCACGATTAAAAAGTAATCTGACAAATCTAACGAATTCAGGAACCACTTCAATTTATAAAACTTGCCAGGCTTATATTCTGGATTCTTGTTTTGTTCATCCATCTCTATGCCTCCATATCTAATTCTGTTTGTTCAGGATTAACGAACTTCTTATAAAAATACTCACGTCCATATGGTGTAATTCGCATTCGTGGCGTGAACTCAATACCATTTTCACCAACTCCACCACTCTTAAGGACGAACAGCTTAGGCACATATTTCTTATATGGCTGTAACTTTCCGTTACGTCCTTGTTCTCGGTAAATGTATTTATTGTTCATCAAAATATCGACTAGATCAGTTTGCTTGATTCCCATTTCTTTTGATGCTTCACGTACACCAATTGACTCACCAGTAGCAATGAACTTATCGTGCAACTCAGCTTTTGGTGTAAGTTCAGCAATCTTACTTTCGTATCCGATGAGCTTGTTGTTCGCATACTGCAATGAACGTGCCATCATCAGTTCTGGTGAGTTCCATTGCTTTTCTATTTGAATGAAGTAGTCTCGAATTTGATTACCACGTTCAGTCTTGGTCATCATTGAGATGTGCTTGGCCATATCGACTGAAAGTGAATAGTCATCAAGTACACGAACCTGTACACCACCGTTGTTCTGGACCTCTTCACTTTTAGGGGAAGTGGTCCAATCAGTGCCCTCAATAAACATTTCTGAATATTGTTTCCACCAATCAGTAAATTTCTTCTTCAATCCAAGTATCCTATGCAACTCACGAGCACTCACTCGTTGTTCACCTTGTTCATTCGTTTGAATATTAATTAATTCGTTATCCATCGTTATGACTCCTTATCGTCCTTCATAAAAGTTATCGCCGTTGAATTGCGTGTATTCCATTAGCTTTTGCAAATTAATTTGTGCAGCTACACCTTTTTCAGTGCCTGCCAACAACTTATTGATATACTGTGGTGTTTTGCCAATGACAGTTGCGAGTTCTTCCCGTGGAATATGGTTCGTTTTAACGTAAGTGGCAAATTCATTGCGTGCGTAATTAATTCGAGCCCAAGCTTCTGGGATAGTTAGCTTTTCTTTAATTGATGAATCGACCATATTTAAATCTCCTTTCTTGAATAGTAAATAAACAAGTAATTTTTATTGACACAAATAATACATACGTGTAAAATTTAGACATAGTTAAAAACCGCAACAAACAGCTGTATTTATCACATCTACCTCGCCAAAAGTACGTTTGATATTTACTTGCTTTTTGAGTTGCTTTATTACTTGATGTATTAAGAATAACACGTATCGATTATTTTACAACCCTAAAAGTGTAAAAAGTGTTATTTCTTTTTAGAATGGGAGTTTTTATGACTTTTTTTGAAAGAACACGAGACCTCGCAAAACAGCGTGGTATGAACTTAAAACAGGTCGCCCAGAAGGCTGGCCTTAGTGAAAACGCTTTATATAGATATAATCAAGGAATTAATCCGAAGTATCCAACAGTCAAAGCAATCGCCGACGTCTTAGGTGTATCAGTAGACTACCTATTAGGTAATACTGATGAAATGTACCCCACTAAGTTATCAACAAAAGAACCGGTTGATTTAGATGAAATATTAAATGAAGAAGGAATGGCTATGTTCGAGGGGCAGCCTTTATCGGAAGAGTATAAAAAAGCACTCCTCGCTATGCTTAAAGCCAATAAGAATAGTGGGAACTAAAATATGGAGGAACAATTACATGACACCCTATTCGCTTTGTTATTAACAATAGCCGATAGGTCTGATATAAAAATAGAAACGATAAATGGGACTCAAACTGATCCAGATGTTGCTTTTTGTCAAGATAAAACAATCAATCTAAATACAAACTATGAATCAAAAATAAGTGTAGTTTTTAGATTAGCTCATGAAATATGCCATATTGAATTTTCACAGCCATCATTCTTATATACGTTTTCACCATATATAAGGAATAAAGAAGAACGGATAACAAACCAACACGCCATTCAGATGCTTGCCCGGTTGCTCTATATCGATACACCAAATGAATATCGTAACTGGTCAGATTTTATGAATGAGTTCAATTTACCTTCGTGGTTCGAACCATTAGTAAAAGAAATTATTTATGATTAAATAAAAAAGCCACCCGAAGGTGGCATACATATGTGCAATAAGCTGATTCACACTAAAAGCTGAAGGAGTAAGGAAATGGCAAAACATATTAAAGATGAGAACGGGAATACGTACGTTCAAAAGAAACCATTTTATAAAAAAATTTGGTTTTGGATTCTAGCTATTATTGTAGTTATCATTATTGGTGGAGCTTTGGGAGGGTCAGAAGATAAAGCTGAAAAGTCTGATTCAACTTCTAAAAAGACTTCAAGTTCCGATATTGATGGTAAGACATTCAAGGTCGGTGACACAGTAAAATACAAAGGTATTGAATTTAAGGTTAACTCATTTCAATTTGCAGACGATGATCCCGAATTCCCTGCATTAAAGGACGGAAATAAGTATGCTATCGTTAACATCACAATTACTAATAAGAGTGATGATACCATCAGTTACAATCCATTCGATTTCAAGCTTGATAATGATGGAAACTTAACCGATTTTACTGAAATACGTGTAGATGGTAATAATGAATTAAATTCTGGTGATTTAAAACCAGGTGCCTCTGTCACAGGAGATTTGACAGGACAAGCAAAACCTTCTGATAAATTGAAATTAATCTACACAGGGAATATGTTTGAAAACAAAGAATCATTTTCTGTTAATTTGAATAAATAGTATTTATTATTAGCCACTCCTTGTGGCATACATATCAGTCCAAGCGTGATGACTTTTAAAAGCTGCCAAATAAAAAAACGCATATCCCCTACTCCGCTAAAAGTTAGGATATGCGCTCCCCCAGGATTACTCCCATTTAATTATTATATCAGACCTGAGTACGTCTTTAAACTACTCAATTTTTAAAACGAAAGGTTAGGTTTAAACTAATATGACTGTCAAAAAAAGAGGGAAAACGTGGCAGGTTCGAATCAACTATAGTTCCAATGGCAAATATAAACAAAAGTCCAAGAGCGGATTCAAGACAAAAGCGGAAGCCCTGGCATTTGAAGCAAATTATCTATCCGACATAAATACAAATCAGTATGTTCTTAATGATGACAAATTATTCACTGAATACTACGATACGTGGCTAGACACCCACCTAAAAACTGATCTAGCTGCGCGCACAATTAAAAACCATGAAGGAACTCAAAAAATCGTTCATGAGTATTTTGACGGAATTACTCTTAAAGACCTAAACCGGTTACTCATGCAAGATTTCGTCAATGATTTTGGAAAAACTAGAAAGCCAGCCACTGTGCGTCAGCATTTTAATAGAATAAAAATGCCAATTCAAACGGCATTTGCTGATGGATTGATTCGATCAGATCCCACATTCAATGTCCGACTCCCCAAAGCTTCAAAGCAAGATAAGACTGTTAAATATCTAGAAAAGGCTCAAATGTATGTCCTACTCAATGAGATTGAAGCTAATCCTTTAACACCCCGACGATTTGCCATTTATATATCTTTATTATCTGGGCTGCGTCTGGGAGAAGTCTTAGCATTAACCCTCGACGACGTAGACACCAATCCAAAAGAATTGACAGTTAACAAAAGCAAGTCTGAACTTCCACCTTTTGGATACGGTAAAACGAAAACAGAAAGTTCTAATAGAACGATCACCATGCCAGATAGATTTTTCGAACAGCTAAAGCGATATCAAAAAGAAAATCCACAAATTGACAAACATTTCTTAGGCGAAAAATTGAATCAGGGTATGGTGAACTACGAGTTGGAGAAAACTTTACAGAGCCTTGATATTCCGCGCGTCTCATTTCACGCATTGAGACACACTCATGCAAGTTTTTTGATTAATGAAGGCATTGATATTGCTTATGTCAGTTCACGCTTAGGACACGCAAATGTGAGCATGACAGAAGACGTCTATTTTCATCTTATGCAAGAAAAGAAAAATCACGAAAACGAAAAAGCAATGGCTTTATTTTGAGCCAAAAAGTGTACCGAATTATTTCAGAAATTACCGAATTGTACCGAATTTTTCGGGTTTTTTCTGGATAAATCGGGAGAAAAAAGGAGTCTTAAAAACAGGGGAAACCGTTGATATATGGCG
>NZ_JQBM01000003.1:120073-150845 GCF_001437355.1 Weissella viridescens | reverse complement strand
GTTTTTGGCTACATATCAACGGTTTATTGTTTTATTCTTCATATTCGAATTGGAAATCAAGAATTTGAACGGTATCCCCATTCTTGGCTCCGGCATCGTGCAAGGCCGCATCAACACCCATCTTACGCATCACACGTGCAAAACGCATGAGTGATTCGGTAAAGGCCGTGTTTGTTCGACGCATGATGTCTTCGATTTCATCACCATACACAATCCACAAATCATCTTCAGCATGATCAATCTGGAAGGCAGGTTGATCATCTTTAAATTCATACATGGTTGTTTCAGATTCAGGTTCCATCCCCTTAGCAATGAATTGTGGTGTCACATCCAAAAGATCTGCTGTACGACGCATCAATGGTTGCACACCTTCACGATTCAAAGATGAGATTGGCATAATTTCAACATCATCCGGTACAGATGGATCATCTGCAAGCTTTTGCTTGAATTCAGCTAAGGTCTCTTCAGCGTCAGGCATATCCATTTTTGTTGGCACGATAATTTGTGGACGTTCCAACAAAGCTGGATCATAAGTCTCAAGCTCACTGTTAATAGCTTTATAAGCTTCATATGGATCATTTTCAGGATCAATCCCTGACATATCAATCATATGCAAGATAACCCGTGTCCGTTCAACGTGACGCAAGAACTGAACTCCCAGCCCAACACCATCTGACGCACCTTCAATCAGACCAGGTAAGTCGGCCATAACAAAGTCGCGCCCATCATCTAGTTGTACCATGCCTAAGTTAGGAACAAGCGTTGTAAAGTGATAAGCCGCCACTTTAGGCTTGGCTGCCGTTACAACTGAGAGTAATGTTGATTTCCCAACAGAGGGGAATCCCACTAATCCAACATCAGCTAGAACCCGCAACTCCAGTTGGAGTGAGAATTCTTGACCAGGCTCACCATTTTCGGCAATTTCTGGTGCAGGATTTTTTGAAGTCGCAAAATGGATATTACCACGACCACCACGACCACCTTCTGCAACAACTAATTCTTGGCCTGGTTCAGTTAAGTCAGCCACAATTTGTCCAGTTTCAGTATTCGTCACTGTGGTTCCTTCTGGAACTTTAATTACTAAATCTTCAGCTGACCGCCCTGTCATACCTTTAGTCGCACCATTTTGACCAGGTGTTGCCTTAAAGTGCGTCTTATAACGGAAATCCATCAAGGTACGTAACCCTGAATCTACTTTCAAAATGACTGATCCCCCGTGACCACCGTCACCACCAAAAGGACCACCCATATCCACATACTTTTCATGTCGGAAAGAGACGACTCCATCGCCACCCTTTCCAGCTTTTACATTAATTTTTACTTGGTCGACAAACGCCATCGTTCATGACCTCACTTTCTTATTTTACAAACTGCAATAAACCGTAATCTTCAGTATAAATTAAAACGTTCGCGATTGCTAGTCACTTCCCCTTTAATCTTGTCGGGCTTGCAAGGAAATTTTAATATTTTGAATGACCTTATCGGAGATACCCATTTCTTTTAGTTCGTCATCAGGGGCATTCGCTATTTTTTTTAGGGACCCAAAATGTGAGAGTAACTTTTGTCGTGTTTTCGGTCCAACCCCATTAATTTCATCTAACTTCGATGCTAAAGAGTTTTTCGACCGCAATTGTCGATGAAACGTAATCGCAAACCGGTGAACCTCATCCTGAATCCGTTGGAGTAAGAAGAATCCCTGAGATTTTGGATCTAAATGCACGTGTGGTGCGCCATCTTCTTTTAGTAAATCGGCTGTTTTATGTTGATTATTCTTCACCATGGCCGCTACTGGAATTTCCAACCCTAACTCATCCTCGATGACTTCTTTGGCTGCATTCAATTGAATTTCGCCACCATCCATCAAAATTAGATCAGGCAATGCTTCATGTTCTTTTAAGAGACGAGAATATCGGCGACGAATGACTTCCATGGTCTCGGCACGTTCATCAGCATGCGCGACAGTTTTGGTTTTATACTTACGATAAAGTTTCTTATTGGGGACACCATCTTCAAATACAACCATGGCTGAAACCATCTCTTCTCCACTCAAATGTGAATGGTCAAAAGCTTCAATCCGATGAATTTCAGGGATATTTAACGCGTCTGCAATTTCTTGCATGGCTCCATTGGTCTTTTGCTCATTCATTTCCATCAGGCGGAATTTTTCTTCAAGCTCAATTTTGGCGTTTTTCTCTGCCAAATCCATCAAGGCTTTTTTCTCGCCGCGCTGAGGTGTTTTAACTGAAACACCCAATACATCTGCAATGGCGTCACGGTTAACCTCTTTGGGAACTAAAATTTCTTTAGGTAAAATGGCATTTTTACGATTATAAAATTGCAAGATGAAACTTGTCAGCTCTTCGCCAGCATCATCAACAATCGCAAACACACGTTTCTCACGTTTCATCAACCGAGACTGACGAATAAAGAAAACTTGTACCGATAGCCAACCCTTATCCATATAAAAGTTAATTAAATCACGCGGGGTCCCATCATTTGAAATGATTTTTTGCTTTTCAACTGTTGTCTTGATAAATTTCAACTGGTCCCGTAAATCAGCTGCCCGTTCAAATTCAAGTTGCTCAGAGGCCTCATTCATACGTGTCTCAAGTTGTTTTGTCACGTTTTTTGTATCGCCATTGAGAAATGATTGAATATGCTTAATCTGATCAGCATACTCTGATTCGGGAACTTCTCTGAAACACGCACCTAAGCATTGGCCCATATTGGCATACAAACACGGGCGACCTTGGTAACCATTACAACGACGTAATGGATATACTTTCTGCAAAAAGTGCACAGTTTCTTCAGCAGCATAGACATTTGGGTATGGTCCAAAATAGTGTGCTCCATCTTTTTTAACGTCACTTACCAACATAATTTGTGGGTCACGTTCATTCGTGATTTTAATATAAGGATAGCCAGTCCCCTGCTTTAACCGAATATTATAGTATGGCTGATACTTTTGAATCAATGTCACCTCTAGTAACAGCGATTCTTTTTCTGAACTCGTGACAATATAATCAAAATCTGCGATATTGCGCACAAGTTCAGCCGTCTTGCCTGTGTGTTCACTTTTAAAATAAGATCGCACACGATTTTTTAAATTCTTTGCCTTTCCAACGTAAATAATTTTACCGTTGATATCTTTCATTTGGTAAGAACCAGGTAAATCTGGTAACAAGGCTAATTTTTGTTCAATATGTTCAGAAGCCATAATGACCTCCTTCCGCTCAAAATGATTATATCTATTATACACCTTTTTATACGGTTTAAGGAGTGAAATTCGGTTTAACTAAACTTTCCATCCATTCATTTTTGCGACTAAAAGTGCTACACTTATGGCAACACGATTTATCAGAAGGGAGCTCAATCAATATGGGACTACTCACACGCCGCAAGGATGAACTTGGCAAAAAAATGGATGCAACATTCCAAATTCCTGATTTAGATGATGATAATAACGCCAAAGATTTCTTGAATAAGAAAAATAAAACAGACCAAAAAAAGTAAAACTTACAAAAAAACGCCTGACTGCGATTTCACAGTCAGGCGTTTTTTACCATTTTAATGTGCCTTAAACAGCCCTTTTAAACTCAATAAGGCGGCCTTCGTGATATTACCTTCTCGATAAGTCAATACATTGCGCTTATACACACGTAATCCGTACTTCGACAAGAAGTATAGCGTCATCACTTCTAAGGTTAGTGCAATACTAGCTTGTGTCATCGTTGCATACTGTAATCCCAGCCGAGCAGGCATTAATGTTTGTGACACAAATGGCACATACGACAAAATGTTCAAAAAAGCGTTATGTGGTTGTCCATTTAAAACAAAGGTCAGAATGTAGCCAATTAATGAGATGTATGTCACAGGTGCAACTGCCTGTTGCACCTGACTTAGGTCGTTGACCATAGCGGCAATGATTGCTGTTAAAACCATATATAAGAATATTGAAACAATCACAATCAGCATAGTCATCAAAGCAAACGACCAATCAATGCCCTGCAGCATATCCAACACGCCCTTAAGTTGCGAGATTTTAGGCAGCCAGAAACTAGCTATGATACCTAAAATCAGATAAATGGCGCCATGTAAGAGCGCTAGCAAGCCAATCCCACCGATTTTCCCAAAGAATTGCACGCCTGGTGAAGTGGCCGCTAACAAGATTTCCATAATGCGCGATGATTTTTCGTTCGCTATTTCTTGAGCAATCATCCCTACATATGAGGTTAGGAACATGAAAATCAGAATGCCAAGGGCAACCGCGACGCCATAATTAGCAGCATTACTATTTGCGCCGTCTTTATTAACCCCTTTTTGACTTTGAATGTGCGTGCTCATTTTAGGTGGTGTCATCAATTGTTGCAACGTATCATCACTAACCTGCAAAGCCTTAGCCCGATTAATCGTATTGTACTGGGTTAGGGCACTCTGAAGTGCTTTTTGATCAATCGATTGGCCGTTCGCTCTTTTGGTCAACGTAAATTGTTGCTCATGCTCGACCAGAACAGCATCAATTTTTTCATCAGCGAGTGCTTTATTAGCTGTACTTGTCTTGGCATATCCTTTGATGTCAGCATCTAATTGTTGTTTATCTAAATAATGGACCAAGGGTTGATTCTGTACCACACCAATCTTTGGTGCTGTATTATTTTGCGTGGCCTGCACAACAAAATTAATCCCTGCAATT
Source organism: Weissella viridescens (assembly GCF_001437355.1). Taxonomy (GTDB): domain Bacteria; phylum Bacillota; class Bacilli; order Lactobacillales; family Lactobacillaceae; genus Weissella; species Weissella viridescens. The sequence continues at coordinate 146,152 of NZ_JQBM01000003.1, read as the reverse complement.
GCTGCTAAAATTAAGATTGGAGTCAGCACTAGCATCCAATAGCCGACGGTTTTTAACCGATTGACAAATGTCTGACGAATAACAATCCATAACTGTTTTTTCTGCATTATTTCACCTCTCCTGCCGCGACTTCACGTCTAAAAATGGCATCTAAAGTTGGTGGTTCTTGCGCAAAAGCAGGAATGTACCCCGCTTGAGTCGCCAGTTTAAACACTGTTTTTCCAGACTCAGGATCTGATAAGTGTAACAAACGGCCATCACCTTGCGGCTCAATTGCGTCAACGCCATCAATTTGGGCCAGTGTATCAGATGAAATGGGCGCTTCAAGGTATAATTCTGTCCGGCCAAAACTCTCACGGATTTCTGTAGGCGCTCCTTGTAACACGGTTTCACCATGGCGCAGCATGGTTAATTGATCGGACAACTTTTCAACCCCCGCCATGTCGTGCGAACTGAAAATAATCATCGCCCCTTGTTGCTTTAAGTTCAAAATTTCCTGCATCATCAATTCTGTATTAACTGGATCTAACCCGGAAAATGGCTCGTCTAAAATTAAAAATGTTGGATTGAAAATGACTGTTGCAATCAACTGAATTTTTTGTGCATTCCCTTTTGATAAACTTTGGACTTTATCTTCCGGTTTGCCGACCACGTTCAAACGTTTCATCCAATCACGCAAAGCTAGACGTGCATCCCCACGTTTCATACCATGGAGTTCAGCAAAATAAAGGACTTGGTCTTCAATACTCATCTTCTGATATAGGCCACGTTCTTCAGGTAAAAAGCCTAATTTTTGACGCTTTTCAGCGGTCATTGACGTCCCATCCCAACGCACTGAACCACTGGTTGGATCAATAAAGTCAAGAATCATCCGAAAAGTTGTTGTTTTACCAGCGCCATTTTGACCAATCAAACCCATTACCTCGCCAGGTTTAATCTGCATATTTAAATGACTGACTGCCGTCTTATCACCAAATTGTTTTGTTAGATCATTTATTTCTATCAATGTGCCTATCTCGATTCATTTAAGTTACTCAAATTATAGCAAAACGGACGTGATGAATAAATCATCAACGTCCGTTTTTTTAACTTTGCACTTGTCGTTTTAATCCTGGTAACATCTCAGCAGTGAAATTGATTTCACGTGGTTTAGAACCATTTTGCGGTCCAATAAGACCTCGATCAGACATGTCATCAATAATCCGACCAGCTCGGTTATAACCTATCTTGAAATGACGTTGAATTGATGACGTCGAAGCACCACCTGCGCGAAGGACGAACTCCAAGACTTCATCCCAAAGTTCATCAAGCTCGTCAGCGCCACCATTCTGACCAGATTCAAGCGATTGTACTTCTGCATCAGAAACCGTCATGCTTTCATCATACTGGGCCTCACCTTGATCTTTAATAAAGTCAGTCAGATTCTCGACATCCTCATCCGAGATAAAGGCACCTTGTACACGTTGTGGACCACTTGCTCCAATTGGTGCAAATAGCATATCACCACGTCCAAGTAGCTTTTCGGCCCCGTTTTGGTCCAGAATTGTTCTTGAGTCGACACCAGAAGAAACCGCAAAAGCCATTCGTGAAGGTACGTTGGCTTTAATTAGCCCCGTAATGATATCAACTGAAGGCCGTTGCGTTGCCACAATCATATGAATACCTGCGGCACGACCCAATTGTGCAATCCGCACAATTGCATTTTCCACATCACCAGAGACTGATGAAGTCATCATCAAATCAGCCAGCTCATCAATCACAACCACAAGATATGGCATGGTTTGTAACACAGTTGAAGGGTCCTTCGCATTTTGTTTTTCAACATAGCGATTATAACCATCCATGTTACGTACACCTGCATCTGCAAGGAGCTTAAAGCGTCGATCCATCTCTGCCACAACCTTTTTCAACCCAATTGAAGCCTTTTTTGGATCTGAAACGACTGGCGTAATCAGATGTGGAATATCATTATAAACTGATAGTTCAACCTTCTTGGGGTCAACTAGCATTAAACGCACTTGGCTAGGATTGGCCTGCAATAGAATTGAGGCCAGAATTCCGTTAATGGCCACGGACTTCCCAGATCCTGTCGATCCTGCAATCAACAAATGCGGCATCTTGGTCAAATCCATTTTGACAACGCCACTAGTCACACCACGGCCAATGGGCACAGTCAAAGGATGTTTTGTGTTAATCCCAGACTCTTCAACCATATCCTTAAAACCAACCGTCGCTTGTTGGTCGTTAGCAACTTCAATTCCAACCACATTTTTGCCTGGAATTGGTGCCTCAATACGCAGCGATTTAGCTGATAATGATAAGGCCAAATCATCAGCTAGATTCTGGATTTTAGACACTTTCACACCAACTGCCGGTTTAATTTCATATTGCGTCACTGTTGGTCCAAGGACAACTTTTTCAACAGTGGCATTAATATGGAAGCTCTTCAGCGTCTCATGTAAAATACGCGCTTTTTCATTCAGTGCATCACGCTCAGCCGATTGATCAGTTGATCCAATTTCTGTTAGTAACTCTGGTGATGGCAATTGGTAATGAGCGTCGTCAATAACAGTTCCCAATCCACTCGCATCAACATCTTCAGTTGGTACAGACTTCGTTGAGGGTTCAACGTGACCAACGTTACTTTGATGTGGTTTTGTTTTTGGACTCGTCTGGCTATCGTTATGACCCACCACATCAGCATGCGTCAATGGCATATCTAATTCATCATCGCTGACATCTTCACCATAAGTCACAGGTTCAACCGTTGCATCTGGGCTTTGAATCACTTCATTCGCGTCAAAATCAGTTGGGCCAAATGGCGAATCTTGTGGGGCGTCACTTTCTGGCGGAATCGGCGGCACATCGAAACTCCCAGACTCATTAAATGCCGGCGTATCAAATGCTGTATCGGGTAATGAATCTGCGATAACATCCTGTGTTTTTGCCTCAGGTGCAACAATTTCTGGCATTTTAAATTCCGTACTCGTTGCCTCGACATTTCCAACTTCATTTAATGACTGATCGTCTAACTGCCCCATTGTAGCATCCGGCAATTTTGCTTCCTGATCCTGCTTCCCTGCCCCAAATGGATCATCATTAAAGACATCGGTCATCGCATGTTTCTGGCGTGTCTTAAAATCTGACACCTTTTCAGTCACTGTCTCATGAACCGTATTAGCTTTCACCTGTACATAATCCCCAGTTCCTTCGGCTAAATTGAAGAAATTATCAAAAACTTCTCGAATAGGGACGTTGAATGTCACAATCACACCACTTAAAATCAATAAGATTGCCACAAGCCATGCGCCAAAATTTCCTAGCAAGAGATGACTGACTTGGTATAAGCCCGCGCCAATCATTCCACCACCCACGGGTGTTGAAACGGCTGCATTCACCACATCTTGACGAATATACTCACTAATGTGACCCATAAAATCAGTATGAATGTTCATTTTTGTAAATAAAAGAATTGATCCAGATAGGCAAAGGCCTAAATAAAACAAGGTAAAGCCCACATACTGATTCTTTTTTATTTTCTTTGGCCACTGGTTATATGCAATTACCACTAAGAGTGGTACAAGTAAGATAACTAAGAAAAGTTGATAACTACCACCGATGCACCAGCGCATGACATTCGCAAAAAACTTGCCCAATAGGCCTACCTTAAAAATGGCCAACACCGATAATAGACTCAGACCGAGCGCTGTCAACTGTGGCCAATGTACTGCTAGCCAACTCGTCTGCTTCTTCTTAGCTGGCCGCTTTTTTTGACCAGACTTTGCAGCCGGCTTCCGTGGTGTCTTTGGCTTGGATGTTTGCTTTGGCCGATTTTGCTTTGTTTCAGCCATAATGCCTCCTTTCAGTTACTTTAATTTGTCATAATCATAATCGAATGTTAGATCAAGGCCATTAAATTGTTGCTGGCGTAGCGCTTCATAAATAACAATCGCTGCAGTGTTGGCTAGATTTAGTGATCGAATATGTTCATCATTTTGTGGAATTCGTAAGGCTTGATCCGCATGCTTACGCATAAATGGTTCAGGCAACCCTGTCGTTTCTTTTCCAAACATAAAATAATAGTCGTGATCTGGATCTGTATAATCAGCTTGATGATACGCACGTGGTGCAAACTTAGAAATCAAAAATAATTCATCAGATGCTTGTAAGGTTTCCATAAAGGCAGGTAGATTTGGATGAATTTCTAAATCTACCGTATCCCAATAGTCCAAACCTGCTCGCTTCACATGCTTGTCGTCCAAATCAAAGCCAAGTGGCTCAATTAAATGTAATTTTGTATTTGTTCCCGTTGCAGTTCGGGCGATGTTCCCAGTATTAGCGGGCATCAATGGTTCAAATAAAACAATATGATTCGTACTCATAAAACTCCCCTGCGTGTCAGCCATAACGGCTTTTATTTCTACTTAAACAAAAATTATAGCACGAACTAATTAAAGTTCGTGCTATAACGCTAAATCTTATTAAAGACTTTACTCTAATCGCTCGTATGACCTAGATTAGCTTCAGCTGTTTGCTTAGTTGATATGCCGTCATCATCGTCAAACAATCCCGAGACATGGCGCCACCAACTATATAGTTTCGTCACAAGGACCTTCAATACTGCATAACCTGGAATACCTAAGATGACCCCTGGCAATCCAAACAAATTTCCAGCTGAAAGCAACACAACCAAAACCGTTACTGGATAAATTTCCAATGAATCCCCTAACAGCTTAGGTGAAATCACATGTCCTTCCAAGATTTGTTCAATCACGAAGACAAGAACCGCCTGCGCAAATAGCATTGGTGAAACTGATAAAGCCACTCCCAACGCTGGTAACATCGCCAAAAACGATCCAATGTACGGGATTAAATTAAAGATTCCGGCTAGCAATGCTAAAAATAGCCCGTAGGGCAAGCCGATAATTGTAAATCCAATCCCAAACATAATCATAACCGCAAAGGCAACTGAAAGTTGCCCACGAATATAATTTGAAATTTGCGCATTAATATCTTGCAACGTCTCTTGGAACGAACTTTGCGCCCGCTTAGGAAAGAAGCTGGTTAAGTATTTAGGCAAATGATGACCATCTTTAAGCATGTAGAACAAAATAACTGGGAAAGTAACCAGACTCACGCCAACTTTAGTAATTGAGCCGACTAGACTTGAAACGCTACTAAATCCCTTTTTTGCATAATCACTTGAGGAATTTTTAAACCAATCCGTTAGGTCATCATTGAATTCACTAACAATTGCATTCAATTGCGGATATTTATTTCCTTTGAGAATTTCATCGGAAACTTTGGTGAAACTATGCCAATAGTTTGGCACATTCTCGACAAAGCTCCGTACTTGCCCTCCCAACCACGGAATGAAGACTGCTAAGCCCCAAACCAATAAGCCAATTAGCGCAATGAAAATCAGTGAGATAATCCAAGTTCTTTTAACCTGGGTCTTTTTTTCTAGTAAATCAACGAGCGGGTTTAAAAAGTAATAGAAAACACCAGCAATGATAATAGGTGTTCCCACTGCTGCAAAAATGACTTTAAGTGGCTCGAATATAAAACTTACTTTTGAAACCATAAAAATGATAATTAACAAAAGTAAAACCACTAACAACGTCGTGACTGTTTTATTATTTAAAAACCACCGATAAAACCATGAATTTTTTTGATTTGGGTTTGCGTCCATTAAATGCTACTCCTCAACCTGTTATTTAACAAAGACAACTCGTACGGGCTCAGGTACTTGAATATCTTTTTCTTGAAGTGTCAATTGCCCAGTTACTATATCTCGTTGATATACAGTGGCATTGTCTGTGTTTTGATTGGTCGCAATTAGGTAACGTTCATTTGGTGACAAAGCGAAGTCACGTGGGAAATCACCCTCAGTTGAAATTAGTTGAACGCGACGATCAATGGCACCATTGGCCTTAACTTCGAATACAGCAATTGAATTGTGTCCACGATTACTTGTGTAGATAAAACGGTTATCTGCAGAAACGTAGATAGCGGCAGCACCATTGTGTGCCTCCCAATCGTCAGGCTTAGTTGAAAGCGTTTGAGCCAACTCAAAAGTACCTGATGTTGCATCGTAGTTTAACTCAGAAAGTTGCGATGAGAGTTCTCCTAAAAGATAGGCTTTTTGACCATCTTGACTAAAGCGAATATGACGAGGACCAAAACCAGCTTCAGTTTCGAATACTGCCACTTCAGTTAACTTACCTGCTTCGGAAACATCAAATGTATAGACCTTATCTGATCCCAAATCAACTGCAACCAAACGATTGTCTGGTGTCAAATTAGCAAAGTGCATGTGAGGACCATCTTGCTCAGGACGTGGACCTGAGCCAACAGCTTGAAAAGCGTCAGTTTGCGTCAACTTACCATCAGCAGCAATTGCATAAACTTCTACAGTCCCCTTATGGTAGTTAGCTGTATAAAGGAGTTGACGGTTCTCATCAACGGCAACATAGGCTGGTGATGCACCATCAGCCAACACTTCTTGCTTTAAAGTTGTTTTTGCGTTTTCAGAATCATAATCATAAACGGCAACGCCACCTTGACCATCTTGCTTATCCACGGCGTAAAGCACGTCGGCATCACTTACATTTAAATAAGTTGGTGATCCAATTTCGGCGATTGCTTCAACATTTGACATTTCACCTGTCTGTTCATCAAAGTCAGCTTGATAAATCCCCTTTGAAACACGCTTTGTATACGTACCAAATAACATTTTCTCTGTCATTATGCCGTCCTCATTTCTTGAAATTTGTTTTTAAATATTTCTCTTACAGCTGATATTATAGCATATTTTCAACAATTGAACTTAATTGTAGAAAGCGATTGCAAAAAAAAGCACCCAACCTGTGGGTGCTTTTACATTAAACTTGTTTTTCTTCACGACGTGACACGATAATTGAGGCCACAATGGCAATTGCTAATGAGCCAACAATAACTGCAAGTGACAAAACGTTTGAAATATGGAATGAAGATCCCATCATTTTGCTTACTTCGTTCACAATCATTTTAACCCCGATAAACGCTAGAATGCCAGCTAAGGCGTACTTGATATAGCGGAACATTGGGAGAATACTTGCGAGCGCAAAATACAGTGAACGTAGCCCCATAATTGCAAAGATGTTTGAAGTGACAACAATAAATGTATCTTGTGTAACGGCCAACACCGCTGGAATTGAATCAACGGCAAACAGCAAATCTGATGCTTCAATAAACAACAAGGCCAACAGGAACTGCGTTGCATATACCTTACCATTATCTTTGACTAAGAAATGCGGTTCAACGACATCTTCCTTGATGGGTAAGAACTTACGGAACAGTTTAATCATACCACTGTCATTCAAGTCCTGATCGTCATCCTTTTCAAAGAACATCTTGATCCCAGTGTAAACCAAGAAAGCCCCGAAAATGTACATCAACCATTCGAAGCGATGCAATAAGGCTGCACCACCAAAAATGAAGATAACACGCATTACCAGTGCACCAAACACACCCCAGAACAAAATTCGGTGTTGATACTTTGGTGCAATCTTGAAATAGCTAAACACTAAGATAAAGATAAATAAATTATCAATACTCAATGATTTTTCCAAAAGGTAGGCAGTGATAAAGTCAACTGCTGGTGCCTTTCCACCGAAATACCAGACACCGCCAGCAAAGACGAAAGCTAGTCCAATCCAAAAGGCACTCCATAGGAGTGAAGACTTAACTGATGGTTCTTCATCCGTCTTATGAAAAACCCCCAAATCAAGGGCTAACATAATCATGACGAAAACAAAAAAACCAATCCAATAACCAATACTTACTTCCAATTTATAACTCATCTTTCTTTTAAGGACACAAGGAATCTCCACAATTATTCCTAACAAATTTCATTATACATAGATTTCGATTTAATTAAGTTAAACTTACTTATCAAGACTTTACAGTTGTGTAACAAAAAAGCAGTCTCCAGGTTAGTCCCGGCACTGCTTTTAAGTTTAAATATTTACTTACTCTTCACATCTAACTCCATGAAGTTAGCAACGCGCTTGGCTTGTTGAGAAACAGCCTGAAGTGTTGCCAAACGATTTTGCTTAACTGCGTCATCGTCAACCATCACCATTGTTTCATCAAAGTAGGCATCAATTTGTGGTGCCAATCCCAACAACGCAGCAAGCACAGCATCAGTTCCAGAAATGTCAGCAACTGGATGTACCGCTTCGTACAAGTTGGCTTCCGCATCATTTTCAAATAAGGCTGGGTCAACTGAAGCATCTGTTGGATTCTTCGTTGTGAGGCGCATAATTCGCGTCAAACCTTCAACACCATCGCGGAAGTTCGCATCATCAGTATGTGCAATCAGCGCATCTGCTGAATCAAACATTTGCGTTGTGCTGGTAAAGTCATTCTTCGTGACCGCATTAATCACATCACGACGCACACCACGATCTTGTAGCTCCTTGACCACACGATCAGTCAAGAAATCAATGACAGAGCTAACGCTTCCTGTTAAGCTCGAGGCCACTTCATCAGGTAGTCCTAATGTATCTTGTCGTTCAACCATTTGTGCGACAAAGCGGTTTAGAATTGCATCAATATCCAAATTCCAATCGTTGTCAGCCAAGATGGCCACAATTCCTGAAGCCGCACGACGTAAGGCATACGGATCATTTGAACCAGATGGAATCATTTCACCAGCAAAGAATGACAAAATCGTATCAAGCTTGTCAGCCAAAGCTAATACCTTACCTAAATCACTTTCAGGCAAAGCCCCACCGGCGCTGATTGGCATATAGTGTTCACGAATTGCTTGGGCAACTTCTGGTGTTTCACCAAAGATTAAGGCATACTTCTCACCCATAATCCCTTGCAATTCATCAAACTCCCCGACCATTCCCGTCATCAAGTCAAATTTGTAAATGGCACCTGCACGTTCAAGCAAAGCTTGTTGTCCATCATCAAAATTTAAATCATTCGCAATCAAACGCGCAATCACTGTTGCACGAAGCGTGTGATCATAAACAGATCCCAACTTAGCGTGGAATGATACTCGGGTCAACTTTTCATTATAGTAATCAATATCATGCTTTTGATCTTCTTGATAGAAGAACAAGGCATCTTCAAGACGGGCGACTAACACCTTTTCATTTCCAGCAATCACATTATCCATATGATCTGCATTTCCGTTTCGAACTGAAATGAAGTGTGGCAATAAATCACCATTCGCATCTGTCACGTGGAAGAAACGTTGGTGCTCCTTCATTGAAGTAATCAATACCTCATCCGGTAATGACAAATACTTTTCATCAAAGTCACCTGAAAAGGCAGTTGGATACTCAACTAAATTATTAACTTCCTCGAGAAGGTCTGCGTCTGCAACAACTTGCCAATCATTTTCTGCACCAATTTGGGCAATTTGGTCTTGAATGGCCGCCTTGCGGGCTTGGGCATCGGCTTGCACGTAAACACTAGCCAAGGTTTCAACGTAATCCGTTGCAGTCATAATATCGGCATCATGACCTAGGAAGCGGTGTCCACGTGTTGAACGTCCCGCAGCCACATCCAAAATGTTGAATGGCACGATTGTATCATCCAATAATGAAACAACCCAACGAATTGGACGAACATACTCAAAACTGTGACGTCCCCAGCTCATGGTTGTTGGAAAGGTCATCGCTTCAACGACAGCTTTAACTCCCGTTAGGACTTCGGCGGCTGGCTTACCAGCATCAAATTTTGTCACGTAAATATATTCATTACCCTTAAATTCCTTAAAAGTAATATCATCCGTTGTCAAACCTTGACCACGAACAAAGCCTTGGGCTGCCTTTGTATAATTACCATCAGCATCTAGGGCCGCCTTCTTAGCGGGTCCTTTGACTTCCTCTTGAAAATCGTCAGCCTTTTCTGCAACATCTTCAACCAACACTGCCAAACGACGTGGCGTTGAGAATGGCTTAATGGCACCATGTTGAAGGCGTTCCTCAGTTAAGAAATTTTCCATACGTTCAACGAGTTGATTAATTGCTGGTGTGACCAAATGTGCTGGTACTTCTTCTAAACCAATTTCTAATAAGTAGTTAGCCATGTTAGTTTTCCTCCTCGTCTGCTGGTAAGTACTTTGCTCTAAGAGCTTCATCCTTTAGCAAAGGGAAACCAAGCTTCTTGCGCTCGTCAATAAATTCTTGGGCCACTTGGTGCGCCATCTTACGAATGCGACTTAGATACTTCGCCCGTTCTGTTACTGATACGACACCACGTGCGTCTAACAAATTAAACGTATGTGATGACTTCAAAATATAGTCATACGCTGGATGAACCAAGTTATCAGCCAAGGCGCGCTTAGCTTCAGTTTCGTAATCATTAAAGTGGCGCAAAAGCATTTCTGAATCAGACGTATCAAATGAGTAGGTTGAATGTTCAAATTCTGGTTCCTTGAAAATGTCTCCATACAGTACGCCATTTCCCCATTCCAAATCATATACAGTTGGCACGTCTTGGATGTATGACGCTAAACGTTCCAGGCCATATGTGATTTCAGAAGTGACTGCATCAACGGGAATTCCACCAACTTGTTGGAAATATGTAAATTGCGTAACTTCCATTCCATCAAGCCAGATTTCCCAACCGATACCAGCCGCTCCCATTGATGGGTTTTCCCAGTTATCTTCAACGAAACGAATATCATGCTCGAGTGGATTAATACCTAAGGCTTCCAATGAAGCAAGATATAGCTCTTGAATATTGTCTGGTGATGGCTTCATAACCACTTGAAATTGGTGGTGTTGATACAGACGATTTGGATTATCCCCATAACGACCATCAGCTGGACGACGTGATGGTTCGACATAGGCTGCATGCCATGGCTCTGGGCCATTCGCACGTAAAAATGTATAAGGGCTCATGGTTCCAGCCCCTTTTTCTGTATCATACGCCTCCATTAACATAGCGCCTTGGTCCGCCCAAAACTTTTGTAACGTTAAAATAATGTCTTGCACACTTAACTTTTCGGTCATTGTATTACCCTTTCTGTTTTAAATGCATAAAAAAAGCCTACACCAACTGTACTCAAACAATTGATGTAGGGACGATTAGATCGCGGTTCCACCCTACTTCCAAGAAAATCTTGGCAGCTTCATTTAATTTGTTCTTGGCTCAGACAGCGCCCCTTATAAACGATATGATTGCCCTTCCATCAACGGCAACTTGCTATACATGTGTTTATAAATATTCTGTCTTCATCGCTATACCATCTATTTTACTCGTCCATATTTTAAAGTCAATCAGTCGGCGCATTTTTTTGACCGCGTTGTGCTAAGCGTTGGTCCCATTGATGTAAATCTTGAATAAATGTTTTGGCACGTAACTGAACTCCCACCTGCTCCTGATAGATACGGTCCAGCACCCGAGCCATCTCTTCTTTAGTTACATCATTCAATGTCAATGAATGCAATTGCGTCAAATCCACACGTGCCAGTTGTTGTAACACATAAACCGCCTTAGGATTTACATGCATCCGATGTTCATCTCGTTCCCAATGTTTTTGACATAAAACGCCTTGTAGGTGTTCTGAAAAATCCATCGGTCCCTCAGCATTGCCACAAATGACACAACTTTGCCATTGGATTTGAATCCCAAAATCAGGTAATAAGTGTAACTCAAAATAATTCGCTAAAGCTTGAGCATCAAATCCGGCAACCATCTTTGCCTCAGCTAATTTAGCTTCATCAAACCAATGCGCAATCGGCTGATTATCAACATAAGCTGCATCAATAAGGCCAAGTATATAGAGCATGTATGCATTTTTCTCGACATCCTCAATAAAAACACGTGGGAGCTTACTTTGTTTCACATCATTGATGAAACTTAAACCAGTGCGATTAATCGTTCCTTCATAGGTTGCCATCGTTAAAGGTTGCATATCAGCCGCATATTGATAGCGTTTTGATTTCCCATGTCGAATATAAAACATGCGTTTACCATATTCACGGGTTAGAATCTTAACCATTAAATCCTTTTCTTTGTGGGCCCGCTGGTACATGACAATGCCCTGAAAGATATCCGCCATTTTAGCCCTCCTTTTTAAATAAAAAAAGAAATCGCCGTCAGTGACGAAACGATTTCAGATTGGGTGATGCAACGTTGTTTAAACGTCGGCATCCTCCTTATATCCATATGATTGCAAGGCTTGTGGCTTATCGCGCCAGCGATCTTCAACCTTGACCCAAAGTTCTAGATAAACTTTGCTACCAAGCAAACGTTCAATATCTTTACGGGCACGGGTTCCGATTTCTTTAATCATACTCCCACCCTTACCAATAATGATATTCTTTTGACTTGGACGCTCAACAACAATCGTTGCTTGTACATGTAACTTTTCATTTGCTTCACGAGCAATACTATCAATCACGACAGCCACAGAGTGTGGCACTTCTTGACGCGTTAATTGTAGGACCTTTTCACGAATCAACTCAGCCATAATAAAGCGTTCTGGATGATCAGTGATTTGATCTTCAGGATAGTATTGAGGACCCGCTTCCATTTGGTCCATTGTTGTATCAATCAATGCTTGCACATTGTCACCGGTCCGTGCTGAAATTGGGAAAATTTCAGCAAAATCCATCTGCGCTTGATAATCAGCAATCATCGGCAAAACTTCTTGCGGCTGAACCAGATCCACTTTATTAATGACCAAGTAGACTGGTGTTTCAACATCCTTTAAACGATTAATGATGTAATCATCACCGCCACCACGTGGCTCATCGGCATTAACGACAAACCAAATCATATCCGCTTCATGTAAAGCTGAATTAGCCGTTTTCATCATGAAATCTCCCAAACCATTTTGTGGTTTATGGATTCCAGGTGTGTCAATAAACACAATTTGACCCTCATCCGTGGTATAAATTCCTTGAATTTTATTACGGGTTGTTTGGGCCTTTGGTGACATGATGGCAATTTTTTCACCAATCATCTGGTTTAGCAATGTTGACTTACCCACATTTGGGCGCCCAACAATAGCAACAAACCCGGACTTAAAAGCTTCTGACATTCGTATATTTCCTCATATATTCTGTATTCTATTAAAAGAGATAGGGATAAAAAATTAAGCAGCCAATTACTGCTGCGGTTCCTGCTGCGACTAAAACCCCGCCAGCCGCAACATCTTTTGCGACTTTGGCGAGCGGCTCGTATCGTTCCCCGACAATTAAATCAACAATTGCCTCAACCATCGTATTCACGAATTCAGACATGATCACCATACTAACGGCAATCGTAATCCAAATCCAATCGGACCGGCCTATTCCCAGATAGATGCCAAGACATAACACTAAGATGGCCGCCACAAGATGGAAACGCATGTTGCGCTCACGCCTTAGGACATCAATAACGCCATCCAGCGCATGGCCTAAGGCTTGTAAGAAATGGCGATTTTTTGTGACCTGATGATTATCGGGGGTCTGATTATCGTGTAAGCCCATAATCATCTAAGATTTGGCGTTGCAAATCAAACATTTCTTTTTCATCGGCTTCACTCTTCATATGGTCATATCCATTTAGGTGTAAGAACCCGTGTACCACTAGAAAACCTAACTCTCGTTCCCACGAGTGCTCCAGATATTCGGCTTGTTCACCAATCTTGTCCACTGAAACAATTAAATCACCAATGTTTTTGGGAATCTCTTCAGCCATTTCCTCGTCCATTAACAACGGAAAATCATCGGCCTCATCTTCAATGGCAAATGAAATCACATCTGTTGGCTTATCAAGGCCACGATATTCCCGATTATATCGTTGAATTTCATCATTATTCACAAATGTAACTGACATTTCAGTATTATCGGGTAGACCCAGTGCCTTACCAGCATAATCCAAAACGTTTTTTACAAGTGTCAAATGTTCTTCTGATAAACCTGGTTTTGATTCATCGATTAATGCTAAATCCATATTTGCTCCTTTACTGTTCCAGTTTATTCTTTCTCATTATAGTGATCATACGCCCCGACAATCGCCGCTACAATTGGGTGCCGTACCACATCGCTAGCGTCAAAATGAATCATTTGGATTTGTGGGACATCTTGTAAGATGGTTTGAGCTTGTACCAAACCTGATTTTACGCGTGGTGGTAAGTCAATCTGAGAAACATCCCCATTCACCACCATCTTTGAACCAAAGCCAAGGCGGGTTAGAAACATCTTCATCTGCGCGGTTGTCGTATTTTGCGCTTCATCCAAAATGATAAAGGCGTTATCTAAAGTTCTTCCTCGCATATAAGCCAACGGCGCAATTTCAATCACTTCTCGATCAATTAAACGCTCCGTATGCTCTTTACCGAGAATGGCGAACAGCGCATCATAGATCGGACGTAAATACGGATCAACCTCTTCTTTTAAGTCACCGGGTAAGAATCCAAGACTTTCACCAGCTTCAACTGCAGGTCGGGTAATAATCAAACGTTCCACATCACCCCGCTTTAAGGATGCAACGGCCATAGCAACGGCCAGATAAGTTTTACCCGTTCCCGCAGGGCCAACGCCAAAAGTCACATCTGCATGACGGATTGCGTTGACATACTCCCGTTGATTATAGTTTTTAACGCGAATTGCCCGACCCTTAGCATCCCGAATAATTGTTTCAGTATACATATCAGCAAAATACATCAACGTTCCGCGTTGAACCATGTTCATTGCTGAAACAATATCAGCAGGTCCAATTCGGATGCCTTTTTTAATTAACAGGTAGAGCTCTTCGACGACGGCAATCGTTTGTGCAACAGCGTCTTCTGAACCAATAATGGTTAGTTGAGCTCCCATACCCGTTATTTGAACGCCAAGGCCCTCTTCTAATAACTTGAGATGAGCATCTTGTGGTCCGACGAGACCGATTTCTTGTTCTGGATTTTCAAATTGAAAGTGTTGTTCTATGGTATTTGTCAATTATATAACCCTCTTTTGCTCAGATTACTTATATTATACCTTAATTAACTATGTATCGGGGATGGAATTCCCCGGGATAAATCATATTATGCGAGTTCGCTTTGGACTAATTGATTGATCAATTTTCCATCAGCCTTACCCTTGACCTTCGGCATAAGGGCCCCCATAACTTTTCCCAAATCAGCCTTGCTCGTTGCGCCAACCGCAGCAATGGTTTCTTGTACAATTGCACGTACTTCATCTTCTGAAAGTTGTTCAGGCATGTACTTTGCAAGCACCGCGATTTGTGCGTTTAAGTCTTCTGCTAAGTCATCACGCCCAGCATCAACGTATGCATCACGTTCTTCCACGTGTTGCTTCATTTCACGAGATACCACTGACAATTCTTCGTCAGGGGTTAAATCATGTCCAAGCTTAATTTGTTCATTTGATAAGTCAGACTTCAACATGCGGATAACACTTAGTGCTTCCTTATCTTTGGCTTTCATCGCCGTCTTCATATCGGTACTTAATTGTTCTGATAATGTCATGATTGTGTTCCTCTTTATTTGATAATTTCTAAACAAAAGCCGGACCACCAAAAGGTAGCCCGGCCAGGACGTTTTAGCGTCCCTTCTTGTTCTTGCGCTTACGAGCAGCCTCAGCCTTCAACTTACGTTGTACTGATGGCTTGATGTAATATTCGCGCTTACGGTACTCTTGTAAAGTACCATCCTTTGATACACCACGCTTAAAGCGACGGAGAGCATCATCTAGAGACTCATTCTTACGAACAACAGTCTTTGCCATAATGTTTACCCTCCCTTCCCGTGTGAAGAATTCAACTTATAATGTCGCACACTTTTGTTCAAATTAAATTCTACCAGAATTCTGAAACAAGTCAAACATATTTTTAGAGTTTTGGCTCATAAAACCGACCCGTGGTATGTTCAATGCGCCAGGTCGATGACCAAGCTTTAGGATCGGCTTGTTCCAAAGCATCCCGGAAATCATAACGTTCATATGCCGAAATTACGGTAAAGAGAATCTCTTTCTCGTGATGGTTATACCCACCCTCAGCATCATGCACAATTGTAATTCCACGACGGATGTTCTGTTGCAACATTTCAATGACACGATCAGGCTGTTCAGTCACAATCATCACTTGGAGCTTTTGCTGACGCGTATAAAAATTGTCAATCATATAGGCATTCACAATTAATGAAATCCCCGTATAGAGCGCATATTGCGGTCCAAAAAGGTAACCCGCCGTTAACAAAATAAAGAAATTAAAGGTCAAATTAACTGCACCCATCCGCATACCAAACTTTTTACGGGCAACGATCCCAATAATATCCAAACCACCTGTTGATAAACCGGTTCTAAGGGCAAAACCCGTTCCAAATCCATTAATACCACCACCGAATATCGCTAATACGAGTGGATCATGAACCCAAGTACCCGGTGAGGGTACAATGCGAATGGCGATGGCAGCAAGTAAAAGCGCCAAGGCCGTAAACATGGTAAACCGATACCCCAACTTTCGATAGCCCAAAATCAACACAGGGACATTCAATAGAATCAAGAGCAAGCCAATTGAGATGTTCATGTGTAGGTATCGAAGACCCAGCGTATTTAAAATTTGTGCCAAGCCGGTAAACCCTGATGAATAGATATGACCAGGAGTCCAAAAAATATTAATGGCAATGGCTGAGGTTAAGGCATAAATGATGGCAGCCACAATCCGGGCCGCATATTCATGTCGATCAAAATATAGCATTATCTGCGTCATATTCGCTCACCTTCCTCACTTGAGGTGCCCTATTCTTCTGCCAAATTAGGTGTGTCGGTATCAGCGTATTCTGGTGCCTGCAAACCTAGGTCACCTTCAACTTGTTGTTTTGAAACAGGAGTAGGTGCTTCAGTCATTGGTTCAGTCGCCTTTGAGTTCTTAGGGAAAGCAATCACATCACGAATGTTATCACGACCTGCCAAGAGCATAGCTAGACGATCAAGTCCCAAGGCGATTCCACCCATAGGTGGGAATCCATATTCCATTCCTTCTAACAAGAAACCAAAGGCTTCTTGTGCAGATTCTGGTGTAAAGCCAAGGGCTGATAACATCTGTTGCTGAATGTCCATACGGTGAATACGAATTGATCCAGATCCTAATTCGTATCCATTCAAAACAAGATCATAAGATTGTGCGTGAGCTTTGTGAGCCCCCTCAGTGGTCGCCATTAATGGCAAATCTGCCTCATTTGGCATTGTGAATGGATGGTGCGCTGCAATCCAACGATCTTCCTCAGGTTGATATTCAAAGAGTGGCCAATCAATAATCCAAGCAAATGCCCACTTTTGATTGTCGATGAGATTCATTTCTTTGGCCGTCATGCGACGCAACGCATCCAAAGTCGGATTCACAACGTTAGGCTTATCCGCAGCAAACAAAATCAAATCACCTGCATGCGCACCCGTTGCATCCAAAATTGCCTCACCTTGTTCAGTAAAGAACTTGGCAATTGGTCCAGCAATCCCTTCTTCAGTGACCTTCAACCAAGCTAAGCCCTTAGCTCCAAAACGTTCAACATACTTACCTAGCTTATCGATTTCTTTACGTGAGTAGTGTTCAGCTCCGCCAGGTACGACAATGGCCTTAACCATCCCACCGTTGGCAACTGCACCAGAGAACACACCAAAGTCAGAATCTGCCATCATCTCTGAAAGATCCTGCAATTCCATGTCAAAACGCATATCAGGCTTGTCAGTTCCATAACGACGCATTGATTCTTCCCACGTCAATACTGGAATATCAGTTGGATCTAGGTCATAGTCGACCGTCTTTTGCATAATTGAAGCAACCCATTGACCAACCAATTCACGAATTTCATCTTGATCCATGAATGAAGTTTCCAAGTCAAGTTGCGTAAATTCAGGTTGACGATCCCCACGAAGATCCTCATCTCGGAAAGCACGCGCAACTTGATAATAACGATCAAAGCCTGCCCCCATCAAAAGCTGCTTAAATAGTTGTGGTGATTGTGGCAAGGCATAGAAAGCCCCTTGATAAATTCGTGAAGGTACTAAATAATCACGTGCCCCTTCCGGCGTTGACTTTGCCAAATAAGGTGTCTCAATATCAATGAACCCTGCTTGATCCAAGAATTCGTGCGTAGCAGCCGTAATCTTTGAACGAATTCGCAAATTTTCTTGCATTTCTGGACGACGCAAATCAAGGTAACGATACTTTAAACGTGTTTCATCAGAAGCATCTACCCCGTCTTCAATCAAAAATGGGGTGGTCTTTGATTCAGCTAAGACTTTAATATCAGTTACTTGAACTTCAATTTTTCCTGAATGAATATGTTCATTAATTGCACCCTCAGCACGCTTCTTAACGATACCTGAGACTTCAAGGACGTATTCTGAACGAACTAATTCAGCTACTTCAAGGGCTTCTTTCGAAATCTCATCAGAGAAAGCCAGTTGGACAATGCCTTCACGGTCACGTAAATCAATAAAAATTAATCCACCTAAATCACGTCGCTTTTGGACCCAGCCGTCTAAGACAACCGTCTGTCCTTCATATTGTTCATCAATTAATCCCGCATAGTTCGTCCGTTTCATGTTATTCCTCTCCTGTCTCAACTTCAATTTCCAAGTAATCTGGTAGGGCGGTGTATAGGTCCGTCAACTTAATTTGTTGTTCAACCCCTGTCTGTAAATTCTTTAATTTTGCTGCATGGTCCGCTAATTCGCGATCACCAATCAAAATCATATAGTGGGCATTTTCACGATCAGCAGCCTTAAACTGACCCTTTAACTTACGTTCTTCATAATCGCGATCGGCACTATATCCAAATGAGCGTACTGCTTGGAGCATTTGCATAGCCACCACGTCAGTTCCCTCACCTTGATTAGCCACATAAACGTCCAAGGCAGGCGCATCTGGCAAAACGGCATTGGCATCATCAAGCAATAACATTAGTCGTTCTAACCCAATTCCAAATCCAACCCCTGGCAACTGTGGTCCACCAAACTCTTCTACAAGTCCGTTATAGCGGCCACCACCAGCAATCGTCGTCCATCCCTCTCCAAGTGCTGAACTTTGGGTCATAATTTCAAAAATAGTGTGATTATAGTAATCAAGACCACGTACAGTACTTGCATCAACTTCGTAATCAATCCCTAAGGCATCCAAATAACGTTTTACCTTATCCCAGTGTGCTTGTGCTGTTTCACTGAGGTAATCCAAAATTGATGGTGCATTTTCAACAATGGTTTGATCTTTGGCATCCTTCGAGTCAAGCACACGCAATGGATTCTTTTCCAAACGGGTCTGTGAATCATATGATAGCTCTTCCTTAAATGGGGTCAAATAATCAATTAAGGCCTGACGGTATGCATCACGTGATGCTTGATCGCCAAGTGAATTTATTGTGACTTTCAAATCAGTCACACCCAGAGTTTGGAAAAAGTCTACTGCCATTGCAATCGTTTCAGCATCAAGCGCTGGTGATTCAGAACCAATCGCCTCAACTCCAATCTGATGGAATTGACGCATTCGACCAGCTTGAGGTCGCTCATAACGGAACATTGGTCCAATATAGAATGCCTTATAGGGCTTCGCAAATTCTGGGCCGTATGACTTATTCTCGACAAATGACCGCACGACACCAGCAGTTCCTTCAGGACGCAACGCAATGTGACGCTCCCCTTTATCATAGAAATCGTACATTTCCTTAGTCACAACGTCTGACGTGTCACCGGCTGAACGAGCAAACACATCAAAATTTTCAAAAATGGGTGT
Source organism: Weissella viridescens (assembly GCF_001437355.1). Lineage (GTDB taxonomy): Bacteria > Bacillota > Bacilli > Lactobacillales > Lactobacillaceae > Weissella > Weissella viridescens. The sequence continues at coordinate 126,424 of NZ_JQBM01000003.1, read as the reverse complement.
TCGAATTTCTTGGTATTGATAATCTGAAAAAAGGAGTCGCGCTGTTTCTTCGACGTAATGCCACTTGTGCGACTCACCTGGTAGTAAGTCTGCAGTTCCTTTTGGTTTTTGGAATGTTTGTTTTGCCATTTTAAAGCCCTCTCAATTTCTAATTTTACCGACAAAAAAAGCCCCTGACAACAGTTCATCACTGTCATCAAGGGCGCATCTTTTTTGCGCGGTACCACCTTGTTTGGTTCTCATACATACCGTAACGGGGTATTTGCGCGCACAATGCGACCTAAAAAGTGTCCCTCTATGGCTAAAACGTGGAACTTACACCAACTTCCACTCGCTGTCGAATTAGATCACAGATTTACTTTCTCATCGGTTCAATATATCTGTACATCATTATCCCCTAGCTGACGGAGCACGTCAAGAGCTAGCTGGCCGGACGACGCTTATTTTTTATGTTCTTCCAGGTACCGTTCAAGTCCATATGGTAGTGCATTTGCAATTTTTTGTTGGAAACGAGCGGTTTTGAAGTGATTAAAATCACGATCAGAGTTGATATACCCATTTTCCATCAAAATCGCCGGCACCTTATTGTCACGAAGGACTAAGTAATCACCGAAAGCGACCCCTTTATTTGGCATATTTTTAGGCATTTCAGGGGAAATCGCTGTATTTACTGCGCTAGCCAAGTCCTTTGAACCATTCTTCGTATGATAATAGTAAGTTGTATAGCCACTGGCTGAATTTGATTCAGGAGCTGAATCAAAATGGAATGAAATAAACATATCTGAGTGGCGCATTTCTGCTATTTTTGGAATATCTGGTAATGCCACTAGTTTATCTGTATCACGAGTCATAATCACGCGCGTACCATGTGATTTCAACTCAGCTTCTACCTTTTTGGCCAACTCTAATGTGTACTTCTTTTCATATTGATCATGATTTGAAAGGGCCCCTGAATCAGAACCACCGTGGCCGGGATCCAAGACAACGGTTGCCTCTGATAGTGGTGATAATTTTGATAGCGGCTGCGTCCGTTCAACTAACCAGCCCGCTACCCACGCTTTAGATTCATCTTCCCGACGAACCTCATACCAGCCACTTTCCCGTTTCAAAATTTGGAGATGTTCACCCTTTTTTAAAACACCGGCTCCTGGTGCTAACACACCACGTTCTGTGTGAATGGGCACATTACTAATTTTAACAGTTACTTGTTGGCGGTGTAGCAAAAAAGTCGTTGTCATTACTGCAGTTGTTAAAAGTGTTAAAACAACCACAAGCGGGACCCAAAAGCGCATCAGCCACCGCCGAATAAGTTGCCAAATCGTTTGCAAGGTCATCGTCATCATCCTTCTTTATTTATAATAATTCTATCTTACATGAATTTATCAAAAATGATACTAAAAACCCCGAAAGTTTCCACTTTCAGGGTTTCATCGCATTTAAAATGTTTAAAACATATCGCCAGTCCATTCGGACGTAGGCATTTCGTCAAAGTCATATTGTGCAACATCTGAAACGTGAAGTAAGACCGCATGAGCTGGAATGGCCATCATCAAATTGACACTCCCATTTGGCTTTTCTTTAAGCAAAATAACTGGCTTTTGATTGGCATTGGCATAGCCAATTTCCCAAGCAGTTCCTGGATCAACAAAATCATCAACATAGTCAATCACGGCCACGACAACATCCGCCTGATCAATATGATCGCGATCAACCTTGAATGTCGCAGCTGCCCATTCGCGCGTACCCATCTCAAATTCGGCACATGTTTCTGAACGAGGACTGAAGAAACTAGCCACAGTTGGGTTATTCGTCAATGCTTGTTCCATCCGTTCAATGCGTTCAATTTGTTCGGCATCAAAAAAAGGCCCTGCTAAATATACATTTTTCATTTGTTCACTTGCTCCTAAGTTTATTTCAATATCATTTTATCAAAATAAACCGAACGTAACAAGTCGTTAAATTGAATAAATCGTCAAATCACGAACTAATGTGCACTTATAATCAAAATTGTTCCACGTATTGTCTTTTCTGATCCTTAACACCACCCAAGACAAACTTAGCATGGTCATGTGTGATGTCGAGTTCACGGTCAGCAGAACCGAGTACCACTGAGTCAAACATTTTTTCGTATTCAGCAATTGACAGTTGGGTTCTTTGCGCCAATAAGTTAGGCAACTGTTCTTTGATCAAGCCCTGATTATATTCAGGTTGCAACGTTAGCGAATACATCTCACCTTCAGCACCTGAACCATATGAAAATAGTCCTAATTCATCCCCTGCTGCTAACGTATCATCATTTAACAATAACGACATTAAACTCAAGTAAGCTGATCCAGTATAGAGATTACCAATTTGTTTATTGTAGCGACGACTCGCCTCAAATGAATCCATCAATGCATGTTGTTTTTGCTCAGCAACTTCAGGTAAGACATCGCGTAATGCCTTGAGTCCCATCTTCGTAAACGGTAAATGGAAGACCAAAGCTTTAAAGCTATTCAAGTCACGGCCAGTTTGTGATTGATAACGTTCCCAGACTTCCTTAAAGAAATCACGATAGATATTAGCTGAAAACTTTCCATCAACCACAGCAGTTGATGAATCATTTGGGCGCCAGAAATCCATAATTTCATCAGACATAAAGACATTATCTTGATTTAACGTTGCAATCGTTGGATTAGCCGTCACCAGCATTGCAACAGCTCCAGCTCCTTGGGTCACTTCACCACCAGTATTAATACCGTAGCGGGCAATGTCACTTGCGATCACCAAAACTTTTGCCTTCGGGTGTAGGGTCACATAGTCACGGGCTTGCATTAAACCATAGGTACCTGAGTAGCAGGCTTGCTTAAGTTCAATTGTTCGAGCATAACGGTTAATCCCCAATAATTTTTGAACATACACTGCCGCGGATTTTGATTGATCAACACCGGATTCGGTTGCAAAAATAACCTCCTCAATTTCCGCCCGATCAGCTTGCGTTAACATTTGATCAGCTGCATTCGCCCCCATTGTCACCACGTCCTGTGTCGCAGGTGCGACGGCTTGTTGTGTTTGTCCAATCCCAATTAAATATTTGTCAGGTGCTTCACCACGGGCATGAGCCAAATCAACCATATCGATATAATATTGTGTTGAAAAGAAACTCATTTTATCGATTCCAACTTCCATTTTATGCTTCCTCCATTCTTAATTGAATCATTTGTAAGACCTGACGTGCCACCTCAATTTTACGCATCTTTGGTAAGGCAACAGGCGCTTCATTTTTGAACAATAATGTAACAGCGTTATCTGCTGAACCGAACCCAATATCAGTTTGTGATACATCATTTGCGATTAGCAAATCAGCCTGTTTCTTTTCAAGCTTAACTTGTGCATGCTGTAATAACTGTTGTGTTTCCGCCGCAAACCCGACTAAGTATTGATGCGTTTTTTGTGCACCCAACTCGGCCAGAATATCAGGGTTTTCAACTAACTTTAAATGCAACGCTGTTGTGTCTTGTTGCTTTTTCATTTTTTGCGTAGCTGGCTCGGCAATGCGATAATCTGCCACTGCAGCAGCCATAATCACTAGGTCAGCCGCTTCATAATAGCGTTGCAACGCATTTTGCATTTCTTGCGCAGTTTTAACGTGTACAACGGTCGTAAATGGTGGGGGCGTTAAATCAACGGTAGTAATCAAGGTCACTTGCGCGCCTTGTTCAACAGCTGCCTGTGCGAACGCATACCCCATCTTACCTGATGAATGATTAGCGATATAACGAACTGGATCAATCGGTTCTTGCGTACCGCCAGCTGTCACAACGACATGTTTTCCGGATAACGTCTGTTCATCAGCATTTGCTAATACATTGATTTGAGCGCACAACGTTTCTGGTTCAGCTAAACGACCAACTCCCGCATAGCCTTCTGCCAACATCCCCTGCTCAGGGGCCATGATCGAAACACCATCGCTTTGTAACTGTGCAAGATTACGTTGCACTGCCGCATTTTGGTACATATTCGAATTCATGGCTGGAGCCACAGCAATACCAGTATGGCGAGCAATCACCACACTTGATGCTGCGTCATCTGCAACACCAAGCGCCATCTTAGCGATAAAATTGGCACTGGCTGGTGCGACAACCATATAATCCGCCCAATCCGCAAGCTCAATGTGGGCAATGGCTGGGTCGGTTGTTTCAGTGAACAAATCAGTTAACACTGGATGTGTTGTCAAAACACTAAATGTTTTAGGTGTTACAAATTCACAAGCGGACTTCGTCATGACAACCCGAACATCAGCTTGGGCTTTCACAAGTAATCGCACCAAAGTCACAGCTTTATATGCAGCAATGCCGCCCGTGACGACTAACACTATTTTTTTACCCACTAACATGGCTCCACAATCCTTTTTATCTATTTTAGAAGTCTATTTTACCACTATCTACGTAAATTCGGTTGTTTTAACGCAAAATAAAAGGAGTCAGCAAGCTGACTCCTTTTATTTAACCCCCCAAGGTTATACTGCTGACACCCTTGAAAAAGTGTTCCTCTTGATTCATTTGCAAAACTACGATATCCGTAGCCCCCTCTTGCAAGCCCTCAAGACTATGTTATTAGAATAAACAATATTCAAACATTCCGCCATGCTGAATTTTTTTAATTCGTAAAAAAATACGCAGAATCATATCGAGATTGATTAAATAGCCTATCTTTTCCGATTTTGATAGTACTTAATTGATAATTGCATCGCATCTTGCACAAAATGATCAATTGTATGATTATCTGGAAATACATTCCAAATGTATCCTGGAACCGTATACTCACTCTCAATGGCAATATCTGAAATATAAAAGTCTGCCGGTTCCCCCACTGAAACAAACTCAAAATTAATATTACGTCGATTAGCAAGCTGCTGCCGGATTAGCTCATCCATTCCCGGATGGTAGACAAAACCAATCGCCACACGAATAGGTGGCAAAATCATGGCTGGTGTCAAATGAACAATAATTGCATTGAAATAGTCCTCAAACATGACCCGTCTAAACTTCGGAACATCTTCAATTTGCCAAACATCAGCTAATGTTACGAGTAAATCGCTCGTAAACTTCGCATGAATTGGAAAATTACGCTCTAATACACCAATGTCCACTGAGCTCTGCACCAAATCTTTTAAGAAATATAATGTCCGTAAATTGCTGCTTAATGTAGCCTGTAGTAATTGCGCTTCAACCACTGACGGAAGTTGACTTTGAAAAGCGGTTTCGTAGTTATTACGCAACGTTAGTGTCAATCGTTTTAGACGTGTCTGAACTTCACTTCGTAACATTTCTTCAGGAACATCAGTCACTAACCCGCTCGTAAACATCGTTAAAATTGCAAATTGCGCTTCAATTCTTAAGACATGCTCTGGTAAATCGACAAACTCCCGCATCATATCAATTAAATGCGCATTTAATTGTTGATAGGCCTCAGGCCAGTCGGCTGCATCAACCAAAATATGTGGTAAATCTTGATCATGTAAATAATGACCATTCTGAACTCGAATCAACCAAATCAAGACTTGAAGGGAAATGACTCGCTCATTCGTCATATCCTGGGTTAAGCCATAAATATCCAATAATTTATCCACGAGTTGATCTGTTACCAAATGATCTTGTGGTGTTGATTGAATGATTGTCGTTTCGATTTGTGCATGATAATACCGCATTAATTGCATAAAAAAGGCTCGGACAACAACTTCATTACCAACGATTCGGTTATTCTTGCTTACTTCAATATCTTGATTCAAAAATGCTTCTTGTATTTTTTGTTTAGCAGATCGCACTGCAGCGACCGAAATATTGTGCCGATCTGCAAAATTTTCATACGAATCGACCTGTTCGGTTAACATTTCCAATAAAAGCACCCATGCTATTGAGCGCTTTCGATACTGGTACTCTAAAGCCAAGGTGTTAATTTGTACACTATGGTTAATTTTAATTACTTTCCCCTGCATATCGTACTTGTCATCATCACGCCCCCCCCGTTTGTTGCGTTTCAAGATCACGTACGAGTGTTTCTAACGTTGACAAAACACGATATCGTGACCAGTCCAAATCATGCATCACGGTTGTTACCGGAACAACATCATCCAATCTTGATAATAAATAATCATTTAAGCGCACGATATCCTGTTCATGTCGATCTAAAACCCATCTTAACTTGTCCACATCTCTCTCCCCATTTTTTGTAAAGAATGTGATTATTTTATAGTATATGAAGATACATTGACAAGTCATAAAAAAAATTTCCGAATTCGTAATTTTTTTGTTGCATGACCTTTCATATTCTGGTATATTATCTCTTGTTGTTAATACGTGATTTATTTTC
>NZ_JQBM01000003.1:61320-118768 GCF_001437355.1 Weissella viridescens | reverse complement strand
GGTTAAGACTCCGGTTTTTCACACCGGCATCCAGGGTTCAACTCCCTGATGGGCTATCATCGAAAACCACCAATATTCTTATTGGTGGTTTTCTTGAATTTATAGGCAATTATCGCTATAATTGTTGTTTGTACATGGAGATATGGCAGAGTGGTAATGCAGCGGACTCGAAATCCGCCGAACCGGTGTAGAGCCGGCGCACGGGTTCAAATCCCGTTGTCTCCTTAAAAAAACACCATTTCAATTGAAATGGTGTTTTTATTTTGCTGTTGAGTCACGTGTTGTAAAACCATGCATCAATTCGATTTGCGTATCGTCTAACTCCTCATGCCCCATTAACTTTGTTAACATACGCATTGAAACGGCACCTATATCATAGATAGGTTGTGTGATCGATGACATTGCTGGTCGCGTCATACGCGTTAACTGCGAATTATTACTAATTAATTCAAAATCTTGAGGTAAGTGCAACCCTAAATCAGTCAACCCATTCAACACACCAGCAGCCATTTCATCTGTCGTGATAACCGCTGCAGTAGCGCCAGACGTTTTAACAGCTTGGGCTAATTGATAACCTGCTTCATACGTATATCCGGCTTGGAAAATCAGTTTATCGTCGTGGTTGATACCATGTTGCGCAATAGCATCTTCATAGCCTTGGAATTTGTAATCTTGTTTTGTATATTTCGATAATAGACCTGAAATAAACGCAATGCGACGATGGTCATTTTCAATTAAATGCAGCGTTGCATCACGAAAGGCATTGAAATAGTCAATATTGACACTCGGCAATTTCTTTTGTGTATCAAGTGCCCCAGTTAACACGACGGGCAAGTCAATCGACAATAAACGTTCTTCAATTTCAGATGAGACTTGGTTTCCCATGAAAATAATACCGTCTACTTGCTTGCCTAGGAGGTTATCGATGAGATCATTTTTAATCTCACTTCCGTTAGAGCTCGATAAAATAATTTGGTAATTATACATATTTGCCACGTCTTCAATTCCACGTGCCAGTTCAGCAAAATACTGATCCGTTAAATCGGGGATGATCAATCCCACCGTAGTCGTTTTACGTGAGGCTAGCCCACGAGCAACTGCATTAGGTCGATAACCTAAGTCAGCAATGACTTTCTCAACTTTTTCTTTAGTTGCAGGTTTAACATTGGCGTTTCCATTCATAACACGCGAAACAGTAGCTATTGACACCCCGGCTTCACGGGCGACATCATAAATGGTGATTGTTGGTTTATCCATGCGCCTCACTCCTCTTCTTTTTCATTGTAAGCGTTACCACTATTATCATAGCATGTTTTCATAATTTTTTCATTTCGTAAAAAGTTATTTTAGCATAATTATCTTGAAAATAACACAAGGTTTCTGAAAACGTGTACAATAAGAGTCATCAAATAAAAAAGGAGTTTTCATCTATGTATCAAAATATTAAGGAACTGCAAAACTGGCTCAATGTACAACAACTTGATGTCGCTTATATTTCAGATTTCCACTCAATTTCGTACTTAACTGGATTCGAATCTGATCCGATTGAACGTATTTTAGCCCTCGTGCTATTCCCACAAAACGATCCCTTTATTTTTGCTCCAGCTCTTGAAGTTGAAACGGTTAAAGCAACTGGTTGGCCCTACCCGGTTTATGGTTACCAAGACTCAGAAGATGCTTTCGCCATGATTGCTGGTCATATTAAAGATGAAACCACTCATTTTGAAAATTGGGCTGTCGAAAAAGGTACCCTAACGCTTGAACGTGCCCAACAAATTCAACGTGTCGTCCCCAATGTGAAGTTCAAGGATGATTTAACGCCTCTAATTGAGCGTATGCGTTTAATTAAAACACCTGCTGAAATTGAAAAAATGCATCAAGCTGGAGCTGATGCCGACCGCGCCTTTCAATTTGGTTTTGATGCTTTAGCAACCGGTAAAACTGAACTGGAAGTCATGGCTGAATTAGAATATCATATCAAAGCACGTGGTGTGCCTGCTATGTCATTTGAAACGCTCGTTCAATTTGGCGCTCACGCGGCTAATCCACATGGTTCTACCGGTCAAACGAAGCTACTACCTGGAGAACTCGCCTTATTTGATTTAGGAACAGTCTACGACGGCTATGTCTCTGATAGCACGCGTACGGTCGCTTATCAGTCCGTGACTGATCATCAACGCGATGTATACAATGTTGTCCTTGAAGCGCAGTTAACGGCTCAGGATGCCGTTAAACCCGGAATGACGACCGGTGAATTAGATCAAATTGCACGTGATGTTATCACCAAGGCTGGTTATGGTGAGTACTTTGTTCACCGCCTCGGTCATGGACTAGGTAGTTCAGTGCACGAGTCGATTCAAGTTGCTCCCAACAATGACCTTGTTCTAGAGCCTGGAATGGCTTTCTCAATTGAGCCAGGTATTTATATTCCAGGAGACCTGGGTATTCGTATTGAGGATTCAGTCGTTCTAACCGAAGCTGGTGCTGACTCATTTACGCATACAACAAAAGACTTACAAATTATTGATTAAAAAAAGAGTTAGAACACCTCCAAATGGAGGTGTTCTAACCCTTTTTAGTTTTTAAAACTTTCGAAAACGTTGTTGGCGTCTAGAAACTAACTCATTTGGGTCTAGTTTCATCAATCGTTCGATTGAACGTTCAAGTCGAACCTGAACCAAACGCATTAAGCGACGCTTTGTCCATCCTTCAGGAATAACATAATCAATAACGCCTTCATCAGCTAATTCAGCCGCTGTTAAGCCCATAAGCCGTGCCGCCTCATCCGATCGTTTACCATCTTTCCATAAGATTGAGGCAAACCCTTCTGGAGAAAGCACAGAGTATGTGGCGTTCTCGAACATCCACACCTCATCAGCCGTCGCCAAAGCCAACGCACCGCCTGATCCTCCTTCACCATAAATAATGGCGATAATTGGAACAGTAATCTTCATACTCATCAGAATCGATTGTGCAATCGCTTCACCTTGCCCATTTTCCTCAGCTTCTTTACCAGGATATGCACCAGGCGTATTAATAAAAGTAATAATAGGTTGGCGAAATTTCTCAGCATGTTGCATCATACGTTGCGCTTTACGGTAACCACTTGGCGTCGGCGAACCGTTACGCTTGGCAATCTTTTCATCTAACGTTAAGCCTTTATCAATGGCAATAACTGTGACCGGTTGCTCGTTCAACATCGCTACTCCACTGACGATACTTGGATCATCACCTTGTAGGCGATCTCCATGCATCTCAAAAAAGTCCGAAAATAATGATTGAATAATATAATTTGCGGAATAGCGGTCCTCACGTGACTTAGCAACGACTTCAGCCGGATCCAAATCGTGTTTAAACAAACTCATGTTATGCCTCATTTCTGCGATGTAATCGAACCAACTTAGCAATTGTGTCTGCTAAATTCTCTCGTGTTACAATTTCATCCACAAAGCCTTGCTGCTTTAATGACTCAGCTCGTTGAAAATCATCAGGTAATTTTTCATGTAAGGTCTGCTCAATGACACGACGTCCCGCAAAACCAATTAACGCATGCGGCTCAGCTAATGTCACATCTCCGTCCATCGCGAACGATGCCGTAACACCACCCGTAGTTGGATCGGTTAAGACCACCAAATAGAAGAGACCAGCTTGTTGAAAACGTGCAAGCACCCCTGAAATTTTAGCCATTTGCATAAGCGATTGTATTCCCTCTTGCATTCTGGCACCACCTGAAGCGGTAAATAAAATAACGGGTAACTTTTCTTGTAAGGCTAATTCAAACAAACGCGTAATCTTTTCACCGACAATTGTTCCAAGTGACCCCATTACAAAATGACTATCCATAATGCCTACTGCGACTGCTTGTCCTTTAACCGTACCAGTTCCTGTCATTACCGCATCTCGCAACTTGGTTGTGCGCTGTGCTTTATGCAGTTTATCTGCATATCCCGGAAAATCAGGATTTTGTAACGAAAGTTCTGCATTCGTTTCAACGAAAGAATGATCATCTAAGACTTGTGCAACACGCTCATGTGCGGTTAGACGGAACCCATAGCCACAATTTGGACACACTTTATATTTTCCAAGTTGCTTCTCATAGAAATGCGTGTGGCAATATGGGCAATCAACAAAAAGACCGTCTGGAACTCTTTTAGCTGCATCTGAAGGTTCATTTTTAAATTGATGTGCTGCTCCCATCGTCACCCTCCTCAAGCTGCTTTTGCCAATTTGGCAAAAAGACATCTTCAATATAAGTCGTATTAAAATCACCCGCAACAAAGTTAGCATCATGTAACAAATCGAGTTGGAAACCTCGGTTTGTTTGAACACCATCAATTTGCGTTTCTGCTAATAACCGACGTAATTTTTGAATGGCCAAAGTGCGATTGTCATCTTGGGCAATCACTTTACCAATCATGGCATCATAGTATGGCTTAATTTGGTCATGTTCATAAATACCTGTATCAATACGACTACCCAAACCACCGTTAGGCCAGAAAAGGTGATCAATCGTGCCTGTGCTTGGCAAAAAGCCAGTTTCAGGAACTTCCGCGTTTAAACGCGCCTCAATCACATGACCTTGCATCCGTAAATCAGACTGCTTAATTTGCAATGATTCACCTGCGGCAATTAAAATCTGCATGCGTACTAAATCAATATTTACCAACATCTCAGTTACTGGGTGTTCTACTTGGATTCGCGTATTCATTTCCATAAAATAGAAATGACCCGATTCATCTTGTAAGAACTCAATCGTTCCAGTATTCTCATAGCCAATCGCATCAACCGCACGTTTTGAAATTGCACCTAATTCAGCACGTTGTTGTTCAGAAACACCTACTGCAGGCGTTTCTTCAATCAACTTCTGATTTTTACGCTGCAAAGAACAATTACGCTCAGGTAAATAAACTATATTACCTTGCTGATCCCGTAGAATCTGCATTTCAATATGGCGCACATTTGTCATCACCTTTTCAACATAAAGATGATCATCACCAAAAGCAGCCTGTGCTTCATGTTGTGCATCAGCAAACTGACTCGCCAATTCGTCTTGGTGGTAAACAAAGCGCATTCCTTTACCACCACCACCAGCGGCGGCTTTAAGCAGAATGGGGTACCCTATTTTATTAGCAACTGACTCCACCGCTTCGATATCACGTACAAAACCTTCTGAACCCGGAATTACAGGAACATCGGCCTTACGCATCGCTTCACGCGCCTGGGCTTTGTTTCCCATCAAAGCGATAACCTCAGAGCTTGGACCAATCCATTTGATGCCAACCGCTGTCACCATTTCAGCAAACATATCATTTTCAGAAAGAAAACCATACCCTGGATGAATGGCTTCTGCCCCTGTTAACAAGGCCGCACTCAAAATATTATTCATATCTAAATAACTATCTTGCGCCCGTGGTCCACCAATGGCGACCGCTTCATCAGCTAATTGCACGTGCAAACTATCTTTATCTGCAGTTGAATAAACTGCAACAGATTGAATGCCCATTTCACGCAATGTACGGATAATTCTAACCGCAATTTCACCACGATTAGCAACTAGAACTTTTTTAAACATACTTAGTCTCCAATCGCAAATGTTAGTTCAGCGGTTGTGACACGCTTACCATTTACATAAGCTGTCCCTTTACCCATTCCAACATTGCCACGGAACTTTTCCAATTCGACCGTTAACTTAATTTGGTCACCTGGCTCAACCTTCTTACGGAAACGTGCCTTGGGGATGCTTGCCAAGTAAACTGTTTTCCCTTTGAACTCGGGTAATGTCAAAATCGCAATTGCACCAGTTTGGGCCAAAGCTTCAATCATCATGACCCCAGGAAAAGTTGGATTTCCAGGGAAATGCCCTTGGAAAACTTCCTCGTTCATCGTTACATTTTTGATACCAGTTGCTGACTGACCAGGTGTAATTTCCTCAACACGATCAACAAGTAACATTGGATAACGATGTGGTAAGATTTCTTGAATTTCTTGTGTATTTAATTCCATGATACTGCCCCCTCCCTACTATTTAGTCGGGTATAATTTCAAATAGGTTCATTTCATAATCAACCATATCTTCATCTGCAACTAACACTTGTTTAATCGTTCCGCTCACGTCACTTTTAATCGGTGTCATCAATTTCATCGCTTCAATTAAAGCAACTTGATCACCCGCATTAACATGGCCTCCGACTTGCACAAATGGTTCTGCATCTGGATTTGGACGTAGGTAAACTGTTCCAACCAACGGCGCAGTAATATATGTTCCAGCGGGTTCCACAACAGGCGCATCCGTTACAGGTGCTGATTCTGGAGCTGGTCCCGCCGGCGTTTGCGTTTGCGTAACGACCGTTGGCGCCTCATTTCTACTTAAATGAAGTGTATATTCCCCTTCATTAACTGAAAATTCACGTAATGAACTTGCATCAAGCGTTTGAATTAAGTCCTTTAGTTCATCTAATGTTAATTCCAAAACTATTCACCCCACTCTTTAAAGACTAGCGCAGCATTGTGACCACCGAAACCGTAATTTGCAGACATCGTGTAATGCACTGGCTTCTTTTGTTCACCTTGCTTAACTAACTTTACGCTCGCTGTATCTTCACCTTGGTGGGTCATACCGATATTGGCAGGCATCTCATCACGAAGTAAAGCACCAACGGCAGCAATTGCTTCAACCGCACCTGCAGCACCTAACAAGTGTCCTGTCATCCCCTTAGTTGAAGATACATCGACACCTTTTTCACCAAAGACACTTGTAATCGCATTTGCTTCAGCCGAATCGTTCGTTGGCGTAGCAGTTCCATGTGCGTTCAAGTAATCGATTTGTTCAGGGGTCACATCAGCATCAGCCAAGGCTAGCTTCATTGATCCAGCAGGCCCTGAACCATCAGGCGTTGGCGCAGTCAAATGGTAAGCATCTGAATTTGCACCATAACCAACTACTTCACCCAAGATTTTAGCACCCCGGGCTTGGGCATGTTCTAATGATTCCAAAATCAAAATTCCAGAACCTTCACCCATAACGAAACCATTACGGTCTTCATCAAAAGGCAATGAGGCATGCATCGGATCCTTGGTTGTTGACAGTGCTGTTAGTGCTGCGAAACCTGAAATCCCCATCTTTTCAACAGTCGCTTCAGATCCACCCGTAATCATAACGTCAGCCATACCATGTTTAATGCGCAAGTAAGACTCACCAATCGCATTGGTTGCAGAGGCACAGGCAGTTGAAAGCACGTAATTTACGTTCCTTGCACCGTACCGCATCGACACATTTCCAGACAACATGTTTGGAATAGCCATTGGCACGAACATTGGGCTAACACGACGTGGTCCCTTATCATGCATTTTAATAACTTGTTCTTGAATGGTAATCAAACCACCAATTCCGTTACCTAAAATGACCCCCATCTTATTGGGATCAGTATTTTCTTCATTGATACCAGCCTGTTCAAGTGCTTCACCAGCAGCATGAACACCATATTGTGAAAACAAATCCATTTTACGGGCTTCGCGCTTACCAATACGTTCAGCTGGATCAAAATCTTTGACTTGTCCAGCAACTGAAATACCAGTATCTGAGGCATCAAACTTCGTAATCTCTCCGATTCCGACTTGCCCATCCATCAAATTATCCAAGTACGTTTCAGCTGTATTCCCAATCGGTGTGATTGCACCTAATCCAGTTATTACAACTCTTGTCATTTTCTATACCTCAATTGTTTCAGACTAAAGTGATAAACCACCATCAACAGTGATTGTTTCACCTGTAACATAGTCGTTTTCGATCAAAAATTGTGCCGTTTGTGCAATTTCATCAGCATTACCCAGACGTTTCAACGGAATCGCATCTTTAATGTTCGCTTGAACCTTTTCGCTTAATTGACTCGTCATATCAGAATCAATCATCCCTGGAGCAATTGCGTTCACACGAATACCACGTGAAGCGCCCTCCTTAGCCAATGACTTCGTTAAACCAATAAGTCCAGCCTTAGAGGCAGCATAATTTGCTTGTCCCATGTTTCCATGTAAGCCAACAATGGAAGATAGGTTAATAATTGCCCCCGTACGCTTTTTTAGCATGTGCTTAAAAACAGGTTGCGTAACATTGAACGTTCCCGTTAAATTGGTATCAACTACCTGAGCAAAATCCGCTGAAGACATCCGAATAGCAAGTGTATCCTTCACAATCCCAGCATTGTTAACGAGCACATCAATTTGACCAACTTCTTCAATGAGTGCTTGAATAACAGGTTGAATCGTATCCGCGTCAGCAATGTCTCCTAAAATTACGGGTGTTCCCTCAGGAAAATCCGCTAACACAGTTTCACTAGGTTGTGAGCGCCCATGTAAAATCACGTTCGCACCTAGTTGACTGAATCGTTTGGCAATTGCTAAACCAATACCACGCGTTGAACCTGTCACTAAAACATTTTTATTCTTTAAATCCATTATTTTTCCTCACCTACAATTTCATCTGTAACCGTTTGGAATGATGCTAAATCATTAATTGTGTAGCGGTCCACATGCTTATCTAAAATTTGCTTGGCAAACTTCGTCAAAGTTTTATCTGGGCCTAATTCTAATGTTGCATCCAGCCCTTGCGCTTGCATGGCCAAAAGTGCATCAGAAAAATGTGTTGGACTGACAATCTGTGTCGTCAATGTTGCTTTAACGTCATCAAAAATCGCACCTGTTGTATTCGAGTAAACCGGTACGTTCATTGGCGCCATCGCCTCATTGGCTAACCGTGGTGTCAATTCAGCTGCTGCACTGTCCATAAATGGTGTATGAAAAGCACCACTTACAGCTAGCGGCACAACCTTAATATCTTCTTGTTGTAAGTTTTCAGCGAATTGATCAATATCTTCAGCTAAACCAGCAATGACCAATTGCTTTGGTGTATTAAAGTTAGCTGGATAAATCGTAGCGCCAGCCAACTGAGCTTGATGAATCAAACTTAAAATACGATCCTGATCTTTATCTAAAATAACTAACATTTTACTATCAGTCGCATCACTTGCAACTTGCATAAAGCGACCACGATCCTGCAAAATTTTGAAGCCTTGTTCAAAGGTCAAGACACCAGCGATTGCTAATGCCGTATATTCACCCAAACTCAACCCCACTGCACCGACAACTTGTTCTTTAATCTGGTCATCTAATGCAGCATAAATTCCCATTGACATCGTGTAAATCGCCATCTGGGCATACTGTGTTTGAGCTAGTTTCTCATCATTTTCCAGGATTTCCTGTTGAAAATCGTATCCAATTAAATCACTGGCTTGATCAACCACAGCACGATAAGCCGCATTTTGCTCGTAGAGATCGCGTCCCATACCAGCTTTTTGTGCGCCTTGCCCACTTAGCAATAAACCAATTCGCATTACTTGGTCCTCCAAGTTTGATTCAATAACTCAGATGCTTGCGTCCACGTGTCTGACAAAATGTCGGCAACTGGCTTAACATCCTTCACCATTCCAGCTGCTTCACCAGCCATGAAGGCCCCGGTGCTCTTGTCTCCATCGATTACAGCTCGCTTTAATGAACCGTTCTCAAGTTCCTCAATCGCATCAGCATCTGGCTTTGGCTTAGTCACTTCGACACGCTCATTTTTAATGTATTGCTTAGCCATCGGTGTTTTAAGCACACGGGCACGATTACCCATTAATTCACCCGTAACGACCGTTCCAATATCACGTGCTTTAACAACAGCATCCTTAAAGTTTTGGTGAATTTCAGATTCATCAGAAGCTAAGAAACGCGTTCCCATCTGAATACCACTAGCCCCAAGCATAATTGCCGCCGCAGCACCGCGACCATCGGCGATTCCACCAGCCGCAATGACTGGAATATCAACAGCGTCAACCACCTGTGGCACCAAAGTCATCGTTGAAAGTGAGCCAATATGACCCCCAGACTCCGCACCTTCAGCAACAACAGCGTCAACACCCTTTTTCTCCATCATCTTGGCTAATCCAACTGAAGGTACCACGGGAATCACAATGATACCGTGTTCGTGCAATTCATCAAGAAAAGGTGCTGGATCACCCGCACCAGTTGCGACGACCTTCACACCTTCTTCGATAATGACATCAAAAACTTCACGAATATGACGTGACATAAGCATCACGTTCACACCAAAAGGCTTATCCGTAATTTCACGTGCACGTTGAATTTCCGTTCGGACTTGATCTGCGTGCCAATAACCAGTCCCGATAATACCAAGGCCACCAGCTTCCGAAACGGAACCAGCTAATTGACCAGTCCCTGCCCAAGCCATACCACCTTGAATAATCGGATAGGTCATCCCCAACTTTTCAAAAATTGGGTTATCTAACTGTACGTTCATGTGAGCTCCTTATTTACGTTCTTACTTTGCGTCAATTTGTGCTTGAATCTTGTTTACAAGGTCTTGCACTGTCTTGATATCTTCAGCAACTTCCAATTCGATATCGAATTCTTCTTCAACATTGTTCAAAACTTCAAACAAATCCAATGAATCAGCTTCGATATCGTCCTCAAAGTTTGTAGTCAACTTAACATCATCTTTGTCCAAATCGAATTGGTCCATCAAAATAGCTTGTACCTTGTTAAAAATTTCTTCGTTAGTCATGATAAATAATCTCCTATGGTTTGTGTTTTAGTCGCTGAACGACTTAGATTTTTTTGCATAAATGCATACAATAATTATAACTTAAATTTGGATTAATGTGGTACCAGTTGTTAAACCTGCCCCGAATCCAGCCAACATTATTTTTTGACCAGGCTGAAGTTGACCTTGAGCCTGTAACTCTGCTAGTAGAATAGGTACACTAGCTGCACTGGTATTCCCATATTCTTCTACATTAATCGGAAACTTATCCAGCGGCTGATCTAGATGGTGCGCAATGCTCTGAATAATACGTGCATTGGCTTGATGCAAAATAAATAAATCTACATCATCTACACTAAGGTCATTTTCCGCTAAGACTCGTAATATGAGTTCTGGAACACGGCGAGTCGCAAATTGATAAACGGCGCGTCCATCCATGTGAAAGGATAGATCAGTCGGCACATCAGTCGCATTAAAGACCGTATGTTGATTTAATTGCCCCGCAGTTAGCGCAGCTCCTTGATCACCATATGACTTAAATCCTTCACCAATCAAGCCAACTTCGGCGTCAGTCTTACCAACTAAGACCCCTGCTGCCCCATCTCCAAAAAGAACGGCAGTAGAACGATCATGCCAATCAACTAAACGACTTAACGTCTCAGCACCAATGACTAGACCATGTTGATAGCGCGTCTCAATTAGCTTTGCAGCTAAACTTAAAGCACTAACAAAACCCGTACAGGCAACATTGATATCAATCCCAAAGGCATTGTTTGCACGCAATAATCCCTGGACTTGTGTCGAAACCGTTGGGGCCAACGCATCTGGTGACATTGTTGCGACGATAATAAAATCGAGCTCTGATGCTGCCAAATGCGCCTTATCTAGTAACTTTTGGGCGACTGCATAGGCTAAGTCTGTTGTCGTTTGTCCTTGCGTAATGTGACGTTGCCGAATTCCAGTTCGACTTTTAATCCATTCATCTGACGTATCCATCATTTGTGATAGATCGTTATTTGTAACGCGATTCGCTGGTACGGCTAATGCCGTTGATAAAATCGAAAATTTTTCCATTACACCATCTTTACTTAATAGATTGATTTAGATTATCCAAATATTCTTGGAGATGTAAAATTGCATCTTCAACTACCTGCATATCCGACACATTTAAAGAATCAACTAAATAATGCGTTAAATGACGATGAAACGATTGATGCGCACGGTAGACAACGCGTCCGCGATGCGTTAACCCCAAACGCACAATCCGGCGGTCAGTTTGAGAACGGCGACGTTCTACATACCCCTTCTTAACCAACTTATCGATGGCTGTCGTCATTGAACTGGGTGTCAGATGGACTTCTTTTGCCACCTCAGATGCACTCGGTTCATCATACATTGAAATAGCCGCGATGATATGCATTTCTTTTAAAGAGATATCTTTAAAAATTGATTCATGCAACGAAGCTTCTTCAATCCAGCCAACCTTATTGAAAACATCAACAAGGGCATCGTTAATTTCTTCAAAAGTGTCATCACTCGCAACCATCACTATTTCTCCATCTTTTAATTTGCTTGCTCATCATTTGAGACAACAAACATGAGTTCAGCTTTTGTTGCTAATTGATCATCAACATATGTCTGAACTTTTACGGTTCCCATATTTTCACGTAAATTACCAAACTGGACATGCATCTTCATCACATCCCCTGGGGTAATCATGCGCTTGAATCGCGCTTTATCAACTCCAGTCATGTAGGCCGTTTTACCGACAAACTTAGGGGAAGACAAAATCAAAATTGAAGCGGCTTGCGCCATTGCTTCAATAATGTATACACCGGGAACCACCGGGTTACCTGGAAAATGACCTTGAAAATAAGGTTCATTAATTGTTACATTCTTTGTCGCAACTAAGCTTTCATCAGGCACCATCTCGTCGACATAATCCACATAAAGAATGGGATAACGATTTGGAATTAGTGCCATAACTTCTGTCGTATTTAAGGCAACCATTGTGTCACTCCTTTTTCTTTTTATTTCGAACGTCGAAACATTCGATAATCAAATCATATAAATGTTTTACAAAAAAGTCAATTGAATTTTAGATATTTAAGAAAAAAATCGCACAAAAAAAGCCCCAATTGCTTGGGACTTCGCATTTTATTTATTTAGAAACACTGCCAGCTAAACCTGACTTACCTGAATTGGCTAGTCCTGTTTTCTTAGCGGCAGACAAGGCCTGCTTACCAGATTCAGCCAAACCGACTTCGTCATCTGTAATCGCCTTAACTTGCGCTTCGATTGTTGCTAAGTCGTCGGCAACATTTTCGCTGGTTGCATGATCCAATTCATTTAAAATCGTCTCATTTTCAGTCGCATCTGCTTGAATTGCATCCAAATTGTCTAAATTTAGCACAATCGTTTCTTCTGCATCATCTTTTTTTGCCTGTGCGGCTTCACGTGCATCAGAAACCTTGTTTTGCGTCTTTTGCCACAACTCGTTTGAACTCTTCTTCACTTGTTCAGAGGTAGCAGCAGCTTTTTGCTTCAACGCATTGGCTTGTTCATCAAGACCAGCCTTGGCGATCAAGTCATTGACTGCGTATTGCGCATCAACCAAGCGCACCTTAGCTTCATCACTCAACTTACCCACTTCATTTTGAATTTCGGCTTGTTGCTTTTGATCAAGTCGCTTATAAACAGCATAACCACTTGCAGCAATGGCACTACCAACAGCGATTGTTTTAATGAATTTATTTCCCATGTATTTTCCCTCACTTAAGCTTCTGTCTTTTTGCTTGACTTACGCCCTTTACGTAAGCCATTCACAGTTGAAAAGGCTGTTGCACCCTTGGCCATATTCTTTGAACGGGCCTTACCAGTTAGGTTCTTGGTTGCTGAATTCAAATCAGACACTGAGACACCCAAATCGGCTACAGCTTGTACAGCAGGATCTAGAGTTCCGACCTTACCATTTACATCATCAATCAATGCATTGGCATTAGCAAGCAACTCATCAGCTTCACGCGCAATAATATCAACATCAACTAGCACGTTTTTTAAGGGACGTGTAATCCGATATACCAACAAACTGATTGAACCGAGTAATAATAAAATGGCGATAGCTACGATTAGCCACGCTAAACCACCTAATGACATAAAAACCTCCACTGCTTCTGTTTTTGTATTTCCTTCATTGTACCTGTTTCTCAAGCACCTTTCAAATAAAAAGCCAAACGTCTTCAATTGAAATCGTTTGGCTTTTTATTATTTTTGTTCTAGCTCTTGCACAAGTTCTTCGAATTCATTCAAACGTTGTTCAAAAGTTGCAAAGGCTTCTTGAAGATAATCTGGTTTCGTCATATCAACACCAGCTTGCTTCATCACATCAATTGGGTAGGCAGACGATCCCGCCTTAAGATAAGTCTTGTAACGATCAACAGCTGGTTGCCCTTCTTGGATAATCTGATCAGAAAGCGCCGTGGCCGCCGCAAAGCCAGTACTATATTGGAATACATAGAAATTGTAATAGAAGTGTGGGATACGTTCCCACTCATGAGCAATTTCTGGATCTGGCGTCAATGCTTCACCATAGTAGCGCTGATTTAGATCAGCATAGGCTTGGTCTAGAACTTCAGCCGTTAACGGAACCCCGGCCGCATCTTGTTGATGCATCCATTGCTCAAATTCAGCAAATTGTGTTTGACGGAAGACGGTTCCCTTAAAGCCATCCAAATACTGATTCAAAATATAGGCACGTAAAGCCTTATCATCAACGGTCTTTAATAAGTAATCCGTTAATAGGTTTTCATTGGTCGTTGACGCAATTTCAGCCAAGAAAATTGGGTAGTCTCCATATTGATAGGGTTGATTATGACGGGTTAGATAACTGTGTGCACTATGACCCATTTCGTGAACCAGTGTATACAAGTTATTCAAGTTGTCGACCCAATTCAACAACATGAACGGATTTGTATCATACGCCCCACCAGAGTAAGCACCTGATCGCTTCCCTTGATTTTCAACAACATCAATCCAACGTGAGTCAAACGCCTGATTCACAATATCTAAATAGTCTTCCCCTAATGGTGCCAAAGCCTCTAACGCTTCGGCTTTAGCAGACTCAAAATCAATTGCATAATCCGGTTCACCTAAAATAGGGGTGTATAAATCATAGGAATGAAGTTCTTGCAAACCAAGTAGGCGCTTCCGCAATGCAACATACCGGTGCAATAATGGCAACGCTTGGTTAACTTGTTCAACCAAGGTGTCGTAAACCACTTCGGGCACCTGATTGGCAGCCAAAGATGCTTGACGTGCGCTGTCATAATGATGCGCTTGCGCCATAAAATTATGCCCCTTAATGTGGCTTGATAGCGTTGATGCAAAAGTATTTTCCAACGCAATATAAGACTTATAGAAAGTTTGGAAAGTTTCTTTACGTACAGATGGATTGGTTGATTCCAATAAACGCGCATAAACGCCGTTTGATAGTTGTTCCGTCTCACCAACATCATTTTTCACAGTACCAAATTTGATGTCTGCATTATCCAGGATACTAAATGTCTTTTCTGAGGCACCAAAAACGTCGCCAGCTGCCGCCAAAAGTGATTCTTGATCTGCCGAAAGCACATGTCCCTTCTGCGTTAAAATGGCATCAAAATAGTGTTGGTAATCGGCCAATTCTGGCGTAGTTGCCTTAAATTCGTGCCATTGTGCATCCGTTAATGACAATACTGCTGGATCAAAGAAGGCAATCGCGCTTGAAACACGTGCGGCTAGTCCCTGTACTTGGTCAAACATCCCTTGATACTGACTATTAGTCGTATCTTGATCATTTTTCATTGATGCGTAAACGTAGAGCGTCTCCAAATCACGCATCAACCCTAGTCCATATTGAAGCGCTTGTAACAGCGCAGCCCCTGAATCAGTGACGTGCTCAGCAAAATAGGTTGCCCCATCCAAGCGGTCACTTAAATCTGCAAAGGCCGCTTCCCAGGCTGCATCAGTTGGATAAATCGTACTAAGATCCCACGTCTGACTGGTTGGAACCTCATCTCTGGTTGGTAATGTATTGGCCATTTTAACACGCTCCTTTTTTAATCGTTCAAATCTCAAACTATCGTTTGAATTGCTTGAAAATCAATTGTTTAAGTCATTTTATTATACTTTTCTCATTTAAGCAAATCAGGTTCTTGTGCCAAGTGATGACCTGTTACGCTGTCCACCATTGCAAAACATCCATTAAACATCGCCTGCGCCAATCCGTATCAGTAATAAAAGCACTTTTATGCCAAGGCATTTGGGTGACAACATGCTCCAACACCACTAAAGATTGTGGACCGCGCGATAAGGTAAGCCACAACTGCAATAAGACATACCAATACGGTATCTTGGGACCAGGGGTTAAGTACACTGTGGGTAAGCAGCAGTCAGGGATTGCGTTTAGATTGAACCCAGCTTGATAAAGGTCACTTTGGATTTGGCGATATGGCGTTTTACCGTATTTTAGCCCGCGAATAATTTGACGCCGTAAATGTCTTGGACAAATATTTTGATGGCGCCACACATATTTATTTTCCGCATCATAAGTTATTTTTTCAACCTTTTCTTCGTGAAAAAAATAGGCATATAGTCCGTTTTTTGAGAGCTTTAAGAATGCATATGGTAACTGTCTCAAATAATTGCCACCCAAAATCCAATGAACGTGTAGATTAGCTTGCTGATAGCATTGTGTTCTGCGGACCACAGCCGCATACGAGATCCGTGCACATTGATACTCAATCACTGTCAACTGCCCCTGCTTTGACATCAACACCATATCGGCTCGTTGCTTTAACTGCGGCAAATATTGTTCAATTTCCACATGATAGTGCTTTTGTTTAAAATAATTGGCCAGCATTTGTTTACCTTGCTGATGTTCGACCGATTCCGTCGCATGCTTATTTGTCTGCGCTTTATGATAGTTCACCATTTTGCCATTCACTCCACGTCGCTGCAAGACAACCCTGTGGCACCAGAAACATTCATCTGGTTGCTTCGCGTCAATCCTAATTCGATGTCTTCGCATCTTTTTCCCCTCCCATAACAGAGACGCAACGTAACAACATTTTGACAAAAAAAACTCAAATGTGGATGACCCACATCTGAGTTTTTATTTTAAACATTAAAATATTGATTAAGGTGATCTACTGCATGATCATTTAAGATTGTGCGCCCATGTTCAGCAACAACCGCTTGATCTAGGGGACTCACCTTCCCGTATTCCAAAGCAACACTCAACAAATTTTGTCGATCAGCAAGCTTCAAATCGTTCGCAAATTCAAGTGAAAGGTAGTACTTACCTTTATCTTCGTATAAGCGCGTATTTTCGAGCCCGCTACCAACAATTTGCGCCAATCCTAAGACATCTTCAAAATCGTTAAAGCGCATGAAAGCGACATTAGGGACATCTTCAGCCACAATCGCTGCATTTTTTGGTGCAGCACTTGTATTCGGTTCAAAAACCTTTTCGACGCTATCCCCACTTTCATCTTCATCCGTTCCTAATAACTTTTTTAGTAAATCACTCGAAACATCATCATTTGGGTGAGCATCATCTTCATCTTGATTACCAACCACTGACTGCATGATGCCTTCCATCATGGCTTGGTCAGGTGCACGAGTTGAGATAAAGACCTCAAGCCCATCGCGCTTTGGTAATACCTGAAACGACACAGCACCATCACTCTTATTTAAAAAATCATAATCTTCGTCCGCTTCTTCCAATAATCCGCGAAAAAAGCTCTCAATTTCATCTTGGTTTCCCATTAGCTCTGTAATGGAAACACCCCGCTCCGCTAAATCATGATTTGTTAAATCAACGCGAATCGTATCTTCATTAATACGTTCAAATTCCATAATATCTCACCCCCCTTTCGCATCGTTTATAACGATACATTATACCAAGCCTCATGATAAAAAAATACCCAAGTCGCTTGATTATAGCTTTTGCTTTGTGAAGGCCGCCGGTGAATAGCTACTAGTCCGCATGTTATAACGATTTTCAAAGTCTGCATATTTCTTAAGTGGTCCACGACCATCAGCTTGCCAAATTGTATAATAATCGCGGAGAGTCCAGGTCGACATAACCGCAAATTGACGATTATCATCCATCCGTTGTAATAATTGACTGCCAATCAATCCAGTAACATTCACCATCGTATCAGTTTGATAATTGTTCCATTGCTTTTGAAAAGCACCCATTTCTTCTTCCGGAATTGTTAAGAAAGTAAAATGAATCCACCCACGAATGTCATCAGTTTCTCCAACAGCACTGAGCACATCATAACTAACTGGATTGGCAAAAACTGACGTTGCCGTGTTAGTAGCCTCCAGTAGTTGAAAATTATTCTGATCGCGATCATCAATCGTTAACAACATATGCCGCTCTGGGTTTTCTGTTTGTAATGCTTGGAGCACTTTTTGGCTACCAAAAGTTGTATGTAAATATTGTTTCATTATTTAGCCTCATTTCAAGAATCTATACATCTAGTATAACGCTTTTCATTATTTTCGGTACCACATTAGTGTAAGACCATCGTCAACACCAAAACGAGCATTGAAAAGCTATTATTAACAAAATGCAAGGCCATTGCATATTGAATTTGACGCGTTTTTTTATACACAATTGCTAGAATGAGTCCCATCAAACTATACTGTAAAAAATCAAATAAATTGAATCCCGTATAAACGTGATACAAACCAAATAGGCCTGCCGAAAGGAACACATTCGTCCACCACCACCCATTTTTAAAAAAGTAGTTTAGGATTATGCCACGAAAAATCAATTCTTCAACAAGCGGTGCAACGATTACGGCTAGCACCAAGATGAAAATCAATCCATAGCCCTCTTGCTGGGCCATTTGCTCTAACATGCGCTGATTTTCAGGTTCAGACACTTGACCCGTCACCAACACGCGAACGGCATTAATCACCATGCTCCCCACAATGATTGAGGCAAAGCCGTACCCAACCCACTTTAATTTTTGCACCTGAAAGGGATGCAAGCCGACGTTCGGACTAACTCTGCGGATAGCCCATAACATGATGGATACGGTCATAGCCATAAAGATTATGGTAATGCCCACCATAAGTACCGTTGCCAGACGTCCTTTTGCTGGGAAACCAAATGACAATGCTAAACCTTGACTGCCAGCCGTCGCAAATAGTTGAATAGCTGTATTCAAAATAATCCCCACAACTAACCAAACAATGCCTTTGAATAAGTTATCAACTGTTTGTAGGGTCTTATTGTTCATCCTTTGGCGCCTCCTTTTTATTGTGCTTAGTCTGTTGTAACTTAAAAACCAATAAACTCATCAAATAGGTAAAGCCGATAACTGCTACGACAAAAACGATTGCCGCTACCCAGATAGGCCAGTGATAGTAGCCGCTCAACATCGACAGACCCACGAAGCTCAACAAGGTTATCATGCAAAACCCTGCAAAAATCAATCCACGCATGTCTTCCCTCTTTTCTTTATTCAAATATCTCTTCTATTTTACATGAACCATTCTTAAAACCATAATGATTAGTCACCCTATTTTTTCTTTTAACAGAATATTAAAATCTAACAAATCCACTAGACTTGCTGTTTGTGCATGCTAAAATAAAACGGTTCATTAAATTTATTTTGAAGGAGTTTATTATGAAATCATTTATTAAAGAGTTCCGTGAATTTATCACAGATGGTAACATTATTGACATGGCCATTGCCTTTATTATGGGAGGTGCTTTACAAGTACTTCTTAAAGCCTTAGTTGATGATATTTTCATGCCTATCATTGGTATTTTTACCGGTGCTGTGTCGTTTGCCGATATTGTCTGGCAGGTTGGGCCTGCCCAAATCAAAATTGGTAGTTTCATCTCAGCTGCCATCACATTCGTATTAACTGGTTTGATTATCTTTATCATGGTTAAAGCGATGAACAAAGCCCGTGCCTTAACTGGTAAGACTGATGATGATGATAATGCAGATGACGAAACTGAGTTAGCTGTACTACAAGCAATTCGTGATGAATTAGCCGAACAAAACAAAATCAATACTCACGTAAAGTCGAACTAATCATAAAATTTTAAAAAAGCGGATCCAGATTCTGGGTCCGCTTTTTTATCCCCCTCTCAATAGAAATTGTCAAGAATTGCATTCCATGATTTTATTAGCTAAGATAGTTATCGGCAAGTTAGTTCGACAACTAACCAAATCCTAAAGGAAGAAGGACAATCATGGTGATTATCACAGCTGGAATGATTGGCGTTGGTAAAACAACATTAACAGATTTAATCGCAAAGCATTTGGGAACGGAGGCCTTCTTTGAACCAGTTGGAGACAACCCGGTCCTCCCACTCTATTATGCAGATCCAAAGCAATATGGTTTCTTGCTTCAAATTTACTTTTTAAATAAGCGTTTCGCAATGATTAAACGCGCATTGGCGGATGATAATAACGTCTTAGATCGTTCAATTTACGAAGATGCATTATTTACACAAGAAAATCATCGCGAAGGCAATATTTCCGACGCTGAATTAGATGTCTACATGCAACTTCTTGATAATATGATGGCAGAACTACAAACCATGCGTAAGAGTCGTCCAGATTTAATGGTCTTTGCCAACGCTGATTTCGATACTATTTTGTATCGTATTAAAAAGCGTGGACGTGACTATGAACAATTCGAAGATAATGCTGAACTACGTGATTACTACTATAAAATGTGGTCAGCATATCAGGATTGGTATGAAGCTTATGATGCATCACCAAAAATGATGGTTGATTTGCAGAAATATAATTTGGAAGACCCAGAAAATCAGGCAATTGTGTTGCAACAAATTGATGATCGTTTAGCAGAATTAGATGCGCAAAATCAATAAAAAAAGTCTCTCAATTGAGAGACTTTTTTTATTTTAGTCAATTGAACCGACAAAACTAGGTGCGGCATCTGTATTAGCTTGCGTCCCAGTAATCACTTGATCTTGACCAACATAAACGCCGGCTTGATAAGAAGTCCCATGATCACCCCAGAAAACGACATCCCCCTGTTTAGCAACGTCCTGCAATGGTGCACCATTTAAATCTTGAAGGTTAAAATAGGCTTCTTGTTGCGTTGTATTTTCAGGAATGTTTTGTCCAGTCGCTTGTTGGTATGCTTGTGCCACTAATTGACCGGAAGTTTGTACGTTTCCGGCTGCCTGCGTCTCGACTGCTGCTCGGGCCATCGCTGCGCCTGTCTCAGTCGTCACTTCTGGTGTTATTACTGGTGTCGCATCTACGGTACTTTCTAGACTGGTTGGCGCTGTTTCGGCAACAGCTGCACTGTCTTGATCAATTTGAGGCGTTACCACACTCGTTGACTCCGAAACGGCTGGTGCTTGTGACCCAAGCTCAGTTGCGTTTGGCGTCACATTGACAGATGCTTCTGCCTCAGGTGTTGCAACAACACTATCCGTATCCACGGCAGATTCCGAAACTGCACTAGCTGTCGCTTGTGAAGCGTCGGTTGCTTGTTCAGAAGCAGCAGTTTTCGTAGCTGAAACAGTTTCATTAGAAGCAACTTGCTCAGTGTGCACATTTTCAGATTGAACCAAATCGGCTTGCGCCTCGACACTGGCCGCCTTTGCTGCGGCTTGAGCTTGCTGCTTAATTGCAACATCAGATGCTTGCGCTGACTTATCCTTACGGACTTCTGTTCGACTTGCTTGCACTTGCTTAGTATCCGCTGCTTTAGCTTGCTTTTGGCTTGGTTGCTTAACATCCCCAACCAAAGCTTGCAGAGCTTGATGCACGGGATCACTTGATACAGCTTGCTTCGCTGCTGGACGTTCGTTTTGTTCTAGGCGACTCATGGCTGCTTGAACTGATGGCACTTGGGTAACCCCAACCACACCAAACGCTCCAATGACACCACTTACAAGTAATTTATTTGTCTTTTGTCCCATTTGTCCTACCCCTTAATCTGTTATGTATCTGGAACTATCATACCGCAAAACAAACGTTATTTTTCACTGAATTTTAAGCCTTAATCCCCATAATTAAGTAAAACTTAACGTGATTTCAGTAACATTTTCAGCCTTGGATTTGTAACAGGCTCATAAAAGCGTCTATCAAAAAGAAAAGCGACCCGAACATAATCTGTCACAGGCTATGTCAGGTCGCTTATTAAATTAAAGGCAGAGTTTAAACTAACTTTATGATTTTTGTAACAAAAACTTAATATTAAGAGAAATCATCTTGCAATGGAAAAGTTTGCGCAGCGGCAACAGCCTTCTGCCACCGTCGATAAGTTTGCGCCATCTCATCACGTTTGCTTGCATCTGGCAGTTTAATATCTACAGCAGTTAACACAGGTAAGTCATCTACATCCTGCCAAAAACCAACGCCTAATCCAGCTAGGAAAGCTGCGCCAAGCGCCGTTGTTTCTAATTGTTCCGGTCGTTGCACCGGCAATTGAAGTAAATCGGATTGGAATTGTTGGAGATAATCATTGACCGCGGCTCCACCATCCGTCACTAAGTGATCCATCTTCAAGTCAGTATCATTCTCCATAGCCAAAATGACATCATTAGTTTGATATGCTAATGATTCTACGGTTGCGCGAACAATATCCGCTTTGGTCGTCGAACGCATAATACCAAACATGGCGCCGCGGGTTTGTTGATCCCAGTAAGGGGCCCCTAATCCCGTAAACGCTGGAACCACATAAATAAACGCGGGATGTTGAATCCGTGACAATTGCGCTAACTCAGAAGTTTCACGGGCGCTCTTAATTAACTCAAGGCCATCCCGTAACCATTGGATAGCGGCCCCTGCAATAAAAACAGACCCTTCCAAAGCATATGTCACTTCACCATTTAAACTATAGGCAATGGTTGATAAAAGGCCATTTTTTGAGGTTGCAATTTGGTCACCGGTATTCATGACAATAAATGATCCCGTCCCATAGGTGTTCTTAACATCACCGACATCAAAGGCCCGATGTCCGACTAAAGCTGCTTGCTGATCACCTGCGATACCTGAAATTGGTACCTGGAGACCAAAGAAAACATAATTGGCCGTGTATCCATAAACATGGGCTGAATCTTCCACTCTTGGCAAGATGGCTTTAGGGATGTTGAAAGCTTCTAGGAGTTCTTCATCCCAGCTTAATGTATGAATATTAAATAACATCGTTCGTGAGGCGTTCGTATAGTCGGTGGCATGTACGGCACCATTCGTTAACTTGTACAATAACCATGTATCAATGGTACCAAACAAGATATCCCCTCGTTCAGCCTTCTCACGAGCCCCAGGAACATGGTCTAACAACCACATAATTTTTGTCGCAGAAAAATAGGCATCTACCCATAACCCTGTCTTGTCATAAATCCATTGACTCTGACCCTGAGCCTTTAATTGTTCCGCAATTTCATCACTTTGTTTTGATTGCCAAACAACCGCCGGGGCAATTGGTTCTCCCGTCACACGGTCCCACATAACGGTTGTTTCGCGTTGATTCGTAATCCCAATTCCCGCAACCTTATAAGGTTCAATATTGGCCTCAAGCACCACGGCATTCAATAACTGCTTGGTATCATCCCAAATGACGTTGGCATCATGCTCAACCCAACCGGGTTCTCGAAAAATTTGGGGCAATTCGCGTTGCACCTTCGCCACCGCTTGGCCGGATTGATCAAACAAGATTGCCCGTGTACTGGTTGTCCCTTGATCAATTGATAAAATATATTGTTCTGACATACGTGAAACTCCTCAGTCATGTCGATAAAAAAAGATGGTTATCACACCACCTTTTACTACGGTCGATTTACTTTTCTGAACGAAGTGTTCCGCCGTCCATGAAACGGTCAGCACGCATTTCATCAACAATTACCTTAATTGCTGCACGTGGTGCACCAGTATTTTTTTCAACAGCGTCTGTAATATCAGACATCATTGCCTTCAATTGTTCTGGCGTGCGCCCCTCAACAAGTTCTACGTGTACAAATGGCATGATTCACCCTCATTCTTTCTTATTGTGTTCTTGCATTAAATTTATCACTTGTTTGTCTGAAATTCAAGTTGGACCCTTTGTTTTTAAACAAAAAAAGACTAACCATTGCTGGTTAGTCTTTTTTAATTGGCACTTGCCAAGATAATTAACGACGTGCTTCAGGAATACGAGCAGCCTTACCTTGCAATGCACGCAAGTAGTACAACTTGGCACGACGAACGCGACCATGACGAACTACTTCAATCTTATCAACACGTGGTGAGTGCAATGGGAATGTACGTTCCACACCAACACCACTTGAGATCTTACGAACAGTGTAAGTTGCTTGGATACCAGCGCCACGACGCTTGATAACAACACCTTCAAACAATTGTACACGTTCACGTGAACCTTCGACGATTCGTGCGTAAACACGAACAGTATCACCAGCACGGAATTCAGGAATGTCCGTACGTAGTTGATCAGCAGTAAGCTTTTCTAGCAATGCATTTTGACGCATAATTAATCTCCTCATCAACAATCATTCACCATTCGGCCAGCGGATTATCGGGTTTTATTTTTTGGTGAAAACACCAATAAGTAATATAGCATACTCTATCGTAGTTGACAAGTTACCGTATTACTTTTCGGCTGATTCAGCTTCTTCTTGCTTCACTTCACGCAATAGGCGTTTCGTTTCAGGCGTAAATTGGTAGTGCTCCAAAAGATCAGGACGACGCAAATAAGTCCGACGTAAGGCTTCCTTTTGCTTCCATTCTGCGATTTTGGCATGATTACCTGATGTTAGGACCGCAGGTACTTGCATACCGCGGAAATTAGCCGGACGCGTATACTGTGGATATTCAAGAAGTCCCGTTGAGAAAGAATCATCAACCGCTGACATATCATCACCAAGCGCGTCTTCAAGTAAACGAACCGTTGCATCAATGACCGTCATGGCGCCCAATTCTCCACCAGTCAACACAAAGTCCCCAATTGAAATTTCATCAGTAACCAATTCACGAATGCGTTCATCATAACCTTCATAGTGACCGGCAATGAACGTCAAATGGTCTTCTTTGGCGAGTTCTTCGGCTTTAGCTTGCGTGAATGTTTCGCCAGCTGGATCCATTAGAATCACACGCCCCCGATGACCCGCTTGCGCTTCAACGGCATCCATCGCGTCGAAAATGGGTTGTGGCATCAATAGCATACCTTGCCCACCACCATAAATCTCATCATCAACTTTATTATGTTTGTTGGTCGTATAATCACGGAAATCAACGACATTAAAGTCAACGAGTCCTTTATCGATGGTTTTACCGATAATTGATTCACGCATCGGCGCAAACATATTTGGGAATAAACTTAGTACATCAATCCGCATTTTAAATTTCCTCAAGTTGGTTCACAAAGACTTTACCAGCATCTAAATCAACCGCTAATACGACCTGTTTAATGTTTGGCAAAAGTAAGTCATCGGCACCCTTCTTTTTAACAACCCACACGTCATTTGCAGGTAGTTCCATAATTTCGCTGACTTTACCCAATGAGGCTTGTGTCGCTTGATCAATGACCTCAAGACCAACAATATCGTGATAGTAATATTCATCTTCTGAATCTAATTCAGCAACTTCAGTTTCATCAACTAACAAATCATGACCTTTAAATTGTTCAACTAAATTAATATCTTGCATATCTTCAAATGACAATAGAATGAATTGCTTGTGGGGACGAACCGTTTTAATCGTCACTGTCGTTGGCGTCTTACCATCAACTACAAGTTGTTCACCAACCTGGAAACGTTCTTCAGGAAAGTCTGTAATGGGAATTACGCGGACTTCACCTCGAATGCCATGGGTATTCACAATTTTCCCGACTTTAAATAAGCTCATATCAACCTCTTTTCAACTGTTATAGCGTGTTCTAAGTATACCATGCTTTATTTTCTAAATAAAAACAAAAAAGGAGCGACCACAAGTGGTCACTCCTTTTTCACAAACTAATTACTTTGAGTACTTAGCTTCGTGATACTTTTGCATGATGCCAGCATCTGACAACATGTTCTTAACAGTATCTGATGGTTGAGCACCCTTGTTCAACCATTCCATGATAGTCTCTTCTTCCAAGTGAACAGCATCTTCTTCAACCAATGGGTTGTAAGTTCCAACTGTTTCAATAAAGCGACCATCACGTGGTGCACGTGAGTCAGCAACAACAATACGATAGAATGGGCGCTTCTTTGATCCCATACGCTTCATGCGAATTTTAGTAGCCATGTATAATGTCCTCCAGTAATTTTCTACAGGTAATAATATACCAGTTCTCAAGTATCCTGTAAAGTGTTTTTCCTTTACAGTTTTAAATTTGTCTTTTTTACTTGCTACGCTTCTTCTTGTTCTTCTTAACGCGACGGGCCATTTGCTTCATCGCAACGTTAGCCATCTTGCCTTGAAGACCGCCACCGGCACCGTTTCCGCCACCCATACCCATGGCACCCATCATTTGCTCCATGCCATTGACATTACCATTCAGTACTTGACCCATCATCTTTTTCATTTCATTGAATTGTTTAATCATACGATTCACTTCAACAATTGGACGACCAGATCCTGCGGCAATTCGGCGGCGACGTGATGGACTCAATAAATCAGGATTCTCACGTTCAGCCTTCGTCATTGAGTACACAATGGCCTTTAGATGTTCCATATCTTTAGGA
The DNA here is from genome assembly GCF_001437355.1 of Weissella viridescens. Classification (GTDB taxonomy): domain Bacteria; phylum Bacillota; class Bacilli; order Lactobacillales; family Lactobacillaceae; genus Weissella; species Weissella viridescens. The sequence continues at coordinate 92,453 of NZ_JQBM01000003.1, read as the reverse complement.
TCGATTTGCACGTTCTTTAAGGCTGGATTATTTGCCATTCCTGGAATCATTTTAATCAAATCTTCCATCGGTCCCATATTTTGAACTTGTTGCATTTGATCCAAGAAATCATTGAAATCAAAGGTACTTGACTTCATTTTTTCCATGGTTTCTTCAGCTTGCTTTTCGTCGTAATCCTTTTGGGCTTTTTCGATTAGGGTCATCATGTCACCCATACCCAAAATACGACTAGCCATACGATCAGGATAGAAGACATCTAAGTCATCCATCTTTTCACCTTGACCGACAAACTTAATTGGCTTACCTGTTACAGCACGGATTGAAAGTGCCGCTCCACCACGGGTATCACCATCTAACTTCGTAAGTGTAACCCCAGTAATGCCCAAGCGATCATTAAATCCTTCAGCCGTTTCAGTTGCATTCTGACCAGTCATCGCATCAACAACCAACATGATTTCATCTGGTTGCGCGATTTCTTTAATATCTTCCAGCTCTTGCATCAATGGCTCATCGATTTGCAAACGACCAGCAGCATCAATGAAGACATAGTCAGCCTTTTCTTCGCGGGCTTTGTCTAATCCTTGGCGCACGATTTCACGCGGATCAACATCTGTTCCCATTTCGAAAACAGGGACGTCAATTTGTTCACCAATCGTTTGCAACTGTTGAATGGCCGCTGGACGATAAACGTCAGCAGCAATCATGAAGGGACGCGCATTTTGTTCCTTCTTCAACTTGTTAGCCAATTTACCAGCAGTGGTCGTCTTACCAGCCCCTTGTAGACCAACCATCATAATAACTGTTGGAATCTTAGGTGACTTGTTCAGTGGCACCGCTTCTTCACCCATCATTTCAACCAATTCATCATTTACGATTGAAACAATTTGTTGCGCTGGGTTTAAGCCTTCTAAGACTTTAGCTCCAGCAGCCTTTTCACGGACATTTCGCACAAATTCCTTAACAACGGAATAGTTAACGTCGGCATCCAGTAAGGCCATGCGAATTTCACGCATTGTATCGCGCAAATCCGCATCCGTTACCTTACCTTTACGACGAAGACCTGAAATGGCACCCTGTAATCTTTCTGTTAATCCTTCAAAAGCCATGGTTCTACTCCTCTTCTAATGTTACTAATTGATTTGCCAATGCTTGTAAATCAGCATCGGCTGGATAATTTTCTGCAATATAGCTTTGCATATTTTCAGCAGCCGCTTGCCGTTTTTGAAAATCAGCATACAAATGTAATTTTGCTTCATAATTTTCAAGCAACTGTGTACTCCGTTTTAAATTATCATAAACGGCTTGGCGTGATACCTGGAATTCATCAGCTACTTCCCCCAATGAAAGGTCGTCCGCATAATAGAGTTCCAAATAATCATTTTGCTTTTTGGTCAGCAACGGTTGATAAAAATCAAATAACGCATTCAAGCGAGTGGTTTTGGCAACTTCCATGTTACTTAGAACCCTCAAGCAAGCGACCGAAAAGCCCCTTTACAAAGGCATCTGCATCAAATGGTTGTAAGTCAGTAACCTTCTCACCAACACCAATCCATTTAACTGGCAAATGTAATTCATTTCGGATTGGTAAAATAATACCACCTTTGGCGGTACCATCAAGTTTCGTTAGCACAATTCCTGTGACGTCCGTTGAATCTTTGAACAAACGCGCTTGTTGCAAAGCATTTTGCCCTGTTGTTGCATCAAGGACCAGCAATACTTCTTGAGGTGCTTCTGGAATTTCACGCTGAATAATGCGCTTCATTTTCGCCAACTCTTGCATCAAGTTCACATTATTTTGCAAACGTCCCGCCGTATCCACAAACAAAATGTCTGCTTCTTGCGCCTGGGCTTGCTTAACGCCATCATACACAACTGATGCTGGGTCGGAATTTGCCGCTCCAGTCACAACCGGAATATCGTTACGCTTTCCCCATTCAACGAGTTGTTCAGTCGCACCCGCACGGAACGTATCCGCTGCGGCCAAGACGACCTGCTTACCTTCTTGCTTATAACGTGCTGACATCTTACCGATTGTGGTTGTCTTACCAACCCCATTCACTCCAACAAACAAAATCACCGTTAATCCATTGGCATTAAGGTGCATACTGGTATCTTCATCAACCCCTTGACGTTCGTAGAGATCAATTAATTTTTGAATAATAACTTTTGAGACTTCGTCTTGACTCTTGGCATTCTTCAATTTCACTTCATCACGTAACTCGTCCGTCAATGTAACGGCCGTTTGCGCTCCAACATCCGCACTAATCAATGTTTCTTCTAAATCATCAAAGAAGTCTTCATCAACTGAACGGAAGTTTGACATGAACTGATTCCAGCGATCAGACCAAGTCCGGCGGGTTTTGCTAAGACCTTGATCCAAATCTTGCTCGGCTGTCTGTTCAACTTCAGTTTCATTAATCGCATTGGCCGCGTCTGCTGAAGCTGACTCTGACAATGATTGGCTTATTTCGAGTGACGTGTCGTGATTTTGTTCAGTTTGCGCTAAATCGCGTTTAATCTCAGGTTCTAAATCGTGTTCAGCTGTTTCTTCCAGTTCCGCTTCATTAACCGCGCTGGCAGCATCCTGCGAGGCAGAGACTGATAAAGATTGACTGGTTGAAACTGATGTCGCATGTGCTTGTGACGCTGAAACCATGACTGAGGTTGAAAATGAGGCAGATTCAGCGAGCATATCTGCTTCGACTTGGCTAGTTGAGGTGACTAATGATAGCTCATCTGACAGTGAGTCAGCATGAACTTGTGCCATTGCGTCTGATACAGATGTCACATGTGCTTGTTCCGCTGATTGTGCGTCAATAACAGATGCAGCTTCGGATTCTGACAATGAAGCTGAGGCAGTTTCACGATCAGCTTTAGCTTGTGCAATTGATGCATGGGCTGCCGATTCAGCAACCGTCGATGTCAGTGTTTCATTTTCTGCCTCACGCTCAGCTTCGACGGGTGTCATTGAAGCTGAAACAACTAATTCATGTGAATCAGCGATTGCCTCTTGTTCAGCAATTTCATCCGTCACATATTTAATATCCACAGCCATACCTGGCTTTGGCTGTAAGACCTCAACTTTAACTTTTGGCTTATGTTTCAAAAAATCAAATAATCCCATTATCCCTATCCTCTCTTAATTCATGCGTCATTTAGGTTGACTGAGACCATGGCTGAAACACCTGGTTCTTGCATTGTTACCCCATACAAGACATCACAGGCGGCCATAGTTCCTTGTCGATGTGTAATCACAATAAATTGCGTGGCTTGTTCAACCGATTGTAAATAATTGGCGAAGCGATCAACATTTGCTTCGTCTAGTGCGGCTTCAGTTTCATCCAAAACAACAAATGGCACCGGGCGCACCGCCAAAATGGCAAAGAGCAAACTAATCGCCGTCAACGCTTTTTCACCACCAGAAAGCAGGCTCATTTGTTGAAATTTCTTACCGGGTGGCTGAGCCTTAATATCTATACCTGTTTCTAATAAATTGTCTGGCTGTTCCAAATAAAGCTTTGCTTGACCGCCTCCAAACATTTTAACAAATATTTGCTCAAAATGCCCATTGACCGCATCGAACGTTGTTTTAAAACGGGTCTTGACTTCTTCATCCATCTCAGACATCGTTTCGGACAAATCATCGTGGGCATCTAATAGGTCTTGCTTCTGTTGATTTAAGAATGCATAACGCTCCTTCACTTCAGCGTATTCCGTAATGGCGTTCATATTAACATCACCAATATCGTCTAAGCCTCGCTTTAAGAGTTTCAACTGATTTTTGATTGCCGGCAGGTCCGCACATGTTGCTTCAGCCTGTGGTTGATACTGAACTGCATATGTTTCTTCAAGTTGAGCTTGTGCTTGTTCAATGCGTGTTTGTAAACCGGTTTGACGTGCCGTTAATTGATTCAGAGCTGCCAAGGCATGTTGTTGCTTGCCTTGCAACTGCTCAATCGCACGTTCTTTTTGGTCTATGGCGTTTTGCTGATTTTGCAGGTTTTTGTCAATTTCAGTCAGGCGCTGCACTAATTGCTCACGTTCGCCTTGTTTGGCTTGTAACTCCGTCGCAATCCGCTGATTAACGTCGTCACGATCCATGTTCAAATCTCGTAATTGGTCTGTCAATTGTGCTTGTGCATCGGTGTTGGCCTTCAACTGAGCCGTTAAATTGGTCACCTGTTCTTGGGCGTGTTGCTGATCTGCCTCTGCTGTTTTTTGCGCCAATTGCACTTCCACCAAGGCCTGATTTGATTCCTCTAAACTTTTCTGCAACGTCGTCATTTCTGTTTGCGTTGCTTCCAATTGTTGATTAACGTCATCATATTGCGTTTGAGCTGATTGTAATTGTTCTTGCAATACTTTATCGTCCTGGTTTTCGCCAACTCCGGCTAACTGCATATCATACTGCAAACTTTGTTGTTGTTTTTCAAGATGCGTTAAATCTTGTTGTGCTTTTTGGAGTGAAGCAGTCTGCTGTTGCTGAACTTCCGTTAACTGCAAAACTTGTGCTTGTTGTGCTTTAAACGTTTCGGTTAATTCATTCAAAGCCGCTTGGTCGGATTTGACAGCTGCTTCTAAAGTCGTCACATCTTGGTTTAATCCCGTTAATTGTTGGGTGAGATCGGCTAATTCATTTTTTTGCGTCAGTAAACCTTGTTGCTGATTACGGCTCGCACCACCATTCATGGAACCGCCCGCATTAATCACTTGCCCGTCTAACGTCACAAGTCGAACGCGTTGCCCTAAGGCATGGGCCATTTGATTGGCATGGTCAAGGTCATCCACAATCACCGTTGTGCCTAACAATTGTTGTTTAATCTGCTTAAATTCAGCGTGCATATTCACCAAATCAGCAGCAGTCCCTAGGAAACCAGGTTGTGTCTCCGCTGTTTGGAGCAGGTTCGGTGCCAATTGGCGGCCTTTAATTGTCGACATCGGCAAAAAGGTCACGCGACCTAGGCGATGTTTGCTTAGGTATTGAATCGCTTGCTTGGCCGTATTAGGCGTATCGACAATCACCTGTTGTAATGCTGCGCCGAGCGCCGTTTCGATTGCTAACTGATACTTGGGGTCAACATCTATCAATTCAGCCACGACCCCTTGAATACCAGGGAACGCATTGCGCTGCTTCATTAATTGTTTCACGCCTTGATAATATCCATCATACTGCTCATTCAGCCGTTGTAACGACTCAACGCGAGCTTGGACATGTTGTTGCGCTTGAAGACGCTCATACCATTTTTCGCGATTCGCTTGATATTGACGTTCTGCTGTCTGACCTTGTGTTTGCTGTTCAGCCAATGCTTGTTGCGCTAATTTTAGATCAGCTTGGGCCTGATCAGCCTGCGCTTGGACTGCTTCTAGGTTAGCTTTAGCCGTTTTGATTTGATCCATCAAGCTCTGGTAGCGCTGTTGGTAACGATCTGTTTGAGCATCGGCACGTTGATGTTCTTGTTGTGCAAAATGTTGATTATTCTTGGCCGTCGTCAATCGTTCCAAAGCGGTCACTAACTCCGGACGCAAATCCGCCAATTGCTTTTCCAACGCCATTAAATGGGCTTGATCAGTCGAACGACTTAACTGTTGCGCCTGTTCATTCAATGCTTTTAGTGTGCTATCGGCTTGGGTCGCTGCTTCCTTAGCTTGGTCCAGTTGTTGGACCAAATTAGCTGCGGCCGCTTGGCGCTCGGTCAACGTTTGGCTTGTTGCAGCAACTAACTGCTTTTGATTCTGTTCTCGTTCAGCCTGTAACCTTTTTTCACCTGCCAATGCTTCAACTCGCTGGGTTACCTCTAACAAAGCTTGTTGCGCCTGTTGTTGCCGTTCACGTTGATCAATTAGCGCTAATTTTTGCTTTTGTAAATCTGTTTGTGCTTGAGTGACGGTTTCAGATATCGTCTGTTGTTGGACAGACTGTGCGTCACGTTCCGCAATTGTTGTTTCTAACGTCTGGTGCCATTCCGTGAGTTCAATTTGAAGTCGACTTTGGTCTAATTGTTCAAAAGCCTGCTTCTGATCCTTATAGTCCTGTGCTTTGGCACTTTGTTGTGCTAAAGGCTCAATCCGTTGTTCCAACTCATAAAGAATATCCGTTACACGTGCAAGGTTATCTTGAACATCAGCTAATTTCTTACCAGCTTGTTGTTTATTTTGCTTATATTTATAAACACCAGCCACATCTTCAATAATGGCACGTCGGTCTTCAGCTTTGGCACTGAAGATGTGCTCCACACGTCCTTGGGAAATAATCGAAAAACTTTCATGACCAAGCCCTGAATCCATAAATAACTCTTGGATATCTTTCAAACGAACTTGTTTCCCATTCATCAGATATTTGGAATCGCCATTCCGATACAGCAAGCGTTTAATCTCAATTTCTGAAAAGTTAGAGTTCAAATAATGATCTTGGTTATCAAAGACAATCCCAACTTCCGCGCGATTTAAAGGCGCTCGCGTTTTTGTACCGCCAAAAATCACGTCGGCCATCTTATCACCACGCAGACCTTTGGCTGATTGTTCACCCATTACCCAACGGATAGCTTCAATAATATTAGACTTACCTGATCCATTTGGCCCAACAATCCCTGTTATCCCAGGCATGAAATCAATTTGCGTCCGGTCGGCAAATGATTTAAACCCCTGCATTGATAAAGATTTTAGTTTCATAGTTGCATCCCTAATTTACTTTTTTTCAGCAGATGTCGTTAATTGCTGGTAAGCATTCCGTGCGGCATCTTTTTCCGCCGCTTTGGTTGACTTACCTTGTCCTGTTGCAAGTACTTGTTGGTTAACCATTACTTCGACTTCAAAAATTTGATCATTATTCGCCAAGGGCTTTTCTGATAGTTTTTGATATTTAATTGCAACGGGTCCATCTTTTTGTAGATATTCTTGTAACTTTGACTTATAGTCCACAAATTGCTCAAAGAAGCCTTCGTCAATTTTTGCAAATAAAATTTGTTCCAAGAAACGCATCACGACAGCTTGTCCTTGATCAAGGTATAGGGCCCCAATAAAGGCCTCCCAAATATCTTCCAGTAATGAATCACGTTGGCGGGCACCAGATAATTCTTCTCCCCGGCCTAATCGAATATAACGATCTAGATGTAACTCGCGTGACAAAGCTGCAAATGAACGGGTCTGTACCATTGCAATACGCAACTCTGTCAATCGACCTTCATCCCAATCTGGAAAACGTTTAAATAAATACACTGCCGTTGATTGTTGCATGACAGCATCGCCCAAAAACTCTAACCGTTGATAATCATTTCCTTCTACTTCAGGATGTTCATTCAAATAATTTGCTTGCGTCAGTGCTTCCTGAAGCAATTGTTCATTATCAAAATGTAGGTCATACTGACTTGCTAATTCTTGCTCTAATTCTTCCATGCGCTTTTGCCCCCTTTTAATTTTCACATAGTCCTTATTATACCAGATTTTAGCGCGTTAAGCTGAAACAAAAGGCACCAACAGCATTCGCTGTTGGTGCCTTTATCACTTATTTTGAATGTGCGATCACGAAATCCGCAACGTCATCGATTGTCTGTAATTGCTCGGCATCTTCATCAGAAATGGCGGTATGAAATACATCTTCCATTTCTAAGATTAATTCAAGAAAATCAATCGAATCAGCATCGGTCACTTGCATCAAATCACTCGAACCAGTGAGGTTGCGTGGATCAACTTTAAAATGCTTCGCGACAAATTGAATCACATCATCAACTGTCTGTTGGCGCTCCATGCTGACCCCTGTTTACTTCTTTTCTGACTTTGATGACAGTTCATCTTTGTGTGTCTTGACGTACGCTTCAACTTTATTCGTCAAATCCGCATCCGAAATCTTCTGAATTTGCTTCAAAGTTTGGGCAACTTCGTAAGCACTTGATGAACCATGGGTCTTCACAACTGGTGCCTTCACACCAATAACAACTGCACCACCATATTCAGAGTAGTCTAAACGTTCAGCCGCTTTAGTCAAACTTGGCTTCAGCAATAGGCCACCTAACTTGGCTTGCAAGTTACCATCAACAATTGTGTGCTTCACAACAGAAAGCACACTCTTGGCCGTTCCTTCAATAGCCTTTAAGGTTGCATTTCCTGAGAAACCGTCTGAAACGACGACATCTGCTGGTCCTTGCAACAAATCACGTGATTCCACGTTACCCACGAAATTCAAATTACCGGCATCACTCCCATGTTGCAAGAGTTGGTGCGCCTCTTTATGTAATGGATCACCCTTATCTGGCTCACCACCATTATTAAGCAGCCCAACACGTGGTGTCTCAAAGCCCAACACTTCACTTGCATAGAATGAACCTAGGATACCATATTGGTAAAGATGGGCCGGCTTGTTTTCAGCATTGGCACCCACATCCATCATAACGAAAACAGGATGTGGTCCTTTTAAGGCCGGCATAACCGACATTAAGGCTGGACGATCAACACCTTTAATACGTCCCACAATAAAAATTGCTGTCGCTAACACTGCCCCAGTGTTTCCTGCTGAAAAGAATGCGTCGGCATCGCCCGCCTTAACCGCTTCAGCTGCCATTACAAGTGAGCTATTTTTCTTGGTCCGCATGGCCTTAACCGGTTCTTCGGCCATTTCAATCACTTCATCAGCTTCAATAAATTTAATTTGCAGATCATTTTTAATCAAAGCCTTCAATTGATCAACTGGACCATACAATTGAAATTCAACATCGGGCATTTCATCCCGAGCTTGTTCAACACCATTTACAATCGCTTCTGGGGCGTTATCGCCACCCATTGCATCAATCGCAATCTTTAACATGTCATGCTTCCTCGTTCATTTTATATATTTGTATTCAATCTCTAAAAACAGTACCTACCATTATAAAATCTTTTAGGTCCATTAGTCAAAGTTTCGATATCGTGCCATAGTCTCATCTAATAATTCAACCAGGGTCTTAATTTCAGGATCTTGGTCCCAATCCGGTTTGGCGACCATGTCGATTGCTTCTTCTTGAGCAATGGTCATCATTTTCAAATCATGGACTGGATCGCCAACTTTAAACTCCGGTACACCAGACTGACGCTTGCCCAAGATATCACCTGACCCACGTAACTCAAGATCCTTCTGTGCAAGCACAAAACCATCTGTCGTCTGCGTCATAACTTCCATCCGTTCAATGCCGTATTGTGTCTTTGGATCACTTACCAAGAAATTATAGGATTGCCGCTCACCTCGACCAACGCGGCCTCGTAATTGATGTAATTGCGACAAACCAAAACGGTCTGCATCTAGAATCAGCATCACACTGGCATTTGGCACATCCACACCAACTTCAATCACGGTTGTGGACACAAGCACTTGAAACTGGTTGGCTTTAAATTCTGCCATGACCTGTTCTTTCTCTTGGTTTGCCATACGTCCATGCAACAAGCCAACCTGATATGTCGGCCCAAAGACATCGGCTAGTTCTTGATACACCGCTTCCGCATTTTGAACATCTAACGTTTCTGATTCCTCGATTAATGGCGTCACAACGTAGGCTTGTGCCCCTTGTGCTAATTCAGACTTGATAAAGTCTAACACCTTTTCATATCCATTGTGGCGCACCCACTCCGTTTTAATTACTTTTCGACCAGCCGGTAGCTGATCGATGATTGAAACATCCATTTCACCATAAGCGGTAATCGCTAATGTTCTGGGAATTGGCGTTGCCGTCATAGCCAAAACATCTGGATTCATGCCAATTTCACGTAATTTAGCCCGTTGTTTCACCCCAAAGCGATGTTGCTCATCAATGACCGCAAGTCCTAAATTATGGAAAAGGACATCCGGTTGAATTAAAGCATGCGTACCGACCAAAATGTCAATATCACCAGCAACTAAATCTTCCAAGATTTGTCGACGAGCTGCAGCCTTAGTCGAACCGGTTAAGAGTTCCACACGGACATCAGTTTCAGCAAAAAAATTACCTAACGTTCGGGCGTGCTGCTGTGCCAAGATTTCAGTAGGTGCCATTAAAGTTGCCTGCATGCCCGCAGTAATTGCACCATACATCGCTAATGCAGCCACAACTGTCTTTCCAGACCCGACATCCCCCTGCAGTAAACGATTCATATGCTGAGGTCGGCGCATATCTCTGAGTATTTCATTCACGACACGCTTTTGTGCTTCGGTTAACTCAAACGGCAAGGTCGTGATGAATTGTTTCAATTCATCGTTATCAAAATTAACCGGACGACCCTGATTTTGCCGATCCATTTGTTTAATGAGCTGTAGCCGCATTTGAAAGATAAAGAATTCTTCAAAAGATGCTGTACGTCGTGCAGCTTGTGCCGTGACGGCATCAGTTGGTTGATGCATATTTTTGATTACCTCGCCGTGAGACATCAGTTGATAGCGCCGGCGAATTGACTCGGGAATTAACTCTTGATCAATCAAATTTGCATACGTGTGCAATGCTTGGAAAACTAACTCTTTAATGGTTGATTGGCGAATCTCTTTAGAAGCTGGGTAGACCGCCTGCATGTCATTTTCTTCTTCATTCAAAATAATTTTCATACCAGTCATACGCTGTTTTTTCTGTTCATACGTTCCATAAACGGCAATTTCATTTTGAATGTCAATTTTTTGAGCAATCCATGGCTGGTTGAAAAAACTGACTTGAATCGTCTCGTGTTCAATTGATAAGCGAAACGTCACCATAACTTTTTTATAACCAAAGCGTCGCACCACCGGAGCTGATGCCACAACCCCTTTAAACGTTACTTTTTCACCATCAGCTGTTTGTGAGGGTAATTTTTCCGCTAAATCATCATAACGCGTCGGATAGTAAGTCACTAAATCAGCAATGGTGTAGATGTCTAAATGATTGAGCGCCTGTTCACGCTTGGGACCCACACCAGTTAATTGGCCGACTGAATCCATTAAACTTTTTGTCATTGGTCCCTCCTTTCAAAAAAAAGAGCTAGCATGTGCTAACTCTACTTTAATGTTTATACCCATTAATCATTATTCAACTGATAACAAAATTGGGTACAATGGCTGACCCCCATCATGAATTTCAAATTCTAATTCATCATCGAGACTCTCACCATAACTCACAATTGCATCTGCCAAGTCAGAATTACCTTCAAGACCGAAATAGATTGTAACGAGTTCTGAATCGTCATCAAGCATCTTCTCAAGCAAAGCTTTCGCGGCAGCTTCAATATCAGCATTTGGTTTTGCGACAACAATTTCACCATCCAAAATACCAATACTATCACCATCATGAATTTCTAAGCCTTTAATATTCGTATCACGAACTGACGTTGTCACAGAACCAGACTTAATATCACTAATGGTACCCGACATGGCATCCACTGTTTGATCTAATTGACCTTCAGGATTATATCCCAAAACCATCGCTGTCAAACCTTGTTGTTGTGTCTTAGTCCGTACAACCGCCGTTGGCATATCAGTCAAATCAACTGCTTGATCCGCTGCCATAAAGATATTGCTATCATTAGGCAAAATAATGACTTGCTTGGCGCCAGTTCCGTTTACGGCAGAAACTAAGTCTGCTGTTGAAGGCGCTTGCTCCCCATCAAGAACAGTCGTGACACCTGCGTCCTTGAAGAGCTTCTGCATTCCTGCACCTGTGGCAATTGTCACAACTGCCAAGTCTTTAGCAGCAGCTTGTTCAGCTTCCGCTTCACGTTGCTTATCTGCCTTTTCAGCAGCTTCAGCTTGTTGGTTACGCATGTTATCAACTTTGACTTTACGCAATGAACCGAAATGAGTTCCCCATTCAATCACCGCACCTGGGTTCTCTGTGTGGACGTGCACCTTAACAACTTCGTCATCATTGATAACAAGCAATGAATCACCTAATCCGGCAAGATAGTTGTAGAAAGTATCATAATCAAAGTCCTTGTCATAGGTCGTTCCTTGAGCGATATCGACCATAATCTCAGTACAGTAACCATACTTAATGTCTTGTGGATCAAGATCACCTTGAACACCCGCATTGTGCATTGATTGAATCATCGCTTCTAGGCCTGCATTGTCAACATTTCCAGATATGATTTCTTCACCTGACAAAGCACCGTAAAAAGCTTGGAAAACAATCACAAGCCCTTGACCACCTGAATCAACAACCCCTACTTCTTTCAAAGCAGGCAATAAGTCTGGTGTCTTCGCCAAAGCTTTTTCCGCAGCATCCAATGTTTCATGCATCACTTCAACCACATCTTCGGTCTGCTTAGCAGCACGATTAGCTGCCGCTGCTGCCTCACGAATGACGGTCAAAATTGTCCCTTCTGTGGGTTTCATAACTGCCTTATACGCAGTTTCTGCACCACCCATCAAGGCATCTGCAAAATCACGTGCTGAAAGGGTTTGTTTACCATCAACAGAATTTGCAAACCCTCGGAAAATTTGTGATAGGATGACACCTGAATTACCACGTGCTCCCATTAAAAGCCCTTTTGAAGTGGCCTTTGCTAAACTCCCTAGGCTTGTATCATCTTCAGCGCGTTCGTACTCTGCACCGCTCGCCATTGATAAGGTCATGTTTGTACCCGTATCACCATCAGGCACAGGGAAAACATTTAATTTATTGATTTTTTCTGCATTATCCTGCAAAGCGCTTGCTGCAGAATTAATCATCTTACCAAATTCGACATTGGTAATTTCTGTTAGTACTTCCACAATCTTAACTCCTTATCGTTACCGTTCTAATCTTCAAGCATACGGACGCCTTGTACCGTCACATTCACTTCTTGTGCCACAATACCTAACATCACATTTAAATCATTTTTAACGCGTGCTTGGACGCTCTTGGAAATTTCAGAGATTTTCATGCCGTAACCAACAATAATGTAGACATCAACAATCACACCATTATCCGCTTGACGAACAACAACACCCTTTGCGAAGTTATCTCCATTCAAAATCTGATTGACACCATCACGAACTGGGGTTTGGCTAGCCATACCCACGACACCATAATTATCCGTCGCAGCACCACCAACGATTGTTGCAATTACATCATTTTCGATTTCAATAGTTCCTTGATTGATTTGAATCTTAACTGCCATGTTGTTTGACCTCCGTTTGAAACTGTCACCATGCATTGCTTGGCAACCTGTCGATTATGTCTCGTTCTTAACTCATTCTATTCTAACAGGTTTCTGGTGATAAAAGAAAAAAGCCACCATAATCGGTAGCTTTTTTAATTAAACACGCTCAATTGTACCGTTCTTCAAACCAGCCTTCAAAGTACGAGCTGATAGGTACACCTTCTTAGGTGCTGAACCGTTAATCTTAACCGTCACTTTTTGCAAGTTTGGCTTCCAGCTACGACGACTTGAGTTAAGGGCGTGTGAACGTTGGTTACCAAAGCGAGTACGCTTTCCGTTGACTGAATCAACTGCCATATGTTTACCCTCCAATCTTAAGCTCTCTAAATTTTTTTAGTGCTTTTATTTACTTGAATAATAATACCAAACCACTCGCACTTGTGCAAGGGTTTTGTGTAAAGTATTTTTACTTTACACAATTTACATCAGATACAGACGGCTTAAATTTCTGCATCTCGGCTCTGAATCACTGCTACAATGCCTGATTCAAAGCTAAAATGATTTGTATCACCCACAAATTCATTTGATGACCACGAGTAAGGATTTCCACTCCATTGCTGTAAAGGATACTTTTCATCAATAAGTGTTAAATGCGTTACCGGAGTTAATGGCATAAATCCAAGGTACTTCATCTGTGGACTTTTGTTAATTGTATGCTGACCTGCTTCATAAAAAGTAATTTCATTATAACGATCAACAACACGTACCTTAGACAACAATGATTGAAATTTGGGGTTGGTAAAAATCCAAATATTTGAAAAAATTTGATCAATTCGGCCACCAGTTGCACCATAAATATCAATCTGTTCTATATCGTACATCTGTTCTAAGGTCGTTAACAAAAGTTCGGTATCAGTCTGGTTTTGATCTGTCTTTGTCACCACATGGGCAACTTGTTGAAAAACATCAGCTTGTTCCGCCTTTGACATCGAATCAAAATCACCAACAACCAATTCTGGTTGATACCCCAAAGCCAGTAGCCGTAAGGCACCGCAATCAGCCGCTGCCCACCGTCCAGACAATTGGCCTTGTTTAAGTTGGGCAGGCCAATCCGCTTCGGGTCCGCCTACTAAAACTTGAAAGGTATCACCCATTAGTCAGCCGTCACTTCCTTAAGACGGGCAATCTTGGCAGCTGGATCAACTTTGTCATAAACATATGAACCAGCAACTGCAACAGTTGCACCGGCTTCATAGGCTAACTTAGTCGTTTCATCATTAGCTCCACCGTCAATTTGAATATCAAAAGTATAGCCATTATCACGCTTAATTTGGGCTAACTTTTCAATCTTCTTAAGCATTGATGGTAAGAACTTTTGACCACCAAAACCAGGGTTAACTGTCATAATCAATACTTGGTCAACCATGTCCAAGACTGGTTCAATCAGTTCAACTGCAGTTCCGGGGTTAATGACAACCTCAGCTTTAACACCGTTATTCTTAATCATTTGAAGGGCACGGTGGATATGTTGTGTTGCTTCATATTGCACCCCAATAATATCAGAACCTGCTTGTGCAAATTCATCCACGTAACGTTCTGGTTCTTCAACCATCAAATGAACATCCAATGGTAGATTAGTAACTTGCTTCAATGCCTTGACCCAACCTGGACCATATGAAATAGATGGGACAAACATGCCATCCATAACATCAACGTGTAACATATCTGCGCCTGCCGCTTCGACTAGCGCAACGTCATCTTGAAGATTCAAATAATCAGCTGACAAAATTGATGGTGCAACTTTAATTGACATATCCATAACCTCTTTTTCTATTTTTAATGTTTCTTATCATGTTTATTATAAACCGGACGACGGCCTTCAATCAAATCATAAAACATTTTATAGTTCTCATAACGTGACGTCATAATCTCGCCCATTTCGACAGCTGGCTTCACCGCACAGCCTGGTTCCTTCAAATGGACACAGCCCCGATACTTACATTCTGGACTATATCGATTAAATTCGCGGAAATAATGGGTCAATTGATTTGCTTCCATGTCAAACACTTCAAAGGCAGAGAAACCTGGTGTATCAGCCACTAAACCACCATACATCTCAATCAGACCCACTTGACGTGTTGTGTGTTTACCACGCATAAGTGTTTCTGACACCACGCCTGTTGCTAAGTCCAAATCAGGTACCAGATGATTCAACAAGGTGCTCTTTCCGGCTCCTGTTTGTCCCATAAAGACTGTCAGCTTATCAGGTAATAGTGCTCGAATTTCATCTAAACTAGCGTCATCAAATGAAACTTCTGGAAAAATCACCTGATAACCAGCTTGTTGATAACCTTTTGCAACTTGCAGTAAGTATTCTCGCGATTCACTAGAAATCAAGTCAGTCTTTGAAAAATAAATAACGGGTTCGATTTGCCGTTCCTCAAGCGCTACCAATTGGCGATCAAGTAAATTACTAGAGTATTCTGGAATTTCCACTGAAGTCACCACGATGGCTTGATCAACATTGGATACAGGTGGCCGTACAAGCGAATTACGGCGGTCATCAATACTTAAAATATAGCCATCATCAGCTTGGGTCGCTGAGAATACAACGAAATCACCCACTAATGGTTTCACATCTTTCTTTCGAAAATTACCTCGAGCGCGTGCTCGAAACATTTCACCAGCGTCGGTTTTAATATCGTAGAAACCGGCTAAAGATAACTGGATTTGTCCATGGTATTCTGCCATACCTACCTCTTTCTCTCTTTAATCATTTGCCCTGATACGGTTGTACTTGAACTAGAACTTACTTGAGGCGTTGAAGGCGAAACTTCAGAGTTACTATAGGTGTCAGGCTTTTCTGAATCTGTACTTGATGTACTCTGTGAAGTTTCAGATGTTGAAGACTCCTCACGTCGTTCCGACTTAGAAGATGCGACTGATGGGTTTGTAGCGCGCGAGACAGCCTCAGAATCCTCAACACTTTTTTGCGAGGCTTGTGGTAAATCGATTTTTTCTGGGCCCATCGACACGACAAAATTAACGGTTGTCTTATTAGGAATCACTTTCTTGTCCGGCTTGATACTCTGTTTAATAATATACCCAACCGGCACAGAATCGCTGTGTTCGTGACTGTTAGTAACTGTATACCCCTTAGCCTTTAAACGATCAGCCACCGTCTCATAAGCTTCGTTTCGATAATCGCCAAAACGAATCTTATGTGGTCCCTTAGAAACCGTGAGCTTAATTTTGGCATCACGAGCCACATGGGCACCAGCCTTGGGTTGCGATGCCAACACATCCCCTGATTTTGTTGTTTCAGAATATTTATAGGTAATCGTTCCAGGCTTTAAATTAGCCGCAGCTAATTCATCCTTGGCTGATTGCAATGACATATCTTGCACTTCTGGAACAGTCGCTTGCTTAGGCGTCTGCATGCCGTAGATTGTCAAACCTATAATAAAGGCAGCAAGCACAGCCAAAATACCGACAAGCCACACGCGTTTCTTCTTATAAAACGGTTTTGGTTGTTGGTCTGCCTGTCCGGCAGTTGTCGCAGTCGCCTCATCATTATCTCGATTAACTGCCATAACCGTGGCTGTCTTTTCAGACAGCTTAGCTTCATTCGCAGTCGTTTGCCCCTTGATTGTTGTCATAACTTTGGTTGGTTCAGTCTCATCATTTGCTGAAGGGCTAATCCAACGTGCATCATTGACGCGATCAGGTGACAATGCTGTAGCTAAATCCATACGCATGGCATTCGCTGAATCATAACGTTCCAGTGGATTTTTAGCTGTTGCTTTCAAAATAACATTTTCTACGGCTTGTGGAATCCGTGGGTCACTTTCGCGCACCAAAGGCATAGGATCCGTTGTATGCTTAATGGCCACTGCGACAGACGTTTCCCCATCAAAAGGTACCTTGCCGGCCAACAACTCATATAACATAATGCCCAGAGAATAAATGTCACTTTGCGGTGTTGCTGGTTCACCACGGACTTGTTCTGGTGCCATATAATGCACAGAACCAATCGCCATATTGGTTTGCGTCATACCGAACGAAGATTGCGCACGTGCAATCCCAAAATCCGTAATTTTCGCAGTCCCATCCACTGTCATTAAGACATTTTGTGGCTTTAAATCACGATGAATAATACCGTGATTATGGGCCTCCTGGACACCACTCAAGACTTGCCCCATGATATCCACGACCTTTGTTAAGGGGAGTGGAAAATTATCCGTCTCGTAACGTTTCAAGTCTGGACCGGAAATATACTCAGTCACTAAATACTGATTCCCGTCATCATCCCCATAATCATAAACCTGTGTGATATTTGGATGAACAAGTTCAGTTGAAGCCCGAATTTCATTTTCAAAGCGTTTCTTAGCAATGGGATCATCTCGCATATCTAAGCGCATGATTTTCAAGGCAACTTCCCGATCCAAAATCATGTCATAGGCACGATAAACATTGGCCATACCACCCTCACCCAGTGGGCCAATTATTTTATAACGTCCGCCAATTACTTGATCTGGTTGCATTAGGCATCCTCACTTTCTTGGTACCCTAACAAAACCGTCACATTATCGCTTCCACCAGCTTCATTTGTTTGTTGGATTAGTTGTGACACCGCCTCAGTCATTGATGAGACTTGTGTCAATGTGTCATAGATGACTTGATCACTCAAATGTTTCACTAAGCCATCCGTTGTTAGTAAAATTTCATCACCTGGTTGTAGGGCAAAATCAAACAAATCGATTTCAGTTTCTTCATTAACGCCCAACTGACGTGTTAAAACATTTCGACCACCATTAACGCTTGCTTCATCAGGCGTCATTGATCCGGCTCGAACCAGTTCTTGTGCTAAATTATGATCTTCTGTAATTTGAAACAATTGTGCATTCCGTAGCATGTAGGCTCGTGAATCACCAAGATTTCCAAAACAAATTTGATCTGGAAAAATGACGGCCAATACAATTGTTGTGGCCATACCTTCCAGTGTTCGGTACCGTCCAGCTGTTTCTAAAATTGTTGCATTTTCTTGTTGAATGGCTTGGACAATCCAAGTCTTTGCTTCAGCGATTGTTTGCACCGTTGCTTGTCGCCAAGCATTACCTAAATGTGACACCGCCATATTCGAAGCGACATCTCCGGCCTGCTCACCGCCGACCCCATCTGCTACTATTGCTAATTGAACACCCAACTGATTTTTAAAAGCACCAACATAATCTTGGTTATCGGCGCGGACTCTCCCAGTATCAGTTGCATATGCTATTTTCATAGCGACCTCCATCTTTTATCCGATCTATTTCTCAGTACGTTCTAGTGTTGCAATAAAGAATCCATCAGTGCCATATTGATCCGGCATAATGTGAATTAATTGTTGTTCATCAACAATTGATAAGTCTAATTCTACCATGCTTTTAGCAATTCTAAAATTAGAATGTGCTGCCAAGAATTTTTGAATTACATCGTCATTCTCAAGGTTTACAAAAGTACATGTACCGTAAACTAGACGACCACCAACCTTTAATTTATCAGCAACAGCGTTTAAAATTTCAAGCTGAATTTTTTGCAAATTACGACTATCATCAAGTGTTTTTTCGTAACGAATTTCAGGTTTACGTCGTAACAATCCCAAACCGGAACATGGTGCATCGACTAGAATGCGATCAAACGTCTCATTTTCAAAAGCATCATCCACTTTTCGTGCATCAAGCGAATGCGCCTTCACTCGGTCAGCCACACCCAGCCGATAAGCATTTTCCGCAATTAGTTTAACTTTGTGGTCATGAATATCTAGGGCATCCACACTTCCACCCTGCGTAGCATCCAAATAAGTTGCAATTTGGGTGGTTTTACCACCTGGCGCAGCAGCAGCATCCAACACGCGCATATCAGGTGCAATTTCAAGACTTGGCACCATCAGCATGGCAGCCTCGTCTTGCAGTGTAATTAAGCCAGCTTCAAAAGCATGTGAGCTAGCTGCATGGCCATTTTCCAAGCGAAGTCCGACTGGAGAAACTTCCGAGCGCGTTACCTTGAACCCTTCAAATTCCAAATCACTAATGGCTTCATCAACGCTGGCTAAGGCTGTGTTCACACGAGCTGATTGGGCCGGTGCGTGGTTGATGCTTGCCGCAATTTTTTCAGTCCGTTCAACCCCATATTGTTCGACAAGTAAGTCAATAATCCAAATGGGTAACGATTCTTGGACTGAAAGACGTTCTGTTGGATTCGTAATCTTATCCGTATCCGGTAACCCTTGTCGATCCATGGCGTGTAATGTTCCTGTCACCATACGTCGGATACCGTCATGTCCACGCTTTTTAGCAATATTGATAGCCTCATCAAAGACTGCACGTTTGGGTACTTTATCCAAATATTGCCACTGAAACAACGAAATCATAAAGAGTTCTCGAACCCATGGATCAAGGCGGTTCGGGTTCTTAATAAAAGGCTTCAACCAATATTCTAACGTTAAGCGATGTTGAATAACCCCATAGACCATTGTTGTCATAAAGTGGATGTCACGTTCTGACAAATCGGCTTGTTTAATCATGGCATTCAACTCTAGGTTTGAATATGATCCTGTTCGCACCTTTTCAAGTGTTCTTACGGCCATGGCCCGTGGATTTGTCTTTTCCCACTTACTAATTGCTGTTTGTTGTTTACTCATCATCGATTACCTGATCACCTTCGTTGAATTTTGCGTGGCCGTTCAGATAATCTGAAACAGTCATTTTGGGTTTTCCTGCTGGTTGAATCTCATCAATGGCCACCACAGTGTGTTGACCAGCTGCCAGCCAAAGTTCTTTTTTCGTTTTCTTAACGACTGACCCAGCGGGTAATTCAGTCGTTGCGTCAATAAGATGCGTTCGTTGAATCTTTGTCCGAACCCCATTAATTGTCGTGTGGGCCGTTGGAAAAGGATTTAAACCTCGAACATGGTTGTGCACTGATTGTGCTGAAGCCTTAAAATCTAAAACTTCCTGTTCGGGAGTTATGTTTGGTGAAAAAGTCACTTGAGCAGGATCTTGCGGGGTACGCGAGCTTGTTCCATCAATCAAATGCGGTAACGTTTCCATTAACAAATCACGACCAAGCTGACTTAATTTATCGAACATCTCACCTGTCGTATCATTGGCGCCAATTGTCAAATCTGCTTGACTAATAATATCACCCGCATCCATGGCCTTGACCATATACATAATTGTTACACCAGTCTTAGCATCACCGTTCATCACTGCATAATGAATGGGTGCACCACCTCGATACTTAGGTAACAAAGATGCATGTACATTAATTGCTGCAATTTTAGCTGCATTTAATAGTTTGGTCGGTAAAAATTGACCGTAAGCCGCCGTAATAATTAGATCCGGTTCGCTATTGATAAGGGTTGCGAGTTCATCTGAACCACTCAATTTTTCAGGTTGTAGGATTGGTAAATTCAACGCTACAGCTGCCTTTTTTACAGGGGTTGGGGTTAGGACGCGCTTGCGACCGACGGGACGATCAGGTTGTGTCACCACCGCAACCACATGGTACGCATCATCTTGCGCAATTGCTTCTAAAATTGGGACTGAAAAATCTGGTGTTCCCATAAAAATAATATTCTTTGACATCATTACTCCTTTTTTAAAGTGCATTATGTATGTTAACCGCCAACAACTTGACGATTAAACAAAGTTGACCGGATCACGGTCAATCAATAGTGTGACCTTCTGTCGCTGTAATCGTTGTCCAGCTTGCATTAACTCGTCTAGTGCTTCAAATAATTTAGCACTTTGCCGATATTTAATGACAATACGGTAAACATATTTGTTATTCAGCCGTGCTACCGACCCAGCCGATGGCCCGAGCATAACCGTTTGTAAATCAAGATACGGTTTCAACCAATCCGCAATCTCATAGGCGACGCGAGCTGATTCAGTTTGCGATTCATGTAAAACTTTGAGTTGAATGGTGTAATAGTACGGCGAGTACTGCCATTCTTTACGAATTGCCATTTCATACTGGTAAAAGCCTTCATAATCATGCGTTTGTGCAAACCGTAACGCATAATGTTCTGGATTATACGTTTGCACGATCACTTCCCCTGGTTTATCCGCTCGTCCTGCTCGCCCCGAAACCTGTGTTAATAGCTGAAAAGTGCGTTCAGCAGCACGATAGTCGGGTAAAGCCAACGTTGTATCAGCATTAAGCACGCCAACTAGCGTGATATCGGGAAAATCAAGCCCTTTAGCAATCATTTGCGTGCCAAGTAAAATGTCAGCTTCGTGGTTACCAAAAGCTTCCAGCATGCCGTCAGTCGCCCCTTTTTTTCTGGTTGTATCCTGATCCATTCGTAACACACGTGCAGTCGGTAAGTATTCTTTAAGCATCGCTTCAACTTTTTGCGTGCCCGCGCCAAAGGGCCGAATACGCTGTGAACCACAGTTAGGACATGTTTTCGGAATTGGTTCTTGATAACCACAATAATGGCAAATTAGACTATTGGTTACTTTATGCATGGTTAAAGCCAAATCACAGTTAACACATGTTGGCGTAAAGCCACAATCACGACAGCTAACATAATTAGCGTAACCGCGGCGATTAAGCATTAAGACACTTTGTTCGCCGCGTGCCAATCGTTGACGTAAAGCTTCCAATAGTTCATTTGAAAATAAATCATCGGAGCCGGATTTAATGGACTCACGCATATCGACCAAACTTACCGGTGGCAATGGCTGAGTTTGGACTCGTTGGGTCAACCGCAATAGCGTGTACTGCCCTTGTTGGGCATGAGCACGACTTTCTAAAGAAGGCGTTGCCGAGCCTAAGACCACTGTGGCTCGATGGTAAGACGCCCGCCAAAGTGCAACATCACGCGCATGATATCGCGGATTTTCTTCCTGCTTATACGAGGCATCGTGTTCTTCATCCAAAATGATAAGTCCGATATCCTGTAAGGGAGCAAAAATAGCTGAACGGGCACCAACGACTACCCTTGCTTCGCCACGCTCTATCCGGCGCCACTCATCATAGCGTTCACCGTCGGAAAGCGCACTATGTAGAACAGCTACAGCTTCACCAAAGCGACTTTTCACGCGGCGTACCATCTGAGGTGTTAGCGTGATTTCTGGAACCAACATCAAGGCTGTTTTTCCTTGCGCTAGAACTGTTGCCATTGCTTGTAAGTACACTTCGGTTTTCCCAGAACCAGTCACACCTTCCAATAAGTACGTCTGACTTTTCGCATCATCCGTCAGATTCTCTGACAGCGTTGTAAAAACATGTGCTTGTTGCTCTGTTAGCGGTAACGGCTCAGTCGCCGTGATAGCTGAGGTTAACTTTGGTAAGCGATATTGTTCAATTTCACCTTTTTGTATCCACCCATTTGTTTCGGCCTTCTTCAATGTCGTGTAATCGACCGCAGTCGCATCAATAATTTCTTTTTGTGCAATCCAATTTGGAGAAGCCGTCATCAAATACGTCAATAATCGTGCCTGTTTCTTGGCCGTAGGACGTAGCCCTTGCCGAATTTCATCATACTTTTCAGCCGACAAGATTGGTTTAACAGCCGTAACCAATTTAATTTTCGCACGATTACCCACTTGATAATTGATGGCCACTTGACCTAAGCGGGCATATTTATGTAACGCCGTTAACACTTCAGGTGTCACATGATTGTCGTCCAACGGTACCTCAAAACGATCGGTGAAAAAATCACGCAGCATCGCATCTGTTTCTAAAAGCGCAGGGTCACGTAACTGAACGGTTTTCACATACTTGGCCCGCATCACATTAGGTAACATCGCCTGTAAGACACTAATCTTAAAGGCAAAATTCTCACGAGCAACCCAATCGGCTAATTCAAGCATTTCTGCATTTAGAACAGGTGCCACATCAACGACATCAGTAATTTCTTTTAAATCCACCTCACCATGATAGTCATCTTGCAGACCAACCACAAATCCTTGTACTTGTCGGCTACCCTTACCGAAAGGAACGACAACCCGCATCCCAGCCTCAACAACCGCCACAAATTTGTCTGGAATGGCATAAGTATAGGGTTGGTTCGTTTGCATCGTTGGTACATCAACAATTATTTGAGCAAACATCCTCATCCCCCCTTTCCAGCTTGGTTTAATACTTTATTGTAACAAATTTACGCGGTATCCCCTAATTTACAAAAAAAACAGCTTAACATGACTTACTCTGTCAAACTGTCTTTTCAAATTTAGTGGCTGAGATAATTATCCGAAAGCCATGTCTGCATTTGGTTCACAAAGTTTAAATTCTCTTCTTTTTGTCCCACGTCTGGGGCTTTGGCTAACATTACTGGTTCAGCCTGAACCGCGTCTGCCCCCGGCTTTTGTACTAGCAACAATGCCTTGCTTGCTTGCTTATCCAAAAACAATTTGTCTGAGAATTGGATAAATCCTTGGAAATAGATACCATCGTTTTGGAAATACTTCAGTAGTTGGGGCGCCTGTTCTGATTCAAATAAGTGTGCTGGCACAATTAACAAACCAAGGCCCCCAGGTCGTAGTGTTTCCATAACCTTCTCAATGAGTAGATGATGCACATGCGTCAAACCATCTTCAACAACAGTTTGGTAGCCCGCATCCAACTCCTTTGGATAATATCCCACGGGCAAATCTGCAACAACAACGTCCATCTTGTCACTTAAATCAGGTGTATCCGCAAGCGCATCTTGATGATCTAATTGCCAATCTAAACCTAAAAGAGCAGCAACGCCACTGGCAATGGTAATAAGCGTATCATCATTTTCAACACCATAATATGTCGTCGTGTCCCCACGTTGCTGTAAGGCTAGGTTAACGGTTGCAAGCAGATTTCCTGATCCAACTGTAATATCTAAGACTTGGCTAGTCTGTTGAGGGTTCAAAAAGGCTTCAACAAAGAACGTTACCCACATACCAATCGCATCTGGCGTAACCTGGTAATTACCTTGCAACTTATCTTCTTGCATGGTTGCAACTAGAACAAGCTGCAACACTTGCCGCTTTTGTTCTGGTGTTAATGTGTTAAAGTCACTTTCCTTAAGTGTTTGCCGAATAAACTTACGATCCGCTTGATCTAATTCGTTAAAGGCATCATCATTTTGTCGATTAAGCGCCTCTAACACAATAATCAGGGCTTCAATGGCGGGGATATCCAATTTTTCGGCAAGTTGCGCTTGGGCAGCTTGCATTTTTTTTATAGCTTTTTCAATCGCTTCATACATGGGCATTTATCCCTCCAATTATTTATCTTTTTAGATATTCAATTATACGCCGTTTCAGCGTAAATTGATAGTCATCTCCCATTGTATGGCCGATATATTGAAACTTGTGTTTGATCAGGAGCAACGACATCATAGGCATGATATGCCTTATGATAACAAATTCGATAACCCTCCTTTTCGACAAATTTTGGAAACGGTTGTGTTAATTTTTGGATGAGGTCAAGAGCCTTCGTTTTATGACGCCAATACTGTTGTTCAATGATGGTCAGTCGTTTTATTTGCACCAAGTTATTTTGTAATTGGTAGCCAAAAAAACTTAATCCGAAAAGCGAAAATAAAACGAGTTCGAAACAAAATGCGCGTCTCGTCCAACTAAATATGCACTTCTTGGACATCCCTTTGCCCCTTTTGATGAATGAAAAACATTTGAAAACATGCATGCGACAAACGTTTGAACGTTACTTGTTGTACTTGATTCATTAAAACAAAATTCCCTCCATTTTGCGTCACACTAACCAAGGACTGTTTCTTTTGTTCGATTGTATAGACGACGCCACGTGGATGTTTAATTTTAATTCGTCGTTCCCCGACATCTAGAATACGACCACCTCCTAAGTGATGTTGCAAATGCTGAGTTACGATAAAATTCCCAATTTGCTGTTGATACTGTCGTTGCTCAATTCGCCACTGTGCTAATGACTGCTGTGCATGACTCACACAAACAAACACCCCCTGTAAAATGATTAAGCTACACAGTAATTCAATCAACAAACTACCTTTTCTGTATTTGTACATACCAATCCATCTCATTTTTTAGATAGGCTTGTTTAATTTTTTCACAAATTGTCCGCTCCTGTCGCATCACCTGTAGTTCATGACGTAGCATCCGGCCTATGGGCATCACAGTACCTACAACAAGTAGTAAACATAATAAACATTCACTTAAGATAAAAGCAGTTCGTTTAACGCCAGGTATAGGTACCACCCCCTACTTGAAAAACAAGTCGTTTACGATCCTTTGTTTTCGGATTAAAAAAAGATAACGTTCCACCTGTGATGGCATGTGCGTGTACCTCAATTCGCGGTGACCAATCATTTTTCCACTCTGAAGGTAGTGGAATTTTTATGCGATTCACATAAATCGCTTCATTTTTTGTATAAACATTAAATTGACGACCAGTAAGGCTGGATTGGAATCTGGCTGATGTAAAACACCGATCAAATTCATTTTCTACCGTGGACCAAGAACGGCTGTAACGCCCATGAAAGGTAAACATCAACAATGTACACATAATCACACACCCTACGAGAATCTCAATTAGTAAAAATCCAGAACGTTTAGCGTCCATTATTCAGGTCGTTTAACTTGGTCACCACGTAAAATGAGTTTCTCACGTTCAAACTGTTCAACTTGGGCTTTAGACATAAATCCGTGTTCCGCCAAGCTTGGTAATGAAACATCATATCCTGGATATTGTCCTTTAAAAAGATCCACTTGATTTTGAACATGGTGACAAAATGCTTCACTCTGCTTTTTTTCTGCAAACTGCCGGATACGGTTAACATTGGGCAGAACGAGCATCATCAATAAACTCATAATAAAAATTGTTGTAATGACCTCAATTAAGGTGAAGCCTGTTCGTTTTTTAATTTGCTCTAAACCGTTCATTAAAAGCGCTCCTCAAAATTTTGGTAGGTCGGTAAAATAAATTCACCATACAGCGCGATGATGCATCCACCTAAAAGGACAAATAACAAAGGCTGTAACAACTGTAAATAAACTTCAATCTTGCGCTCAACGAGCTTATTCAAATCCTCCGCCAATATCTGTAGTTCTATTCCGACTTGCTTGGCTGGGTGCCCTGATTCAAACAGCGTTTGCACTGTTTCTGGTAATATTGGCATACACTTTAAAACACCTATTAATGGTAAGCCTTGTTTTAAGGCATCTGTGACAGCCTGATGAATTAGTTTGCCAGATTTGGATTGTAGTAATTGGTGATGCGTTCGTAAGTATTCAAAAACATCGGTTAGTTGAACCCCACCTTGCAACAAACAGCCAATCTGGAAACACAGTTGCGCTTGTAATCTCAATCGCCAAATTTGGCCAACATACGGCAATCGCATTAAAACGTGTAAACCGTTCAAATATACGCACGCGGTTAAACTTAATCCTGCGGCCGTTAGCATTACGCCTACATGTATTAAAACAGTCCAAAGGCGACTTGATTGCGTTAAAGTTACCGAAAAATAACCTGCCATCCCTAAAATCAGGATAAATAGACAGATGGGATAGGACGCCAATTGCCA
Source organism: Weissella viridescens (assembly GCF_001437355.1). Taxonomy (GTDB): domain Bacteria; phylum Bacillota; class Bacilli; order Lactobacillales; family Lactobacillaceae; genus Weissella; species Weissella viridescens. Next base: position 65,866 of record NZ_JQBM01000003.1, on the reverse strand, counting down.
AAACTTTTGGACATGTTGCGCATGCTGGCGTTCTCGATCGCCCAATATTTTTAAAAAACGTTGTTGTTGTCCATGTAGTTCAACAAGCGTCAATTCTGCAATGATGCTTGGATTAACGAATCGCGCTAAGCAAACCGATAACAGTTTCCCCTGTGCCAAATCTGCCACGATTACATCTATATCCGCTGACCATTTCGAACAGCTTCGCTGTATTAGTGCCAAAGCGGTTTGTAAATCAAACCCATTTTCTAGTAAGTAACTTAAACGGTTGAAAAATTCAGCTTGACGCTTACGTGACCAAAGTCGTCGAAATCTCATGTTTTTTTCTTTAAGAATTGATAGCTAAATTCAAAATTTTGTCGTTGTCGAACTTGAAAAGCTAGCCCCGTTAAAACTTGATTTAAATCGCCAATGTCCACACCTAAATTCAAAAAGCGTTGCACAATTTCATTTAGACCTAGGGCGTGAATTGTTGTCAAAATCAAATGCCCACACAAAGCTGCCTCTACTACTTGCGCTGCCGTTTGTGCATCGCGAATCTCACCAATAACGATTACTTGGGGATGGTGCCTTAGCGAAAGTTTAAACAATTGTGCATACGTCATATCTGCTTGGTCATTAACCTGTAACTGTAAAACGGCTGGTTGTGTAATCTCAACAGGGTCCTCAATCGATAAAACGACTTGATCTGCTAAAAAATGTTGAATCAAATAAGCTAAAGAAGTTGATTTCCCAGCGCCCATAGCTCCCCCAATCACCCAGAGACCAGTACTATGGCGCATACGTTTACCAAAGATTTGGACTGCCGTATTATGCTGTAAGGGTCCTGCAATTTGAACGAGCGGATAAATGATTCGAATCACCATTGTTTCAGCTAACATAAAGTCCCCAACTGTTGAGATACGTAAATGTAGGTGATGTACCTGATACGTGTAAGTCCACTGACCTGCCTGTGGTCGCCGATTTTCAGCTAAGTCGAGGTGCGCTTCATATTTCAAAAAACGTATCAGCGCTTGCCCAATCTCTAATCGTAAAGATGGTTGTGTTACATATCCGTTTGGCGTTAGAAATCCGACCATGATTTCTTGAGCTTGTGGTCTAAAATAAATATCTGAGGCAACTTGTTTGACTGCTTTTGTTATCAATTTTGAAAATAGTTCAAGCATGATTAATACCTCCTTTCTAGGAATTTCAAGAATATAGACGCACCTTACCAAATTTTTTCCAAAAAAAAAGCGCCCAAAGGCACTGATTTTATTTTATTTAATTTAATGCAATTGAAACAAAATTCAAAACGAATAGCAGTGTGATAATCCACAAAATCGGACTAATTTGCTTGAACTTACCCTTAATCGTTTTAATCAATACATAGAAGATGAACCCTGCTGCAATTCCATACGAAATTGAATATGAAAAGGCCATAAACGCTGCCGTGAAGAAGGCCGGAATGGCAACTTCCAAATCATCCCAATCAATTTGTGTAAATTCATTCATCATTGAGATTCCAACAATAATCAAAATGGGTGCCGTAGCTTGACCCGGAATAACACCTACTAATGGTGCAGCAATAATTGAGAAAATGAAGCCGATGGCAACCACGACTGACGTTAAACCAGTGCGACCGCCGGCTTTAATTCCAGCAGTTGATTCAATAAAAGTTGTCGTATTTGAAGTACCAAAAATACCCGCAAACATCGTTGCAAAAGTATCCGCAACCAAACCACGGTCCATCTTAGACTTGAAGCCTTTGCCGTCGTAGAATTCCTTTTGATCTTCCTTCGTGAAGATTCCAGATGAAATTCCCGTTCCGATAAAGGTTCCAATGGCATCAAACAAACCAGACAATCCCATTGTGAAGACAGTTAAAATCACAACAAGAATATTCTTAGGTGTGGTAAACATTGACCAAAGTCCATCCTTACCCAGCGCCTGTCCAAAGATATCTCCAAAGTCTTTGAAAGTTGAGCCAAATGAGCCTAAAGCATCAATGTGGGTGTTCGTTACACCCATTGGGATTCCGATTAAGGTCGTCACGATGACCGAAATCAAGAATGCCCCAGGTACGTTTAAAATCACCATGATAACCAAAATAATAAAGCCAATCAAAGCTAACAAAACAGGTGCTGAATTGAACGTCGTAATTTCTGGCGTCACACCACCGTTGGCTAACATGCTGTTAATTGAATTAACCGCCATCCCTGGTGTATATGGCTTATTATTAATTGCAGTAATGTTAGAAGGATCAATAATAAAGTTTAAGAATCCCGCATTTTTCAAACCAATATAGGCAATAAATAATCCAATACCGGCAGCAATCGCATGCTTAATTTGATCTGGAATTGCCTTAACAATTGCTGATCGAACCTTTGTTAAGGTAATAATCACATCAACCAAACCGACCAAAAACACCATTCCTAAGGCTTGTTTCCAAGTGAAACCAAGTCCAAAGACAATTGTGTAGGTAAACATGGCCTGCATCCCGATTGATGGTGCAATCGCATATGGTAAATTAGCAAACAGCCCAATAATCAAAGTTCCCGTAACTGCAGTTAAGATGGTGGCCAAGAAAACACCTTGACTTGGCATCCCTGTCAGAGATAGGACGGCTGGATTCAAAAAGATAATATAAGCCATCGCAACGAATGTCGTTAACCCAGCAATTACCTCAGTCTTTACATCGGTATGGTTTTCCGATAATTTAAAAAAACGTTCTAACATAATATCCCTTCTCCTACGACTCAAAGCCACTAAAGTCTCTGTTGTGACTAGATTTATGGAAAAGAAAAACGACACAAGAAAACCCTCATGTCGTCTGTAGTACCTTTTTCACGGATGAAGTCTGTGGCAGAACACGTTAACGACTTATCAAACTATTTAATAAACTATACATCTAGAATAGTGCTTTTTTTAAGAAAGGTCAATAAAAAAAGATGCAATTCTAATGAATTGCATCTCTAAAAAATTATTCAGCAGTTGTGTAGACAGCTGAAACATCATCGTTGTCTTCTAATTCGTCAACCAAATTAGCCAATGTTTCTTGCTTGTCTTCTGGAACGGCCACTGGGTTTTGGGCAATCATGGTTACTTCAGCAGTATCGAAGTCGTAACCCTTCTCTTCCAAAGCAGCACGAACATCCTTAAAGACCTTAGGGTCAGTATAGATTTCGAATTGATCATCGAATGTCTTCAAATCATCAGCACCGGCTTCAATAATATCTTCAAACAATTGATCTTCATCAATGTCTGTATCTTCGGTACGTTCGATTTCTAGGTAACCCTTACGGTCAAATTGGAAGGCCACAGAACCAGAAGTTCCGAGTTCACCACCGAAGTGCTTGAAACTAGCACGAACAGATGAAGCAGTACGGTTTGTGTTATCCGTTAAGGCATCCACAACGACTCCAACACCAGCTGGTCCATATCCTTCATAACGCAATTCTTGGTAATTGGCACCATCAGCACCTGAGGCCTTATCCAACGCACGTTGAATATTGTCCTTAGGCATGTTGGCAGCCTTAGCTTTATCCATTACCAAACGTAAAGCGGCATTTGAATCTGGATCAGCACCACCTTCTTTAGCAACTGTATACAAGTCACGTGATAACTTTTGGAAAATCTTACCACGCTTGGCATCTTGGGCGTTCTTACGTCCTTGAATATTGTGCCATTTACTGTGTCCTGACATATCAAAAACCCCTTTTCATTTAGCTATTTATTCAATTCATTACGCTGCCACTTTCATCGCGCTTGCAATGAAGCGTGCAGAGTGACAAATTGCCACAATTGTAGATTAATTTTAACGCTTAAAATCAGCTGGTGTCAAGCCATCCATGCCAATGTTTGGGTCAATTTCTTGATTTGCAATTAATTTAGCAGTTAAAACCGTTGTTTTCGGTGTTTGAGCTTCTTTGGTCGTCGCACTTTGTGAATTTGCTTCATTTGGGTTAACTGCTTCCACTACTGATACAGTTTGGCTTGGTTTATCAACTGATTTTTGATCGGTTGCCACTTTATTAGGTGCACCGTGACTTAGTTGTGCCAACCGTTCCTGTAACGTGGTATGCCGCATAATACCTTCGGTCTGCGCCGCCTGTGCAAAAGCTGACTGCTCACCAAGCAAGACCAGTGATTCACTCGCTCGGGTAATCCCTGTATATAACAGATTCCGTTGCAGCATGCGTGCAAATGGACGTACCATGGGCATAATGACTAGTTTATACTCTGACCCCTGAGCTTTATGAATCGTGGTCGCATAGGCTAAGGTTAATTGATTCAAGTCTTGCCGCGTATAATCGACATCACCTGTATCGAAAGCAACGCTGACCAAATCCTTCTTTTCCGTATTTGCCTTATCTTTCGCTAAAAGAATTGTTTGAATGTAACCAATATCACCATTAAACACATTGTTTTCAGGGTCATTCGTGGTTTGCATGACTTTATCACCCACGCGTAACACGTAGGCATTATCGCCCATATTCATCGCAATTTCCCGCTTTTTTGGACTTGCTGGATTAAAGATGTTCTGGGCGATTTTATTTAAGTGATG
>NZ_JQBM01000003.1:2102-61129 GCF_001437355.1 Weissella viridescens | reverse complement strand
CCCCCGCCGGGGTTTTATACATAGGTGAAAGAATCTGCATATCCGCTACAGAAAAACCCTTATCCCGCCATGAACTTGCCACTTTTTCAATGAGTTGTGGCACTTGTTGGGCGCTAGCATTAAAATACGATCGATCAGCTTTTTGCATCGTAAAATCAGCTGGAAGTTGTCCTTGCTTCACCGACTGAGCCAACTCAATGATTGTCGAGCCTTTACCTTGCCGGTAAATCACCTCTAATTCACGATAATTTAAGAGCCCACTTGCTAAAATGTCATAAAAAACACGCCCTGGTCCAACAGAAGGTAATTGATCTTTATCACCCACTAAAATAACCTGCATCCCCATCGGTACAGCTTTCAAAAGTAGGGCAAATAACTCAGTATCGACCATAGACATCTCATCTATAATCAATAGTTGTCCTTCAAGTTCTTCAACGTCCAGATCACGTGCAGTCTCTCGACCTGTAATGCCAAGTAAACGATGAATCGTTGATGCGGGCATTTGTGTGGCTTCTGAGAGGCGCTTTGCGGCCCGTCCAGTTGGCGCCGCTAACATAATACTATCTGTTATTTTATCAGCTGGCATACCTTCACTTTGCGCGAGTAAACGGAACGTCTTGACAATCCCATTTAAGATAGTTGTCTTTCCAGTTCCCGGCCCTCCTGTCAAGATAAACAAATGACTGGTTAGTGCTGATATAATCGCATCTGTTTGATTTTCATCGTAAGCAAAATCATTTTGCTTCGCGACTGCTGCCACTTTTTTAACAACCGTTGCCCGCTCGAATTTCGCAGTTTTCATACGCGTCAAGCGAATCAATTTATCCGCAATATCCTTTTCAGCTTGATAAACTGACTGTAAATACAGATGGTCAGCTTCAGCCACCACATCACCTTGCTCCGTTAATTTTAGTAGTGCCGTTTGAATTGCCGCGACCGAAACTGGTTCACTCTGGCCTTGTTCAAGCATTCGCTGTGCTTCTTGCAACAACTGATTCAACAAAATATACGTATCACCCGATTCAAATGTCGCTCGATTAATGGTGGTTAAACCCGCCGCCTCTATGCGTCGTTGATCATCAGGTTCAATCCCTTGTTCAGCGGCAATTTGGTCCACACGTTTGAAACTAACGCCGTTAATGTCTGCTACTAGCTGGTATGGGTTTTCTTTCAATACCTGCAGCGTTTTGGCTTGATACTTTTCATAAATTTCGTTTGCCAAATTAGAGCCAAACCCAAAGTTATTCAGCGCAATAATCGTTCGCTCAACCCCATCAGCCTCTTCCAATCGTTCTACAAGGGTCGCTTGGACCTTTTCTGAAAGTCCCAACTGATCAAGAACATGTGCATCATCCAAAATTTTATCAATGGCATCTGAACCTAAGGTGTCAACAATTTTTGTCGCACTTGCTTTACCTACCCCAGGAAACCGATCCCCTGATAAGTAATCAATCACACCCTTCGCTGAAGTAATGGCTTCGCGTTGATAATTTTCTGCTAGAAACTGTTCACCATATCGTGCATGGGTTGTAATACGACCAGCAAACGTGTAATCGCCACCAATTTGAATATCTCCAAAACTACCTGTTACCGTCATTTCCTCATCATCAAACTCAAAATTAGCTGATTCAACGCGGACGGCTAATACTTTATAAAAAGAATCTTGTGCAGCAAAAACGATATTCTCAACTGATCCAACAAGTTGCGGTTTTTCATTTGTTGCATCATTCAGTTGGTTTGCCATCAACAGTTTGTTCTCCTTGTTGCTTGTTAACAATCACCTGACTCAAATCATTTAATTGTTGTGTTTTTTGTTTGAACTTTGTAGCATCGAGTGCTTCCGCATAACTAAACCATTGGTTTTCGTCATCGATCGCCACTACTTGTGCTAATAGGCCACGACCGAAGTTCGCCTCAAAGTCATCGCCATTAATGGCCAGAACTCGTTCAAATGCCGCTTGTGCTTCATCGAATTGGTCCAAAGCCAACCAAATATTACCTAACAAGTCGAAAGCATCCACATCTTGTGCATCTTGTTCAGTCCCCGTTAAGGCGAAGGCTAAGGCTTGTTTGTAATTTTTCTGCGCAAACCAATCTTGCGCCTGCATCATCGTGACATCATGTGCCAGTTCTGGTAATTGAACAAGTTGAAAGAAATTTTGGGCTTGCGCATAACTTCCAGCTGCATAATAAACATTTCCAACACTATAAGCCAAATACGCTTTGGCTTGTGCATCGTCTTCAAAAAGTGACAAACTTTTGAGCCCCAATTCTTCGGCCTCTACAAAATTTCCGGTAGCCGTCAAAACATTGATTAAATCTGCATAAGCCTGCCAATTTTCAGGATGTGCTTCAATTTCTTTGACCAAACGTTGCATATCAGCTTGTTGCTGCTGACTGTCGGTTTCCTCTGATTCAGTTTGTGGATCTGTTTGTTCTTGCATGTTCATCAACCTCTTTTCGTTTTACACTGTATTTGTTTCGTCTTGTGTACCACCCAAATAGCTAACATCATTGCGTACGACTTCACGGTAATGTTCACCGTCATCAGTTTCTAAAATAGATGTACTTGTATTGCTCAATCCACCTTCTTTACGGACATCAGATAGTGGAACTTGTAAGAGCGCCCCCATCCCTGCAGTTAATGCCATCCCATGACTAAAATAGATTAAGTTCACATCTGGACCACCATATTGCTGAACGGTTGCTTTAACATCATTAACAAATCGTTCTTGCACGTGTTCAAAGCTTTCTGCGCCTGGAACTTGATCAGCATCAAATAAATCTGGCTGATGCCGGTAAGCCTCATGCATATCGTGATATTGACGTTTCACATCTTCAAAGCGCATGCCTTCCCAGACACCCATTCCAAATTCTTTTAGACCTGGTAATAGCGTCAACGGAACATCTTGGTGCATCGCTGCCAATGTTGCTTCAGCAGTATCAACTGCACGCTTAATCGGACTACTAAACGCATGTTTAAATGGAATTGGTGCAAGATGGTGTGCTAATTGCTTAATTTGTTCATATGATTCAGGTAAGAGTGGGGAATCACCATTCGCCCCCTGGAATCGACCTTCTTGGTTCCATTCGGTTTTGCCGTGTCGGATAAAATATAATGTTGTCATTTGTTCGCTCCACTCCTGAATTTTTCTAATACCCCTATTATAAGCGTTCTCAGTGAAAACCTCAGCCTTTTTTTACGAAAATAAAAAAACGTCTAACTAAAGTTAGACGTTTTTTGCTGTTCTTAATCCTCTAATCCTTCAACAACTGCTTCAGGATAGTTAGCGCGAACAATTTCAGCTTCATGGGCTGACAACATTGGGAACGTTGGATCAGTACCAAGGTCAAGATGGTACATCCGATCACGTGGTGATACTTCACCAGCCGCATGTTCAACCTTAATGTGATAACCATCGTATTCTGGCGCATCACCAGCATCAGCGACATTAGCCAACGTTAGTTGTGAGACCATCAAGATAACGCGAATATCTTGTCCTAAGCTATCAACCAGCATTTGTTGGTCATCAGTGAGATAAAGCGTCACAGCAGCCTCTGAAGGCTTACCAATTAACTTTTCATCACGGGCCACTTCCAAAGCCTTATTCACAGCATCACGGAGTGACATAAAGTCAGTCCAACGGGTAATCAAAGGCGTTACATTACCAAGGTCTTCAACAGCAGGCATTTCAGTCAAGAAGGCATAATCACCAGCTTCATATGGTAAGTAATCAAAGATTTCTTCGGCAGTGTGTGGCAAAATTGGCAAAATCAACTTATCCAAATCAACTAAGATTCGGTACAAAACTGTTTGTAATGAACGACGTGCATGCCCATTTGGCGCCTCAACATACAAAATATCTTTAGCGAAGTCCAAATAGAAAGCAGATAAATCGACGTTGATGAAATTAATCAACAACTTATAAACTTGTTGGAAATCGTATTCATCATAGGCACGGCGCATATCACGAACCAATTCGTTGAAGTGTGCGAAGAAGTATTGATCAACTGGTGTTAAATCACGGTATGGTACCGCATTTTCCATAGGATTGTAATCTGACGTATTTGAAAGCAAATAACGCATCGTATTACGGATCTTACGGTAAACTTCTGAGGTCTTACTCAAAATATCCTCTGAAACACGGACATCGCCGGATGTATCAACTGAAGTTACCCACAAACGAATAATTTCAGCCCCCATCTTCTTGGTAATGTCATTTGGTGAAACTGTGTTCCCAATTGACTTAGACATTTTATCCCCATTACCATCTAAGGCGAAACCTTGTGAAATCACGCGACGGTATGGTGCCTTGTCATGGATAGCTACTGATGTAATTAATGATGAATTAAACCAGCCACGGTATTGGTCTGAACCTTCCAAAACCAAATCTTCAGGGAATGACAGCTCTGGACGTTGTGCCATCACAGCTGTGTGTGATGATCCTGAATCAAACCAAACATCCATAATATCGGTTTCCTTCGTGAATTCACCATTTGGTGAATGTTCATTCGTATAACCTTCTGGCAATAGTTCCTTGGCTTCACGTTCAAACCAAACATCTGAACCATTTTGTGCAACTAAGTCAGCAACATGATCAATAATTGATTGTTCCAAAATAGCGGTCCCATCTTCAGCATAGAAGATTGGCAATGGCACACCCCAAACACGTTGACGTGAAATCACCCAATCACCGCGATCACGAATCATGTTTGCAAGGCGCTTGTGCCCCCATTCAGGTTGGAAATTAACATCATCCAAACTATCCAAAATTTCTTGGCGAATTGGTTCGATTGAAGCAAACCATTGCGGTACCGCACGGAAAATGACTGGTTTCTTGGTACGCCAATCGAATGGATAACTGTGAGTAATGTCTTCAGCTTTAATGAGTGCATCATTTTCTTCAAGCTTCTTCAATGAAATAGCATTCGCATCATCATAGAAAACACCTTCAAAGTCTGGTCCAGCTTCTTCCGTCATGTATCCTCGATCATCAACATTCATGATGATTGGCAAATTATATTTTTGACCAATGGCAAAATCATCTTCACCAAAGCCAGGTGCTGTGTGAACAAGACCAGTTCCAGCATCTGCTGTCACGTGATCACCATTAATCACTAAGATTTCACGATCCATGTATGGATGTTGGGCTGTCATACGATCAAGGTCGCTGCCTTGAACCGTTTTAACAACTTCATAATCATCACCCCAACCATAAGCTTGTGCGGCTGAACCAAGCAAGGCATCCGCTACCACAAATTTACGCTCAGATCCGGCTGGTTGGACAACATCATATTTGAATGATGGGTTTACAGCGATAGCCTCAGAAGCAGGAATGGTCCAAGGTGTCGTGGTCCAAACAATAAAGTACGTATCGTTATCTAGGATGTCCTTACCATCTTTTACGCGTTCTGCAAAAGAAACAGATGTTGATGTAACATCATGATATTCGATTTCAGCCATTGCCATCGCTGATTCAGATGACCATGACCAAAAGACTGGCTTTTTACCACGATAAATCAAACCACGCTTAGCCATTTTTCCAAATACGCGTAATTGCTCTGCTTCATATTGCGGTTGCTTCGTCAAGTATGGGTGATCCCAGTCAGCAGAAATACCTAGGCGCTTAAAATCAGCCATTTGCGTCTTAACTTGTTTGTCTGCAAATTCAGCTGCCATCTTACGCCACTTAACAGGGCCAGCGGCCTTACGATCTTTACCGGCTTTTGTTAATTGTTGTTCAATTGGTAGACCATGTGTATCCCAACCAGGCACGAATGGTGCATAATAACCACTCATTGACTTGTAACGCACAATAATATCCTTTGAGATCTTATTCATAGCGTGGCCAATGTGGATATTTCCGTTCGCATATGGAGGCCCATCATGCAACATAAATGAAGGCTTACCCTCATTTAATTGTTGGCGCTTTTCATATACTTTATTTTCAAACCAATTGTTTTCACGTTCAGCTTCTTTTTGTGGCAAATTTCCACGCATTGGGAACTTTGTCTTACCAAGATTCAACGTCTCTTTGATTTTCATGCTTGAACTCCTTTCAAATAAAAAAAACATCCCAGACTGAATTGCTTCAGTCCGGGACGTTAATAGTAACGTGGTACCACCCGTTTTCACGATTAAAAATCGTCTCAACGTTTATTCACTTTATTGATTTACCTACTGATAAACATTTTGCGGAACTACTCTAGACTCACACCATGCACTAGATCGCTGATTAGAATACAAAATATCGTTTGGTTAGATAACTTTAATAAGAATAATACCTAAAAATGCAATTGGTTTCAAGCTTTTTTTATGATTGCAAGTCCGGCATAACCACAAATGTTTCAGTTTGCGCACTATCGGAAATTGAAGCATCCGGATCATCAACTGGTGTTGCGCTTGCCCCTTGTTCAACGACAACGGGTGCATCTGCTTCAGTATCCACTGGTTGTGCGGCAACTTCCTTTTGGAATTCGTCCCAACCTTCAGTGTTCATAAGATCCATTTGTGCACGCAACAAACCGTTGATACGTTCCTTAAAGGCTGCCATTTCCTTTTCCATTGCGTCATGGTGTGCAACCAAGTCATCATTCTTGCTTTGGCTTTCTGAAAGCAAATTGTTTGCTTTCGCATTAGCTTCCATGACAATCTTTTGTGCTTCAGTCTCTGCTTGTTGCAAAGTTGCTTCTGCTTCTGCTTCGGTTTGCTTCTTCAAACGATCAGCTGCTTCTTGCGCAATCAAAATTGATGAGTTAACAGATTGTTTCATCTCTTCAACTTGAGTAGCATTAGAATCCGCTTCAACTAACTTAGTCCGCAAAGCTTGGTTTTCTTGCATCAAGTTATCGTAACCTACAGCAATTTGATCCAAAAAATCAATAACTTCGGCTTTATCGTACCACTTGTTTGAACGTGTGGTAAATTGTTTTGAATGAATCTCTTGTGGTGTAACTGCCATCATTAAATCTCCTATCTATTTTTCAATTTTGCAACGGACAACTTGTGTTTATCCTTACGGGTTAACCCATTATCACTTAATATTTGCAATCGTCCGAAGCCACGTGTAGAAATCAAATCACCCGCGGCAACCTCAAACTCAGCACGTTTTTGAATGGCCCAATTTAATTTAACTTGGCCATTTTCAACTAACTCTTTGGCTTGACTCCGAGTTAAGCTAAATGCATTCGCAATAATTGTATCTAATCGCAACGAACTGGTTAAAATATCATCCAATTCCCAATTGAGCTTAGGTTGAATGGCCATTTCAGTGTCCACTTCGTCAAATTTGACGGGTACCTTACCAAAACGTTCGATGTGTGTTTGCACATACCTTGCGACGACATCCGTAGTAACCAGCTGCCAACTATCATTCCCATCCGTCACAATGTCACCCACCGATTTACGCTCGATACCATTGTGCATTAAACTTCCGAGAATCGTACTATGTCGCATTTCTAAAAACTTTTGCGGATATTGAATCTGCAAAAGTTTTAATTCAAAATCCGTTGTCTTGATGGTATCCGCTGACATATAACTTGGTAAAAATAACCCACGTTGCATCTCAGTATTATCAAAGATACCCGAGGAAACAAATTGAACCTCCGCAAGCCGATTTACCAATGTGTCAACGATAAATCGTTCGCGAGGGTTTAAAAACGGTGTTAATACCATGCGGTATTCCGCCTGACACTGCATTAACCAGTCTTGCACTTGTTGAACAAAGGGTTGTTCCTCGCTGCGGAAATGCTGTGAAAGATCTGAAGTCATTACCAGCCCCACATTACAAACTTTGCGCAAGAGACATAATGCCGTATTGCGCTGCTTGTAATAAAATCAGTGCAATAATTGCACTAAAATCAATCATTCCGAGTGGTGGCACAATTCTTTGAATCGGTCCGACCACTAAATCAGCAATTTTGGCAATAAACTCCCCGAACTTACTATCGCGTAACGCTGGAAACCAGCTCATCAAGGCCCAAATCACAATAATCCATTCAAGGCCTTGTAGCAAATACGCTAAAATCATGAGGACTGTGCCCATATTTGACTCCTTGCTTAATTACCTAATTGTTGTCCCACGTTTTGTGAGATTGTTCCAGAGATTTCAAAGTTATGTGGTGTTGCCACAAAAATTTGGTCTCCTACACGTTCAACATCCCCATCAACAGCAAACGTTGCACCCGCAATGTAGTCTAGCACGCGCAATTGGTTACGTTCATCGATTGAACTAAAGTTAACGATAACCGCTTCACCTTGAAGAATTTGCGTCGCAATTGTTTGTGCATCTGCATATGTACGTGGTTCGTACAATGCAATTTTAGCCGCACTATTACGCTTGCCATCTAGCTTCAAGACATTGGCACGTGGATTTGTTTTCACCTTACTGTCAGTGTTGTCTTCTGGTTGTTGTGCATCATCAAGATACTCATCAGCAACCTCATCTTCATAATAATCGTCAACACCGAAAAAATCTTTAAATTTATTAAATGCCATTCAGTATCACCTACTTTTACTTTTCGTCACGTTTGTTCCAGCTAAAGAATGCTGGACGATCGATTTCGTCTTCATTTGCAGCTGGTTGTTGGTTTGGTTGTGCTTCAACCGATTGGGCCGCTGATTGTGGTTCTTGGGCCGCTGGTTGTGCATTTTGACTATTATTAGCCATATTCCAATTTGCAAACGGATCAGCTGGTTGCTGTGGTTGTGCTGGTCGTTGTGGTGCAGCTGCTGGTTGCACAGGTTCACTTGTTGCATCAAATGGACTTGTTGCGTTTGTACCACCCACATTAATTTCAGGACGTGGTGTTTGTGTCTTATCGATGCCAGTGGCAATCACAGTTACAATAATTTCACCATCCATGTCTTCATCAATGGTTGTACCAAAGATGATATCGACATCGGTTCCAGCCGCTTGTGCAATTGTTTCTGAAGCTTCTTGTGCTTCAAACAATGACATATCGGCACCACCCTTGATTGAAAGCAAGACATTTGATGCGCCTTCAATCTTGGCTTCAAGCAATGGTGATGCGATCGCCTTGCGCGTGGCTTCAGCGGCACGGTTTTCACCAGAAGCTGTTCCAATTCCCATCAAAGCAGTTCCTTGGTTAGCCATGGCCGTCTTCACATCAGCAAAGTCCAAGTTGATAATTCCAGGCTTCGTAATCAAGTCTGAAATACCTGAAACACCTTGGAGCAAAACATCGTCAACCATCTTGAAGGCGTCCATAATTGGCGCTTTCTTGTCAACAATTTGCAACAAGTTGTTGTTTGAAATGACGATTAATGTATCAACATTTTCTTTTAAATTGGCAAGACCTTCGGCAGCGGACTTGCCACGGCGAGGCCCTTCAAATGAGAATGGACGTGTTACAACACCAATTGTTAACGCACCTGAGTCACGAGCGATTTTGGCCACAACGGGCGCCGCTCCTGTTCCAGTTCCGCCACCCATTCCGGCTGTGACAAAGACCATGTCAGCGCCGGCAAGTGCTTCAGAAATTTCTTGTTCACTTTCTTTAGCAGCTGCTTCACCCACTTCAGGACGTGCACCAGCACCTAATCCACGAGTTGCCTTTGATCCGATCTGAATCTTCACTTCAGCTGAAGAACGTTCGAGGGCTTGTGCGTCAGTGTTGGCTACGATAAAATCAACGCCTTCTACACCTTCGTTAACCATGCGGTTAACAGCGTTTCCACCACCACCACCGACACCGATGACTTTAATTGTTGCACCATATTCTTGATTTGTATCCATTTGGAAATCCATATTGAGCTCCTTGTATTGCTAGTATCTATTCAAAGAATTCACGAAAGAATTCACCAATTCTTGATGATTTCTTATCTGAATCACGTGTATTTACAACTTCATCTTCATGACTTATCTCAGCATCCAAATCTGTACCATCTTCGACTGGACGGACAGGCTGTGGTCGCTTTTGAACTGACGCATAGGTTTCAGAAACTGGCGCTGCCTTGGCGACTCTTGGATTAGCCGTTTGTGTTTCTACAGCTGTTTGTCCAAGACCTTGAATGGTTAGCCCATACAAAGCTTGCTTGACGACCAATTGAATTGGTAATTGTTGGGCTGCCGACTGAATAACTGCCCAAGCATTGGCAAAGCCAGGATGATGTAGCCCAATATCATTGGGCGCGAAACTTTTGGTTTTAACACCCAAACTCGCTTCCACAGCGTCTGGCATACCACTTAATGCAGCCGTACCACCAATGAGTGTTACCCCACCTGGAAGTTGCTGGGCATTCACCATCTTTAACTTTTCACCTAACTTACCCAAAATTTGGTCAACGCGAGCCTCAATGACTTCCGCTAGATATTTTTGTGTAATTTCTTCAGGTTCAGTTTGTCCAACACGTTGAATCACCAACTTTTCTTGTCCATCCGCTAAGCGCGTTAGCGCCACGCCAGAATCAAGTTTAAGCATCTCAGCTTCATAACCACCAATTGATAACACGTTGCTAATATCTCGCGTAATATTATCGCCACCTGCTGGAAATGACGAAATAAACTTAATTTGGTTCCCTTGGACAACAGAAGCCGTGGTTTGTCCGGCACCCATATCCAAAAGAATACTACCAAATTCTTGTTCTGCTTCAGATAAGACCGTCTTACTGGTTGCTAAAGGTGTTAAGACGCAGTCGCGGAGGTTTAATCCAGCCTTTGCAATTGCCATTTTTAGATTACCCAAAATATGCTTGGGCGCCGTGTAAGCAATTGCGTTCATGGCTAACCGCATACCAACCATGTCGTTTGGGTCTTGAATCCCATCAAAATCATCAACAACAAAATCAAGTGGTACCAAATCGATAACTTCTCGATCGGCAGCGACTTGGCCTTTGATGATTTCATGTACGACAGCCTCAACATCTTGATATGAAATATGTTGTGAGTCTTGGACTGTAATTTGTCCATTTAGTCGGCTAATTTGAATATTTTCAGCTGGTAATGCTGCAACAACTTCGGTAATCGTTTGTCCAGCTTGCTCATTAATTTGTGCCATTGCTTGCCGAATATCAGTTGCTGTCGCATCAATGTCAACAACAACGCCCTTTTTGACGCCGTGTGAAACTGAACGACCAACTGCGATTATATTCGCTTGCTGATTGCGAACATCAGCTGCCAATGCTTTAACAGTATTGGTTCCAATATCCAAACCAACAATTAATCCATGATTGGCCATATGTTTCCTCCTTCGACTGAAATTAAAAGTCATTAAAATATATAAACATTTCCTTAAAAGAATACCATACTTGGGGTCTTTCTTCTACTTTTCAAACTAAATTTGTTCAATTTCATGCAAATGTTAAAAGTCTTGTTGATACCCATATGCACCAACCTGTAAATCAATAATTGTTTTTTTATTTCCAACACTTTTTTGGTTTGCTTTAACTTGCGCGGCAATGGATGGATAGTACTTTAATTTTTCAGCTACATCACTCGCATTAATCAAAACTTCATTCCCATCATTCATAAAGAGCATCAACCGTTCAGAATTGAGTTTAGTTGGTGCCCATACGACGTCAGAAATCGAACGTCGAATTGGTCCATTCAGCTTACCAACTTGGCGACTGACTTTTTCAAGGGCTTTTCGATTAGTTGGAAAGTTTTCATAAATCGCATATTGATCACTTGGCCGCTCTTTTGACGCCTCACCAATTACCTCGCCATTATCAAGTAAGGTTTGGTATCCCAAATCCGTCTGAATATACCCGACCTTAGGATGTTCCTTCACTTTAACTTGAATTGTAGTTGGATTTTTAATCGTCAAAGCCAATGATGCAATTTGTGGGTTAGCCTGTTTAGCCTTCGATTGAAAGTAACTGCTTTCATTAGCTGTTAAAAAAGTTGACTGACGCTCACGCAATTGTGCAGCCTGTAAAACTTGGTTTGCTGTTAAATCATCATTGCCCACCACCCGATAGTGTTGGACCTGTGCCGCTGGAGAAACCAGCCAACCAATGACCAGGGCTAAGAATATGAATAATGTCATAACGCCAATCCCTTGCCATTGGCTTCGTGACAAACGATCAAAACGTTTGGGCGTCGTGAGTGTGACGGCATCAACACTTTCATCATCATCAATTTCGGCAGGCAGTTCTTCGTTAATCACATTGCCCAAACCTTGTTGCTTGATTTTACGTTGTTGACGTTGCACATTATCACGCCATTTTTGCCAAAAAGAAGGTTTTTTAGTCGCTTTGTCAGGATGTTGTCTGGGCGATTGTATCTTAGGCTTACGTTTCGGACGTTGAACTGGCCCATCTGACTGACTAGATGATCCAGTTGCCCCATCCGTTAACTGATTTAAATGTTTTTGAATATCAGCCGTCGATGGCTTTTTAGGATCATCTGTTGTCATCTGTTCTACCCTTTCCCACGTCTCATAAATTATTGAAGCACATTTTCTATTAGGTTAATGAATTCATCCGCGGCATCTGGTACACCCAGTTGCTTTGAATGTTTAGCCATATCAGCACGAAGTGTTGCATCCGTCATAATTTGATTGACAGCCTGGTAAAGCGTTGTCCCGCTTAGAACATCTTCAGTTACCATATCTGCAGCCTGTGCATCAACCAAACTTTGTGCATTTTTGGTTTGATGATCATTAGTGACGTATGGACTTGGGATTAAGACCATTGGTTTTCCCAAAGCAGTCTGTTCCGCAATACTGGTTGCCCCAGCTCGTCCAACGACCAAATCCACCTTTGGCATGAGTTCTGGCATATTGCTAATATATGGTACAACAGCAACGTTTCCAGCGGGCATAACGGCATGGTCCTTTAACGCCTTTTGCACGTCATCAAAACGTTTTTTCCCTGTTGCAAATACAACCTGATAGTCAGCTTGATTGTATTCTGACATTGCGTCAACCATCGCTGCATTAAGTTTAGGTGCCCCTTGAGATCCACCAAAAACAAGTACCGTTGGTGTGTCAGCGTTCAAGCCTAAACCAGCCCAAACAAATTCACCCGTACTTTGTACAACTTCTTGAGCACGTGGGTTTCCAACTAACTCAGCTTGGCCAGGTTTAAAAGCTTTGATGGCATCCGGAAACGCAACGCCGACTTTCTTGGCTTTTCGAGCTAAAAACTTATTGGTCACGCCGACAACGGAATTTTGCTCATGAATCACTGTTGGAATTTTTAGTAATTGCGCTGCATAAAGCACGGGTCCAGAAACATACCCACCTGTACCAACAACGACATCAGGTTTGAAGTCCTTCAACATCTTGCGTGCATTCTTAGTTGCCGTTAAGAAGAGATAGACCGTTTTAAAATTATTTAATGTAATCGCACGATCAAAACCTTGTACATCAACAGCCTTAAAGTCAATCCCAGCTTTTGGGACAATATCCTTTTCAAGACCGCGTTCCCCACCAATATAAAGGACTTCCGTTTTTGGCTCACGTTCTTTCAAACGATTGACCGTCGCTAAGGCAGGATAAATATGTCCGCCAGTTCCACCACCAGATACAACAATACGCATTATTTTACCTCACTTTGTGTTTGTGCAGCATAATCTTGAACTGCTTGAATAAATAAATCACCACGTGTTTCAAAATTTGGGTATTGATCCCACGATGCAGCCGCTGGAGAGAGTAAGATAACATCTCCGGGTGCACTCTTTTCAAAAGCAAGTGGTACTGCAGTTTGAACGTCTTTTGTCTTCACAACTGGGAGCTTAGCCGCATCTGCAACCGCTACTAACTTATCAGCAGTTTCACCAAAAACAACCATTTGTGATACATGGGCCTTTAAGGCAGGCAAGAGCCGCATTTCGTCGTCGCCACGGTCCAATCCACCAGCCAGTAGTACAACTGGTTGCTTAAATCCAGACAAGGCACTTTCTGTTGCTTCAATATCTGTCGCTTTTGAATCATTATAAACCAGGCGATCTAAGTAAGTACCAACTTTTTGAAGTCGATGCTTAACACCTGTAAATTCACTCAGTGCTTTACGCATTGCTGATATTGGCACACGCTCCAATTGACCAACCGCAATTGCAATCAGCGCATTTTCAATATTATGATCACCTGTTACACCTAGTTCACTTGCAGGCATAACAGCTTCTTCTCTAAAGTATAACCAGCCATCCGCAAGATATGCCCCCGCAGTACTATTTCCTTGGCGCGAAAACGGTACAATCTGGGCCTTACTTTGTTGACTAAGGTCACGCCACTCCGCTTTATCGAAATTCATAACCAAGTAATCCGACGCTGTTTGGTTTTTAGTAATATTCATTTTTGCTGCCACATAGGCTTCTCGTGATCCGTGATAATCCAAATGTGACGCATAAATATTTGTAATGACCGCAATCTTTGGTTTCAGATCCGGCACCCCCATTAGTTGAAAGGATGATAGCTCCGTAATTAATGTATCGGTTGGTCGAACAGTCTTCGCAATTTCACTAACTGGTGTCCCAATATTTCCGGCAACGCGCACGTCGTGGTCAGCTGTCGTTTGAGTCCGTAAGACGGCTGCAATCATCTCTGTCGCAGTTGTTTTTCCATTCGATCCAGTCACCGCAATCCAATCACCTTCGATGTATGGTTGGGCCAGCGCCACTTCAACCTTGATTGGAATATTTCGCGCTTGCGCTGCTTGCAGAATTGGAATGGTATACGGAATTCCGGGATTTTTAATGATTTGGTCAACACCATCAAGCAACTGCTCATCTTGGTCTTGCGTGAATGTGACGCCTTTTGTTTGAAGGGCCTGTACTTTCGGATCCGAAAAATCTAACTTAGGATCTGAAACAATCACATCCTGTCCCTCTTCTAACAACAATTTTGCTGCCGCAGCACCTGAGCGGGCAAAGCCTATCACTAACGTTCGCATAAACCTATCCTTTCCAATTCACAATCGACGGTCAAGCTGACCTGCTTATTACAATTTTATGTATGTTGGGCGCTGATCTCCCAACTAGCGTAACTTTTAATTAAAACAAAATGAAGTAGAGTACGGATCCTAACAACCCAACACTCCAAAAGAGAGCGTCAACTTGCCATTCGTTCCAAGGCTTTTCAACATTTCCAGTCAAACCACCCTTTTCCACACTGTGATGAATAGGCGTAATCAAGAAAATACGCTTTCCAGTCAAACGGAATGACGTAATTTGAATAATAACTGAAAGGGTATCAATCATGAAGACCACTCCGATCAACAAAATTGACCATTCTTTGTGTAATACAATCGCATTCATAGCGAGCCCAGCCCCTAAAGCAAGCGAACCAGTATCACCCATGAAAATACTTGCTGGATAATGATTAAAGACGAAGAAACCAACAAGCGCCCCAATCATCAACGCATCAAGTAACATCACACCTGAATTGGCTTGTTGCATGGCAATAATAAGGTATGAGCCATAGGCGATAATTGCTAACCCCGTTGCAAGACCATCAAGTCCATCCGTCAAGTTTGTCGCATTTGACCAACCAACGAGCCAAATGATGACAAAAATCGTATAGAAGAAGGCATTATGCAAAGTTGGTAAGCCAAATGGCATGGCCAAGCTAAATTCAAAGCCACTCATGTGCAAAAGCACAACACCTAAGATAGCCGCCAGAATTTCAACACTCAACTTTGGCAAAAAGCGAAAACCTTCATCGCGGTGATTGAAGATTTTAATACTATCATCAAACCCACCAACAACCGCATATAGAAAGATTGCCAATAGAACTACCAATGCGGTAACATCATAGGCTTTCATAAAGAATCCTAGAATTGCATAACCGATAATCACAACGGCAATAAATCCCGCACCACCCATCGTCGGTGTTCCCGCTTTGGCGGCATGATCAGGTTCGTTTTCACCTGAACGCATCACCAATTGTTCAATTTTCTTTTTCTTAAACCAGTCCCGCAGGGCTGGTACAACAAACACAGTTGCTGCTAGACCAACTAGCAAGCCAACAAACACAATCCACATCATTTAACTACTCCTCTATTCTACCTTTGGTTCTTTAAACTCGATCGTCATTTCATGGACACCTTCATTCAAACGTGTCCCACCTTCAACTGACTGCGCCGCCACAAAACCATTTCCCTTACTGTTGATTTTGATTTTAGCTAAGTCAGCCCAAATCATTACATCATTTTTTGACCAGCCATGCATATCTGGTACAACGATATTCTTACCGGTATTGACGAAGACACGCTGCTTATTCAACATCCCCGTCTTAGCAGCTGGACTTTGTGCAATAACCTTGTCGCCATCCCCCATTACAAGCGCCTCCAAATGGGCTTGTTCAATTTTATCCACCGCTTGTTTGCGGCTCTGATTTTTTACATCAGGGACTTGGGTCAATTGCGCTTGGCTACTTACAGCTTTATTGTCGCCCTTCGCCATCTGCAAAGCCTGTGTCATGACCGGCTTGAATACACCAGCCATTTGCTTTGTCACTTGACTCGGCACTTTTTGGGGTTTCTTAACCACAATGTACATCATATATCGTGGCTTATCCGCTGGTGCCATCCCAATCCAAGAATGAATCTCTTGGGTTGGATTTTGTGCGTTTTGATAACCTGACGCCGTCGAAACTTGAGCAGTTCCAGATTTACCAGTCGTTCGCACACCCTTCAATGCATAATCATGACCAAGACCATCATCATTATAAACAACTGCTTCCAGCTGCTTTCGAGTGGCCGCCGCTGTTTTTGCCTTGATTGGTTGTCCGACCTTTTGTCGTTTCGCTTCATAGACAACTTTTTGTGTATTTGGATTAATAATTTTACTTACAACGTGTGGCTTAAGCATGGTTCCATCACCAGCAATTGCAGTATAGGCCTGCAACATCTGTAATGGCGTCGTGGCAATCGCTTGTCCAAAGGACGTATTAGCTTGCTCAAATGGATAACGGAACTGCATCATGCCCAAATTTTCTTGGGGCAAGCCTGATTTTGTTGATTTCAAGAAACCAAAATTCCGAATGTATCGTTGCCATGTTTTAGCACCCATTCGTTGCTCAGTTAAAGCCATTGCAACGTTGGATGATAATCCAACACCTTGGTCATAACTAATTTGGCCCCAACCACGTCCATTATTCCAATCTGTCACCTTTTTACCGTCAACATTCAACGTTCCTGATCGGTAAGTAGCATTCGGGTTCCAGTTATTCGTATCTATAGCAGAAGCTACAGTTACACCTTTCATAACTGAACCTGGCTCAAATGAATTTGTTAATTCATTTTGCCAATAGTCACCAATTCCTTGGCCCGTCGTGGCATTATAATTTGGTCGTTGCGTTGAGGCAACAATATCTCCATTTTGGGTATCCATAACCACCGCTAGCGCCGATTTTGGCGCCATCGTATCGTTAAGTACGTCCATACGTGTTTCAAGTTGTGCCTGCAACTTTGAATCAATTGTCGTATAAACATCCGAACCATTAACGGCGGGTTTTGATTTTGCCCGATTAGCATCGTTCTCATCAACTGCCGTAGCTTTAATGCCATTCTTACCAGTCAAATTTTTATTCCAACCAGCTTCGATACCGCTATTCCCTTTTAACTCGGTTAACCCTGTCTGCTTATTCTCAACATTGCCAGCTAAACCAATCAGATTTGCTGCTGCCACACCATTGGGATAGAACCGGGCTGGACTACCAACAAAGGTTAGCCCTGGAATACGTTTATTCTTTAATTGTTTGTACTTTAAGACATCTAATTGGCTTCCGGATGAGCCAAATTGAACTTGGTCGCGTTTGGCCTTTCGTCCGTCTTTTAAAGCTTTTTCATATGTACTTGCCTTGCCACCTAATTCTTTTGCTAGAACGGCGCTCACATGTTTATCTTGGCTTGGGGTTACGTACATCTTTTTACCGTTGGGTCCAATCTGCGATTTATCAAGCACAGCCACCACTGTATACGATGTCGTATTTTCAGCCATGGGATTGCCATTAACGTCAAAAATTTGGCCTCTTTTAGCTTCGTCAATACTTTGACTTTGATAAATTTGCTGTGTCGCTTTATCAAGTCGATGACCTTTGACATCTTTAGTAACCGCGATGTGCGCATACCGATAACCTAACACAAGCAACACGAGCATCGTTGAAGCTAACAAAACTAAGCCAGCTATTCGACTATTTTTATCCAATTGTTTCCAGATTCCGTGTCGCTTCTTTTGTGCCATCTTATTTTACATTCCTAACATTGTCATTATTCATTGTAAGGTTTTCTTTTTTAGCAACTTCACTCAACTTATCATTACTGGTTACTGTGCCAATTTCTTGACGTAGATCATTATTATCATTTTTGGTTTGATTAAGTTGCGCCGTTACTTGTGTTAAATGACTGTTAGCTTTAGCTCCCTGGTTACTAACATTAATGACCATAAAGACACCCACAATTGCAACCAAAATCGTTGCTGCTAACATTGTGAGATCTAAAAAGTTCCATTTGGGCCGAGCCAGTGGAATACGTTTGACTGATTTTTTTGGTTGTCGTTTTGGGCGTACTTGTGGCGTCGGTTTAACAATGGGCTGGTGATTATAATTTGGTGTAGCCATAGTCTTAATTTCCTTTCTTTATTTCACGACTTTATTTCACGCGTTCAATAATGCGTAATTTAGCGGAATGGGCCCGATGATTTTCATCCATCTCCACTGTACTTGGCACAATCGGCTTACGATTAACTAATTTAAAATCAGGTTCCATTTCTTCTGGAATCACTGGTAAGCCTGCAGGCAGTTCCGGTAATGTTGTTTTTTCTCTAAACATTGTTTTTACTAAACGATCTTCTAAAGATTGGAAAGTAATGACTGCAATCCGGCCATTAATTTCTAACAAGTCTAATGCTTGTTGTAATGAACCCTCAACAGCACCCAGTTCATCGTTAACAGCAATCCGAATTGCTTGGAATGTTTTCTTAGCAGGATGTCCACCTTTACGACGGGCAGGAGCTGGAATTGCTGATTTAATCACTTCAACTAATTCAAACGTTGTTTCAATTGGCGCTTCAGCTCGTGTACGTTCAATAGCGCGCGCGATTTGTTTTGAAAACTTTTCTTCACCATAACGTGAAAAAATCCGCATCAAATCTTGAAATGACCATTCATTTACGATTGTTCGCGCATTAAGCGCTTGTGATTGATCCATTCGCATATCTAGTGGCGCATCATAATTGTATGAAAAACCACGTTGACCATCATCAAATTGTGGTGATGAAACTCCTAGATCATATACAATCCCATCAATGCCTGTGACACCTCGTTCAGCTAAAGCTTGCGCTAAGTTACGGAAATTAGTTTGAACCAACTCAACTTTTCCAGCATGGATTTCCTCTGCTAGATGGTCTTCATTATATGTAATGGCCGTGACATCCTGGTCAAAGCTATATAATTTCCCCGTATTAAGTTTGCTTGCCAATAACTTTGAATGGCCACCACCACCCAAAGTTGCATCCACATAGGTACCATCAGCTTTGACAGCTAATCCATCTATTGCTTCATGCAATAATACTGTTGTATGTTCAAATTCCGCCATGCTTCAGCCCTTTTCTTTCTTTTTCAGCTTATTATTTGTTTTAAATACCGAGATCATCAAGACCATCGGCAATATCATCAAAGTTTTCTGCAACATTCTCTTCGTAAGCCTGCCAATTAGCCGTGCTCCAAATTTCGAATGAATCTTCACCCAAACCAAAGACCGTTGTCTCTTTTTCAAGTTGTGCATACTCACACAGTGATTTCGTCAGCGTAATTCGCCCTTGCTTATCAAATTCAACTTCTTGCGCGCCTCCCAACACAAAACGCTTAAATTGACGTGCTTTTGCATTGGTTTCTGGTAAGGCACGTACCTGTTTTGAAAAGGCATCCCATCCTTCTTGCGTATACGCCCGGATTGAATGCTCCATCCAACGCGTCACCACAAAAGAATCACCTAATTGGTTACGGAATTTGGCCGGAATGATCAGACGATTTTTAGTATCAATTGTATGTTGGTATGTACCCATGAACATCGCGTCATTCCTCCTTTCATGCCAAATACCTGTTAGTAACCACTTTTTTATTTTTTACACAATCTTACATGATTAATTTACCACAATTCACCACCATTCTCCACTATCCCCCACTATGATTTTTAATAAAAAAAGCGATTCTCAAATGAGAATCGCTTTAAATCAACGTTTCACGTCACTTCTGACGTTTTTAAATTTTGTCTCTATTTTTTCATCAAAAAAACAATCCCCCACCACAACCACTTTCAAATTTAAATAAACAAAAAATAAGCAGACCGGGCTCGTCGCTCGGTCTGCTTATTTCATCATTATTATTTCAAACTGTGATAGCCTTCATCAATTGGAATTTGTTCCTCATAATCAAGATCATTTTGCTGACCTACAAAAAAGGCCAAACTTTCGATGACAAAGTACATTGCTGCGAAAGCATATCCGTAAAGACTTGGTTCTAAGCCAAACCATACCGCAATCGCAAATAAAATCGGCCAGACAAGGAGCATAACTTTAAAAGCCCCCCGTCGCTTAATATATAAACCTAAATAAATACTAAATAACCCATTTACTAGAAATAAAATTCCAAGCACGTTTGCTAATGTTGCCACATGACTCATTTTAACAACAAACGGGATTCCAAACGCAAATAGGAGATTCAAGACCAAAAACGGCCAATATTTCAACATTCTTGTGTATGACATGCTATCTTCCTCATTCTAATTTAATTCAAGCGCGTAACTCAGTGCACTCAGTAGGTATAACGGTGCAGTCTCAGCTCGCAAAATTCTGGGACCAAGTCCCACCGGAATAAACCCTTGCTGTTCCAATGTCCCCATTTCGGTCTGCGATAGTCCACCTTCCGGACCAATCATCCCCACTATGTGACTCTGTGGACCCAATTGGCCTAAAACTGTGGCCAAAGCTGAACGTTCACCTTTTTTGGCACTCTCTTCCCAAGCTACTACCTTATAGGCGTCGGTGGGTAAATCAAGTGCCTGAAGATTTGACACGTATCGTAAAATCGGGATTTCCAATCGATGACTTTGTTCGCTTGCGCCTTTGGCAATTTTTGCCAAACGTGCTAACTTTTTGTCACTTTTCATCCTCCAATGCACAACGGACCATTCAGTTTCAACGAATATAATTTCATGTACACCCATTTCAGTTGCTTTTTGAACAACATAATCTGGTTTATCACCTTTGCTTAAGCCTAAAACAAGAGTCGCCTTAACTGGCAACTCCACTTGTGGCGTTGTCGTTGCAACAACCTGCATAATGGCATTTTGGTCTGTGATTTCCACGACTTTCGCAATCCAAATTGTTCGATGATCTGGTAAGACAAATTCCGCCTCATCATCAATTCGAGCCCGTAATACCGTTACAAAGTGATGGGCAACATCCTCTGGTAAGGTGAAAGTTTCAGTTGCGGGCATTTCATCCAAAAAATAACGTTGCATTTAAACCTCCTCACCCGTTGGATTATGTGCAATCACGCCATACCATTCACCTAATTGCATGATTTGGTCCACTAACAAGCCTTGTGCTCGCAAAGCGGTTTGAATTGCCTCAATCTTATCTTGATAGATTCCGGAAAGTAAAATTTGCGTTCCTGGCTTAATCACAGCCGGCAATTGTGGAATAAGCGGTAATAGTACTTCTGCCAACATGTTAGCAACCACCACATCAAAATCACTTTCTGTCACATCTGCCAACAAGTCACTGACTTGCACTTTTACATCTGATGCAATGGGGTTCAAATCAAGGTTCCCTTGCGCTGATTTCACAGCAACTTCATCCACATCAGTCCCTAAAACTTCGCTGGCGCCCATGTACTTGGCGGCAATACTTAAAATACCCGATCCAGTTCCAACGTCCAAAACGCGTTCACCACCACGCAGTACAAATTCTTCAGCTTGAAGCATTAACTTTGTTGTCGGATGTGTCCCTGTTCCAAATGCCATGCCTGGATCTAACACAATCACATGCTCATCTGGCATTTGTGGCTGATAAGTTTCCCATTTTGGCACGACGGTTAAATAACGCGTCAAGCGCACTGGATGATAATATTTTTGCCAT
The DNA here is from genome assembly GCF_001437355.1 of Weissella viridescens. Classification (GTDB taxonomy): domain Bacteria; phylum Bacillota; class Bacilli; order Lactobacillales; family Lactobacillaceae; genus Weissella; species Weissella viridescens. Next base: position 39,083 of record NZ_JQBM01000003.1, on the reverse strand, counting down.
TCCGTAGCCCATTCAGCATCTTCAACTGGTTTTTGAACAACCGTCCCCGGCGTCGCATTTAATCCAAAGGCTTGTAACCCTTGCACACGTTCCCGAATACCACCTAACAATTCAGACACATGGACATCGGCAGGAAAATACCCTGATACTTCAGCACCTTGCGTCACACCTGGCACTGAATCCCAATCAATCGTGACTGTTCCATCAGACGCTTGATAATGATCGCGATCTTCCGCATCATCAATTTGAACCCCTTCAGCTCCCGCCTCAATTAAAATATTACTGACTGCTTCGACTGCTTCATTTTGTGTTGTTACGGTCACTTCTTGCCAACTCATAAGCCCGCCTCATTTCATTTATTATGTACTATTAGAATAGCATAAATTGCTAAATTACATAACAAAAAAACACATGATACCAGAGGTATCATGTGTTTTTATTGTTAGAAATTAGTCAACTGTTACGATTGTGAACAAGTTAGTTGTTCCTGAAGTTGTAACAGGGATACCAGCAGTAACGATGATCTTGTCACCCTTAACAGCCAATCCTTGTTCAACAGCTTGCTTCTTAGCAAGTTCAATCATTTCGTCAGTTGTGTTTACTGGATCAACAACGATTGGTTGTACACCCCAGTAAATTGTCAATGAACGTTGAACCATCTCATCAAATGTCAAAGCCAAGATATCAGCATCTGGACGATACTTTGAAATCATCTTTGCTGTGTAACCTGAGTTAGTAGCAGCAACGATAGCCTTAACATCTGGCAAGTTGTTAGCAGCGTTCGCAACTGAAGCAGCAACAGATTCAGTAACATCATCTGTTACATAATCATCCTTGTGACGACCGTTTTGACGCAAAGCAGTTTCAGCCTTTTCGTCAATACGTGCCATTGTTGCAACTGCTTCAACTGGGTATGCACCGTTAGCTGATTCACCAGAAAGCATTGTTGCATCAGTTCCGTCAAACACAGCGTTGGCAACGTCAGAAGCTTCGGCACGTGTAGGACGTGGGTTTTCTTGCATTGAATCAAGCATGTCAGTAGCTGTAATAACAGGCTTTCCGGCAGCGTTCATCATGCGGATCAAATCCTTTTGAACCAAAGGCACATTTTCAGGTGGAATCTCGACACCCATGTCTCCACGAGCAATCATCAATCCATCAGAAACCTTCAAGATTTCTGGGAAGTTGTCGATACCTTCTTGTGATTCAATCTTAGGGAAGATCATAACATCTTCACGGTTCGCTTCCTTAAGCAAGACGCGAATATCTTCAACGTCTTCAGGCTTACGAACGAATGAAGCAGCAATGAATTGGATTCCGTTTGCCAAACCAAAACGGATATCATCGGCATCCTTTTCAGTAATACCTGGCAAGTTGATTGAAACACCAGGTGCGTTAACACCCTTACGTGATCCCAACAAACCATGGTTTTCAACAACAGTTACCAATTCGCGGCTGGCTTCATCCTTATCAGTGATAAGCATGTCAATTTTTCCATCGTCAAACAAAACGTGTCCACCAACATGAACATCATCGAACAAACCAGGGTAAGTAACAGCAATCTTTTCCTTAGTTCCTTCTAGTGAATCATCCATAGAAATACGAACGACATCACCGATGTTAAATTCGATTTTACCTGGCTTTTGAACAGTAGTACGGATTTCCGCACCCTTTGTGTCCAATAGCAAACCAGCAATCTTACCTGTCTTAGCTTCGGCTTCGTGCACAGCGTTCATGCGTCCCAAATGTTCTTCATGATCTCCGTGAGAGAAGTTGAAACGTGTAACATTGGCACCAGCTTCTAACAAGTTTGTAATTGTTTCGACATCGGTACTGGCAGGTCCAAGTGTAGAAACGATCTTGGTCTTTTTCATTATTGAAAAATCTCCTTTGTTTTTTGATAGCAATACTTTTGTATCCAATAATTATTGTACACTACTCTCTTGTGTTTTAACACACAAATTCAGGTTAAATTTTCGTTGTAAACACTTCCATTAAAAAAGATATTTTGATTAGTTTACCCAAGGTCAACGTAAACCGTTTTTCTAACAAAAAAACACACAGCTGCCACCAGCTGTGTGTTTAAAAGTTTTTATTTCATTGGACGTGCATCAGTCTTTAAATCGACGTCCTGTAATGAACGCATTTTTGTATGGTGCTTTAATTTGTAGTAGAAAAATAGGCCTAAGAAAATTGGAATTGCCAGATAAGTTGTAATAATAGCCTGCCAATTCCAGTGTGAAATTGGTCCTTGGAAGGATGCCAAATCTTGTCCGGCTACCACAATAATAGACATAATCAGTGCCAAAATGGGTCCTACCGGGAACCACTTTGCATGATAGCGTAACTCTGAAACAGTATGGCCTTGCGCAATAAAGGCACGACGGAAACGATAAGCACAGATAGCAATACCAATCCATGTAATAAATCCAGTTAGCCCAGAAGCCGCCACTAGATACAAGTAAACATTCTTACCAAATAAACTTGTGGCCAATGTTAACGCACTAACGATAATTGTGACAGCTAAGGCACGGGTTGGAATGCCTGACTTGGGGTTAATCTTCTTAAAGAAAGCCGGTGCCATGCCTTCTTCAGCCATTGAGTATAGCATACGTGATGACGTATATAGTCCTGAATTAGCTGATGAAATGACCGAAGTTAGAATGACTGCATTCATTACAGCTGCCGCACTGGCCAACCCGGCTCGTTCAAATACTAACGTAAATGGTGACACTGCAATATTATCTTCACTCGCACTCAATAATGATGGATCCTTGTAATAAATGATGGCACCAATTACGAAAATTGCCCCAATGTAGAATAGCAAAATTCGCCAGAATACTTGCTTAATCGCTGTTGGTACTGATGTCTCTGGTGTTTCAGATTCACCAGCTGTAATGCCGATAAATTCGGTTCCTTGGAATGAGAATCCAGCCACCATCAGAACAGCTAAAATCCCGTTGAATCCATTGACGAATCCGTGATTACCAACTGATAGATTACGGGCAACATCTGGCTTGTACGTCATAATCCCAAGAATCATGGCAAACCCGACAATCAAGAAGGCAATGACCGCTACCACCTTAATCATAGCCATCCAAAACTCAGTTTCACCATAAGTTTTAGTTGATAGTAAATTAATCAATAAAATCAATGCTAAGGTCGCAAATGACCAGGTCCAGCCTGGCGTGTGCGGGAACCAATAGCCCATCACAACACCAACCGTTGCTGCTTCAACCGCCACCGTAATCGCCCAATTTAACCAGAAATTCCATCCCATTGCAAAACCAAATGCTGGATCGACGAAACGATCAGCATAAGTTGAGAATGACCCAGAAACAGGCATGTACGTTGCCATCTCTCCTAAACTCGTCATCAAAAAGTAGACCATCAAGCCCATGACCGCGTATGCGGCTAGAGCTCCCATTGGTCCTGCTTGTGCAACAGTGGCACCGGAAGTCACAAACAATCCAGTTCCAATTGTTCCACCAAGCGCAATCATTGAAAGGTGACGGGTTTTTAGCGTTCGCTTGAGCCCTGCCGACTCATTTGCATCATTTGACATAAAATCCTCCTAATTTTTTGAGGCCCCAAATATTTGGCAAAAGAAAAGCCTAGTCTACGACTATCATCGTAAACTAGGCGTCTGTATTTTTGCCAAGTATTTGATAGCTCCCCGTAATCATTGATTACGACAGTCCAGTTACTCTTAATACCTGGACCAACACCCCGATTTGCCAATCGGTGCATTTCGGCAATCGCCCCTTTTACTAACCGCATAATCTGCCGATTTGGTTAGTGACTCTTGTTGATTGCAACCTCTATTTTCTTTTTATGCTGTAAACAGTTTAAGTTAATTTTGTGTTTCCGTCAAGCGTTAACGCGCATGATACCCATAAACAATCGCAATACATAAAATAAAAAGCACTAGCGTTGTAATGGCAACATATAGATGATCATGGATTTTAGCGAAAGCAAAAATAGAAACGACCACTCGTAAAACAGGTGTGAAAATTAACAATAGTAATCCAAACATCATCCATGCGAGTGGTTGCCAGCTGATGAGTCCCTGCCAGATTAGGCTCAATCGTGTTGGGAATGGCTGGTTAGCAGCTTGTGGATTCAAACATAATAGAACAAAACCAACTAACATCGCGACTAGCGCTAGCGCAACACCAATTCGCATAATCTTTCCAATCACAACTTCCATATGTGCTAAATTTTTTTCATCTTGCGTTTGTTGCATTTCTTTTGTCATGATTTAAAATACCGCCATTCCTTTAAAAATTAACTGGAGGGCCATAATCAAGACCACCGGAATAAAAATCTTTCGGATTAAACGTGCTGGCAAATACTGCATAACATGTGACCCAATTGTTGATCCTACCAAAATTCCCAAGGCCATCGGAACTGCAATAACAGGATTAATCATCCCGTTAAAGAAATAGACCGTAGCAGAAGCAGCTGCCGTTACTCCCATCATCAAGTTTGAAGTGGCCGATGAGGCTTTCAACGGCATTTTCATAACACCGTCCATTGCCATCACTTTAAACGCCCCTGAACCGATGCCCAATAAACCTGATGCAATCCCAGCACCAAACATAACTGCTGCTCCCCCTGGCACACGTTCCAAACCGTACTGGATGGTCTTACCTTCTTGTTTATCGTAGTACTCACCATTCAATTCAAGCTTTTCGGCGAGCGCATCAGACTGTGTTAAAACAGTTTCCGTTTTACTCCCCCGCAGTTTTTGCCACATATTCCAGGCTTGAAAAATCAATAAAGCCCCGAATAAAAAGTACAACACTGTTGCGTGGAAAAATCCTGATAAGATGGCGCCTAATAGTGCCCCCAATGTCGTGAAAATTTCCAAAAACATCGCCACCCGTAGGTTTAAGACATCATCTTTTAAAAAGGCGACCGCAGAACCAGAACTTGTGGCAATTACCGCAATAATACTTGCACCAACGGCATATTTAATATCCAAGCTCATAAAAATCGTTAAAACCGGTGTGACAATAATACCGCCACCTAAGCCCAGAATTGATCCTAAAGCTCCTGCCACGACACCTGTCACCAACATAATTAATGTTTGTGTTACCATTTGTTCCCCCTACTCTTTTTTACAAAATATTGCACAAATGATTATACGCTTCTTGTAATTTAGTATACACTAGAATTAATCAAAAAATTTAAGGAATGGATGTATGTTAATACGAAACTATCATGCGCAACGGTGGCTTTTGGCCTTAAGTAGCCTGAGCTTTATCGGACTAGTATGGGCTGTTTTCAGCCATGTCGCCTTACTTTCAGTGTTGGACAACTTAACTGCCCAACTTCAACTCACAATGTTACCGAACTGGCTCCACTATTTTCTGAGTTTTATTTTTTTCTTCAGTCATAGTTGGGGAAGTTGCCTCGTCATTTTCTTGCTGGCCTTTTTCCTATGGGGCTTTAAATTTAAGATTCCCGCCTTTTGGTTGATGACAACGAGCATAATTAGTGGGATACTACTGCATATCGTTGATTTTATTTTACCGATTACTAATTTTAATCACGCCATGCAATTTCCGGCCTTCGGCATTTTCTGGGCAACCTTAATTTACACGTTTGTTGCCAGCTTTGTCGGACCAGAGATTCAATCAATTTGGCGTCGGAGCACGCTCCATCTTGTCATGCTAATGATGTGGTGCCTTGTTTTCTTAGCAAACCTATTTCAACCCGACGTCCAATTTAGCGGCGTCATCGCCGGCTGGTTATTTGCAATCATCGTACTAGAACTCTTTGAACACTTTTATGTTCAATATGCCCCTACCCTTGCCAAAATGAATGGATTTTATGGATCATGGTATTAAATACAATTGGATTAAAGGCCTGGCAATCAGACCAATTTGCAGCATACAAACAACTCATGCAACAACCTAAAGCGCAAGCTGGTCTCCAAATGGATGTTTCTGAATCATCCCTACAGAGTAGCTTTGCGGAAGCACTGAAACAACCTTATTTCTTCCAAATTTTGTTAGATGATCAGCTGATTGGTTCAATCACAGTGTATCGAGCCTTGGACCAAGGAACTGACGATTTAACACATTATAGCCTTGCTTATTCACTCGATGAAGCATACGAGCATCACGGTTATATGCACCAAGCTTTAGAAGTTTTGTTCCGCCACATGAATGGCCCAGCAATCGTGCAAGCCGAGATGTTTGCCGATAATCTTGCTTCAGTTCATGTTGTCGAAGGACTATCTTTCACCAAACTAACTGAATTCACGAATTTCTTTGGTCAAACGCTTTGTATTTTTGAAAAGAAAATCGATTAAAAAACGCACATCTATGATGTGCGTTTTTTTAATTGGCTGTACCAAAGTATTTTTGACCTAACTTGGACTCAGTCCCATCCTGCTGTAACTCCGTCAATTGACGATTCACGCGCTCACGCAGTACTTTGTCTTCTTTTCTAAAGCCAACACCGTACTCGTCCTTGGGAAAGGCTGTTTGAACCATTCGCAAAGGCGTTTTCAGCTGTTCATGCGTCATATAATAATTTGCATAATCCCGATCAATTAATACTGCATCCACCCGACCAACTTGCAAATCATTAATAGCTTTGTCATAGGTGTCATACTGCGATACTTTTCGATTCAAATATTTTTTTAAATATTGTGGCTGTGCATTTAAACTATCAAAGCCCGAAGAACCTGATTGAACTGCTAAATTTTTATTTTTCATATCTGAAGCTTGCCGAATTGGCGCTGATTGTTTCGTCAACAGCACTAACCGATCAGAATGATATGGATTTGAAAAAGCCACCTTCTGCTTACGTTCAGCATTAATTGTGTAACCGTTCCAAATCACGTCAATATGTCCAGTCGCCAATTCCGTTTGATTCATTGACCAATCTATCGTTTGAAATTTGGGTTTTAAACCCATGCGTTCAAACGTGGCACGGGCTAACTCAACATCGTAGCCAACTAGGTGCCCTTTTTTATCTCTAAATCCCATTGGAACATAAGTGTCATCAATCCCAATGACCACTGTTTTGCGTTGTTGCAATGCATGCCAAGAATCTTGACGATGACTCATGCGATAGCTAAGTCCACCAATAATCAGGGCTAAAATGATCAGAGCAAGACCGTTACCAATTAACAATTTGAGTTTTTTATTATGCATCTTGCGTACCTCTAACGTTCTACATCAGTTGCAAAATCAAAATGACGTCCCTGAACAGCTTCAGCAAAAGGCAAGTCGTGTGTAACAATCAATTGTGTAACACCACGTTGTTGTAGGTCTTTCGTCACATCAGTCACACGTTGCGTTGAGGCAGCATCAAGTCCAGAGGTTGGTTCATCATAAGCCAATAGTCCTGGCTGCATGGCCAAAGCTCGTGCAATCGCAACACGTTGTTTTTGTCCCCCCGAGAGTTGGAACGGATATTGGTCGCGTTGCGCTTGCAAATCCATGTCATTCAAAAGACGTTCTGTTTCTTGAGTGACTGCCTGAGCCGATTTTTTTGCGACCAATTTGGGTGCAAGCTCAATATTTTCAGCAACTGAGTATTGTGGAAATAGGTTAAAATCCTGAAAAATCACACCAACATCAGCACCACTACGCGTGCCATCAATTGCTAAAGGTTTACCATCCAAAGTGATACTGCCTGAATCAGCTGGCGTTAACCCTGCTAATATGCGTAAAAAAGTCGTTTTACCAATTCCTGAAGGTCCAATAATCGTTAGGATTTCACCATCAGCAACGGTTAAATTTAAGTTTTTAAAGACAACCCGATCATCATAACGCTTTGATAAGTTTTTAATTTCTAACATAATGTCTCCTAACGATAATAGTTCATCCGCTTTTCGATATAACGCATGCCATAAGTTAATAGCACCGTCAAGCATAAATATAAGGCACCAACTAACAGATACGGTACTAGGCTGACATCCCGTGCAGCAGCGATGTTTCCAGCCCGCATGAGATCACCTAACCCAATGACATAAACAAGTGATGAATCTTTCACTAAATTAATCACTTCATTACCTACAGAAGGCATCACCACCTTGACGACTTGTGGGAGAACAATGTACCGCAATGTTTTCCCTTTTGAAAAGCCTAGCACGCGGGCACCATCATATTGTCCTTGTGCAATTGATTGGAATCCGCCTCTGAAAATTTCGGCGAAATAAGCAGCGTAATTTAAAATGAATGTGAAAACAGCTGCTTCAAATCTAGGTAACGTCACAATATTAGCCAAACTCAATCCATAATAGACAAAGACAATCTGGAGCAGTAGCGGTGTTCCACGCATGATTGTGATGTACATGTTTGTCACCGAACGTAGGACAACTAGCTTGGATTGCATGGCTAAAGCAATCACCACCCCTAGAGGGATGGCACCAATTAAGGTCAGTCCAAAGACACCTAGGGTCATTTTTAAACCATCTAATAAACTGGGTAAAATATCTAAAATGTAGTGCATTGCACGCCTCCTCTATTGGTACAAAAAAAGCCCTCGAGTAAACTATTGTTTACTCGAGGGCGACTTAATCGCGGTTCCACCTCTAATTCTACTAAACATTACTGTTTAATACTCATGTACCCATTTTCCTGGCACAGTCGATAACGGTGACAACCGAATATTGCTATTCATAATCGCAAGTGTGGTTCACCGCAAGTTAACACCACTTCACAATTTCAGCGTGGCTCTCTGTTGATAACTAGTTGGTTACTCGTTTGCTCATTTGTTTATATATATTGTTTGTGAAACTAACTCTAACGGAAATTTAACTTTTTGTCAACTATTGTCGACGGGAACGTGTGCGTGTCCGAATAGGTACCCCAGAATTCAAATCCCGTTGATCCGTATTGTAACTTGAAATATCTGGTTGTTTCGTCACATGATAAAGATAACTCAATGGTGCATACAAAACAATATAGAAAATCAAATTCACAATAAGCGTTGGGAATAAGTGGAAGACAATAAAGTTAAAGACATCCATGTTTGCCAAATTGATAATCCCAAAAGCGAAATAATCAAAGATCAGATAGGCACACATTGACAAGAACCAAGTCACCATTGACCAGCCCATTGTATCAGGTAGATAGTGTTGGATTTTCTTTGCTAACCAGATTGTAATTGGAAATCCAATGGTTGCAATCCCAATGACCCCCACATAAAAAATGTCGGATAACACCCCCGCGACAATTGCCGTTGCATATAACCAACGATTACCAATCTGCTTTACTGTTCCCGAAAGAATCGGCATTAAAATTGCGAGTATTGTAATGTAAGGACTTGCTGACATTGGTAATTTAAACAAGACCCCTGCAAATTGTTGTGCAATTCCTCCGTCCAGAAAAACTGCCAACATGACGATGACCACATGTAACCATGTCGTCCGAATATATTTCAACATATTAACTTCTCCATTGCCAAGCGGCTTCTATCTACATAGGATAGCGCCCTTCGCGCAGCACGTCAAATATAAATAAAAAAGTTACAGAATAAATTCTGTAACTTAATCATTTATTACTTTTGCTTACCAAGTTCAATGTCCTTGGCAACAGTTGCATCAACACCAGCAACAACATCAGAGATGAAGCCTTCATCGATCAATTCTAGCAAACCAGCAACCGTAGTTCCACCTGGTGAGCTAACCTTATCAACCATTGTCCAAGCTGAATCATCAGTCCCTTGAAGGGTCTTGGCACTACCCAAAACAGCTTGTGTGGCGATTTCATCAGCCATAGCCTTTGTCAAACCATGCTTAACACCGGCGCGGGCAATACTGTCAATGAACAAGAAAACATACGCAGGCATGCTTCCAGAGATTGCAGTAAAGGCTGAGAAGTAATGTTCGTCAAGTACCCATGACTTACCAATTGTACCGAACATATCCTTAACGAATTCAACTTGTTCTTCAGTTGCATTTTCGTTTCCAGCAACCGCTGAGGCACCTTCACCAACCATCACGTTCATGTTAGGCATAACACGAATGATTGATTGTTCCATGTTTGCCAAACCAACTGTCTTCAAGATTGATTCAGTTGATGTTCCGGCAGCAATAGAAATCAAAACCTTATCATTCTTTGCCAAGCTATCACGAATTTCCTTCACGACAGCTGGAATAATGTGTGGCTTAACACCCAACAAAATATAATCAACTGCTTCAACTAATTCAGTGGCAGTATCTGTGGCGTTTGCCCCAAAACCTTCTGCGCGTGACTTAGCAAAATCAACATTACGGTCATATAGGTGGACATCACTTGCATCAACGAACTTTGAATCAATAATTCCCTTGATGATGGCACCTGACATGTTACCAGTTCCGATAAAACCAATCTTCATTTGAACTTCCTCCGAATATTACTTAGGTATAATTATCTTATTAATCTTCCATCTAACATTATAGAAAATATGTATGAATAAAGACACTGAATAAAGTGTCTTTTTATGTTACATTAGTGGTAATCTCTTTTAAGTAAGGACAATACTCGTGCCAAATTATTACCCCTCAGACAAGCAAATCCAAAACCTATTTGCCTTTTTAAATGATTCCAAAAACTATCTCACAACTAGTCGTGAAATCACCCATTTCATTACGCAATTTGGCCAATCATCTGATTTAATTACTGCCTGCTTTTATGCCCACCAAGAAAGTTATCTGGATTTTCGAGCAGAATTCCCCCGTATCTTATATGTGTTATCAGGCCAAGTTACCGCCTGGATTGATTCCGACAAACAATGTGAATTAGAAGCCGGCCATTTGATTTTTGCCAACGCCGATACACATATCGAATATGAAAGCCACGCTACCGATACGAAAATCGTATCAATTTATATTAAACGTGAATTCATCAATGAAAAAGCGCATTATTTTGCACAATCAAATGGTCAAATGGAGAATTATGTGTTTGCAAACTTTGGTTTGTTAAATAGTCAGAATGATCCGTTGATTTTGCAAATCCCGACTGATAGTGATGCGAATTTTTCAATACTATTCCTATCTAAATTTATCTTAGCCCGACAACGGGCAATGATTTTCCCGATTTTCTTGTGGATGTTAACCAACTTGGATAACTATTTACCGCAGATGTCGAACGGCCAATCAAGCCAGCATATCTTGCAATTAATCGACCGTGAACTGACTAGTATCTCGCTGGAGAGCCTAGCCCAAGAACTTGGCTATAGCCCTAGCTACACTTCCAAAATGATTCGCAAAAATTTTCATATGACCTTCCAAGAAATTGTTATGGACAAGAAAATTGAACGTGCTAAATGGCTCCTTACCCATTCTAGTGAAAGCATTAATCTTGTTTCGGAGAATGTCGGTTTTGCCGATAAGTCGTACTTCTACAAGTTATTCAAACAAAAGGTAGGCATGACGCCTAAGCAATATCGACAGGCGACGCCGCTCGCCTAAAGTAAGTTCTGATGCATCTGCATCACCTAATAAAAAAGCTAATTCATGTTGGTGCACTTAGCACCAGCTGAATTAGCTTTTTTGTTTAATTAGCTTGTAATGGCTTCTTGCTTGGCAAGTTCAACATAATGATTGAGACACAGACAAGAATCAATCCGATCAACAATGATGTTGTAAAACTTTCACCGAAGGCAACAGATAGCAAACTACCTGAGATTGGCATGATAAACTTGAAGACTGAAATTTCGCTAAGCTTACCCCAAGTTGCGGCCCAGTTCCAAAGGGTGAACGGAATTGCAGCAAACGCAGCCAATAAGATCAACAACAAGATTCCTTCTGTTGTCCAGTGAACACTTGTTAGGCTTCCACCCATCAATGTACCAACAACAAACAAGAAGATGGCACCAACAACCAAACTCCATCCAGTCATCACGAACACGTTCAATGAAGAACCAAGGTACTTCGCCAAGATTGTTCCAAGGGCGGCCATCAATCCATACATCAACATGAATCCTTCACCGGTGATTGAGAAATGGAACATGTCACCAATTGAAGTCCCACCAGTTAATTGTGAGATGATCAATCCGGCAAACCCAATTACCAATCCAAGTGTCTTCATTGGTGTGAGCCTATCATCTGAGTAGATGAAGTTGGCTAACAAAGCCGTAAAGAAGATAGTTGATTGTGCCAAAATTGTTGAGTTAATTGTTGATGAAATGTTTACATTTCCGATGTTAAAGAAAAAGTATGCAAATCCAGTTGAAACCAGACCCATAATAACAACATTTCGGAATTGAATCTTTGACATCTTAACAATGTTCTGACGCATAATCATTGCTACAGCTAGTGTTAACAATCCTGCAAGTAAGAAACGCACACTCACGATTGTAAGCACTTGGGCGATATAGCGATCTCCCAAAGCCTCACGTGAAACGTCCATGCTAGCATACATTAACTTCAATAACTTAAATGGGGTTCCCCAGATAATATTAGCAACCACAGCGGCCAAAATAATCATTGATTTACTTGGTGCTTTAGTCTCAAGTGTCGTACTCATAATAAGAGCTCCTTAAAAATATATATTGTGAATTTTTTTACTAATAGTACCACGGAGGGGGCGAATTGGAAGTGTCTTTTCGCATTTTTTTAGTGGTTTTTGTTGTCTTAAACTCTATCGTGACAAGGTTCAGTGGAATTGATATATATGTAGAACGCCCATTTATCTTTGTGTATTGTTGAACAAATTGAATTTTGCTGTGTTTTTTTTAATGTTTTAAAAAAAAGTCATTTTGACACTTTGCGTAAAAACTTGCTAATTTATAACTTATGGAGGTAAAGTTATGCAACATTTAAATTACGATCAGCAAGAAAATTGGGACTTTATTACGGGAACACATCAGTCTCCAATTGCCCTTAATCATCAAAAAGCGATTGCCGATGACAATCTTTCAACGATTGCCTTAGACTACGACCCCACTGTCACATATGTTCGTGATACTGGCGCAAGTATTGAATTTGGACTTACTGGTCACGCTACGTTAAACCACCGTAAATTCACTGTTCAACAGGCGCATCTTCACACACCTAGCGAACACGTGATTGACGGGGTTCAAGCGACCGCAGAATTACACTTTGTGCACTTAGCAGCAGATGGTCAAATGGCCGTTGTCGCAGTGCCTGTAATGTTGGGAAATACAAATGCTGCCTTTCATACCATTTTTGACAATATTGGCACTCAGAGGGCCCTTCCAATTGCCTTGAGTGACTTACTACCTGAAGAACGCACTTATTTACATTATTTGGGTTCATTGACCACACCACCACTAACTGAGAATGTTGAATGGTATGTGCTTGATCACGCCATTCAAATCGGACAAGCTGAGCTTGATAAATTTCATCAATATTATCGTGGTAATAATCGCAAACTCCAACCAGATAATGATCGTCCAATTGAATATTTTAATTAAAAAAAGCGTACCCAAGGGTACGCTTTTTTTTAACTTTCAGGAATAGCCACACTAACAACTGGGATATTATTGTAATCCACAGCTGGGTCAATATAAATCGTGCGAGTAAGTCCATAATCAGACTCAACAACCTTATTTACTTTTCCAACATAAAGACCAGATGGTGTAATACCACCTAGACCACTTGTCGTAACCGGATCGCCAGGCTTAACCTCTGTCTTGGAAGTAATCTTGCTCATTACAATTTGATTTTTTGTTTGATCAAACTTTGCAACAATACCATCAACCGTCTGGTTGTTCTTATTTGTTACTCGAATGGCAAAGCGATCCGCAGTCTGACTATTATCAGACAGTAGTTCCACTTTGGCACTTGTCGTATCCACTTCTGAAATACGACCAATCATACCACCAGCGCCCATTACTGACATACTTTTCTTCAAACCAGCATTAGATCCACGATTAATGATTAATTGAGACTGCCAATTACTTGGTGAACGAGCAATCACGGCCGCATTCACTATGCTATAGTCAGTTAAAGTTTTATCAATTTTAAGCTGTTTCTTTAAAGCTTTGTTTTCATGTTGTTCATTTTGTAACTGAACCTGTGTTGCTGCAAGTTGATTAACCTTTTTGTTTAAACGTTCATTTTCTTCATAGACATCAAACATTTGTGTCATCGCATTGTATGTGTTTCCAACGGCCTTCACCGGTGAAGTCACTACTTCTGAGACCCATGTCGATACATCCGAAGCAATGCGCATTGGCAAGGCTGGCTTTTCTTGGGAAGTACGCGTACGCGAACTAAAAGTAATCACACCCACAGTCACCATAACAACCACAACTAAAACCACTAGGCGTCGTGACGTTAGTAATTTCTTCATTGCGCAGGATCCTTTCTTAACTACCTCAACTAAAGTGACTCGATAATAAAGAACGCCTCACCGAAATTGGCGCGGCGTCAATTACTATTAGCGTTTAGTTGTTTTTCAAAACATCAATGGACTTAAGTGCTTCACCTGTTCCAAGTGCAACAGCATCCAATGGTTCTGGGGCAACAAAGACAGGCACCTTAGTTGCTTCAGCAATGACAGAATCCATGTGCTTTAGCAGCGCACCACCACCAGTTAGAACAATTCCATGATCGATAACATCGGCAGCAATTTCTGGTGATGTTTCTTCCAAAGTTTCCTTAATGGCAACAATGACTTCATTAATCACATCGTTAATTGCAATCGCGATATCCTTAGCTGGGATTTCAATTGTCTTAGGTAGACCAGTGACCAAATCACGACCACGAGCCGTTCCCACTCCCATTTCTTCTGCCTTTTCAATGTCAGCAGAACCAATTTCAATCTTCAAACGTTCAGCAGTTTGCTCACCAATCAAAACGGAATAGTTTTGACGGATATAGTTCATAATCGCTTCATCCATTGTATCTCCGGCCATTCGAATTGAACGAGAAGAAACAATGTCACCAAGTGAGATTGTTGCAATATCAGAAGTACCACCACCAAGGTCAGCGACCATTGATCCAGTTGGATCATAGACAGGTAATTCTGCCCCAACAGCTGCGGCGAATGGTTCTTCGAGTACATATGCATCACGTGCTCCAGCAACACGAGCAGCATCAATAACTGCACGACGTTCTACGGCAGTAACACCTGATGGCACACCAATTGTGACATATGGCTTGGCGCTATTTCCACGTGAGTTACCTAGTGCTTTACCAAGATAATACTTAAGCATGGCAACAGTTGTTTCGTAATCCGCAATAACACCGTCACGCATTGGACGGATTGCTTTAATTGTTACGGGGGTACGCCCCAACATTTCTTTTGCTTCTTGACCAACTGCTACAATTTCGTTTGTCTTTGTATTGCGAGCAACAACTGATGGCTCACGTAATACAATTCCTTTACCTTCGATATAAACTAAGGTATTTGCCGTACCTAAGTCAATTCCTACATTATGAGTTCCAAATGAAAACACGGCTTTTATCCCTTTTCTGTTAGATTTAAATTTTATAGCTAGTTAAAGCATCCCTTTAACTACTTTCAGTATGTTTAATTTTATCACAATTCGGTCATGTTCGTCCAGATATCCAAGAGTCTTTGTAAGTTAATTTCCTTCCAATTTGGATAATTACGATAACTCCGATAACCGTGTCGACTAATAATGAAAAAATCAAAAAAATGTATTTTTATAATCGCGCTACACAAAATAAATTGCTGTAAAACCTGATAATCTGATGATGATGCCGTCAGGTTACCACTCGGATGATTATGTACCATCATAAACCCATATGCGTTAATCGCAATCAAGTGACGATATACATCACGCGGATGAATGGCTACCTGATTGAGCGTCCCCATCGCAACCAAGGATTCATTTAAAATATTGAGTTGCGTATCTACTGCAATAATCCAACACCCTTCCTGTGGTTGCGTCCCATACTTATCAACCAAGTAGCATCCCAGCTGTTCAATTGACTTCACCTTTTCCATACTCACCCTCCTTGACTCGTTCCTAAAAGAGACGTCATTTAGCAAAATTTAGATTAATGTTATTTAAATGAAACCATCAAGCAGTTATACTTGAATAAAATAACTGCTTAAATAGAAAAGGAGCCTTTAACTATGCGTGTTTCTTCGTTTTCAACCTTTAAAATCCCTGTTGCGGATCTTGATCGAGCTGTTCGCTTTTACCGAGAAGTGTTCGACTTACCATCAACTTTCTCAGCTCACGAAAAAAGTCACCTATCATTCCAGGGCGAGCCTTTGATTTTTGAACCAATCCAAACTGAAATGAATCCAACCACCTTAACCATTACTGTTCAAGACACACCACAGGCCATCGAAAATCATTTAATTAATTACGATGTCCCACAAATTGCACCTATGACGACAGATAAAGGTACTTCTATTTTTCACATTGCAGACTTTGAAGGCAACCACATCAACCTATGCACCAAAAAATAAAAAGGTAACACATAAACTTATTGTTTACGTGTTACCTTTTTTATTTTAATTGGCCAGCCACTGTCCGAGTTTAAAGCACAATAATCCACCAATAATTAACAAAAACATGCGCCCGATCGCTAACCATCGTTTATCTGCTAATCGTATGTTGTCAGCTAAATCAACAATTGGTGCCGAAAAAGTTGAAAATCCGCCAATAATCCCACTTGCAAGGAATGTATTCGCAAATAGACTTGGCTGGAGTCCGTAGACCACACCCGCCAGCGCTGCGGCGATTAAATTTATGCCTAAAAACATAAAATCCCCCAGTCGTCCGAACCATTTTGACGCTAACTCTAAACAACCAAAACGGAGTACCGATCCAATCGCAGCCCCAATTCCAGAAATTAAAATTAAATAAGTTGCTTGAATCATGTCAAATGAACAACCTTTCGTGCCACATATCGCCCGAGATAGACCATCAAAACGCTACCAAAAATTGAAAAAGTGATATAAGTTATCCCAGCCAAAGGTGTCAATTTAGTCAGGGTTTCCGTGATTAGTGTCGCATAAGTTGTATATGCGCCTAAAATGCCCACTGAAATAAAATCAAAAATGAGCGGGTTAACCGTAAACTTATCAATAAAGATTACAACGGCCACAACACTTAGCAAGGTCCCACTTAAATTGATCAATAAGGTACCAAATGGAAAGGTCGGCCCATTGAATAGTAGTTCTAACGCTTCGCGTGTGCCACCACCGATAAAGCCACCACTCAAAACAGCTAGGATTCTTTGCCAGTAATGCATCACACTCCCCTTTCAAAATTTATATTCAGCAATTATGATACACCTTTTTACTAGCTAGATAAATCTATTAGTAACGATTAAAGAACGTCAACAACTCTTCCAGAGTCAAGGCTTGTTTCTTTTCACCCGTGTAATCCATTGCAATTTTACCATTCGACATCACTAGTAATCGATCACCATATGCTAACGCATCTGAAAGGTTGTGTGTAATCATCATTGCGGTTAAATGTTGTTGTCGAATTTGTTGGTCGGTTAAATCCATCAATTGTGTACTGGTTTTAGGATCTAGGGCTGCGGTATGTTCATCCAAAAGTAATAATTCAGGTCGTTTTTCAGTTGCCATCAAAAAGGCTAAAGCTTGCCGTTGACCCCCGGACAATTGTCCAGTGGCCACATCTAACCGTTGAGCTAGCCCATTACCCATTTGATCAGCAATCTTCACTAACTCAGCTCTTTTCTCAATGGTTAGTCCACGTGACCGTAAACGTCTCTTTTCACCACGTCTTTCTGCCAGCAACAAATTTTCAGCTACCGTCATACGTGGGGCTGTCCCTAATTTGGGATCTTGAAAAACACGCGATAACGTTTTTGTGCGCGCAATTTCATTCATTTGCGTCACATCTTGATCACCTAGGAAGACTTTTCCAGTGGTCAACTTTAACGATCCGGCAATAACATTGAAAAGTGTCGACTTTCCGGCCCCATTTGACCCTAGAACTGTCACAAATTCACCTGATTCGACCGTTAAATTTACATGATCTAAAATAATTTTTTCTTCAGGAGTTCCCTGATTAACCAAAACGGTTGCATCTACTAGTTTTAAACTTGGTGTCATAATTAATGCCTTTCCTTATATTTCATTGAAAGCTGCTTACCAAAATTAGGGAGCATTAAGGCCAAGCCTAAGATTACTGCGCTCACCAATTTCAAATCGTCTGCACTAAAGCCAATTGCTAGTACAACAACGAGGACAAACCGATAAATAATTGAACCGAATACAACGGTAATCAATCGATCAGTCAATGACATTTGCCCAGAGAAGATAACCTCTCCGATGATAATTGAAGCCAAAGCAACCACAATTGTTCCAATTCCCATATTTACATCGGCGAACCCATTGTTCTGTGCGACCAAAGCACCGCCAAGTCCAATTAAGGCATTGGCGACCATAAGACCCAAAATCGTCATATTGTCAGTATTGATTCCCAATGAACGTGACATATCAACGTTATCCCCTGTCGCGATAAAGGCCTGTCCCAATTCCGTCTTCAAAAACAAAGCGGTTAGAATCACAATCACCGTAATAATGACTGTTCCAACTAAGATTACGGGGAACCCATTTGGTAAATTAGTTAAGAGTTTAGCACTGAATAATGTTGGTAAATTCAAAAGCGAGCGATTTGCCTGCCCCATGATCCGCAAATTAATTGAATAAATAGCCGTCATAGTCAAAATTCCAGCTAATAGAATTGGTACTTTTCCCTTTGTATACAATAAACCTGTGACCAACCCAGCTGCAGCTCCAGTTAAAGCACCTGCAACTGTCGCAATGAATGGTGAAATGCCATTTCCAATCATGGTAACCGCTACGGCCGCACCAAGTGGAAAGGTTCCTTCAACCGTCATATCAGGAAAATTTAAAATACGAAATGTTAGGAATAATCCAATTCCAAGTGGTGCCCAGAGCATCCCCTGCCCAATGGCTGAAATAATAATTTCCATAATCTACTTCTCCTCATTAACTCGTTTTGCGTCTTGATAAGCGACCGGAATTTTAAGCCCCAGTTCATCAGCTTGCTTCTGGTTAATCACAACCTTACCTTGCTTAATATATTCTACTGGCAAGTCCTTGGTTTGCTCACCCTTCAATTCCTTAACAATCATCTTACCAGTCATGACCCCTAATTCATGCTGATCAATTGAATTAGCCGCGACACCCCCAGCTGAAACCATTGTATCAACAGTAGGGAATACTGGGACTTTCGCAGCATTGGTATTTTTAATTAAAGTGGGCATAGCCCCCGCAATGGTATTGTCAGTGGGTACGAACACCGCATCAACTTGATGATTGGCAACCATTTGTTGACTCGTTTGATTTAAATCGTTTGATGAAGTGATGGTATACGTCTTCACTTTAATGCCCGCCGCCTCGACTAACTTAATCATTTGCTTTGCTTCCGTTGAGGCTGAGTCATCTGAAGATGTGTAGATAACGCCCATCGTTTTCATATTTGGTACAAACTTCTGCATCAACTTAAGTTGTCCAGGTAAGGGTGCTTTATCTGAAACTCCTGTAATATTACGATCTGGCTTTTGTTCATCCTTTAATAACTTGCTCCCAATTGGATCCGATACCGCTGAAAAAATCACAGGTTTGTTCTTAATTGTGTTAGCCAATGCAATTGCTGATGGCGTTGCAATCCCAACCGATATATCAGCATGTTCACTTGAGAAACGTGTTGCCATGGTTTTCAAGTTTGATTGATCACCTTGGGCATTCTGGAAATCAATTTTAATATTCTTTCCCTTGTGGTACCCTTCCTTAGCTAATTCATCGTTAATCCCTTGATTAATCGCATCTAACGCAGGATGCTTCATAAACTGTAAAACACCCACCGTTGGAATTTTATTGGCTTCGTGTTCTTTTTTGGATTCAACAACTCCCGATATTCCAATTATGCCGGCTAGGACAACTAGCCCTGCAATTACTTTCTTATTCATCTTTGCACTCCTTTATTTCTTGCTTCAATTTGTAAACAAAAAGCCATAAGTCGACCCCCTAGAATCTTCTTATGGCAAAATAAAAAGATCCACAGGATTGTACCTGTGGACCTCATGTTTTTAGAAGCATGATTTGGTTACACAGGTTCGATACATATCGCTCACCGAAATACGCATTGAACCTGTCGTTTAAAACATTCAATGCGGCTACCTGCGCCACCAGCCATTTAATTGTGTTTTAAATGTAATCATCTCTGCTTCCACCCGTCCTTTAGAATAAAATGATATTAACACACTCTAATAAATTGTGTCAAATCCTTTTTTTAATTTAATAATTGTAGTCGTCATCCGACATGACTTCAATTTCACCCAAACGATAACCGTTCCCCACTTGTGAGAAAAAGTCATGATTTGAAGTCGTCGTTGAAATACCATTCATAACCACTGAATTAACATCTTCAGCACCGTCTGGGAAGAGTGGATTTTGTCCCAAATTCATCAACGCCTTATTGGCATTGTAGCGTAAGAATGTAAGCACTGAATCGGTCCAACCAACCTCATCATATAGTTCATGAGTATACTTTTCTTCGTTGCTGTACAAATCGAAGACGAGATCGTACATCCACATCTTAAGGTCAGCTTGCTCTGCTTCAGAAAGTTCGTTGAATCCCAATTGGAATTTATAACCAATATACGTGCCGTGCACTGATTCATCGCGCAAAATAAGCTTAATAATTTCGGCCACATTGTTTAATTTGTTATGCCCCAAGTAATACAGTGGTGTGTAGAATCCAGAGTAAAACAAGAAGGTTTCCAAGAAAACAGAAGCAATCTTACGTTGCAACGCCGTCCCGTTATGATAAATATCATTGATTTTTTGGGCTTTATATTGCAAGAACTCATCAGTTTCAGCCCATGCAAAAATCTCATTAATTTCAGATTCCGTATTTAACGTTTCAAAAATTGATGAATACGACTTAGCATGCACTGATTCCATAAATTCAATATTATTTAAGACAGCTTCTTCTTGTTGCGTTCGAATATCTTCCTTCAAAGATGTCATCCCATCCTGAGATTGTAACGTATCAAGTAGCGTGAGCCCCCCAAAAACTTTTCCAACCAAATTATGTTCGACTTTTGACATTTTACGCCAATCATCAAGGTCGTTCGAAAGCGGAATTCGTGTATCAAGCCAAAATTGTTCAGTCAATTTTTCCCATGTTGCTTTATCAATTGCATCTTCAATCTTGTTCCAATTAATTGGTTTATATTGTTCGCTCATCATTTCCCTCATTTTTCAATAAAAAGGGCCGCAAAGTTTAAACAATCGCTGGCCCTTCTCTGTTTTACTTTCGTTAAATCGAGCAACTCTCACATTCATTGACACCAAATTCTTCCATATCGTCCGTATAGGTACGGATATAGTAGATTGATTTGATGTCCTTACGATAAGCATAGTTACGTAGAATGTTTAAATCACGGGTTGTCATCTTATCTGTACGCCCATTTTTCCATTCATACAAGCCTTCTGGGATTGTTGATCGCATAAATAGGGTCATCGCCATTCCTTGGTCAACGTGTTGTTGTGCCTCGGCATACACATCAATGACCTTGCGCATATCGATGTTGTAAGCAGATTCATAATAAGGAATTGTGTCAGCATCAAGATATGGTGCTGGATAATAAATCTTACCAATCTTCTTTTCTTGACGTTCTTCAATCTTATTAATAATAGGGTGCAAAGATGCCGTTGCATCATTGACATATGAAATTGAACCTGTTGGCGCTACGGCCATACGGTAGGCATTATAAAGTCCATCTGTCATCACGTCTTGCTTTAGTTGTTGCCAATCAGCAGCCGTTGGTAAATGATGCTTGGCAAAAATCTCTTGTACCTTTTGGGTCTTTGGTGCCCAAACTTCATCGATGTACTTATCAAAATAGCTGCCATCAGCATAGGTTGACTTATCAAAATCATAGAATGTTGTTTGACGCTCACGAGCAATCTTATTGGATGCCTTTAACGTGTAGAAGTTTAACATCATAAAGTACATATTTGTGAAGTCAAGCGCTTCATCATCACCATAATACATATGATTCTTTGCAAACATTGCATGCAAGCCCATCGCACCTAATCCGATCGCATGTAATTCGCGATTTCCATTTTGCACTGAAGGCACCATATCTAAATCAGACGCATCTGAAACAAATGTCAACGCCCGGACCATTGTATCAACAGACTTCTCTAAGTCCGTTGATTCCATCAAATTCACAATATTAGTTGATCCCAAATTACATGAAACATCTGTTCCCAACGTCTCATATTGTTGTTCATTGTTGATTACAGATGGCTTTTGCACTTGTAAGATTTCAGAACACAAGTTGGATGAGATGACCTTTCCCGCAATTGGGTTTGCCTTGTTAACTGTATCGATATTAATCACATAAGGATAACCAGACTCTTGTTGCATCTTCGAAAGTTCATTTTCAAGGTTTCGTGCGTTAATCTTGGTCTTCTTGATATTCGGATTTGCTACCATGTTGTCATATTCAGCTGTAATATCAACATAGTTAAATGGTGTGCCGTATTCACGTTCAACATCGTAAGGTGAGAACAAATACATGTCCGCATTATTCTTTGTTAGTTCATAGAACTTATCTGGAACCGTTAGCCCCATTGACAGGGTCTTAATACGCACCTTCTCGTCCGCATTTTCTTTCTTAGTCGCAAGGAATGCCATAATATCAGGGTGGAAAATTGAAAGGTAAACCACACCTGCACCATTACGTTGACCCATTTGATTTGAATATGAAAATGAGTCTTCCAAAAGCTTCATCACTGGTACAACACCTGAAGCAGCGTTTTCAATCCCTTTAATAGGTGCACCAGCTTCACGCAAGTTTGACAAATTAATTCCAACACCACCACCAATTTTTGATAGTTGCAATGCCGAATTAATCGTACGACCAATGGCATTCATGTCATCAGTTGCTTGCAAAATAAAACATGATACCAACTCACCACGGCGAGCACGACCAGCATTCAAAAATGACGGCGTTGCAGGTTGATAACGTTGATGAATCATTTCGTCAGCTAAATTCAATGCTAGTGTTTCATCACCATTCCCATAAAACAAGGCATTCATTGCAACACGATCAATGTATCGCTCAATATAGTAGGCACCATCGTTAGTCTTTAACGCATATTGCGCATAAAACTTATATGCCGCCATAAATGACTTAAATTGAAAATGCTGTGCCTCAAGATAATCATATAACTTTTCAATAAAAGAAAAATCATATTGATCAACTAATTTTGGATCAATGAAGTTATCATTCAGCAAATAGTCAAATCGAGCACGTAAAGAATAGAATTGCATTGTGTTAGGCTCAACATTTTCAGCCAAAAATGCTTCCAATGCTTCATGATCCTTCCCCAACTGGATTGTATTATCCTTAGGGATATTTAATTCATTGTTCAAATCAAAATAGGTCACTTTATTTTGATCTAAGTCTAATAGCGACATATATATACCCTCTTTTTATATTCCCGTGGTTAAGTAACTTTGATACAAACTGCAAAGCGGAATCTCATTGCACCGGCAAGTAAGTATCAGCCCGTATTTTTAAATTGTTGCTTTAGTTAATTCAGACAACAAGTCTGGACGGAAGCCCACAATGGGTTCTGCATTATCAGCAAATGTTACTGGAACTGATTGGTAACCAGCTTCCTTCAATGAAACAAGTGCAGCTTCATCTTCTTCAACATTAATTTCGTCAAATGTGACACCGTATTGGCCCAATAATTTTTTAGTCATCATGCATTGCACACAATTGTTTTTTGTATAAACCGTAATCTTCTTCATATCTGACTCCTAGTAAGATTTATTTTCGTAATTTCGCATCTTTGAATTGAATAACTGTTTTGAGTATACTTTAAAAAGCTAACAATTTGCAAGGCATAAATATTTTAAAAAAAGGGCTTGACATAGCATTAGCGTGGCTATGCGGGCGCTTTGTTGAATTGTTACAAATTGATTAAAAATAACACTCTGTTAGGCTGTCATTTTTGCAATTTGAGCAAAAGCCCTATCCAAAGGCACTTCCAAAAAGAAAGTTAATTTTTACTTGAAACATGAATTTATTTAGCTTAACGTAAGATATAAAGTTACAAGTTGGAAGGAAAAAAAGATGTCCATTCGTTTAATCTATATTTCGCAATCTGGAAACACCCGTGCCTTTATTCAAAAACTCACCACGTACGCAGATACACAAGGGGGACCGACCTTTGTCTCTGTTGAAATCAATGATTTGTCACCAGACAATCATGAAACTTCCCCCTATTTTGCCTTTGTCCCCACTTATTTAGACGGTGGTAACGGTATTGATAATGGTGTCAAAGAGATTTTGACCAATGCTTTGGCTGATTACATTGACTATGGTAACAACGCCCGTCATTTGATTGGTGTCGTCGGATCAGGTAACAAGAATTTTAACGCTCAATATGTGTTAACTGCAAAGCGCTATGCCCAGATGTTCGATGCCCCTTTAGTCGGTGACTTTGAACTTCGGGGAACAACAACTGATGTCGCGCGAATTTATGACGCACTCTGCCAGCGACTATCAGAAATCGATTAAATTAATCGTTATTCACTCAAAAAAAGACTGCCTAAATGGCAGTCTTTTTTTGTTAGTCGATCTTAACTAGCACTTCACGATGAATCAAATCATCGATGTAATAGTGATAAAGTTTCACCATTTCGGCATTATCATGAATGTCGAATAGATTAATCGTAATAGTACCTGCTGGATTAAGCGTCTTGATTTTTAGTCCAGATAACGTCGCATTGACCACAATCTTCAACGTGATGGCCGCATTGACCGGTTTCATGGGTTCTAACGACCGTTCCATGACATAGGTCCCATTGGGCTTATTAATGAAGCCTGTGTCTGTGAGTGCATATTTTTTGATATTAGGGCTAATCGCATACGTGTTTGCATCCCCAGGTACTGTCACTTGCTCTTCAAAGGCCATGTTTCCATTCCTCCCTCAATTTTAGATCACTTAGGCTTGGTTTAAAAAGTCAATCAACACTTGAGCTGATTGTTGTCCAGCTTGAACAATAAACTCATCGAATGTTGGACCAGCTTCACCGTTTGCATTATCTGAAATGGCACGGACAACTGCAAATGGCTTGTTGTAGAATGTTGCTACTTGCGCAATCGCCGCCCCTTCCATTTCAGCTGACAAAGCCTCTGGGAAAGCAGTTAAAATGACTTGCTTTTGTTCATCTGTGCCAATAAATGAATCACTAGTGACGATTAGTCCCTGACGCAATTCTTTATCGGTTTGCGCCGCAAAATCATCAGCGAGCGCTTGTGCCAATGATTGGTCGGCTAGAAAGCGTGCTGGCTGTTGCGGCACTTGTCCATATTCATATCCAAAGGCACGTGCATCAGCATCGGCATAAGCCAAGGAGTCAGCCACAACAACATCCCCAATCCGCAAATCATGGCCCAAAGCACCAGCTGAACCCGAATTGATCACATAATCAATATCAAACGCATTAATCAATAAAGTCGTTGTAATCGCTGCAGCAACCTTACCAATCCCGGCTTCAACCACAACAACATCGTGATGCCCGATGACACCTTCATAGAAGGTTTTACCACCATAGGTCGTTTCTTGAGGGGCTTGCATCGCTTCAAGTAGGGCAACCTTCTCTTCTGCCATGGCATTTACAATTCCGTATCGCATATTTTAGTACTCCTTTAAAAGAAAATTAAAATGATATAAGTCACGACAATTAACACACATAACACCACCATTGCTGTATCCAGTTTATGTTTTAATCGCGTTGTTAGTCCAAAAGCAGTCAATTTACGCGTTTCTGGATCTAACTCATACTTTCCCCGTCCAGTTAAACGATATTCTTTCCGCGTTAAAGGTGGGTCTAACTTTTCTAAATCCGGCTTAACAGCGGCCAACCGTGCTTTTTTCTCACGATGTTGTGCCCGCTTATTCCGAAAATATTCCTTTATTTTTTCCCACATACAATTATTACTTCTCCTGCATTGTTTGCCAATAGAAATAAGCCATCAATGTTTTCGCATCATTTAATTGACCCGTTCTGAAGAGTTCCGTCACCTCATCAAAAGTCATGAATAGCAAATCAATTGATTCATCATCATCTTGTGGCAGTTCGTCGGTCACTGGTGTCAGTCCAGTTGCAAGATACAAATCCATATACTCGTCAGAAAATCCAATTGATGTATAGAATCCAGCAATCTTCTCCCAGTGATCAGCTTGCATCCGTGTTTCTTCATTTAATTCGCGCTTGGCTGTATCAAAGACATCCCCATCGCGATTATCAACTTTACCGGCTGGAATCTCAAGGGTTAGGGCTTGGACTGGTGCTCGCCACTGGCGTTCCAAAATCATTTTATTATCATCAGTCAACGCTAGAATGGCAACTGCCCCACTATGATAAACCACATCACGGTGCGCTTCTCGACCATCAGGTAATTTAACAAGTTGCTCCGTTACACGGATAATATGACCATCATACTTTTCTTCTTCAGCGACCAGGTCTTCTCGATAAAATTCATCCATTATTTAATCCTCGATTTCCACTAATGCAGCTTGTGGTCCACGCACTCCTGGAGCAACAACAAACTTAACCGTCTGCCCAGGCACAAGCGTCCGTTCACGTGTATTAATGATTCCTGAGAAGTGGACAAATACATCATCCATATCATCTGATTCGATAAACCCAAATCCTTTACCATCTTCCCACGTCTTGACTGTTCCTGTTAACTTTTCCATGTTCATCCTCAATTCTATATCCAATGTACTGCATTAACCGTTATGATAATCACAAAAATTAATACGGTTACGATTCCAATTAAACGCCACCAGAGAGTGACAAATTTTTTTAGGTTAAATGATTTTGCCCCAAACACCTGATAGATAGTTAGTGCGACACCCCAAATCAAAAACATGCATACTAGGGGCCCCAACAATGAAAAGTGGGTCACCTGGAAAGTGATTGACTCAATACTCCACCATAGTGGTAGCACCATTAAATCAATGACTCTTAAGCCCCGTGGCCATGTGGTCATCATACGTTTAATAACAATGACTGTCAGCCATAGCAAAATCACCATTAAAACCGTGTAAGGCCAGTATATACTTGTTGCCATAAGCATTCCTTTTCTAAACTTAATACTATTCATTATACTTTATTTACCAGAGTCTGTGCGAACTCTCTCTGTTTTTTGTTATAATACACTATTAGAAATAAAAAAAGAGGTGCACTCAATGTCAAAAAAGAAACCTAAATCAACCATGCAAAAGATTTTGCAAGCCTTTGTTATCTTCATGCTCATCATTTTGATTGGTGGTTCATTCCTTGCCGTTACGGCTATTTTCCATTAAAAAACTAGTTAGTTCTCAGTTGACTGAAGACATTCGGTCACTGTGAGACTAACTAGTTTTTTTAATCAGTAGTAATTTTGGAAAAATCCCAAACATTGGCAACTTGCATCTGATTCAAAATTTTAGCCGAATCAGCACCAGAAACAACGACGTGTCCACTTTGGCTGCTGTAGCGAGTCGGCGGATAGACATTAATACGCCAATTGTCCTGAATTTCCCAATGCAAGGCCAGTTTTTCCTGATTTTCTGGCGTCAATGGCATATAAACTGCCTCTTGCATGGCAACGATCGGCATCAATTTTTGTCCAGTGATTACCCGTAAATGCTGTTCTTCAACCGAACACGTCACATTGTCGGTGTACATAGCATCATCGCGTTCAATACCCGCAGTTACATCTCGTAAATAGAGTGTCCCGTTATCTGCATAAAAGAAATGAACGGCATAAGCACCAACATACCCTAATACATTACCAATTTTATTAGCAATATCGAGCATTTCTTGACGCACACCATTAGCAGTTTGTCCTACCGTCCACGCTGCAGTAAGTCCATTGTCCATCCGATGGGTCTGCCGCAAAGGATACGCGGCTGTAACACCACTTTGATCACGCACTAATGTCATCGAGTATTCTTGAACTTCAGCTAACCAGCTTTCAATAATCACTGGTGACCCATCAATCAATGGCGCCACTTTACCTAAATCATATGCACCCTTCAATACAACGGCTTGGTTACCTTGTGAATGTCGATAAATTGGTTTTACAATCACAGGATACCCCAGATTTCTAGCCGCCACGGCCACATCATCTAGTGACGTCCCAATTTCATAAGGTAATACGTTAAAGGATTGTTCTTCGGCGAAGGCCTTACTAAGGGCATGGTCATCGGTAAAACCAATTAAATCAAAGCCTTGTGGTAATTCAATCCCAGTCTGTTCCAACTGTGCCGTCACATCACTGGGAACCCAAGATGATGCATATGTCACAATATCTGATAAAGCAATAAAATTAACCAGTTCCTCACGCCCAACTAAGCGATAATCAGCTTCTTTTAAAATAGGTGCATCAGGATAGTCACTGTATCCCGCAATCTTAAAGCCCTGTCGGCGTGCGGTTTGTGCTAAATAGGCACTCATCACATCATCACCTAAAATCCCAATTGTTGACCCTGGTAATACTTCTCCACTCATCTTTCCTATATCCCCTTAGTTTCTACTGCTTATCATATTTATCTAAATGGTATGTTTCAATAATCTCAATTAATTTCTCGGCATATTGTGGGTCAGTCGCATAACCTCCGGCCACCAACGCTTTGGCAGCACCATGATAGTCGTTACTTTGCAGAACAGACGTGTACCGGTTACTATTATCTGTTGTTCCATTAACAAGCAGGGTCGCATGCGCCCACATCGATTGGTTCCAACTATCGTACCAACGAAATGATGCTTGAACTGTCTTCCATTCACCATGTACAAATTCCTTAGTCGGCAATTCGATGTTTTTCGTCTCGGCAGAACCTTTTACACCATACAAATTATTATAATCCGCTGCTAGCTTAGATGTCCCCCAATTCGACTCTAGTGCAGCTTGTGCAATACTAATCGATGCTGGAACATGATCTTGCTTTTGAATTTGCACAGCCGTTGGCGCGACCTCTTCAATGAACACCTCATGCTGACTTTTGGCTGGCTTGTGTGTACTTGGCTGATTTATATTCGTATTAAGTTGCACTAATTTAATGGTTACTAAACTGGCAATCGTTAGGATAATACATAACGCCGTGATCACTTTGACGTTATTTTCCTTTTTTTTGGCCATAAATACTGCCTCTCTTCAAAAGCAAAAATGTTTTTGACATTGTTTGAATAAGTTTAATCATACCAGAAACGGGCCTGATTACAATATCAAAGTGTTACAAGTGTAAACAGAAAAAAAGAGTTAATCCGAAGCGATTAACTCTTCTTTTTATTTTCCATGATCCATTGCTAATAGATTGGCAAAACGCTTCGACGTTTTCATTAAATGTTCTGGTGTTCCAGACAACGTAACTTTGGCGTCTTCAATAAAGATTACTTGATCAACAAGCTCCACCCCTGTCAAATGATGTGTTACCCAGATCAATGTTTTATCTTGCAACGTCTTAAAAATAGTCTGAAGTACTGCTAGCTCAGTAATCGGATCGAGCCCTACCGTTGGCTCATCCAAGATAACAATCGGCGTATCCTGAAGTAAGATTCGAGCTAACGCAAAGCGCTGCTTTTCACCACCAGAAAAACGCTTACCAGCTTCAGTCATTGGTGTATCCAATTTTTCTGGTAACTGTTCAACTAAGTCCTTTAAGTTAACCTGTTCAAGTACTTGCCACAATTGCGCATCTGTTGCATGTAGGTTTCCCAATTTCAAATTGTTTGACACAGTTGTATCAAACAAATATGGCTGCTGATCCAATACCGAAATCAATTCAGCCCGATGATCTTGCAGAGCAGCAACCGGTGTTCCCCCAATTGTGACCGAACCAGACTGTGGCGTTTCATCACCCAAAATCAACTTTAACAAAGTTGATTTTCCAGCACCCGACTGTCCTAGAATTTCTAGATGTTGTCCGCGGGGGATATCCAAATTAAGATTCTTTAAAACAGGCTTTTTACCATCATAGGAAAAGGTAACATCTTGCAAATCAATGTTCAATTTTTCAGGAATATTGACTTGTGTAATCTGAGCATTTGCTTCAGCCTGGCTTTTTTCATCCATGTCATTCAAACGCTTAATGGAATCAGCATAACGTGGTAATTCACCAAATCCATCACTAATACTTGTTAAGGCATCCGTGATTGGAAAGAGTACCAATCCAAAAGCCGCAATCCAATTCACACCCATATGTGTGTGCCCAAATGTGACAGTAGCAAAGACAATTAAAATTAAGGCCGCCAATCCAATGACGACTTCGCCAACCCAATTACGCCACCAATCAAAGTGGTCATCCTTTGTTTGTAACTGACCCATTTCATTGAAATCTGCTTCTTGTCGGTTAACTAACTCTGTCGTTCGACCTGCCAAAATCCAATCCTGCAACCCAAGGACTGCATCAGTTAAATTCGTATAAATACGACCTTCAACTTGCTTTTGCTGTGCATCACGACGTCCCATAATTGAGAGGGTAATCAATGGCAAAACAAGCGCGTCAATTCCAAGGACCAGTAGAATAATGAGCGCAGTAATTGGGCTAAAAATACCGAGCGCCAACGTCCCCAATACATAGAGTAACCATCCGACGATACTAGGGAAAATAACACGCAAATACATATTTTCAATCTTAAATAGGTCATTTGCCATCAAGTTGAAGACTTCCCCAGTTTGTACGTGGGCATAAATACTCTTCGTTCCTGATTCAACAATTTCATAGAGCTTTTTTCGAAATGATGAAACAATACGTAATACCCAATTATGCGACGTTAACCGTTCAGCGTAACGAAATGAAGGGCGTCCAATTCCAAACGCACGTGTCAAAACAATCGGTGCATAAACCATCAAAATATTCTCAGGCATTTGTGCTGATCGTGATATGAGGTAGCCTGATGTAAACATCAACGCTCCTCCACAAAAGAAAGTCATGAACCCGAGAAAAATAATTAAGGTTAACAACCCTTTATAACGTTTGAGGTATGGAAAGACCCAACGGTCATGCTTTATGATCTGCCATAAATTACTCATGTTCTGCCCCCTGCATTGCTTTTTGAAGTTCAACAAAATATCCATTATTTGCGTTCAACTCGGCAAGAGTTCCTTGTTCAACAATTTGTCCGTCTTTCATCACAATAATCCAATCCATCTGGGCTAACCAATGCAACCGATGCGTTGCAAAAATTACAAGATGATTTTCAAAGATTGGTAGCATCGTCTGCTTAAGTTGCATCTCAGTTTCGATATCAAGATGTGCAGTTGGTTCATCTAATAAGATCACCCGCCGTGATTCATTCAACATAATTCGGGCTAAGGCAATTCGTTGTGCTTGCCCCCCAGATGTTTGCATAGCACCATCACCAATAATTGTATCCAAACCATCGGTCAAATTATTGAACCAGTCTTGAAGTCCCACTTGATCTATCACCTTTTCGATTTGGACATCTGTCACTTCAGGTGCGTAAAATGCAAGATTGGCGCGTACCGTATCATGAAAAATGTATGGATCTTGTGGCATAAATTGTAAGTTTTGTTGCCAGGCTTTTTGTGACAAATGCGGTACTTTTTCACCCTCAATTTTAACTTCACCTTCTCCATCAATAAAACCACCAAGTAAGTTCAAGAGCGTTGACTTTCCTGAACCGGAAGTTCCAACCAAACCAACCTTTTCAAATCCTTTAATCTCCATTGAAATATTTTGTAGGGCTAATTGACTTGTTTTTGGATATGTGTAATTAACATTCTGCAACGCTAAAGTACTATCTGCTTGCCATGCAGCTTGCTTAGGTTGGTAAGCATCCTGATTTTTTGTCTCAGGTTGGTCAAGGATATCGAAAATATCTGCTAACGCATTTTTACCGTCCAAAGTTGCATGGTAATCATTCGCAAAGTTTCGAATTGGTAAGAAATACTCTGGCGCTAAAATCAAAATTGTTAGCGCAGAAACTAATATCAAGTTCCCGTTCATTAAATCAAGCCCTAAAAATAGCGCCACGACGGCAATTGAAAGTGTCGTTAAAAAATCTAAGGCAAACGTAGACAAAATCCCGATACTTAGCGTACTCAAAGTTGCTTTACGATAATCTTCTGAGACTTCGTACACATTATTCGCATATCTTTTTGATAACCCTAATTGCTTTAGTGTCGTCAAACCACGCAGTGTATCAACAAAATGATTTGATAAACGATTGAATCGATCATATTCTCGATCTGCTTTAGCTTGCGCTGTGTATCCCAGGATAATCATAAAGAGCACAATGATTGGATAAATAATAAATAAGAAAAGTGCCTGCTCCCATTTAATTGAGGCCATATAAACTAGAATCAACCATGGCACAATACTCATATCAACGAATTTAATGAGTACCAGTGTTAAATAATTATTTACTTGACCAATTCCTTCAATTGCCAAATTAACAGACTTACCCGTTCCATTATTTGAAATGACGGTTGGTCCTAGTTTTGTATATTTTTCGATTAATGACTTTTGCAGTTGGTCCGTCGTTCGATCTGCAAACGGAACCAAGACATAATTTTTAGCTACCGTTAAGCACTGTCGCACAACAAAAGCTGTAATAAAAATGCCTAAAACCAAAGCAACCTGGTTTAAGGTCTTTTTTCCCCATAAATCAGATAAACTGACACTTAAGAACCGTCCCTGAAAAATAATTGCAACGGCTTGAATTAGCGTTAGCAACGCCAGCCAACTCAACGCGCGACGCGCTCCTTTAAATTTAAAGATTCTTCTATCTAACATGGTGCATATCTCCTAATTTTTATGTATAAAAGGGACCGGCAAATATGCCGATCCCTTTTTTAAGCATAACTATGTTATATTATACTACTTTTCACCAGCAACTTGGATTCGCTTACGGAATACCCAGAAGCTCCATCCTTGGTAGGCCAAAACAATTGGCACCGCAGTGAAGGCAATTCCAGTCATCCACTTCAATGTATATGGTGTTGAAGTTGCATTCTTCAACAAAATTGAGTGAGCTGGATTTGTTGCAACCATTACGCGAGGATATAGTCCTGTAAGTAATAGTACAACAACCGTGATGATTGCAAATCCCAAAGCAAAGAATGTAATGAATTGGTGATTTGTACCATTTGTGTACCAAGCAAGCAATGTAAGTCCAACAATAACGACCAACAAGATAAGTGTGATGATTGGCTTCTTCGTAAAGAAGTCAGTGTTGAAGTAAAGCGTAATCGCAAAGGCAACTTCACCTAACAACAATGTTGGGTAAAGGAACTTTAATTGCTTTTTCGCACGTTCAACAAGTGGACCATCTACAAGCTTCAAACGCATGTAGTTTAATCCATGCATATATGAAAGCAATGCAAGTGCAACACCACCAACAATTGAGAAAATATTGACATAATCAAAGAATGTTGCTGACATGTCACCAGTTGCGTTCATTGGCATTCCACGAACAACGTCAGTGAACATAAGTCCAAACATAAATGGCACGATGAATGATGAAACTGCTGCAATCGTCGTCCATAAGTTACGGTACTTATTTGTAAGCATTTGCTCACGGAACTCGAATGAAACACCACGATAAATCAAACCGAGTAAAATCACGAATAATACAAGGTAGAAGCCTGAGAACAATGAGGCGTACCAGTAAGGAATCGCCGCAAACATAGCTCCACCAGCAGTAATCAACCAAACTTCATTACCGTCCCAATGTGGTCCGATAGAATTAATTAAGGCATCTTGTTCTGCTTCATTTTTGGCCACTGTTTTAAGTGACATACCGATACCAAAATCAAATCCTTCAAGGAAGAAGAAACCTGAAAATAGAACGGCAACTAATACGAACCACAAAATTTGTAAGATTGAAGGCATTAGTCGTTACCTCCCTTTTCATCAAATGAGTCTGCAGAGAATGGGTCAGCAGGTGCTTGTTCATCATCAACTTCTTCATCAACATAATCCGGACCTTGAATCATGACACGACGTGATAGATAAATCATCACACCACCTAATGCCGTAAACGTCAAGAAGTAGATAATGTTTGAAATGAATAATGAAGCAAATGAAACATTTGGTGAAACGGCATCTGCAATCGTCAAGACACCGTACACAATCCATGGATAACGACCAAGTTCAGTAATTAACCAACCTGCTGTCGTTCCAAAGAATGGAATAAATGTTGCAATTCCAAAGATCCACAATACCCAACGGTACTTTGTGATATCAAAGGTTGACTTGGCACGTGTAAACCACCATGCCACTGCAGCAAGTAATCCAAGTACACCGGCAACACCGGCCATGACACGGAAAGCATAAAATAATGTGTTTGATGGAACATAATAGTTCATATCCTTACCAAACTTCTTATCATACTTCTCGTGCAATTCTTTATTAATCGTTTCTGAACCCTTATTATAACCAGTTAAGTCATGATGGGCTAAGACTGACAATAGATATGGGACATCAAGAGACCATTCCGTCTCATGCGTCTTAGGGTTGGTATAAGCAACAACAGACCAAGGTTGTTGTTTGTCCTTACCACCCACGTCTTCAGAAATACCTTCCATTGCGGCAAACTTCATTGGTTGGTCAAATTGAACATTATAGGCGTGGCTATCACCTGTAATCAAGATTCCCAACGTTCCTACTAATGCGACGGCTGAAGCAATATGAACTGACTTCTTAAAGAAATCAATATTGTCTTTACGACGCAAAAGTGAGAATGCAGAAATTCCAATAATGACGAATGGTCCAATGAGCATCGTTGCGAACAATACGTGTGGGAATTCCAACCAAAGTTGATGATTAGTCAACAATGCCGGGAAATCCACAAGTACGGCACGTCCGAACTTGTGATCAATCTTAAATCCAACTGGATTTTGCATAAATGAGTTGGCTGCCAGAATCCACAATGCTGAGAAAGCAGATCCAATTGCAACTAACCAGATGAATAGCAAGTGAACGCCCTTTTTAAAACGATCCCAACCAAACATCCAAAGACCCAAGAATGTTGACTCACAGAAGAAAGCGACCAAAGCTTCGACGGCCAAAGCTGGTCCGAAGATATCACCAACATAACGTGAGTAACGTGACCAATTCATTCCGAATTGGAACTCTTGAATAATTCCAGTAACAACTCCAACGGCAAAGCTCAAAAGGAAAATTCTTCCCCAAAACTTCGTCATACGTTTGTATACATCGTCACCTTTGACGACGTACATGGTTTCCATGATGGCTACCATAATTCCTAATCCGATTGACAATGGCACAAAGAAGAAGTGAAAAATCGTTGTCATTGCGAATTGGAATCGGCTTAAGTCTAGCATGGTTAAACCTGTAATCAAGTCCATAACTTGCCTCCTACTCCAAAATCTATATTCCTAAATGTAACTAGTTAATTATACAACTTTTAAGAACAAAGTTTTAGTGTATTCAGCAACTTTCTTGCTTTTTTTTATTTTGAATCCATTTCTGATCGATAATGTCGGGTTTCTTCTTCCAATTTTTGGTCTTGTGAGAATAATCTGGCGGCATACGCCAATAGCATTGCTTCCTTCTTCTCTGATTGTTGGTCCAGTTCTTCAGCACTTTCAATTTTTATTTTTTGCAAACGTACTAATTCATGGTATGCATTTACTTTCGGCAATACACTCATGGCCTGGTCCACCCATTCAATTGCTTCAGTATATCGTTTCAGTGCAACCGCTAATTCAGCTTTCCTTCGGTAGACTTTCACAATCACAAGTTTGAGCGTCTCTGCCTTTGCCTCAGGTAACGAATTGATCAAGTTCAAGCAACGTTCCAAACAATCCTTAGCACTATCCAACTCATTTAACTTAATCCAAACGCCACCCATTTCGTTAAAAATTTCAATCAGTAGGCCCGTTTGTGTATGAAGCGTTCCACTCATGGCCATTTGTAGAAAATGTAGTGCTTTTTGTGGTTCCCCGCACTCTGAATAACAAATAGCTTTCAATAAGTGGAATTCTGGCATCACCATGTCTTCCATATTCTGCATAAATGAAGTAGATTCGAGAATCTTCTTGGCTTGCTTGTACTCAAAGCATTCAACCAACTCTCGCACATATGACAACTGTACGTGATTTTCTGTCGTTAGTTCAGCAACTTGACTAATATCAATGTGTAGTCGCATACACAAAGCCTTCAGTACGGTCATTGACGTGATATGCCCCCTTTTTTCAACCCGCGAGACCATCGACTGATGACAAATCCCTTCTGAAAGTTGTCCTTGTGAAATCCCCAATTGTTCACGCCGTTGCTTTAGTAAACTACCTTTTACAATCATTGTATTCCCCCATCTTTCTTTTAGTTTTGCTAAAGTACCATTAGTTTATGAGAAAAAGGGAAAAACAACAAGATAACCCTGTTAACAATTAACAAGGTTGATTGTCTCATTTTCTTGATATTTACAGCTAGTCATCTTACATTTGGCTAGTTGTGTGTATTTTAGACATATTGCTTTACGTCATTAAAATTTTTTTAGATTTTTACGTTTTTTATTTAAACTCTGGAAAAATTTTAGAATCTGAGTTTGGAGACTAACTATTAATTAGTACCTACCTATTTTTAGGAATATATCTTTACGTACTTCTGTTTAAATTCATATGTAAAAATTCATAATTTGCCTGTTGCCTAATCTTTAGCGACACATATCTTTCTTTTGTAGCGATAGAATAGATTTATTTATATGCTGAAGTGTACAACATCGATTTACATTGTATTTATAGATACTAACTGTCATTGTCCGCTTTGATCAGATAAGCTGGTATGAAAAATTGCATTGCGTCTTTCATACTCATCCTTATTTTGTTACAACAAAAAAACCTTTCATTTCTGAAAGGTTTTCCTTAATTGATCATAAATTTAATAACGGAGACAGAGGGATTCGAACCCTCGCGCCAGTTTCCCGACCTACACCCTTAGCAGGGGCGCCTCTTCAGCCTCTTGAGTATGTCCCCAAAAAAAGAACAAATTATTCTTTTTTAAG
>NZ_JQBM01000003.1:429-1122 GCF_001437355.1 Weissella viridescens | reverse complement strand
CCCGCATTCCCAGCTTGGAAGGCTGGAGCACTAGCCATTGTACTACATCCGCAAAACATAAACGTACTAACGTACGTCTACTAATATGATGGCGCGAGGCGGAATCGAACCGTCGACACTACGAGCTTCAATCGTATGCTCTACCAACTGAGCTATCGCGCCATTATATTAAACGGTCACAACGGGGTTCGAACCCGTGATCTCCTGCGTGACAGGCAGGCGTCCTAACCAACTAGACCATGCGACCAAATTGCGGGTGTAGGATTTGAACCTACGACCTTCGGGTTATGGGCCCGACGAGCTACCAGACTGCTCCAACCCGCGATAATTATTAACTACATCAATTAATGATGTATAAGGAGAATGTGGGATTCGAACCCACGCGCCGATTTCTCGACCTGACGGTTTTCAAGACCGTTCCCTTCAGCCAGACTTGGGTAATTCTCCAATAGATACTTACGTATCAATCGCGGCGGGGGGAATCGAACCCTCGACCTCTCGGGTATGAACCGAACGCTCTAGCCAGCTGAGCTACACCGCGAAAATTAACACTAATTACCTATTTATGATAACAATATATTACCATAATCGGGACGACAGGATTCGAACCTGCGACCCCCTGGTCCCAAACCAGGTGCTCTACCAAGCTGAGCTACGTCCCGAACAAATTATTAAACGACTAACATCGCTCAA
>NZ_JQBM01000003.1:0-201 GCF_001437355.1 Weissella viridescens | reverse complement strand
TGCAACCTTCTGATTCGTAGTCAGACACTCTATCCAATTGCGCTATAGGTGCAAAATCATGCCGGCTACCGGGATCGAACCGGTACGATGTTTCCATCGCAGGATTTTAAGTCCTGTGCGTCTACCTATTCCGCCAAGCCGGCAAAGCGAACTACGGGATTCGAACCCGCGACCCCCACCATGGCAAGGTGATGTTCTACC
>NZ_JQBM01000002.1:418663-476919 GCF_001437355.1 Weissella viridescens | reverse complement strand
CCTACACATTTGTTTATATCGAAACGATATTCAGTTTTCAATGATCTACTTGTTGGTTGGGATAACTCCCTGACGCAACTTTTACATTATAGCAACTATTCATTACGCCGTCAACAACTTTTTTGTTTAAAGTTATCAAGCAAATTGCTGTGTTGCTCTCAACAACTTTTTAGATATTACAGATTTTTTCGTCACTTGTCAACAAAAAAGCCAATATTTTTTTAGATTTATGCATCCATTTTTATAACACCTGACATATCAACGTTTTTAACTAAGTTAAGTGCATCCTTTGCATTAACAAATTCCATACCAACAGCGGCTAAACGATCCATATTGATCTTGTCGGAATCCACAACTTCGAAAGTGAAAAGTGATGTTGAATCCTTTGACCCATCTGGTTGTGCACGGTGCCAAACAGCAAGTTCATCTAATCGTAAGTTATCTAAGTTGAGCCCAAGTTGGTTTTTCATTCCTGATAAGAGCGAACCTAGCGGTGTATCCTCTTCATGCTTGTGTGCTTTTACAGTATAAAAATTAGCAATTGGTTGTTCATCCTTTACCATAAAAAAAGATTGATCTGCGCGTGTAAAAATAATCGTACCTGCAACTAATGTCATTTTTGGTTATCTCCCAGTTTTATTGTCGTAACTTCACTAAGGCTTCTTGTAAGGATTGATTTAAATGCTTACTAATTGTTTCAAAACCGATGTTCAAATGCTGGTTCGTCCAGTAAACATGGTAGGTTGACTCAAAGGTATGCTTCTCCGTAAAATCAGCATCTTTTATATCTTGTAAATCTTGGATGCTTCTTTGTGATAATGAAATTTTCTGATCATATTCATCAATATCTAAAATCATCACCTGAATTTTTTGACCAACCTTTAACTCGTCTTGAACTTGCTTGATATATGCCGAGCGGCATTCTGATATGTGTACTAGCCCTTGCGTCGTTTGATCTAATTGTACAAAAGCACCATAAGGTTGAATTCCCGTAACGGTTCCTTCAACGATGTCTCCAATTCGATATCGCATCATTCCCTCCACTATTATTTTATGTATTCAGGGGTATCCCCTGATAATGTATCAACATTAGTCAACAATTGTTGCTTTGATAATCTCGATGTTTTCTTTCGGCTTATCTGCATAGTCAACCTTTGTCTTAGCAATGGCGTCAACGACGTCCATCCCTTCAATAACTTGACCAAACACAGTATGGCGCCCATCCAACCAAGGTGTTCCCCCGTTTTGTGCATAGTAATCAATAACTTCATCAGAAACTTCACCCTTTAGTGAACGCAACATTTTAGCTGGAACCCGTGTGGCCTGAACAATAAAGAATTGTGAGCCATTGGTATTTGGACCAGAATTAGCCATTGAAAGGGCACCTCGAAAGTTAAATAACTCACTTGAGAACTCATCATTGAACTTCTTACCGTAGATAGATGTACCACCCATTCCGGTTCCGCTTGGATCTCCACCTTGAAGCATGAAGTCAGCAATTACGCGGTGAAAAATAGTGCCATCGTAGTAATTATCTGAGATCAATCCCATAAAGTTTTCAACCGTCTTAGGTGCTTGCTCAGGAAAGAGACGGAACTTGATAATACCTTTCGTAGTTTCAAACTGGGCCACGGGTCCCTCGATTGTCTCTGCTTGTGCTTGTAATAATGTCATAACTTCATTCCTCAACTATCAATAATTTTATATTATTTTATCTGTCTAAATTATAGCATACAATCGACTAATCGCTTAAATATACACGGGTTAAGACACGACTATAACCCTAGTGTGGTATTTTGTATCAGAAAGCATTAAATACAAAAAAACAAGCTGAAAAAATTTCAGCTTGTTTTTAGTCGTCTAATTTTGCAGGTGTTGGATCAATGACCACATTTCCAGCTTCGATTTCTTCAAAAGCCTTACCAATTGGCTTCACAGATTCAAATTCTGGCAAAGTTGGCAAAGCCCCTTGCTCTAATTCGTGAGCACGCTTAGCACCCAAAGCAATCAACTTGTAACGTGAGTCAACACGTTCTAATAATTTATCAACAGATGGATATAAAATCATGATTCTTCCAGCTCCTCAATCATCGCATTGTATCCGGGCAACACGCGGTTAACCCGTAGTCGTTCAACTTTAATAATATCTTTGATCCGTTGGACCGCCAAAGGCACTTCATCATTCACAACAGCATAATCGTAATTAGCCATCATTTGAATTTCCTTGGTTGCAGCATGAACGCGTCGTTCAATCACTTCAGGCTGCTCGGTACCACGCATAATCAATCGTTCTTTTAGCGCTTGCAAATCTGGTGGCGTCAAGAAAATATAAGCACCTTCTGGCATCTTTTCTTTAACTTGCAGCGCCCCTTGCACTTCAATTTCAAGCAAGACATCTTTACCAGCTGCTAATGAGTCATCAATAAATGACTTGGGTGTTCCGTAGTAATTACCGACATACTCAGCATACTCTAACATTTCGCCATCTTGAATCTTTTGTTCAAATTCATCACGAGTAACAAAAAAATAGTCTTCACCATCTACCTCACCATCACGTGGATGACGAGTAGTCATTGAAATAGAATATTGAAAATCAACGTCTGGCTCTTCAAACAATGCTTTTCGAACAGTTCCTTTTCCAACGCCGGATGGTCCAGATAATACGATTAAAACACCACGCTTCATGCTTTGTTACTCCCTTTTTAACTTAAGTATTTAATAATTGTACTCGGTTTACCCCGATTTGACAATACAGTCTATTGATTACGCCGTGCTTGTTCACGTGCAATAAGATCACGTGCATTTTCACGTGCTGCCTCTGTTAGTTCATCCCCAGAAAGCATCCGCGCAATTTCATCTACTCGAGCCTCATCAGATAGTTTAACAACCGTCGTCTCAGTCCGGCCGTCATGAATATTCTTTTCAATGAAGTCGTGGTGATCTGCAACTGCCGCCACTTGAGGAAGGTGCGTTATGGTCAACACTTGTGAATGACGTCCAATATCAGAAATTTTTTCCGCGATTGCTTGCGCAACACGACCCGAAACACCTGTATCAACTTCATCAAAAATAATCGACGTAACCCCTTGCTCACGTGAAAAAATCATTTTCATCGCCAACATCATCCGAGATAGTTCACCACCAGAAGCGATCTTAACGAGTGGCTTTGCACTTTCACCTGGATTCGTTTGAATATAAAACTCTGCTATATCATTCCCATCAGTGTTTAATTGTTCACTTTGCGTCAACTGTACC
This sequence comes from Weissella viridescens, assembly GCF_001437355.1. GTDB lineage: Bacteria > Bacillota > Bacilli > Lactobacillales > Lactobacillaceae > Weissella > Weissella viridescens. The sequence continues at coordinate 473,664 of NZ_JQBM01000002.1, read as the reverse complement.
GAAAAGACAGCTTTTTCCATATAAAGGTCTTTTAATTGTTCATGAATCTGTTGAGCAAGTTCCAAAGCTGCGGTTTGACGAATCGTATGTAACTGATTGGCTAACGTCAGGGCACGGTCATAGGCTTGTTGTGTTTGCGCTTCAAGCTCGGCAGTTGATTGCTGTGGTCCACCCATTTCGGCTAATTGTGTTTCAACTTTATCTTGATGCGCTAAAACGTCAGCAATGGTGGCACCGTACTTTTGCTCTAAGGTCCGAATCAGGCTTAGGCGTTCATCGACATACTTTAAGCGTTCAGCATCAAACTCTAATCCGTCATGCACCGATTCAATTTCAGAAGAGACGTCTTGCAGGCTATAAAAAATTTCGCGCATACTTTCCGCTAATTTTTTATAGCGTGAACCGAACTCTTCAATATTTTCTAGAGCGCCTAAAGCTGTGGAAATACTTTCGATTCCATTGCCTTCCCACTCACCATCCAAAACTTCGTGTGATTTAGCCAGCGCTTCTAACACATCTTGATAGTTAGATAATTCTTGAAATTCATCTTCAAGCTTTTCTTCTTCACCAACTTGCAAATCAGCTGCTTTCAACTCTTCACTTTGGAACGTCAACATATCCATGCGTTGGGCCCACGCTTGTTCATTTTCGCGTCGCTCATGCAACGTCTTTTCTAACTGTCGATACTCCGCGTACGCTTTGTCGTAAGCAGCTTTAGGTTCAGCTAAAGCGTTTGATGCGTATTCATCTAATAACTTCAAATGTTGATCAACCTGCATTAACGCTTGGTGCTCATTTTGCCCATGAATATCAACCAAATGATTGCCCACTTCTTTTAACGCTGTTGCGTTGAGCAAAGTCCCATTAATCCGGATAACATTTCGTCCATTCCGATGCAGCTCACGATGAATCAATAACTGTTGATCATCCATTTCAATCCCAAACTTTTCCAAAACTGGTGTCAGTTGCTCTGGATTATCAACATCGATTAGACCTTGTAAAACAGCTTTGTCAGCGCCTTCCCGAATGTAGTCCTGCGATCCACGTCCACCAGTTAAAAGACCAACAGCGTCAATAATGATCGACTTTCCAGCTCCTGTCTCACCAGTTAAGACCGTCATCCCTGGCTCAAAACTCAAATTCAATTTCGGAATAATTGCAAAATTTTGAATTGATAGTTCTTGTAACATATTTTGCCTCCTTTCTTCACCAATAATGGTTATCTTTTAAAATTGCTGCATGAATGTCTCGCCTTGCACGTCCGTCTTTAGGATAATGAGAACACTTGCATCGTCACTCATTGTGCCAAAAACTTCTTGGAAATCCACTGCCATAATTGCCGTCTTTAGGGCAGGTCCTGAACCTGGTAAGACATCAATAAAGACCAAATTATTTTGGGTCGCCACTTTTGTGCCCGTTTCATTCAGGATTGCTTTTAACTGGTCCAGTGAACTATCACTTTCCATTATGGCATATCGAAAAGATCCATCATTTTGTGGTACTTTAATCAACTGCATTTCTGAAATATCGCGCGAGATTGTTGCCTGTGTCACTTGCCAGCCTGTAGCATTTAACGCTGCCACAAGGTCCTCTTGTCGTCGGATATCAGCTGTTTCAACCAACTCCCGAATCGCTTCCTGGCGTTCAACTTTACTCTTCTTCATCGTCTTAAGCCTCTCGATGCGCGTTTAACTGCTCATGCGCACGATCTACCACGGCTTGTCGATTCTGGGCATCCATTGTACTTGCGCCACCGTCTAGGACAAGATGGGCCAAAAATTCGATATTTCCTGACCCACCCTTAATTGGTGAGTAATCAAGTCCCGTTAAACTAAACCCATTTTCTTGAGCATAGTCTGCGACTTGGTTAATGACATTTAAATGGGTTTGAGCATCCTTGACGATACCGTGTTTACCAACTGCTTCTCGACCAGCTTCAAATTGTGGCTTAATTAGCGTTGCCACACTACCACCCGTTTTTAAGATCTGCGATAGTGGTGGCAAAATTAAATTAAGTGAGATAAAAGACACATCGATTGTCGCCACTTCAGGTTGACCCTCAGTAAAGTCAGGTAAAGTTGCATATCGGAAATTCGTATTCTCCATCACAACCACACGTTCATCCGAACGCAATTTCCAAACCAACTGATTTGTTCCAACGTCTAAGGCATACACTTTTTTGGCACCATTTTGGAGGGCCACATCTGTAAAGCCACCTGTTGATGATCCGATATCAAGGACAATCTTATCTGTGAAGTCTAAATTAAAAACCTCAATCGCTTTTTCTAATTTAAAGCCTCCTCGAGAAACATATGGCATCGGTGCGCCCTTTAAGTGTAGATCAACGGTCACTGGAATCTTTTCACCCGCTTTATCCATTCGTTGTTCATTTTCGCCTAAAATTTCGCCTGCCATAATGGCCCGCTTTGCTTGCTCTCGTGATGTGAATAATCCTTGTTGGACGGCTAATACGTCCACACGTTCTTTTTCTACTACCATTTTTTCTCCAATGTTGCATCAAAATACTGTAAGAAGGCATCTAATAGATCCGTTGACACTTGGCAATGCGCACTAATTTGGTTCAGAGCCAAGCGCGCAACATCTACTTGTTCTTGCAAAGCCGCAACGGCCCCTGGAACTGTGAGAATTGTTGGATAAGCTTGTTTATCTTCAACGTCATCTTGTCCTAAATCATCTAAGTCGTCCTTGATTTGAAAGGCTAATCCAAAGGCTTGGCCAAATTGATTGAGGGCCGTACGCGTCGTCTGATCAACCTCAGCCATAATCGCACCAGCAACTAAACTATAGCGGAGCAAAGCTCCCGTCTTAAGCTCGTGTACCTGGGTCGCCTGAGCCAAAGTCACATTATCGGCACCAGTGTAGGCCATATCAAGCACCTGCCCTCCGACCATACCATTACCACCAGCTGCCAAAGCTAACGCTTGAACCAGTTCTAAACGTTGTGCCACCGACAATTGGTTGGTTTGACTTAACCACTGAAAAGCGAGCGGTTGTAGTGCATCCCCCGCCAAAATGGCCAAGTCTTCGCCAAATTTCACATGGGTCGTGGGTTGACCACGCCGTTCTTGATCATCATCCATTGCAGGCAAATCATCATGAATCAAACTATAACTATGCACTAATTCAATCGCATCAGTTGCTTGTAAAAGGGAATCAGGTGCTACCCCAAATGTTTCCAAAACTGCAATCGTCAATAGCGGACGTAGTCGCTTACCGCCGGCTAAAACGGCGTAGCGCATCGCGGCCTGTAATTCCGATTGCGCGACATCAGTTGTTATTTGTTCATCTAGTTGCGCTTGAATTTTAGGCACCCAACTATTTTGAAAAGTTATTAAATCCATATATTATCCTTCGGGTGTAAAATCGGTTGTTTCACCATTATCGTCAACAATTTTTGCTAGACTTTGTTCTGCTGACTGAAGTGTTTTTTTTAACGTTTGGCTTAGTTGAATACCCGTTTCAAATTGTGCCAAGGCTTCTTCCAGTGGCACATCTCCTTTTTCGAGTTGTGTCACAATTTGTTCAAGCTTCGTTAGGTTTTCTTCAAATGTTGGCTTATCTGTCATTTGTTTCTCCAATTGTTTTTATCTGAGCATTTACGGTTCCATCGGCCAATCGAATTGCTACCATATCATCAACATGTAAGTCATTTACGCTTCGCATAATCTTGTCATCTTTTTCGACGAGACCATAACCACGCGCTAAAATCGAAAGCGGACTAACCAACTGCAAACCAGCAACTGCTTTAGCCGTTCTTTGTTCAGCGCGTTCAAGGGACTGTTCCATCGCTGGTGTTAGACGATTAACGACAGCATTCGTCTCATAGCTTTTTGCATCGACGAGCTGCGTCATAGCTGGTAGTAAGCGGTTTACAACATTATTACCGTCGTAACGTTTTGTTTCAAAGATACGCGTCATTGATTGTAGCAATGCTTTTTGCGCAATATCGACACGCTGTAAGTATCCTTCGTACAATCGTTGCGGCTGCATTAAGACATAACTTGTTGCAACCCGTTGATACCGTTCATTAGCTTGTGTAATCTGTCGTTGCATTTGTGCATACAAACGTTGATCATATTGCTGGAGTCCTTGCCAAATATCAGTTAGCTTAAGTGGTGTTGCAATTTCAGCCGCAGCAGTCGGTGTCGCCGCACGTTGATCGGCAATGTAATCCGCGATAGTTGTATCGGTTTCATGTCCCACTGAACTAATAATGGGCATTGGCATTTTTAACATTTCACGCGCAAGTGATTCATCATTAAAAGCCCATAGGTCTTCAATTGAACCGCCACCACGTCCAATAATCAAAACATCAATATCTGAACGTTTTGCGACAGCTTTTAATTGATTAATTAATGATGGTACTGCATTTTCACCCTGCACCACAGCTGGATATAAATCAACCTCAGCAATCGGGTAACGACGCTGAACTGTTGTTAAAATGTCACGAATCACCGCCCCACTAGGGGACGTAATGACGGCGATTTTCTGCGGAAAACGGGGAATTGGTCGTTGTAGTTGCGCAAACAAACCTTCTGCTTGTAATTTTTGCTTTAGTTGTTCGTACGCTTGATAAAGCGCTCCAACACCATCCGGTTCAATTTTTTCAACAATTAAACTATACGATCCATTCGGACCATATAAATCTAGGTGGCCGATGACGTTAACTTTCATCCCCGGTTCAAGTTGGAAAGCTAACTTATCAAAAACATTTTTAAACATCGTGGCATTAATAACCGCTGATTCATCTTTCAGCGAAAAATATTGATGTCCTCGACGTGGCCGAAAATTCGAAATTTCACCTGTCACATAAACCCGCTTTAAATAAGGGTCAGCAGTGAATTTCCGTTTGAGATATTGCGTTAATATTGAAACGCTTAAATATTCTGCCATCCTGCCTCCAAGGTTACATCATGGTGTTGGGCCGCTAATTCAACGGTTGTTTCCAAAAGCGTTGCGATTGTCATCGGACCCACTCCACCAGGTACTGGCGTAATTTTACCGGCAATTGGTTCAACTGCCGCAAAATCAACATCACCTACTAAATGTCCGTCTTCCATGCGGTTAATCCCCACATCAATAACAACGGCACCAGGTTGAACATCTTCAGCTTTAATCAATTCTGGAACACCAGTCGCCACAACAATAATATCTGCCTGACGTAATAGCTGATGACGCAATGCATCAGGCGTATACTTGTGTAGCAAACTAACTGTGGCGTTTTCACGTTGTAACAAGGCGAACATTGGTGTTCCCACTAAGACTGAACGTCCAACGACAACGGCATTCTTTCCAGCAAGTTCCACATGCTCATGGTGTAGCATTGTCATCACACCACGGGGCGTATTTGCAACGGGAAAGAACCCATGACGATTGGCAAATAATTTACCAACATTTTCAGGATGAAATCCGTCAACATCTTTTTCAGGCGAAATGGCTTCTTGAATGTGTTGTTCATTCATGTGCTCTGGTAGTGGGCTTTGTACCAAAATGGCATCAATAGCCGGATCCGCATTAAGCTCAGCAATCTTAGCAATCACTTCAGCTTCACTCAAATCTGCTGCGTAACGAATTGTTTGCGCAGCGACACCTACTTTTTCAGCCGCGCGCCCCTTATTACGTACATAAATTTCACTGGCGGGATCATCCCCAACAAGAATTACTGCTAAGCCCGGAACAACATTGTACCCTTGTAAGACCTCAACTTGTGCCTTAACTGCCGCACGTAATTCTTTTGCAATTAAACGTCCATCAATTAGTTCAGCCATTCATCTTCACCCCGTCATTTATTTAAGTTATATGCGCTAATTTTATCATACTTTTCGAAGGTCTGGCATTCACCCTGGATAAAAAAAGAATCGATGCATCGCATCGATTCGTTTATGATTTGAAGAAATAATGATAAAAGTACAAAAACAAGCTGACAAAAATACCAATCACCAGTGTGTTCATCGTCGCAACGGACACACCTTGCTGGAAAACAAACGTCAAACTTGATTTATAAATTAAGTAATCCCCTAATGGTGCAATTAGCCCCCAAGCCAAAAAATTCACGAGAGCTTGCCAAAAGTTAAATTGTAAAATCTGTTTCATCGTTAGTTGACGGGTCAACAACTCCAAGCGACGTGACACCAAGCCTAACATCAATCCGGCGACCCCTTCAGTAATAATCCAAGTCCACCATACTGTTGAATAATTTAGACTATCGTACAAAAAATGACTGGTGAAACCAACACCCATCGTACCAATTGGTCCCATAAATAATGAGGCGACCCCCAATATTGCAGGTTCTAACGTCAACATTGTATTGGGCACATTGATCGATACGCTCAAAAATTGATAGGCAAAGAACCCCGCAAAGGCCCAAACCAAGACTAGACCACATTGTTTAAGAAAATATTTCATAACTTATGCATCCTCATCGTTTTGCTGCTCCGTCTCTGTGGACTCGTTTTCAGCCTCCGTTTTGGCAGTAGCCTCATTTTCATTAATCAAGGCTAACTTTTCATCAAAATAATTTGCAATTTTGGCTGCCACTGAATCAAAGTCATCTAAGTAAGCTGAAACCGTGGCTGCGTAATCAATCCGAAGTTTTGAGTGTGAAACAAATGGGCTCTCGACAATCATATAAAGATTAACTTCTTTAGCCGGGTCATTGATCACAATCTTGCTAATATTATTAACGTATCGTAGCGGTAGATTAATAAGATTTGATTCAAGTCGCAAGTGAATTGGTTCATCGCCACTGATGACAATTTCGGCACTTACCAGTTGCTCTTGCTCAAGCGTCACGGTTACAAACGTAAAGAGATCATCGAGATTAATCGTACTTTGATCCGCAGCTGTATACGTCTTTGTTACGACCTCGTCTTGCTTAAGGCGTTCAATGAGTGCGTTCCCTTCTAATTCCATGTTTATCAACCACTTTTCCTAATTTATTCGTTCTGCTCTATAGTTTAGCATATTTGTTTTAAAGAAAAAAAGTGACGTCTAGTAATTTAGACATCACTTAATTTTTAATTTAATCACTGTGACTATTCAACACTTGCACTAAAAGGCGTAATTTGTGCTTGTGTGCTTAATTTGCTTGCAGCTGCAGCATCAACAATAACTGTCACATTATCGTGGTTTTGAAGCGCCGAAGCTGGAACGTCTTCTGTTACAGGACCTTCAATCATTGCTGCAACCGCATCAGCTTTAGCCTCACCATATGCCACGAGCACGATATGCTTGGCCTTCATAATGCTTGCAATCCCCATTGAATATGCATAACGTGGCACATCGGCTTCATCCTCGAAGAAACGTGCGTTCGCATCAATCGTTGATTGCGTCAATGTAACGCGATGCGTTCCTTCATCAAATGGCGTTCCTGGTTCATTGAAACCGATATGTCCATTTTTACCAAGACCAAGTAATTGCAAGTCAATTGGGTGTTCCGCAATAATTTCATCATAACGCTTCACTTCAGCATCACCGTCTTCAGCCAAACCATTTGGCACAAAACTTTCACGGAAAGGCTTCGCATCAAACAAATGCTTTTGCATGAAATAGTGATAACTTTGTGGATTTTCAGGTGAAAGACCAACATATTCATCTAAGTTAATTGATGTCTTTTGACTAAAATCGAGTGCAGAATGTGTTAGTTGTTCATAAATAGTCACCGGTGTTGAACCAGTCGCTAAACCGAACGTGTTTGCCCCTTGTTCCAAAGCAGTTTTAAATTCAGCGAAGCCAGCTTCTCCACCCATATTTTGATCGACAACTTGAATAATGTTCATGATAATTCCTCCTGAAATCTCCTTGTGGTATAGACCAATAATAACACATTGGTCTATACCAAGCAAGCACAAAAAAAGGTTCTCGCATAAGCGAGAACCTTTTTAGCGCTTTATTTTTCGTCGCGTGCTGCTTCGACTTCTAAGTAACCACGTGAATGGTTAGCAATATCAGCCAAAAGACGCTTTTGGAATTCGTCGAATGATTCAATTTCAGTATCTGTTGAACCGAAATGACGAACTGTAACAGAGTGGTTATTCACTTCTTCATCACCAACAACCAGTGTATATGGCACCTTTGAAGTTTGTGCATCTCGAATCAAGTAACCCATCTTTTCGTTACGATCATCGTATTCAGCACGGATACCTTGTGTAACCAAAGTATCCTTGATTTCTTCTGCATATGCGCCATGAGCTTCACGGTTAACTGGAATGATGCGAACTTGTTGAGGTGCCAACCATGTTGGGAACGCACCCTTGTACATTTCAGTTAGGTGCGCTGTGAAACGTTCCATCGTTGAAATAATACCACGGTGAATCATGACTGGACGGTGTTGTTCACCATCGGCCCCAACATAAGCAAGATCAAATTGTTCTGGCAACAAGAAGTCAAGTTGGATAGTTGAAAGTGTTTCTTCACCACCCAAAGCTGTCTTGATTTGCACATCCAACTTAGGACCATAAAAGGCTGCTTCACCTTCGGCTTCAAAGTAATCCAAGCCCATGTCATCCATGGCACCCTTCAACATCTTTTGCGCCTTCTCCCACATATCATCATCATCAAAATACTTCTCAGTATTTGCTGGGTCACGATATGACAAACGGAAACGGTAATCAGTGATATCGAAGTCCTTATAGACATCGACCATCAACTTCAAGATCTTCTTAAATTCATCTTCGATTTGGTCAGGCATCACGAATGTGTGTCCATCATTCAAAGTCATTTCACGAACACGTGAAAGTCCTGTCAAAGCACCAGACTTTTCATAACGGTGCATCATGCCTAATTCAGCCACACGGAAAGGCAAATCACGATATGAACGTGGCTTGTGCTTATAAACCATGATATGTGAAGGACAGTTCATTGGACGAAGTTCTAGGAATTCGCCATCACCCATATCCATTGGTGGGAACATATCTTCACGATAGTGATCCCAGTGACCTGATTGCTTGTACAAGTTCAAGTTTGAGATAACTGGTGTGTAGACGTGCTTGTAACCGTCTTGGACTTCACGGTCAACAATGTAACGTTCCAAAGTTCGACGAATAGCCGCACCATTTGGCATCCAAACTGGCAAACCGGCTCCCACTTCAGCCGAAGTAAAGAACAAATCTTGGTCTGCACCAATACGACGGTGATCACGTTCCTTAGCTTCTTCGCGACGCTTCAATTCAGCATCCAAATCCGCTTGGTTCCAGAATGCTGTTCCATAGATACGTTGTAACATTGGGTTAGAAGACTTTCCACGCCAGTAAGCTCCAGCAACAGAAGTCAACTTGAAGAACTTAATCCAACCAGTTGATGGTACAAGTCCACCCTTATCCAATTCGATGTGCTCTCCTTGAACAGCAATAGAAATTTTTTCATCAGCAGGTAAATCGTTAATCAATTCAATCTTGTATGGATCATCCTTAAACATATCCAAAGCCTCATCACGTGTAATCTCGCGTGAAACGATTGGCAAGTTTTCCTTCACGATTTGGTGCATCACCTTTTCAATTTCTGGGAATTGATCAACTGTGATTTGGCCATCTGGCTTATCAGTATCATAGTAGAAACCATTCTCAATCGCTGGTCCAACCCCAAAGTGCATGTTAGGGTACAAGCGCTTCAAAGCTTGTGCCAAAAGATGTGATGTTGAGTGACGTAAAATTTGCAACGCTTCTGGTTGATCCTTGGTAACTAATTCAAAATCACCATCTTCCAAAACTTCATCATTCATACCAACATAATTACCATTTAACTTGGCCGTCACAGCCTTTTTAGCAAGTGACTTGGCAATGCCATTGGCAATTTCAAGTGGCGTTGTTCCAGCAGCATATGTTTTCACTGCACCATCTGGAAATGTTAAGTTTACTTCTGCCATTTGTTCATGCTCCTTAGATTATATTTGTTGACTGATTCTGCCATAAAAAAATCCCGTTATGCTACATAGTATATGTAACATAACGGGACGTCTTTTACGTGGTACCACCCGAGTTCAGTTAGCGTAATCAAAAATTAGGCCAACACTCTAGTTCTCTTAACGCGAGAATACGCAACTGGTTTACCAGCTGACTCGGAAGGAGTACCGTAAAAACAACCTGGTCCATTTCCACCCACTAGGACTCTCTAAACAAGTTGTGATTTCTACGACATATCTTCGTCAACGTTCTATTTGATTATTATTATACGCACACTTTTTTTAAAAGAAAAGGACCAATTAAACTATTTTTCAAAGTTAGCCAATAGCCTTTTGACAAAGGCCTGTAAATGTTCGGCATCCGTTTGATCAGGATACAAATTTACTTTCACGCCCGGAGCCCCTTGTTTAGCACCAGTTTCGGCTAAACGCGCTTCAAAAGTATCAACCGCTGTACAATAATCTTTTCCATAATAATCATCACCTGAGCCAGCCACCCCATATACAATCTCTGGTAACTGCACTTCGGCTAAATCATCATAAAAATCCAGCGCTTCATCAGGAATTGATCCCAAGTCAAATGTGTAGGGAACCAAGACTAAAATATCGGTATTCGCTTTAGTAATCGTATGCGGATCAATTAATTCAATTTGTTCGCGAGTAACATCGACTGCTGCCTTCTCGAAGGCTTTGACAATAATGTTCGCCACAGCCTCATTATTCCCCGTAATCGTCGCGAACATAACCCGTGCTTTTAGCATTTAGCTCTCCCTGCTTTCCTTAGAATGGATGTTCATCATATTCAACCCATGATTCGTGTGAATCTTGAATCCGTTTAAACATTTTTTCCATGTCACTCATGGTAAACGTCACCATCACAGGGCGACCATGCGGACAATTATATGGGTTCTTTGTTTCACGCAATTGATCTAACAATCCTTGAGCCTCATAATCGTTCAAGGCCCAGTGCGCCTTGATTGACCGCTTGCAGGCCATCATAATTGCCGTTCGCTCTCTAAACTGGGCGAGCGTCAATGTCCCATCCCGCAAGAGCCAGTCAATCATTTCACGGACCGTTGCTTCCTCTTGACCAACTGGGAACCAGGCTGGATGATCATGCATAATGAATGTATTCGTCCCAAATGGCTCTAAATGAATCCCCAAGTTAGCTAACTCATCTAGTTGTCCAGAAATTTTCAATGCATCCGCAGTGGCATATTCCAAAACAATAGGTACCAACAAGCGTTGACTCTCGAGACCTTCCTTAGCAATTTCATCACGATAATACTCGTACTTAATCCGTTCTTGAGCTGCATGTTGATCAATCATGTAAAGACCTTCAGGCCGCTGGGCAAACAAAAATGTTCCATGCATTTGCCCAAAATAACTCAATTCTGGCAAGCCTGTTCGCTCGGCTTGAGTTGTCGTTTGAAAATCCAGTTCTTCTTGTTGTCCTACGTACGTTGCACCTGATACACCTGTATCAGCGATAACATCATCAAAGGCTGAAGCTGGATGTGCATATCGTGCAGCAAATGCTTGGACATCCGTTTGCGTTAAATCTGATTGCGTCGTCACCGTAATTGGTTCAATGACCTGATCAGGTTTCACCATCGGTTCTGACTCAGGCTGTACCTCTACCTCAGGTACAACTTCTGGTGCAACATCAATGGATGGCTGTGCTTCGGAACGGAACGGTGCGGATGTTTCGTTCAGCTGACTCACAAAATCATCATTTGCTTGAGTTGTCGCTTCGCCTAAATAATTTTGATAGGCGTTTGGAACGAGATTTTCTTGGGCAATCCGATTATAGATTGTGTTTTCAATTAACGCGACTAATTCAGTTTCTTTAGATAAACGCACTTCGTGCTTTTGCGGGTGTACGTTTACGTCAATCAATAACGGATCCATTTCAATTTCCAACACGCTTATTGGAAAACGCCCCACCATCAATTTTGAACCATACCCTTTTACAACAGCATTTGATAATTGATAGTTTTTAATATATCGACCATTAATAATCAAAGAAATATATGAACGGTTAGCCCGCGTTAACTCAGGTAATGATGTTAGTCCATTAATTTTAAAATCGTCATCCTCAGCACTAAACGCAATCATTTTACGTGCCTGCTGAATTCCATAGACTGCTGCTACCACTTGCTGTAGCTCACCATTTCCCGATGTTCGTAAAAGTTCTTTCTTTTGATGCACTAAATGGAAACTAACATCCGGGTGACTTAAGGCCAAGCGATTAACCACATCTACAATTTTTGAAAGTTCAGTTGATTGTGATTTCAAATACTTTAACCGTGCTGGCGTGTTATAAAACACGTCATTCACAGTAATGTCTGTTCCTTTACGAGCAGTTGTCCCGGTCTCTTCTTGAACTTCACCACCACGAATGTGAACCAGCTTCCCAGCATCTTGATCTGCCGTTGCCGTTTTCAAAACAACATCACTAACAGATGCAATCGAAGGAAGGGCCTCACCACGAAAGCCTAACGAGTTAATCCGAAACAAATCATGCCTTGAGGTGATTTTAGATGTCGCATGACGTTCAAAAGCCTTCAAAGCTTCTGTTTCAGGAATACCGTTACCGTCATCAATCACACGAATTGATTTTATACCGGCATCTTCAACTAAAATATCAATATGTTGCGCTTGGGCATCAATTGCATTTTCAGCCAGTTCTTTAACAACCGATGCTGGTCGTTCAATCACTTCACCTGCCGCAATTTGATTCGACAAATTTTCTGATAAGACTTGAATTTGCGTCATCCTGCCCTCCTTCCTCGTTATTCACGTAATTGGTTTTGCCATTGATTAATCTTCATCATGGCTTCTAGTGGTGTTAACGCTGCTAAATTCAAATTTTGAACTTCTTCGGCCACCAGTTGACTTTGTTGACTAGTTTCAATTTGGAATAAATCCAATTGATCATCAGTGGTGTCCACAGGTTCAGCCACTGCTGCGACCGATTGCGCTTGATACACTGCACTCGGCTCTGCTAAATGTTCAGGTTCATTTTCCGTTTCATTCACACTTGCGCCCTGAGCTTCTAACCCATGCAGAATCTCTGTCGCCCGGCTGATGAGGGAATCTGGTAATCCAGCAAGCTTCGCCACATTAATACCATAACTTTGGTCAGCTGGACCATCTAAAATTTTATGTGAAAAGACCAATTCACCATTCTCTTCAGTTGCACCAACATGAATATTACGTAAATGTGGCAGTGACTCTGCCAATTCAGTTAATTCATGATAGTGGGTCGAAAAGAGCGTTTTTGCATGCGTATGCGCATGGACATACTCAATAATTGCTTGGGCTAGAGCCATACCATCATATGTCGCCGTTCCACGCCCAAGTTCATCAAAAAGAATCAGTGAATGACTTGTCGCATTCTGAAGAGCTGTATTGGCTTCAGCCATCTCAACCATGAAAGTTGAATTCCCAGAAATCAAATCGTCGGCTGCGCCAATTCGCGTAAAGATTTGATCGAAAATTGGTAACTTTGCTGAACTTGCTGGTACAAATGAACCAATTTGTGCCATGACGACAGTCAAAGCTAATTGACGCATATAAGTTGATTTACCTGACATGTTTGGACCAGTAATCAATAAAATCAAATCATCTGGTGACATGGTCACATCATTGGCAACATAACTTTGATGCCCCAATACTTTTTCAACTACCGGATGACGTCCATCTTTGATATCAATGGTTTCTTCATCGGTAAGTTCTGGACGGACAAAATGGTAATCTTCTGCCACTGTTGCCAATGAAAGTAAGACATCCAAGGTTGAAATCGCATTGGCTAACTGCTGAATTCGAGCAATATTCGTTTTAATTGTATCGCGAACTTCAACGAACAAACGATATTCTAGGTCACTCGATTCTGTTTGTGCTTCAAGAATTTCTTGCTCATGTTCTTTCAATTCTGGGGTGATGAAACGTTCAGCGTTCACCAGGGTTTGTTTTCGGGTATAACGTTCCGGATCTAGTTTATCAATATTGGCCTTGGTCACCTCGATATAGTACCCAAAAACCTTATTGTACCCAATTTTTAGCGAATTAATGCCAGTGGCCTCACGTTCAGTTGCTTCTAAATCAGCCAACCATTGCTTACCATTTGTTGTGACTTTTCGATAACTATCGAGCTGTTGATTAAAGCCACTCTTGATTAGGCCACCATCCGTCACTGAGATAGGCGCATCATCATCAATTGCTTCAGTAATTAATGCTTCTAAATCCGAAACCGGATCGAGTTGTTTTATAAAGTCACCAAAAATCGTTTGATCGAGGTCCGCTAATAAATCAATAATTTCAGGCATCGCTCGTAATGAATTGCGCAGTTGCAACAAATCGCGTCCGTTAGCTGTCCCATATGCTATCCGTCCGGCTAAACGTTCCAAGTCATATACCTGTTGTAACTTTTCTTGTAAAGCTACCCGAGTAAAGTATTCATCAATTAGGATGGCAATCTTATCATAACGTTGCTCAAGCGTTGAACGGTCCAAAAGCGGTTGCTCAAGCCATTGCTTCAACATTCGACCACCCATGGCTGTCTTGGTATTATCCAAAAGCCAAAGCAACGTTCCCGAACGTTTTTGTGTCCGTAAATTAGTTGTAATTTCAAGATTTGCTCGTGAATTACGGTCAAGTTTTAAGAATTGGGCTACTTCATAAGGTTGTGCAATTTGTAGGTGATCCAATGAACGCTTTTGCGTTGTAAATAAATAACTCAACAACAAATTGGTCGTTTTAATTTCTAAATCATCACTCAAATTTTGATTCAAATATGAAACTTCCGCATTGTTTAAAAATTCTGTTTGCTTTGATTTTAAAATTCCTAAATTAGTCAACGTTGCATTCAAATCATCGGGTAAATCTCCAGTGGTGACAATTTCTTTTGTCTCTAAGCGGCTTAGTTCATTTAGCACAGCATTCACTGTTTGAACACGGGTTACCTTTAGCTCACCTGTTGATAAATCAGCATATGCTAATCCAAAGCATTGGTGATCATCTGCCATAGTCAAACCAACTAAATAGTTGTTTTCCTTAGCCGCATCTGCAGAGTCTTTCATCCGCGTTCCTGGTGTAACCAGTTGGACGACCTCGCGTTTAACCATTCCCTCAGCATCAGCTGGGTTCTCCATTTGCTCGACTACAGCGACCTTATAACCTTGATCCACCAAGATATCGATATAGTTTTGTGCAGCATGGTGTGGCACACCTGCCATCGGAATTGGATTTTCCGAATTTTTATTGCGCTGTGTTAGCGTCAATTCAAGAATTTGTGATCCCTTGACTGCATCCTCATTAAACAACTCATAAAAATCACCCAGTCGATAGAATAAAAATGCGTCAGGGTACTGCGCCTTAATTTCATTATACTGTGCCATCATGGGCGTCGTTGTTGCTTTTTTTGCCATAATCCCCCGCTTTCCATCCAAGCATGTGGTATTGAAAAACGCTCACCGGTGTTTGAATACCAATAAGCGTCAAATCGTTATTCATCATCATTCAATAAATCAGCTAAGCCAGCCAATGGGGTATGTTTTGCTTCAGGATCTTCAGCCTTTCTAGCAGCGTAAGCATCTTCAGAAATAACTTCCCAATCTTTTCCAGAAGGCATTTCATCTGTTTCTTTTTCTGTTTCAGAAAGAACTTGCATAGGTACCGAAACCACAATTGACTCCATAATTGCTTCATCAAAATCAATTAAATCATGCTCAACTAAGATAATAGTTTCATCGTCTTCATAGCGATCGGCGTGCGCTGCCTCCTGGATATAGATTTCATCCATATCTGTCTCTAGAGGCAATTCAACTGGTGTCAATGAACGACTTGATGGGGTGACAATTGTTGTAGCTAAATGTAAATGAATGAGCAAATCGTCTCGATCAGCTTGAATATAACCGGTCACATGAATCGGTTCAATATCTAAAATCACATCCGAGAATTTCTCTAACATTGGTCCTTTTAGATCGAGCGTTTCATCGACCATTAAAGGTTCATTTTTATAATTTTGTAACTCAGCAAAGTGCCATTTCATTATGTTCACCTCTCAAAATATATTGGAGTACGCCCCGTATCTTGGGGAGACTGATCAAATTCCGGCCGTGTAAACAGCTGATAAATCATCCCCGCCCGATAATCAAGGGCCATGATTGTTTGTACATCCTGATGACTGACCCGATTAATCACAGGGAGTTGCGTCAAATCACGAATATACTTCAGATATTTTCGACCAACCTGGTCTTGACCTAAAATTCTTAAATAAGGTTGGTTAAGCGCAGTCATCACCTCAACTTGTGTCATATTTAATAATACGTATAACAGGCTTCGGCTAAGCCGTGACCGCGTATATCTTTTAGATTTGAAATCATCTAAAAGATCCGCAACTGTCAGATACTGTTTTTTTTCAGCTAAAGCTTTTAAACGATAGGCCAATCCGTCGTTCAATTGGTAAATTTGCTCAAGTCCCGTAACAGGCGTTGTGCGTACCTTAAACAATAGACTCGTCAGCCATGCCTCATCAATTGGTACAACTTGCCCACCTCTTGACAGAGCGGTTGCACCCGTGGTCGACATATATTGCTTTAATTGGTCAACTGACTGACCACTAGCTAATCGTAGTGCCGTTGCACTCGCCACTTCAGTGTTTTGATCAAGCTCACGATCGTGATATTGTGCTTGCTTTCGTTGGATGGGATGCAAACTTATTTCACCCTGTAGGCCAAGTTCAATGACTGCATTAGCATACGCAAACCCCAACAAATCGTTTGGACTTTCAATTCGATAACCGACCAACGCTTCAATCACATCATTAAATTGGGTCGCATACGTTTTCGTATAATCTTGTTTAAAGTGTTCCGAATCGGCTAATGTGGCATGTGCTTGCTGGGCTAACCCCATAAAATCCAACTCTGCATGTTCAGCGCCAAACACAATCGTTTCAACTTGTAGGTCTGCCAATAACATTACAGCGCCACGTGCAAAAAGATGCGCTGGCTGTACAGCGAAAGCAATGGGTAATTCAACCACTAAATTCACGCCACCCTCCAGCGCTAACGCTGTTCGCTGCCATTTATCCATTACAGCTGGCATCCCACGTTGTACAAAATTACCGCTCATCACTGCCACTACCGCATCCGCACCGGTGACGCGTTTAGCCTCTTGTACATGATATAGATGACCATTATGAAATGGATTATATTCCGTTATCAATCCAACCGCATGCATGCTAGTTTACCCCTTAGTGACGTTGAAGAACCAGCGGGTCGCTTGATCAACTTGTTCTGATCGTCCAAAGTCTGCGGTCACTTCAACATGCTTAAAGCCAACTTCTGCCAATAAATCTTGATAGACCTTAAGTGCGTAAGTCTTTTCGGTATGCAACTCTTGAAGTTGACGGTAACCATCAATTTCTTCCTCATACACAAAGAACGTTAATTCATGTTCAACCGTATGCTTTTCATCTTCTACCCCATATGATGACCACATGAAGGCAGTTTCATCATCATGCCAATTATACATATAGCCTGGATAGACTTCATCTGTTTGAATTGGTGTAATCACATCAAATAAGAATTGCCCATCTGATTCCAAATGATCATATACTTGTTGAAATGTTTGCTTAAGTTCAGCAGGGTTCGCTAAGTAATTCAATGAGTCAGCAAAACACGTAATGGTTTGAAAGTTCAAATCCAAATCTGCCCATTCACGCATGTCACCTTCAATCAATGGCAACTCAACGTCAGCTTCCTGAGCATGTGTCATTGCAAGACTTAACATTTCAGGTGATAAATCAAAATTAAACACTTCAGGGTAGCCTGCTTGCTTGAGCATAATGGCCAATCGACCGGCGCCCCCTGCTAATTCAAGCAAGCGACCTTGTGGTTTTTTGATTGTATTTTGCGCATACGCAAACCAATCCTCATAGGCCGCTTCGTCAAACAGTTGATCATAAAGGCTCGCAAAAGTGCCATAATTCATTAGAATGAATCCTCTTCCACCCAGTCAGAAATATCAATTTCTGGTGCATCACCCCAAAGCTTTTCAAGGTTATAGAAATGACGAACATCATTCTTAAAGATGTGTACAATCAAATCACCGTAGTCCAACAAAACCCATTGTCCTTCACGACGTCCCTCTTGACGTGTCAAAGCAAAACCAGCTTTTTCCATTTGATCAACAATTTCATCAGCAATTGCCAAAACTTGACGTTCTGTTGGTGCTTGCATGATAAGGTATTCATCAGCAATAAAGCTAATGCCTTCTAAATCTAATGCGACGATATCCTCAGCGCGCTTACTATCAGCAGCTTTAACTGCCACTTCTAACATTTTTGATTCTGCCATATTATTTCGTACTCCATTCGTTGTATGTTGTCATGGTTCCCGGATAAATGGGACCCTGTTTCTGTAATAAAAATTCAAGGGTGTGACGTGTTTGCCAACCAACGCTAGCTGCTAAATCATCAAAAGCTAGCTGACGTACTTCGGTCACCCCGGGAAAATCACGGCCAGCCTCAACGTAATCCGCCATGTAGATAATTTGGCTCAACGTTGTCATATAGGCCGCACCAGTTGTATGTTGCCGAATTGCATCGAGAATATCCTGATCCGAAATGGCTAGCTCATCATGGACCATTTCGGCCCCAACAACGCCATGCCAGAGATAGTTACCCCAGCTTTTTAAGTCTGGGTCTAAGTGTTTAGCATCAATGACCGCCAAAAAATCAGCATCAGAACGTTCTTTAGCATAATCATGCGTTAAGGCAGCAATCGAAGCCTTTTCAGGATTAACCTGCCATTTTTCAGCAAGTTGTAAAGCCATCTTTTCAACACGAAGAATATGCTCAAAACGATATGTTGAAACTTGTGCTTCAACAAGCTTAATTAAATCTTCTCGTGTTCCGGAAAAATACTTATCTGTATAAACTGGAAAGTTAATTGTATCAGTCATTTAAATATAATCCTTCCTTGAAAATATAAGCTGCGACCATATCGGGAACCAGATACCTTACTGAGCGATGCTCGGCAATTCGTTGACGGATGTCGGTTGAACTAATTTCAAGCTGAGGCATTTCAACCCATTCGACTGGGTAGTCCGTCTCAGTTGGCTGTCCTTTACGGTGGACGCCCACAAAGTGAACTAATTCAAGCAGGTCATCAATTCGATGCCAAGTTGGTAGATAAGCTACCTCATCCCCACCAATGATAAAGTAATACTCAACATTTGGGTGGGCTTCTTTGAGGGCAGCCATCGTATCATACGTATAGCTTTTTCCCCCGCGGAGCACCTCGCTCAATTCAATATCAAATTGTCGATTCCCCATAATGGCTGCACGCACCATGTTCACTCGATCTTTTGCATCGATTGTTTTTTTCTCATCTACATGCGGTGGCAATGCATTGGGCATAAATCGAATCTGATCTAAGTGTAATTGATCAGCAACTTGCTCTCCAATCATCAAGTGACCATAATGTGGCGGATTAAATGTTCCACCTAAAATACCCACCTTTAGTGGTGCGTCGTCTGTTACCGTTGCTGTTTCTACTTGAATTTTCGTCTTAATTTGCATCATGCTACCTCAGCCTATGCTATCTGTTAAATATGTCGAACCTCAGCTGAATAGTGACGTCGATCTTTATCATTTGATTCACCAAACAACACTAAAGTGTGTCCAATCGATTGCACAACTTGAATATCAGAGTTTGCTTCAATAAACTCCTTTAATTCAGCCACAGTAACATCTGAGTTTGGCAAAATATTTACCTTAAATAATTCACGCTTATCAATCGCATCACCTAGTTGGTCAAGCCAATTTTCAGTCATGCCTTGCTTTCCAATACTGAATAGCGGACGCATGTCGTGGGCAGATGCACGTAAATAACGCTTTTGTTTTCCTCTAAGTTCAATCATGTTTAAATCATCGCCTTTCGTGACAAAACAGATACGCCCTTAGGCGCCCAAGCTGCAACTACGGAATTAGCTGGGACTGTCACCCAACCTAAGCCGTCAATCACAATATCTGTTTTTTGTGTTGTTTTAAATTCATGGCGTTGCAATGGAGGCAAATCCGCCAAGTGTTCCGCCTCAGGAGGTGCCAATAATTCACCAGCATGTTGCTCATAAAAGGCATCTGCCTTCTCCAACTTCGTACGGTGCAACATTAAGTTGTTCTCAAAATAGGCTGTAAAGCCACCTTTTTCACCTTGTACAAAATCAAAACGGGCCAATGCTCCAGCAAAAATAGTTTGACCTGGGTTTAATTGGTATGTCCTTGGCTTTAGTTCCTTTTGTGGAGAAACATATTTCAAGTCCTTCGGTGTCAAATAGTGCGCCATTTGATCTTGATGAATGATTCCCGGTGTATCAATAATTGAAGAGTGATCATCCAAAGGGATTTCAATTCGGTCAAGCGTCGTTCCTGGGAAACGTGACGTAGTGATAACATCTTGACGTTCACCAGTAACCTCTTTGATGATTTGATTGATCAAAGTTGATTTACCAACGTTAGTAACCCCTACGACGTAGACATCACGACCATCTCGGTAACGTTCAATCATTTCAAGTAATGCAGGTACATCGTCTCCGTTTTTACCAGACGTCAACGCAATATCATCGGGTCGAAGTCCTGCAATATTTGCCTGCTGACGCATCCAATCTTTGATTTTTGAACGGCGGAGTGAACGTGGCAAAATATCGATTTTATTTCCCACTAAGATGACTGGATTGTCCCCCACAAAACGGTGCAAACCAGGAATCAGTGAACCTGAAAAATCAAATACATCCATCACGTAAACAACCAGTGAATCCGTTTGTGAGATTTGATCTAACAAACGGCGAAAATCGTCATCAGTCAAACTAACTGGTTGAATCTCGTTATAATGACGCAAACGGAAACATCTTTTACACAAGATTTCCTCATTCTCGAATCCCTTTTTCAAAGCCGACATTGGCGTATAGCCAATCGCGTCAGGATCTGTCGTTTGAATTTTTGCGCCACATCCAATACAACGCAAATCATCTGCTAAATATTCCGCAATCTCTGCTTCGTTAATCAATTGAAGTCCTCCATGTCATGTCTGGGTGCTTTTTCATCACCCGCTTTTTTACGCCTTTTTCAAAAAATCGGTTAATTTTGGTATTCCATTGGTCGGTTTCAATCAACGGCTTTACTAGAATGCTGCGAATACCGGCTCGATTTGAAGCCCATACGTCAGTCAGCAATTGATCGCCAACCATCACTAACTCATTTGGTTCTAAGTCTAGTGCATGTTGTGCTTCTTTAAGTCCTTTTGTATTTGGCTTAAGCGCTCGTGAAACGAACGGTAAGTCTAATGGTTTAGCCACACGTTCAACACGATCAGCAGAATTGTTTGAAACAATCATCACTGTAATACCTGCTGCACGCATTTCATCAAGCCAATCATGTAATTCAGGTGTTCCATCTGGATTATTCCAAGCAATTAACGTATTATCTAAATCCGTTAACACCGCTTTAATCCCTTGCGCATTTAATTGTTCGGGTGTGAGATGGTAAATTGCATCTAACATCCATGTTGGTGTAAATGATTCAGTCATTTTAAATCCTTTTTTGTCTATAGTCTTAGTTTATATTATACGCTAAATCGTCGACTGAAGAAAGCTCCCCAAACATGATAAAAGACCGATGGAACAATTCCATCGGTCTTTATGTTAGTCACTATTCTGCACGTTCTGCGTTGTAATTTTTTTGTCCAACTTTTTCATCACCCAAAGCAATGAAATCATATGACAACTTGTTATTACGTTCAAATTCTGCCAAACCATAATCAATGATTTCATCGATTAATTGTGAATAACTTAAGCCAGAAACTTCCCACATTTGTGGGTAAAGTGAAATATTTGTGAAACCAGGCAATGTGTTAGGTTCTCCCAAATATGGCACACCATTCTTATCAACCAAGAAGTCCATACGTGTTAGACCAACAAGACCTAAGGCCCTATATGCATCTAGGGCCATCGTTGTAATCTCTTCAGCAAGATCATCATCTAATTCAACAGGCAAATCAAAGGCAACCCCTGAAGCATCAACGAATTTGTTGTTGTAGTCATACCAAACATCTTCTTTTGGCACCACAACGGCACCAAGCTTAGAAGCACGTGGTTGTTCGTTACCCAAAATCGAAATTTCAATTTCACGTGGTTGGTCAATTGATGCTTCTACCAAAACTTTATAGTCGTATTGGAAAGCATCAGCAACCCCTTCTGTAAATTCTTGTGCATTCGTAACACGGTGAATTCCAACAGAAGAACCTTGCTTAGCTGCCTTAACAAACAAAACCTCTGTTCCAACTTCCTTAACAACATCATCATATGTGTATGACGTGTAGTTTTGGTCAGTTAATAGCACATAGTTTGTATTACGGATACCCGCTTGGTTCAAAATACGCTTTGTCAAGTCCTTGTCGAAGGCCATGGCAGATGCGGCAGGACCAGCACCAATATATGGCTTTTTCAACAAACGGAACAATGACTGTAGTGTTCCATCTTCACCCAAGTTACCATGAATAACGGGGTAGAATAAATCAACATCCTTCAAGTCTGTTAGGGCCATCAAAGGTGCCAATGGGTTATGTGGATCAAGCGCTGCTTCAGCCGCTTCAACGATTCCGTCTTCAGGTTCCCCTTGTAAGACGCGCATTGAATCAGTTGGGTTAATCACTGTTCCATTCTTTGAAACCAAGAAGACATCAACGTCATACTTGTTCTTATCCATTGCTTGGTAAATGTTTAATGCTGAACGCTTTGAAACATCGTGTTCTGATGAATTACCACCGAACAACAATGCAATATGCAGTTTTTCTGCCATGTGTTTTTTCTCCTACTATTCTTTTAACTTCAACTGTGTTTTCCGAAACTCAAGTATAACACGCTTATTTTTCTTGCGGGTCACAAACTAGAAAAAATTCAAATCTTTTAAGTAATTAGTAATACTTGTGGGCGTTTTTTCATTGAGCACCAGTGCATCCATCAAACGACGTTGATTATGGACACGATGCCAATCACCTTCATTCTTAGGCTCACCCAAAACCATTACTTCTTGACGCATTTGCTTCAACGTTGATAGAACGTAATCAACGTAAAGCTGATCAAGCGCCATTAAATTAACCAAATAGGCTGCAATTCGTTGCTCTTCGCCCATCACAAGTGGTGTCTTGAGCCGCTTATATCGCTCTAACATGATTGTAAATAAGAATATTTTATCAAGTCGCATGAGTTGTTCATCAAAATTAAATGCATCTAAAACATGTCCGACGTGTAAAAAGGCGCGAATATTACCTTTACCATCAACAAAGCCCCGAGTATCCGTTTCTAACGCAACATATGTCGCTAACAACTCAACCATACGATCGTAATCCCGTTTCGTGTATGGCAACGGATGCTCCCACAATTTCATAATTGATACCAGGCATAGATTAAATGAACGCAGAAAAACGCCATCATTATCTTGTTCTAGCAAATGAAAGTATAAAACTTCAGGGCGAAAAACATGTGCATTTAACGTTAAGAGTTGCTCCGTTGTCAGTAGCTGGTTTTGAATGAGTTGCATCAAGACATTCAAAGACATATCTTCACGAACCTCAGGATCAATTTGACCTAAACCATTGACTAAAATCGCCAAATCATCATCTGAAACACTTTGCAATTTATTCGAAAGTAATCCTCGTTGAAGCCGGGTACCCGTTTCCACAATTAGTTCTACTTCATAGTCGTCTAATTGGTCAATGGCCGTCGCCGGATCCTTGTCTCCTAAATCATCTAGCAGCTCGCCGACGCGCAGTCCTAATGATTCATATAATTCACCCGCCTGCATTTCTTCTCGCATCAAGCTCAGTTCTTGTTGCACTTGATTGATTAACTTGCTGCTCATGTTATCTCCTCTCGCTCATAAAGCGTTTGTAACAGTATAACAAATAAAAAGGCTCGTAGTGTAAATACGAGCCCAGAAGTTATTCCTTTAGATGGTAATAATACATTGAAACAATCACATTGCGATTAGCTAGTGCATTGTGTAACCGAATACTATTTTGATTATGCAAGGCATTTTGCCATGAATGCTTTGGCACAAATCGTGGAATCAAAATCGTCACCGAATGATTACGTTCTTCCGCACCCTTTGTAATTTCATCTACAAAGCGTACTGCTGGTTCAGTAATCGAACGATATGAAGAGTGAATATCAACATAACGAATATCCGGGAATTCTTTTTTAAATTCTTCACTTAGTTTGTGTTCTTTTTCAGGGTGAGAGTCAAAGGAAACATGCATCGCAATCACTAAATCACCAATTGACTTTGCGTAGTCAACCGCTTCCGCAGTCACACGCGTTAGATTTGAGACCATCACAATCACCGTTGATCCAGTATAGGCATGGCGTTTGACCGGTTGCTCAGAAATAATCCGCAACTGCTTGGCAACCAAACGATAATGCTGGTTAATCTTCAAAAACAGTTTGATTAATATTGGCATAATGATGAAATATGGCCAAACTGAGCCAAAATGTAACACCATCAACGAAACAACTAAAATTGCAGAAATTGTGGCACCAACAAAATTAATCGCAATTTTCCCTTGCCAATGCCCCTCACGATGACTAAGCCAATGCTTAATCATACCTGATTGAGACAATGTGAAAGGAACGAAAACGCCAATCGCATACAATGGAATCAATCGTTCGGTTGACCCGTTAAAAATAATAACAAGTAAAACAGCACCAATCGCTAACGACATAATCCCATTTGAATAGCTCAGACGATCACCCTTATCCAAGTAAATATGAGGCATGAATTTATCTTTTGCCAAGTTATAGGCCAGTTGTGGAAAGGCAGAGAAACCTGTGTTTGCCGCAACCGCTAAAATCATCGCCGTCGATACTTGAAATACATAGAAAAGCAAACCGTGCCCGAACGCCATTTCGCCAATTTGCGAAAGCACCGTTACATGCGCAGTAGGAATAACGCCGAACCAGTATGACATGAACGTAATGCCACCAAAGAACAGCCCCAAAATCAAAGCCATGATTCCCAAAGTTGCAGCAGCATTTTTTGCTTTTGGCTTTTTAAAATTAGGCACCGCATTTGAAATTGCTTCAACTCCAGTCAATGATGACGATCCACTCGAGAAAGCCAACATAAACAAAAGTGGTGTAGCACCAGCAAAACTGGTACCTACTGCCGCAGTAGCATGGTAAGCAGTGCGACCCGTTACAATATTAAAAAATCCAAAGCCAATCAACAGCAACATCATCACAATGAAAAAGTAAACTGGAACGGTCAAAAAGCCTGCCGATTCACGAACCCCACGCAAGTTAATTGCCATCAGCAACAAAATCATCAACACTGCAATGACCACTGAATACGGCCGTACAGCTGGGACGGCGGAAGTAATCGCTTCAGTTCCTGACGCCACCGAAACAGCGACGGTCAACATATAATCAACCAACAAGGAACCACCGGCCACCAAACCAGCTTTTCGTCCCCAATTTTGCGAGGTTACCACATAGGCACCTCCACCACCGGGGTACGCCTTAATAATTTGACGGTATGATAGGACTATCGCTGCTAATAAAATGATCACTAGTCCAGCAATTGGGAGTTGCCACCATAGGGCAACGGTTCCAGCAGCGAGTAATGCTGTTGTAATTTGCTCCGTTCCGTATGCCACTGATGAAAGTGCATCCGAAGATAACAACGCCAATGCTTTCGTTCGCGTCAATTGTTGAGAGCCCTCATCAAGTGTCCTCAATGGTTTACCAATCAATAAACGCTTCACAAAACGCCACATATTCTCTTTCCTATTCCTATCCTTTATTTTCTTAACACTGGCTATTGTAGTGCTATCGACGTCACTTGTCTATGCTTGGTTTTTTTATTTTTAAACAAAAAAACGCTACGTAAAATTACGTAACGTTTTAATGAAATACACAAGGGTATTTAAATTACATCATTCCACCCATACCAGGTTGTGCAGCTGGTGCGGCAGGTGCATCATCATGTGGTTGCTCAGCGACAACAGCTTCAGTTGTCAACAACAAAGCTGAAACTGAGGCGGCATTTTGCAAAGCAGAACGGGTTACCTTAGTTGGGTCAACAATACCAGCATCGATCATATCTACCCACTCACCAGTGGCGGCATTGTAACCAGTACCTTGAGCTTGTTCCTTCAATTGGTTAACCACAACTGAACCTTCAACTCCGGCATTTTCAGCAATTTGACGAACTGGCTCTTCAAGGGCACGCTTTACGATATTGATACCTGTTTGTACGTCGCCTTCTTCAGAAAGGGCTGCCACAGCAGGGATTGCATTTACCAATGCAGTTCCACCACCAGCAACGAAACCTTCTTCAACAGCGGCACGGGTTGCGTTCAAAGCATCTTCGATTCGGTACTTACGTTCCTTCAATTCAGTTTCAGTAGCAGCACCAACGTTGATGACAGCAACACCACCTGCCAACTTAGCAAGACGCTCTTGCAACTTCTCACGATCAAAGTCAGATGTTGTCTCTGAGATTTGCTTCTTAAGAAGGTCAACACGTTCAGTCAAAGCTTCCTTTGATCCAGCTCCTTCAACAATGGTTGTTGAATCCTTAGTTACAGTAACCTTAGCAGCTTGTCCAAGTTGTGCAATTGTTGCATCCTTCAAGTTCAAACCTAAATCATCTGTAATAACTGTTCCACCGGTTAGGATCGCAATATCTTGTAATTGTTCCTTACGACGGTCACCGAAGCCAGGCGCCTTAACCGCAACAACATTAAAGGTTCCACGCATCTTGTTCAAAACAAGCGTTGGCAAAGCTTCACCAGTAATATCATCAGCGATAATCAACAATGAACGACCTTGCTCAACGACACCTTGTAGCAAAGGCAAAATGTCTTGAATGTTGGCAATCTTCTTGTCAGTAATCAAGATGTAAGGATTGTCCAATGAAGCTTCCATCTTGTTTTCATCAGTGACCATGTATTGTGACATGTAACCACGATCAAATTGCATTCCTTCAACGACATCCAAAGTTGTATCGATTCCCTTAGACTCTTCAATCGTGATAACACCGTCGTTACCAACCTTATCCATAGCATCAGCAATCAAACTACCAACTTCTTCGTTTGCAGCAGAGATTGAGGCAATTTGCGCTACTTCATCCTTAGTTGACACTGTCTTTGACATGTCGTGCAAAGCTGAAACGGCAGCCTCTGTCGCCTTTTCAATTCCGCGACGAACGCCAACTGGGTTAGCACCAGCGGTGACGTTCTTCATACCCTCATTAACAATGGCTTGGGTTAGCACAGTTGCAGTAGTCGTTCCATCACCAGCAATGTCATTAGTCTTTGAAGCAACTTCAGAAACAAGCTTTGCACCCATGTTTTCAAAGTGATCTTCAAGTTCAACTGACTTGGCGATTGTAACACCATCGTTTGTAATAGTAGGTGCCCCGTAGCCTTCTTCAATCACAACATTACGACCCTTTGGTCCAATTGTCGTCTTTACTGTATCAGCAAGTTGGTCAACACCAGCTTGCATCTTTGAACGTGCATCTTCTGAAAACTTAATATCTTTTGCCATAAGTATTCACCTCTATTAATCTATTAATTTTAATCTTTTAACTTAATTTTTTTATTGTTTATTTTAAACAATGGCAACAAGGTCTTTCTCGTGAAGAACAAGATAATCTTGACCATCAACTGAAAGTTCTGATCCAGCGTACTTATCAAAAATCACTTCATCACCAACTTTAACCGCTTGGGGCGCAGTCAATTCACCAATTGATTGCTCTGAAACAGCAACAACGATTCCTTTTACTGACTTTTCTTGCGCATTAGAAGCAATGTAGATACCACCAACACTTTGTTCTGGCTCTGCCTCAACTTGCAATACGACACGATCTCCTAAAGGCTTAATCATAATCTAGTAACCTCCAAACAAATTTGTTTATTTATTTTTAGCACTCTTTGTACTTAAGTGCTAATCAACACTATCTATATTAGCACACTCACTTAAAAAAGCAACCGTATTCATAAAAAAACTGGAAATTCTTTTAGGAATTTCCAGTTTCATCATTAGGCATTTAATTCTTCGATTTGATAAGACAAATCAGTCCATCGTTCTTCTAGTTCTGCTAACTTATCTTCAATCGCTTGTGCTTGATTTGACAGGTCCGTCAATTTAGGAATATCCGTGCCAATATCTGGGTCATTTAATTGCTCACTAACCGCAGCTTTGGCATCTTCTTGTTGCGCCATTTGGTTTTCGACATCATCAAGGGCGCGCTGTAACTTCCGCAGCTCCTTTTGCCGGGCCTTATGATCAAGGCTACTGCTTTTAGGTGTATCCTCTGGCTTCACGGCGACTGTTTTTGCTTCAGCCTCAACCTCTGCCAAAGTAGCTGGATCAACCCGCTTTTCAAGATAATAATCATAGTCGCCATCAAAGAAATTAGTTCCAGTTGGTGTGAGTTCAACAATTTCCGAGGCCACTTCATTAATAAAGTAACGATCATGGGAAACAAAGAAAATAGTTCCATTATATTCATTCAAAGCAGTTTCAAGAACCTCTCGTGAATCAATATCCAAATGATTGGTTGGCTCATCAAGAATTAAGAAATTGGCTTGTTCCATTGATAATTTGGTTAACAATAACCGCGCACGCTCACCACCGGATAAGGCTGACACTTTTTTATCAACCGACTCACCACTAAACATAAATGATCCCAAAATTGATCGAACATCCTTTTCAGGCATCAAAGGATGGTCATCCCAAATTGTGTTCAAAACCGTTTTCTTTGGATCAAGTGTTTGTTGCTCTTGATCATAGTAACCTACCGTGACATTGGCACCTAATTTGATATCGCCACTAATAATTGGCAACTTCCCCAAAATCGTCTTAATTAACGTTGATTTCCCAACGCCATTTGGTCCGACTAAGGCGACCGCATGTTGCTTATCAACTGAAATATTTACTGGATCAGCTAAAATTGTTGTTGGATCATAACCTAACTTAACGTCATCAACCCGGAGAACTTCATTTCCTGACTCTTCTTTAGCCTCAAACGTAATGTGAGCTACACCAGATTCATTTTTGGGCGGTTCAATCTTTTGCATACGATCCAACTGCTTACGACGTGATTGTGCCCGTTTCGTCGTGGATGCTCGGACAATATTACGCGCAACGAAATCTTCTAACTTCGCAATTTCACCTTGTTGCTTTTCGTAGGCCTTTTCTTCAGATAAAATTTTAGCCTCTTTTTCTTTCATAAATTGGCTGTAATTACCTTTGTAATGATCCAAAACACCTGAATGCATATCATAAATTTCATTCACCACGCGATCCAGGAAGTAACGATCGTGGGAAACAATTAGCAACGCACCCCGATAATTTTGTAAATATTGTTCAAGCCAAGCTAATGTTTCCATATCCAAATGATTCGTCGGCTCGTCCAAAATCAATAAGTCCGGCGTCTCCAAAAGCTGCTTAGCGATCGCTAAGCGCGTTCGTTGACCACCAGATAGCGTCGATACCTTACGGTCATAGAATGATTCATCAAACCCAAATCCATGAAGAACACCGCGAATAGTGGCATCATACGCATAACCATTTTTTTGATCAAAATCATGTTGTGCCTGATCATATTCAGCTAAGAGTTTTTGATAAGCTTCGCTCTCATAATCCTCCGTCGCCGCCATTTCTGTTTCCATCTCACGCATGTGTTCTTCAAGTTTAATGACGTCATCAAAAGCCGTTAGCATTTCGTTGTAAACAGACAAATCTGAATCTAACCCCGAATTTTGAGCTAAATACGCCAATTTAATACCTTTTTTCATTGAAACTTCACCCTCATCAGGTTGCGTTTCACCAATCAACATCTTCAATAACGTTGATTTTCCTGCTCCGTTTCGGCCAACTAATCCAATCCGGGCCTTATCACCAACTTGCATTGAAATGTGTTCAAAAAACGTCACACCGCTAAAGCGACGTGCAACATCACTTGCTTGTAAAATTATCATCTATTTCACCTAATTCATTTGACTTAATTTTTGCTCGAACCTCTGAGACAAAGTACAGAGATCCCGTAAATATAATCGGCTGTCCGGCTGGGACTAATTTTTGATATAGACCATACCAATCATTCACGTATGTCACCTCAATTCCGGGAACGCTAATATTGTGGGCATCAATATCTTGACGCTGATGTGGCGCATCGAAGTGGGCCACATAGATGGTTACATTCGGCAAGCTCGCCAACATCCCTAACATCTCATCAAAATGTTTATCAGCTAAAATCCCCACAATCAAATTGATTGGTTCCGATGAAAAACGTTCAGACAACGTCTGCTTTAACGCTGCCACGCCTTGCGGATTATGAGCGCCATCGATAATGGTCAATGGGTGATCAGCAATTTTTTCAAAACGCGCCGGCCACGTTACTTTCTTTAAAGCAGCCCGAATGATATTGTCCGACACTTTAATGCCCAAATCCGGAGCAACAGCCAAAACCGTTTCAATGGCAAGACTAGCATTTACCTGTTGATAGTCACCTGTTAGCGCAAGCTCTAGATGTCTAATCGAACGCGCTTCCACAAAATCAAACGTTTCTCCAAATTGTTGATTTTTAGTTTCTGAAACAGTTGAAAAGGCATCCCCATACGCTAAAACTGGTGCCCCCACTGACTGAGCTTTGTTAACAATCACACGTCGCGCACTATCTGCTAACGGGCCCAGAATAACCGGGCGATGCGCTTCAATAATACCGGCTTTTTGTTCCGCAATTTCAGCAAGGCTGTTCCCTAACACTTTCATATGATCAAAGCCCACATTAGTAATAACTGCCGCAAGTTTATCTGGAATGACTTCGGTCGTATCCCACATACCGCCAACCCCAACTTCTAACACCACAACATCGACAGGATGTTGCGCAAAATAGACAAACATGACTGCCGTTAGGGTCTCAAATTCTGTTGGTCCACCAGTTAGTTCTTGATCGAGCCGCTCTGTAATCGGCGCCACCTTTTGCACAGCTTTCGTCAAGTCTGCATCACTGATCAAACCGTCGTTGTCTTGAATCCGCTCATTAAAACGCTCGATGAAGGGTGACGAAAACATCCCCACTTGCAACCCTGCCGTTCGCAGGATTTCCGCAATCATTTTACTTGTTGATCCCTTGCCGTTTGTTCCGGTGATATGAATATACCGATTCATTTTTTCCGGATGGTCTAATGCGTCTAGCAAGCAATTAATTCGCTCAAACGAAGGCGTTTTTTGCCACTTATGGCGACCGTGAATATACGCAATTGCGTCACTTGCATCTTCAATTTTCACCACTGTGCCACACCATCCTAACCATTTTTAATACTCTTATCGTACCATGAAAACGCCTTTGCGCCTATATGTCTCAAAAGACAAAAAAACTAATCAGACCGAAGTCCAATTAGTTTTAGCGTTTAGGCCTTTTTTGCCGCTTCAAGTTCAGCTAAGCGTGCATTTGTTGATGCTAACTTATCTTCCCAATCAGCTAGTTTCTCACGTTCGGCATTTACCACGTTTTCAGGGGCTGAGTTCACAAACTTATCGTTTGACAACTTGCCTGAACTACGCTTTACTTCACCAGCAAATTTCTTGGCATCATCCTTAAGACGTGCAATTTCATCATCAATATCAATCAATTCTTCCAACGGCACAAAGACCTGTGCTCCAGAAATCGCTTTGGTCATGGCCAAAGTTGGCGCATCCACATCTGCACCAATGGTTAGTTCCTTTGGCTTAACAAAACGATTAAT
Source organism: Weissella viridescens (assembly GCF_001437355.1). Lineage (GTDB taxonomy): Bacteria > Bacillota > Bacilli > Lactobacillales > Lactobacillaceae > Weissella > Weissella viridescens. Next base: position 441,921 of record NZ_JQBM01000002.1, on the reverse strand, counting down.
ATAATCTGCATTCTCTTGGAAAATACGTTGTAGGTTGGCATCGTCAGTCTTGATCATCACATCGACAGTTGTTGACATTGGTGCATTTGCTTCAGTTCGAATTGAACGTACTGCTGTAATCAAATCTACCAAACTTTGGAAATCAGTTTCCGCAACAGCATCATCCAATTCAGCATGCACTTCAGGGAAATCAGCAACCATAATGGTATCAAATGTGTGCACTGGCATGTCCAAGTAAATTTCTTCAGTTACGAATGGCATAATTGGGTGCAACAGACGCAACACTTGATCCAATACATAAGCCAAAACTGATTGAACAGTTTGCTTAGCTGCTTCGTCAGACCCGTTCAATGTTTCCTTGGTCATTTCAATATACCAATCAGCAAAGTCATCCCAAATGAAGTTGTAAAGGGCACGACCCGCTTCACCAAATTCAAACTTATCAAAGTTCTTAAGAACTGAGTCAACTGTCTTATTCAAACGTGACAAAATCCAGCGATCAGCTAATGACAATGTTGAAAGATCAGTTGGTAATTCCGGCTTAGTGTCTTCATCCAAATTCATAATGACATAACGTGATGCATTCCAAATTTTGTTAATGAAGTTCCAAGCAGCATCCATCTTTGTATAAGAGAAACGCATATCTTGTCCAGGTGTTGAACCAGTTGCCAAGAACCAACGCAAGGCATCTACACCATACTTATCAATCACATCCATTGGATCAATTCCATTACCCAATGACTTTGACATCTTGCGACCTTCCTCATCACGAATCAAACCGTGAATCAAAACGTTCTTGAATGGACGCTTGCCTGTGAATTCCTTTGATTGGAAAATCATACGTGAAACCCAGAACGGAATAATGTCATATCCCGTTACAAGTGTATCAGTTGGGAAATAACGCTTGTAATCATGCGCATCTGTATCAGGCCAACCCATCGTTGAAAATGGCCACAACGCAGATGAGAACCATGTATCTAATACATCGGTATCTTGTTCCCAATTCTCAGCATCCTTTGGCGCTTCCATTCCAACATAAATCTCGCCAGTTTGCTTATTGTACCAAGCAGGAATTTGGTGTCCCCACCACAATTGACGTGAGATAACCCAATCGTGAATGTTTTCCATCCAACGTTCATAAGTTCCTTCAAAACGTGATGGATTGAAGGTAACCTTGTCATCAGGGTTATCTTGCATAGCCAATGCTTGTTTAGCCAATGGCTCCATTTTAACGAACCATTGCGTTGAAAGACGTGACTCAACTTGCACACCAGTACGCTCAGAATGACCAACCGCGTGCACAATTGGTTCGATTTTAAGCATGTAATCTCCAGCACGCAAGTCACTGACCATTGCTTCACGCGCTTCAAAACGATCCATCCCGTTATACTTACCCGCGTTTTCGTTCATTGAAGCATCTTCATTCATTGTGTTGATGCGTTCCAAATCATGACGATTTCCAACTGCAAAATCATTTGGATCATGTGCGGGTGTAATTTTCACCATTCCTGAACCAAATTCAGGATCAACATATTCGTCAGCGATAATTGGAATTTCACGATCAACCAATGGCACGCGAACTTTCTTTCCGACTAATTCCTTATAACGTTCATCACTTGGGTGAACCGCAACTGCCACATCCCCAAACATCGTTTCAGGACGAGTTGTTGCGATTTCAATGTAATCTTTACCATCAAAACGATCGTTTTCATCAACGAATGGATACTTAACATGGTAGAAAGCACCCTCATCATCTTCATGAATCACTTCGATGTCTGACAAGGCAGTGCGTGCCTTTGGATCCCAATTAATAATGTATTCACCACGATAAATCAGGTCTTTATTATAGAGATCAACGAAGACCTTGCGAACCGCTTCTGACAAACCTTCATCTAGCGTGAAACGTTCACGACTGTAATCAACTGAAATCCCCATTTTCTTCCACTGTTCATGGATAGTTTCAGCATATTCGTTTTTCCAATCCCAAACTTGTTCGACGAACTTTTCACGTCCCAAGTCGTACTTTGAGATACCTTCCTCAGCCAAACGTTGTTCAACCTTCGCTTGGGTCGCAATACCAGCGTGGTCCATTCCAGGAACCCAAACAGTATCGAAACCTTGCATACGCTTTTGACGAATCAAAATATCTTGTAACGTAACATCCCATGAATGTCCCAAGTGTAACTTACCCGTCACATTAGGAGGTGGAATCACGATTGAATAAGGACGTGCCTTTTCATTTCCAGAAGGTTGAAAACGCCCTTCTTCGCGCCACTTATCATAACGACCAGCTTCCACAGCATCTGAGTCGTATTTACCAGGCATATCAATATCTCGCATAAAATACTCCTTTTTGTACATTTTATTTTTTAAGCAATTAAAAAAGTCCCAACCACATCTATTGATGTGATCAGGACGAGTTGCATTCGCGGTACCACCTGATTTAGGGTTACCCCTATCTCATTAAAAACTTAACGCGTTTATCACGTTGTGACCTACTAGATTTCAGTTACAAAGCCCACATAGTTACCTTCAAATGAAGATTGTTTGTGTGCTCTCACCATCTCACACTCGCTTGATAACAATCTTCATTCTACTCTCTAGTGCATTGCTATGTTGCTTATTTTACTGGTTTTACCTATTGAAAGCAAGCCTTAACCCATAATCATTTGTACAGCGCCGTATAGGAAGTAGAGTCCATAACCAAGCATAATTAGCCCTGAAACAACATTGACAATCACAAAAGCACGTTTTGACAAACGGTTCTTTAAACGATTGACTACTACAGTCACAATTGTGAACCAAAGCGCTGTCGCAATCAAGACACCAATAATAAACGGCCAAACATCAGCATCTGGCAGTTTTGCGCGAGTTGCTCCCAACATCAAACTTCCATCTACCAATGCTTGGGGATTCGCCCAAGTCACGATAAAGGCTGTTGCAAATGCTTTGCCCATTGATAGTTTGTTACCACTTGCATCTAAGCTAACCTGATTAGCTGAACGTAAAATTGTCCAACCAATATAGATAACTAATGCGCCCCCTAAAATCATGACAATTAATTTAAGGAGATCATTTGAGTTGATAATCGCCCCCATCCCAAAATAGGCGACAATGGAGAATGATGAATCCGCTAACCAAACAAAAAGCACATACAACATGGCCCGTTGTAACGTATTGTTAACTGCGTTATTAAACACATATAAATTTTGCATACCAATAGGTGCGATAAAAGCAAACCCTAGAAGCATGCCACTTAGTAATGCTGACATTTCAAAAACCTACCCTTCTTTCAAATCATAAAAAAAACAATTTTTAGCAAAAACTTGTTAAAAATTGCCATTATATTCATATTAGTGACCAAATAGTTTCCCAAACAATCGGCCAAACACCCCACGTTTAGCAGGCTGCTCTGAACGAGACTGGACCGTTTGATCCGATCCATGTTGGACTTGCTCCATAAATGATTGATCAATCAACGGATCATTCGTCGTTTCCGCAGTATCATCCAAATCTTCAAAAGCAATCTCCCCAGTTTCACGAGTGATTGGTGTAAATTCATCTACTGGCGTTGTGCCCACTGAGTTATGCGCAGTTATATTTTCTGCTTGTTGATTTTCCGGCGTTGCCCCATCTTGCTTATTGGCGCGATACTCATCAATCATCTCATCGGTCAAAATGGGTACTGGTTGCGTCTTTGACGTAACTCCGAGACTCACGGTACTTTGACTACCTTTGTGTGTCTGCTCATTGTAACAACTTAACTGAATCTGTTCTGATAAGACATCAGCTGGAATCGGCATCTCAAACTCTTGATGATCATCAACAACGACCTCAATGGCTTCTCCCATTAGCTGCATCTTAACGGTTGTACCCGGTTGATTAACGCGACCTTCAAGTGTTCGCTTTCCGTCACGTGTCGCAATAACGCCCGTTACAACCGGCGCAGGCATATCAACCGTCACGATTACTTCTGCCACAACATCAGTTGCATTAACCGCTTGGACTAAAAGTTGCTCCCCATCAGTTACATCCTTCACCTTATAAAGGAAATCACCGTTTGCATCCACGTTGAGTGTTTCAACCACCCCAGTGGGCAAAGTCAATTGAATCGTTAAATTAGGTTCATTAACATGCCCAATTACCGTAGTTCCCAAACTATTCGTTAAGGTTGACGCGATTAAATTCGCATTCGTTTCATTTCTGCTCATCGTTGGACTCCATTGATTTTAATATATATTTTCATTATACACGTTTTTACGTGAAAACCGTAAAAAAAAGGGATGGCTATCAGCCGTCCCTCTTACGCGTATTCGTTTAATCTTTTTGCATTGGAATGCGGGCAATCAAAGTATCAACTTTGGCAGAACGTACCACGTACTCCGTTACCGAACCAATCAATAGTCGTTCAACAGCATTGAGTCCGGTCGCACCAATGACAATCAAATCTGAACCAAATTTCTTAGGAGCTGTTTCTGCAATCATCGTCTTTGCTGCACCATATTCAACGCTATAATCAACGCGTTGGACCCCCGCAGTCTTAGCCTTCTCAAGATACTCATCTAAAGTCTTACGGGCTGTTTCTGCGACCTGATCATACATTGCTGATTGAAAATCACTAATATTTTGGAATGAGCGTGTGTCAATCACATGTAAAATATGCAATCGCGTCTTTTCGCCATTTTGTAAAGCAATGGCAATTCCTCGATCCAAAGCAGCCTCAGATTCAGCTGAACCATCTACTGGTACCAAAATACTTTCATATGCTTCATTCATTTGCTCTTCCTCCGTGATAGTTATCAACTTGACTATACCTACAGTATACGCCTTATGTAAGCGCTTTACAATCAATCAAACGTCTCTTGCACAATGATTAGCCCAATAACCGGCAATACCAAGCCACCTACAATCAACCCAATGATCGGTAGAAAGTTATCTGGCCCTTTAATCCATAGCGTCCCTGCGGTAAAGATAATATCAACAACTAAAAATGGTACTGTCCATTTAGTTAAGCGCCGTGATTGCGCCATGTCCAGTCCAAACACATTATTCCGGTTCAGCCAAAGATATGCCGCGATAAATCCTAAAATCATCAAAAACATCACATACAAACTTATAATTGCCATTGTTCTACTCTTTTCATTTTATAAAAAAACTCCACCGCACAAATTAATGGTACAGCGGAGCGTAAACACTTGTATAACACCGTTAGATGATTCGTCTAAGATGGCTTCGATGGCAAAGGTGGGTGAATAAGTCAGCGTTAACAACTTCCAACAGCATTGGTTGGCATGCCCCGCCGGCTTCCCGACATCCCCATTCGAAAATTTGTAAAGCAACTTTAGATAATTGAATCACGCGTATGTTCAAGGAATTTACGATATTTTATATTATACGCTCGTCGGGCTAAAATTTCACGTCCTTATTTTTCTAAACCCGCTTTTTGCGCAGCTTTTAACTTTTGATATTGGGTAATGTAGGCCTGTTCAACATTCGAATTCCCGTCAGCGTTGAAATATGCTTTATTTTGGAGTGAATCAGGTAGGTATTGTTGCGCCACCCAATCGTTTTGATAGTTATGTGGATATAAATACGCAACACCATTGCCAAGCTCTTTAGCGCCCTTGTAATGTGCGTCTTTAAGATGTTTAGGAACATCCCCTGTTCGCCCAGATTGAATGTCCTGCATAGCGGCGTCAATAGCTGTCATCGCAGAATTTGATTTAGGTGATAAAGCCAGTTCGATAACAGCATTAGCTAATGGGATACGGGCTTCAGGAAAACCAAGTTTTTCAGCAGCATGAATGGCCGTGACCGCCCGCTCGACAACGGCCGGATTGGCCAGACCAATGTCTTCATATGCAATCACCTGTAATCGACGCACAATACTTGGTAAATCTCCTGCTAAAATAAGGCGGCCTAAATAATGCAAAGCTGCATCTGTATCACTACCACGAATTGATTTCTGTAAAGCTGAAATCACATCGTAGTGTGCATCACCATCTTTATCTGCCACCAAACTACCTTGTTGGGTAGTTTCTTGAATAATGTCTAAATCGATTTTCACAACCCCATCCGCATTTGGTTGTGTTGACTTAACTGCCAATTCCAAGGCGTTCAAGGCTGCCCTTAAGTCACCATTGGTCACATGCATTAAGTGCGTCATTGCGTCTTCAGTCACCTGTGCATTAAAATTACCAAGCCCATTTTGCTTGTCAGCCAATGCTCGTTCCAAAGCCGTCCGAATGTCAGATGGATCCAACGGTTGCACTTCAAAAATTTGTGTTCTAGAGCGAATCGCCGGATTAATCGATAAATAGGGATTTTCAGTGGTCGCACCAATTAAGACAATTTCACCACTTTCTAAATGTGGTAACAAAAAGTCTTGCTTTGTTTTATCAAGCCGATGGATTTCGTCCAACAACAGTACTACTGTTCCACTCATTTTGGCTTCATCAACAACCTGTTGTAAATCCTTCTTTGAGTCAGTTGCCGCATTCAAAGTCCGAAAGGCATACTGAGTTGATCCCGCAATTGCGCTTGCAATACTAGTCTTCCCAGTGCCCGGCGGTCCATATAAAATCATGGACGACAGCATTTTTGCGTCAACCATGCGCCGAATGATTTTTCCAGGTCCCAACAAGGCTTCTTGCCCCACTACTTCATCTATATTTTTGGGACGCATCCGATATGCTAATGGTTTTTGCATCACGCTTCGCCTCCTTAAATTTTTTTAAGAGAATAATTTTTTCAGCCAGCTTTTTTTAGTTGGTTCGTTTTTAACTGTTGATGTTGTGTCGTCAATCTGAACATCCTCAATTGCTAGTTGTTTTGTATTAACTGCATGATCGGCGGTGAAGACAACCCCTAAATCGGTCTTTGTCATCGTTGGATCATTTACCAGTCTGAAATTAATACCGTCCTGCTTCGCTAATTGCATGTACGGCATGGTTGCATCAGCGTCTAAACGACCGTTTAATAGCAGAACACCATCTGGATGTTGTTCAAATTCTTCACCCCATGCCTTTAAATAACGGTCTTCGCCAATCGTTTCCATTCGCTGCGTTTTATAAACCCGTTCTTTGAACGTCCCTAGGTAGTGATGTTGTTCATCTGGGTTCACTTCTGGCGTACCATACATGGCATTTTGTAAATGCGGATCAATTTCAGTCATAATCATCTCCTTTAGGTTGTGTGCTCTATTCTAACATTGATATACAGACAAAAAAACGGGGCAAGCAAGCTTGCACCCGAGTTTTTAGCTAATCACCAAAACGACCAGCGCTGCGGTGAATACTGAAGCCATATAACCGCCAAACATCAGGTGTAAGGCATTAAAGACTTTTGGAAAAGGACGTGTGAAATGATGTCCCAAAAAATAAATGATGGTTGGCAAAATCATGATAGCAGCAAAGATTTCAACTGCTGAAAGAACGGCGGGCGAAATCATTAGAGCTTCGCCTCCAATTCTACATCAGGATACTTATCCTTAAACCAGCGTTCCGCAAATTGGTTTTCAAAAAGAAAGACTGGTTGTTCATTTCGGTCACGCACCAACAAGTTTCGTGATGAAGCCATTTTAGGATCAAGTTGTTCCGGATTAATCCAACGGGCAATCTTTGAACCCATTGGTTCTAGTACAACTTCAGTATTGTATTCATTTTCCATTCGGAATTGGAACACTTCAAACTGCAAAGAACCAACAGCACCCAAAATGTAGTCACCTGAATCCCAAGCTGTATACATTTGGATAGTTCCTTCTTGCACCAGTTGCGTGACTCCCTTGTGGAATGACTTTTGCTTCAACACATTCTTAGCATGTACATGCATAAATAATTCAGGAGTGAAGGTAGGCAATTCTTCAAATTCAACCTTCTTCTTACCTGCGTAAATCGTATCGCCAATTTGGAAATTCCCAGTATCATACAATCCAATAATATCACCCGGTACAGCTGTATCGACATTTTCACGTGAATCAGCCATAAATTCAGTCACATTTGAAAGGCGTAACTTTTTCCCGGTACGGGCTAAAGTGACATCCATACCACGTTGGAATTCTCCTGATACACATCGTACGAAAGCAATACGATCACGGTGATTTGGATTCATATTCGCTTGAATTTTAAAGACGAAACCAGAGAATTGTGGATTATCCGGTTCAACTTCTTTATCATCAACAGTCTTCTTACTTGAAGGCGCTGGTGCATACTGCATGTATGTCTCCAAAAATGTCTCCACCCCAAAATTCGTCAAGGCAGACCCAAAGAATACTGGGGTTAATTCACCCTTCAATACTTTGTTTTCATCAAAAGTATTCCCAGCATCCTTTAACATCTCAACTTCTTCTTGGGTTTCATCCCATGCTGGCGCAAGTTGAATTTTATTTTCAGTGGCTAAGTCCGTTCCTTCCGCATTCAAAGGTAAGAAACGTTCTTCACCTTCTTCGGGATGATAGACCTCCACGCGGTTATGATACATATCAAATAACCCAGATAGAATTTGACCTGAACCGATTGGCCAGTTCATTGGATAAGCGTCAATTCCCAATGTTGATTCCAATTCATCAACCAAATCGAGTGGTGGTCGCCCATCACGGTCCAACTTATTGAAGAACGTAAAAATTGGAATATGACGTTCTTTAACAATTTCAAATAACTTCTTCGTCTGTGGCTCAATTCCTTTAGCAGAGTCAATTACCATGATAACTGAGTCGACGGCCATCAATGTACGATAGGTATCTTCTGAGAAATCTTCGTGTCCTGGTGTGTCCAGAATGTTAATGCGCTTACCTTGAAAATCAAATTGCAATACCGATGACGTCACCGAAATACCACGTTTTTGTTCAATTTCCATCCAGTCAGACTTTGCAAAATTTCCCTTACGGCCTTTGACCGTTCCCGCTTCGCGAACAACCCCACCAAGCAAAAGCATTTGCTCAGTAATCGTTGTCTTACCTGCGTCGGGGTGAGAAATAATGGCGAACGTCCGGCGATTTTTTAATTCTTCTTCAAAAGATGCCATAGTTTATACCCTTAATCTTTACCTTATTTATCATTTCTTAAATAACTTAATAATTTAGTATACCGAAAAAAAAGCCTTGGTTCAACAACCTCGGCTTTAATTGGACATTTATTTACTTAAATTAGTGGTCTGAATGACTTGTTGAACTGGTATGGCTCGTTTTCGTATCTGTGTGTGACTTTGAATGTGCCTTCGCCTTTGCAGCTGCCTCACTGGCTTGCTTTTTAGCCATTGATTCAGCCCGATCTTGAGCTGCATAACTTTCGCGAGCTGCACTTTCTGAGGCAGCTGAGGCAGCTGAAGCTTGAGCTGCCGATGCTTGGCTCGCCTTCTCGGCGGCCTCATTTTTACGGTTAACCTCATTCAGGGCTTCTTGTATAGCAGAATTGATGTTAGTCAAACCATCGTCAACTTCTAAAGCAGTACGATATTGTGATTGCGCTAAATGCCAATTTTCATCATCGACCGCATCTTGGGCCTTAATCGCATGACTTAATTGCGTTTCTGCCGTCCGCGTTTCTGGAGTCATTTTGATTGATTGGGCTTGTTTATAATCAGTCTCTGCTTTTCGCCAATCTTGTGCTTTTACAGCTTTTTGGGCAGCTTTAATGGTTTCATCATAATTTTTATTCTGAACATATTGATAACTGAAAACACCCACACCAATCATGGCAAGGATAGCAACTAACGCAACAATGAATTTCCGCATAATCAGACCCTCCAAATTTGAACAACTTTATATAAATAGTTAACCATAACCGCAACAAGATAGCAAAATAAAAAATGTGGCTCATCACCACATTTTTCATAACGATTAGTTACGCCGTCTTATTTCCAAATAGCGTCGGTACCATAAGTCCACATAGGCTCTTGAAAAGGGTCCTCGTTCATTTTGAATCCAATCAACTAACACTTTGACATGCTCTTTTAAAACAAAATCCGTTTCTGCCGAATAATGCCATTTTGCACGGTGTTGTTCATATTCATCTGTATCTAACAGGCGGCGTTCACCGTCTGGAAAGACTTTGACATCGAGGTCATAATCAATATACTTCAATGCTTCTTTATCTAAAACAAATGGCGATGCCAAATTGCAATAATAGGACACACCGTTTTCGCGTAACATCGCGACAATATTAAACCAATATTTTTTGTGAAAATACACAATTGCAGGTTCGCGGGTTACCCAGCGGCGCCCATCATCTTCGATCACAACCGTGTGATCATTTAAACCAATCAATTCGTTTTCACTTGTTTTTAACACCATCGTGTCACGCCAAGTTCGGTGTAAGCTGCCATCATGCTTGTAACTTTTGATCGTTATGAATTCCCCTTCACGAGGCAACCGACCATCTTTCATGCTTCAAGCCCTCACAGTCTCTCACCTAATTCCTATTATATTGTACCACGGTCCACCATGAGATTAGACAAAATCCTTAAATATTTTTTTGATAGTCATCAACAAAACGATTGATTAAATCAAAGGTGTAACCACGTCGCGCTAAGTATCCCTTGACGCGTCGTTCCAAATCCCAACCAGTGTACTGATGGTAGCGCTGGAAGGCTTTTTCACCGTCACGATTTAAATTCTCCCATTCCTGGTCTGGTTCATCAGCTGTGTCATTTTCTAAAACATAATGGTGTAACGCTTGTTGAATGTTACGACTGGCAAAACCTTTTTGCAAAAGATTTTGCATGACCTTTTGTTCCGCCATTCGATGAGCTTGTCGTTGATACTTATGCATCAGTTTCGCAACTAGCTCATCTAAATGTTCTAATTCATCTCTATCGTCATATTCATCGGCGACATCTTGAACAATATCATCCGATATTCCCCACTCTTTTAACTTTTGTAGGGCGCCTTTACGGCCCAACTTACCACTATGACTCGCACTTGCCAAATAAGTACTAGCAAACTGTCGGTCATCCAAGACATGTGCCTTTTCTAAACGATCTAAAGCATGATTAATAACATCAATTGGGAATTCCTTTTCACGGAGTTTTAAATAGACTTGATAACGTGACCGTAATTGCCCAGTCGCATATAACAAACCTGTCGCATAAGCTTTTTGTTCATATTCCGCTGCTTGAACTTCGGCCAGCATGGTATCTGAAACTTCGGTACCTTTAAAGAGATCAAATCGAATCAAGATGTTCTCATCAACTGCGATGGCAAACTCGTCATCAAGATAAATATTATAGCGGCCTGGCCGTTTTTGTTGCGTGACTTTTGTAACAACTGGCATTAGCACCCCCCCTTTCCCAAAATAAAAACACTTAGCTAAACGCCAAGTGTTTTTATTATAACATTATAGATATGAAGACGTACCTGGGTTCAATTCAACAATCTTACCTGTACGCTTGTAGATAATCCATTCGGCGATATCACTCACGTAGTCTGCTGTACGCTTGAGATATCCTCCCACCACAATGTAGTCAGTAGCCGTTTCGACGATTTCAGAATCATCTTCCATGGCTTTAATTGATTGTGTCCGAATTTCATTGGTATCCTTGCTAACTTGTTGGGCTTCTGCTGAAATTTTCTCAGTTCCGCTGACATCATTGTTAACGTAGTAATCCAATACTTCACGAACCATCTTAGCAACTTCCGTTCCTTCACGACCAATTAATTCTTCAATGGCTGGAACACGCTTGTTCCCCTTCATGTGAATTGTTGAAATTGCAATGTTTCGTGCATTATCACCAATACGTTCCAAAACTGACACTGCCTTCAAAATCGTTACAATTTCACGCAAATCAGTTGTCACGGGTTGGTACAAAGCAATCATTTCAAAACTTTTCTTTTCAATCGCAATTTCACGTTCATTAATGGCTTTATCACCATCAATGATTTCTTGCGCGGCTTCACGATCATGATTCAAAAAAGCTTTAACAGACTTTTCAAGAGTCTCTGAGACCAAAAGCCCCATCTCTTTAAAAGACATATCTAAATCAGCAAGTTCTTCATCAAACATTCGACGCATCACATATCACCTCTTTCTGGTTTACTAAATCTATTATACAACAGTTCACATCGCGTTTATCCAAAGCGTCCTGAAATATAATCTTGAGTTTTTTCTTCCGATGGATTTAAGAACATCTGCTTGGTTGAATCAACTTCAATCAAATCGCCACTCATAAAGAATGCTGTACGATCTGAAATACGTGATGCCTGTGACATTGAGTGAGTCACGATGATCATCGTGTATTGATCACGAAGCGTCATCAACGTATTTTCAACCTTGTGTGATGACACAGGATCCAAAGCAGCGGTTGGTTCGTCCAAAAGCAAGATTTCAGGTGCGGTTGCCAAAGCACGGGCAATTGACACACGCTGTTGTTGTCCACCAGAAAGTGACAAAGCAGACTTGTGCAATGTATCTTTGACTTCATCCCAAACAGCTGCTTGCTTTAATGATGTTTCAACCTTCTCGTCAATCACTGCTTTGTTGTTTTCACCTGAAATACGAAGCCCAAAGGCAACATTATCATAGATAGAAAAAGGAAAAGGATTAGGCTGTTGAAAAACCATGCCAATGTCTTTACGAAGCGCCACTGTATCTGTATCAGGTGCATAGATATCATGTCCCTTAAACATAAATGTTCCATTAACAGTTACATTGTCTTGTAAATCATGCATCCGATTCAAAGCCCGTAGGTAAGTCGACTTACCTGAACCAGAAGGTCCAATTAACGCCGTAATCCCATATTGGTCATAGTCCAAGTTAATGCCGTGCAATGCTTCTTTTTCTCCGTAGTAGAGATGAACATTTTCTGTAGTTAAAATCTTATCTGTCATGTTTATTACCCCTAGCCGAAGTTACCGTTAACGTAATCAATCGTTAACTGCACTTTAGGACGCGTAAAGATTTTACGTGTTTCATCATATTCAACAACTTTTCCAAGGTGGAAGAACGCTGTGTAATCAGAAATACGTGCCGCTTGTTGCATGTTGTGCGTCACAATAATAATTGTGTACTTATCCTTTAATTCCAACAAGGTATCTTCAACCTTAGCTGAAGAAATCGGATCCAAAGCAGATGCTGGTTCATCCAACAATAGAATGTCTGGTTGCATCGCAATCGCGCGCGCAATGACCAGACGCTGTGCTTGTCCACCTGACAAAGCCAAGGCTGACTTATCAAGGTCATCTTTAACTTCATCCCATAAGGCAGCTTGACGTAGAGATGTTTCAACTCGTTCATCCAAAACATCTTTATCACGGATACCGTGTTGCTTCAAAGCAAACGTAATATTCTCGCGAACTGATTTCGCAAATGGATTTGGACGTTGGAATACCATTCCGATGTGCTTACGCATTTCATAAACGTCAATATCTTTTGAATTAATATCAAGGCCACGATACATAATGTTACCTTCAACATTGGCAACACCATCGTTCATTCGGTTTAATGAACGCAAGAACGTTGACTTACCAGAACCAGATGCTCCAATTAATGAGGTAATCTTAAAGCGTTCAAATTGTAAATCAGCATCTTGCAAAGCTAATTTATCACCGTAATATACTTTTAAATCTTCGGTCGAAAGGGCAATTTCTTGATTGTCCCCCATTTTATAAATGTTGCGAGTTGGTTGCTCGGCATCAAAATTTAGACCTGACACATTATTCTCTGTCATGCTAGGTTCCTTCCTTATTTCGTTGAAGTCAAGCGCTTGTACAAATAGCTACTCAAGTAACGTGCTAAGAAGTTAAAGAGTAAGACCACAATAATCAAAACAGCTGATGCCCCGGCTGATACAGCAGCAGCATCCGGCATAATCCCTTCTGAATTGATTTTCCAAATGTGCACTGCCAAAGTTTCGGCAGGACGCATGATGTTCAAAGGACTTGAAACATTAAATGGGTTCCAATCACCAAAGTTAAGTGCTGGCGCTGATTGTCCGGCCGTATAGATCAAAGCCGCAGCTTCACCGAACACACGTCCAGCTGATAAGACTACCCCAGTAACAATTGAAGGCAAAGCTGCAGGTAAAATAATGTGTCCTACAGTTTCCCAACGTGACAGCCCCAGAGCAGCCCCTGCTTCACGTTGTAAGTTTGGTACAGTTGCCAAGGCATCTTCAATTGAACGTGTCAAAAGTGGCAAGTTGAAGAAAGTCAATGCAATGGCTCCTGACAAAATTGAAAAACCAAGTTTGAATTGCACAACGAACAACAAGAAACCAAACAAACCAACCACAACAGATGGCAATGATGACAAAATCTCGATTGTCATACGCACAATCCCTGTAATCTTACTCTTAGGGTTGGCGTATTCATTCAAATAAATTCCAGCCCCAAGTGCAATCGGGAATGAAAGCAACATCGTAATTAATAGTAGATAAAGGGAATTAAATAATTGAATTCCAATTCCTCCCCCAGCTGTAAAGGCTGAAGCAGGTGCAGTCAGGAAGTGCCAAGACAAATGTGGCACCCCTTGAATTAAGATATAGCCGAGCAGAGCGGCAAGAATCAAAATGACAATTCCAGCAATCGCATAAAGGACAGCCGTTGCAATCTTATCAACTGTTTTCGCATTCATAATTACATGGCTCCCTTCTTAGCAATTGCACGAATTGCCAAATTAAAGACAAGTGACATCAACAATAGGATGAGCGCTAAACTCCAAAGCGCATTATTTTCGATTGATCCCATAACCGTGTTTCCAATACCTTGCGTCAAAACTGATGTAAGGGTTGAAGCTGGAGATGTTAAGTTATGTGGCATCAACGCCGCATTTCCAATAACCATTTGTACGGCTAAGGCTTCACCGAAAGCACGCGCCATTCCAAAGACGGATGCCGTCAAGATTCCAGGTGTTGCACCACGCAAAATCACCTTATAAATCATTTGCCAACGCGTGGCACCAAGGGCCAAAGCTGATTCACGATAGTGACGTGGCACAGCGCGTAATGTATCAACAGTCATTGACGTTACAGTTGGTAGGATCATAACAAAGAGCACCATGGCCCCTGATAAAATTCCAAATCCTGATCCGCCAAAGACAGCTCGCATAAATGGCACAATGACTGACAACCCAATAAATCCATACACAACTGATGGAATTCCAACCAACAATTCCGTAACTGGTCCCAAAATCTTAGCACCACGTTTAGGTGAGATTTCAGTCATGAAGACAGCCGTTCCAATTGCAAAAGGTGTTGCAATCAAGGCTGCTAATAATGTAACCAAAAATGATCCAACGATCATTGGGGCAGCCCCAACCATTGGCTTACCATGCGCATCAACTTGGCTTGGTGACCATTCTGAACCGGTCAAAAAGCTCCATAGGTTAACGTGATCCGTAAAGAACGTTGCTAACCCCTTCGATGCCACAAAATAGAAAATTGAAATCACGACGACGATGATTAAGGCTAGTGCTGAAAATGAAATAACACGTCCAAATTGATCTTTTCGTGATGCCTTTGATTTCTTTAATAATGACTCACGGATTTCATCCATGTTTCTGTGCTCCTTTTTACTTAGCTGGTGTGATATGACCATTCATATCACGTTGAATTTTCATATCATGAATTGAGATGTACCCAAGTTGTGGTACCAAAGTGCTTTGAATATGCTTTGTCATAATTGAATCCAGGAAGGCTTGCACATCTGGCTTTGGTTGACCCTTTGTATAGATGTGCTCGTATGACCAAATTGGCCAACTACCATCTTGCACGTTCTTCTTGTCAGCCGTAACCCCGTCCAAAGTTGGCACAGTAATTGTTTTATCTAGGTAGGCGAAGGCTGCATATGAAACAGCACCTGGCGTAGATGAAACAACTGAACGGGCCATTCCTGATGAATCTTGTTCCTGTGCATCCACAGATGTGGCGCCATCAAGCTCCCACTTTTCAAAGGTTGCACGTGTTCCAGAACCTTCAACACGATTGACAATCACGATTGGTAGATTCTTCCCACCAACCTCCTGCCAGTTTTTAATTTTACCTGTAAAAATTCCTGTTAATTGTGCTTTAGTTAATTTATCCACACCAGCCTGCTTATTAATCATTGGGGCAATCCCAACAACGGCGACCTTATGGTCAACCAGCTTTTTGGCATCAATGCCGCTTTTTTCTTCAGCGAACATATCAGAGTTTCCTAAATCAACGGCTCCAGTTTGTACCTGAGCTAACCCAGTTCCCGTTCCACCACCTTGAACATTCACAAACACACCTTTATGGTTATTTGCATAATCTTCACCAGCGGCTTCAACTAATGGCTGTAGGGCAGTGGAACCAACTGCATTGATGTTCACACCACTATTTTGCTCTCGGGTTGCATAACCCCACGACAAAAGACCTGCGGCCACGGCAACAAGGGCCGTTCCAACAATCCAACTGCGTTTCATAACGAACGCCTCCTAATATTCTAATGCTACTACTAGTATTATCACGAATGGATGTAAAAGAATCATCTCAGTAATGTAAAGAATAACGTTACAATTGTCTTTTTTAAGCCATCCTTCGGTTTAGCCGTTTACACAGCAACTGTCATTATACCTGTTTCAGTATTTTCACGTCCACGTAAATTTGAGAAATTGCATAATTTTAATATTTAAAAAAAGGCGGTCAACGCTCGGCGTTGATCACCTTTTTTATTTAGATTTCGGTACGTAATAGGCCGTACTTGATTGAATCATAATATTCGCCTTGCCAATAGCGGACTTTACTAATGCGTCCTTCTAATTGCATACCACTGCGTTCACCTAATCGCATCATGCCAAGATTGCCTGACCACGTTGTAAAGCCAACATGCGGTAGCTCAGGATAAACGGTCAGCAAATGTTCCAACCATGGTCGAAAAACTTCTGTGCCAATTCCCTGACCCCAAAGGGTTGCATCATAAATAACAATCCCCGCTTCCAGCCATTTTCCTAAAGCCCCATCTTCAAAATAACCACTTAGCATTCCGATTGGGCGATCATCTAAACAGACGACAGCCGCCGTGGGCACCCCAACAAATTTTTCACTAAAACGTTGTTCGAATTGGGGCCACGTCCAAACTGGATCATTAAAATATGGACCATTCAGCTCCATCCACTTTAAATCTGCGCTTGGACCAAATGCAACCGCCCACATTTCCGGTAAATCATCATGTTCAATTGGCCGGACGATAATATTTTTCATCTGCCACCTCCATCTAAAATCGGAACAGCTTAATCCTCAATTGACCAATCATCTAAAGTATCAACTTCATGGGTGGGTTGAACTGATTGTTCATGGACATCATCTGGTTTTGAAACACCACTATAAACTAGCAATGTATCAATATCAGCATGAATGCCCGCTAAGATATCCGTATTATAATTGTCGCCAACCATCACCACTTCATCTGCAGTACGTTCAGCTCGCTTCAACGCTTGCTCCATAATAATCACCGAAGGCTTACCGATGACGATGGGTTCGGTCTGGGTCGCTGTCTGAACGGCAGCAACGATTGTCCCTGCTCCAGGCAACATACCACGTTCATTCGGCAAATTTGTATCCACATTGGTTGCAATAAAAGTAGCTCCTGCTTGAATCGCTAAAGTTGCCTCGGTTAACTTCTCGTAGTTAATTTGTCGGTCTAACCCAACCACAACTGCATCGGCTGGCTGTTTATCCACAATGTCGATGCCATTGGCTTGGATTGCTTCCCGCAACCCAGCTTCGCCAATAACCAGAACCTGCTTAAATTGCTTTTCAACTAAATAATCGGCCGTGGCCATAGCACTGGTATACACTTGATCAGCCGTCGTTGCGATATCATGATTCTCCGTCAAATTCGCCGCTACTTCCGCCGGATTTTTAGTCGAGTTATTTGTCACAAACATATAGTCGCTATTTGAAGCCTTTAAACGGTCAATGAAACGTTTTCCAGAAGGGAATTGCGTTTTACCTTGATAAATTGTGCCATCTAGGTCAATCAAATATGTTCGATAATGTGTCATTATGACTGGTTTCCTTTCGCATCTGGTTTGTCATTTTTACGCTCACGCACTTCAAAATGGCGACGATTTGACTTACCTTTTACCTTAACTTCACTTTTTTTCGGCTTCGGCCCTGGCTTTTTTGCCACTGGTTTCTTCTTTTCATCAATTTCGGCCTTGCCGTTATCTTTTTTTCCATGATTACGGTGACGATGACGACTCTTCCGTGCCTTTGGTTCATCTTCTTTTTCTTCCACTTGATGTGGTTCCAAATTGTGTAACACAAAGTAAGGTGCCCCAAAATTAATATCTTCAAACAGGTAATCTTCTAGCGAATTAATCTGTTGATTTCGGGCAATCCCAGGGGTACCTTGCTCATAAAAGCCACGCAAACGCAATTGTCCCGAAGCGATATCACCGACCAAGTAATCATATTTTTCTAAAAAGGTGCTAAACCGCGCAGCTAACATGGCTTCATCATAAGCATCACGATAATTTTTAACGAGTTCATAGCCACGTCCGTTGATATTCAACGTATTCGGCTGCGAACCAGCAACAATCGTTGTCGCCGTTTGGCGCTCTGCAAATTGGCTCTCGGCCAATTCCTTCATTCGTTCACGATTCATAGTGTCTCCAGTTAATTAAATTTTTTGGTTAACGTCGCTGCCACGACTTCACGTAGCAGCACATCATAATTCATTTGGTTGATGCCGGCGATTTCAATTGTCGGAAAAAACGGAATAAATAGGTAGTGGTCTAAACCAGCAATGGTATAGGTTTGATATGGGTCCAATGGACGATGATTCACCCACCAGTTCCCATCAGCATCTTGGGCAAGACCCGCCCAGACCATCTCACCAAAGGCTTGGTGACCGCGAAATCCCATGCCTTTAACTTGATAACTCAATAAAAAGTTTCGATTTTTTTGGATTTCCAATAGTAACCGTTGCAGTTCATGCCCCGTTAACTTGGTTAGCATTGGGTGAACTGCATGTGGCAAGCGGTCATGTAAATCCTTTTGGGTCACTGGGCCTGCAGGTAAATCGGTTAGAAACATCCCCGAAGATAAGACAGCCACATCCGCCTCATAAAAATTTTGCAGGCTTGTTAGTCCCAAATCAATCAGGCGATGTTCGTCGGTTAACTTTCGCGAATATATTGTCGGCATATCCGCAATAACCCGCTGGGTTAATTTTTGGTTTCCCAATTTAGCAAAGTGTTCTTTTTCTTCAGCATCCTCAGGTAATTCAGGCATTGTTTCAGTCGGCCATGCCTTAGCATGGGCTGAGGTCATTTTACCATTTTCTAGCGTCATCTGCACAGTCCCGACATGGCTCCCATAGCGTCCTGCCGCTGCAACCAACGTATCACCGTGCCATTCGCCATCAGGCAAGACATGATGCGTATGCGCTCCCATAATCAAATCAAGCGCTGGATAACGGTCAGCTAAATCACGATCAGTTGGTAAACCTAAATGTGATAACAAAATGATCGTATCCGCTTGCGCTTGTAGCTCTGGCAATAATCGCTCTAAGGTTACATCAATATCGACGGGTTCCCAACCCAATAATGGTAGGGTGCGTTCAAAAGGTGCCGTCAGACCAAATAGCGCAATTTTTTGACCAGCCTTCGTTGTAACAATCTTATAGTCATCCGCCCATTCCGGACGTTGATGCGTCGAAGCATCTAGAATATTCGACACCAAAATCGGATAATTCGCTTCATCATACAAATGATTTAGCGCCTCGTGGTCTAAGCCTAACATTTCATTATTACCGACTGTTGCAGCGGTATAACCAATCTCATTCATCAATTTGACATTAGCTTGTCCCAGAGTCGCTTCAGTTAAGGCATGTTGCCGGTCAATCGCATCTCCAATATCAAAAACAAACGTTTGGTGTCCTTGCCGTCGTGCTTGATTTTGTTGACTTTGGATGAAATGGCGAACTTTTGGCCAATTCTCCAAATGCGAGTGGATATCATTTGTATGTAGCATACATTAATTCTTCACTGACCATTATGACGCCTCATCTCTATTCTATCTATTTATACGCAAAAAGCGGGTCCTTGCCGTCCCCGCTTAAGCACACCATCATCTTATTTTGCCTTGCGAAAATCCGGTTAACCAATTCACAAAAGTCGTAAAATTATCTGGATAAGCATTTGCGCCGACAAATTGTTGTTCTACCTGCGTCGCCTCATCAAACGTGCGCAATCCCCACTCATCCGTCGGACCAGCTTTAATTTGACGATACTCTGCTTGCCAATCAGCAGTTAGTTCAGATAACCGCCGTTCGATATTATCCCACTGGAATCCAACATCTTGCCAGTCATTTTCAAACCGGTGTAATTTAAAATCATGTTGAATAATCTGCTGACGTTTTCTTGAAAAATCAACGCTATCATCCGCAATATCTAATTGGGGTAAATGATCATCATTGTGGCGAGTGACGATAAATGCATGATCATTCATTCGTTTCCCTGCAATGGTTTCAAATCCCGCTGCTAAATTGCCGCGATAAAATTCAAAATATTTTAATGCCATGTTACTTATCAATCACAATCAATTCAGTTGGAATACCTTGGGTGAGGTTTTCATTCCCGACGGTTTGAATCAAAATGTCGTCTTCAATACGTACGCCACCAACATTTGATAGGTAAATGCCTGGTTCAATCGTCAAAATCATATTGTCACGAACAGTATCACTCGCATCTGCCAACTTTGACACAATTGGCCCCTCATGAATATCAAGTCCAATACCGTGCCCAGTAGAATGCGTGAAATTATCTGCATAACCAGCGTCATCAATCACTGAACGCGCTGCTTGATCAACTTCACTCACTGGACGACCAATCTGTAAGGCATCAATCGCTGCATCATGTGCTGCCTTGACAGTATCATAGACCTTAGCCATCTCATCATCTGGTTGCCCAAAGGCAATCGTCCGTGTGACATCTGATGTATAGCCATCTACATAGTAGCCAAAGTCAATCGTTACTAATTCGCCAGCCTCAATGACCTTATCAGTATAAGTACCATGTGGTAATGCTGCCCGAGCACCAGAGGCCACAATCGTATCAAAGGACGGCTTGTCAGCCCCATGCTCCTTCATGACACGATCCAAGAGATTAGCCACTTCGCGTTCTGTCATACCAACATGAAGTTGAGGCAAAAAGGCATTAAACCCAGCTACCGCAACTTCTGCTGCACGACGAATTCGAATGACTTCATCTGGTTCTTTAACTTCACGAATTGTCTCAAATAGTGATGGAATTGGGACAATGTCCACACCATCGAAGTTTTCATCTAAATAGTCAAAGTCTCTAAACATAATTGAGTCCTCAAAGCCAAGTCGTTCAATCTTGAAACGCTTAGCAGCTGCCATGGCAACGCCCCAGTAATTACGTGTAACTAATAATTCAATTGACGTATCAGCTAATTTTTCACGATATTCATCTTCATAGCGGTCGTCCGTGATTAAGGCAATCTTATCTTTACCAACTAGAACGAGACCGTCCCCCATGCCACCAGTAAAGCCTGTTAGATATTCCATGTTAAACCCATTTGTGACTAAAATGCCATCAACTTTTAAGGGTTCAAATACTTTGCGCACATTCGCAATTCTCGTTTCCATAACCCGCCTCCATCTTCAATCTATTTGTTTTGATTATACCAAACTTCCACTCGAATGGTTTTAATAGATTTGCGCAACATCCGTTTGTAATTTTTTAACAGCAGTCCAATTCACCGTAATGCCAACGCCCGGTTTCTGTGGTACCTCTACTCGTCCCTCTATCAATTGGATCGGTTCATAAATCACATCAAGTTCCAGGCCATCTTGCGTCGCTGCAATATCAGCCGGGAAAATTGGGTTCGGTAAAGTTGCTGCTAAAGTCACATCAACAAACCGGCCTAAGCCTGAACTCAACATTCCCCCAATCCAAGGTAATTGCCCCGCCTGATTAATTTCCGTAATCGCCCTTTGCGTGGCGCTAATCCCACCTAATTTACCTTGTTTCAGTGTAAAAGCATCAGCAGCATGTTGTCGAAGTGCAGAACTAACATCGCCGACGCTATTAATTGATTCATCTAAACTAATCCTTGGTACCCTACCGGTGGCCAGTAATTCTGCATACCGCTGCCACGGCGATCCAACTAACGGTTCTTCAACTAAGGTAATGCCCTGCGCTTTAAGTGTCTCTAAACAATCAACACTTTTCAATGTATCAGGTAAAGCATTATTAAGGTCGATTGAAAAGACCATTTGTGGAAATTGGCGTTGCACTGCCTGCAAATTTGGTAATTGATCTAAAGCGGTTGCCTTTAACTTCACTCTCCGGTAGCCCGCTTGTGCAACCTTTTCAATTTCAGTGTAAGCAGCCGCTACATCTGCCTGAATCCCAACCGCTTTACCAACAGGCATAAAGCGATGTCGGGCACCTAGCAACGTCGCTAATGACTTCCCTACCGTTTTACCATAAGCATCCCAGCATGCCATTTCCACAGCTGCACGTACAAACGTCAACTGAGTTTTTCCCGCCAAATATGCAGCCACGGCATGCGGATGCTGCCACTGTAGACTTTTCAAACCAGCCGCTAAATTGCCCAGCATCTGTCGGGAATCCATCTGCGTTTCCGGTGCGTAAGCCGTATTCAGAAAACTTTGAATTTCACCATAGCCGACGCACCCATTGCTTAGGGTAATCTCAAGTAAAGTTAGTTCGCGTAGCTGGGTCGTATCATGTGCCGTTTTAAAGGATTGTTTGAGCGATAACGCAAAGGGGATCGCCCGAATTTGAGTAATTTGCATTGCAAGCTCCTTCTAGCAAAAAAGCACCTGAACAACAGGTGCTTTTGCTATATTAATTAAGCCAGAGGCGTAAAACAAGCATACCTACGAAGGCCAATGCAGCGATTAGCATCCACTTGTTCCGCGTTTGATACCAGTCGTACAAAAGGTATCCTGACAACGCAGCAGTTGAGAGAATCATTAACCAAGGTTGTGGATAAATCATTGACGCCACAATTAATACCAAAACGACAATCGGTAGAATTACATCAATTTTTTGTTTCATGCGTTTTTTTCCATCTGATTCGATTTGCGCCCAAGCGCAAGTAATCAGCCCTTCCGTTGTATAATTTAACCGTCATATTCACATAAAAACCGTCGTTTGGCCTCATAAAGCTAAACAACGGTTTTTAGTTTTGACCGATGATGTTCCCTGTCGGACTCGAACCGACGACCGGACGGTTATGAGCCGTCTGCTCTAACCAACTGAGCTAAAGGAACCTAACAGCAATGCATTTAATCGTGTGATTAAACA
>NZ_JQBM01000002.1:389312-418461 GCF_001437355.1 Weissella viridescens | reverse complement strand
GAACCGTGGACCCAAGGATTAAAAGTCCCTTGCTCTACCAACTGAGCTATGGAGACAAATGCGTCTGATAAAAAGACCACATTTGATTATACATGAATTCAATTTATTTGTATAGTTGGATTACAGCTGATTTAGCGTCGTTGTGTACTGCTCAGGTGCTTCAAAGTGAACATTGTGTCCCACCCCTGGTACGATAAGGGCTCGACTACGTTGCAAGTGTTGTTGCATGCGTTCAGTAATGCCCAAGAACTTCGTATCCAATGCCCCATTAATCAAAACAACCGGTACGCTTAAATTTTCTAAACTTGACCAATAACTTGGCATCGCTCCCGTCCCAAATCCTCGCAACGATGCCGCTACGTTATTCGGATTCTGTTCGACCCGTTGTCGATGCATAAAGGCTTGTTGTGCTGCTGGTAAAGCCTGTTGACTAGCAAACATCGGCAGTTGCTCCCATTCGGTTACGAAATCCAGCATTCCCGAACGTTCAATGCGCTCAGCCTTGTTCTCATCTGCCGTTCGGCGATTATGTCGGTCCTGAGCATCCGCTAAGCCGGGTGTCCCACTTTCCAAAATCACCTGCGCTAGCGCGTCAGGATATGCCAGCGCATACGCCAGGGCCAAACGTGCGCCCATTGAATAACCCACTAGTCTGATGTCTTTTAACTTAAGCGCAGTGAGCAAGTGATGTAATTCAGCAACCTGCGTTTCCGCCGCAAACCGATGCGTATCAGCAACTGTTGGTTTATCAACGCCCAACCCAAGCAAATCCAGATAAACACGCGTACCTTGCGGCTTAATTGACGCAAAATCCGCCTGACTCCCTAAGAATCCGTGCAAGAAGACCCATACTGGCGTTCCGGATCCTTCGATAGTGTAAGTATATGGATAACCTTCAATTTCAATCGTTGGCATCTATCGTTCCTCCAGCTAATGCTGCCAATATCATTTGGTGTTGCGCTACGTTTTCAGAACGATCCGTGATAACTTCAATGAAGCGTAACCCCTTTGCTGGTGTTTGAACGAGCGCGTCTAATTGTGCTAAGTCAGTGATTTGTGTATATGGTGCATCATAAAGCGCTGCAATTTTCTCAACGGATAAGGCTTGCGGTGTCCCAAACAAGGTTTCAAAATAATCTTGCGCCTGCGCTTGGGGCAAGAATGAGAAAATACCACCGCCATCATTATTAATAACCAGCACATTTAAATTAACCTGCGCTTGCTTTGCCAACATTAAGCCATTCATATCATGGAACAAAGCTAGGTCACCAATGGCTAGCCAATTATTTGCATGCCCTAACGCCATCCCCGTTGCTGTTGCAACTGTTCCATCAATACCGTTAGCTCCGCGATTAGCCCAAGCCGTAACGGCATGTTGTGGCTGCCAGTAATTATCATAATCACGAATGGCCATCGAATTGGCAATGAACAATTGCGTCTCAGCTGGCAAGCATGCCATCGCTTTCACAACACCCACATCACTCAAAGACTGGCGGGCAACAGTCTGTGCAACAACCTCTCGACTCGTTTGCCACTGTTCCAAAAAGCCGGGCATTTGCGGCGCTACCGCTTGATCAAACGCCATCAAAAAAGCTGTTTCGGTCACATCTAGTTGATAGCGGGCAACGCGACTATGGTCGCGGCCAACAAAATTCTTACCAACTTGAACAACCGAAATATTCTCCGCCTTAATCCATTGCAATACTTTAGCCGATACAGGCGTCCCACCAAATCGTACAATCAGGCGTGGTGTCGGGTACGCTTTAACGCACCCACTTTCAATCAGCGCATCAATCCCCGTAATGGCGTTTGCATTTGGCCGAACTTGTCCTAGGACATCTGTCAAAATGGGCAACGCATGTCGTTCCGCCACAGCTTGCAACTGCTTTTGATAAGTCGTTGATTCGGCTGGTCCGTCTAAAAACATCACGGCTTCTGCAAATTGCGTACGCAGACTTTCTGGTACTTCAAGCACCGCTTCCGCCTCAGCATATTGCACCGTTTCCACATTTGGCCAAACCGCACCTAACTCTGGCATCAACGGCTTACGCAGTGGTAAATTAATTTGAATCGGTCCAGCTGGCTGTTGACCCGCCAAATGCACGGCATCTTGAACTGCATAATCGATATATTCAGTTGTATCAGGTGTGGTCGACTGCATCGTCACCGTCATCGCCTTTTTTACATGCGTACCAAACAACGCTTGTTGATCAAGCGTTTGTGGCGCACCAATTCCTTGCAGTTCTTCCGGTCGATCGGTTGTCACTGCAATTAAAGGAACATGTGAAACTGCTGCTTCTGCAATTGCTGGTGCATAATTAACCGTCGCTGTTCCCGAAGTCGCCAGTAACGCGACCGGTACCTGTTGGGTTTTAGCAATGCCCAATCCCAAAAATCCGGCATCACGCTCATCAACCGCCATGTGTATCTGCATATCTGTTTGGACCGTTGCCGCAAACTCAGCCCACAACAATGCCACTGGTGTCGTTCTTGAGCCTGGTGAAATCACGACATGCCGTACCCCTTGGGCATACAAACTTTGAATAAAATGTTTTAGATTTAGTGTTAAGTCATTTTGCATCAATTTGGTCCTCTAGTAATTCTCGCATCGGCGTCATCTTCAACTGTATTTCTTGTGCTTCTTGCGCTAAGTCTGATTCCGCTAATACCCCCGCTCCTGCAAATAATCGCGCTTGATTAGCCTCAACCAACATCGAACGAATACCAACAATAAATTCTCCCATACCGTTAGGTGAATAATAGCCCAATGGCGCTGCAAACAGCCCACGTGGGGCCCGCTCATAATCCTCAATGACTTTTTTCGCCCATTCTCTGGGCCAACCACCGAGCGCCGGCGTCGGATGAAGGCGTTCAACCAAGGCGAACAATGGCGTTTCCGCATTTAATTGACCTTGGATTGGCGTATATAAGTGTTGGATTTGGGGCGTTTTTAACATCTGAGGCGTTTCGGCATATGTTAGCTTGCTGATATCAGCAAGCTGCTTGACCAACATATTAACCACAATTTGATGTTCTTCGCGATTTTTCTGATCATGCCATAAAGCATCTGCTAACACCGTATCAGCTTGTTCATCATCACCCCGCCGAATTGATCCCGCAACTGCTGCAGTTTCAAACTGGTTTCCCGCTAACTTTACAATCCGTTCAGGTGTCGCAGACACAAAGATTATCTCACCACTTTTCATCACAAAATGGTAGCTATTAGGCTGCTGTGCCACAAGGCTTTCCAATAATTGCGCAATATCAATTGACGCATCAAAATCCAACGTCGTTTGCATGCCCAAAACAACCTTTTGTTTAGTGCAATCAGTTTGCATCGTTTCTAAAACTGGTTGCATACGCGTTGTCCAATCAACTTCATTGGTTTCCGTCAGCAGCTGTAAGGCGTGCTTAGGCGTACTAACTACCGTCGTTCCCCAGTCGCTAGCTTCATTTAAATCAATCACTTGATTTGGAGTAAAAAAATAGCCCCCCATTATACCGGGCAACTCTTGATCAGCATCAAAATTAAAGCCACCAAAAACTGCAGTACGTTGTTGTTGCACCCACGCATTCAGGTCACGTTGATCAGTCCACCCACTTATCTCAGTCTGGCACCCAAAGCCAACCAACCGTGTCGCTTTATCTGCCGATGCAAAATAAACTGCATGTTCATTTTCACTAAATTCAGTCATCCATTTTTGCATTTCGTTGCTCCCACTCTGTTTGTAAGGTTAGTAAAGCCTGACGCAAGCCATCATCTGCAGCCGTGAGGTATAAACCCTTTAACGCCCCGGGTCACTAAAATACTGGCAGCATGGTACATGACATCGGCTTGCATTTTGGCAATCGCTGCCGGATCCGTCAATCTGGGTGTTTTTTTATAAATTTCACGGTGGGTCACGTCCGCAGTGTTAACTACCATATGATTGGTTGACGCATCGTACTCCAACGGCGGGCCCAATATCACACCAGCATAATTCAAATCAAATCCTTGAATGGTATAAATGGATCCTACCTGATTAATCGATTCGGGTCGCTCCGCCCAAGGCGTTTTTTGTGGGTCGTACTCATCCCATGGTAAATCAAAATCATCCATATAAACATGATGTTGACCATTTGGTAAGCGCTTAAAGCCACTCGTTGCAACCATGCGTGAAAGGCCAACTTCATGGTCGCGTGTTTGATCACGTCAAACATATCTGCTGCACGATCAAAAATACGTAAATCATAGTCACCCAAATCATTTGGTAATGGCAAAAGCTCACCTTCACCAAAAGCATCAAGCCAGTTTAAGATGGCAGAATTAGCCTGAACACGATATTGTAAATCCAAATCGAAATCTTGACGTTTCGCATGCGCTGTCACTTCATCTAAAAGCGCATGACTCCAGTAAGCTTTTGATTGCATCACTTGTTCAAAATCGAAGACAACTACGACAACTTTCGCAATCTTCATTAATTCAGTCAATTGATTGTCTTGGTAGAATTTAATGTAGGGTTCACTTTTAGATAGTAGCAAATGACCTTCATCGACCAAAACAACATCATACTTTGTCCCATTTTTATGAGCCGCATTAATGATGCTCGTTGGTCGTTGATAATCTTTCTTGCGTAAATTAGGTTCCGTACTAGCTAATTCTTGATAGACCTTCAATAATTCAGGATGATTGACAGTAAAAATATTGTGAGTCCCTTGATATGGTCCAACATTTTGACGAGCACTATTTTGGAGACGTTTAAAGAGTTCCGTTAGCACAACGCTCTTTCCCGTTCCGGCCTTCCCATTAATAACCGCGACAGCTGGCTGATCATCAGTAGCTACTAACTGTCTTTGAATAAATTTTTCAATTCCAGCTAACTGCATTTCCTGGTCTTGTGTCAAATTTTTAACGTTAAATTTTTTTATCGTTGAATTTTCCATAAATTCATTATACACCGTGGCAACGTTGATAGAATGCCCCTTTCAAAAAGCAAGTAAATCTTAAATTAGCACTCTAACGAAGAAAGTGCTAATTTTTTCGCAAAAACCCTTGTATTTATTTTTAAAGGTGCTACTATAGTAAATGTAAGCAAGGGGTTGGCAAAACAAAGCCCGACTTACAACAACCAAAAATAAAAATAAATTATAAAGAGAGGTATTTTACCATGGCTAACGAAGTACGCACATATAACGATTTGAATCACTTTATCGATCAGGTTTCACGTGGATTGTTTAACGAGGCATCAACACCATCTGTATTGAACGCTGATGTGACTGAATCTGATGACAAGTACACTGTTCATGTAAATGTACCTGGTGTTAATAAAGACGATATTAACTTGAACTACCGTGATGGAGTTTTGAATATCGACGCAAAGTACGATCATTTTGAAGATCATTCTGATGAAGATAACCACGTTTTGTTGAGTGAACGTCAAGAAGGAACAGCACACCGTAGCTTGAACCTACCAGGTGTTGACGAATCACAAATTTCAGCAACGACTGAAGATGGTGTTTTGAACATCACTCTTCCAAAGGTGCAAGAAGAAGATCACAAGATTTCAATTAACTAATTGAAATAAAAAAGCAGTACGCTAAGCGTACTGCTTTTTTTTGTGTCTTCATAGATTTAAATGTCGTTGCCAAACCAAATCTTCATTTCGCGTTGGGCCGCTTCAGGACTATCAGAACTGTGCACAACATTACGTAACTTGTCATCCGCATATTCTCGCCCAAAATCACCACGAATTGTGCCAAAAGCAGCTTCAGAAGGGTTAGTAGCCCCTGCCATACGTCGGAAAACCGAAATAATCTCAACGCCACTGGCGACAATTGCGACAATCGGACCTTCTTGCATGTAAGATTTCATGTCAGGATAGTATGGCTTATTCACCTTATCGGCATAGTGCTCAGCTAACAATTCATCCGTAGCTTGTGTCACCTTTAAAGCATCAATACGATAGCCCTTGTGTTCGATTCGTGAAATAATCTCACCAATGTGTCCTTGGCTTACGCCATCAGGTTTAACTAAAATCAACGTTTGTTGCGTTTCCATCTTCTGCACCTACTTTCTCTATATATCACCCAGCGAATTTTACTTCGTTTCATATTATACCCGTCTGAACAGCCGTGTACACAGCTAATTGTGATTTAATTAACAAAAATATAGAACACGAAGCCTAGCCCTACAACCAACGCCATTGCATGTCTCCAACGGTATTGAAACATTATGGCACAATACTCACGAAAATACGCATGCCAAAAGGCCTTTGGCGCTGTTTTAGCACCAACACTATGCGTCGTAACACCAATTTTTTGCGCCAAGAGTGCCGCGCGGTAGGTATGGTAATCGCTTGTAACAAATACGCCCGCAGTTGGGTTTAAGCCATGTTGGATTAACCAAGCCTTCGTAAACATCATATTTTCAGCGGTACTCGTTGAAGCTGTTTCCAACACCAAAGCCGAACGTGGATACCCTTTTTCTTCACAATAGGTCGCCATCGCCTCAGCTTCTGAAATCGTTTCATCACCGCCCTTACCCCCTGACAAAATCAACCAAGGTTGGTCCAGTTGTTTTGCAACAAGTAGTGCTTGATCTAAACGGGCCTGTAAACTTAACGATACTTGATTACCATAATTCAAACCCGCACCCAACACTAGAACATACGCTGATTTAACTGATGTTCGATTTTGGTGCCTATAAATCAGAAAACCGACGCCGTAAGCAAACCACCAAAATATAAAGTACCCACTTATAAAGCCAAGCAAGATAACGATTAGTTGTAACCTCGGCTCTGGGGTTAACCACATCTGAATGATTAGCCCCGTTAATAGACAACATATGACCAGCACAATCAGAATCGTCGCATTCACTAAGCGATAACGATGATTTCGTCGTGTCAGCCATGCCGTTTGAACAAGTTGCCAACCAATCCATATGCCCGCTAAACCGACTAGGATAATGAATAGACTCAATCCAAGCACCCAAAGTCGATGCATCCACACGTTTCCAGAACTTAATTCAGTCACTAGGCCAACCACCACCAACATGAGCACCGTAACCCATACACCATTCAAAAGACGAATTCGTCGCGTCCGGAAACTTAGATACAAGCCAATCAAAATAAACAGCAACCCCATTATCAAGTACGCCATTGTTGCATCCCCGCTAAGACTTCACCCAAAATCGGAGCTCGTCGTCCCAAAAAATGACCACCCGTTGGACGGACTAAACAATCAATTTGTAATGCCGTTGCCAAATCAAACGATATTTGCCATGACACAATTGGATCATCTTGCGCAGTCACCATAACTCCTTGCGCAATGCGTGCTCGAATCCCCATTTCGTTCAACTCCTGTGGCACAATTTGGTTCAGCTCTGGAAACGCAGACAACTCCTGATTAAAACCACTTACCAACAGTACAGATACGGGTGCCCCATTAGTCTCAGCTAAATAGGTTAAAATCCTCAAAACCCCTAAACTATGCCCAATCAAACAATTCTCCTGATTCGGATCAATGATTTCACTTAAATATGTTGTCCAGGCATCCATATTCAAGTCATCTTTCTCCGGCAAGGACAACCGCTTAACACGACCACCCTGGTGCTTTACAATATATTGGTCCAGCCATTCGAACCAATCCGAATCCGCATTCGCACCATAACCAGGAACGATATAGTAATTCATAATGCACCTCTTTTCATATCTTATATATTGTTTTCAATCTAAAAAATGTCCGTGTGAGTTTTTCTAACATATTTTTTCACTTCTTAATTTTTACGCCTATACTAATTGGTATAGTTAAAAAAAGAAAGAAGGAATCGTTATATGAACCCCGTTGACACAGTCTTTGTGCTTTTCTCCGCCCTTCTAGTATGGATTATGACCGCTGGTTTGTCACTCTTTTACGGGGGACTTACGCGGTCAAAAAGCATGCTAAACACGATGATGATGGTTATTTTGCCACTAGGTTTTGGAACTGTCATTTGGTATCTCTTTGGTTACAGCCTAGCTTTCAATGGTAATGGGGCATTCATCGGTAATTTGAAAGACTTTGCCTTTGCTAACGTATCTCTTACCCAAAGTACCCATGACTTAACGATTCCCGATGCAGTCTTTGCCATTTTCCAAGGGATGTTCCCACTTATTACAATTGGTATTATTGCTGGCGCCGTCGTTGATCGTATCAATTTCAAAGCATTTGGTATTTTCACCATCATTTGGATGCTAGTTGTTTATGTTCCACTGGCCCACATGGTTTGGGGTGGTGGTTTAATCCAAAAACTTGGCGTCCTCGACTTTGCTGGTGGTGATGTCGTCCACATCTCATCTGGCGTCTCAGCTCTCGTCTTAGCAATTGTGATTGGACATCGTAAAGACATGTTACCACCAACCGTGAAAAACGTTCCCGCTGTCGTTGCTGGTGCTGCACTCCTATGGCTCGGCTGGTTTGGTTTTAATGCCGGTTCAGCACTAGCGATTAACGAAGCGGCCATCCAAGCACTCTTAAATACCATCTTAGCTGGCGCCCTTGGCTTTACCCTATGGAACTTGCTTGACTATCTCAAAAATAAAACAATTTCACTTTCAGGTAGTTTTACTGGCGCCTTAACGGGATTAGTATTGATTACGCCGGGTGCAGGCCTCATTAAAAGTAACGCAACCTTCATCACAATCTTAATTGGCACCCCAATCTTATTCTTCGCCATTAATGGTCTCAAACACCACTTTGGTTACGATGATGCTCTTGATGCATTTGGCGCACATGGTCTTGGTGGCATTCTTGGAGGACTCTTCACCGGAGTTTTTGCTGATAAAGGGTTATCTGGTACTGAAGGATTAATCCACGGAAACATCGGCATTATGGGCACCCAACTGGCTGGAATCGCCATTGCGATTATCTGGGCTGCTATCGGCACTTTCATTATTATTAAATTGATTGGATATTTTATGCCGCTTCGCGTCGATCCAAACGCAGCTGATTCACGCGATATCGTCGAACACGCCGAATCAAGTTTCGATTTCAACAACTAAAAGGACACTGTCAAACTAATCACACGCTGTTGTGATTAGTTTTTTTGTCCAATCATTATGGTTAGCGGTTATATCGTTGACATCCCCGCCTTTCAGCAAGTCAATTAAACGCAAAAAAGATTAATTATCAAACCAAAATAAAAAACCCATGCGTCCTTTGAAGAACGCATAGGTTTTATGTTTTTTGGCATATAACTAATGGAAGAATGAAATGTAGAAACCAGCGATAACCAACATGATGGCACCACCAAGACGATTTCCCATTTGCGCAAATCCAATCAAGTTCATCCGATCTGACGCAGCAAGGACGGCAACGTTTCCGGCACCACCCATACTGTTGTTACAGAATCCGGCCGTAATCGCTGATTCAATTGGATACAAGCCAAACCAGTAACCGATAATTCCGGCAGCCAAACCAATCGTGGCCACACTAATCAAAACAAGCACAACAAATGTTAGATTCAATGAGTGCGCAAGCACGCTCAAGTTCAAGAGTGACAAACCAACACCAGCCAAAAGTGCGTGGGTCATGTTTGTGGTGACTGTTTGTCCAAACAATACTGCTGAATTTTCATAGTATTCTGGTAGAATACCAAGTGCTTTAACGACAATAACCGTTAAGATAATGAAAGCGTATGTGTTGATTTTTGGAAATACAGCATTCAAGCCTGTTCCAATCATGTAGAATGACATCGCCATGATTAAACCAACACCAAGTTGCTTCATGTTGCTGAAGTCTAACTTCTTCTTTTCTCCTGCTTGCGCATCATTTTCATCACGCATCATCTTACCGTGACCATTCCACTTGCTGTTAACCATGGTCTTTGAGATAACACCAGCAGCGATGATGGCAACAACGTTACCAAGCACTGTGGCTGGGAACAATTGTGATAGATAAGTTCCAGCTGAGCCACCAAGGCCGTGAGCGTAAATACTTGACAATGGCACGATACCAGCACCAACACCACCGGCCATAATTGGGAAAGCAACGTACATAACTGAGTGAACGAACCCGTTACCCATCAACATACCAACAGTTCCAACAACAAACCAACAAACAGCCATTGATAAGAAGGCAACCGGGATGAAACGAACAGCTGCCTTAAGCAACATCTTTCGATCCATCGCCAAAATTGAACTTGTGATTAGTGAAACAATGAAGAAGTCAATGAACCCCATATCACTCGTAAAACTTCCAGCCGTTTTAACAACACTCGCTGGCACAATACCCGTTGTCGCTAAGATTGCAGCTGCAAACATCGTAAAGACAGCACCACCACCGAGATACGTCTTAAAGACCGGTAGGTTAGCACCCAAGTAATAGAAAATATCCCCCATCAAAACGAGGACAAAGATAGCACCTAACATATTGTCAGGTAAGACGCCCATGTTAACAATAATGACTAACAAGATTGCCATAATCGCATATGCAACTAAACCAATACCATCAATTTTGATAGCATCAAGCTTAGACATAACTGATTTAACATTATTCATGATTTGATACCCTTTCCTAACCAATAATTTCTTAACACCTTTAAGTATAGGATTTATTTCACAAATTACAAGCATATTTTTTTATTTTTTCAAAAAACATGCTTATTTGCTTCGTTTTTTAAAATATTTAAAAGTCACTTCAAAAAAAAGCTAAGACTGTTTTATCCAGTCCTAGCTTTTTCATTAATCGTTTAAATTGTAACGTAATGTCATATTGGCCGATCCAAGCGTCACCATTTCACCTAGTAACTTGGTTTGCCGCTGCAAAGCTTCATCTGCAAGAGCTTGGTTCGCCTGCGTTAAAATGTCTCCCGTTGCCGTTGCTTGGTCGGATTGAACCTGAGCATCAGCTTGTCGTTGAATCCGTCGGTAAGCTGACATTTCCTCTAGCTCATGCGTGTTACGCAAATCAACGTAAAGGTCATAATTCGTATCACCCAACAAAGCCGTAGTACAGCTCAACCAGTACATGTTAGTCAAATCAAAGGTTGCCGTTGCATCGCGGAAAGCCGCCGGTGTGTCAGAGACATTCGCATAGAATGGTACTACCGTATTAAAGGTATTCGCACCAAAAGCTAACCAGTGCACACCTGCAATCGCATCAGGTACCCCATTACGAATTTGCAAAATGTGGACGTTATGATTACGGTTCAACCCAATCGAACGGAATAGCTTGCGATCACTCTCACTTCCGTTTCCATATGGATCATACTTCGTATTTTCATAGTGGGCACTCAAAATGAACTTAACATCTTCAACACTAATCTTACGATCGGCATGCATAATAAATGGTAAATCTTGGTCCTGTGGCTGACCACTTGCATCTGGTGTCAAATACTGTTGACCATACCAAACACGTGGATTGTTATAGACCGTATCCTTAACTGATGCTGAGCCAAAAATATGACGCAAATTATATCCAGAAAAATCAGGATTTAAATGATTATCATCAATAAGTGCTTTTAAATCAGCAGATGCCAAAGTATCAATGGCACTAAAATCAAAATTATCGATACTCATCCGATTAGCTGCAACAACATAGGCATCATCCGGTATTCGGACAGCCGCCCAGTGGTGTCCACCAATGGTCTCTAACCACCAAACTTCATCTCCATCCGAGAATGCAATGCCATTTGGTTCATAAGTACCATATGTTTCAAGCAATTGCCCCAATCGTTCAACTCCTTCACGAGCAGAGTGAATGTAAGGCAAAACTAAGGTCACAATATCTTCCTCACCAATACCACCATCCACAAATGGATCAATCGCTTGGATGCGTGGATTAGTGGTAATCGTTTCTGTGGCGGTCATCGCAATATTTTCGGCGTTAATCCCCGCCGCAGGCCAAACCCCATCCGTTAAGACTGCATTCGGCATTGAGGTATACCGCATGGGATTCTCTGGTAAGTCAACAGATACTTGACTCAGTACCGATGTATAGTGTTGTGGCTGTTGTTCGGAATTCACCACGGTAAATCGTTGTGGATCAAGCGCCTCGTGACCATCGTCGTTACGCGCTATCAAGGTCGACCCATCAATTGAAGCATTCTTTCCAACTAATACAGTTGTACATGAGCCATGAATTCTATCTGTCATCTTCCTTACCATCCTTTGATTTAAATTATTTCTAATATTAGTATAGTCCTTTTTTAGCATTGCACCAACTAACAAAAGAACGATTGAAAATGAAATATCTTTTCAATCGTTCGTTATTTTATTTATTTTTCAAAGTGACGCTTTACTTGCCACCAGTCTTTGCTGATTGATAATAAGATTAAAACTAGTCCAACGACACCAACGCTAATCAATTTGAATGTATTGACATTAAATAGGTCACCTTGATAATACACAATACTCTTAGCACCATCCAGCAGGAAGCGAATTGGTAGCCATGGCAATAACCAGTCGTGATAGACTGCCGGAATCATCTCGGGCGCAAGCTGCATCAATGGTGCCGAGAAGAGCATCAACAACGCAATAACTGGCAGCGCAGCAAACCCCAACCACATTTCCAAACCAAACATGATAAACATGAACGCTGCTGCAGCAATCATGCTAAAGCAAGCCATTTTCCAAAAATCATCATACGTATAGCTTAAAATATAAGTGACCAACCAAGTGGTTGCTAAGCCAACAATTGCAGCCGTTCCCGTTAGAAAACCAATTTGACCTAAACGTAACTGCCAAAGCTGACGTTGCCGCTCAACTTTAATGGTTTTGCCAGCTGTGAATACTAAGAATGTTGCAAACAAGCTTGCCATCCATAACGGTTGAAAGTAGGCACTACTTGCTGAATTTTTCTCTTTGACACTATGCCGTACATCAACTTTAGTGACCACTGGATTAGTAAGACTCTCAGTATTAACTGCTTGAAGCGGCACTTCATTTTGTTGCAGTTGTTGTAACATCATCTGCCCCATCCCGGCACTCATTTTCGAAACCATCCCCGTTAACATCACCTGTACATTATTAGCCAACGTGGCGTTCTTAGCTTGATTAATTAGTACCTCTACTTTAACTGGTTGTCCATTTTTCGAAACCATCTGCATGTTTTGTGAAAAATTCTTTGGAATAATAATCGCCCCATAGTATTTTTCCTGATCCATCGCCCGCTTAATCGACTGCTCAGTTGGCTTTGTCGTCCACTTAATAGTCGTCGCTTGACTCCCGGTGCCTAACTTCGTAATGTCAGTAAGTTGCTTTGCAACTTTTTGTCCCATCGGTCCTTGATCCTCGTTAACCATCGCTATCGGAATATTCTTCGCAACCGGTCGTGCGGTTGGAAATTGGGCAACAACCAAAATAAGTGCTAAAACTAATCCAACGATTAGAGAAAAAATATAAAATTTATTTTTGAACATAAGCCTGCTCCTTTTTTCGACACACTGTCGCTTTACTAACCTCATTTGTTGTATAATGCGTTTAAGCAAAAAACGAGATACAAAAAACGACAAAGTGTCGCATTTTAAAAAGGAAATCTTATGCCTAGTCAAAAAGTTCAAAAAACCCGCCAGAATTTGTTAAATGCCTGCATTCAACTCCTCGATCAACAAGACCTTAGCCAAATCAGCGTCACCGATATTGTTGAGCAAGCGAAAGTTCATCGAGCAACCTTTTATCGCCATTTTGAGGACAAATATGATTTATTGAACGAGGCCGAAACTGAAATTTTTGATGAAATGACCGCGGCCTTTAACCGCTACATCAATCAATCCGATAACACTAAAATTGACACGGCCAATTTTGCTGCCTATCGGCTTGCATTACTGCACATATTCATGCAACACGCCCCATTTGTAAATGCGATGTTAGGCGCCAATGGGGATTTAACGTTTGAGAATAAGTTATATGATCAAATTTATCAGTTAACCCAATTAGGTTTTAAAACGTTGTATCAACTTCCACCATCTGTGACCCAGAAAGCAGAATTCATTGGTCATTACGCGGCTTCAGCTGCTTTCGGTATTGTACGTCAATGGCTAAAAACGCCTACGAATACTCCAGATGAACCCGCACAACTCCTTGATGAGCTGACGATTAAAGGTGTAGCAACAACACTCAACGAATTAAATCCATAAAAAAGCTCAGGCCACTTAGTGCCTGAGCTTTTGTTTTACTTATCTAATTTTGTAACTTTGTTCTGATCGTCTTTTTGAACCTTCATATCTGACATTGGAATGTAACCAAGCTTCTTAGTGGTCTTCTTCATGTCATCTGACTTAACGAAGTCAATATACTTCTTTGTATCCTTGCTTGGGTTCTTAGTGGTGTACATATGCTCATAAGCCCAGATCTTCCACTTATTATCAGCGACATTCTTGTCGGTTGGCTTGACCTTATCAACACTGATCGTCTTAATCTTACTTGCGGCGTTCCCTTGCGTATATGAGAAGGCCAAGTATGAAATTGCCCCTGGTGTTTGTCCGACAATCTTTTGTACGGCACCATTATCATCTTGTTCCTGTGAAGTCTTTGCTGACTTACCGTCCAAGACATTTTGTCCGAAGGTAAAGCGCGTTCCAGAACCTTGGGCACGGTTAACAAGGACAATCTTTTCGTCCTTACCGCCAACTTCCTTCCAGTTCGTAATTTTACCGGTGAAGATTTCTTTTAATTGCTTTGATGACAAGTTCTTAACTGAAACATCCTTGTTGACAACTGGCGCAATTCCAACTGCAGCAACTTGGTGATCTTGAAGCTTTGACGCATCAACACCCTTCTTTTGTGAAGCAAAGATATCAGAATTCCCGACATCAATTGATCCCTTACCAACTTGGCTAAGACCAGCACCTGAACCACCACCTTGCACGTTGACGCTGACACCACTGTTCTTTTCGCCAAACTTTTCACCAGCCTCTTGGGCCAATGGTTGCAAAGCAGTTGAACCAACTGCCATCACTTTACTATCAGCATTGGCCACAGTGGCACCACCGAGTAGTGTTGCTGCAGCCAAAACGCTAACACCAAGGGTTGTTTTAATTAATGTACTTTTCATGAAAGTATCTCCTTTTAAAATTAATGTTGAAAGCGATTGAAGTCATAAAGAATTGTTCATAGTAGTAGTAGCATGTATTAGAAGTTTCAATCCCTTTCAACAAAACCTAGTATAGCGAACCAATGTACAAGCACGGTAAGTTTCGTGGGTTTTGTGTAAATAACACGTAAACAAATCATTTACAAAAATAAAAAACCACTAAGTTAGCGTTTAACTTAGTGGTTTTATTTAGCATTCGTCCCTATTAAAGGAAGAAAAGGACAACTGAGAAAATGAGTAACAAGGCAATCCCAATGACACTTAGAATAAGTCCCAAGTGGAGTCCTGGTGTTTGATACTTAAGATTCAATTGATTTGTACCGGTCTTCAATTTAATACCCACAAAGCCATCATTCACATTGATAATGTCATTGTGATCTGATTGCCAACCCGTTGAATACGGAATTGACGTAACGAGAATTTGTGGTTTTTTCACGTTAACCGTACCCGTTATAGCATCACGCTTAATATCTAACGGCACAGCATTAGCTTGTGCACGCTGTGCAACGGCGTCAAAACGTTGATCGACTGGGATCGTCTTAACATTAACGTCGAAGCTATAGGTACCAAGTGTATCAAAGCTAAATGGAATAAACTGTTGTTGCGATGTTCCCTTTGCTGGTCCCATATTTAAGGTCGCATCTTTAGCTGGTGAATAGTAAGACAAGTTATTTTGGCCACGCTGACCAAAAATCCTTTCCGTTCGACCATACTTAGCCGTCACACGATAACCGTCAACGAACTTACCAATGCTATTCGCATGATTTCGAAGCCAATTAAATTTATAGGCTTTGGTATTAGTTGCATAATCAGTTTTACCGTCAGGTAATGCGGCCGCTTTTTTAGCCTTACCGTTATGCGCATTCGTTGCGTAGGTAGCCTTTTGGTAGAGCGAAAATGGCTTAAACTTTAGGTTGCTTACCTCAAGATGAATTTCATTCCCAGCTAAGCTAGCATCGGCTGGCAAGTAAATCCCTGTTGGTTTGGCACCATTCTTTGAGGTAAAGCGATAGTGAACGGTTTGTGTTGCCTTGGCATTAGCCGACTTTTTAATCTTTACCGACTTAACTTGGTTGGCAAACTGATCGGATGTTGCACTTTCTGGCAACGCATTTGTGACCGCACCTTGCGCAACATAGGCTTCCTTCTTTGTTGGGGAAGCGCGATTAAAGGTCTTTGTAGAAACGACCTGATCCGTCGTATAAGCAAGTGGGTACACATCGTCACTCTTTGTAACAGTCTGATTATTAATCTTTTTGTCACTAATCGGCTTATAGGTTGCTGGTGGATTTGCGCCACCATTATTTACAAACCAATACTTAATCCCCATGAGATTAGAAATAACTGCGCGACGATCAAAGTTTCCTGTAATGTCGTTATTACTATTACCCAGCAATTGAATGTTGTTAAATAACTTAGCTGGCGCCCCGTTTTCATATGACCAATATGTTTCGATGCTGTGTGCTGAACCATTCATGGCTAAGTTGGCAGCTGGGGAAATCATACCTGAAATATTTCCAAGTGGCGATTGAATATACGAGCGATTCAATGAAGCATTTTTTTGAAGGGCATCAGCAGTCTCTAGTGTTGACCCATCATCTGTATGGACTGTTTCGCCCTTATTTTCATCAAAATATTTTGATTGATTATCAATTAATTTTTCAACTTTTTTAGTTGGTAGTAAATTAGATTGGTTCGGATCAAGATCAATCGTCCGATTTTGTTGCATCACGGTCAGCGCATTAAACATTGCCAATAACACAATGAGATACAAGCCTTTGGGCCGGGTGCGTGTCACATATACTAATACGAGCATCGCAAAGGCAATGAACAGCATCGATGCATATTTAGAACCAAAATTAAAGTTAAAGGCATAAAACAATGATAGGAAAGCCACCCCAAAGAATCCGATGATCCAATAGAAGTCGCGATTCGTCATTTTTTTCAAATTATTCAATAGAATTGGCACAGTTAATGCCATTGGCAACGTAAACATGAATGTCCATCGGTTTGAAGGTGATGATGCTCCGTTCATAATGGCTGCAAACACCGGTGACAATAACATCATCGCACCAATCACTAGAATACTATTTAGGACTGGATATGTTTTAAAACGCCGTAGCGTGTAAATAGCACCCATACTGCACAATACCGAATATCCACCAGTTAGCCAAAAACTAGATCCTGGTACATTTGTAATAAATGTTGCTGGTAGCTCAAGGTAGTAGCTTAGTGGGTAGAGCAATAATCCGTTTGCAAAAACGGGGTTCGTTCGAGCTGAAGTAAAGAGTCCCATTAACCCTGGCAAGAAAAGTGCCATTGGAATCAAAAGAGCAATAATCGTTGGAATAATAATTTTCAACCAATATGTTAACTTCAACCGTTGTTTTAACAACAAAGAAAATCAACGCACCTAACGCCATAATGAACGCAAAGTAATAATTATTCCAAAGCGTCCAAGCAACCATGACAATAAAGTAAAGATATTTTGACTTGGGCTTTTCCGGATTCAAAAGATTGTCAATAGCGACAATCAATAGAGGGAAAATAATTAACGGGTTTACAAAATAAGGATGTGAGAAAGCAGACAACGCCATATATCCCGTAAAGACATATGCCAAAGTCGCGGTCACATTAACCCACGGATTGCGGGAATCAGTAAAATGATGAAGCGCAACTAGAAAAGCAATTCCTGCTAAGAAAATCCGCACAACAATCATGATATTGTAGTAAGCCATCAAGTGGGCTTGGCTCACGAAGGCAACCCCATACGTGAAAATATCACCCAACGTATAGTAAGCAAAAGTTTGATAATAATCAGCACCTATTCCCAGCTGAAAATTCCATTGTGCTGGCCATTGTCCAGTCGCTAATAAGTGCTTTAAATCATTTTGCCAGTGAACCAAAGCTGGCACATGTTGCGAAATACTATCGGCTTACCAAACAAAACTAGTTCCAGTTAAGAAATATGGTCCAAAAAGCAAACCCAAAACGACTGTGAATACAATCAGATATACAAGGAGATTAATACTCCACCAACTCTTATGTTTAAACATACTAACTTCTAATTGTTGAAAATTTATACCATTATATCATTATTAGGGTGAGTAGCATGGGTATTTCAGCTGGTAACGTTTGTTCTTTAATCTTTCTTTCCAACTTAAACGTGTTTTTAAACAAAGCGATACATGAATTACAGATGCATCGTATTAAATACTTTGCCTTTTAAATACGTAATTTACGAAAACTCACTGCAATTTTTATTCTACAATTCTTTCGTATTTGAAGCGTTTGTACTAGCCTGTTGTGTGGCCAAATTATCGGCTAATAAATTGGCCAAACGTTGGCCCATCGGCTTAAAGGTAACATATGTAATAACACCTGATGTAACCCCGCCGACCAGTGGCACAGCTTTAGTCACTGTTTGACCAAGCGTTTGGTGACTAATTCGGTGTCCTACAGAGCTTCCCACCTTTTTCATCATTGGATGTTTGACCCCTTCAAGCATAGCTTTACCGGCAATTTTTGTTCCCAGTGGTTCAGCCATCTTCTGTGATCCTAAATAAATTAATGAAGCGGCTCCGGAAACACCAAACATGCCCCCTAGCAATCCAAGTAAGCGGCCCCGTTCAACCTCATTCAAATGACTTTTCGGATTGAACAAATCATCTTCACCAAAGAGATAAGCTAACTGTTGGGCCATGCGTAGCGCTAACCCAAAATATTGCGCAATATCTGCGGCCCCCGTGCCGAGCATAATTAGCGGATTGCTGGGCAGACCGGCCAATACTGAAGCAGACGCCGCCTTCGTTACATTATCTTTAATTAAAACATCAGCCATATCCCGCAATTCATTTGCTGAGTAGTACGCTTGGGGTCCATTTTTAATAATCCCTTTCAAATTCTCGTCATCTTTAAATTGGGTTTTCAAGAAATTTTTGCGATTCACGCGGACCATGGGTAATTTTACTAGCCCTTCAATTGTTCGGTTTGCTAATGAATATTTATCTTTTGGCATATGCGCCTCCCATAAACAAATTTGTTACCTATATCATACGTGATATTGGGTTAAATTGACCATAAAAACATCCCCACTTTTTAGCATTTTTCCTATAATGTTGACGATTTCAATACAAGATTAACGGTGTTGCAGACGGCTTTTGATGGATTTAAGATTCATTTAAGTTAGAGTGGATCTAAATTAAATCCCAAAAAGTAAAGACTTATGCGTCTTTTTTTGTTAAAATAAATGACATATATTGAATTGTGTCTATTTTTCATTTGGAGGAAATTATGATGAACGAATCAAAAGAACACGTTAAGATGTTTAAATCCGGAAAGCTCTGGGTTTCGGCCTTGGTTGGAACACTATTTTCAACTGCTTTAATTGGCGCTAATGCGACAAATGCTCACGCCGACGATGTGAACACTGCCGCTCCAACGCAAGGGACAGTGCAACAGGGATCAACAACAACTGCTAACAACACTGTTGCCCTTTCTGCTGCATCAACAAACGATGTAACTGCACCAGTTTCAACAAATAACTCTGATGCAACTTCAGCTACCAGCGCTGTCGCTTCACAATCAGTTAGCGCTTCTGCCGCTGCGCCACAAAGTGCCGCTTCAGCTACCAGCACTGCTGTTTCAACTAGTGCCGCTGCTTCACAAGTAACACGCCAAGTTAAGGCTCAAGCTTCTAGCACTGCTGCATCAACTGGCAAGTACGCCGATGGTACATACCCACTTGATACATCAAAGGCTTATAAGAAGAATGTTGATCCAA
The DNA here is from genome assembly GCF_001437355.1 of Weissella viridescens. Classification (GTDB taxonomy): domain Bacteria; phylum Bacillota; class Bacilli; order Lactobacillales; family Lactobacillaceae; genus Weissella; species Weissella viridescens. The sequence goes on along the minus strand of NZ_JQBM01000002.1, from coordinate 398,630 downwards.
CCTTGGAATCAACCATGCAACAATTCATGGGGAATACAAGCTCTGTAACGATTAAGGGCAACCAAGCTACCCTATCGTTGTCTGCCATGACTACCGCCAAAGCTAACATGATTGCTAGCATTTCAATTAATGGTGTAACCGGAGTACGTCAAGGAGATAACTTTGTCTTCACCATTCCAGCTGACCAACTCGACAGTTTGCTTAATGGTCATGTTGTCGTCAGCACAGTTGTTCCTGGTATTGGACAATTCGATGAAACCCAAGATTTTAAGGTCCAACTTGATACATCAAGCCTTTTGACAACGCAACAATCATTAGCTGATTCACAATCTGTCTCTGCATCACAATCACAAGCTGAATCAATTGTGGCTTCTCAATCCGCTGCAGTTGCTGAATCAATTGCAGCTTCTCAATCAATTGCTGATTCTATTGCTAACTCTACTTCAGCCGCAGCTTCTCAATCAATCGCTGACTCCGTGCGTGCATCAATGTCAGTTGCAGATTCCGCTTCGCTTTCAGCTTCAGTTTCACAAAAGCAAGCTGATGAAGCCAAGAAGGGTGCCATCGCTGACGGATCATATGACACAACAACTAACTACTACAAGCCTGGTACAAACAAGGTTTCACCAGGAATGAGCCACAGCCTATTACCAAAGGTTAAAGTAACAGTTAATGGTAACCAAGCTCAAGTTATTGTTTCTGCAGCTAGCCCTGCAACAGCCAAGATGATTACGAAGATTTCAATCGGTGGCGTTGCCGGGGTTTTGAATGCTGACGGTCAATCATGGACCTTCTCACTACCAACGTCTGATCTTTCTAAGATTCTTAGCGGTTCAGTTTCAATTAGTGCTGGTCCTTATCACGAAGTTCAACCTTTCGATGTTGAAATCAATACGGCTGATTTACCACGTGTATCAGTACCTGATTCTCAAACGCCTGAATCACAAACACCTGATTCTCAAACACCTGATTCTCAAACACCTGAATCACAAACACCTGAATCACAAACACCTGATTCTCAATCTCAAGAATCACAATCAACTGGATCTCAATCTCAAGAAGCTTCACAAAGCGGACAAGCTCAAAAGCCTGAAAGCGATGTTAAGCCAGTACAACCAACACAACCTGAATCTGGATCACAAGCTCCTTCAGTTTCAGAACAAAGCGGCAGCATGACTGGTGCAACCACAACTCCTGAGGTAAATGGCCATGCTAGCGTCTCAGAAGCCGCTACAAGCACACCAACTGCATCTGCTGTCGTTTCAACGCAAGCAAAGCAAAACACACCAGCAGCCAAGACATTACCAAATACAGGTAGTGATCAAGAAGCTGCCCTTACTGGACTTGGTGTTCTTATCGGAACCCTTGGACTTGGTGGTATCTTAAAGAAGCGTCACTAATCTGACGACACAAAAAAGGATCAGCTTAAGCTGATCCTTTTTTTACATGCTTTTTTTCATAAAAAAACACGTACGATTAAGTACGTGTTTGTTCATTTATACATTACTTGTTTTCTGCTTTAGCTGCTTCAGCAAGTTGCGCTGCGTAGCGGCGGTTTCCACGATACAAGTCGTAGATAGTCCATGATAGCAAAGCCAAAACTAAGATTGTAGCGATTGCCGCAATGATGTTGGCATCAGTGATTTGATTACCTGTTAGGTTATCACCGAAGAAGGCAGCAATTGAGCCTGCCTTACCGAACAATCCGTACAAGTTCAAAATCGTAAGTGCTAGGGCAGAAATCCATCCCAAGATACGAATGATGATGGTATTCTTGAAACGGTCTCCCATTTCAACACGACTGTCAGTCATCATCAACAATGGCAACATTGAGAATGGCAATGCAAAGGCTAAGAACACTTGTGAGTTGTTCATCAATGTGTTCAACGCTTCGTGTTGTTGTAATTCTGGTTGGTTAGCTGTCATCAAGACACAAATCACAACCGGAATCACAGCAAGCAAACGTGTGATCAAACGACGAGCCCACATTGGCATGCGCATGTGGATGAATCCTTCCATGATAACTTGTCCAGTCAATGTACCAGTAATGGTAGAATTCTGACCTGAGGCCAACAAAGCCACGGCGAACAATACTGACAGCGCACCGGATTTGGCAACGCTAATCAAAACTGGGTTACTTAGCATTGAACTATCAGACAAGGCATGGTACAAACCGAAGAATGATGGATCTTGAACCGCACCACTCTTGAACACAGCCACACCCATGATAAGCAATAGGGCATTAACGAAGAAGGCCGCCGTCAATGAGATATTTGAATCCCAAGTGCTGAAACGCACTGTTTGTGCAACTGATTCTTCATCATCGTGGTCAATCTTACGTGTTTGTGAAATGGCTGAGTGCAAATACAAGTTGTGAGGCATAACAGTGGCTCCGATGATTCCCAATGAACCACTCAAAGCTGTCATACCATTAACTTCCTTAGTTGAGAAGGCTTCAGTTGATGGTACCAAACCGCCAATAACTGCTCCCCAATTAGGATCTGACAAGGCAACCTCATAAATGAAGACGAATAAGATAACCAAAATCAAGGCGACAACAATTGCTTCAATCTTTCGGAATCCGACTTTTGTTAATAATAGCAAAACGAATACATCCAAAACGGTAATGAATACCGCGACAATTAATGGAATTCCAAATAAAAGATACAGGGCAATCGCCGCACCGATAACCTCGGCAATGTCAGTCGCCATAATGGCCAACTCGGTCAAAATCCAAAGGATGACACCCAAAGTCTTACTTGTTCGGGCACGAATGGCTTGCGCCAAATCCATCTGCGTCACAATACCCAGTTTAGCTGCCATGTATTGCAAAAGCATCGCAATTAAACTTGATAGTAAGATAACAGACATCAATAGGTAACCGAAGTTTTGACCACCGGTAATTGACGTTGACCAGTTACCCGGATCCATATAACCCACAGAAACGAGGGCTCCTGGACCTGAATAACGGAGTAGGGTCTTAAAGAAACCAGCATCTGATTCCTTTGGCACCGGAATTGAACCGTTCAATTCCTCAAGCGACTTTCCGTTCGCATATTGAATCAATTTGAACTTCTTTGGCTCTTCTGTGCCGTTGTTTACTTCTTCACTCATAAAAATCCACCTTTCTACATATATAGTTGTATGAGTGCACGGAATCCTTAAGGTACGTACCTTAAGGATTCCTTTAACCAAAGTACATTTTACGCCCCTACTTTGAAGATTGCAAACATTAATATTATCATTTGACCAAAATAGTATTTATTTTATCCACAAATTTATTTTTACATATTCAATAAAAAAATTACAACAATTTTATGTTCATCATCGTATGTCGATATTCTTCAACCATCATGAACTTAAACAGCGTTCAATTAAAAAAACAGAGCCTCAGCTCTGTTTCAACTTTATTCGTATAAGTATGATAAATCACTGGCGACACTGGGATAAACCGGAATCCACTTTTTAAGATCGTCCGTCGTATGCTTTTCAGCAATCATTTCAGTAAAGTAATTAATCAACTCTTCTGCATCTGTCGCAAGTACAACTGCCCCAACAATGACCCCGTCATTTTGGTTAGTAATGACCGACACTTGCGCCGTTTTATCCTGAATACGATTATACGTGTACCAATTACCAAGTTTTTGCGTAACCACCCGGTACTGTTCAGGTGCTGCTTGGGCCTGATCAAGTGAGACACCGACCTGTGATAATTCTGGTCCCGCAAACACCGTGTGCGGAGTTGGTGGATAAACAATGGCGGCAGTGGTTCTACCAGTCAGCACATCAACGACATATTGCCCTTCAAATCCAGCCACTGGTGTTAGTTTTGGTGCAGGACTTGCGGCGACATCTCCGACTGCATAGACGTTTTCCGCTGTCGTCTGCAAATGCTCGTTCACCTTAACGCCACCGTGATCAGCTAATTCAATTCCTGCTGCTGATAAATCTAAATCGGCAACATTAGCTGGTCGACCCATGGCACTATAAACATGTTCAAAGCCAGCTACTTTTTCATCCTGAGTAACAACCTGTAAATCATCTTCCATTTCAATGGCCTGTACGTCAGCATTCCAATGGAAGATTACACCCTTTTGCTGTAAGTTCGTTGCAACAATATCACTGTATGCTCGTGGAAAACCACTCAACATATGGTCATTGTGTTGGAAAATATGCACTTCAACACCTGCGGTAACAGCAATATTAGCAAGTTCAACCGCGACAAAACCAGCCCCAATCAAAGCAATTTTATTAGGCTGCGTCATTTGATGAAAAAAATCATCGCTAGTTTCTAATAAATCTTGACCGGGCACATCTGGTCGCGCTGCTTTAGCACCAGTCGCAATAACAATTTTATCGGCAGAAATTTCTTCACCATCTAAATCCAAGGCATGCGCACCAAGAAACTTAACAGTCGCACGATTGTGGTGAATATTAGCTGAACGAAGCCCTGCTTCCGTTGCTGATGGAATGCCGTCGGTATAACTTTTGGCAAACGTTAGCATTGCCGTCCAGTCGATTGTCGGAGCCTGTGGCAACCCAACTTGCTGGTAAACATCAACTTGGCGCTTAGCTTCAACAACGCCATAAAGCATCTTTTTTGGGTCACACCCGCGGTTCGGGCATGTACCACCCCATAAATCATTTTCAACAATTAAAATCCGCTTATCATCGGCTAAACCATACGCAACTTGTTGTCCCGCAGGGCCACCACCAATGATTACAACATCATAGTCATATTGCATGCGTTAACCTCCACTTTCTGACTTGCTTTTAGCCTAAACTTCTCAAGCAAATAAGTCAAAAGAAAAACGCCTAGTATTGGGAGTACTAGACGTTGTAGACTTACATACATTCATTTTTAGGAGTAGGAGTAGGTTTATGAATAAGTTAGTTTCCGTATGTAAGCCCTTCGTACACAATAGTTTTAAATTGTAATGAGTGTGATCAAAACAATTTAGTTTATTGATAGGGTCATTGCTAACCCTATGACCATATTATGCCGTTAGAGTTATAAACTAAAGTTAAATAGAGCCAAAACGAACCTTAAATTCCAAATTACTTTTGCTGTAAACTCACAATTTCGGTTTCTTCTTGAAAACCAATTCGATTATATAGGCGCTTTGCTGCCACATTCGTTCCTTCAACGCCAAGCACAATCCGCTTCCATCCTTGGGTTTGGAGATGGTTAATTGCATAGGTTAATAAATATTGACCATACCCTTGACTACGATAACGGTCATCAATGAAGACACTAAAGATATAAGCGTAATCACTAAGATCAATTGCACAATACCCAATTGGCGTAGTCTCTACCTTTAAAACGTAACTAGCAATTGATGCGTCTTGTAAACTCTCCGTCAAGTATCGTTCTGCCGCCTCGTCCGAAATGTCGTCAAACGCGCTACTAAAAATCGGTACCAAGGGCACAATATCACCTGCTTCCATCAGCCTTACTGTTGCCGCTCGCTTTGTCGATGGCTCTACCAATTGACCCATGGCCATCTGATATTCGCTATCCGCTACACGCATATTCAACTTCTGCAGCAGGTTTGGATTTGCATCCAGAAAGACACGCTCCGTTATGTAATTAATTTGTTTATAACCAAAAGCATCAAGGATTGACTGAGCCCGATTGAGCATCATACGCCCAATGCCTTGATGGCGCTGTGCGGGCAACACAGTTACAATTAGATCAACAATGCCATCTTGTGGCGCTTCATCAGCATAGATCATGGTAAAACCGGCTAATTGCGCGGCACTATCATAGACCAGAATGAAAGTCGGCATTCCTGGAAAATAGTTATACTGGTTACTTAAGTATGGTGCTTTAAACGTGCGGTCAACTTGATGCACTTGATGTATTAATGTTTGTACTTGTTTTTTTTCATGTGCTGTCAGTTTCGTCTTGGTCGTTATCCACATCGTACATTCCTCGCTTTTTGATGAGTATAACAAAAAAAGACTGCCACGGCAGTCTTTTTATCAAACTATTTTTCAACATGCTTGGCAAACGAAACATTGTCAGGCTTGCTTCCAGTATAGGTATGTCCAATATTGCTCAATGTTGCGATATTCTTTGCCACACTCGCCTTATCCTGACGACTTTCAACTGAAATCATGTGCAAGTTCCCGTATTGATCTCGTGTGAAGACAAATGAGATATACTCTTTAACTTGCCCCTTCTTTTCATCAGCAGCATCACTATAACCACCAACAACAACAAAGTCCTTGTTAATTTGCTTAGCAGTCATTTTTGATAGTTGTGGTAATTGTTGCAACATTTGTCCGGCAAAGGTCCCCACATCATGTCCAACCATTTGGGCATTTTGTGAGTTTGCTGCATACTTCGTATCAGCGATAAAGATTTGTGGTCCCTTCAAAGCATATGTTTGCGTGAATTGACCAGTTTGTGCTAGACCGTTATTAACTTGACCAGCGACAACGTCTGAACGCTTGCCAAAGTCAGTTACTTGGAAGTAACCACCATTCGCGTTACCAACCCAAGTCTTTGATTGTTTCCCTAGCTTTTGAATTTCAGCTGTTTCATTCTTATCAGCTTTGCGGACACCAGGTGCCAACGTCTCAGTAATTTGCTTAGTTGATGCAACGTTCACTGGCTCAACTTGCAAGAAACTCTCAATCGCCTTGGTCTGAGTCGAAGCAATGAATCCCGCACCAGCTGCCAAGATTAATGAGATAATGACAACTAAACTAATTCGTGTCTTTTTAGTCATTTTGCACCTCCACTGGTCGACGCATTAATTGGCAAAATAGTACTGCCGTTCCAATAAAGGGTAATAGCATCCAAAAGAAATTATAGAATGAGACATGGGCATCACGAAAACGACGCGCCATTGCAGCCACATTGATGACAAATACGTTTAAGTATACAAACACATAGATGGCAACAATAAGCCCCACCCAGATTGGCAATGACTTACCTGCATCAACGACAAGTTGTGGTGCATAAATGGCTAGAAAATAAGCGATTGGCACAGTTACCATTGAAATAAAAATCATCAAGAGTAGTTGTCCGATAAAGAAACCACTACGGCTTAGCCGACCACTGAACGCATATAAGCCATCAGTTTGGTTCAAATACTGCTTTAAATACTCCATAGGTTAATCCTCCGTTGTCTCTGTGACAACCTTGAATTGGTCCTCTTTAATGAATTCCCATAGCAAGATGATTGCGCCAATGAATGGAATCAAAATGAAAAATAGGAAGTACTTTGACACACCAGCAGATCCAAGGCGACGTGCCATAGCGGCCAATGCTTGGAGCAACAATCCAATAAAGATAATCAAAAAAATGACTGCCACAATCGCAAAGACTGATTGCATCGCCATGCCACTAACTGCAATTAAAAATAAGCCTAAGTAAAAGAGTGGTGTCAAAATCAATGACATCAAAATAATCCAAGCCAAGCCTCCAATAAAGAAACTCTTGCGGTCTAATGTTCCTTTAAATTGGAATAATTTTCCAAATTTAAAGCCGTTACTTTCATTCAAGTACGCGAGTAAATATTCCATATAACAAGTCATCCTCTATTTCAAAATTTATGGTTGTTTTCCATTATAGTCTTTTCACGACCACATTTCATCCCCACTATATACTTTCAACACCATCTGAACCTTAAAAAGCCCACATGTCACCATGTGGGCTTCTTTCATTACATATTCCACTTCATGACTGTCTTTCCCCAACTCATGTTGAGATCTTCATCAAAGGCTTCTGTAATATCATTAATTTTATTAATTGGCTTTATATTTTGAACCAACAAACCTAAGCGATCCTGCACCGCGTCATTGTCTGTCAATAGATGAATGGCATGCTCGAAATCAGAACGGGTTGAACGTGTTGTTCCCACTAGATCTAATCCTTTTTCAAGAACCATGCGGGTATTAATCGCTACTTTGTCCTCTGAAACGCCTGATAGGACAATAGCGCCTCGGGGATTTAAGTGGGCAATAATTTGATCAATCGCTGATTCAGAACCCATCCCCCCAACTGCTTCAATTGCTTGGTCGAACATATAGTCATCCGGAACTTCATCAATTAACATCGTTTCAGCGAAGCTAATGTAATCCAGTTTTTCTGAATGCTTTCCCAAGACCACAATCTCAGCATCTGGAAATTCTTCTTTAGCAACAACAGCTGTAATGTAGGCAACATTCCCGTCACCCCAAATACCAATACGACGATCACGCGGAATCATTGATTCCTTTAGACGTCGTACGGCTTGGATAGCCACTGTAATCACCTCAATAAACGCATCCATATCACCTTGTGCGCCTTTTGGAATCTCTACCAAATTTTCAGGCTTGATAAAGACATATTCACGCATAAAACCATCAGTTGTTGATGAACTAAATGTTGATGTCTTTAAATAATTATCGGATACTAATTCATCGAAACCGTGGGGATTAGTTGGCACCATTGCGACATGCGTCCCTGGTGCGTATGTTCCGGTATTATCACGGACAACGACGCCCACCGCTTCATGAATCAAAGCCATTGGTAAGCGTTCCGCCAAAACTTTCTTATCTCGTGTTCCCGTATAGTAGCGTTCATCTGCCCGACAAATTGACATTAATGTAGGCCGCACAATCACACTTTCTGGATCTGCAGAATCCACTGTGGTTGTAACCTGCTCAATCTGGCGGACACCAGTTAAGCGATACACATTATTAAACATCACTATCCTCTTTCGCAATAGCATTCGCAATTCGCAAATCGTATGGTCGCGTAATCTTCATGTTACTTTCTTCACCGTCTGCAACACCGACTTGATAACCAGCCAAAAGCATAACTTTAGCTGAATCAGTTAATTCACGTTGTTCTGCTTCAGACATTTGTAAATATTGATTTTGGAAGGCATTAATATTAATGGTTTGTGGTGTTTGACCTTGGTACATGTATGAACGCACCGGAATTTCGACTACTTCACCATCTACGGCACGAACAATCGTATCAGTCGCCCCAATTGCTGTATCAACAGCCTTATAAGTCTCAGCTAGACGAATATTATCCATAATAATTCGACGCGTCACAAAGGGACGTACGGCATCATGCATTACAAGAACATCATCATCATGCTTACCAAAATTTTCTTGAATATAATTAATGGCATTCATCACAGTATCGTTTCGTTCTGATCCACCTTCAATTACCACAATCCGATCATCATCGATATACTTTGCAATCAAGTCTTTTGCGTATTGCACCCATTGTGGGTGAATTGAAACGATAATCTTGTCAAATTCAGCAATCATAGTGAACTTTTCCAAGGTATGAATGATAATTGGACGATC
>NZ_JQBM01000002.1:336254-389090 GCF_001437355.1 Weissella viridescens | reverse complement strand
CCACCCGCCATTACTTGTGCATATATCATTATTTTTTCTCCTTTAAATAAAAACTGCCATGTTTATCGATATTTTTTACTGGTTTACGCCAATCACCAAAGAATTGGGTCAAATATTGATCCGCATTATCTGGTTGCCAAACCGGCATCCCTTCAAATGTCACTTGATGTGCCTTTTGCCACATGGTCACCGGAAAAATTTCTTTCGGTCCATACATCCCATTTAAGACGCCGGCTTGCGTTGGCTGTTGGGCACCTTGAGCAAATTTTTGTGCCATCTTACTTTGTTTTTGCGCTACACGATGGGCCGAAAGATGTGGCAATAACATTTTTAACACACGTTTTAAACCAACAAGTTTTGCATCACTTGGATAACGATCTGTTGAGCGACCGACATTGCGCAAAATATTTAATCCCTTTTGCTTCACAAAAAACCACTTTAATTGCCATGATTTTTTATTAAATGCGTCAATGGGGAAAATATCAATAAAGATGCCATGGGTTTGCTCATAATAGTCTGATTCTGCCTGTGTTTGTCGATCAACGATTCGTAAATAAGGAACCAGGCTTTTCGGATTCGTTTCAGTTAGTAGCTCAAACCGTGGATTACTTGGCTGGTACGTTGCCAAAAATTGATTATAATCCTTACGCATGAAACCCACGTCAACATCGTCATCCCATGGAATCAAAGCACCATCGCGGACACTGCCTAATAGCGTTCCACCTAATAGAAATAACTTTAAGTCGTGTTCGTTTGCAAAAGTCGCGACATCGTTCAGCATTTCAAGCATCACGGCGTGGACGGTTTCGGTTTTTAAACGTTCTACCATGGGTTCCTTGCTCCTTAGTCGTTTATTTGGCTGTTGCTAACGCAACCCGTCTACTTATTATACCAGTTGCAAGAACCCCTTCCAAACAAAACGTCACACAGTACGCTAATGCACTATTCTTCTGTCCCAATTAAATCAGCAATCAATTGCTTGCTGTAAAGGCTAGTTGAAATCGCCATTGTGACCAACTCCTCTAGCTGCGCATCCGGTTGCGCTGCCGCCATTTCTGATTCAGTTGTTTGAAAGTTTTCAACAAAATGCAACGCTTTTTCTTGTTTATCACAAAAAGCGTCATAAAAGGCTTTAATTGATTGATGCGCTAATGCTTCGGTCAGCACACTTTTAATTTCGCTCAATGTAAATGTTTGTTTCATCAACGTAATCACAATTAAAAAAACTAAATGTTGGCGTGAATACTTCTTTTTTATTGGGGCGGGCATCAAATCCTGCTTAACATAGTTATTAAGCATTGATGCGGTTAAGATTTTCTTCTCGTCGGCTGGCGTTACGGGTGCTAAGTACCCATTAATTAATTCAATGACTTGATCAAGATATAAATCAATACCAGGTAGGGTATCCCATCTGGGCAATTTAAAGTCATCCCATTTGTTTAGTTTCGTATTTGTCATGTTATCCCCTTCATCAGCTAGTCTTCATAACTAGATATTACCTTATTGCTATTCGAAACTCAATTTTTTACCATTCTTTGGACTGATACTGCACGATTCAGGATATAATACCTGTATTGTTAATTGCTAACTCCTCATAGAAACGGATATCAATTATGCCTACTGAAAAAGAACTCTTAGCAACCTGCAGCCAAGTTGGTAATCTGCTTTTAAACAGCGGCGCTGAAACTTTTCGCATTGAAAATACAATTGAACACATTGGTAAAGCCGCTCAAACACCCATTGTCTGTTATTCAACACTTACAGCTATTTTCATTTCGATTAATGAATCAACCGATACTCTATTCATTAAGCCTAAAATGGGTGGTTATGATCTTAAGAAAGTCGATGCAATCAACCAACTCTCACGTGACTTTACACAACAGAAAATCAATTTTAACCAATTTAATCAAGCAGTTATCGACCTCGATCAAACCGTCACTCAAACACCTTTCTGGTTACAAGTACTTGGCGCCGGTCTCGTTTCAATGGCTCCAATGCTGGTATTCAAAGCAACTTGGACCGACCTTAGTTTGAGTTTTTTCGTCGGGTTACTGGCCTTCATTTTCAGTAAAAAATTACAAACTACTATGATTTCCCGTATATTTCTGAAGTAGTTGGTGGTTTCACAATTGGCTTACTAGCTAGTTTACTCGTCAAATTTCACATCGGCGACAACCTTTATAATATAATTATTAGTTCGCTCATGCCACTCGTACCCGGTGTTGCGATTACTAACGCAATTCGTGAAATTATCGCAAAAGAAATTATTTCTGGAATCGTACGTATCACATATGCTTTCTTTGTCGCCGGCGCCATTGCCTTTGGTGTGATTTTAGCAATTGAGGTGTGTCACTAATGCAACCATGGATTAAGCTTTTCGTAGAAACTGCTTTTGGATTTATTTCTTCATTCGGCTTTGGTTTATTAACAAATATCCCTCGACGTGCGCTAATCCCAGCCGGCCTGACGGGAGCCGCTTCTTGGTTAGCCTATTGTATTTTCGGACTATATTCGCAACACATCGTTTGGCAAAACCTTATTGCCACCATTGTCATCGGTTATTTAGGGAATGTTTTTGCACAAAAGTATCAAACTCCGGTCACTATGATTTATATTCCAAGTCTGGTTTCATTAGTACCAGGTGGTATGGCTGCTATGGGGATGAAAAATTTAACCTTGGGTAGTCACCAAGCTGGGTCAGAGATCATTTCAGTTTTACTTATCGCAACGGCATTGGCCGTTGGCTTCATTGTTGGTGAAATACTTTTTAAACTAACTTTTCCAAAGCGCTAAAAAAGCCTCGTCAACTGACGAGGCTTTTTTTAGATGCGCTTACCGCGACCATTAGCATCGAAACGATACATAACGCCGTTAACCTTCATGGTTTTATTTTGCACACGGGCATGGTTCACATAGTATTCAATGTACCCATTACCCAAATTTCGAACGCCGTTAATGGCATCCCCTTCACGATTAAAGTAATAAACAATCCCATTCACATTGACGTGACCGTTACGTACTTGTAGACCTGTTTTTGGTGAGTAATATTCCAAACCATTCTTACCATAGCGACGCAATCCCGTAACACCATAGCCGTTGTTATCCAAGAAAGCATAAGTATTGCCTAACTTAACGTATCCAGGTGTCTTACGGCGAGTATAGTTTGATGGATTGTAAAATTCAATTTTGCCATTGCGCTTGATTGTTCCAGCAACTGCATCCCCGTTACTACCAAAGTAATAGCTCTGCTTACCAAGCGTAATTGTTTGATTTCGGGCTTGAATATAACTCTTAGGATCATAATATTCTAACTTATTCTTCCCGTATTTACGCAAACCAGTGATAGCATCACCATTTGCATTAAAGTAATACAGATTCTTTCCAGCTTGCACATAGTTATTACGTTGTTGAATGTGCGTGGTTGGGTTATAGTACTCCAAACCATTCTTTCCATACTTACGGAAACCACTTACGGCATCGCCATTAGCACCGAAGTAATAGACGTTCTTTCCAGATTGCATATAATTATTTCGTAGTTGGATATGTGTCGTTGGATTATAGTACTCCAAACCATTCTTTCCATATTTACGGAAACCACTTACAGCATCTCCATTACCATTAAAGTAATAGAGGTTCTTTCCAGATTGTACATAATTATTACGCTGTTGGATGTGCGTAGTTGGGTTATAATACTCCAAACCATTCTTCCCATACTTGCAGAAACCACTTACGGCATCGCCTTCACCGTTGAAGTAATAGAAGTTCTTTCCAGACTGGACATAATTATTACGCGTCTGAATTTGTGTGGTCGGGTTATAGTATTCCAAACCATTCTTTCCATACTTACGGAAACCACTTACGGCATCACCTTCACCATTAAAGTAGTAGTAATTATTTCCAACCTTAGCGTAGTTATTGCGCGTTTGTAGACGCGTCGTTGGATTATAGTATTCCAAACCGGTCTTACTGTAGCGACGCAACCCAGCCGTAGCTTGACCATTCCCATCCATGTAGTAATAAGTTTGTCCGGTTTGAACATACGTGTTAGACACACGCTTGTGGTTTTGCGCATAATATTCAACCGAGTTTTTGCCAAACTTGCGGAACCCAGTAATGGCATCTCCTTCACCATTGAAGTAATAAACGGCCGTTCCAATCCGTACTTGTTGGTTACGCACTTGCGCTTTGGTAGTTGGGTGATAGTACTCTAAACCATTTTGACCATACGTCCGCAAGCCACTAACTTTATTTCCGTTGTTATAGTAATAAAGGTTTGATCCTTCCCACACATAGCCATTCTTAGCTTGTGGTTTTGGCGTTGGATTCGGTGTTGGTTTTGGTGCAGGTTTGTTAGTATTGTCTGATAAATTAATCGTACCAAGGTAGTTATACCAGTACATGGCAATATTACCACGTTCCGGTTGGTTACTATCATACGGACGTTCATAATTTGCCAAGAAGACAATTGCTAACGTATATGCTGACGCATTGCTCTTCATATATTGCGCTGCCGTCATACTACTTGTATATGATGGATAGAATTGAATACCGTGCGTCATTTCGTATTGAATTCGTGCAGCTTGACCGGTAAGTGTTCGATAATCCAAGCCATTCGCACGTGTCCAATTAATCAGTTTGCTAGCCGGTGTCCATTGCACCAATCCATATCCGCCACCGCCACCGATTTCAGTGATATCAGGCAACAAATAACTTTCAACAGTCATATTACCCAACATTCCCGCAATAGCACTACGTGTCCATCCACGAGCCGAGAAATAACGGTATAAGAATTCAGCATTCGCTTTTTGGGTTGCGGAATAATTATAATATTGTGTTGCCTTAACTGACTTTGGCGTTGCCGTCAAAACAGTCGCACCTTTGGCTTCCTTTTTCGGCGTCGCAACTGTCTTATTTGTCTTTTTTGAAGAAACTTGCTTTTCCACCTTATCAGCTACCTTGGGCGTAGTCGTCTTTGGTGTGATTTGCTTTGGCGTAACCGTTTTATCAGCTGTCTCGGTCTTTACTCCAGGCAAAGTTTTATCCCCAGTTGACGTGTCAGGCTTACTGTTTTTTTCTGGCGTAGGCTCTTTGACCTTGGGAGCTACCTCCGACGTCGTATCCTCAATTACATGTGCTTGGTTCGACTTGTCATCAACGACAGTTTGTTCACTTGGTTGTTCAACCGAATCACTTGACCCCTCTTCAGTTGTCGTCACATCAGATGACGAATCGGCTAGATTATCCGGCGCAGCATCAGTTTCAGTTTGATTTTCTTGGACTGAATCAACATCTTGGTTCACATTAACCGCGGCTGGTCCTTCTGTTGACGTCTGTTTTTCATTAGCTGTGGCCATTGCCTCAGCAGCACTCACTGGTGTTTGCGTCGCAGTATCAACTTGTACGTTAGTTGGATTTGTGTTCATTGCCGCAGTGATTTGGGCTTGCACGTCCGCAGCACTTGGTGCAGCCGCCGTTTTATTTTGTTCAGTTGCTTGAGCAACTTGTTGATCATTCGCCACGTCGGCATGGGCTTGTGTACTTGAACCGCCTAAGAGCGCACTGGTTGCTCCAAGCGCTGTTACCGCTGAACTGACCCAGAACTTTCCACTTTTATACATCTTCATACGCGTCATAAATTGATCCTCTGATAATCTTTTTTAACATTTCTGTTTGGGGGATATTTGCTAAATTCTTTATATTTATTTAATTTCATAAGGTTTTCTTAATATTCTTAATTTTACCGTATAACTTTTACAACGTCAATCATTTAAAATGAGCAACAAAATCACGCTAACCTATGGGATTTTCACGACTATATTAGAGCTTTATGAAAATCATTTTCCGTTATACACCCTCGTTAAGACAAGCTAAAAATTTAAGTAAATAAGAAATAACAAACAAAAAGACCGTAAAACATCAAATAAATAAGAAATAACAAACAAAAAGACCGTAAAACATCAAATAAATAATCATTTTTTGATTTTAGATTATATGCAAAAAGCCATTTCTGGTCATGAACCAAAAACAGCTTTTTAAAATTAACAATTATGCTTTTGCTTTGCTTGGATGTTTTTCATTTGAATGGTCAAACTTAAATAGATAACGCAACATCAACGGACCAATGATCGTCGCTAAGATAATAATAATCAAAAGCATCCCTTGGGCCTCATCGTCAATCACCCCTGCAGCAAGTCCCATTTGTGCAATAACAATTGAGAATTCACCTCGTGGCACAGTTCCGGTACCGATAATTGCCGAATCCAGCCAGCTGTATCCCGTAATTTTGGCTCCAAATCCACTTCCGATAACCTTTGAAAGAATCGCAATGACCGTACCAAAGATAATCATTGGTAAGTAATCCATAATACTGTCAAACTTTACATTCAATCCAACTGATACAAGGAAAATTGGAATAAAGAATGTATATGACACCACATTAGAAGCCTTTTCGACTTTATGTGCGACCTTTGTTTCAGCGATGGCCACACCTGAGAAGAATGTTCCGATGATCGCTGACAACCCAAAGAGTTCCGCTAAACTAGCCAAACTAAAGAGCATGATGAAAGCGCCTAAAATTTCACTATATGAGAAATCTAATTTTTCAAACCAGTGCATGACTGGTGTTGCTACCCAGCGAATAATTGAAAATGCCAAAATAAAGAAAGCAACTTGTAGCATTAGCGTAACCGCAATACCGTGTGATGAACCACCGTGGCCACCTGTTGTAGCGCCCTTGGTTGCAAATACCAGAAATACTGACAGCAAACTAATCGCGAAAACATCATCAAAAATGGCCGCCCCTAATATCGTTTGACCGTTCTTGGTCTTTAAGCGCTTATACTCCTTTAAAACATCAACCGTAATTGACGTTGACATGGCCGCAAAGACAATTCCAAAGAAAATTGACATCGTCACTGACTCATGTAGCACTGATGTCCCGAACCAATAAAAAGCACCTACTGGTAGTAACGCACCAAAGAAAGCAACCGATATAGCTGGAACTAAATATCGCTTTAGTAAGCGCAAATCACTTTCAAGTCCCGCAATAAACATCAGGGTCATTACCCCAATTTCCGCTAAAAACTCGATGTGATTGGTTGGTTTAACCCAGTTTAATACCGCTGGTCCAACAATCACTCCCGCTACCAACTGTCCAACAACAGACGGCAACCCCATTTTCCTAAACAACGTTCCCGAAAGTAACGCTGTTAGTAACATAATGGCAATCATGCCCATTTCACTCATATAACTACCTCCAATTTATGTAAATCCAAACTTAACAGTTCACTTTTGATAAAATTACAACTTCACAGTGTAAAATTAAAATTACAAATAATATTTCTCTAATACTATACTAACATGTATTTACCAAGCACGTAATGGTATTAGCTAATATTATTCAATTTTTTTAACTTTAAGTAAGTTGAATAATATCATTATTTTTTAGACTTTCTTCATATTAAAAAGCCCCCTACGTTTACCGTAGCGGGCTTAGTTTATTTATCGATTTAAAATACGTTTGAGTGACTTGTACATTTTGTGCTTTAGGTGTCGAATTGGATATTCAAATTCACCTAGCATTTGCACCGGTTGTCCATTAAATTCTTTCTTAAATTTAAAGACGCCATCACTACCATCAAATTCACCAGAGATACCCAAGAAATTATACTTTGGTAAGCCCGCTGCAATCGTCTTGCGCATCATAGTGTCTTGAATCAGATATGGACCAAAGAATTCTTTATATTGCTCGTACATACCTGAGTATAAGTATGACATTTCTTGGGGTTGCTCGACAAACAAGGCCCCAGCAATAATCACATCATCCGTTGGGACTTGTTCGCCAAACATATCCATAATTTTTTGGATACGTTTTTGGTGTTGTTGTTTTTGATCGGTAAACTCGTTGAATTGTCCCCGATTTTTTTTGGTTTCCTTCACAGCCAACCGTTCGCCCAACTTGGTTAACTTTTCATCCAATTTTGCAATGACATCTTTTTCATTATTGATATAGTCAACAAAATTGATTTCTGCTACGACATAATGCGCACGTTCTCCATAATCATCAAAGAAAATTTGATAGAATTCTAGGGGCTTATCCGCAAAACCAACGCGCTTAGCTGTGTCTTCAGTTAAGGCCTTAAAGGCGGGTAACTCTTCTCGTGTCAATTCACGTAACTTCACGCCAAATTGCTGCGTTTTTTTCAAATAATATTTTACATCAGGAGCGTAACTTGCAGTTAGCGTCTCATCATTCAGTTGGCGTAAGTCCTTTTCGTAAATCCAACTAGCAACATTCGTCGCTGTCATTCCCTTATCAAAAGGTAAATGAATCGCGCCAATTTTTTCAATGCGATTTAAAAGCATCTCATTCGGATCAGCAACACCATGACCTTCATTATCAAAAATCTGATACGCTTCGTTTGGTGAAAATTTGATGTATAGCCCACCCAATGGCTTTGCATAGGCTTTTAAATGTTCTAAATAAGTGTGCAAAAGTCCATGATCCTCGTAATCAAGAACTGGTCCATGGTTAATTAAGACTTCCTTACCTCCGCGGATCGCATTAAAGGTAACGACAGCACCGGCAATTAACTTGCCATCATGCTTTAAGCCCAAAATCTTAGCTTCGGCGCCACGGTCTTTTAGTAATTCATATTGTTCGATTGATTGTAACATCCCACCATTCGGTTGATTATGCTCAAATGGTGCCCATTCGGCAGGCGTTAACTCCACAAATTTAAATTTATTCATTTTAATGCGTATCCTTATCAATTTGGTATTGGTAGCGACATACTCGCGTTCATTTTTTGGCCACATAGGCAATACCTATGATTTTTCCAACATGTATGCGTCGTCAATCATTTTAACATATTTTTTATTTATGTGAATCTAGAGTCATTGACGTCATTTGAGCTTGATTGCTTTAAATTTTCTTATAATCAGGGTGAAAACTTTGTGAAAGTTGTATAACTATACTATAGTAAATAATGATATATTTTTTAAATTGCCACTGTTAGTGTTAACTCAAAATACATAACAAATTATAAGGAGACTAACTTATGAAATTTGTCGATTTATCCACACGATTGGATGACTGGAATGCCTTTGTTGATCAAAATGCCGATGCAAGTTTTACGCAAAGCAGTCAACAATATCAATTACTTAACCACCGTCAACACAACCCTCTCATTCTTGGTTTAGTTGACGACGATAACAACATCTTGATTGGTTCGCTATTGACGAAGCAATCAGTTAAATTAGGCGTGAAATACAATTTGGAATATGGTCCAGTTGTCAATGATTGGCATGCTGATAAGCTTGTTGACACCTTCTTTGCTGAACTACAAGATTACGCAAAGAAGCACAACATCATGTTCATCACCGTCTCTCCCAACACGATTTACCAGAAATTTGATGATGAAGGCACGCCACTCTCAGAGCCTGATGAAACCGTTATGCATAAAATGACTGAATTAGGTTACAAGCACGAGCCATTTCTTTATGGCATGACTGACACGCAAGCTGTCCCATGGCAATACGTAAAGGACTTAACTGGCATGAGTGCCGATGACATTCATAAGTCTTACCACAAGATGGTGAAACAAGCATTGAAGAAGCAAGCCACTGGTGTACACGTCCGCGAATTAGGCCGTGATGAATTGCCTCTCTTCAAAAAGATTTTAGATGACACAAGTATCCGCCGCAATTTTCACACAAAAGATCTCGACTATTTCGAGACAACCTATGACGATTTTGGCGAACGCGTAAAATTCGTCGTTGCTGAGTTACATTTCCCTGAATACATCGCCAATTTAGATGAAAAATTAGTCGATGTAAACCAAAAAATTGCTGACCTAGAAGAAAAGTTAGCAAATGGCGGTAACGCAGGCCGAATCAATAAGCAATTAGCCGATCTAAATAAGCAACGTGACAATCACACTAAACGCCGTGCCAACATCGTTGAACTACAAGCTGAAAAGAATTCAGATATCTTAGTATTAGCCGGTGCCCAATTTATGATTACACCACAAGAAGTTGATTATCTCTTCTCGGGTTCATATGAACAATATGGTGAATTCTATGGTCCACATCAGATTCAAGATTATATGATTCAAATGACCCATGACCTTGGCATTGATCGCTATAACTTCCTTGGTATTGACGGCCGCTTCGATGGATCAGATGGTGTCATGAATTTCAAAACCAAGTTCAATGGTCATGTTGAACAAAAAGTCGGTACTTTCGATCGACCAGTACAAGGATTTAAGTACCAATTATACCGTCTTGGTAAAAAGATTAAGGGAACAGACTAAGCCGGTCTTCACACCGTGCCCTGTGAATCATACGAATGTTATGGATAACTTCCATTAATAAGGATTACTATGTCATCAACTACGATTATTTACATCTTAATTATCATTTTCGCGAATACTCTGGGTGCTGTTTCGGGAATGGGTGGCGGTATTATTATCAAGCCTGCCATGGACTTTATTAATCAGGACAATTTAAACAATATTAATTTCTTCTCAACTGTCGCCGTTTTAACCATGTCGATTGTTTCAATCTATCGCCAAACACGTTCCGGTATTAACATTGATAAGAAAACGAGTTTAGTTTTGGCAGCTGGATCTATCCTAGGTGGTTTATTAGGTGGTGAAATTTTACAAACCTTCATTAGATATGCGTCCTCGCTCAAAGTCGTTTCTATTGGTCAAACTGTCATCACCATCGGTGTCCTGATTATTATCTTATTAAATAGCCTTTGGCCCCATGCCAACCTCACACTAAAGAAACCCTACTATTATTTCTTTACTGGACTTTGTCTCGGAACACTTTCAAGTGGTTTAAGTATCGGTGGTGGCCCCATGAATACCGCCTTACTCGTTTTCATGTTCAGTACACCGATTAAATCTGCTAACTTATATTCTCTGGTTATCATTTTTTTCTCTCAAGCAGCATCCTTACTGTCACTGAGCGTAAAAACACATGGTTTCTCTGGATATAAGACGAATCTTTTGATGTACATTATTCCGGCAGCAATTATTGGCGGTCTCCTTGGATCAGCCTTAGCCAAACGCTTACCGAACCATGTGATTCAGAAACTATTCATCATCATGGTATCTGGAATTATTTTATTGAATCTCTACAATCTTTCACAAATTATTTAAATAAAAAAGCGTTCGAAATTTAATTCGGACGCTTTTTTACTTTCTAAATTTTTGCTAAATAAATACCAAATAATCCCACAATTAAAATCAGTAACATAATGATAAAAGCAACCCGTGTATGCAATGTTTGTCGTTGTTTACGCGCAAAGCCCATTTCAATTAATCCAATCAATACGACTGCAACCACAACCTTCAGGATTGTTAGTCCAGGATGTTCGTTGTATGCATATGGCACAAGCATAAGGCCACTAGCAATTGCAAACAAGTACCCTAGGCGCGCAACCGTCATATTAATTTTACTCAATTTTTCATTTCGTGAAAAAAGCGCTACACTCACAACAACGAATAATACTACCCATGTAATTAAATGAATCCAAACAAATATCATTTTGATTATCCACCTTTATTTTTTCTCACCTCTCATTGTATAACACTTTAGAAAATAAAATTAGTACGTATTTATTAATTATATTCAATACAATATAATCAATATCAAGTACAATACAGGTATACTCGATTGAGTAACCCTAACATCTATAATCGAAAGGTTCCATTTTTATATGAAATTTAATACCCGTATCATCTATCGCTTGTTATGCCTAATCATTGGATTAACCGTGCACGCAACGGGGTCATCTATCTTACGTGAGGCCCAACTCGGTGTCGATCCATTCACTTCGTTCACCCTGGGGCTTTCATCAACTTTTCATATCGAGCTTGGTTTAATCCATATTCTGGTTAATGGCTTTTTCTTGCTCTTTGTTTTTCTAAAACGTCGATCAGACATTGGCGTTGGGACCTTACTTGGCATGGTTTCAACGGGTTTTCTAATCCAATACATTTCACCACTGCTCAAACCACTCCATCTATCACAAAACCTTTGGGTGATGGGTCTGGCTTTAATTATCGGTGTAGCAATGTTTTCACTTGGTACCAGCTTTGAAATGCTGTCTGATTTGGGTAAATCACCTTATGATAGTGTCGCTCCGATTGTCGCTGATAACCGTCACATCCGATATCGTTATGTTCGTTTAACTCAAGATATTATTATCGCTATTTTGGCATTTTTCCTGCACGGTCCCATTGGGATTGGAACGCTAGTTTGTGCCACATGTAATGGCATCTTCATTTCAACTTGGCGTCGCCTACTCAAAAAAACATATTTGTATCAAAAACACATTGCCCCACATACAAAATAAAGCATACAAAAACAGGTTTGCAACATGTTGCAAACCTGTTTTTTGATTATTCATTTTGACATCTATCATGTTCAACAACCCAAATTTTCATCATGATGACAGATTTCTAGGCGAATAATGCGACAGTGACCGTTTATAATCAAAGCGTCACTTAAAGTGCCAGCAGTTCAAAATTGGTCTAAAATACGCTCAATCCAAGTGCCCTCAGCTGGTCATGGCCGTTAAAATAACATTCAATCATTAAATCTTTGCGAACCACTATATGTTTACCGTATGAGATGCTTTATCATTGCAAAGAGTAAGGCAACCCACACAATCCTAAGCAAATCAATGTAAACCCACACAAGATGAGACAAAGGCCACGATAAGGTAACATTCCTCCATCCTGTTGGGCCCATGTAAAGTTTGCAAAAAGCATTGTCATCGCCACCGCAAGTGTCAATACGGCCACCCGACGCAGATCAAAAATGAATAACTCCCCGCGAGTCATTGATTTTTTAAATCTTTTTTTGATGATATTAAAGCTTTCCACCATTTGCTTGTATCTTTTTTCCTGTTCAATCTCGCTGGCTTTCGGATCTAAGACAATATTCGCTTGTTCTGTAAGTTCATCTAGCACATGGTTAAAATCATTGTCGTTAATATCATTAAGGAACTCATTTAACGTGTCCCGATCAAAGTGTTCTTTAGAATCAAAGTGATATTTTTTCAAAAAAGTCACGAGCGTCATTTCTGGAATTGGATTGCGGTTAACTTTCAAAACGCGATGCCATACAATTGAACGCGTAATAAAAATAACACTTCCTGCAATCACCGCAATGATAATATTTAACACTGTAACAAAATTCATAGATACCTCTTCAAGTTTCATCTTTCAACAACGCGTTTATATAAAAATATAATATTGCTAAATTCTGTAAAACTAAAAGTGTAACAATAACGTATTAATAATATATGAAGTCTTATTATACACCCTTTCGATTCATTTTTGAAGCCCTTTTGCAATCGCACTAATTGAGTGCAAAAAAGACTAGTTCAACCTGTCCAATTGAACAAAAAAGACGCAACCTAAGTTGCGTCTTTTGTTTAAATTTAATTTTAGCCAGCACCGTGTTGGAAGGCAGGGTACAATTCCATACCACCATCGACAACCAATGAAGTACCTGTAATGTAGTGGGCTTGTTCTGAAGCCAAGAATGCAGCTGCATCAGCAACATATTCAGGCTTACCAATTTCACCCATTGGTACCATGCTTTGTGTTTGCATCTTTTGAACAGGATCAGCGAACTTCGCTGCATTGATTGGTGTATCAATGGCACCTGGACAAATGTTGTTTACACGGATACCCTTTTCAGCGTATTCCAATGCAACTGTTTCAGTGAACATCTTAGTTCCACCCTTTGAAGCAGCATAGTGGGCAAACGTTGACCAAGGAATTTGTTGGTGAACAGATGACATGTTAATGATGCTACCCTTCTTGAAGTTCTTCTCGAAGTCGCGAAGTGCTGCACGCGTACCCAAGAAAACACCACCTAAGTTAACATCAATAACCTTTTGCCATTCGTCGTATGGCATATCTGCTGTTGGGAAAGGCTTCTCAATCCCAGCATTGTTGACCCAAACATCAATTGATGAAAAGTTATCTGTAGCAGCCTTAGCTAAAGCTGCTACTTGTTCTTCGTTTGAAACGTCTGCTTGGAAAGTTACCAACTTGTTACCAAACTTATCTTGAATAGCCTTCAAATCATCGGTAACTTTAAGTTCACCAATGTAATCAGCCACAACATTCATACCTTCTTCAAGGTAACGTGTAACAATTGCAAGTCCCAAACCAGTAGTTCCGCCAGTAACGACGGCAGTCTTTCCTTGTAAATCAGTATACATACAATACTCTCCTATTATTTATAAATTAGGCTTCAATTTTAAATGCTTCGTAGATGTCTTCATTCTCTGGATCAACTAACTTACCAACATTGAGCAAGTTATTGATAAAATCATTTGAATTACTTGAAAATGATGTCTTAATCAACTTATCAAATTTTTCAGTGATGTTTTTGACAAGAACTTGAATTGCACCGTTTTCGTCTTCATAGACTAGGACTAGTGAATAGTCTGGAACCTGTTCAAGTGCTTCAAATGCCTTACGAGCGCGACCCCGATGCTCAGACTTTTCAGGCATTGCATCACCATAGTACTTCGTCAAAAGTGTCGTTGCATTTTCCTTACCAACTAATAGTAAGGTTTCATGAATAGTACCCTCCGAATTCAAATTTTCATTTCCCGACAAATACTTCCTGCATTTGCTTATCTTTAATATATCACGAATATTACTAATATTGCAAACGTGTTATATGAAACGATTTTATATAAATGCTTTAATATTACATTCATAAACAACCACAAATCGCTATGTACCAAGGAAACACGTGACCTTTAAAATTACGTAGACTCACAGCGTTTTGCCATTTACCATCCCAAAATATTTGCTACCATCTGTAGGAGTGTTACAATTAGTCAACAGAAGTAGCCACACTATCGGAGGTATGATGAAATGAGTAATCTACAAGATTTAGCCGCAGAAGCGTACATTTTTGCTGTTCCTTTGGTCTATAACCTAGACCAAATGAAGAAATCAGTTGAAGAAGGATTTGGTGTATTACCTGCCGTTCCTTACAACCAATTTAGTTATGGACAAAAATTAACTGATGCAAGCGACAAGTTCGTGACAACAAACAATGATACTGTGTATAACAACGCTCAACTTGATTTGAGCGCTGGTCCTGTCCTATTAGAAATCCCAGATATGGGCGATCGATACTATGTTTTTCAATTTGTTGATGCCTGGACCAACAACTTTGCATACATTGGTCAACGCTCAATTGGTGGTAATGGTGGAAAATTTGTTATTACCTCTGCTGATTACGAGGGGGAATTACCTGAGGGGTATACACAAATTACTGCGCCAACACTCTTCATGGAAATTGTTGGTCGTATCGCTGTTACAGATGAAGCAGACCTTCAAAATGTGAAAGCTTTACAGGCAAATCTTCACCTATACCAAATGAATAAGGAAGCCAAGCCAGCTGGCATTCCTACTGCAACTGGCGACAATGACATGATTTTTTGGAACAAGTTCAAAGCATACTTCAATGAAAGCCATTATGCCCAACGTTACCAACCCTTGATTGATAAGTATAGCACGCTCGGTATTTTTGATGGTAACATTTCAGACGACGCCAAACAAGCCTTGCTTGCCGCGCCTAAGACTGGACAACAACAAATTAAGCATCTCCTTGAAAATGTACCGTTCCCTGTCGAAAATGGATGGCAAAAAGATTTTCATGTTTTCGATTATAATTTCGACTACTTTGAACTCGGATCACTAGATACCGATGAGTGGAAATTACCACATAGCAATGAAAAGGAATTGGTACAAGCTAACTTTATTCGTGCTGCTGCTTTGGGTGGCCTTTGGGGAAACCAAGGATTTGAAGCAGTTTATCTGCCAATTTACGTTGATTCAGATAATAAGCAATTAAACGGAAGTCACGATTACGAAGTTCACTTCGAACAAACACCACCAACAAATGCTTTTTGGTCAGTGACAATGTACAATACGACTGGATTTACCCTTGTTGAAAACCCAATTGATCGATATTCAATTGGTGATCGCACTAAGGGCATTAAGTACGACGAAGATGGTGGACTTACAATCCGCATCTCTCACAAGGAACCCCAAGATGACGCAAATTGGTTACCATCACCAGATGCCGATTTCCGTCCCGTACTTCGCGTATACTTGCCAACTGAAGATGTTATTAATGGCACTTACCATTTCCCTGCCATCAAGAAAATTTAAGCATCTTTTGAACACGCTCATAATGAGCGTGTTTTTTTATACGCCATAAGTATGCGCACTTATTTGATATAATATAATTACAATAAAAATAATAAAGTTAGGTGTAATTATGACAATCGCAAACTTTCCTACATTAAATAAACAGTTAAATCAATGGCAGTCTCACCTAAATGATTACGGCCCACGTCTTACGGCCAACTCAACTCATAAAGAGTCAATTAATTGGTTAAAAGAGGAAATTCAAAAGTTAGACTATGCAATCACCTCTGATGTTCACTATTTAAATTTTTGGGAAGCAACCGCATATAGTGTCAGGTCTGTTAACCAAGAAATCCCACTTTCA
Source organism: Weissella viridescens (assembly GCF_001437355.1). GTDB lineage: Bacteria > Bacillota > Bacilli > Lactobacillales > Lactobacillaceae > Weissella > Weissella viridescens. The sequence continues at coordinate 372,521 of NZ_JQBM01000002.1, read as the reverse complement.
TCATACTTCCCATATTCTGGATTAACTTCGGATACGGGCATTACGGCTCCACTTATTTTTGCTGATACTAATGTCTCACAAGATGTTAGAGGTAAAATCCCGGTATTCATTATGGATATTTCAAAAGTAGGCACTGCAACATTCAATTCTGAAGAAATTATGCACCCTATGAATATTTCAGCCATAGCCATAAATGCTTTAGCAGCAGCTAAAACGAAAGGTGCCGTCGGCGCTATTTTCGTCTGGGAGAACCTAAGTCCAGAATTATCAGGCAAAGAGATCCTACCTTTCCAGAATGAATTTATGGACATCCCTGCGGTGTGGACTAATGCGGCACAAATTGATACCCTTCGAGAAATGGCGGATTCAAAAACCCCTGTCACCTTAACACTAGTCGGAAACTATGTTGAGAATACCGAAACAGAAAGTTTTTTCGTTAAAATACCTGGCACTAATCCAGATAACCACGAATCTCTTCTGCTCACGACACATACCGATGGCCCCAATGCCATTGAGGAAAACGGTCCAATCGCCCTGCTCACCATTCTCAAATATCTAAAGGACTCACGAACAACATTTCCTCAAACCCTGATTGTCGCGTTCGTTAGCGGACACTTTCAACAACGCCAAATGGGACCGGACAACGCAAAAGCAACTGGGCGTTGGTTAGATAAGTTCCCCGAACTATGGGATGGGCAAGGACCACACCTTAAAGCAAAATTTGCATTAACATTGGAACATCTCGGCTGTTTACACTATTACGATAATCAAACCCATCAGTTTGTGCAGTCATCCACTCCACAAGAAAACTATGCTTACCTAAATACTGATAATGAGACCAGTCATCTTTTAGAAAAGATGATAACTACCTGCGATGACATCGATGATATCACCTACCTTGATCCAACTCAGGCAGCCTATTTTGGCGAAGGCATGCCAATTTATAAACGCGGTATTCCAAATATGGCGATGATTACAATGCCTGAATGGCTATTCCTTGAGCCACTACCCTTTACACAACCTGATATGCAATTAATGCGAGCTCAGATTGATACCGCTATTGCTATATTAAAAGCAATTAGCCAATCAGCGTAATCTTTAAATCGCTTGATCAAAAACGCCAAAACTGATTCTTTCTTGTTGACGGCGCTACTTTTATTATCTATAATACTATTTTGTATATAATAACTTATAAAGGATAGCACTTATGGATACACATGCAACCAACAAGCCCCTGTCAGGTTTCACATTAAATGGCACACAATTAAAATTTATCGCCGCGTTCTTTATGCTAATTGACCATATCAATAGTTACTTCCCCGAGGTGACTCCCGACTGGTTTAGTTTTTTAGGGCGTTTCGTCGCACCAGTTTTTACTTTCTTACTTGTAGAAGGCTTCTTCTACACACATAGCCGTCGTAAATACTTGGAACGCTTAATACTTGGTGCAAGCGTTATGCTCGTCATTAATACCATTCAAAATTGGATCACTGGGGCTGCGTTTGATACTTTCACCCATAAATTCAGCTTCTTTTTACTATTTCTAAGCGGTCACAATATTTTCATAACCCTGGCCTTGATGTTTTCAGTCATTTGGTTGATTGAAATGCTACGTCATCAAACTCACATAAAGACTAAAATCATGTTGGCACTGCCCATCTCGCTTTTGATGTTGGTCACTTTGATGGTTGAAGGTGGCATTTATCTACTGCCAATCGTTCTGGTCTGCTACTTTTCTCACAACCAGAAGAAATGGGTCTTATCATTTATCCTACTGTTTTCAGTTATTCTTTTGGCAAAATCTATTTTCAACTACTATCAAATGCAGGTACCAAATGAAAGCCTGTTCAGTTACTTGACCTTTTCATCTGAATTCATGATGGTTATCGCGGTTCCCTTGCTTGGCCTATATAATGGGAAGCGTGGCGGAAATGGTTCCCAGTGGGATAAAAACTTCTTTTACTACTTCTACCCAGCTCACTTAACTGTCATCTATATCATTTATGATTTAATCCACATTTTCTAAAAAAAGACCATCACTTCAGTAGTGGTGGTCTTTTTGCTTACCGATATAACAAACAAAATTTGTACGCTTTCATCTAAACTATCACCAATTGCGCATACCTACTTTCAAAGTTTGTCAATGATGATTTATTTAATAATCTCAAGTTCATCTGGTTTACAAAACTAGATGAAAGGTTTAACATTATCTTGTATAACACTAATGATAATTAAAGAGAGGTCTAATATGCCAAGCCTAACACCGTCAAACAGACACTACCTTATCAAATATGAAATGTTAAACACCATCACACATGCACTGGGGGCCCTAGCTGCAATCATCGGTGCTACATTATTACTCGTAAAAGCATGGCAACATCATCTGTCATCGCTCACATTAACAGCTCTCTCTATTTATGCGATTTCGATGATTGGCTTTCTACTCGCCTCAACGCTCTTCCACGCCCTTGTTTTTACCAAAGCCGGTAAGCTTTTCCAATTTTTTGATCATTCCGGTATTTACTTCATTATTTTAGGAAGTTACACCCCGTATACTTGGCTATTTTTACCACCTAATATCGGTTGGCCAATTTGGTTTACAATTGCTGGGTGTACAGTCCTCGGACTCATTTATGATTTATTTTTTGTTGGTCGTTGGCCATGGCTTTCCGTTATTATTTATGTCTGCATGGGTTGGCTGGTCGTTTTGGTCTTTCCGATGGTATATGCCGCACTTTCCCCAACCTCATTTATCCTACTTCTTGCCGGTGGCATAGTTTATACGATTGGCGCTATTTTCTATCTCCTACCCAAAATTCCGTATGCCCATGTTTACTGGCATATTTTTGTTTTGATTGCCGCTACCCTAATGTACATCTCTATCTATGACATGCTTTTCTAGAAAAAACACCACTCGTTCAAAAGAACAAGTGGTGTTTTTGTTTTAAATAAAACCATTTAGAGGTCTACATGTAACACGCAACTATAATTCTCGTTGCATGTTTACATGATTCATCCCAGCATCCAGAAAGACATCCCCACGTTGCGTGAACCCCAACTTGTCGTAAAAGGGTTTTGCAGTTACCTGAGCATTAAGATCCATCGACCTCGCCGACTGAAGTCTAGCATCTGTCATAATTTGTTGCATAAGTTGCTGCGCTAATCCACGCCCACGTGCGTGACTAAGGGTTGCGACACGTTCAATATGCCAATTATCTCCTTGCACCTGCACTCTAGCCGTTGTTACCGGCTTATCGGCCAAATAGCCTACATAATGGATTCTATTTTGATCTTCATCATCATGCTCGCGCTGTTCTTGAACCCTTTGTTCAGCAATAAAAACAGCATCTCGAATCATTAAAGCATCATCTGCCAATTCACCAAGACCGGTTTGCTTTTTAATATCAACTTTATCCATAACTACCTCCGTTCTCTAAAAGCACATGTTATTGAACATGCTGTTATACTTCATTTTTTAACAAATTAATTTTAAAAACCCGACCTGTCAGTCTACACTAACAAATCAGGTTCAATAAATCATCTGTTATTTTACAGCTTACACTAAGCTGCATTCTTTTTATTCGTAAGGTATGACTTAATCCCTGTAATAACTGCTGGCAAAACAGAGATGAACAGGATACCAAAAATCACGAGAGAAAAATGTTGTTGAATAAATGGAATACGTCCGAAAAAATAACCGGCTGGAATACATACCAAAGTCCACAGTGCTGCCGCAATCATATCCAACATGATGAATTTCTTATATGGATAACCGGATAGCGCTGCTGTAAAGGGCGATAGTGTCCGAATAATGGGCATAAAACGCGCCAAAATAATTGCAAAAGCACCATACTTTTCAAAGAAATGATTGGCATCATCCAAATTCTTTTGAGAAATAAAATGCCCCAATACCTTACTATGCACCAACGGCAAACCAATACGACGACCAATGAAGAAGTTTAGCGTATCACCTAAAATAACCGCAATCCAAACAATCGCAATCAAAATAAAAGGATTCAACATATTTTTCGGCAAAGCCGCTACTGCTCCAGCTGCAAAAAGTAGTGAATCACCAGGTAAGAACGGAAAGATAACCGATCCTGTTTCAAAAAAGATGACTGCAAAAATCAATGCGTACGACCAAGGTCCTAAAATATTCACCCAGTGGTCTAAATGCTTATCAAGATGTAAAAAGACATCTATAACTGTCGAAACTGTATTCATTTCAAACGTTTCCCATTTCCTTTTTTCCTACAATGGATTTAACTTGTTCGCCCCATATTTTTCATGACTTGGCGAAAAAGACCAAGTGCAAAACAAATTACGGCACATGCTAATAGCATACTCCCTAAAACGTCAGATGGGTAGTGGTCTCGTAAAAAGACTCGGGAAATTGCAACCGTCATGACCCATAAACCTGCTAACACATAGGTTACATCATGTACTAATACTGACTGACTTTTCTTATAGATGATTAGTGCTAACGCGAAAGCAATCATACTCGTTGTAAACACATGTCCACTCGGAAAACTATAACCAGAATCAATCACAAGTTTTCCAGATGGCCGTGGTCGTTGAACCAATACTTTAAATAAAAGCGCTAACGCACTTCCACCAAAAAAAGTCATAAAAATGAATATTCCTAACCTAAAGTGACGAAAAAGCGATAACACAACCACAATTAACATCGCTAATACCGTATTAAATGCTGGACTACCCAAGTCCGATATACCATTCATAAACATCGTTAAAAAAGGCATTTCCGCAGGATTTAGAAAATTGAAAATTGCGTGATCAAACTCATTGATGATTTCCCCATGTAAGACCACCATGCTACCAAGCATTAAAAACAGTATAAAAAATATTCCTGCTCCAATATATAATCTGTGCGTAGGTTTGTTTTGAACTTCATTTGACATACAGTGTCCCAACTTCTTTTTTTATTTATTTTAGTTATAGCTCTACTAACTTAAAACACGCTAAACCGTTGAGCCGCCGGCATTTTATTAAGCCAAACCCGTTTCAAAAACACAAAAAAACGCATCCCGATTAACGGAATACGATTTTTTTAAATGTTATTACTTCAAGAAATCTTTTGACTCATAGGCTGGATTAGGATAGTTATAAAATCCCTTACCGTTTTCTTGGCCCTTATAGCCTTCATCAACCATCTGTTGGATTTTGTCTAATCCTGCATCAAAGCCATCCGGCACATCATCTGTACGTCCATTCGAAAGAATTGTGTGCAAACTTGGTAACCCAATTTCATCCATGATAGCAAAAGCCCCACGTGGTGCTCCAGTAGCAATCATCCATGTCTTGTCAATTGTTTGCGGATCAGCCACACCGTTACCTCATAGAGCCAAAGCGGCATTCGTGAAAGGTCCCAATAACGCGTTCAACACATAACCATGTTGTTCTTTCTGCATGACAATTGGCACCATCCCGATTTCACGGGCAAATGCGACAACTGCCTTTTCAACATCAGGATCCGTCTTATCTGAGACCATGATTTCGGCTGTATTTTGCACCCAAATTTGGTTAGCAAAATGCAAATTCAAAAACTTATCAGGTCGGTCGGTAAATCCATTCAACTCAGAAGTCGTCATCGTTGATGAGTTTGAAGCAAAAATTGTTTCGGGCGCAGCTACCGCTGATAACTCCTTATAGAAACTCTTCTTGATGTCTAAGTTTTCTGGCACAGCTTCAATCACAATGTCCTTACCGTTAACCGCTTCGGCTAAATCAGTTGAAAAAGTCAAATTAGCATGAGCCGCATTGATCTGATCGTCAGTAGCATGCATATCTGTACGATAACTGGCAGCCCAACCATCAATCTTCTTTTCGGCTGCAGTAATCGCTGCATCACTAACATCATAAACCGTTACTTGCTTACCAAAATAAGCACTCTGATAAGCGATTTGACTACCTAAGGTTCCACCACCTGCTACTAAAACATTCTTCATTTTCATTTCTCCTTTTTTGAATACCCACAAATCACACTACTATTGTCGTGTTTTGAGACCCTTTCAAAAAAAACGGATATCTAATTCACGATTTTACTTAAATTTTCTTTTCGCCAGACTCAGCTTCACGCGTTTCGTGTGCTGATTCTGTAAACCGTGCTTGTTTCTCTAAGCGTTCAGTTTTACGCTTTTCATCTTCCACTTCTCGTGCATCGGCAGCTTCAAATTCGTGTCGCTCTTCCATTATCGCTCACCTTCTTCAGCTTTCTTTTCGTTAACCCAGCCCGCTTTACTATAATGTTCTTCTTCGTGCTTATAATATTCTTCTTCGTGCTTATAATATTCTTCATCTGCATCGGTTGCTTTTGACTCGGCTGCATCTGTTAAAGCTTCATCAATTTGCTTAGCTTTTGCTTCTTCAGCCGCTTCGCGGTTTGCTTTTAATCCATCTCGCATCGTTGCCATCATAAGTCCTCCGAAAAAATATAGTTCCAACCGCCCTGGTTGTTAACACTATCTTAACACAAATGTAATCCTCTGTAAAATAAAAAAGGTGGAAATCACAACTAGTTATATCTAAATATATATAACATCTATTAAATTGCGTTAAATAATAAAAAAGACCGCACTAATGCGCACATTAGCCCAGGCCTCTTATTGTCTTCGTCCACTTATGATTCAACGCCAAGAACCGTCTTGACGCCCTCTTCAAAATTAGGTACATCATCATCTAAAACTTCGTATAAATCGTTACGTACATTTGCTAAGTCACCGTTACGGATTAATTGTTGGAAAACCACAAATAAGTCTGCCGTTGACTCGCCGAACCCATCATTCAATAAGCTCTGCTTATAGTCAGCATCTGAAACTTGTTCAATCTCGAGCGTATTGCTTGTCACACGTGCCACAGTTTCCGCAAGCTCTTCAAAGGTATGGGCACGACCAGAAAATTCGTAGATTTCTTTTGGATTATCCATTTGCAATAACTTCACTGCAGCTCGAACATATTCAACTTCGAGCGCCCAGCCTACTTTACCGCTATCGGCTGAATAAATGGCCTGACCATCATTGACCACTTTATTGATAAGCGGCATTTCATTTTCAAGATACCAATTATTTCGTGCAAACGTATGCGCAATACCCGTTTCACGAATTAAAGCTTCAGTTGCCTTGTGATCACCTGAAAGTGGGTTATCAACTTTATCAGCATGTGGGAAACTAGTATACACAATAAACTGAACTTCCGCATTTTGTGCAGCGCTCAAAATGTTTTTGTGTTGGTCCAATCGTGGAAAATCAGCATTGGGTTGCGATGAAATAAATAATAATTTATCCACGCCCTGCATTGATTTCGTTAAAGTATCCACTGAATCATATGATCCCGGTCGCACTTCAACCCCTGCTCCAAACATCGCTTCGGCTTTTTCAACGTTTCGAGCTAAGGCAATGACTTGATCATGATCTGTCAATTGTTCCTGCAACATTTTTACAGCTTGACTTCCAAAACGACCTGTTGCGCCTGTAACAGCAAATTTCATTGATATACCCTCTTTCGTATTTGCTTACTTTTAATACATTATATCACTAAATTCATTCAGTAACTAAATCGCGAGTATTTTTAACAGTCATTAGCGCATTAAAAAAGCTAAGTGTTGTTTTAACACTTAGCTGATGTTTATGGTAAAGTCTTACGCTTCAAATCATTTTCGGAAACTTGATAGGTTCCGGTGGTAATGTTTTCACGGTATGTCTTTTGAGCTAGTTTTTGATAAGTTTGGTGTGGCTTAGGCATCACCATGTATTCATATTGACTATTAATATCTTTAAACTGATCTGGTGAAACATTGAAAGCTTCTTTAGCATCAGCATTTTCAGTGAAGAAATAGTATCTTGCCACAAAATCGGCATAATATGAATTCACGTCATCCTGATCTGCATCAACTAACAGTATCCGTTGATCGTTCAATTGATTAATTTCAGGTGTCACCTGCTTTAATAACTGTGGCAGCGCATGTTCATTCAGGCGGTCGTTAAAATGCATACCACCGATTTCTGAATTCACACCAATGACTGAAAATGTGAAGAAAAACATTCCAGCATATTGATAACACTTTTTGGCAGGTAACGAACTAAACGACCTTAAATCACGTTTGTTAAAATCCTGTTCTTTAAAATGCTCATCTAAGGTAATGACTAAGGTAGCTGCACTTAAGAGGATTAACAGAATAATCATTGTTGAGAGATATCGTTCGAATCCCGCTAAGACAACGGCTTCAGCCCGTGGCATTGATAAAATATACATGCCATAGATGCTTACATAATAAAGCAGGAATAAGCCATCGAACAGTATTGTCATTTTTAACAATCGGTTTTTAAGGCCCAGCCAACGCATTCCCAACCACGTTGCAAGTAAGACGCCATTAATTAATAGCAGCCCTGCGTTGATAGCGTGCCTAAATCAGCATTCGCATGTAACATCTTTTGGGCAATATCAATCAAATATGACGTGTGCTCACCCGATAGCTGTTGCCCATATGAAGCTGTATCAATTTGATGTTTTGATTCCGGAAAAGTATGTTTCACATGTTGTTGCCACCAGTAAAACGGCATTACACTTACAATGATAGCCAACACCCATAGCGCCATATTTTTAAGACCAACGCGATAGATTACTTGCCACTGTTGGCAGCGCTTGTGCCACATGCCATTAATTTTAAAGAGCATATACAAGTAATAAGCAAAGATAATACCTGCAAAGAATGCCCCGGAATTTTTAATTAATAATAAATTAGCAACAGCCAAAATGACATGAATAAATTGTTGTCTGTATTGCTGGCGGTAAACATAAACGCCTGCTAGCCCAGCTAAAGTCACAGCCGCGAGCACGTAGTCGACCAACAGATTATTAAATCGGATTTGGACATTAAATATCATCGTAATGGCGATGGCCAAAACTAACAATCCTGATAACATCATGCGCGTCTTATCGCGCATGAAACCAAAAACACTGTACACGGCAGCCCAAATATAGCAGAACTGCGCTAAAAGCATATTGGATTCACTAAATCCGACAAAGTGTATTACGTAATTAATGAATAATCCCATCGCGGGGGGATATGACGTAAATGAAATAACCCCATCTAGACTGGCATTTGTTGGTAGGCGTCCCGTGAAATGCATAAATTTCACTATTGTCGCCCAATGTGAAAAATTATCATAATGGACCATGATACTGTGATAAATACCAATGGCGAGCAGGCCACCCAAGACAATCATCCATACATCAAAAGCATGGATTTCAACGGGTAAGGGCGCCTTCTTTAAGCCAAAAATCCGAATGATATAACCAATCAATAAAAGCCAACCCAGCCCGTTAACGCAGTAAATCCCTAGGTTGAGCTGATTCAACATACCAAACAAATATAAAATAACCGTTTGAATCCAAAAAGCCGTAATCCATGCCAGGTAAGGCGAGATGCCACACACGCGGAGCATTCGTTCGTAACCCAGTAACGATCCAAGGAGCATTAAAATGCCGAAAATATTCATAATGATTTACCTCGTTTCACTTTTTCAGTTAAACGACGATTGATGCGTTTCCGCCAATTCTCAACACGATGCATAACATTCAGCCACAATACATCTAGCGTCGTAATCCACTTATCTTGTTCACTCGTCAGATTTGCATTGGCTCCATCATAGACGAGTCGTAAATAAGCATTCAGTTGCTCAGGTGTTTGATCTTGCTCTTGTAGTTGCATAACCGCATAGACGCCATCATCAAGTGAAAATACACGCAAAATCGTGCCTTGCAGTATAATTGGTTTTTCATTTGGCACCTGCAACGTGACCGTATGATCTTCGCCAACACCAATGAGTGAAGTCTGTACATCAACTAATTTAAATTTAAGCGCTGTGTCTGAAAGATCTATTGTCTGAATGTTGATGTCCACTCGTCCAAGCTGAACAACACCAGACAAACTTCGTGAAAAGCGTTCAGTTGAACGGAACAATTGTCGGCCACTGGCGATAAACAAACAAAATGTTAAGTTAATAAAATGCGTTAATAGCCAAAATGTAATGACACTTCCGTACAAAATTTCTGAACCGAATTTACCGTAATTGAACTTAATCAATGCCAGTAAAATCATCCCCCATAATATTAAATATGGGAGCAGATATAATCGATCACGCCACGATGTTTTATTAGACTTATCAGTTACAATGAATTTTTTCTCTTTGATTCCGAGACTTTCAAGTAAAACAGGCACCACCAAAAATGGCGCAAAAAAGGTTTCTTGTACCTCACCCCATCGCTCATTACGGATTGGTCCTGATGTATCACCCAAAACCCAATGTTGTAAGAAATACCCTGGCGCCCAAAAACACATTAATAGCCAAAAATTAGCCATCACGACTGGTTGATTGAATAAGGCAAATAGAATCGGCGCCATAATGAAAATAACTCTTCTAAAAAATGACCACCAATATAAATAACTATTAATTAAAATAAGGCGATTAACAGCTGGAAAATGACGGTTAGTAAAAATTCGCAAATTTCGACATGACTGCATCACCCCTCGAGCCCAGCGTTTGCGTTGCGTAATCACACCTTTCAAATCAAGTGGCGATAAACCACTCGCCTGCGGCACTTGAGTAGAGTAGCTCACATAGCCTTGCAAATTAATTAGGGCACCTAACTCAAAATCTTCAGTTAATGTGTCAGTTGGAAAGCCGCCCACGGCATCAATTGCTTCACGTAAAAATAACGCATTTGATCCGGTAAAAATGGCAGCTCCATTAGCACTATTCAAAACATTGATATCCCGAGAAAAATAATCTTGTTCATTCGGAACAATATTCTCAGAAAATAAATTATATTGGAAAATGTCAGCATTATAAAAACTTTGTGGCGTTTGTAGAAAGCCCAGTGGTTTTTGGTTTTGATCTTCTTGCATTTGCGCCCAATTTTGTAAGAAAGGTGGGACACTGGCATCAAGGAAGGTTGAATATGGAATCATATCAGCATCGAAAATGGCCACTAATGGCGCCTTTAACGTTTTCAACGCATGATTAATATTCCCCGACTTAGCTTCCGTATTACCTGAAAGTCCGACATATTTAACACCATAATCTGAGGCTAACGCTGCTACCTCAGGTCGATTTCCATCGTCAGCAATACAAACAGTCACACCAGCTGAATTGTCATAACGTAATTTCACAGCTGCATTGACTGTTTTACGTAGCAAGGCGACATCTTCATCATGTGTGACAATCAAAATGTCCACGTCAGGCAAAGGCATCCCTGTCGGATATGCCAAGTCATCAAGATGTTGCGTTAACTGATGTTTTGATACGCGCAATCGCAAAAAGATGGTTAGGTACGCTGTACAATTTGAGGTTATCTCGCAGACAACCAAAATAATGGCAAAAACAATTAACCATAGCGAGGCATGCCATGGCAGCGTAAACCCAACGCGCCAAACTAAATATAAAATAGTTAGGACGCACGATAAGACATACATCAATTTTTTCTTAGTTGAGATCATGCTGACCTCCGTTTGAAGACAACGTGCTTTTGCACTTGAAAACTCAGTAAGCAAAGAATGCCATCCCCTATCAACTTTGCACCCGTGGCAAGAGCAACATTACCAGACTGACTAATCGTATGCGCAATCAAATAGGTCAAAGCCCCTGAACACACCATTTGGACCACCATTAAGATACAATACTTCATCAATGTGTTATCGCCCTGTTTTTCAAAGACGACTTGTCGATTCAAACCATAATTCACAACACCTGAAATTAATCTGGCAGCAATCGTGGCCCACATTACACTACTCAAACTTTCAGTTCCCATGAGTTGCAAAAAAATGGCAAACAAACTAATGTCCAGCAAAAAAGAAACAATTCCTGAAAAAATAAATTTCATAAATTGTGCATAAATTGAAATTGAATCTGCAATGACTCGGAAATGTGAGGATGCATTATCATCGATGTAGATGGTTTGAATTGGGACCTCTTTGATTTCAATACCACTATCTTTCGCTTTGAGTAACATCTTGAATTCAAACTCAAAGTGATTTTCGGGAAATGTCTGTAGCACTGGCTCATAGATACTTGGCACAATTCTTAATCCGGTCTGTGTATCTGAAATATCTAATCCTGTGAAAAAATGGGTCAGTTTATTAGTAAGCACGTTTCCAAACCGACTTCGGAAAGGAATATCTTTACTAAATTATCGACTTCCAATGACTAAATCCTTGCCATTAAAGGCTTTCGTTAACTTTAAAACATCTGAGATGGCATGTTGGCCATCTGCATCTAACGTAATCACGCCCTCAATCTGAGGATACCATTCTCTAAAATAGCTCAATCCATATTTTAAAGCAGCGCCTTTACCTTGGTTCTGCTCGTGTTTCAGCACAACCACCTCATCTGCGTAACGCGCTCGAATATCGTTGAAGTAATGTTGATGTTCTGGACTTGATCCATCGTCAACAATAATAATATTTTCATTCAAAATTGGTTCTCTAATCAGTTCATCAATCAACTGACCCAATTTTTCATCTGGATTAAGTGCCGGAATAAGCACACCAAATTCCCCCATAAAAACCCCCCTCTAATGTGTTTTTCTAAGCTAGCTCCCCCCAAACTAACTTAGAAACAATTTGTCTAAGCATGTATATTAACATATAAAATTTTAATGGTAAACATACAAAAGCGATATGCGCCATATTTAACCAGCTTAAGTCAATAGTTTTATATTTTATTGGTACAGTTAATTTGAGTTATGAGCACAAACTCGATATACTAAGGGACGCTGTCGTGCTTATTCGATTTTATCATAAATGGTCTAAGCGTCATGATTCATAGAGGAGACTTTTACATGCACACTTTTGCGGGTTTTCTAATCGTGGTGTTTTTTATCACCAGTATATTAGTCGCCCTAGTTTATGTTTATCAAAATATGTTAATCTATAGTGATCAACTTTTCCCAAAATTCATTATAGTTATTCTATACATCGTTTTTACTTATATCATTCTGATTCTTGATGCCAATTTGGTCGACCGTTTAATTCTTTACTTTGTACCGCTACTCTTTATTAGCTTGGACACCGCACCTTGGAAAGTCATCTTCTGTGCATCAATCCATCCTTGGCTAATGGCACTGTACATTGGACGCTATGCGCCCATTCCACATCACGATGCACGTATCTTATTCATTAGTGAAATCATCTTAATGATTGTATTAGCCGTCCTAACGATTGGTGTTAAGAACAAGAAATACTTGGCCATCCTGCTACCGATATTCTTTTCTGGATTAGAATTTTGGCAGAGTTACCAATTTAAAGATATTCTAACGCCTAAATCATTGAGCGTATTTATTTGCATTTTAGTTGCCTATCTATTCTTAAGTTGGTTAATTTGTTATATCAATGCCGTTTGCACACGTTTGCGTAACGAATTGTTTTATGACAAATCCCATGATGCACTCACGCATGTTTATAACTATCAGCAGTTAACAACCGACCTATTCCAAAAAGCGCCCATTGCTAATCGTGACGCTTGGATTGTGATTATGGATATCGATAAATTTAAGAGCATTAACGATACGTACGGGCATCAACATGGTAATCTTGCGCTAAAACTTTTTGCTAATACCCTGCAAGAAACCTTAGCGGAAACGATTCCAGATCGTCCATATCGCATTTATCGCTACGGTGGTGAGGAGTTTGTTCTGTTAGTGACATCTGAAACGAGTGATTTGATGGCTGATAAGCAGATCATTCAGTCTGTACTATTCTGTTTTCAAAAGAAACTTTATGCCCAGAGTTCGCTAAGCTTGCCAACGCCGATTACATATTCAGCAGGTGTCAGCCATACCGTTTTTCATAATTACCACACTTTACGTGCCTTTGAAAAAGCAGATTTATTTTTATTTCAATCTAAGACCAATGGACGTAACCGTTTTTCATTTGATGAACCAGCAACATAAAAGCCCCACTCAGCAAACACTGAGTGAGGCTTTTTTTATTTATCAAAATGATTTTTTATCTGGTTGAGCGAAATATCCGAAGTTGCATCAAACGTTACATCTCCAGGAACGCCAATCCCGATGGCTAATTCATGAGCCCCTCGAATTGATTCAATGCCTGCTTTTGAATCTTCAAGTCCCATGACCTGCGTTGGATCAAGATGTAATATTTCAGCAGCTCGTTCAAAAATTTCTGGGTCAGGTTTACCGGCGGTCAATGTTGCCGGATCTACAATCCCCTCAAAATAATCTGAAAGGCCAAGTCGCTCCAAAATGGCTGGCGCATTCTTCGAAGCCGATGCAACACTCAATTTATAATCATGTTCCTTCAGTTCATCTAAAAATGCTTGCATGCCTGGTAAAATATCGACCGGTGTCAACGTCTCAATCAGCTTTTTATACGCAGCATTCTTCTGTTCAGCTAAATCACGTTGTTCATCAGACGTATATTGATTTTCCAAGCCTCCAGACTTTAAAATCAACGTCAACGAACCCATCCGGTCAATCCCCTTCAAATCTTCTTGTAACTGTGGTGTCCACTTTACACCTAAACGCTCAGCCAACTGTCGCCAGGCTTGCGTATGAAATTTAGCTGTATCCGCTAATACACCATCTAAATCAAAAGCGACTCCTTTAATATCTGTGAATTCCATGTCATTACTCCCCTAAAGTGACAACCAACGGTTCGCCATCTGTTATCGTATACGTCTCACCATCCACACTTATCTGTAACTGCTCATCCGCAGTAACCGATATCCAATCATGTGTTTCGATAATATCTAATACGATTCCTTGATACTGTTGCTTAAAGTGCACTGATTGCCAAGCAGCAGGTAATTTAGGCGTTATTTCTGGTATGTCGCTCATTAAATTAACACCAGCAAATCGGTTTTGAATTACTGCTAGCGTTTCCCCTATCACACCTGTATGAATTCCTTCGGCGGTTGTCCCACCTTGAATGTCGTCCACATCGGAACGAATCGCATACGCTAACAATTTTTCTGCTTCATCTAATAATCCCAAAGTGACATCAATCCCCGCAAAGACAGGTCGGGATGTTGTGGAACCATGCACTGTTCGCGCTAGGTAATAACTCTGATTAACAGCTAACCAATCCGGTTCAAGCTGATAACCAAGTTGTTCAATCAAATTTGCCACTAATTCGGCATCAAAGTTGTAGAATAGCATCAAAGAATCTGCTTGCTTGGCAACTTGATAATCATCTGGAGACTTTCCTTCAGCCTTCAAAATCCGATCAACGCGATGAATATCACCATATTTTTCAGCGTATGCGGTGAAATCAAGTTCCTTTAAATCAAAGTAACCTTCGTACTGGGCAAAAACGCCCGCATCATTGCGTTCCAACCGAAGACCATGCATCACAGCAATAACACGTTGCAATAACTTGTCGTCAAAATTAGCGCTGGCGGCAATCGCCTCAAAGGCAGGTAAAGCTGTTTGCAACTCTTGTATCCAATTCAAAAGCCAAGCTAACATCACATTTGTATAGGCATTGTTCTGCACACCCGCTGCTGTTGCCCCAGGATATGCCTCATGGAATTCATCTGGTCCCATAACCCCTGCGAGATCATAGCGTCCATCATTTGCCTTCGTTACCTTATTTAGCCAGAACTTAGCAATCTCAAGTACCATGGTTAATCCACCATTTTGAAGTAGACTAACATCCCCAGTCATACGGGTATATACCCACAAATCATAGGCAATGGCTAAACTCACATGTCGTTGCAAGCGGGAATTGTCTGGAATCCAAGATTGATCAACCGTATTCAGGTGGATGACCTGGGCCTGTTCGTCGCCATATAATCCAGACTGCCAAGGATACATGGCTCCCGCCTCGCCTTCCTTCTCAGCATTAGCTTGCGCTCCCGCAAGTCTTTGAATCCGGTATTGGATTAATGCACGGGCGGCTTTTGGATCATTTGCCGCATAATATGGCACTAGGAACAGTTCGTCCCAAAAAATATGTCCACGATACCCCTCGCCAGTAAGGCCACGTGATCCAACAGAAGCATCTAATTGTGCGTTGGCCTTGCTCTGAGCGGCTTGTCGCAAATGAAAGATATTTAATCGGATCAACTGTTGCAACCGGGAATCATCAGCGACTACTTCAATATCGGAAGTTTGCCAAATATCGTTCCAATATGCGGTACTATGCTTCCGAATTAAATCAAAATTCGTTTCTGCCATAAGCTCTGCCAACGCATCAGTAATTGGTTGTGATTCTTCTTGTGTTGTCACAATAGAAATCGTTTTGGTTAAGCAAATTGGCACATTCGGTAATAAATCAGTCTCGTAATGCTCCACTAACTGATTTTCAGTTGCTTCGACCAGCCCCGCAACCAGTTTATTTTGTTGACTGACGTGTGTTTCCGCCCCAATCCCAATCCTAATCCCTGACTGACGCGTCTGGACATAAACTTGTCGATTAGCCGCATCAATGTCACTCACATCAAATTCTTGTGCGTCAAAATCACGATAACGTTTCACATTTTGATTCGTCACACTGCCGTCAATTACACTACGCAATGTTACTTGCGCTGGAAACCCAGCTTCTAATTCAAATGTCAATCCAATTTGATGCCAGTCGATTGGATCAACTAGCTTAGTTGTTTTAATGGTCACTGGACCTTCCGCAATCTCAAATGTAAACGTCTCAAACAGTTCGCCGGTCTTAAAAGACAAGTGACTCTCCCGCGATGTTACATTATGCTCATCAAGTGCTTGATTATTTATCCAAGTCTGAATCAATTGTGAATTTGGTAAATTGACTAGGTCTTCATTAACGACAATTCGGTCAGCGACAGGCGTTTTAGTTTGATTAAAAACACCAGCTACATATAACGCCGGATAGTGGTTATCACTAAAAGTTGACCACACTGGCGCCCCGCGCCAGCCCAGATACCCATTACCCAAGGCTAAGAGCGCTTCCTCTCCGTATGATTTAGCTGCTTGTGTCACATCATGATAAGCTAATTCCCAATTTGCGTGATTCATAATTATTCCCCTTATTCGATGACGTCCTTAAAGACGTTCTTCTTCTCGGCTGCTTTTGCTTTTTGAATATCTGCATCTGAGAATCCCCAGAAATAGACACAAACAAATGAAATGATTAATGTCACCGTAGCGGCAATGACAAAGGCCCAAATATTAAATGGATTGTGTGGTGAAAAGAATGATGGAAAGCCAATTAATGAACCCGTAAAGCCAAACATATCAATTTTCATCAATCCAGCCAGGAAACCACCAATTGCACCACCAATGTTGGCCATCCAAAAGACACGACCATATTTCAAATTGACACCGTACATAGCAGGTTCAGTGACCCCCGCAAAAGCCGATAAGGCCCCAGCTAATGAAATCCCTTTCAAGTCTTCATGCTTTGTCTTAGCCCATACTGCTAAGGCACCTGCCCCTTGTGCAATCATTGTAAAATTAATTAATCCATTCAAAACCGAATGACCTGTTGAAGCAATATCGTTCGAAATAATTGGAATAACCATCCAATGTAGGCCAAAGATAACCAAGCATTGATAGAAACCACCAATAATAAATCCAGCAACCGCTTCATTTAGTGTCACTAACCAATTAATCGCTGCAGCTAATCCAGCAGATACAAGCGAAATAGCTGGCCCCATTACAACTAAGACCGTTGTTGTCACAATGAATACGGTAAAGAGCGGCACAAAGATCGAACGTAAGGCGAGTGGTGTGTGCTTCTTAAGCCATTTCCCAACTGGACGTGCCATCCACGCCGCAAAAATAATTGGAAAGATTGAATAAGCATACTGTGGAATGTGAATTGGTAATCCGAAGAAGTTAGCATTCAATGGAACACCCATCAAAGTTGGCATCCCCTTAGTTGGTGTCGCCCAAATCGCCGCGATTGACGGATGAACCAAGACCCCCGCGATTGTAGCAACCACAATTGGATCTGACTTTAGTTGACGGGCAGCACAAAATCCAACCAGAATGGGTAAGAAGTAAAAGACCGAGTCACCCATCGCATTCAAAATAATGTAAGTTGATGATTCTGGATTAATCCAATGTAAATTTTGCGTAAAGAGCGTCAAAAATCCTTTGAGAATTCCTGAGGCTGCCAACAATCCTATAACTGGAATCATAGATCCAGTGATTGTCCCAATTAAAAGCTGAAAAGCATACTTAATCCAGCCAATTATGGTTTTGGGTCGTGGATGAACGGCTTGACCATCATCTATTTCTGGATCCGTTTCATCTGTTCCTCCCGCATAATTTGAACCTAACTGATGTATGACTTCATCATAGACATCCTCGACTGCTGGTCCAATCACGACTTGATACTGCCCAAGTTGTTTGTTGTAAACTGCCCCAGCAACCCCATCAAGTCCTTCTAAACTGGTCTTGTCTACCTTAGTTTCATCCTTTAAATAAAAGCGCAGACGCGTAATACAGTGAATCACTGAATTAATATTATCTGGTCCCCCAACACCAGTGATGATGGCACTGGCTAGTGATTTATAATGTTGTCCCATTTTTTAATCCCCCTAGTATAGCTAGCTAACGTGTTGCCGTACCTATTTCAGCTCCAACTTCAATATTCCGAACTTGATCATTAATCGTGACAGCCGCCCCGAGTTTCTGTTCATTTGGCATCACCACCATCACCGTTTTGGCTAATCCATGATTCGTAATTTCATTCCAATCAACTTTAACCAGTTCATCACCAGCTTCAACAATATCCCCTTCAGCAACAATCGGTTTAAATGGATGCCCACTTAAATTCACAGTATCAATCCCAATATGAATCAGAAATTGCAATCCATCTGCTCGTTCCAGACCAATCGCATGACCTTAAACCAAGGTGACTTTAGCAAACACCGGTGCTTGCACAACTGCATTTTCTACCGGATTCACCCCATAACCACGCCCCATCATCCCTTGTGAAAAGACTGGATCATCAACATCTTGTAGTGGTATTAGTTCCCCACTCGCCACAGCAAAAATCCGTTCATCATCGATAAGTTCATGCTTCTTTTTAAATCCAAACATTGTCATATACCCTCCCTTTTAATGCCTTTTAGCAAAAATAACACTTGAAAACCGATCAGCACGATGTCGCGATTCAGTATACGAGACAACCGCACTATCTTTTAAATATGTTTTACTTCGAACAACAACCACTGGCGCATACGCAGGTATCTGCATATACCGCCGATCATCTGCATCTGCAAGTTCCACCGTCAATGTTTTAATCGCATAATCAATTTCCAATCCCAAATCTTGTTCAAAATATTTGAAAAGTGACTGCTGTGCTGCTTCAGCGGTTAATTGGGGGGCTACAGATTGCAAGACATAGTCATAATCAATGATGTCGATTTCACCATCCACCTTACGCAAACGCACCACACGCTTCACTGCGACAGGTTCTGATTCCCCATACAACTTTGGCAACCACCCATCTTCAAATTCAACTAATTGATTTTGTGAACTCAAAGCTTCGCTCTGCACTAACTCCGTGTAACTTGTGATTTCGGATAATGGAAAATGAAATTGTCGTTGATCAATAGCAATGGTGCCTTTCCCTCGTAACCTCTGCACATAACCATCCTCGGCTAACTGTTTCATTGCTTTACGAACAGTTTCTCGTGCAACACCATAGTTTTGCATGAGTTTATGATCGCTTGGCAATAATTTACCTTGTTCAAATTCACCTTCGAGTAACCGCGCTTGGATATCTTGATAAATCTCTCGATATTTTTCCATGTCTGTTCTCCTTACACTCTTAATTTATCAGCATTTGTAAGCGTTTACAACAACGTAATTTCGGTTGTGCTTGAACTTGACTAGTCATGTTGGTATAAATCCCTACTGGACTGGTTTTGTTTGTGCAGACAACTTTTTTGACAAAAAAATGACAAAAAAAAGAAGGCATCTGTTTGCCTTCTTTTATCTTTAATTCATTAAGCTTTTGCAACTGCGGCCATGGCCACAGATGAAATATAATTAATTGGCTGACTAAAGTTTGGTTGGAAAAAGAAATCAGAAAGCGCTAACTGATCAATTGTCATCTGATTCTCAATAGCAACTGACACGACATTCGCCGCTTGTGTAACGTCGTGTGCTGACAAGAATTCTGCCCCAATAATGCGACGCGTTTCCTTCTCCCAAACTAAAGAAGCAACGACACGTTCAGTGGATAACATGAAATCAGGCCGGTAATCTTCTTCGATAGTAACTGCATCAGCTGAGATTCCCTTAGCTTCAGCATTAGCAACACTAGTTAACCCAGTTGTTCCAATCGCCGTTTCATATAGTTCAACAGCTGATGTTGCTTGCGTCCCTGGATATGCTACCTTTGGTTGTGAAATATTACGTCCAATCAACATTCCTTGTCGTACAGCATTTGTCGCCAATGGAATGTAATCATACGCTTGCGTGGGATTGTAAAACACTGCACTAGCATCCCCAGCGGCATAAACATCAGGGAGTGACGTTTGCATATACTTATCAGTTTTAATAGCACCATTTGGTAATGTGTCGAGTTGGTCAGCAACTAAATCTGTATTTGGAATAAATCCAATGCCGAGAATAGCGATATCTGCTTCATATTCCGCACGATCAGTTTTTACACGAATGCCATCAGCAGTATCTTCAAAACCAACCACTTTTTCATTCATGGCTAAAGTTACACCATGTTCTTCATATTTGCGTGCAATGATTTCAGACAGCTTTGGTGATACATTTTTTGCCAAAACGCGATCAAGTGCATCAATTAAGGTGATTTGCTTCCCTGCAAGTGACAATTGTTCTGCCAATTCGGCACCAATATACCCAGCTCCAATGACAATGGCACGCTTTACATCTTCGGTCTGTGCCTTTAAGCGATTTGCATCATCCCAGCTCTTGCTCATATAAATTTTATCGCTATCAATCCCTGGAATGGGTGGAATAACAGCCTTTGAGCCAGACGTAATGATAATTTTATCAAACTGCTCTTCACGCATTTCGTCATTCGTCAAATTTTTAATCTTAAGACGTTTATCGGTTAAATCAGCTTGGGTCACCTCTGTCTGCATATGCATTTGAATGCCCTGAGTTTCTAATGATTCAGGTGATTCGTAAAACATACGTTCTGTCGATGAAACATGGTCCCCAATCCATAAGGCAATTCCACAAGAAAGGAACGAGACTGTTTGGTTCTTCTCAAAGACATGCACTTCGGCATCGGGAACTTCAGCTTTAATCTGTTTCGCTGCAAAAACACCAGCGTGTGTACTTCCGATAACTGCAACCTTCATAGTTGACCTCCATTTTTTAACCCTGTCATAGCATCCATATTCACAAAACAATCTAATTCGCTTTAGCTTTGTGAACTCATTAATAATATTATACACACAGTTACTAATGGTAAGTGTTACCACAAGGTATCATTTACATTAAAAATCGAACACATTGGCAGATGTGTTCAATTAAGGGGGAGTCATTTCTTGGTGGCCGATTGAATATACGCATTGCATAAAATTCAATCCATGAATCTTCAAAAATAACTCTTTTTTTGTTGACATTTTTATCATTTAGTTTTAATCTTATGAACAATCATTAATATAAAAAAGGAAGTCCATTGTTATGCGTCTTATGAATCCAACAATTGAACATATTGCAATTATTAAGATTATTTCGGTTTAACGAAGTAAGCTTTCCTTTGAGTTGCTCACTTTGTTAAACCAACAAAGCGAGCAGTTCAATTGTATGGAATGCGGACATTCTTGCACAATTGGCTGTTGTAGCCAATTGTGCTTTTTTTATTACTCGGTATACATTAGGAGGTATTCCATTATGCAACATTCGCGTCAAAAATCTTTTACCGATCTACTGCTTATGGCATCATTAGTCTTTGGGATGTTTTTTGGAGCTGGTAATCTTATTTTCCCAGTTCAACTTGGTCAAATGGCTGGCTCACATTGGGTTTTGGCAACTGCTGGCTTCTTGATTACTGGGACTGTCGTCCCCTATTTGGCCATGTTGGCTGTTTCAACAACACATTCACAAAGCGTCTATGATTTAGCTAAACCTGTCGCCCCATGGTTCGGTATGGCCCTACTTGTCTTAATTCATATGACAATCGGGCCATTCTTTGGTACACCACGTACTGCTGCTACAGGTTTTACAATGGGGATTGCGCCCTTTTTACCTGAACAATGGCAAACCCTCGGTATGGTTATTTTTTCAGCCTTATTCTTTGGACTTGCTTTTTTTCTCAGTATCACAGATTCGCGTGTAACAGCCTGGATTGGTCGATATTTAACACCAATCTTAGTTGTACTTTTAGCCTTTATTCTCATTGTTTCAGCTTTTAATCCCATGGGTGATCTCAATCAACCCACCGCTACAGCGTATAAGACCAATACATTTATGCAAGGTTTCTTAGATGGCTATAACACTATGGACGGTATTGCACTGGTAGCACTTGCTGTTTCAGTTGTTTACGCAGTGCGCGGACTTGGTTATCGTGGGGCTGCTGTTTCAAAGACACTCGCAAAGGCAGGGCTGTTAAGCATTATTTTTGAAGCTATTATCTATACCGCTCTCATTGCATTAGGTGTTTCAAGTCTTGCAATCATGAAGCCAGCAGAAAATGGCGGAATTTCATTGATGGCTATCATTAATCATTATTTTGGTACTTTTGGTTCGATTCTAACTGGCGTACTCGTGATTTTAGCTGTCTTCACCACTGCAGTCGGATTATTTTCATCTTTTGCACATGATATGCATCTGATTTTTCCGAAATTTTCATATAATGTTTGGCTATCAGTCTCAGCCATTGGTTCATTTGCAACAGCAAATGCTGGTTTAACGAACATCATTTCATGGTCTGCGCCAGTGTTGATGTTTATCTACCCATTTGTACTTGCTTTAATCGTCCTTTCACTCACTAAAAAATACTTTAATGGCTCTCAAATCGTTTATCAATTGACCATGCTATTCGTAACACCATCAGCCTGTTTTGATGCGTTAGCTGCTTCACCACTGGCAAAAAATGCATTGGTCTTGCCGGTTATTACGTTCTACCACCAATATGTCACATTCGCGAGTCAAGGACTTGGTTGGGTTCTACCAGGATTAGTTGGTGCTCTGCTTGGTTTAAGCGTTTACGCCGTTAAACGACAAAACGCTAAATAAAAATGACCTACCAGAAATGGTAGGTCATTTTTATTTAGGCATGCTTCTTTTTGGTTAAGTAAGACTTTAATCCAGTAACAATAGCTGGAATAACTGAAATGAACAAAATCCCGAAAATCACAAGTGAGAAGTGATCTTGAATAAATGGGATACGGCCGAAGAAGTAACCGGCTGGAATACAGATTAATGTCCACAAAGTTGCAGCAATCATATCCAACATCATAAACTTCTTGTATGGGTAGTTAGCAAGTGCCGCTGCAAATGGCGAAAGTGTTCGGATAATTGGCATGAAACGCGCCAAAATCACGGCAAAGATACCATACTTTTCAAAGAACTTATTGGTATCATCCAAGTTCTTTTGAGTCACAAACCGTCCCACAAATTTACTATGAATAAGTGGCAATCCCACCTTTTTACCAATGTAGAAATTCAATGAATCACCCAAGATAACAGCAATCCAAACGATTACAATTAATAGGACCGGATTCAGCACGTTCTTTGGCAATGCTGCTACAGCACCTGCTGCAAACAACAATGAATCTCCCGGCAAAAATGGAAACACAACTGATCCCGTTTCAATAAAGATTACGGCAAAGATTAAGACGTACGTCCATGGTCCTAAAACATTCACCCATTGGTCTAAATACTTATCAAGATGTAAAAACACATTGATAACTGTAGAAATAGCATTCATTTAAAATATTCCTCACTCTGTTTTATTATTATAAATATCATAAAAATCTACTTTATCATATTGCGACATAATTATGTATCATCTATTTGAGAAATACCCAACGATTTTATGACAATTGTGTCTAAACTCGCCTAACCAACGTATCAGTTTATATACACGGTGCGCCCCCCCTTCACTTTATGAGCAATTAATCGTAGTTCACACGATATCTTCTAAATCAATGCTATACTTAATTTAGAAAATAATTCATGGTAAGGAATCTGAATATGTCAAAAAACGTTAAAAGTTTTGTTGCTCTTGTCATACTGATTTTGCTAGTGGGTGCTAGCTTTAGTCTTGGTGGTTTCATTGGTTATTCAAAAACAAATGAATCAAATCATTCATCATCATCGAACCAACGCTCCTCTCAAAAAATTGAAACATCGAAAACCAATACCAACGCTCCATCTTCTAGTACATCACAAGTTGACGTTAAAAGTAGCTCACCCAAGTCATCTAAAACAGAAGCTAAATATACAGTGACTGTGCCACAATTGACTGAAAAATTGCGTGCTCTTGCACGTGAAAATGACCTAGCCGGTTCAAATGCGTCAACACTAGCAGTTAAACGCAATGCAGGTAACTCATATACATTAATTGGATCAGATAATGATCATACGAGTTTGTTAACTGCTTACCCAAACCCTGACGGAAGTTTTACGGTTAATGATCCTAAACATACTGTTATTAAATAATAAGAAAGAACCACCATGTACTTGATGGTTCTTTTTTATTGGTTTGGATTCATAACATTTGCATAAAACGTTTCAATACACGGATAATCTCTATAACATTTATTTAAATGCTAAAACCATCATAAATAAATTAAAAAGCACCATTAAAGCCTTCCTTTTGATCAGTCATATTGTTATGATATTCTCTAGGGTGTCAAGACACCTTAGAAACACTGGAAATTCAGTATTTATGGGAAGGAAAACCAATGTCTAATACTATTCTCAATAGAAGCAAGTCTGTCCTTACAACAACTTTTGAAGGTTTAATTCACGCCTTCAGTCCGAAGTATGAAGCCAAAGAAGTTAACCAATTTACAAAAATTGACTGGCTTCTGCTTACAATCATGCTTGTTGCGCAAGTTGCGGTTTTCTATTCAGCCCACGACTATTCAACAGGTGCTATCATCTCACTGATTGCCGGACTAACGATGGTTGTCTCCCTCATTTTTGTTAATAAGGGACTTCTAGCTAATTATGCGTGGGGATTAATTTCCGCAATTGCTTGGTTGATTATCGCCATGATGAACCATCAAATCGGTTCGACTTATACCCAATATTTTTATATCATTATGCAATTCGTTGGCATGTATTTCTGGCAAAATGACTTAAATGCAACGCACAGTAATCGCGTGCATGCAAAGCGTCTCACCCATCTTCAATTTGCCGCAGTTATAGCGGCCGCAGTTATTCTTTATTTTGTACTAAACCAAAATATTGCTGCGAATCATGGTGTGTTATCCCTTTTTGAAGCAGCATTATTACCCCTTGGTATTGTTGGACAAATTTTGATGTCATTCGGTCAACGCTCTCAGTGGCTATTCTGGATAACAATTAATGTTTTGAATGTCGCTATTTACATTCACTTACTTCAACAAGGCCAAGCTGGATCAACGACAATGTTAACAACCAATATCATTATGTTACTAAATTCATTTTATGGTACTTATCAATGGATGCGCGAAAATTAAATTAAAAACACGCATAAACCAATGACGAATAAGATTATTCATTAATCCAAATTAAAAAAAAGCTCCCATCATCTGGGAGTTTTTTCTATTACAAAGATTCAGCCTATGCTACTTTAAAATGTTTGACAACTATATTTAGAAGGTATAAGATTTATCTTTAATCTTACTGAAATTAGGGGTACTCAACATGGGTATTTTTGGCACAACCATGGTTTGCATCGCGGAATGGTTATTATTCATATTTCCACTTTATCAGGCTTATTTAGAATTAGACGAACAGCGCGATCTCTTGTTAGCAAATATTGATTTTGATGAAATTCATAATCACGCATTCGCAGATCGTAAAATACATTTACGTGATTTAAACCAGTTAAAGTTATTACTCACCGATGAACAAAAAGCCGCTTTAAAAGCATTCAACTCCCTTCGAAATAAAGCTATTGCTTGGTTTTTCGTTGCGCTGGCTGGATATATCAAAGCTTGTAGCTCAACCTTTGAGGTAATGGAACACTTCAGCCATCATGTCAATACTTGGCTATTCATCTTAATCATCGTGGTATTAACTGCATTCGCCTTAGCATTTATCGTGTCGCGTATTTTAACAAATCAAAAAGTTAAAGCAATTTAATTTAAAAGACTAAAACAGCCAGTTAGCGTACTAATTGGCTGTTTTTATTATGCAATCGGTTACTCATTCTGTTTCAGAAAAAAAGTTTCTAATTTGTCTAACCACTTTTGCCGTTTCTTATCAGATGCCATCTTAACCATATTCATGCTGATCCACTTTACATTTTTCATCCCTGATAATTTAAGCGTTCCCCGCACCATCGCACGTTGAATCGCATTACTATATACCACCTTGTAAAATGGCTTCGGTGTATTCATCGTGGTCACAATTGTTGCCGATTGTAATTTTGGCAACTGGCTGTACATCTTAATACCATTCTTAGCATATTCATATGTTCCACCAAGAAAAATCACCTTGTCAATGAACCCCTTCATCATCGCTGGCATTAGTTCCCACCAAATTGGGAAAATAAATACCAAATGGTCTGCCTCCTTCAATCTTTTAATATATCCAATCGATGCTTGATCAACTGGTTTCTGATTCACAAAGGCTGCTAAATCTTCAGTCGACATAACTGGATTGAATTGATCTTCATCTAAATCAATCACATCAACCTCGTTACCTGTTGACTGTACTGTTGAGACAATGCGTTCTAGGATTGCGTGATTAAAGCTTTTCTTATATGGATGGTTATATACAATAACTGTTTTCATTTTTTAGTCCCTCATATTTGCATTAATTTATTTTGTATATACATCGTATCATCATAAAAAATATTTCTCTAGTAATAAATTCACAGTAAAAAGCATATACGCATTGTAAAATTAGGCATTTTATTTTACTGTAGCACACGCATACGATAGATAAAAAACTAAATATATGTATAAAAAAATATATCATTCACATTTAATCCCTGAATTAATAATCACCTGCTTTATTTAAAAAAAATTTTTATAAAAAAGAGCTCGCATTACAACTTTGCGAGCTCTTGCTATTTTTTATACAGTCAATTAAATTCAAATCAGTCATTAGTATTTGAATTTATTCACTTCATGTCATCTAACCTTACCAATGTCCAATTAATAACCATTTTTAATGGTCCACATCAAATTGCTGTGATATTTTCCTGGACTAACATTTGCAGAATCCGTGTATAGACGAAGTCCATCTGCTTTATCCCAAACAATTGATTTAGCTTGATAACAGATTCTACGTCAAAAATTGCGTCATCCAATTGATATACAAATAAGAAAAAAACAAGTCTACCTAATGATTTAAGTAGGTCTGTTTTACTTCACCTCTTGTATAGAATTTAGTTTTCGCCGATTTCTTCTAATACACGCAATTGTTCATCGCTTAATTTATTAACGCCCTTTTCTAGGTTTTCGCGTTTGAACTCAGCTCTCTTTAGCTGCTGTTTGTAACCCCGTCCTGTGTATGGCGTTGCACTAGTTGGCAAGGTTATGTAGGTGCCATTATCTTGTGGAATATACGCAATCCTGTCATCGGAAGATACATAATTTCCTGCACCATCAGGCTTTGCATCTGCTGGTAATTCGTCAACATCTTCATTGATCGGCACATCAGAAACACTACTATATGTCGCTTCAGTCGACCGCGTATCATCTCCACTATTCGTTACTGCATCTGAATCCAGTGATCCTGAAACTTCTTCACTACTGCTCTCTATTACAGTTGAAGATTTGGTTGATGGATTTGATTCGGAGATTTTTGAAGACTCGTTCACACTTCTTTTATTAGTTCCTTGGGATCCCATCACACCCCCGATTGTTACACCAATTACGATGATAACTAATACAACCATAATTACTAAAATCCACGGTACCCGTTTCTTTGCTTCATGACGTCCACTTCGTGTTTCTTTATCAGACATTTATCTTCTCCATCTCACTAGTCTCATACCCATATTATATATGAGTTATCAGCTTGGCACTAGTCAGTGTTATCCCATGTATTTATTGCCATGAATGGGTACGTTCACATTAAAATCCCACTGCGTGATTATCTCTCGCATCTAAGCCGGTGCTGTTTAATCCCCTCACTAAACGACTAATAAAAAGACATACCCCTATTGGATATGTCTTTTTAAGATACCTAATTTGATTTTGCTTGTTTCTTTGCCGCACGCTTTGCTTTTTGTTGCTGGTGCTTATACTTATTGTACATTGGCATGAATACACGCTTATGACGTGCGTGCTTCTTATAAAGATGCTCAGCTTCAAGGTATTCAGTATTTTTAATTTCGGCGTCGATGGTAATCTTTACAGTATCGCCTGGTTTGAAGTCCAAAAGATCTTCATTAGCGATTTTATTATGCTTTGCATCTTTAACTTGAAGTGCAACGTCCGTGATTTCTTCGGTTCCTGAATTTTCCAGCGTCAATTCATGTTCTCCAGTTTGCTCTAAACTGAAAGCAACATATTTGTTGCCTAGGAAAACAAATCGAAAAATCTTTAAAATCCAATTATGCAAAAAAGTAAAGGCAAAAACCGTCATCCAACCACCTGGTAGGATTGAGGCTAAGGTACTGATAATCGCTACTAATAAAATTCGCATTGTCTGCTCCGCTCTTTAAAAATTGTCTCATGTATTAAACGACAAGATTTTTCATGCCCCAGGAAAACTTACTTTAGGTTAATTCCAGGAAGCTTGTACGTCTCATTAAAGATTGCTTCTTGTGGTAAGTAGGCACGTAGAACAGGTCGGAAACGCCCCTTCGGCGCTGGCAACCAATTAGCTGTATCTTCTGGTTTCTCAGCAGAAATTTGAATTTTCAATGACCCGTCATCCTCGTACTTAATACCTGCCGTACGATCACCGATTGAATAACGATTAATTTCATTATCAACTAAGAAGAAGTTTTCAGCATCATACATGGTAATTGACCAGAAAGCATCAACTGGAGGCAATTCCGTAAAAGTTAGCTCATACACATTATTACCGTCAAGTTGGTTGCCAGAGCCATCAACATATGTAGGGAAGTATAGTGCTTCATAGCCATTATTTCCCCATAATCCTGCCGTCGCTGCTACATTTCTCAAAACGCTGGCTTCTTCCAAGGCTTCGGTGGTCTTGGCATAACCCACTTCCCATTCCTTACCCTTTAATGCACCAAACTCAAAGTAATCAACATTGTAATCAAACACGTGGAATTGTTCTTGCCAACCGTTTTCAGTACGCGCATTTGAATTCTCTAAGAGATCAACAATAACCTTAGTTGCTTTTTTTCTCCGTCAATCAACTTTTGTTGCGCTTCTTCAGACAGAGCAGCAAAATAATCATTCGCATTGCGGTCATCATTTAAACCAATTAGCTTTTCAATATCTTCAAAAATTGGCTTGAATGATTCTGAAACTGGGTAAGCTTGCATGTACGTACGTAACTTCTTCCAGAAAATCAAAGCATCGGTGTCGTCCGTATCGACAGTCGGTGTTCCAGTAATTTCAGCATTTTCATTGACACCATGCACTACCAGTTGCTTTTGCAAGGCATGTACATTCACCAAATCATCCTCACCAGTACATGCAATTCGTCCAACAACTGCAATTACTTGTGAAGGTGCTTTAATGACTTGATAGTCACTATATTCGGCAGGAATATCATTCATTTGGTCACTTTGAGCAAAGATAAACTTGCCACCCTTTTCACCCAAAGTACGTTGTCCTAAGTAACCAAAATTATTTGTCCAGGCATCTACCAATTGGAACACATAATAACGATTATTAATTTCCGGAATTTCAAGTACGACTGGCCCAGCTGACAAGTCCATCATAACTTGTGAGTAAAGCGTATCGTTATTCACACTGACGAAATGATTATTTGCATCTGAAAGAGTGCTGGCATTACTAAACTCATTGTATGGCGCCTTAGGACTTGAACCAAAACCTTCTGAAACTGACGTTTTAATTTGATCAATATTTTGAACTAATGGCTTACCGAAAATGGCTGCTTTCACTTCAAGAGGTAAATCGCTCAACTTTGTCATATACATACTCCAACTCTAATTTATTTTTAATTCATTATAACTTAAATACAATCAGAACACTACAGTATCAATTAAGATGACTAATGTAAACAAAAGCAACCTTACAACTAAAAGTGATAAGTCCATATTTTTATTAATGTACCACTGTATTTGTGTATAACTGCTATTCCCAAACAATTATCGAAAAATAGCTGAATCGTACGCATCCCACACAAACTCATTTTATATACAAAAAATGAACACATTGTAATATGCGTTCATCTAGCGGCATTAATTCATTTCATTGTTATAAATAACTCAAGTTCGTCTTATGAAGCGAAGACAATCGATGTGTACGGTGGTAATACTATGTTCGGTTCAGTAGTTCTTACATGCACGTTATTATCTAAAATCACTTGGTCTGCCACCTCAGGTAGCGCTACCTCTTCCTCATGTGTGCCAAGATTAATAAGCACTGTTATAACTTGATTATCCAGTTCTCGTTGGTAAGCAATCACATTATCTGGTACATTTTGAAGTTCAATCAATGTCCCATCAATCAAAGTATCATGGTAATGCGCATCTGCTCTTATCACGGCCATCCGTTGGTAAAAATTCAAAACAGAGTCAGCATTCGATAACTCATCAACAACATTTATACCTGCGCGATCATTACCCATTTCAAGCCACGGTTCATGTTTAGAAAAGCCAGCATACTTTGAATCATCCCATTGCATTGGTGTCCGAGCATTGTCACGAGATTTCGCATTAACCGTTTTTAACGCTTCTGCCTCAGAATAGCCCTTCTTTAGCGCCATTTCATAGTTATTAATCGATGAAACATCATTAAACTCTTGAATAGCGTGTCGTTCAAAATTCTTCATACCAATTTCTTGACCTTGATAGATAAATGGTACGCCAGGCAAAAAGTAATACATCGTCGCTAATGCTTTTGCTGCTGTCCCCGTCTGATACTTTGGATTTGGCACTAATTTTGATAGCGCTCGTGGCTGGTCATGATTTTCTAGAACATTTCCACTCCAACCATCAACAGCTTTTATATCCGCTTGACTCTTAAACAGAATATCTTTTAAATCCTTGGTCGACCAACTTGATGGTCCCAGATACCATTCATTCACATCAGCCACTTCAATGTTCATATATGAAAAATCAAAAATCATTGAGAAATAGCCGTCCGGTCCGATGTAACTTGGCAAATCGCTTTCAGGAACACCATACGCTTCACCAATCGTAATAGCGTCGTACTTATCAAAGGTCTCACGCTTTAACTCATCCAAGAACACATCGATTCCTGGACGATTTTGCCCCTTCTTAACAACGGACGCGAGCCCATCCTCAGCGTCAGCAGGAATACTTGCCCAATCCAGATCCTTTTTCAAATGCGTAATCGCATCCACGCGCCATCCGGCAACACCTTTGTCCATCCACCAATTAATCATTTGATAAATCTCTTGACGTAACTTTGGATTCTCCCAATTTAACTCAGGTTGTTGGGGCGCAAAGGTGTGGAAATAATAAGTCCCTGGTTCCCCTGGCACTTCGGTCCAAGTTGAGCCCCCAAAGATAGCGCGCCAATTATTTGGGACATTTCCATCCGTCGTCTTTTTAAAAATATAGTAATCGCGGTATGGACTATTTTTATTCGCTAAGGCTTTTTGAAACCATTCATGTTGATCAGAAGTATGGTTAACGACCAAGTCCATGACAATCTTCATATCTCTTTGCTTAGCAGCTTCCAATAAATTATCAAAATCCTCCATTGTTCCAAATTGCGGGTCAATGGCCTGATAGTCGGCGATATCATATCCCATATCGACCATCGGTGACTTATATATTGGTGACAACCAAATCATTGTGATTCCTAATTTCTTTAAGTAATCAAGATGTTGGATGACACCTGGTAAATCTCCAATACCATCATCGTTTGTATCTTGAAATGAACGTGGATACACCTGATAAATCACTTCATCTTTCCACCAACGTGTGTGTCCCATAATTAAATCCCTCAACTTCCTATTATTTTCATTATTTAACCCAACGTGTTGCGATTGCACCCAAAACCATCAATGCTCCGGCAATCAATAACATGGCTGGCATGCTTTGTCCGACAAGCGGGAAGACAGCAAATGATGCCACTGACGCCACAATTTGAGGTAAACAAATTGTACTATTGAATAAACCAAGGTAGGTACCGTCATTTTCGCCATCTAGTTCACTCGTCAAATACATAAATGGAATAGCATTCATACTTACCCAACCAATTCCAATCATAATAAACGCCGCAATCAACGCAAATTGCGAGTGGATGAAGAATACTGACATGAATCCAATTCCACCAATGATTAATCCACCAGCGTAAGCAATTGAGCGCTGATTGATTGCTGTCTTTGATAAGGCAAAGCCCCAAGCAACTGAAGCGACCGCTTGGACTGCTGATAAAATCCCAAACCAATTCCCGGCTGCTTGATAGGCGGCTGATGAAGGATTCGTCGTATGCCAAACATTTTGAGCAATTGCCCCTGATCCATATGTCCAGAGATATTGGAAAGCAGCCCATGCAAAGAATTGTACGACTGCCAACGTCCAGAAGACTTTAGGAGCATGTTTAATTAACGTTAATAGCCCCATCTTTTGACCAGTTTTCTTCTCTTCTACTTGATGATATTTTGCATAATCTTCTGGATTATACTCTTTTACTGATGTGACAGAAAATAAAGCACTGACTACTAGAATAAAGGCCCCAATGTAGAAAGCCCAAATCACTGAATTTGGTAATGACCCTTTAGCAGCAACGTTCGAAACACCAATCGTTGTCAAAATAAAGGGTAGCAATGTTGCCAAGATACTTCCGATATTTCCCCAAATTGTCTGATATGACCAAGCATAATTCTTTTGATCGTCTGGTACCATGTCTCCAATAATCATTTTAAATGGTTGCATAGCCATATTTGATGATAAGTCCATAAATAAAATGGCAAATGCGCCAAAGGCTAAGGCCGCTGTTGATCCAAAGCCAAAGCCGAATGATCCCGAATTTGGTAATAACATCATCATAAGCACTGAAACTAAAGCCCCAATTAAAAGATATGGCATCCGACGGCCACCCAATTTCGGTATCCACGTTTTATCTGAAAAGTAGCCCACTAATGGTTGAATAAACATCCCAACCAATGGTGGTAAGATAAAGAAAAATCCTAACTTTGTGGGGTCCGCTCCGATGGTTTGAAAGATTCTACCCATGCTCGAACTTTGTAGTGAGAAGGCCATGGAAACACCCAGATTTCCAAAAGTCATTAACATGATTGTTTTCTTTGCTAATTCCGGTAAATTCTTTTTATGCACTTCAGCCATTTTCCTGCTCCTATATTCCATTCATTTGCTCAGCTAGCTGTACCTTTAATATACAGTTAAATGAAAACGCTTGCACTGCTTTTAAGTGTGTTACCGGTAACAGAATAAACATGATAGAATAGAGCATGTAAGGGTTTACATACATAAACTGGAGGTCACTATGGTTTCTATTGCTGATGTCGCCAAAAAGGCGCACGTCTCTAAGATGACTGTTTCGCGTGTTTTAAATCACCCCGAACAAGTTTCCACGGAGATATCCGATACCGTACAACGCGCGATTAATGAATTAGGGTATGTACAACAACGTGCTGGTCGAGCACTGGCAACCAGTCGCACCTATACAATTGCTTTTGTCATGCTTGATGAAGTTTCAAATGTTGATCCTTATTTTGGTCAACTCATCACTTACGTCTCCGATTTTCTTTATCAAGAAGGTTATAACTTAGAGCTACATCGTAGCTTGGACGATCATTTTCATGACATTGATGGCATTCTCGTCAGTGGGGCTCGGGCGACTGATAAAGCTAAGCTGAATGCATTAACTTTTCCAATTGTCGCATATGGTAATCAATCTGAATTTGCGAGCGTAGATGTTGATAATAAACTTGGTACGATGCTGGCAAAACAACATCTCATTATGTGTGGTTACCAACATTTGATTTATTTGGGCATCGATTTAAATGAGCAATTCGTAGTTGAACGTTTAAATGGGTTCAAAGCGATTGAAACTCCAGACTATATGACCGAAACAATCTATCAGTTACCTAATAGTGATAAGGAAGCACGTCAATTATTCAACTCAATCACCCTCCCACCATTAACAGGTGTCGTGGCGGCGAGTGACCGACTTGCGCTCGGTACCCTCTATAGTTGTTATGATAAGAGACTCGCCGTCCCCAATGATGTTGGCATTGTTGGTTTCGATGGCATTTTTATTAACCATCTCAGTCCATTAGATCTCACAACCATTGGTCAACCACTACAAAAAATTGCCCAGAAAATGGTTCAAACATTACTTTCGGCGATTAGTTCAAATCATCAAAATATTCGTCAGTCGGTTATACCACCAACATTACTTCAAGGGGAAACAACCACAAAATTAGCAGATTAGATACAAAAAAAGACCTACCATTTTTGGTAGGTCTTTTTTGTTAATTTAATTATTTGGCAATGATTTTCATGCGAGTCTTCTAACTCATTTTTTCTCTAATTCATGCAACACATCTTCAGTTTTTTTCATGTGTTCATCATAGTGTTCTAGTTTATACTTCAAATGATTGATTGCGAAATCAATGTCATCTTTACGTTCTTGCATAGCTTCAATTTGCTCTCTCAAAATCTCCTTTTGTTTCTCAGAATTATCGTCAGCATCATCAACTAGATCTGTATATTCCTTCAATGCCTTAATCGACATACCCGCATCCCGCATTTGTTTTGCGAATGTAATCCTTCGAATGATTTTTTCATCTATTTCACGATTTCCTGCGCCGTTTCGGTCAATTCTGGGAATTAATCCCTCTTTTTCATAATAACGAATTGTATCTGTTGAAACACAAGTTTTCTGACTAGCTTCTTTGACATTCATTTTCCAATCACCTTACTTTTCAACTGTTCGATGTGCCATCCATTTAATCATCTCTGGATCTTCATGTGAGAAGAATTGACTGTCTCCAGTATCTAATTGTGCTATCTTCTCCATTTCACTATCAGTAAGTTCAAAATCCAAGACATCAAGGTTTTGTACCATTCGCTCTGGCTTGGTTGATTTTGAAACAGGTACTATACCACGTTGCACATTCCAGTGTAGCACAACTTGAGCAATCGACTTATTGTGATTGTCTGCAATTTCTTGCAGAGTATCATTTGTAAACAATCCATTCTTACCTTCTGCAAATGGTGCCCACGCCTCTACTTGAACACCGTAGTTTTGTAGATATTCGACTGCTTCATTATTTTGGTTGAATGGATTAACCTCGATTTGATTTATTGCGGGCTTAATGCCACTAAATTCTGCTATATTTGTGATTTGCGCAATAGAAAAGTTGGAAACACCAACAGCTCGAATTAAACCAGCATTTTTTGCCTCATTCATCGCCTTCCATGACCCAAATACATCACCATATGGTTGATGAATCAAGAATAGATCTAGATAATCTAACTGCAATCGTTCTAATGACTCTTTGATAGCTCTTTTAGTAGCCTCGTATCCAGTATCATCCACCCATAATTTTGATGTGATAAATAATTCTTCACGAGACACGTTTGAATCCTCGATTGCTTCTCCGACAGCCTTTTCATTACCGTAACTGGCAGCGGTATCAATTAACCGATATCCGGCATCAATGGCATCAATCACAGCCTGCTTTGCTTCATTTTGGTCAGTCACTTGATATACACCAAACCCTAAGTTTGGCATCTCAGTGTTTTTATTTAAAATCACCTTATCTGTCATAATTTTTATCTCCCTTTTCAATCCATATGCCTTAATTCTTAACTTTGAATAATTCAAGTGTATACCTTGGAGTTCACTCCAAAGCAAGCTTTATTTTAATTAGAGCAGGTATTTTTTCTTAAGTCAGCGTCATTTTAAATTTCAGTTTTATTGACCATTACACTTCGCATTGGAAATCATCCATGGATCATTACTTTCGATTACATCTAAAGTCATCAATTTTGGCAACATTCTGTTAGAAAAATCCAGAGTCATTTCAGCGACAGGCAAA
>NZ_JQBM01000002.1:333059-336078 GCF_001437355.1 Weissella viridescens | reverse complement strand
CAGTTGTCCTTTTCAAAGTCAGATTTGGACAAATATAGACAGATTTGCAATTTAAGCACAGCACACATCCACAGCTTCTCAATCCATTCCCACAGTCCAAATGCTCCAAAACCCGCATTAGACCAACAAAAAAGAGACTTACCAAAATGAATTGGTAAGTCTCTTTTTAAGTTTAATTACTTGAATATTGTTTAATAATAATCTACATTAAGCTACTTATTTTTTTGATTGTTTTATCAATTTCACCATATTCTTCATTCATAATCTCTTTAAATTTCATAGCTCTTTTATTATCGGTAATACCACCGTTCATAAACGAACGGATTTCTCCATTATTTTTCAAATATCGAGATTGCATTTTATCAACCTCATTACCCACTTCTTTACCATTTGGAATATTTTTTACTTGGAAGCTAATTTCATTATAAAGGAGGTTTACCTTCATATTACTATCATTTGATCTATTCAACGCGTCAATCGAATTAGGTTCAATTGCCCTATTATAAGTATCAGTCAATGAACTCGTAATTTTTGTCAAATATTCCGCAACCATCATTTGAACCTGCTCTATTTTCTTAATTTTATTATCATACCATTTCACAATAAAATTAATAATCAATGTTAACACAGCGACAACCGCAGATATTCCAAGCCATTGAAAATTCCCCTCTCCCACAGTGAACCAATATTTTTTTGCCCCACTACTTAAGCAACTAACCCACGTAATTAATAGTATAACTAGAGCAGCCATCACTATAGCAAAACCAACCCTAAATTTTTTCATTTTCCGCACCCCTTTATATAATGAACCATATCTATTCCAACCTCTACTCCAAACATATATACTTTTAATTTACTTCATTATCTATTTTTGCCTTTCATATAAATTGTTCTTAATCAAAATTCTCAATTGTCGTTTTGTTACCTGATTTCCTAAGAAAATAGCGAAACCAAGTACACAATACATCAACACTACAAAAATAGTGATTGGTATGGTAAGAATTTCAAATATTTTTTCGTAATTGAGCTTTTCGTAACCCTTCAAAAAAACTGTGACGCCTAACGTAAGGAGTGACAATCCAAATGAAAATATACTTATCATTAAACTAGTTAAGGATAGAAATGATGAGCTAATCGCTAAATCATCTATTAACATTTTCAATTGATTACAACTAGTATTTACGAGAATTCCATCAATATAAGTCTGAATGGAATCTTTTGTTAAGGTCTTCCAATTTCGAATAATCGAAAACATACCGAAGAAAATCATTTCAATAGATCCAAAAATAATTATAGTCAAATTAGTATCGGAATATTCCGATACACATCAGTGTTATTTTCTATGTTCCTTTCTGCAAAAAGAATTACTGAACTTTTATCTAAATAACCAGCTATAATCCCAAAATAAATTACTTCCCATGACAAAACAATAGTATTACTTACTTCGGCGTTTCGTAAATCCTTAAAATCTAAAATAGCCAATCTAAATGTCCTCGCATAATTAATTTGAACCCTTTGAATTTGGTTGCCCATTTATTTTACCCTTTTTCATGAATTTACGGTGTGTTACACGGCCTGAATGATCAATAATCCATTAAAAAACACCCATGACTCCATTACTGCTACCTTCAATTTGATATAAACTATAGTCCCTACCGGCACCCATACTTTTATTTTAAATTCAGTGGCAAATCGTGCATCATTATATTAAACCCGTGTCCATAGCCGTATTCGGAAATTCTTTTATTATGCGTTCTTTTTTCCCTAATAGGTGGAACATAATCAACTTTTGTACCGCTACTAACACGTCTTCCAGAAACTGTTGTTTCTATTTTTCTTGCTCTTTGTTTTTGGTAATGACTTCTTAAATAACTTTGTACCTTGGTTTACCGCATTCCTAGAGCCACGAATCTTCCAATGCTAGATGACGGTCTTTTTCGTTTTCGGATCTACTCGTCGAACAATTAGCGTTCCTAGATAAACTGGGTCATTGAGCCCAGCATGCTTTTTGGTGGTTTGTTTACTGGCTTATTTATAGATTTTACTACGAAACAGAAACCTCCACCTCAATTCATGTAATAAAAAATAGTACCGAATCGAAATTTGATTCAGTACTATTCCCTCTAATAAGCATTCTTAAACTATCAAATTAACAACTACTCGTTGTCTAACTTACATTGTTCCGCTGAAATCCAATCATCAAAGGCGTCTCTATCACTATAATTCAAATCATCACCTGCACTCTTAGGATCGTATTCGTAGTTGGCCGACATTGACTCTTCTCGAATATTCAGTACCCAGTGATATTCTTTAGGACACTCTACACCATTATCTACAAATAATTTACCAATATCTACCATGTCTCCTACAATTGATTTTAATAAATTAAGATGACTACGGTCATATTTCTTTTCATCAATTTGATTGTCATATTTTGTATACACCTGCTCTGGTTTCAAAATCTCACCGGAAATCTCATAAGCATAATCCCCATAAAAGGCATTCACACCCCTAGCAATCGTTCCAAAAATATATGCTTTTTCGATTGGTAAATCAAATTCCATAACATCATCATAAACTGTCTGCATGATGTCGGTTTGTATTGCATTAAATTTTTCATCAAATTCATTCATACTCAATCTCCTTATTAGTAATCATAGTCTACAGTTTGATATACCGGGGCGGCCTTTGGGTCTTTTGGATCAGTTATTGTATAAGTCACTTTAAAACTAGATGGTCGCTCTGTCTTTGCATTCGGATACTTCAATTTTATCTTAACTTTGACCTTCTTACCATCTTTAAGTGCTTTAGCCCACTCATTTTCCATCTTTTTCAAATCAGGGCAGACAGGACGGACAAGGCAGGCTTTTTTCTTAGGCCGGTATTATTATCATTCTTTGTGAGCATTGCACTTCGCATTGGAATCATCGAGAGATCATTACTTTCGTCTGCATCTAAATGCATCAATTCTGGCAACATTCTGTAAGGCAGATATAGAGACATTTTGACGACAACCAAG
>NZ_JQBM01000002.1:298198-332867 GCF_001437355.1 Weissella viridescens | reverse complement strand
CAGTTGTCCTTTTCAAAGTCAGATTTGGACAAATATAGACAGATTTGCAATTTAAGCCCATCAAACTGTCTTAACTTCTCAATCCATTCCCGCAGTCCAAACGCCCCAAAGGCCATATCAGACCAACAAAAAAGAGACTTACCAAAATGAATTGGTAAGTCTCTATTTAAGTTTAATTACTTAGCGATGATTTCGTTGTATTCTTCACGAGAAACAACAGAAACTTGACGCTTATCACGGCCCATACGACCGAACTTTACAACGCCATCAGTCAAGGCGAACAAAGTATCGTCGCCTCCACGACCAACGTTTACACCTGGGTAGATGTGAGTTCCACGTTGGCGGTAAATGATTGATCCAGCTTTGATAGATTGACCATCAGCACGCTTCGTTCCTAGACGACGTCCTGCTGAGTCACGACCATTGGCTGATGAACCTCCACCTTTGTGGTGAGAAAGCATCGTCAAGTTGTTCAAATTCAATTGCATGATTTAAATCCTCCTCTTTCCGATGTCTTAGGCAATAGCGTCAATGACAACCTTGGTATATGGTTGGCGATGACCTTGCTTTGAGTGTGAGTGCTTCTTTGGCTTGTACTTGAAAGTAACAACCTTCTTTTCCTTACCTTGCTTCTCAACTGTTCCTGTTACAGATGCACCTTCAACGTAAGGTGTTCCGAACTTACCGTCAGCGAAGACGATCTTGTCAAAAGTAACCTTTTCACCGGCTTCGGCGTCAAGCTTTTCAACGTAAATTGTATCACCAGCGGCAACCTTGTATTGCTTACCACCAGTCTCAATAATTGCATATGCTGCCATGAGTCTGCAGACCTCCTATAATATATAATGCTATTTCTAGCGACAACTTAGACTCACCGTGCCCGCGGGTTTGCACCACTTAATACAGGCGACGAATGGTTGCAGTTTGTGGGTCACACAAACACAACATGAATATTATACCTAAACGAGGGCTCAATTACAATAGTAATGTCGCATTAATCCCGTTTTTATCAGTCTTTTCTCTTAGTTAAATCCGCGGTTTCGGCCACACCCAAGCGATTAAAGTCAAAATGACCGTAGTAACCAGCCCCCAACCAATTAGGCCTTGGGGTTGATTATGGACAAAGATTGGCCATTGACTGATAAGATCATGGTTATACATTGCCCAACCAATGTATGAAATAAGTCCAAGCCAACTCACGCCGGCGAGCCAAGTTAATAATTTTTTCATCATCATCCATTCCATCCATTATTCGTTTTGTATCATTATAGGCGTCTTAGTCTCATTTTTATATGCTTTGGCATGAATAAATTAATGAACCCTTAAGCCTGCAACTAATTTATTTATAATTTGAAACTTAAATTGTACAATAAATGTAAACATACAAATCTATACGGAAGGACGTGCACATACATGGCCACATTTATTAAAGCCCACTATGCTGAAGGAAAGTTTATCATTTCAAGCGAAATGGTTTTACCGAGTTTACGGATTGAAGGCGTAAATTCTGACACTTATTTCTCAGATGAAGGTGCGCATACTTACACAATCACTGACGAACAAGTGCTCAATTTTTTGAAGTCAGAAAATTTGGCACAAGCACGCTTAATCTATGGGTCACCTGCACAACCAGAACCGATAGATTTTAGTATTGAGAACTATTTCATCCCCGAGAATCGCTTGACTGCTACTGTTGGTCGCGAAAAGGTCTATCTCTTTATGGATGTGCAAGGACAGATGTGTTTCACCATTAATAATCAACCATCTGGCTTACCGCTTTATCGTAATACCAATCTCATTAATTTCGTTCAAAAAAATAACAGCATTGAGGTCACCCTTGATGTGTACTCAACTTCAGTTGAACCTTCTGATATCAATATTTTGGTTGGTCAGGATGATACACAACAAGTTGAGCGAATCCAAAGTGTTATGACCAGCACCTTTGATATGGGGCAAAGTTTATTCAAGAGTCGTGTCGTCGCAGAATTTTCACCAATTGATTTGGCACAAACATTCAACTTCACACCATCGAACCAAGTTGATGCGCAAACAACCGACTATGCCTTCTGGCTTGAAATTGAACAAGACAAACAAGATATTCAACCTGTGCCACAGCGACTTTTAGTTGAGACAGATTGCACTTCCGATGAATTATATCTTAAATGTAACCAATCGACGTGCTTATTGATTCAACCAAACTTGCTGCAAAATACACAATTGAGCTATGCTGCTAGCTACATTCCGGAGAACCTATACCTCCAGTTGAAAGCCTACCAGGCGAAGTTCCCAATTGTACCTGCCGACAATGCGAATGCGCGTCCAATTATTTTAATTGGTGAAGTTATTGGCCAAGCACACGATAACGGTAGTGTGATGTTCAACTATTTGAACAAATACCACTCTAAGGAATTCGATACTTATTATGTGATTCGCGCGGATTCTTCTGAAAAGGAAAATATTGATAAGTATCCTGATCAGATTCTTGATTTCCAAAGTCCGCGTCATCTGGAAATTTTCCTACAAACAGACTTGTTCTTGCATACGCATAACTCTGCCAATTTGGCACCGTTTAAGTCAGATTATTTAATTGAAAAAATATCAGCAACCAAGAAAATTGACCTCCAACATGGCATTGCCGGATTAAAGGCTCAACGCATTACCCAAACGCCTGATGCAAATGAGCAAATTGTTGTGAGTTCAAAACGTGAAGTTGAGTTCGTTGAGGAAGAGTTCGGTTACACCGAGCCCCAAATTTTACTCACTGGATTACCACGTTTCGACGCACTACTTCGCAATAAAATGTGGTCTAGTTTCAAAGCACGTAAGCATGTATTAATCATGCCTACCCGTCGTCGTAAGTTAATTGATGCCACTGATGAGGAATTTAAAGATAGCCTCTTCTTTAAAACATATATGGCTTTAATTAACAGTCCTGAGCTAAAGCAGATGGCCCGCAGGAAACATCTCCATATTTCATTTGTTTTGCATCCGGCCATGCAAAAATATGCGCCATTATTTAGTTCTGATTTCGTTAAAATTGTTGATAAAGCGCATAACAATGTTCAAGAATTACTCCGTGGCAATCAGGTCATGATTACCGATTACTCAAGTGTGAGTTTCGACTTTGCTTTGCAAAATCGTCCTGTCATTTATTACCAATTTGATGAACTTGTTGAAAATCGTCATTTTGCAATTGATCCACACGATATTGTTGGTCCGGTCGTTGATAATCAAGACGATGTGTTATTCGCTTTGAAGAACGCGCTTCGTCAAGAACATCTAACGAACGCCCAACGTTCACAGCTACCGGAAAATGTTTATATGCAGATGGATACACATGCACGTAAACGTTTGACGAAAGCCATTCAAAAACGATTTGAAAAATAGTTATTAACTACTAAATAAAAATGGTCGTAGACAATAAAGTCTACGACCATTTTATTTTTGCTTACAAATATTGTCCAGTCACTGACTTAGCATCGCTTACTGAACTTTCTGGGGTACCCGTATAGAGGATTTCCCCACCGGCGTTTCCACCAGCCGGTCCCATGTCAATCATCCAATCAGCCTGACGAATAACATCCACGTTGTGCTCAATGACAACTACAGTATTACCATTATCCACCAATCGGTTCAAAATATCTAAAATCAACGAGATATCAGACATATGCAACCCTGTCGTTGGTTCATCCAAAACGTAAATACCATTCTTACCAGCTAGCTCCTTTGCTAACTTCAAACGTTGTACTTCACCACCTGACAAAGTGTCTAGGCTTTGTCCTAAACTCAAATAACCTAACCCAACATCCACCAATTGTTGACACTTCTTCAAGATGGGCTTAGCTTCAAAGTAATCCAACGCTTCGTCAAAAGGCAT
The DNA here is from genome assembly GCF_001437355.1 of Weissella viridescens. GTDB lineage: Bacteria > Bacillota > Bacilli > Lactobacillales > Lactobacillaceae > Weissella > Weissella viridescens. The sequence continues at coordinate 328,990 of NZ_JQBM01000002.1, read as the reverse complement.
CTCCATGACGTCCACGATATTCTTATCTTTATAGGTATATTGCAACACATCTGGTTCAAAACGATTACCATGACAATGTGGGCAAGTAATGTCATTTTGATCCATATATGACAAATTCAATTGTAGCTTTCCTGTTCCGTTACATTCGGTACAAGCCCCTTTTGAATTATAACTGAACAATCCTGAATCCACATCATTCGCTGTTGCAAATAGCTTACGCAACGGTGTCATCAAATCCATATAAGTTGCCGGATTTGAACGACTATTGGTGTGAATTGGCTTTTGGTCAATGTAAATGGCGTCTGGATGTTCTGGTAAGAACACACCCTTAATTAACGAACTTTTTCCTGATCCAGCAACACCAGTCAAGACCGTCAACGTTTGTTCCGGTACACTAAGCGCAACATCCTTCAAGTTATGCAATGAGCTGGCTTGAGTTTGAATAAAACGCTCGGCTGGGCGTGGCGTTTCTTTGAATGGTAATGCCAACTTCAAAGAACGTCCTGTTAGCGTATCGGATTCTAAGAGACCCGCATAACTACCAGTGTACATAATTTCACCACCGTTAACCCCAGCATGAGGTCCAACATCAACAATATAATCTGCAATTTTAATAACATCTGGATCATGTTCAACAACCAGAACTGTATTACCAATATCCCGAATTTCAGCTAACAAATCATTCATTCGGTGAACATCTTTAGGGTGCAACCCTGTACTTGGTTCATCAAAGACATAAATCATATCTGTCAAACTACTTGAAAGATTTTTAATCATCTTCACACGCTGAGACTCACCACCTGATAACGTACTGGTTTCACGTGTTAATGCCATGTAGCCCAACCCAATTTCAATCAAGTTATCAACACGTTCCTTAATACCATCAATTAGTCCTGACGCCCCTTCCGGAACCTCTAAATCTGCTAAAACAGTTGTTAATTGATCTAATTCCATATCAGTGAGATCAAAAATTGAGTAACCATCAATTTTTGATGCCAAAACTTGATCATTATAGCGCTTACCTTCACAATCTGGACACGTTTCAGCCACGCTAAACTCATCCATGATTTTCGCTGATGTCTTGGTTTGTTCCTTATCAGTCTTTACTTGCGTCCGGATAAAGTGCGTGACAAAGCCTTCGTACGTCACTTCTAATTTTGATTTCTTATACGTAATTTCCACCTTGGTTGGCTCACCATATAAGAACTGATGCCATTCTTCATCCGTATAATCCTGCAAGGGTTTATCATTATCAAAGAAGCCAGACTCGGCATAAGTGCGCCATTGCATACTATCAACTTTGTAACCAGGGTAGATAAACGGTCCTTCGTTCAATGATTTTGTCCGGTCAAACGCTGCATCAATGTTTAACGTAATAATCCGGCCCAAGCCTTCACATGTTGGACACATCCCCTGCGGGTCATTAAATGAAAACAGGTTCGCATAGTCGCCTAAATGTGGTGTCGCGAATCGCGAAAACAAAATCCGAAATAACGAATTGATGTCGGTCGTCGTCCCCAAAGTTGAACGAGCATTCCCACCCATGGGCTTTTGATTCACAATAATGACTGGAGAAAGTCCTTTAATATCATCAATGGCTGGCCGTTTGTACTTTGGTAAGAACGTCCGCACGATTCCAGAGTAGGTTTCGTTCATTTGACGACCTGACTCTTGTGCGATCGTATCAAATACAATTGATGACTTTCCTGAACCAGAAACACCTGTAAAAATCGTGATTTTATTTTTTGGAATTTCCAGCGAGATATTCTTTAAATTATTTTCATGTGCATTAATGAGTTGAATCGTTTCTGGCATATTTTACTCCCGGTAGATTAAAAAAGATAGCATCCGCGCTATCTTGTACGTCAATTATTTTGATTGTAGCCATTCATTAACTTCGTGCGTTGCATCTTCACCACCAGCATAAATTTGGTGCATGACCGGCAATCCCTGTGGTATTTCTTGAATTTGTTTACTTAGGCTAGCCTTAATCTCAGCATCTTCGACACCAAAACGTTCGATTTCCCAAGTCACATCCTTCGTCTGATCAACGTCTAATGTCAATACTGGATAGAACATAAACTGTTTTTCAACATAATGTGTATGATTCTTTTCATTCAAATAACTGACAGCCGCCGTCAAATTAGCACCAGCACTATCGCCGCCAATGATGAACTGTTTACTTGAAACAAAATCAGCTGTATCAGTCGCCAACCATGCTAGTACGGCGTAGCACTCTTCAACGGCCCATTTCCCCTTTTTCTCAGGCGCCAAGGCATAATCAACATTGATCACTGTTCGTTGCGTTATTTGGGCTAAGTGCTTAAGGAAATTTTGTGGCACAAGCGGTGCACCACCAACCCAGCCACCGCCGTGATAGAACACAATTGGGGTTAAATCGGCATCCAATGTTGCTGGCTGGTAAACATATAAAATTGTTCCAGTGTCAGTAACCACGCGCTCCGTTGCAACGTCTTCAGAAATATCAATGGACTCACTTCCCATCGTAGTTTGCATCTGCAACCCAATTTGGTCATATTGGGTTGGCTCAGTTAATGTAAATTCATTCGTACGTTCTGAATCCGGCGTATAAGGCCCTGAATTATCAGCCTTCCATTGTTCCATAATCGGATCATCATAACCAGGCTGCATATTTAGACCTGCTTTGGCTTTGTACTTAAGATTACCTTTCTTTTCGAACAACGCTTGCTCCCGTAAGTAATCTAAGTCTGCTAAATAATCTTGCTTGCTCGGTTTCCATGGAATCATATTTTTATACCTCTTATTGTTTTGGTTTAGGAGTTACGTTGAAAGCGTCAGCATCTAAGCTTTGGCAATTACAAAATAGTTACCTTCTGGATCAGGAAAAGCAAAAGTTTGTTGACCGTTGTTTTCCATAATATCAAGTGCTCCGGGAATTGCATCGTGCAATGCTTCAAAGTCATCGCTAAACAGCATTAGCGATGGCGTATTGCCAAGCACCTCTGGTGAATACTTCTCAATAAACGTCTTATCAAAAAGACTCAACTGCATCTGGGTACCAACTTGTAAGACAATATTTTTAAAATCATCTGGCAAGGCATTTGTTTCAGCAATCTCAGCTTTCACATACTTCTGCCAAAAGTCACTGATTACCTGCACATCGTCAACGTATAACATCACTCGCATTTTATTAAACATTATTATTGCTCCTTTATGAAGTACCCAAATCTATTTTGTTTCCTCGTCAGCGCGTTATTATGTCAGCTTATGTCTCTACGCTTTTAATCATAGAAGGGATATTGGCCCTTACGATAGTGGGTTAACACGACTTGATGCTGGTCATTAAAAATCTCAGGAAGATTGTCTAATGCAAAAAAGGCTAGGTCTGCAGTTTCTGCATTCGCGACTTCAAGTGTGCCACCAACCACTTCGACTTTAAACATCGTCACGATTGTTTGTGCCAAATCGCCATTTGGATAGCGTTGTGTTGCCTTTGATAGGCTACCTAATAACTGCGTCACTTTCACTCGAAGACCGGTTTCTTCCTTAAATTCACGTTGGCACGCTTCAGCCTGGCTTTCACCGAGTTCCAAGGCTCCACCTGGGAGACCCCAAGCATTGAAGTCAGTTCTTTTCTGCAGCAACACGTCTCCTTGGGCATTCGTTAAAATACCACCTGCAAAATTCAAGATAATCGGCTGATGCCCCACTGCTTCGCGCAGGCTATGAATATAATCATCACTCATTATGATTCCCCTCACACATTCAAGACAAAGTAGAAGGTGGCGGCAATCAAACAAGCCAATCCTGCAACTGTGAGTATCGTACGATTACGCATTGAACTATGCCCCTGAACACCATACATGAGACAAATCACGCCCACAATGAATAATATCAATAAAATACCAACGTCCATATCATGCCTCCTCCGCTATGGTCACTTCCAAAATCGTCTTTAGCTTCTCGGGTGCGGTCCGTTGGGCGTCACTCAAATAAATCTCTCGATGTGTCTTACTTGTTCGAACTGCTCCATGAGCATTAATGAAAGCATGCATCGTATCAAAACTATTCTGCTCGTCATCGTATGGTCCGACATGTAAGATGTGGCAAATTTTTGCCGGTGCAATTGTTCCGATACTGACTTGATCAATGCGCTCGACGTCAGCCTTTGCCGTTTGCGTTGCTGCCAGGGTCTCCTGAATAAAAGCATCAGGTACAAACTCAGGAATCACAATTTCTAAGCGATACACTAAATCCGCTTTCGTCCATGTTCCCAATTTTTGAGCACGTTCATTGATTGTCCAATAACCTTGTAACGGCGGGACCACATAATCATCGAAATCGTTAGCTTCGATGCCGGATTTTTTGTATCCCATTTTCAATCCATATGCACATGCATACATCGCTTGAATATCGACTGAAAAGTCTTCTCCATTAGGATCACCCGCCCCATTGATACAGAGACAGCGATAACCCGGACGTTCTAAAATTTGTGGTTTCTTTGTGGCATGATAACCGCTTGTTTTCTTTATATCAAATTTCATACGCATATCCCCTATTAATGACTCTATTATAACAAATATCATTCGTTAATTTGGCACATTCTAATATTTTTATCATTAACATGATATAATTTCATTAAATTAAAGCAACACTTAACCACCCTACGATAGGAGCTATTATGAATAACGAATTACTACGTCAGTTAACCGTACCTGAGCAAACCTTGGTCGATGCTGAAATTCAACGTCGGACAAAAAGCGAGGCCGCAACTTATATTCTAGCCGTAACTTTCGGTTGCTTTGGCGCACACCGTTATTACCGTGGTAAAACTGGAACTGCTGTCGCCATGACCCTAATTCCATTTTTAACATTCGGACTCGGTATTTTCATTACTTATATCTGGATGATTGTCGACCTTTGCTTAATCCCCGGTTGGCAACGCGCTGATGAAGCCGAAGTTGAACGGACAACCGCACAATATCTGTTGGATCGCCGTCAAACAGAGGCAACCACCTTCCATACAGATGACACCACTTATGGCGCTGCGGCGTACCCAGTTGTCTCAGCAACTACATTAATCCAACCAAATTCAGTTATTGAGTCTGAGGTTATCGCAGAAACCCACGCAACTAGTATGAGCCTCGCTTCAACGAGCACCTCAATTTCAGCTTCAATCAGTACATCACTGGCCGATAACCACGATGAATTATAAAAAAAGCTAACTCCGTGTGAGTTAGCTTTATATATTATTGTTCTTTCAAGCTATCCAAAATATCATCCGTCCGTGAGGCAATATTTTGCGCCAACATATGCATATTCTCTTCTTGATCTTGATCATAAGGTGTCGTTTTCGTTTCAAAAAGCAACTTTTCTTTCTTCAAATACGCAATCGCCATTGCCGTATTTTGAATCTTATTATTAAGACCAAATGTTGATTTAAAAGTTTGAACTAATGTAATTAATGCAGAAAAAATTGATACCATCAAAAGTAAGTTCACATTCTTTTCTGCCATTGAAATTAAGATTGGAATACTTGATGACAGTAAAATATTGGCCATACTTAGAATATTTGAAATCCAAATATACCCTTTATTTTTCTTTGTAATATGTTTAATTTGTGCATCTAAAGATGCCACAACATTGTCAAAATCCATTTGCCTACTCTCCCATGTCTTTTAAGTTAACTAAATTAGTTTAGCAATAAATATGGCTAGCAACAAGCTTTTATATCAATACATTAAGACGTCATTTAATCAACGAACTCATGGAAAGGAAATACACCTTATGAATATTTGGAACGATATGTATGAACAAGCAAAAACACTCTATAATCCCCGAAACATTTCGCCATTCATTTATGGCGGTCAAGTTGTTTGTGCGATTGAAAGCATAGACGATCAAATATATACCGGTGTCTGTATTGAATTCAATGGTGACTTCTATCGCCTTATATTTGTACAAATAAAAAACCGTCAACGCAAGGCTGACGGTTTTTTATTATGGACCCGGTGGGGTTCGAACCCACAATCGCTCGGGTAGAAACCGAGTGCATTATCCAGTTATGCTACGGGTCCAGAAAGATAGCTTGCATAAAGCAACTATCTAACTATTGTAAGGCTAAAATTAGCTTGGCGCAAGCTAATTCTCTGGTGTTACAATTTTGCGCACAGCTGCATCAATGGCAACTGGCTCTAAGGCTAACTCGTTTAGCCCTAACTTTAGGAAAGAGCGCCAGGCATGTGAAAAATCATCTTGGCGTTTTTGGTGATAACTATTCGATAACATTGTTTTAATGCCCGCAAATTGATGTAAAAGATAACGTTGTGGGAAGCGTTTAAAGGCATCCAAATCTTCATCTTCCAAAACAATCAAATGCGTCCAGTCTTGCTTCAAACTCACACACAAGAACTGAACTAGGGCTTGCGCATACAAATCAACAGCTTCCGTATCTGGTACGCCAGGTACTGGATCAGGAACATTTGCGTTTGTTGTATGGGTCGCCGCCATCAAATTACTCAATGAAATATCCAAATTAAGATAATCATTTAATAACATGTCATCCCTTTTTATGGGTCGCTCCCAATTACCACTAACTTCACCAAACATTGATTTAGTATCGTGTAAGTAACTCGCAAAATCTAGTAGCATCGTGTTTTATCCTTCCGATGTGTTATTTGAAGAATTAAGCGCTTCTCCAATCTCCTCTTCAAACGTCTTCCCACTTGTCGAAGTCGCCGATGTTGCATCAGCCGACGTACTCTCAGAACTATCTACCGCTGTCTCAGTATCATCTGTCTCTGAAGTTACCTCAGTTGGGTCTACCGTTGCATCGTCAACTGCAGCCTCTGGCGTTTCGCTTTCAGATTGAGCTTCTGCTTCAGCCTTAGCTTCAGCTGCCTGTGCTTCTTTTTCTGCCTTTTCAGTAGCTGCTTGAGCTTCACGCTCTGCCTTTTCTGCAGCTTCTTTGGCCTGTGCCTCAGCTGCTCGTTTAGCTGCAAGCACTTCCTCATCTAGCATTGGTGTTGTTCCTTGCTCAGCAGTAAAGATTGATTGAATATCAGTCGGCTGCGTTGTTTGAACAGCAAAGACTAACTGATCATAGCTCACTTCAAGCGTATCCGTTTCTGAAAGGTACCAGTTGGCAATAAAGTCATACTTCAAAAGAATATCTAACCATGAGTACTGATCACGACCATCAATAACTTGGAAATGCCAACGTTGTGCACCAAGTGCATTCGCATCATTCACAAAGAAAATACGGACTTCAGTATTATCATCTAACATGACACCGGCACCATTTGGAATACTTTGTAAGAAATAATCGGTGTCAGCCGACAAAACGAAGAGCTTATCCAACATGCCTTGTGGTTCAGCGTGTTGGATTAATTGGTAGACGTCGTCATCACGAGTTTCTAGCAAGTTGAAATCAACACTGTAATTGAAAACCCGTTCCATATAGCGACCAAATTCCGTCAACATCGTTGCGATAATTTGGTTTTGTTCAACAGTCACATGTTGCTTGGCAAAGTTACCAACTAACAAATCAATAATGCCACGTGCGTTGAATTGAATTTGCTTACGTTCAAGCGACCAGTAGAACAAGCGTTCACCCGTTGATAACTCAACAAAATAGGCGCCACCGTTTTGATCTTTGTTTTCTTCAAAGGCAAATGCGGCGGGTACGTTTAAGTTAGTCATCACCAAAGTGACAGTTTCTTTTTCAACAGGCAATAAAACGCTATATCCAGTGACCCCATCTAATTGCATAAAACGATCCATTGCAATTAAGAAATAATCTGCGTGGCTATATTGACGAGGTACTTGCACCCACTGTGTTTCTAGGTGGGCTTGCATCAACTGTTCAGCCATCAAGTGTACTGTCCCAGGTTCGCTACTCTCAACTAATTGTTGCGTTTGATTTAACTCATCTTGAATGGCATGAATGTTTTGATTTAACAGTCCAACATAGTTTTCAACGCGGTTCTGTAATTGATTAGGCATCGGCTTGACCTCCCTCCGCAACAGCAGCTAATTGCTTAACATAATCAACATAAAGGGACTTAGCAGCCGCCTCAAATTGATCAAAAGATCCAAATTTTTCATTAATCGCACGTTGCTCATAAATCAAAATGGTATCTTCTTTTGAATAGGCCAAAATCGTTGCGTTATTCTTTTCGATTTGGTCTGGTACTGTTTCAGCTTGTTCATCTTCTTCATCCAAAGCTGACAACTGCGTCTTCAAATTATCGCGCTCTTCAGTTGAAGGACGGTTAAAGAATCCACCCTTTTCATCTAATTGGGCTAATTGGTTTTCAAGATTTTGACGTTGCGTATTACGTTCGCCTTGCTTTTCCACAAGTTGTTGCAATTCTTCGTTAGTTTTTGTCAATTCATCAATAGCTGCTGAATGGTAACGTTGTCCCTTAGCTGCCAAACGAACGGACTCAACTAACTTCTGATACTCTTCTTGCTTGAACTTAAATTGCACATTAATGGGGTCTAGGCGTCCAAAATAAGCACGGTCCCACCAATTTCCAAAGTAAACTTCAAAAACACCCAAAGCACTTTCTTGATAGTAGAAGAAAGGAAACGCTTCAGCGAGATATTGAATCAATTTATCAGCTAAGTGGTGACTCAAATCTGGTTGCAAATCTGTAACCAAACTAGCCAAAGAACGATTATCATCCGCATGTTCCACCCCACGGATTAATTCATTGTACTTCTTACTATTAATTAATTCATAGACACGACGATCATCATGTTCATTTAGGGCAGTGGTGACGTCTTCAACATACTTCACCTTTGCATTTAATTTATTGTTTAATACGTTTTCATTATCCGGAATTTCCGTCTGAATGTAGGGCATATTTTCCATCTTTTTGTCCCTCCAAATTTTCTTAGTGTGTGTTTAGGATACTACTACTCCTTTACTATAACGCGTTACACAAAAAAAGCCCGTATCTGTAAGCAGATAAAGGGCTTTTTTTAAAACATTTAGAAAACTTTTATGTTTAGTATTGTTCGAGGTAGTTATCCAACTCCCATTGTGAAACTTCTTGACGGTATGAACCATATTCAAGGCGCTTAGCATCAATAAATGTACGTGCCATGTAAGATCCCAATGCCTTCTTCACAACATCATCACCTTCAAGATCATTTACGGCTGCCAAAAGTGTATCAGGTAAGTCACGAATTCCGGCCTTACGACGTTCTGTCTCATCCATAAGGTAAATGTTTTGATCTACTGAATCATTAGGTGTCATCTTGTGTTCGATTCCGTCTAATCCAGATTCAAGAATGGCCGCAAACGCAAGGTATGGATTTGCAGTTGGGTCAACTGAACGCAATTCAAGACGCGTGCTTTGTCCACGTGAAGCTGGGACGCGGACCATTGGTGAACGATTTGAACCAGACCAAGCAATGTAAACAGGCGCTTCAAATCCAGGAGTCAAACGCTTATATGAGTTAACAGTTGGGTTTGTCACAGCTGTAAAGTTTTGAGCGTGTTCCAAGATTCCACCCAAGAAATTATAAGCTGTTTCTGAAAGTTGTTCTTCACCCTTTTCATCAAAGAAGACGTTTTGTCCATCCTTGAACAATGACATATTCACGTGCATTCCATTTCCGTTAATTCCAGAAACTGGCTTTGGCATGAATGTGGCATACAGATTGTGCTTACGCGCAATCGTCTTAACAATTAACTTAAATGTTTGAATGTTATCCGCCGCTTCAAGGGCATCAGCATACTTAAAGTCAACTTCGTGTTGTCCTGGTGCAACTTCGTGGTGGGCTGCTTCAACTTCAAAGCCCATCTTTTCCATTTCCAAAACCATTTCACGACGTGTATTTTCACCTAAGTCGAGTGGGGCCAAGTCAAAGTAACCACCCTTATCGTTCAACTTAGTTGTTGGGTTACCAAATTCATCCATCTTAAACAAGAAGAATTCAGGTTCTGTTCCAAGATTGAAATTTGAATAACCCATGTTTTCCATGTCTTTAAGAACACGCTTCAAATTGCTACGTGGATCACCAATAAATGGCTCACGGTCCACATTATAAATATCACAAATCAAACGTGCTACTTTTCCACCATGTGAATCAGTCGCCCATGGGAAAATCATAAATGTATCAAGATCAGGGTATAGATACATATCTGATTCTTCAATACGTACAAAGCCTTCAATTGATGATCCATCAAACATCACCTTGTTGTCTAGCACCTTCTCTAGTTGAGAGATAGGCACTTCAACGTTCTTGATGCTTCCAAATACGTCAGAAAATTGTAGACGTAAAAACTCTACATTTTCATCTTGAATTAGTTGTCGGATGGTTTCTTTTGTATACTGCTTACGCATGAATAGATTCTCCTCTATGAAATTCTAAAAGTGACGACTGTTATCAAAACGACCAATTCGCACAAGTTCATCAGCGAAGGCTTTTCGCATCTCAACATCAGTGTTAGGTTCAGCTTTACGATGCTTCTTGGCATCCATCTCATGGATATCGGCTACCGTGTACCCCATATCCATGTAATCGGCTATTTCTATCAAACGATCAATATCATTTAAAGAATACCGACGTTGCTTTCCCGCTCCACGTTGTGGTGCAATCAATTCTTGCTGATCATAGTAACGAATTTGGCGGTCCGACAGACCTGTTAACTCACGAACTACACTGATTGGCAGGATTGCCAAATCACGTTTTAATTCTCGCTCAGACATCTATCAAACCTCCTATGCCATTACTATACCACTTTGGCTTGAAGATTTAAAATGAAATGTCAGCTAACCTGACACGAAACTTTGTGTTTCTGTAATAACCGCGTCAATTTCATCTGGATTTTGAACCAAATCATGCCATTCAATGTCCGGCATTTGATTGTTAAACCAGGTTAGTTGACGCTTCGCATACCTTCGAGATGCCTGTTTTAAGGCCTCCGTTGCCGTGTTTAAGTCAACTTGACCGTCTAGGTATGGAAATAGTTCTTTATAACCAATCGCTTTTTTAGCTGTGGCTGTATCTGGTAGTTGTGCGACCAGTTCTGTCTCTTCCAATAACCCGGTTTTAACCATGTCATCAACCCGTTGATTGATTCTGTCATATAAAACCGTACGGTCAGTATTTAGACCAATCAGTTTTGCATCGTAAAGTCGTTCGGGTTCAGGTTGTAGACTTGAAAAGGGTTGTCCTGACTGTAAACTAACTAGCAAGGCCCGTTTCAACCGTCTAATTTGGCCTGGTAAAATACGCGCAGCACTGATTGGATCAACTGCCTGCAAAGCCTCTCGTAATTTTCCTTCGCCGTTTTGACCGACTTCCGCATCCCATTTCGCTTCAAATGCCGGATCTGGTTCTTCATCAATCATTGCTAACGGACGGTCTCCTAATAGCGCTTGTACATAGAAGCCAGTTCCACCAACTAAAATTGGCACATGCCCTCGTTGTGTAATCGCGTTAATTTCGCGTCGGGCTTGTTCAACGAATTGTGCCACTGAGTAAGATTCAGTTGGCGCGACTAAATCAAGCATATGATGTGGAACGGCCGCTTGCTCAGTCGGTGTCGCCTTAGCCGTTCCAATATCAAGTTGTTGGTATACCTGCATCGAATCACCTGATACAATTTCTCCACCAATTGCTTGAGCAAGTGCAATTGATAGGGCTGTTTTCCCCACCGCAGTCGGTCCCACTATGACAATTAATTTTTGCATAATCTCTTCCTATCATCCTTGAACAATTCTTTTTTAGCGTAAGTATGGTAAAATAATAATAACAATAAATAGGAGGATTAACCATTATGAAGAAGTTCGGATTTGGTTTACTTACTGGAATTGCCGGAACAATTGCTGCGGCTGCCGCTGCTGGTTTTACTTACCACAAGATTGAAATTGAACCTTTGGAAGAAGAACAAGCAAAGTTCGACAATACAGAATTGAAGTCAGCGCGTAAGGCTGCTCACTCACACGGTTCACGTTATTAATCATTAAAAATAAAGAGATGCGATGAAATTAATCATCGCATCTCTTTTTTAGTTCACATTGCTTGATTTCGTACGACCATGATAAGTAGCAAATCCGTTCTTAAGGATATAAATATTGTGATACCCTTCTTTCTTTAAGATTCGCGCCAATCGTGATGAGTATTGCATATTTGTATCGTATAAGAAAACCGGTTGATCCTTACGAATCGCAGCATGATTATCTTTTAACATCGCATACGGCACGTTACGTGCACCAAGTACATGTTTTGCTTTAAATGAGTCAGCATCGCGCAAGTCAAAAATTTGATGTCCACGACTTTGTTCATCAAAATCCTTAGAATCCAATACCTTCGCACTAGATTTTGCACCATAACGCGTCCAGAGCCACATTCCAGCAGTCCAAGCGACCCAGATAATCAGAATTGTTAATAATACTGTCCAAAGTAAATTCATTTTCGGCTCCCCCTTTCCTTTTTTCAGTCCTATTTAATAAATAATTTTACCATTCTTTTCACATAAGAATGAACTGTTACGTCATTTTTTAAAAAAATTTAGTTTTCAACATAAAAAAAAGCCGTTTCCGGCTTTTTTTATTTAGGCAATTGTCCGGTTGCTTTGCAAAGCAATTGAAGCTGCTCCGTATGCACCAGCATCGTTACCTAATTCAGCTAAGCGCAATTCAGTAACATCACGCGTTGGCTTGAAGGCAAACTTTTGGAAGTTAGCATCGATACGGTCTAACAAGAATGAACCAGCGGCTGAAACACCACCACCAATGATAATCTTAGTTGGGTTCAAAGTATTAGCTAGATTAGCACATGCCAAACCAAGATAGTGTCCGACCTTATCAACAACTTCGTTGGCAAGGAAATCACCTTCCTTAGCAAGATCGAAGACAATCTTTGAAGTCACTTCATCACCGTTGTCAATCATTTCCTTCAAACGAGCGCTTCCAACGTAAGCTTCGGCCAAATCTTGTGCCAAGTGCACAACACCAGTTGCTGAAGCGTATTGTTCCAAACATCCCTTGTTTCCACAAGTACATTGGTAACCATCAGGTTCAACAATCACGTGACCGATTTCACCGGCTGAACCCGCAGCACCGTGAACAAGCTTACCATCAAGAACTAATCCACCACCAACACCTGTTCCAAGTGTAATGAAGTCAACATTAGGTTCGTTGTCTCCGGCACCACGCCATTGTTCTCCAAGGGCGGCACAGTTAGCATCATTATCCAAAGTTACAGGGAAACCTGTTCCAGCTTCAAGTTGGGCACGAACAGCTTGTTCACCGCTCCAGTTCAAGTTGTATGCTGAACGAACTGTTCCATTTTCAAAGTCAATTGTTCCTGGAGTTCCCATTCCAATTCCAATCACACGTTCACGTGAAAGTTGGAAAAGATCCAAGTGGTGGTTAATTGAATCAATAATGTCAGGCACGATGTGTGACCCTTCATCTAAGATATTTGTACGAATTGACCATTTTTGTTGAATTTCACCTTCGCTGGTCAAAATTGCAAACTTAATTGTTGTTCCACCTAAATCAACACCGATTAACTTATCTTTAGCCATTATTGTCGTCTCCAATATATTTTTTGTTTAAGTTATCTTGCCAAGAAAACATTTTGTAAACGTTTTCTTTTTCTTTCAAATATTATTATATCGTATTCGTCCTGCAAAAAAAACACCTATTTTTATTTTTTTTAGTATTTTTCTTGTTCCTGCTCGCGACGCGCTTCATCTTCATGTTCACGATTCAGAACTAGCTTAATTTGTGCATATTCTTTGGGCGTAATCAGCTTGGCTCTATATAGATTATCAATTTCAATTGCAGCTAATTCAATGTCCCACAGCCGCTTACCAACATGAATATAAATATCGTACTTCTTGAGCAAATTTAACACATCTAGAAAATTATGCATGTTACCCTCCCCATCGCTGTAAACTCAAAAACACTATTGCACTGTAAACACTCAATGTTATTAACCAGCTCAAAAGTATGCCAGTTATCTTAATTCTAAAGGTGCCTTGTAACGGACGCCGCCACATGACACCTGCAGTTAAGAGTAATCCGCCGATAAACCCTCCGACATGACCCGAAACACTCACAGAGGGGGTCATTAAGCTAAGGACAATCATTAAAACAAACAGGGCCCCCATACTTTTGGCTTGTTCACGCCATTGATCTGGTTGTCTAGCCAAAAGCCAAAAAACAATAAATGTTGCAAAAAAACCAAAAATGCCACCTGAGGCACCCACACTTAACGTCTGCCATGGATCAATCCACAGTGATAAAAGGTTACCGGCCACAATACTATTAAGGAATAAGACGAGCATAGCCAGCCGCCCCAACATCCCTTCAATCAATTCACCTAGCCATACAAACACAACCAAGTTACCAATCAAATGGATTGGCGATCCATGTAAAAAACCAGCACTGATTAAGCGCCACCATTGTCCATCAATAATACTTGGTGTATAAGCGGCACCCATTTGGTAGAGAATCGGTGCTTTAATTTGAAAACTTTGCGAGAACAACAGTTCAATTAAAAAAATCACAATCATTAAGAACGTTAGCAACCATGTTACTGGCCGCGCCTGTATGCGCTGCCACATATCTTTATTATTCATGATAACCATCCAATACAATAATTTTGTCTAAAGCGTAATCCGTCTGTTCAACCGGCCATTGCGCTCGTTTAAAATAATTGGCAGCCAATGTTACGCCAACCTTTGGGGCATTAACTTTGGGTAACCAACGGTCGTAGTAACCGCCTCCAAAGCCCAATCGTTGACCGTCTTCAGCAAATGCTAACCCTGGTACAAGTACAAAATCAATCTCATCTAAATTCACAAAGGGTTCGCCGATTGGCTCTAACATCCCGAATTTATGTCGGGCATAATCCGTTTTTTCGTCAACTTGAATGAAATCCATTTTATGATTTGGACGCACTTTTGGTAGAAGTACTTTTTTCCCTTGTAATAATGCCGTTTGAATTAATAATTCCGTGGGTAATTCTTCGTCTTGGGCCATTGTTAAAGCAACAACTTTTGCATTTTGCCACTCAGTGAGTGCTGTTACTTGTTGGACCAATTTCTGTAAATACCAAACTCGCTGTTGGTCTGATAATTCTGCCAAATGTGATAATGCTTGTGATCTGCTGTTTGACTTATCTATCATGTTAAAATTTCCTTCATAAAAAAAACTGAGTCATGTCTATGACTCAGTTTAACACAAATTAATTTGTATTTTGACCTGGCACATTCTTAGGACTTTCAACATCCTTCCAATATGCCTTATAGATTTCTTTAGCGATTGGAATATTAACAAGTTCCGCACTTTGTGAAACACCAGGCACCACGATTGCCATGGCAACATCGGCATTTGGTGCAAACGCAATCAATGAAGAGGTAATCGTTGGTTGACCATTAGTAAACGTTTCAGCAGTACCCGTCTTCGCATATACACCTGGCTTCAAATCTTGCAATTTCTTTCCAGTTACGAAGCGGCTGCTACCATTAACAACTTTATCCATTCCATCCCAAATTACTTGGCGTTGTGCCGGAGTCCAGCCAACCGATCCAAGTGATTTTGGCGCAATCGTTGTTTCAGTTTGGCGAACCTTTGAACGATCACTACGCTCTTCAATGGATTGGACAACATGTGGCTCCATACGGTAACCACCATTGGCAATCGTTGACACATATTGTGCTAACTGCATCGTTGTATACGTATCATACTGTCCAAAAGTTTCATCCAAAGCATTACCAATGTGACTACGGTCAGTGTCTCCACGCAAACCTGCAGTTTCACCTGGCAAATCAATTCCAGTTTTAACACCCAAACCAAAACGATTGAATCCTTCACGCATCGTTTGGAAGATATTGGTATTAAGCCCATTCAACGTCATACCGGCATGGTATGGTTGTCCTGCCATCTGCAACATCAACTGCATCACATACGAGTTAGATGACACTTCAAGCGCATCCGACGCGGTCAATGGAATTGACTGTGCGCCTGTCGGGTTAAAGTAAGATGCCTTAACAGACGTTCCAGCAACACGAATTGGTTGATCGACAATCGTATTGTTTTCCGGTGTAATCGTACCATGCAACAATCCGTTTGTAATCATAGCCGGCTTAACGACTGATCCGACAACTTCAGCACGATTAATCGTTGAAAGTGCATCATCTTGCAACTTTCCATCATTCAGACGATTAACCCCACCCATGGCATAGACACCACCGGTTTTAGGATTCATTACCACAGCGTAGGCTCCCTGAGTTAAGCCACCTGGCATTTGACTCTTTAGGATTTCTTGAACGTCCTTTTGGAACTTGGCGTTCACTGTCAA
The DNA here is from genome assembly GCF_001437355.1 of Weissella viridescens. Classification (GTDB taxonomy): domain Bacteria; phylum Bacillota; class Bacilli; order Lactobacillales; family Lactobacillaceae; genus Weissella; species Weissella viridescens. Next base: position 312,673 of record NZ_JQBM01000002.1, on the reverse strand, counting down.
ATGCAAGTTTGAGCCGGCTTTTCCACCATACAATACCTTTTGTGTTGTGTTCCCTTGCTGATTAACATTGATTTCAATGCGACGCTTGGTTCCCTTAAGTGTATCTTCGTATTGCTTTTCTAGACCTGAAATACCCACTGTATCATCACGCGAGTAACCTTCTTGCAATAAGGAATTCACTCGCTCTTCCGGTAATCCAGACTTTGAAACGCCACCAACTAGACTAGCTAACGACTCATCGGAATTCTTTGAACCTTCACGTTGATAGTATAGGCCAACTGCCACACCAGGCATCTTTGATTGGCGTTCACCAATATCAGCAATTTCACCTTGTGTAACACCCTTATCCTTCAGATAAACTGTTGAGAGTGCGTAGGCATTTTCCATCTTTTGGAAAATCATGGCAGCATTTTTTTGTTCAGAAGTTAACTGCACTTGATTTTGATTTTTCTTAGCATAATCCGTTAATTCAGATACATATTTATCGGTACCTGGTGCACTCGTGATGCCAGCTTGCTTTGCCAAATCAGCAGCACGATGTTCATCTTGAATATAATATTTATTGACATTGGCGTCAGATAATTGTTTTGTATCCACACGCACATACTTACTAACCTCATTGGCACCCTTATACATATCACCTTCTGTGACATTCTTAGGTTTCGTGTAGGTAATCGCTTGTGAGCCAGAATTTGTGACCAACGCTTTTCCAGTACTATCGTAGATAATTCCACGTTGCACATTGACTTGCTCAATGCTTGAGTCAGAACTATTTACTTCTGCCTTAAATTGTTTTCCTTGCGCGATTTGTAGTGTCCCTAAGCGCCAACCTAAGGCCCCTAGCATAAGAATAACAATACCGAGCAATACATTTAGACGGGCAGGGATGCGTGACATTGATGATGACTTACCACGTCCACCACGTCGTTTTGGTGCTTGCATAATTTGACCCCTTTTTTACTTGAATAACTTTTACTATTGTAGCATACCTCGTGCTAAAAATAAGTTTAGGTACGATAATTATAAATGTGTTTTAATAGAAGTAACTTAATTAAATTGGAGTTTACGCATGTCTAACATTTTCAATCCTTTAAAATGGCAAAAAAACACCCGCGCCCTTTGGGGTGCCTTTTTGTTGCCAACCCTAATTATGACGGTCTATTTTGCTAGTCGCCATATGGCACCTTTTGGTAGCAGTACCTTGCTGACCGTTGATTTAGGCCAACAATATATTGATTTTTTCAGTGCTTTTAAAACCATGCTCACTCAGGATCAAAATCAGCTATTTTATAGTTTTTCAAAGGGTCTTGGCGGTGAAACCTTTGGTGATTGGGCCTACTATCTATTTAGTCCCTTGAATTTCATTCTACTATTTTTTGATAATGTCCACTTACCAGCCGGCATCCTCTTACTAACCGTTTTAAAATATGGCTTAGCAAGTTGGTCATTTGCTTTTGCCATTCACAAATTGAATTGGCAAAAAGGTTATACGCTGCCTGTCTTTGGAACAAGCTATGCCTTTATGGGCTGGTTAGTCGCGAATCAACTTAATCTACTCTGGCTTGATGCCGCAATTCTCCTACCCTTAATTATATTAGGTCTAGAGAAGGTATTAGACGGTCGTAGTATCTGGTTATTCATTCTGCCGCTTACCGCCATTATGATCATTAATTACTATATGGCTTATATGATTGGTGTCTTTCTAGTGCTGTATATCCTTTGGCGCCTTTTTTGGGAACCTTATCAGTGGCATGTGCGTTTCAACATGCTTGGGAAGTTTGCATTTGGTGTCATCATCAGTATTGGCCTATCTTGTGTGACGTGGCTTCCAACTGCTTACACACTCATGAATAGTAAAAGCCAATACATGTTAGAAAATCTTAAATGGCGCTTCGATTATTTTCCACCAGATATGTTAGGAAAATTTTTTGTCGGCACTTTCAACTTTGACCAAATGCCAACTGGCTTACCAAACATCTTTGTTGGTAGCTTACCTTTAATTTTGTTTTGGTTCTTCATTACATCACGCACTGTTCGCTGGCAAGTCAGGTTAATGACCGTCCTCATTACTGCTTTCCTGCTCGTTTCGATGATGTATGGACCACTTAACCTGTTCTGGCATGGTTTTCAATTCCCGGTCTGGTATCCATACCGGTTCTCATTTGTTTTTTGTTTTTGGCTGTTGTGGTTGGCTGCGTCAATCTGGCAACCCAAGTTACATTTGAGTTTGTTGCAGGCTGCGAGTCTCTTAATTGTGTTCGCCGGTATCGTTGGTTACTTATACTTCCGCCTACCAAAGCTAAATTTCTTAAACAAAGAACAACTGTTAATTGGCGTTTCATTCTTCCTCTTACTCTTGTTATTAATGACTTTGCGTAGACATGACGATTATTGGTTAAGCTTTGTTGGTCTCTTAGTACTAGCCGAGGTGACTTGCGGTGCCCTACTCACTTTGAATAACTTTAGCTATCTTTCAAATACTGAGTATCAAACCTACATCAAAAATCTCAATGACATGACTAAACCGCTTGAACGCGAAAAACAGCAGAATTTCTTCCGCGTGACCCAGTCGTTCCAACGCACCAAAGGCGATCCGTTCCAAGGAAATTATAATGGTGGTTCAACCTTTAGTTCCGCGTTAGAATACCAACAAAGTCGTTTTATGGCCTTAATCGGCCAGCCTGAGGGAGACAATTACGTCAGTTATACTGGTGGCACACTCGTTTCTGATAGTCTTTTGGGGATGAAGTATCTATTGCAAAGCAATAATCAACAACCCGATCGACCTGGAACGCCAGCTAATACCACTGAATTTAAACGGGGGGATACAAATGGCATTTACCCAATTAAACGGACGAACGATTTAACTATGCTGTCCCAAAACCCCTATGCTTTGCCAGTTGCCTTTGCAGCTAGCACCAACGCTCTGAATGCAAATTTCAAAGACGATGACCCTGTTCAGAATCAAAATGTGATGTGGCAAAGCATGAACGGCTACCAATCAAAGCCGGTCTTTAATGTGTCAAACTTCTCGAATGTCCACGGTTATAACACGCAAGCTCCCGAAACAATCACTGGAGCCTACTTAACTAAAGATAAGCCAGGCAACGCGCGTATCGACCTTACCTATGTCGCAAATGGTAATGGACCTTATTACCTCACGCTTGGCGGTGATATCAGTCAAGATGATGTTGAAGTGCAACTGAACCACGAACCAGTTAAAAACATTCCATCCCACCGTCACACCATTATTTTGCCGATGTCACAAGCCAACAAGGGAGACAAACAAACCATTAGTCTTGTATTTAAAAAGGATAGCCTATGGTTACAAAACGTTTCCTTGTACCAAGCTAATAGTTTGCGATTTGCGGATCAAGCAACTGATTTAAAACAAAATGGGCTCCAGATCTCGCAAACTTCAGCAACCAACCTAAGTGGTGACATCACCTTACCAAAGGATAAAACGGTCTTAATGACTAGTATTCCGAACACACCAGGTTGGCAGGTAACCGTTGATGGAAAATCTGTGACCCCACAAACCGTTAACAAATTCTTCATGGGAATTCCGTTAAACGCAGGTAAGCACCATGTCGAATTCAAGTTTGTAACACCACTATTGAAGACGGCTGTAACCATTTCATTAGGGACGTTACTCTTCATGCTAGGGATTGCTTGGTCTGAAAATTCAAAGCGCCAATATCGTTTAAGTGCTGCAAAATCGAAATAATTCGATTTCACAAACTTTACAAGCTGTAACCCGCATGGTAATGTATCTCTTGAAACCTTTTACAAGGATAAACTAAATCTAATTAATTACACTAGAGGAGGCCACTAATGGCTGAAGAAAAGCAATATCCAATGACCGAAGAGGGGAAGCGTAAGCTTGAAGAAGAGCTTAACACCCTTGTGACTGAAACACGTGCAGAAATTACGCAACGTATCCAAACAGCTCGTGGTTTTGGTGATCTATCTGAAAACTCTGAATACCAATCAGCTAAGGACGAACAAGCCTTCACTGAAGGACGTATCAATACAGTTCGTAACATGCTTGATAACGCCGTGATTATTGATTCATCAGATGTTTCTGATGACGAAGTAGCACCAGGTAAGACACTTACATTCCAAGAGCTACCTGACGAAGAACCTGAGACTTACTCAATCGTAGGTGGTGCTGAATCAGATCCATTTGCTGGTAAGATTTCAAATGACTCTCCAATTGCGCAAGCTTTAATTGGTCACCGTGTTGATGATATCGTGGAAGTTCCTCTTCCAAACAATGCAACAATGGAAGTCAAAATTCTTTCAGTTAAGCCATTAGAAGATTAATATTAAAAGCACCTATCCATGTGATAGGTGCTTTTATTTTAGGGAACATATCAAAAAAAGCTATGCTCATTGAGAGCATAGCTTTTTTATTAATGGGCGTTATTTGCGCTATCGGCAGCATTTCCAACAGATTCGTTAGTTGCTTCCAAATCGCCTGACTTACCCAAGTGATCATCATAACTTTGTGAATAATAAACCTTACCAGTTTTCAAATTAGCCACGAAGTACCTGTACCCCTTGTCACGATCCTTTGGATGCAAGACAGCATCAATCGACTCAACACTTGGATTGTTGAATGGTCCAGGACCATAACCTGAGAATTTGTACAAGTTATAAGGATTATCTGATTGAACATCCTTATTTGTTAAATTCGTTCGATTTGTCTTCAACGCATACTTAGTCGCAATGTCAGATTGCAACGGCATCTTGGCATCGATTCGATTCAAGAAAACACCTGCAATGGTACGACGACTATCATTATCAATTCCTTCACGCTCAACCAATGAAGCTAAGGTCAAAACTTGTTGAATCGTCATACCTGACTTCTTAATGCTTTGGAAACGTGGTTGCAAGGCAATATATTCTTGTTGCACCATCATTTCAACCAACTCATCTACGGTCTTCGCATCACGCCAAGTATATGTGGCAGGATATAGATATCCTTCTAGATGGTAACGGACATTCTTGGCTTTTGCAGCTGAATCAAATAGTCCTGGGTATTGTTCTTGAAGAGTCTTAAAGAGCTTTGGATCATTGGCTGCCTTACGGAATGAAGCAGCACTGAACGTCGTTTTCTCACCAACTTCTTTGGCAATATTATCAACCGTTTCACCTTCACGCACTACGACAACGTTTTTACTATTCGTCGGCACAGCTGATCCACCCATACGAAGGGCCGTCACAATTTGTTGCACGGTCATGTTGGGACTTAATTCATAGTAACCAGCCTTCAAATCTGAATAGTTGTGGCTTGTCACGTAATGATTAAAAGCACGCTTTGAACGGAGAACGCCGTCCTTCTTCAAAGTTTGCGCCATCATTTGAGTTGATGAACCATCTTTAATACGTACTTCTTTGGTCTTTTTGTTCTTAACATCTAAGGCAGCATAGTTCTTTTCATCATGTTGCACATAGATATGATGTCCGACCCCGAATAATACCAACGCAACCACTAAAATCAATAGCCATTGGACAAACGATAGACGTTGGTACCATGGCTTCGTTACAGCAGCTTGTTGGTCTTGACGGGACGTATATTCATTTTCAGACATGAATCTTACTCCTTCATTATGAGCGACTTTATTTTAAACTAGACACCAGTATAGCAGTGTTAATTGCTATCTGGCAAGTCATTGACGCTTAACGAATTTCAGCGGCAAATTGATCTTGCAAGGCCTTCGTCATGCGCTCGATTGCTGCATTAATTGCATCATCTTGCAAAGTATGCTCACGGTTAACAAAGGTAAGTGAGTAGGCAACTGACTTTTTATCTGCAGCCACATTGTCACCCGTGTAAACATCAAACACTGTGACATCATGCAAGTCGGTACCACCATGTTGTTTAATCGTATCAACCAAGTCAGCTGATTGGATGTCACGGTCAACCAAGATAGCTAAATCACGCTTGATTGAAGGAAACTTTGAAATTGGTTCATATTTTGACTTTACGCGTGGCATACGCAAAATATCGGTTAAGTTTAATTCAAATCCGAAGACTTGACCAACCTTGTAGAACTTGGCCACACGTGGATGAACCTGTCCGATGAATCCGACGAATTGGTCACCAACATAGATATCAGCTGTTTGTCCTGGGTGCATTTCTGGACGGTCTGTATTTGCTACGAAGCGGACATTATCTACAAACCCATAATCTGCCAATAGTTGTTCAACAACCCCCTTCAAATAGAAGAAGTCAGCTGGTTGGGCAGCTTGGTCCCAGTCACGTTCACGAACATCCCCAGTTACAACACCGGCCAAATGTTCAATTTCATCTGGCATTGTTGACATACCATTTGAAGCAAAGACACGTCCTTGTTCATACAATGACACGTCTTCTTGCTTGCGAGCAACGTTGTAAGCAATATCATCCAACAATGACGTTAACAAGCTACCACGCGTTACGCGACGGTCTTGTGACATTGGATAGTCCACTTCAACAGGTGTTGCCTCAGGATCCATCGCAAATTGCGTAGCCTTTTCAGGCGTTGTCAAGACGTATGAAATAGCTTGGTTAAGACCAAGTCCTTCTAATGAATGACGTGAGTCACGAATGAGACGTTGCTTTTCAGTCAACTTACCTGGTGTTGTTTCACCAGTTGGTAAGGTAGCTGGTAAGTTATCGTAACCATACAAACGGGCCACTTCTTCAATTAAGTCGGCTGGAATTGAAATATCCCAACGATGTGATGGAATGGTCACACTGAAACGACCATCTTGTTCCATTTGGGTGAAACAAAGGCGCTCGAAAATTGCAGCAATTTCAGCAGTCGTAATATCAGTTCCCAAAACGTCATTAATCTTTTCTGTTGTAATATCAACAGTTGGTGCTTCATAGTCAAAATCTTGTGCAATCACACGACCATTTGTGACCGTTCCGCCACCTAATTCTGCAATCATGGCTGCAGCGTGATCCAACGCCTTAAAAGTTGCTTCAACATCAACACCACGTTCAAAACGTTGTGAAGATTCGGAATGCAAGTTTTGGTCACGCGCGGCATGACGAATGGCTTTAGGTTCAAAAATAGCTGCTTCAAGTACAACATTTTGCGTGTCGGCAGTGACTTCGGTTGATTCACCCCCCATGACACCGGCAAACATCAAGGCTTGTCCATCTGAATCAATGACAATGTCTCCTTCAGCTGCCTTACGTTCAACACCATCCAATGTCTTAATCACTTCACCAGCTTTAGCGGTACGTACTTGTAATTTAGGTGCAGGTAAACGATCTAAATCAAAGGCATGCAATGGTTGTCCGTATGTGAGTAGCATTAAATTAGTAACATCAACAACGTTGGAAATAGGACGAATGCCCATATTCCATAACCGTCGTTGCAACCACAATGGTGAGTCTTGCACGTGCACATCCTTAACTACGCGCACACCATACTTCGGTGCCAAATCAGCTGGTGCTTCAGCTTGAATTAAGTCAGCCGTCGCTTCACTGCTTTCATTTAATTCAAAAGCGGGTAGTTCTGGGCGTTCATTCAAAATAGCGGCTACTTCATAAGCAGTACCATTCATTGAGAGCATGTCAGCACGGTTTGGAGTAATGCCTAGCTCCAAAATATCATCCCCAAAGCCAAGTACTTCCAACGCGTCTGCACCAGGCTTCAAATCAGCAGCGTCTGTATCGTTAAAGACCCAGATGCCCTCTTCAAAATCCTTTGGAGCGACACTGTTATCCATCCCCAACTCTTGCAAAGCTGACAACATACCGTTTGACTTTTCGCCACGTAACTTACCACGACGAATCTTTTGTCCATCACCAATGACTGAACCGTGCTTGGCCAAAATAACCGTTTGTCCTTCAGCAACATTAGGGGCACCCGTTACAACTTGGATTGGTTCATCTTCGCCAGCATCCAATTGCGTAATCACTAAGTGATCAGAATCAGGGTGTGGTACAACAGACAAAACCTTAGCAATGACAACATTCTTCATGTTACCCTGTGGACGGTATTGACCTTCGACTTCAACTGCGGTACGTGAGATTTTCTCTGCAAGCTCGTTGGCTGGCAAAGCAATTGGCATATACTCACGAAGCCAATTAACTGATACTTTCATCTTTGCTTATCCTTTCTGATCAAATTGCTTTAGGAAGCGAACATCATTCAAGTAGAAGTTACGGATATCTTCAACCCCATACTTCAACATGGCAAAACGATCAGGTCCTAATCCAAAGGCAAATCCACCATAAACACTTGAGTCAACGCCAGCCATTTCCAAAACATTTGGGTGCACCATTCCAGCCCCAAGGACTTCAATCCACTCGATGTCTTCTGGCTTCGTATCAGGTGTCACAGCATTCCAAGACACATCAACTTCAACAGAAGGTTCCGTAAATGGGAAATATGAAGGACGCAAACGAATATCATGATCTTCACCAAACAATTGATGTGCAACTGCTAGCAAGGTTCCCTTTAAGTCTCCCATTGTAATGTGCTTATCGACAACCAATCCTTCAACTTGGTGGAATTGGTGTGAGTGCGTCGCATCATCAGTATCACGACGGTAAACACGTCCGGGTGAAATCATCTTCAACGGACCCTTTGAAAAATCGTGTTGTTCCAAAGTACGCGCTTGAACCGGAGAAGTTTGGGTACGCATCAACAATTCAGGTGAAATGTAGAACGTATCCTGCATATCACGGGCTGGATGATCCTTAGGCAAGTTCATCATTTCAAAGTTGTACTTATCTTGTTCAACTTCAGGCCCCTCAATGATTTGGTAACCCATTCCGATGAATTGGTCTTCCAAACTCTCAATGATTTGTTGCAAAACATGTGGTTGTCCTTGAATAGCTGGTTGACCAGGTAAAGTCACATCCAAAGTTTCAGCTTGTAATTGTGCGTCCATCACAGCATTTTCAAGCTCAGTTTGGCGCTTGTTAATTTCATCCGTCAACTCGTTGCGAACATCATTAGCCAAAGCTCCGATTTCTGGACGCTCGTCTGCTGGCAAATCCTTCATACCACGCAAAACTTCAGTTAGCGCCCCTTTTTTCCCTAGTTCCTTCACACGTGCTTCATTTAGTTCTTTTAATGAAGTGGCTGAATCGATGCGAACTAAGGCTTGTTCACGTAATTGTGTCAAATCTTCTTTTAAACTCATCCGTAACTCCTTTATTTGTTCATAAAAAAAGCCCCTCTGGCAAACAGTCGTTGCCAAAGGGACGTTGATTAACGTGGTACCACCCTGATTTGATATACAAATATATCCTCATTGTGTTCGATAACGGGAACAAAGCGAAAGAGCCTTATCAGCCCTCCAACTCCTGGTTGAATTTGAGTTAACTGTTTGATTGAGCTTACACTATCCTCAATTCGCTGGACAAACATGTTTAACCTTCTGACCATTCATCGTCGTTATTACCATTGTACAAAGTTAACGCATTAACCGCAAGGGTTTAGGCGTCTTGTGATTCACAATCTTGTGCATCGCTCCATTCATCTGACCAGTCATGGACAACTTGCATCATGTTACGCATTGATTCACCCTTTTCGGTCAACGCATACTCAATCAAAGCTGAATCATCATAAGTCCGACGTTCGACAATGCCATTGGCTTCTAATTCTTTCAAACGTTCCACCAACACACGATCAGAACAGCGCTGTACGGTTTGCGATAAATCCTTAAAGCGCATTGTACCATTATTAAGCAATGACTCAATAATTAAGCCATTCCACTTACGTCCTAAAAATTCAAATGTTGCGACGAATTTGTCGCAAATTTTAACATTATCATTTGTTGTTACCGTTGATTCTGCCATCTTGCCTACCTCCACATCTATTTTTGGTTATTTTTAGTAAATAGTTTTTGCCTAACTTCATTCTAGACCCTCAGCGTGACAAATACAATATTCACAACCAATATTTTCTAATATTTCGGCTATAAACCCGCTAGTTATGGTCGAACTGGGTCAACTGCTTGCGCAACAGCCGCTTGGGCTTCCGCATTAAAATAAATGCGGTTTGCATTATTATAGTAAATATTTTCTAAGGCAGTTTGCCCCATAAAATCACTCGTGTCTAACCAATGCGCCAAATCATGATAGGCATTAAAGGTTGATGACCATGGTGAATCAGTCCCCCAAATTAATCGTTTGTCCCCCAACGTCGCTAAAGCACGACGCGTTAATTCGCGAGAGGCTGAGTAGGGCAAACTCGTTTCACTATTGATATCTTGAATCGCCGCTAAGTCTGTATAAATATTAGGGAATGGTGCCCACTGATCCAACGTGTTTTGGTAGAGACCTAGTTCATCCATTTGCCCAAAGGATAAATGACAAACGACAAAATGTAATTGGGGATATCGAGCTGCCAAATTCGTCATCGCTTCTGGTTGATGACTAACCTGGTCTGCCGATCCATAATCAACGATTACATTGAATCCAGGATAATTAGCCAAGAAGTGCATAAGCTCACCCACCTGCGGATTTGTATCTAAGCGAAACGGTGTTGTCGTATGGTACCCATGCATGCCACCACCCGCACTGATTTCTAATTTCATTGAACGAAACCCTAAATCTTGCACATGCCGTCGGACAATCGTCATAAATTCACTCGCAAAAGGATCAGCCGAAAAAGCCCCCATAAATCGGTCCGGATATTTTCGCATCGTTTGCCAAGTGTAATAGTTTTGATAACCATTTAAACTTCCCTGCAATACCATAGCTTTATCAATTTTTTCATTATCCATTAGGCGCAAGACATTTTCTGCGTTAAAGTCACTTTCCCCATAGGTGGTTGGCAACAATTGAATCAAAGTACCGTCATCCCAAATGGCTTCCCCATTTCCTAGCGCATTAAGTCGACCCTTCCCGTTAAAGCCCGCAATGTTTTGTACCAAGTGTAAATGTCCATCAATTCGTTTCATTAGGGTTCCTCCTCGTTTGCTAAAAAAGCCATGACCCAAGTCATGGCTTTGTTTATTTATAACATTAATCTTTAACTAATTCCGCATAAACCTCTGGGTCCAAAACCTTATCGATTTCACCAATGTATTCACGAGGAGCATCTTTGACAAAGACATGCTTAAAGACATACAAACTGTCATCGGTTGATTCAGATTCAATACCACCTAAATCATACAAATCTGTATTCGTGTCCAAAGCCCATTGGATCATTTCTGATTGAACCGCGTAAGGCGCATAGTATGTGTTGCCATCCATTGAACCGGCATACATATACCAAATCTTACGCCCATACTTAAGTGCAATCCCAGTTGAAAGTAACTTACCCTCACGCTCAGCCACAAAGATGCGCATTGTATCAGCGTCAAAAGCCGCTTGCATCCGTTGGAAATATTCAATTGGACGATGCGTAATGCCATGACGCTCCGCCATAGTTGTGTAGGTCTTGAAGAACTCGTCTAATTCAGTAGCTGAATTGCCTGAATGTACCTCCACACCATCACGGAATGGACGCTTAATCTTGCTCTTCGTCTTTGAAGGATATAAATCAAGCGTTGTTTTAGCGTCAGGGAACTTCGTCAAATCCAAAACCATATTCAAACGAGGTTGAATCGTTGCATGCATTCCAGCATCAGCCACATTTCGATTACGTGTCACGTAACCATGGTCTTGCAACGTTGTGTTAAATTCATCGCTGTAGGCCACTTCTGGATCAAAGCGCAACACATAAGCACGCCCATCCAGCGCCTTTACCGCTTCATCAACTAAGCGATCCAACAAATCTACATCAGTAACATCCATAACCGGACCCTTAGACGCATAAGCAAACTTCTTATCAGTTGGTGTATCACCAAGCAACATTGACATAGCCGCAATAATCGCACCCTGATCGTCTTCTAAGTAGACATCAACTGGCTCCCAGTTATTCTTAACCTTGGCCCAACCTAAGTCTTGTGTCACTTGGCCATATGGTGATTGACGCATAAATTCTTCATATCGTTCGACCGCTTGTGGGTCATTCAAATTTAACACTGGCATGTGTAAATTCACCTCTCTTACACTTCATTTATATTGAATTTATTATAACATAAGCAAAATTGTGCGAATCAGCGTATAATAATCTTTATGGAAAATATAACATCAAACCAGAACGGCCGTGTTAAAGCATGGCAAAAGTTGCAAACGAAAAAAGGTCGTCAAGCAAATCAGACCTATCTATTGGACGGATGGCATCTTGTACAAGAAGCGATTCACCATGATGGACATTTACATGCCATTATGGGTACGTCAGCTCAACTAGCAGAACACCAAGAAGAACTACCTCTTGGCGTACCTGTTTTTGAAATCACAACTGACATTGCCAAAAAGTTATCTGATTTAGTGACACCTCAAGGTATTTTTGCAGAAGTTTCACTCCCTACTGCTAAGCGTGAACCACAATATGTACACCAAGGTGCTTGGTTGTTCTTGGATGGTATCCAAGATCCAGGTAATGTGGGAACAATGGTTCGGACTGCTGATGCAGCCGGCTTTGCTGGCGTTGTCTTCGGTGAAGGATCAGTTGACCCTTATTCACCAAAGGCTGTTCGTGCCATGCAAGGAAGCCAGTTCCACCTTACAATCACTGATGGTGATTTATTAAAGTGGACAAACACTTTCCGCGACAACGAAATTAACGTTTACGGAACCCAACTAGACCCTACCGCGGCTGATCTTTTCTCAGTACAACCACAGGCTACCTTCGCTCTTGTCATGGGCAATGAAGGACAAGGGATGCGCCCTGAATTAGCAGCAGCGACCTCACAAAACTTATTTATCCCACTTTCAGGTGAGGCTGAATCTTTGAACGTTGCGGTTGCAGCGGGAATCGCCATGTTCGCTTTAAAACAACGTTAAGCTAATAGGGTTAAACTAAAAGAAATGGAGGTGAGTCATCAATGAAAGATTGGCGTGAAGATGAAGCATATGTTGACATCGTATCTGATTTATTACGGACCCCTGAGGTTCAAAAATTAGGTGATTATGTCCAACACCATCATTCAGATCGTTTGACCCATTCAATTAATGTGTCATACCAAAGTTATCGTCTAGCTAAACGTTGGCATCTCGATGCCCGAGCTGTTGCTCGAGCTGGTTTACTACATGATATGTTCTTTTATGATTGGCGAACCACTAAATTCGAATTAGGTACCCATGCGTACATTCATCCGCGGGTTTCTCTTCGAAATGCTGAAAAGATTACTGACCTGTCACCTAAAGAAAAAGATATTATCCTTAAACATATGTGGGGCAGTACATCTGCACTCCCACACTATCGTGAGAGTATCTTAGTTGATATGGTTGACAATTGGGCTGCGGTTCAAGAATTTTTCACCCCAGCCACGGAACGCTTTAAAAAATTAACCCATCGAAAAACAAAAGCCAATTAATTCGTTAATTGGCTTTTTTTGCTGACCAAATCACGTTACGCAAAGTTATATGAAAACCATCATTAGATACCTCTCACTGTTCTGTTTTTTAATAAACGTTTCGCCATATCTCTGTAAAGAAATCTTTACTTAATTAAGCAAATTGTGTGTTCCAATTTTACAAAAAACCTTTAATATAATTAACATACAAAAAAATAAAAACAGACATTCACTAGATTTACAGAAAAGAAGAGTTAAGCATATGACAAAGATTATTGCGCATCGTGGACTTTCAGCAATCGCACCTGAAAACACATTACGTAGTTTTGAACCGATGTTAGATTACAACTTAGACTGGTTTGAAACTGATGTTTCAATCACAGCTGATGGGCAACTCGTCCTATTACATGATGATAAGGTCGATCGAACAACCGACCATGCTGGTGAAATCACAGCCATGACATATGATGACGTGATGGATGCCGATGCTGATAGTTGGTTTGGACCCGAATTCGCCAAAACTCAACTATTGATGATGGATGATTTATTAACTTTCGTTGATGAATCAGGCATGAACCTAAACTTAGAATTAAAAGGCGTGACTGGTCCAAATTGCAGCGCGTTAGCTGATCAACTCATCGCGCAATTGGTCCCTTATCTCCGGATGATTAACGAGGAAGTTAATCTGATTATTTCAAGTTTCAATCCAGTCATGTTATTCAAAATGCACGCTGCGGCACCTGAACTAGCCTACGCTGTTTTGTACGACAAAGGTCAATTCCTAGACGATTGGCAACTTGTAGCAGATGCATGCAATGCACGTTACATTCACATTGATAAAGCTGATGCAACGCCTGAAAACATCGCCAAGATTCAAGACCGCGGTTTTGAAGTTAACGTCTACACCGTTAATAGCCTTGATGATGTCACAACTTTGAGTGATTACGGTGTTGATGGTATCTTCACCGATGTCGCAAATGAAATCGTTGCGCCAAAAGCGACAGCTGCAATTGCAGTTTAATAAAAAGAAGCCCTCCAAGACCGGAGGGCTTCTTTTTTATGGTATATCGCAAAAAAAAAGAACATGACAATGTCATGTTCTTTTTAACT
>NZ_JQBM01000002.1:240683-298006 GCF_001437355.1 Weissella viridescens | reverse complement strand
GAACCGTGGACCCAAGGATTAAAAGTCCCTTGCTCTACCAACTGAGCTATGGAGACATATCGTTTGCTAACAAATTAGCTTACTTAAACCATTATACCGACTCAAATCAAAAATTCAAGACATTTATTTGCATTTTCAGGAATTTTTCTTTATGCTTTAGCTATACATGTAAACACTGAATGGAGAACCCTGATGAGTAAGCAAAAAATCAATATGCCCAATGAAAAAAAGCAAGATCAAACAGTCCCTACCGAAGATCAAATCGACAAGTATGAAGCTCACTTGCTTGAAGAAGCGACTGATACAGAGCCGGTCAAACCTTACCCAACATGGGTTAAGGTCATTGTCATCATCATGGTCCTTATTATTGTACTTGGACTTTTGGCTGCCGCGGCCTACGCTTTTCTATAAAAATCTAAAACAAAAACGCATCAGGCTTTTATCGTCTGATGCGTTTTATTTTATTCGGGGTTTTCTGAAGCAAGTTTCCAACGTAAGTAAGCGTCAATGAACGGATCTAAAGCACCATCCATCACTGCTTGTGGGTTACTTGATTCGTAATTCGTACGGTGGTCTTTAACCATACGATATGGTTGGAAGACGTAAGAACGGATTTGTGATCCCCAGCCGTTTTCCATTTGGCTTCCGGCAATCTTTGCACGTTCAGCTTCCTTCTTATCCATTTCCAATTGATACAATTTAGCTCGCAACATGTTATAGGCTAAATCTTTATTTTGGAATTGTGAACGCTCTTGTTGCGAGGCGACTACGATACCAGTTGGTTCGTGGGTTAGACGCACCGCTGAAGACGTCTTGTTAATGTGCTGTCCTCCAGCCCCAGATGCACGGTAGACATCCATTTTAACGTCTGCTGGATTGATATCAACTTCAACTGAGTCATCCAACTCAGGCATCACATCAATCGACACGAACGATGTATGACGGCGACCAGCTGAATCAAATGGTGAGATACGCACAAAACGATGCACGCCACGTTCTGAACGTAAATAACCATAGGCATTACGCCCGACAATTTTCAAAGTTGCTGAATCGATTCCAGCAACATCCCCTGCATGGTAATCGAGCACTTCGACCTTGAATCCGTGTTGTTCCGCCCAACGCGTGTACATGCGTTGCATATTAGCACCCCAATCAGCGGACTCAGTTCCGCCCGAACCAGGATGAATTTCAAGAATTGCATTTTTCTTATCGTACGGTTCGTTTAAGAGTTGCTCCAAACGGTATGCTTCTAGGTCTTGCGCCAATTGGGCTAGACTTTCATCCATCTCTGCTTGCATATCGGGATCTTCTGGATCTTCAGTCAACAATTCTAATCCAGCCGTTGCCTCTTCAACTTCGTCTTCTAACTTAAGATAGTTATCTCGGCGATTCTTCAAATCATTATTTTGATCAATCACTTTTTGCGCTGCTTCGTGATCATTCCAAAAATCCGGGTGGCTCATCTCATCTTCATTAGCGGCGATTTCGTCATTCATAGCCCCTAGGTCTAATGACTTTCCAAAGTTGTTCACTTCTTCAGTCATCTCATTTAATTGGCGCCGCGCTTCTGCTAATTCCATAGCAACCTCTCTTTCACCTAAAGAAAAAAGTCGGGATGCAATCCCGGCTTTTTTTGTTTATTCAGCACGTAGATTTTGACGAATTTCAGACTTCATGAACAGACGCGTTGAGTCGTATTCAATTGAAGCAATCATTTCTTCAAACATGCGGAATCCTTCTTCTTGATACTCAATCAATGGATTTAATTGACCGTAACCACGCAATTGGATTGAATCACGTAATTGGTTCATATTTTCCATGTGTTCGGTCCAATAGTTATCAACAACACGGAGAATGACAACACGCGTGAATTGCAAGAATTGCTCATCATCTTGTAGTTGTTCAGCCTTTTGGTTGTAGACTTCCTTGGCACGCTTATACAAGTAGTCCTTCAATTGATCACGATCCTTGTTACGCAAATCTGACACATTGATATCATCTTCCGGTACAAGAACAGAACGCGCAAAGTCATTCAATGCGAACAAATCCCACTCGTTTTCCTTACCAATGGTATTGTTGTCAACCACGCGGTTAATCGTACGTTCAACCATTGGCAAAATAACATCTTTCAAAGAATGTTCTTCATCAATGACTTCGTTACGATCTTTATAGAAAGCTTCACGTTGTTGTGACATCACATCATCATATTGCAAAACGTTTTTACGTGAATCATAGTTGTTTCCTTCAACACGACGTTGGGCAGATTCAACTGAACGGGTAATCAAACGGTTCTTGATAACAGCATCTTCATCCTGTAGATTCATTTGCTCCATCATGTTCTTCAAACGATCACCACCGAAACGTAGCATCAAGTCATCTTCTAGTGACAAGAAGAATTGTGAGTAACCAGGATCTCCTTGACGTCCGGCACGTCCACGTAATTGATTATCAATACGACGTGATTCGTGACGCTCAGTTCCAATAACGGCTAATCCGCCAACTTCCTTGACCCCAGGGCCAAGCTTAATATCAGTTCCACGACCAGCCATGTTAGTGGCGATTGTTACGGCACCTTGTTGACCGGCATTGGCAATGATTTCAGCTTCACGGGCGTGGTTCTTGGCATTCAACACATTGTGCGGAATATGACGTTGATCCAAAAGATTAGACAAATATTCTGATGTTTCAACAGCAACAGTACCAATCAAGATTGGTTGCCCCTTACTATGCAATTGTTCAACCAACTTTACAACAGCGTTGAACTTTGAATGTAAGTTAGGGTACAACAAATCCGGTTCGTCGACACGTTGAATTGGTCGATTGGTTGGAATGGTTGTTACTTCCATGTTATAAATTTCGCGGAATTCTTCAGCTTCAGTTTGTGCTGTTCCAGTCATACCAGACAACTTGCTGTAACGGCGGAATAAGTTTTGGTAGGTAATCGATGCCATAGCCCGATTATCTTCTTGAATATCAACCTTTTCCTTAGCTTCCAAAGCTTGGTGAAGACCATCAGAGAAACGACGACCTTCTTGAATACGTCCTGAGAACGCATCGACCAATACAACTTCCCCATCACGCACAACATAGTCCTTATTGTTCAACATTGTATAGTTGGCACGCAAGGCTTGGTCTAGGTGGTGAGTCAATGCTGAGTTTCCATCCGCATAAAGATTTGGTAGGTTGAAGTATTTTTCACCCTTCTTAATTCCTTCATCCGTTAGGTTAACGGTCTTTGATTCCAAATCTACTGTATAGTCTGTTTCTTCTTCCAAAGTCTTCACGAAACGATCAGTTCGAATGTAAAGCTGTGTGTTTTCTTGTGCCGGTGCACCAGAAATAATCAATGGTGTTCGCGCTTCATCAATCAAAATTGAGTCAACTTCATCGACCAAAGCAAAGTTCAACGGACGTTGTACACGATCTTCCTTGCGGGCAACCATGTTATCACGTAAGAAATCAAAGCCGATTTCAGAGTTGGTTGAGTACGTGATATCAGCATCATAGGCTTCACGCTTCTCTTCTGGTGACATATCTGAAACGTTAATACCCACAGATAGGCCGAGCCAGTTATATAGCTCACCCATTTCTTCACCATCTCGTTCAGATAGATACTCATTAACCGTGACAACGTGAACGCCCTTACCAGGTAAGGCATTCAAATAAACCGCCATTGTGGCTGTTAACGTTTTCCCTTCACCAGTTCGCATTTCAGCGATGTTTCCGCCATGCAAGACCAATGATCCCATGACTTGCACCTTAAATGGAAATAGTCCCAATACTCGCTTAGCAGCTTCACGGACAACCGCAAACGCTTCAGGCAAGATATCATCAAGCGTCTTCCCTTGATTTTCAAGTAAATCACGGAAGTATGGGGTCTTGGCTTGAAGTTCTTCGTCAGACAAGGCTGCTATTTCATCTTCGTATGCCATCACTTCATCGGCAGTACGAGATAATCGCTTTAATGTACCGCGATCACTTTCAATAATTTTTCGTAATGGATTAGCCATGCTCAATCTTCCTTTTTTTGTAAAGATTTTTCTTTTTATTTTATGATGCTTATTGTTTGTTACTAATGTTTTGACATTAGCCTTTATACAGAACGAGCCGTTTACAGCACCCATTTTCTGTGTTCAATAACCTTTATATTTTAACATTGTTTGACAAATTATCATAGCCATCTGCAAAAAAACACACCCCAGAGACTGGGCTGTGTTTTTTCTGATTAATAGAATTCTTTAATATTTGCCAATGTTTGTTCACGACCAAGTAATTCAAGCAATGAACCCAAATTAGGTCCTTGTTCTTGACGTGTTGTGGCAATACGCAATGGATTCCAAAGTTCACGTCCACGCACACCAGTTTCGGCTTGAATCTCACGAACCGCGTTTAAGATGTTGTAAGCATCAAAAATTGGTAATGCTGTAAGCTTTTCACTAAACTTAGCCAATAGCAATGGCACATCGTCACCCTTCATCCATTCCTTTTGTGAGTCAGGAATAGCTGTTGGGCCAGGCATTGTGAAGAAAACAGGCTTAATTAGATCAACAATTTGGGCAGTGTATGAAACACCATCCATGTATACATTCATCACTGAACGCAACCACTGCATCTTTTCAGGTGTCAATTCAGCTGGGTCAACCAATTCTGACTTAACTAATTGTTGCATCATCTTATCAAAGACCATGTCTTGATCACCAGTCTTGATCCATTCATTGTTAATCCATTCAAGCTTTTTATTATCAAACTTAGCTGGTGACTTTGACAAACGCTTTTCATCAAATTGCTTAACTAATTGCTTCTTTGTGAAGATTTCCTTTTCACCAACTGGTGACCAACCCAACAAAGCAATAAAGTTCAACATCGCTTCAGGTAAGTACCCCAATTCACGATATTGTTCGATGAATTGCAAGATTGTTTCATCACGCTTAGAAAGCTTCTTACCAGTTTCAGCATTAATGATCAATGACATGTGACCAAAGACTGGAGCTTCCCAACCGAAAGCCTCATAAATCATCAATTGCTTAGGTGTGTTTGACACGTGATCATCCCCACGCAAAACGTGAGAAATTTCCATCATGTGATCATCAACTACAACCGCAAAGTTATAAGTTGGCATCCCGTCAGCTTTTTGAATGACCCAATCGCCACCTACAGTATCTGAATTAATTTCAACATGACCCTTAACAATGTCATCCCAAGCATAAACCTTATTTTCTGGTACATGCAAACGTACGACAGCTGGCAAGCCCTTTGCTTCAGCTTCCGCTTGAGCAGCGACAATTTCTTCATCAGTCATATCAGCATACTCATAGACGTAGTGCGGTGCTTGTTTAGCAGCTTGTTGCGCTTCACGCTCTGCTTGCAATTCTTCCGCCGTCTTATATGACTTGTATGCCAACCCACGATCCAACAAATCTTGAATCAACGGCTTGTAGATATCCAATCGTTCTGATTGACGGTAAGGACCGTATTCACCTGGATTTGCGGGTGACTCATCCCAATCCAAACCTAGCCAAGCTAAATTGTCTAATTGTGAACGTTCACCATCCGCAATATTACGCGTTTGATCTGTATCTTCAATTCGGACTACAAATTCTCCATTGTAATGGCGTGCGTATAGCCAATTAAAGAGGGCGGTACGGGCATTCCCAATATGCAAATGTCCCGTTGGTGATGGTGCATAACGCACACGTACCTTTTTTTCAGTCGTTTCAGTCATTGTTACCGACTCCTTTATTTTTTCTTGTTTTGTCATCTTCTAATATACCGCCGAATGCGGTTTGTTTCAACGCTTTAAACTAGCTTTGCGAAAATCATCCGACCAGCATCAGTCTGCAGAGCAGAGGTTACTTCCACATTAACCTTTTGTTGAAGTTTATCACGTCCATCCTCAACAACAACCATTGTCCCGTCATCAAGATAAGCAACGGCTTGTTGTCGTTCAGTTCCATTTTTAACAAGCGTAACGGTTAAGTGATCGCCAACTTTAATGCTTGGACGTAATGCGCCCGCCAAGGCATTTAAGTTCAATACTTTAACACTCTGGAATTGAGTAACCTTATTCAAGTTAAAGTCATTGGTTACTAAGGCACCATCAAGGTCTTTGGCCAGTTGAATTAACTTTTCATCAACCTCTTTGATGTTTTTGTAGTCGCCTTCCCACATTTCCAAAGGAATTAAAGTTTGCTCGCGTAATTCATTCAATACATCTAAACCACGTCGACCACGTACTCGTTTAATCTCTTCACCTTTATCAGCCAAATATTGAAGCTCATACAAGACAAAGTTTGGTACCAATAAAGTCCCTTCAATAAAACCAGTCTTAACGATATCAAGAATCCGGCCATCAATCAAAATATTTGTATCCAAAATTTTATAATGATGGTAGTTCTCTTCGCCAGCCTCAGCCGCCTCATCATCATCCTTCTTATGCCCACGAATTTTTGTCAGACGCGACATATTATTTAGCGAAGGAATTAAATTCCGCCACTCATCAATTCTGGTTGTTCCGAGTCGAAATCCCAAATATCCGAATAATAGCATAATTAAAACCGGGATGACTGAACTCATAAGAACACTATCCATACGTTGGAGTGGTGCTGTAATAAAGACCGCTAAAGCTAACCCAATCAAAGTTCCTAATGAGCCAACTAATAGCATCAAAGGAGATTGTCGATTTAGGAAATTTTCAATTTCTCGAATGCCGTTGTCAACATAACGCCAAGTTGGCACACTAATAATAAAACTAATCAGCCCACCACTTAAGAAATTTACCACAACATTGTTTAACCATAAGTCATTTTGGACTCCCATCACCCGCCATAAAACCGGTAGTACATTAATGGTCAATGCACCGCCTAAAATGATGTAGGCCAATTGAATGATTCGTTTACGCATCTTCAATTAACTCCTCCTAATCTAGCGCCCGCTGCAATGCATCGGCGAGCGTTTTAACACTGACAACTTCGATATCCGTAATTTCGTCTTGTTTTCCTTCAAGGGCTTTTTGTGGTACAAAAACGCGCTTGAATCCCAATTTTTGCGCTTCCAAGATACGGTCAAGCATCCGCGGTACTCGACGAATTTCACCAGTCAACCCAATTTCACCAACAAAGGCGTCTCCCACACGGGTTTCTTTATCACGATAACTTGATGCAATTGCAACAGCTAAGGCCAAATCAATCCCCGGTTCCTCAAGTTTTACGCCTCCAGCCGCACGGACATAGGCATCCTCATTTTGCATCAACAAGTTGGCCCGCTTCTCCAACACGGCCATCAAAACTGAAACACGATTGCGATCAATCCCAGAGGCCGTACGTTGTGCATTACCAAAAACCGTCGGTGTCACTAAGGCTTGCACTTCCACCAAAACTGGACGCGTTCCCTCTAAGGCAACGACAACAGCTGATCCACTCGCATGCTCTAAGCGTTCTTCCAAAAACATTTCTGAAGGATTTTTCACTTCACTCAAACCTTCATGCACCATTTCAAAGACACCTAATTCATTAGTTGAACCGAAACGATTTTTAGCCGCTCGCAACAACCGGTAACTACGTTGATTATCACCTTCGAAATACAAAACCGTATCCACCATGTGTTCCAAAATTTTCGGCCCTGCAATCGCCCCTTCTTTGGTCACGTGACCGACAATAAAAATGGTAATGCCGTTCGTCTTGGCAATTTGCAAGAGTTCCGCCGTGGTTTCACGAATTTGGGCAACGGACCCAATGGCCGAACTAATATCAGGTTGTTGCATCGTTTGAATTGAGTCAATCACGACAAAATCGGGCTTAGATTCATCAATCGCTTTACGGATAGCTGACATGTCCGTCTCTGGATACAAATAAAATTCTGCATCCCCTTGAACCCCCAACCGCTCTGCTCGAAGTTTAATCTGTGACGCACTTTCCTCACCGGAAACATATAGAACACGTTGACCATGACTTGATAAGTCACCTGAAATTTGTAGCAACAGTGTTGACTTTCCAATCCCAGGGTCACCACCAATTAGAACCAGTGAGCCTGGCACAATGCCACCACCTAGGACGCGATTAAACTCTTCGGATTGTGTTAAGATGCGCGGCGTTTCTTCGATATCAACTTCATCAAGGCGTTCAACCTTTGCCGTTTGTCCCGCTAAGTTTACACGCGACTTGCGATCTGCTTTTTCTGGTTGTTGTACTTCTTCAACCAAGGTTCCCCAAGCACCACATGAAGGACAACGTCCCATGTAGCGTTGCGAAACATTACCACAGTTTGAACACACAAACTGCGTTTTTGCCTTTGCCATCATTACTCCTTACTTGATGCCAGAACTACCAAATCCACCGATACGATCTGCTTTAGTATCCTGTGCATCATCATCCGTCACTAGGAATGGCATAAAGATTCCTTGCGCAATCCGTTCGCCTTTTTTAATTGTACGGTCAGTAAGTCCCCAGTTAATCATTTGGACGAAAATCTCACCCTCGTTTTGCTCGTTATCGACATAATCAGCGTCAATAATACCGACACCATTAGGCAAAACAAGTCCACGCTTAAGCGGATTTGATGAACGATTTGCAATCATCAAATACTCATTTTCTTCCATGTACACCTTAACGCCCGTTGGTACAAGTAGTGGCTTAACATCGGCCTTGGCCTGCTTCATTTCATCCGTTGTCAATGCTTCACCAATACGGATCTTTTTTAGAACACGTAAAAAAGGGACACGCCAAATTGACGGTAGGGTAAAATCAGTTGCTGCTTGGAAATCATATCCAGCCGCTTGCTGTGTCGCACGCTTAGGCAATTCTAAGCCGGCGTCAGAATATTTTTCAACAATTGCAAATTTTCGAGGCATATCATTTTCTCATTTCATATAAATTCATACATTCTATTATAACCAAAAAAAGTAGATTACTAAAGTCATTCACCCTATTCAGCCTTAACATCATCATACTTCGCATCACGGGTGAATGCTGCCTTAGCATATGCACAAACAGGTTTCAACTTAATATGTTTCAACCGCGCCTCTTCAGCCAATCGGTCCAATAATTGTCCAGCCATCCCCGCTCCTCGTAATTCAGGCGCCACAAAGGTATGATCAACTGTCCACACATCAGACGTGTTACCTTCAGCGTAGGTAATCTCAGCTGTCGTTGTCCCAGTATCATCTTCCAAATAAAAGCGACCTGGTTCATGCAAAAATTTATAAATCATTTATTGCCCCCTTCTTAACGTAAACTACCGACAAAGTCAGGTTCCCATGTTTTTGAAACCGTTTGAATCATGACAATGCCACCCATCAAATCAACCGTAAGATATCGTCCACCGCCTAGGTAAACGCCTGCATTCGAAATCAAATCAGGGGTTCCCCAAAACAATAAATCCCCTGGCATGGCTTCGTTCAATGGCAAATGCTGTACACTTGCCAATTGTTTTTTGACGTCATTGGAAAAACTAACACCATAAATATTATTATATATATATTGAATTAGCCCGCCGACATCAAAACCAGTTTCTGGTCGGTTACCACGTAATTGGTAGGGTTTGCCTAACACGCGCTGAACAACATCCGACAAATTCGCACGCATGCTATCCATAACCATTTGCATCATCGTATTCTGAATCTTTTGGGTACGTGTTCCTGGTGTGAAATATGCTGAGACAATTTCAAAAGCATTTTCACCGTCTGGCGCTTTAAAAACAATCTCACTATCAACTTCATCATAATCATTTGTATGAATCACACGGCCGGGTTCCATCTTATAAGCCATTTTGCCACCTTTTTCTTAATGATACAAAAAAACGAGCCCGCATAAACGAGCACGCGAGCTAACATTTTTTCAAAATTAGTTAATGAATTGAAGGCCAGCAGCTGAAATTGTACGAGTGTGATAAGCCATTCCAGCGTAGTTTCCTTCAGAAATTGTAATGGTTCCTTCAGGGTTAACTGCATCGACCATAGCCACGTGACCATACACAGAATCTGCGCCACCAACTCCAGCACCGAATACTGCAATTGATCCAACTTGTGGTGTACCACTTACTGAGAAACCAGCTGCAGCGGCGCTGGCAGCCCAGTTCGTAGCGTTACCCCAGTAGTTACCAGCCCAAGGAGCTGCATTCTTAACGAACCAAGTACATTGACCAGCTGGATATGTATTAGAAGCGTCTGTAACTGCGTGAGAAGCTGAGGCAACTGATGTTGTCGCCACTTGTTCTGTTGTAGCAGCAACCGGCTTAGCTGAAACTTGTGGTGCAGCAGTTTCTGATGCACCCTTTGTAAGCTCAAGATTTTGACCAACGAAAATCAAGTTAGGATTCGTTACATTGTTAATTGATGCCAATTCATCAACTGAAACACCGTTCGCCTGAGCGATTGAATAAAGTGTGTCACCTGATTTAACGGTAACTGAGTCAGCTGAGGCAACCGCTGTTGCCCCACCAAATGCAGCAGCCGCTCCAACTGTAGCCAATAATGTATTCTTTACTGTCGTCTTCATAATTCCCCATCCTCCAAAATGCTATCTACTTTTCCAAATTTGTTTTTAATTACTAACAAATACTCGTTGAGTATACTACTACGCTTTTGCATTTGAGTTTGCTCGCATTTTCGTTTCAATTACTTTTGTTACATTTAAGTATCGATAAAATCAAAAACACTGACGCAATGTCGTTAATAAATTCACAATTATTATTGTATCATACCTTTACTTTTTCTTAAACATTCTGAACGAAATCCACAAAAAAAAGACTATCATTTCTGATAGTCGTTTCATTTTTGAAACAGATTATACTTCTGGATCTGCTTCTAATCATCATTCGCTTCGTAAGCTTGATCCTCAGCTACATCAACAGCTTCAGCTTTCGCATCAACCTTTTCTTCTTTTTCATCAACAACTTCTTGGTCAGGATCAGTTTCAGCAACAATCCTGATATCATCGTGATGTACTTCTGCACGCAAATCCTTCACTCCTGGGTTGTCTAGGTAGAAGTCGGCAATTTGATTTTCAAGTTGATTTTGGATGACACGACGTAGTGGACGTGCTCCCATCTTTGGATCGTATCCTTCATCAACCAACATATCCTTAGCTGCGTCAGTTACATGAACATGCAAGCCCTTTGCAGAAATCGTCTTGTTCATATCATCAAGCATCAAGTTAACAATCTTGTGTAGGTTGTCCTTGCTCAAAGCATCGAATTCAACAATCGCATCAAAACGGTTCAAGAATTCTGGCTTGAAGTAAGGTGCCAAGCGATCCATCAAAGGTGTATCTTCTGGTGCATCTTGGCCAGCGTTAGATGTCATGATGACAATCGTATCCTTGAATGAAACAACATGTCCTTGTGCATCTGTCAAACGTCCATCATCAAGAATTTGTAGGAACATATTCATGACATCAGGGTGAGCCTTTTCAACCTCATCAAAAAGCAAGATTGAGTATGGGTGACGACGAACAGCTTCAGTCAATTGACCAGCCTCTTCGTATCCAACATATCCAGCAGGTGCTCCGATTAACTTAGAAACTGACTGCTTCTCCATGTATTCTGACATATCGAAACGAATCATGTTGTCTTCAGTACCAAACAATTCCTTTGCCAATTGCTTTGCAGTTTCTGTCTTACCAACTCCAGTTGGTCCAACGAACAAGAAGCTACCAATTGGGCGACCTGACTTGTTAAAGCCAACACGATTACGACGGATTGATTGTGCAACTTGTTCAGTTGCCTTCTCTTGTCCAATCACGTGGTCTGAAAGGTTCTTATCCAAGTTCTTCAATTGTGTTTGCTCTGATTCAGCCAACTCACCAACTGGAATACCAGTCTTCTCTTCAACAATCTTTTCGATGTCACGCTTTGTAACAGTCTTAGTTGAATCATCTTGAGGCTTTTGGCTTTTAATTGATTCTAGTTGCAAAGTCAATTGATTGATTTGGTCACGCCAGTAACCAGCCTTCTCGAAATCTTCATCATCAGCAGCTTGCTTCTTGTTTGCTTCAGCTGCATCAATCTTCTTTTGGATTTCCTTTGGATCTCCGACCTTCAATGAAAGATTCTTCTTTGATCCAGCTTCATCCATCAAATCGATGGCCTTGTCAGGCAAGAAACGCTCTTGAATGTAACGGTTTGACAAATCAACAGCAGCTTGGATAGCCCCTTCTGAATACTTCACCTTGTGGTAATCCTCATACTTAGGTTGGATACCTTTCAAGATTTGAACAGCTTCATCAGTTGAAGGTTCATCAATCATAACTGGTTGCAAACGACGAGCAATCGCTCCGTCCTTTTCAATGTCACGGTATTCGTTCAAAGTTGTTGCACCAACTAATTGGAAATCTCCACGAGCCAATGCTGGCTTCAAAATGTTTCCAGCGTCCATTGAACCTTCTCCAGTTCCACCGGCACCCATGATTTCATGAATTTCGTCGATGAATAGGATAACATCCTTACGCTTTGAAACTTCATCCATTAATTGTTGCATACGCTCTTCAAATTCGCCTCGTACACCAGTTCCTTGAACAAGTGAAACAACATCCAAACGAATGACTTCCTTATCTTGCAACTTTGCTGGAACCTTGGCATTAACAATCGCTTGTGCCAATCCTTCAACAACAGCTGTCTTACCAACTCCAGGTTCCCCAATCAAAACTGGGTTGTTCTTTGAACGACGGTTCAAAATTTCAATGACGCGATCGATTTCATCATCACGTCCGATGACTGGATCAAACTTGCCACGACGAGCAAGCTCAGTCATGTTAATACCATATTGATCCAACATTCCTTTTTCTTCTTTTGGTTGTTGTGGTGCGCGTTGTCCACGCATTTGTTGATTTCTAATTTGATCTTGTTGTGACCGACTCATGCGTGATGCATCATTATTCATCATCCGAAAAATATCATCAAAGTCTGAAAATCCAAATGTATCTTGTGCCATAATTACGGCCTCCTAATTTCTGTACAATGTTTTGTATCTGTAGTTAACGTCCGTTAGAAGCGGTTGCCTTAACAACCCGGGGTAACACTTACTTCTTAGCCATTCCTAACTTACAAATACTATATTAGCACTCTATCGAGTATAGTGCAAGTCTTTTTTGAGGTTTCTTCATAAATTTGACATATTTGTCACATTTATGTGGATGCTGCCATTTAACGGCTTCATCAACTTTAAATAGGCGCAAAACAGCACTCTTTTTTAAAACTTTTAAACTCGGGTCACTTTTTATAAAGTTTTGTTGTACAATGAAAGCAATGTTTTATAATTGTTAATTTACATATGTAATAGA
Source organism: Weissella viridescens (assembly GCF_001437355.1). GTDB lineage: Bacteria > Bacillota > Bacilli > Lactobacillales > Lactobacillaceae > Weissella > Weissella viridescens. The sequence continues at coordinate 284,735 of NZ_JQBM01000002.1, read as the reverse complement.
GGGGAATTTTTCTAACATGACAGAAAAGCAACAATATGGTGCAGATTTACTCGTTAACACTTTAAATAACAACGATATCGATCTCGTCTTTGGTATCCCTGGTGCCAAGATTGATCGTCTTTTTGAACGCCTTGACCACCCAAATGCTGGCGAAACTTCACCAAAGTTAATTGTCACGCGCCACGAGCAAAACGCCATCTTCATGGCACAAGGATTTGCCCGCATCACTGGCAAGCCTGGGGTTGTAATCGCCACTTCAGGACCTGGAGTCGGTAATTTGGCAACTGGATTAATGACCGCCAGCGCCGAAGGTGATCCACTCCTTGCAATTGGTGGACAAGTTCCGCGTAAAGACCTTTACCGTTTGACACACCAAAGTACACCCGCCACAGCTATTTTTGCGCCAATCACGAATTACTCAGCTGAAATTCAAGACCCTGAAAACATTTCTGAAATTGTTTCAAACGCGATTGTAGCTGCGAATGGTCCCAAACCTGGTGCCGCCTTTGTTTCACTTCCACAAGACGTCGACGATGCCGTAGTCACAACCCAAGCCGTGCCTGAAGTACAAGCTCCACGTATGGGGGCTGCCTCAATCGAAGATATTGACTGGTTGGCTACGCAAATCAAAGCCGCAAAGTTGCCTGTCATTTTAGTTGGTCAACGTGGTTCTGATGACGCTTCAACCGCTGCGTTGCACGATCTACTCACCCAAACAACGCTACCTGTTGTAGAAACCTTCCAAGGTGCCGGCGTGATTTCACGTGACTTAGAACCAGCCACCTTCTTCGGTCGCATTGGGTTATTCCGCAATCAAGTTGGTGATCAACTATTAGCCCAATCTGATTTGGTTATTACCGTTGGTTACGATGCCATTGAATATGAGCCTCGTAATTGGAACGCCGAAAAGAATTTGCGAATTGTATCATTGGATACAACTGCGGCCCAAATCGATAATAACTTTGCTCCCGAACGTCAATTAATCGGTGATATTGCTGATACTTTGCACGACTTACAATCGCGCATCGTTGGTTACGAAATGCCAAATGCTTCACTAGAACAACTTGCTGAATTCAAACAAGAATTACGCGAAGCCGATGAAGCAAGCTATACACCAGCTACTGCAAATCTTAACCACCCATTGAATGTCATCAAGTCATTACAAGCACACGTCACTGATGATATGACCGTTTCAACCGATATCGGATCACACTACATTTGGATGGCACGTCACTTCAAATCTTATGTACCACGCCACTTCTTGATTTCAAACGGTATGCAAACGCTCGGAGTTGGATTACCATGGGCCATGGCTGCTGCTATGGTTCGCCCTAACGCCAAGTCTGTTTCTGTTTCAGGAGACGGTGGTTTCTTCTTCTCAGGTCAAGAACTGTCAACTGCCGTTGCCTTAGGTTTGAACACTGTAAGCTTAGTTTGGAACGACAACGCCAACTACGACATGGTTAAGTTCCAAGAAGAAAAGAAGTATGACGGCCAATCCGCTGGGGTTAAGTTTGCCAACATTGATATCGTTAAGTTCGCGGAAGCCAACGGAGCTAAAGGCTTACGCGTCGAAAGCCCTGAGCAATTAGATGCCGTGCTTGACGAAGCCTTTGCAACCGAAGGTCCTGTCGTTGTCGACATCCCCGTGGATTATTCACATAACTATGAATTAGCTGAATTGGTTGAATCTGAAGGATAATGACACACACAAGCTGCCACTGGCAGCTTTTTTTGGAGGAATCGAATATGTCAAAAATTTATCAACATAGTACACTCGCAGCCTTAATGGCTAAGCAAATGCAAGGAACAACAACCATTGGCGAACTTTTGACCCACGGAGATACTGGTATCGGTACGCTCGATGGCGTTGATGGCGAAGTCATCATCCTCAATGGTGACGTTCATCAAGCCGATGAGTTCGGAAATGTGAACCACATTACAGATATGGACACAAAACTCCCCTTTGCGACCGTTCACTTCGCTTCAAGCGACGCCATCAAATTAGACTTAGCACCTACAGATTTCGCTAGTCTTGCCGACTTACAGCACGGCTATCATTTCACAAACAATTTTGCTGCCTTAGAGTTACACGGTAACTTTAAAGATGTTTTGGTTCGAGCAGCACCTAAGTCTACGGCACCATATCCAAGCCTATTGGAAGTTGCCCAAAAGCAACCAACCTTTACCGCCGAAAATATCAGTGGTACGATTGTCGGCTATTTCGCACCAGAATTGTATCAGGGTACCGTTGCTGCAGGTTGGCATCTCCACTTTCTAAGCGATGACCACACGTTTGGTGGCCATTTACTTGAAACCCACACCGAACAACTACAAGGTACGTTAGAACTCATGAGCGACTTCCAACTACATCTACCCATTGAAAATGAGGCTTTCCGTGATCATACACCAATGGCCGATGGTTTAAAGGAAGGCATTCAAGCTGCCGAAGGTGGCCATTAGGATAAATAAAAAAGCTGAACACGATGTCGTGTTCAGCTTTTTTATTTTTAGTCAGCTAATTTAGCAAAACCACCTTCAGCAACTTCTTTCAAAGTCTTAGCTGATGCATGGAATCGTCCTAATTCACCGTCAGTTAATTTTGTTTCGATAACACTTTCAACACCGTTAGCACCAATAATCGCTGGTGTACCAATGTAGATATCATTCAAACCGTATTGACCGTCCAAATATGCGCCAACAGGCAAAACCGCACGTTCGTCACGGAAGATAGCACGTGTAATCCGTGCCAATGACGTACCAATTCCATAGAATGTGGCACCCTTACGGTTAATAATTTCATATGCTTTGTGGGCCGTATCATAAAGAATTTGTTCTAGATTGTCTTCAGTGAGTCCCTTTTCAGCAGCCCAATCCATCAAAGGACGACCACCAATGGTTGCTTCAGCAAAGTTAGCAAATTCTGAATCTCCGTGTTCTGCCAAGATATAAGCATCAACACTTTCTGGGGCAACACCAAATTCCTTACCCAAGTTAACACGTAAACGTGCAGTATCCAAAGAAGTTCCTGAACCAAACACACGGTTAGTTGGCAAACCTGAGAAGCGTTGTGCAGCCATCGTTAGAATATCAACAGGGTTAGCAGCAACCAAAATAATACCATCAAAACCAGATGCCATTAGGGGCTTAATAATTGATTGCATAATCTTCAAGTTCTTATCAACCAAGTCCAAGCGCGTCTCACCAGGCTTTTGTGGTGCTCCGGCAGTGATGACAGCTAGTTCAGCATCCTTAGCGTCCTCATAGTCTCCTGAGCGAACGTTCTTGTTGTAAGTCCAAGCAGTCGCATCTTCTAAATCCAATGCATCCCCGACTGTTTGCTCCTTAGCAACGTCAACGATAACTAGTTCTTCTGCAATACCTTGTTGAGCCATTGCAAAAGCGTAAGATGATCCGACAGCGCCGTCCCCAATTAGGACAACCTTTTGATGATGTTGTGGCATGTTAAAACCCTCCCATTAATATTGTAGTTTACATTTCTATTGTACCATTTTTCACAAGGGATCCATAGCCAGCGATTAAAAGGCACAAAAAAAGAGCAATTCACGAATGAATTACTCTAAATAGCTGGGCATGCTGGATTCGAACCAGCGAATAATGATACCAGAAACCATTGCCTTACCGCTTGGCTAATGCCCAAAAATCAACTTTTTTATTATACAACACTCATTTTATCTTGACAAGTCGTTTTTCCCACGCGAACGTGCCTTTGTCTTTGAAACAACTTTATCATCGAACGTTCGAATAAATTCTAAGATATTTTGCGCTGTCGTTTGACCAAATACCTCAACCCAACCTTGGAACCTGGTTTCCACGCGACGCGTAACCACTTTTTCAACTTCAACGCCCTCTTCCGTTAAATGCAAAAGCATCCGTCTCCGATCGTTTTCATCAGGCTCTTGATAGACATAATCACGTTTTAACAACATTTTAATTTGTCGCGAAACGGCAGCTCTGGTCACACTTCGATTATCCACAATGTCACTCAAAGTTAACCCGTCTTTTTGTGCAATATTATGAAGAATCAAGTATTGCTCAAAAGATAGCTCATACTCATCAGCCGGTTCCGAGATCACCTCATCCAAGTATTTTAACGTCGATAAATAAGCATCAATATATTCGTTCAATAAATCCATCATACACTCCCCAAAAGTTAATCCATAAAAAAAGAACGCGCCTGCGTCCTTTCTTACCAAATTAACGTACAATCATCACTGTTACATCAGCATGATTTGCTACATAATTTGATTGCGATCCGAAATACGCACGCACACCAGGCTTAGAATGTGCCCCCATGACGACTAAGTCTGCACCTGCCTCACTAATAATATGTTTAACTAATTGTTCACCCGGTTCACCAACAGCATAGATTGGTTGCACATCTTCCACACCCGCATCCAAAGCTTGCTTTTGGAACCCCTTTAGATTTTCTTCCACTTTTGATTCAGCGGCTTGAATTTTGTCTTTGTCTAATGCATCAAATGTATTGAGTTCACCTGGTTCAAAAAACGACACAATCGTTAACTTGGCACCATCTTCTTCAGCTTGATGAATCGCATTCACCAACGCCAACTGCCCTAACTCAGAGTCATCAACCGCAACTAATACATTTTTAAAACGCTTTGGTTCAACCATCGTAAATTCTCCTCTTGTGACGATTATTTTTTTGTTACAACTAAATTATCTCCCTTTTAACGAGATTTGTAAATAAAACGACTAAAAATCAATGAAATTCGGCAAAAACTTGACAAAAGGTTGAAAATCAGGTAATTTAGAACAGTTGAAAATAATATCGATTATAAATAACACTGCCTTCTTTTAAACACGGCGGTGTAAGGAGGATTTATATATGGCAGTTCCTGCACGTAAGACATCAAAGATGAAGAAGCGCATGCGTCGTGGCGGACGTGGTGGTATTAAGACACCAGCAATCCACTTGGACGAAAACGGCGTTTACGTACGTAACCATCACGTTTCAGCTGATGGTTCATACAAGGGTAAGCAAGTTATCTCAAAGTAATTAACTTTAAAAAGCACATCGGATACGCTCCGATGTGCTTTTTTTCGTATTCATTAATTCTCTGCCCAGATATCCAATGTCGCACACGCTAAAACATTACCTTCAAGCGCTCGGAGCTGTTCATTTAGAAAGTAACCCGGCACAAGTGATAATGGTTCAGGCATCGCATAAACAGTCAAGCGATACGCATGTGGTTGATCTGGTGGCATCGGTCCAGTGTAACGAGCAGTTAGCATTTCATCCGTTTCTCCAACAAATTTCGAAGCTTGACTGTTCTTACCTTGAACGCCAACTGTAGCCTTACGTGAAAAGTCAGCGGGAATCAGCATTGTTGTATCCGTAACTGGTACATCAATCATCGTCCAATGAATCCACGCAAATCCGACAACCGGAATTGCATCATCATCAATCATCGTCCATGCTAAATAATTAGCGGATTTTGGAATATCCGAAACCTCAAAAGGAAACGATATAACCGGCGTCCCATTTTTCTTCGCATTTTCTGGAGCAGCTTTTGCATATAGATCCGGCATGTAGCCCGCTAGTGTTAAATCAGTTTTAATTTGCATGGTTTAATCCTCCTAAGTTGTCTCACATGATACACGGATACAGAAAAAGGTCACAGCGATGCTGTGACCTTTTCGTTTACATTTCTTGTTTTAAATCTTTAGCTGAGTACATGTGTGCAATCTTCGTGAAGACATAATTAACCACAAAACCAGCAACAATCGGTACCACGAACCACGTAATCAATCCTGGCACAACTGCCACAGCATTCGACATAAACGTCTTATCTGCGCCATGTACCACCATTGATTGAATAGGTGACACCATACCAATCCAACCGAAACCGGCTGAAGTTGGCGTTCCTTGAACATTAAACATCACAACCGGAAGGGCACTAATCGCTGCGGTTGTGATAAAGGCCAAGAACATACGTGGCTTCTTGAAGATGCTTGGCATCATTCCCTTCATCGCTCCCAAGAAAATGGCTGCTGAAGTCCCTTTACTGTTCACTTGAAGTGAATTGATCAGCAACACAACTGTCGTTGACACAACCCCAATTCCAGCTGCTCCAGCTCCGAGTCCAGACAATGAGATAGCAAGCGCAATTCCAACTGTCGAAATCGGTGTCACAATGATACATGAGAAGGCCATTGCAATCAAAATGGCCATTGGTAATGGTTGAAGTTCGGTAAACATCTCCACGAACTCACCGATGGCCGCCGTAACAGAACCAACGTAAGGTGCAATAAAGTTACCTAACATGGCAACCCCACCACCAATTAACAGTGGACTTAAAATAATTGCAACTGCTCCAAAACCATTTAGATACCGCGAAACTAACCAAATTGTGATAACACCGATTCCAGAGACAATCATGGCATTAATCACATCACCCGCACCAGAAGCAATAAATAGCGTTCCTGGTTGCGTTTGCGTAAGGTGGGTCACTGGGTTAACGAACCCTGATGGTGCTGTCCCCCACTTAAACGACCCTGTTGAAGCCCCTACCGCAATTGCCATTACTCCAACATCCAATGGACGCATATTGAATTGCAAAGCCGTGAGCACCCCAATAATGATTGGTAAGAAGGAACAGAAGAGAACCAAGATTGCATTCAAATCCATTGCCCAAGCTTGACCACTATTTACAAATGGCAACAGCATATATTTAACAATGGCTGATGGACAGACCGCAATGATAATTCCTTGCGCTGAGCCATTTAGTACTTTGAAAAAGAAGTCCTTAAAAGTTAACTTATAAGAGCCATCAAAGGTTTGACTAGTCATTTGTTTACTCCAATTTTTTTATTTATATACAATGTACGCAACAATTCAATATATTACACAACAGTAATGTATTTTACCATATTCAGCGATGAATACAAGTGCAACATTTCACATAATACTTAAAATTAATCGTTTCATACAAAAAGATCGTGAATGCTGAGCATCCACGATCTTTTTTAATTACATATCTTGCTTGAAATCTTCTGGAGAGTACAAGTGCAAAACCTTTGAGAAAAGGTAATCCATTACAAATCCAGCAACGATTGGTACGATGAACCAAGTCACAATACCAGGCACAACGCTAACCACGTGGTTGATGAAGACCTTATCAGGACCATCAGCCAACATTGATTGAATAGGTGAAACCATTCCAATCCAACCGAATCCGGCTGAAGTTGGTGTTCCTTGAACATTAAACAAAGCAACTGGCAACGCACTTACAGCGGCAGTGGCCAAGAATGAAAGGAACATAATTGGCTTCTTGAATACTGAAGGCATCATTCCCTTCATGGCACCCAAGAAGATGGCAACTGTCGTTCCAGGCTTGTTAACCTTCAATGAGTTAATCAACAAAACAACAGTTGTAGCGACAACACCAACACCGGCAGCACCGGCACCAACGCCTGACAATGTAATTGCCAACGCAATACCAACAGTTGATACTGGCGTAACAATCAAGCAGGCGAAGGCCATAGCAATCAAAATAGCCATTGGAAGTGGTTGAAGTGAAGTAAACAATTCAACCCCATTACCGATAGCAGTTGTAATTGCACCAACATATGGTGCAATCCAGTGACCAACCATCGCAACGCCACCACCAATTAGAAGTGGGCTCAAAATAATGGCAACAGCTCCGAACCCATTAAGATACTTGGCAACTAACCAGATAACAACAACACCGATTGCCGCAACAATCATAGCATTAATCACATCTCCGGCACCTTGAGCAATATAAACTGTTCCAGGAACAACTGACTTAACGCCAGTAACCGGGTTCACAAACCCAGCTGGAGCAGTCGCCCACTTGATTGAACCTGATGCAGCACCAGTTGCAATGGCCATAACACCAACATCAAGTGGCTTCATCTTGAAATGCAAAGCAATTGCAACACCAATCAAGATTGGAATAAATGAGCTAAACAATACCAAAATAGCATTGAAGTCCATGGCCCAAGCTTGACCACTCTTGATGAATGGCAATAGCACATACTTAAGTACGGCTGATGGCAAAACACCAATCAAGATACCTTGTGCTGACCCATTCAGCACCTTAAAGAAGAAATCTTTAGCGGTAAACTTATAGCTACCGTCAAAAACTTGATTATTCATATTTTTTCCCTACTCTCAAATAAATATTAGTATTCAACCGCAATGGCTGGTGTTTCACCCTTAATGAAGGCCAATGATGCATCCATTGATTGTGTAACCATCTCGTAAACAGCCTTAGTTGTGTAGAAGGCAGTGTGAGGTGTTACCAATACATTTTCACGATCAATCAAGTCAGCAATCTTTGGATCAGGGAATTCCTTACCAGACCAGTCTTCGTTGAACAAACCAACTTCATCTTCGTAAACGTCCATTGCGAAGTCAGAAATCTTACCTGAGTTCAAACCGTCGATAACGGCGTCGATATCCATCAAGTTTCCACGAGCAACGTTAACCAAAACAACGCCGTCCTTCATCTTTGAAATGGCATCGGCATCAATCATGTGGTGGTTTTCAGCAACACCAGGAACATACAATGAGATGGCATCTGCTTGTGCATAAAGCTCATCCAAAGTATCAACGTACAATCCTTGAGCCTTGATGTCATCGTTTTGGAACTTATCGTAAGCGATAACCTTTGCGCCGAATCCTTGCAAAATCTTGATAGCGACACGACCAATGTGACCAGTACCAATAATTCCGACAGTTTGCATACGCATTTCACGACCAATTGTTGGTGCCCAACGCAAGTCATGGTTAGCAATCTTCTTATCCAATGCCTTAGCACGACGTAACAAACGTGAAAGTTGAATCATTGAGTGTTCAGCAATCGCATTTGGTGAGTAAACTGGCACGTTTGAAATGCTAAAATCAAATTCACGCGCAGCTGGCAAATCGATGTTATCGATACCAACGTTACGCAATGACATCTTGTTGATACCCAACTCATGCAATGCTGACAAAGTTTCACGAGTGTAGTCTAATTGTTGGTAAACATTGACTGCATCTGCACCCTTAGCCAAAGCAGCTGTTTCAGGTGTAAGTAATTGATCTGTAAACTCTACATCGACTTCAGGGTTGTTACCTTCCCATTCCTTCAATGCTGGTTGTTCATCTTCACGAATTCCGTAAGCAAAAATCTTCATTATATTTTCCTCCATAATACCCATTCAAGATAGATACATAAGTTTTTTAACCATCATCAATTATACGCGTCCACTTGTGAAATAGTCAACAATTAAAACGTTTTCCGATTAGTTGTAATCGTTTTCATACTCACAAACTTTATTATATCACACTTATTTTACGTGCTTTATAAAAGATGAGCCTCCTTTAACATTGTGAATTCAATAGCGTTACTGTACATCCTTATTTTGAACGCATTGATATGCCCATCCATACAAAAAAGACCTTTTGCTTAAGCAAAAGGTCTTTTCTAATGTGAAGAAAATCTTTTTAATTACTTTTCTTCTTCACGCTTGCGGCGCTTACCTAAGCCGAACAATGTTAATAGTCCTAACATCGTTCCACCTAGCACGCCCAAGTCAGACTGTGCATTTACAGCAGTATCTGGCAATTGTGCCTGCTGTCCAGTCATGACTTGTCCGGCATTTGATTGCGTTGCTTCATCAACAATGTTTTGAATCTCCATCATTGATGATGCATCATCAATTCTTTTCTTAAAGTCTTGCTTTTGATTTGGCGTCAAGTTTGGTAATTGCTCAATTTGTTGCTTACCGTTATTCTTGGCATCCTGCAAATTTTGTGCATTCTTCGCCTTGGCATCAGCAACGATTCGATTAATCTCATCGATTGTTTGGCCATTATCAACACGGCGCTTGAAATCATCTTTCTCACGATCGTTTAAGTTTGGTAACTGATCGATGACATGCTTGCCGTTATCCTTAGCATCTTGCAAATTCTTAGCATCTTGCTGCTTAACTTCATTAACAATTTGATTAATTGCATCGGTAGTCTTAGCATCATCAATCCGCTTGTTAAAGTCTTGCTTTTCTTTGTCGCTCAAGTTTGGCAACTTATTCACCGCATCCTTGGCAGCATCTTTAACAATTTGTTGCACTTGATCCACTGTTTGACCAGCATCAATTTGTTTGTTCAAAGCATCCTTAGCTTGATCATCTAGGTTTGGCCACTTGCTAATAACATCCTTAGCTTTGTCCTTAGCGTCTTGCAAGTTTTGTCCATCTTGATGCTTGGCATCATTTACAACTTGATCGACAACGTCAATTGACTGGGCATCATCAATCTGCTTGTTAAAGTCTTGCTTCTCCTTGTCGCTCAAGTTTGGCAATTTATTCACCGCATCCTTGGCGGCATCTTTAACAATTTGTTGCACTTGATCAACCGTTTGACCAGCATCAATTTGTTTGTTAAGGGCGTCCTTATCTTGGTCATTCAAGTTTGGCAACTTATTAATGACATCTTTACCCGCATCCTTAGCATCTTGCAAGTTCTGTGCATCTTTATGTTTAGCATCCGTCACGATTTGATCAATCTTATCATTGGTCTTTGCGTCGTCAATTTGCTTATTAAAGTCTTGCTTTTCCTTGTCGCTTAGATTTGGTAACCTGTTCACCGCATCCTTGGCGGCATCCTTACGATCTTGGAAAATCTGATCAATCACACTTTGTGATGATGATGCACTCATAGATACTGACGTCATCTTTGAAAGAGACAAACTACTTGATCCTGATGCACTAACAGACTTTGACGTTACCATTGAAATTGAAGCAACCTTAGACGTTGAAGCACTATCTGACTGAGACGTCTGCTTTGACAGTGATAGACTCTTCGAACTTGAGGCACTCGTTGAGTATGATTTCACCGTTGAAAGAGAGCTAGCTTCAGAAACAGAGGCACTTGCAGACTTCGATGCATCAACAACTTGTGAGCGACTGGTTGAGGTTGAACGACTCATTGACTGGGAAGTTGCAATTGAAACAGAACCACTCTTTGAGCTTGATCCACTTTGTGACTTTGAAGTCTCGAGTGAAGTCGAATCGCTCAATGAAGCTGAAGCACTCGTTGATGTTGAAACAACTGCCGAGACTGAGTAACTATCAGAAATCGATGTACTCATTGAGTCTGACGTTGCGACAGAGATTGACCGACTCTTTGAAAGCGAATCACTCTTTGACATTGAAGCAACAACTGACAACGATTTGCTGCTTGAAGTTGAAGCGCTACTTGATTCAGAATTTGCACGAGACAAAGACTTTTCAGCTGAGGTTGAGGCACTCACTGAGCCATTGACCGACGCCTCATTTGACTGACTCGTTGAACCTGAAACACTTTGAGAAAGAGAAACTTGCTTTGAAACCGAGGCAGACTTTGAGAGAAGCGCACTCTCTGAATCAGCAATCGCATTTGATTGTGAAGCTGATCTAGAAACAGACGCACTCGTTGAACCTGACACGGCAATTGATTGTGAAGCACTCTTTGAAAGTGAGGCACTTCCCACCTTTGATGCCTCAAGTGAAGCTGAGCCAGACTTTGATGTTGACGCACTCTTTGAGTTTTCAACATCAACAGAATCAGATGTACTCTTTGAAATTGAGTGACGCAATGACTCTGAAGTTTCAATTGATTTTGAGGCACTCTTTGAAGCCAAGTCACTTGCCGAAATTGAATCTAACGTTGAAGTCGAGTCACTCACGGAAGCTGACACGCTTGTTGAAATCGACACGACACGTGATTGTGACTTTTGCGTTGAGTCATCAACACTGATTGAACTTGACGTACTTACTGACTCAGACGTTTGCTTTGAGACTGATGTTTGAACCGACGTAGATTCAAGAATTGACTTAGACAAACTTGTTGATTCAGAAGCACTAACCGATTCAGACTCAGTTTCAATCTTTGACGTATTCGTTGAATCAACGATTGTTGTTGAAATTGATTCATGATCTAAGATTGATTGACTCGTTGACTTCGACGCACTGATTGAGTGCGATTCAATAAGTGATTGCGACTCGCTCGTTGACTTTGAGATACTGTGAATCTTTGAATCAACAATTGCATCTGAAGCACTCTTTGACTGTGAGCCACTTAGAGATGTCGACACACTTGCCACGTCTGACACACTCTTAGAAGTTGAATCACTTAACGACGTTGATGTGACGTTTGAAAGTGAAAGGCTCTTCGAGGTTGAATCACTCAACGAGGTTGAGGTACTAATTGAAACAGCTGCACTCTTTGATGTCACTTCACTCTCAATGTGCGAAGCACTTGCAGAAACCGATTGACTAAGCGACTCAGACGTTTGCTTTGAAACAGAGTCACTAGCCGAAGTTGACGCACTCTGACTTATTGAATCTTGCTTACTACGTGATTCAGACGCACTCTTTGAAGCCGAGACGCTCTTAGAGCTTGAGAGTGATGCTTGTTCTGACACAGAAACACTTACTGCATCTGAACCACTCTTTGAAACTGAATCACTTAGCGATACTGATTGACTCTTTGACGCAGAACCGCTCTTTGAGGTTGAGACACTTGTGGACGTCACCAGACTCTTTGAGACAGAGTTGCTTAATGAAGTTGAATCACTCAGTGAGGCGGCATCACTCGTAGAAATGGATGCACTTACTGAAATCGATTGACTCTTAACAACTGACTCACTTAATGAAACTGATCCACTCAACGAAGCTGATTCACTCAATGAGGCAGACTGTTTCTTTGAAGCAGATGTGCTAATTGAAGCCGCGTCACTTGCTGAGGCTGACTGACTCTTTGAGGTCGAAACACTCGTTGATGTCGCAATACTCTGTGACGTTGACTGACTCGCTGATGTCGAGGCAGAACCTTGCAACGATGCCGAAGCACTCAAGGAACCTGAAACACTTGTTGACGTTGATTGACTCAATGAAAGTGAATGGCTCAATGAACTTGAAGCGCTAATCGACTCAGATGTCACAAGCGAAACTGAATCACTAACGGATGTTGACAAACTACTTGCTTCAGAAGCCTGAATTGAATCAGCCTTACTTTGTGACGCTGACTTGCTTGCAATCAATGATGTTTCGACCGACGTTGAAGTACTTACTGATCCTGAAATGCTCTCTGACAATGAGATACTTTGTGAATCTGAATCACTCGTTGACGCTGATACACTTGATGAACCAGAAACACTGACAGATTCAGATGCACTCACACTCGTTGCTGTTGAAACACGCAATGATTCTGAAGCACTCTTTGATGCTGATTGACTTTGTGAGTCAGACAAACTGATTGATGCCGCATCACTAACTGAAGCCGATTCGCTATTTGAAAGCGAGATACTTTGTGAATCTGAATCACTGGTTGATGCTGACACACTCGCTGAAGTTGATTGGCTACTTGAATCTGAATCACTCTTAGAAACAGAGACGCTCGTTGACGTTGACGTACTTGTCGAAACCGATCCACTAACTGAAGTTGACGTACTCTCAGAGAGTGAGGCACTCTTTGATGTCGAATCACTCAACGATGTTGAGGTACTTGTTGATCCTGAACGACTAACTGAGCCAGATGTGCTGGTTGACGTCGATAAGCTGGTTGAAAGCGAAGCACTCGTTGAAACAGAGGCACTTGTGACCTTTGAAACACTGACTGATTGCGACTGGCGAATTGATTCAGACAAACTAACCGAGCTAATCAAACTAGCCGATTCAGATTGACTCGTTGAAGTCGACACACTAACAGCAGTTGATACACTCATCGAGATTGAGGCTTGCTTTGACAATGAGGCATTTTCCTCATTTGAAGCACTCGTAGAATCTGACTGACTCGTTGAAGTGGATGTGCTGATTGATTCAGACAAACTCTTCGAAGCTGACAAACTCTTCTCCAGTGAAGCACTCGTTGATGCCGATACACTGATTGAACCAGACCCACTTTGTGATTGTGATGTACTTACAGATTCAGAGTGACTCTTTGATGTCGATAGACTCTCAGAAAGTGAAACACTCGTTGATTCTGACAAACTCTTTTCAGCCGATGTACTTTCTGAAATAGATGCACTATCAGATTGAGAGATACTCAATGAAGTTGAACCACTCACTGAAACTGATGTACTTTCAGAATTCGACACACTGATTGAATCCTCTAAACTTTGCTCAGTTGACAAACTTGTTGATTGTGAATCACTAACTGATGTTGAACCACTCACTGAAACTGAAACACTTTCGGAATCAGAGGTACTGATTGAAGTAGATACACTAACTGATGTTGAACCACTATCTGACTCAGAAATACTTAGTGACTTTGAAGCACTCAATGATTCAGACAAACTAATTGAACTTGAATCGCTCAAAGAAATCGAAGTACTTGCTGAAGTTGATGCGCTTTCTGATTCAGAAACCTGCTTTGAAATAGAATCACTATCAGAAGTTGATGCACTGGTTGAGCTAGACAAACTATCAGACAATGAAGCTGATGTTGAGTCACTTGCTACTGAGTTGACCAAACTATTGGACGTACTCATTGACTTATCAATTGAGACAGACGTTGAATCCGAGGCCTCTTGTGATGCAGATTCAAGAGACTGCGCAACACTAGTTGACTTCGAAATTGAACCTGTTTCTGAAACAGACGTTGCATCAACCAATGATTGTGACGCAACCTTTGAAGCCGCCTCTTCAGCACTTGATGTTGAAATTGAACCACTTTGTGAAGCCACCTTTGAAAGACTGGCAGACGTTGACAAAGATGCACTATCTACATCGCTATCTGAATTCGTGTTCGAAGTTGATTCACGGGCCGACACACTATCAGAGGCCGATGCTGACGCCGAGTTAATTGAACGACTAAGTGAGTCCGCTTGGCTCTTTGAAACAACTTCGCTAAGCTGATCAGAAGTTGAGGCCGAAGCAGATGCAACACTGTCTTCATCTTGCTTAACTCGTGATTCTGACGCTGATTGAGAAGCTGATTGAGAAGCTGATTGAGAAGCTGATTGAGAAGCTTGCGTAGAAGCGGATGCTGACTCAGATGCATCAGAAATACTTTGTTGACGTGACTCGCTTTGGCTGACAGAACCATCCATTGAATCCTTCTTCGAAAGAGCTGCACTCTCTGATTCATTTGTTGCTGAAGGTCGGTTTGATACTGAAACAGATTCTGAAGCTGAAACAGAAGCATTTGATGCACTCACTGAAACAGATTTTGAAGCCGAAGCCTTATTCGAATCATCCACTGCAGCTGAAGCAGAAGTTGAAGCATTAGAGTGCGATGTATTATCGCTTTCGAGATGGCTCGCCGAAGTAGAAATTGATGCTTCCTTTGAATCAGCAGCAGAAGTTGAAGCATCTGCGGCACTATCTACCAACGATTGTGAATGTGAAATAGATGCGTTAATCGAATCTGACTCGGAAGTTGGTTCCATTAATGACGCAGACACACTTGCTGAAGTACTCATTGATTTTTCGTTCAATGAATCAACAATCGATTGTGATGTCGACATTGATCCACTAGTTGACGTTGAACGAGAGTCATCTTCTGAATCAAGGATTAATTGTGAGGTCACAATTGATTCATTCAATGAGTTCGACTTATCAGCTGATGCATTTTCAGAAACGCCGATTGAAGCCGATGCTGACTTTGAAAGTGAAATCAATTCTGAGTTCAACTCTTCAGAAGCTGACTTTGAGGCGACAACTGAATTTGACTGTTGTTCAGACAAAGACTCATTCATTGAGTCAATCGTTGAATCATCTTTAATTGAAGCAGAAATAGAGGCTTCAATTGAGGCCGCAATTGATTCACTAGCTGACTTTGATTTCACGACATCATCATCTGCAGCTGATTTTGAAGCTGAAACACTGTCAGAATCAGACGTTGAGGCAGAGGCACTTTGTGAATCCAAGTTAGCACTGCGTGAAATGCTTGTACTTGTTGAGGCAATTTCACTGATATTAGCAGAAAGCGAAGCTGAAGCACTCTTTGATGCTTCAACAGCACTTTCGTTTTGTGAGATGGACTTTGAAATACTTGTCAAAGCAGAAGCACTGGTTGATGCCGCTGCACTCAAAGATTCACTGGCCACACTCTCGTAAACTGATTGCGAAGCACTATTTGACGCACGCTGTGAAAGTTGATTTGACTTTGAAGCGGATACACTCAATGAAGCGTCGTTTGGTGTCTTCGAAGCAGATTGTGAAGCACGTTGTGACTGATCAATCGACTTTGAAGCACTAATTGAAGCATCGGACGTACTCAACTCATTTGCCATACTCTTTGATTGACGAGCACTTTCAGAATCAGAGGCAGAGGCAGACACACTTTCAGAAATATGACTAAGACTCTTTGATTCTAAGTTTGACTTAGAAGCACTGGTTGAAACAGAATCACTCACTGACGCTTTGGCACTATTTGATTCATTTGAAATACTATCCTCACGTGAATGACGTGCACTCACTGAAGCATTCTGTGAATCAACCTTTGATTGACTCGCACTAACTGATTGATCTGTTGTTGATAAGGTATTCGAGCGTGAGTCGGCAAGTGAGTCAGCCACCTGACTTGATGACGCACTTTGTGAGTCAATCAATGACTGTGACTTACTTTGCGAAGCAACCTTTGATTGACTAGCTTGAGTTGAGGCATCCAAATCAGAATTCGATTCGGCAAGCGACTTTGAAGTTGATGCTGATTCAGAATCAGCCTTTGAGTTTGACGCACTTTCGGAAGCCATTGACGCACTCTCGCTCTTTGAAAGAGCTTCATAGTGTGGCAAATACTTTTCAATAATTGAACCAGAGGTTGATGTTGAATCTTCTTCTGAATTTACCGTCAAACTTGAACTCGTTGAAGCTGAAGTCGAACGGCTACCTGAGAATAGCCCATCAATAGAATCATAGTAAGAATCCATTGTTGATTGACTACGCTTTGAATCAGATTCCGAGAAAGCTGGCCATTCAGAAACCGACTTTGAAGTGGAAGCAGCAATTGATTGACTCACAAAAATTGAACCAGACTTAGAAGCACTTTGGTCGATGAAAATCCAACCAACATTGCTACGGATACTAGCACTGATTGAAGCATCAATATCTGCCAATGATGTTGAACGTGAACGTGAATCAGCTCGACTCGCCAAAAAGTTACTCAAACTAATGGCACTAGCCCGATCATCAATCGTTGATTGAATCACCGACTTTGAGGATGAAGTTGATCCGCTCACTGAATCATACAATGACTGACTTGATGAATTATCCAATGATGTATTTAAAGAAACATTCGCTGATTGACTTGCGCCCTTTGAAGCAGAAAAGATTGATTGACTCTCATATGCTGAATCATAATACGAATCTTCACTAGCCTCTTCATCAGCGACTGACTTTGAAAAACTATTTGCCAGCGATGTTTGTTCATATGTTTCAGAGTCAGCAACTTGCTTTGAGTATGAAGCAGAAAGCGAAGCTGAATTTGCTTGAGAAATACTTGCAGAGGCTTGCTTTGAATTGATTTCATCAATTGGTTGCACTGACGCTGAGGCTGAAATTGAAGCTGAACCAGACATTGATGCAGTCAAGGATGCTGACATCACTGAATCAACCCTCCAACCAGTTATAATACCACCCGTTACTGAACGAGAAGCATTCGCACTAGCCGTTGAATTAGCCTTAGACAAAGAAGTTGACACACTTTGAGATGCTGCAATACTATCTGCAATTGCACTTGAGGCACTCTTTGAAGCAGATGTACTGTTAGCAACAGACGTTTGGCTATTGGCCTTACTAATAGATGCATTTGATTTCACAGCATTAGAGGCAGCACTCACAATTGATTTGCTAGTTGACGTTGAGGCAACAGTCTCTGAGCGACTAGCACTTTTTGAAGCTGTATCGTATGCCGTACTTGCTGAAGTACTTTCAGATTTATTTTTAGAATCCTGAATTGACGCACTCTTGGATACACTTGGCCAAAGATTATGAGCATCTTCTTGCCAGCTCGAGACACTAATTGAGAATGAACTAGAAGTTGAAGCCGAATCAACTAAACTTGTTGAAATTGAGGCATCCAAAGAATCTTGTGTCGCTGAAAAGCTATCCAATGAGTCTTGTCCATAAGATTCACTGTTCTTAGCCATGCTATAGCTAGCTTCCATGCTGTTTGAAATTGAGGCATCTTGAGAATCTAACAAACTGGCTGATGCAGAAGTTGACATTGACTCAAAGTCAGTGACAACTTGCGCACCTTGAACGTCAGAATATTCATAGTTATTCCCTGTTCCAAGGGTAGCTTCATATGCACCCACGATTCCTTGCACAATACCACCAGCAACCGGTCCCATGTTTTTGGTAACCGCATCCGCAACTGATTGTAAGAGACCTGATGTATTAACACCGGCTTGGAAATAGACTGTGTCCCCATCTGAGAAACCTGCGTCAGTTGGATTAAATGGCACACTAATCACCGCTTCACTATCAGTCGATTGCATCGCTTGACGTGAGCCTGGGACTTCAGTCCAAGCCCCAGCGCCACGGTTAGCGGTTGGATCCCAATAGTAAAGCACTCCATCCATCTTTCCAAAGGCGCTCAAAAATCCTTTACTCAAAGTAACTTTAATCGTTCCAGTTTCACCATCGTAAATCACTTTGTTGGATGCCAAAATATCACTGATATCAGTAGAAAGACCCATTGATGCTAATCCACCGCTAAAGCCAGCGAGTTTCAAAGCTCGATCAACGGCATTCAAAAAAGCATTTGCTTGTCCGCCTTCAATACCACTTTCAACGTCGGCTTGGTGTCCAGGTACCTTTGTACTTGGCTTAGGTGACGATGTAGCAGCAAGCGTACGTACACGTGGTGCCGTTTTCTTCATGCTTGCCTTAGAACTTGAAATAGAGGCTGATGTTTTTAAGCTTTGTGATGCACTTTTAGACGTCACCAAAGAACCATCTTTAACGGCATTCGCCATTGAGGTTGAAACTGAGGCACTATCCAATGTTGATTGACGGATTGAGGCACTCATTGAGGCTGATACGGTTGCATCATCTTGAATTACTGAAGCACTCGTAGAACCACTGCCATTATCGGTTTCGCTAGTTTGTGCCACATGGTCGTTTTCAGATTGACTGACGCTTGATTGTTCTGTCACAGTGGCGGATTTTTGGACATGACTATCCGCTGTTTGATCTGAAACACTCTTAGATTGTGTACTTTCATGTTCACTTTCCACTGTTACAGAGGACGCTGATGCACTTTCAACGGATTGCGTTGAAACCATTGAACGATTGTCTGTATCAGCTTGTGTCACTTGTTCTGAAAGCGTAGCTTCAGAAACTGAAACGCTAAATGACTCACTTTTTGAAGTTGAGACACTTAATGATTGTGATGCACTCGTCGCGTCATCGTTTACAGCTGGAATAGTAGCTGTGTCCGCATTCACAAGGAGCGCCTTATCATCCGTTTCAATTGTTTTCGCATTTGTTGTATCAGCAAAGGCACCTGTTCCACCTAAGAAATAGCCACCAACAACACCACTCAATGTGGCTGTTCCCGATACAAGCCATTGTTTTCCTGATTTAAACATACGGAAACGAACTTTTTTATTATTCTCAAAAATCTCCGTACGTCGATTTTGATTAAATCTACTCATATTTTTTATCTCCTAACTTACCAAGGTTCCCCAACTGTTTTGCAAACCAATCCCCTCATAACGCCTATTTTTATGAGCATTTTTATTGGTCATTCACATTTTACCGAGTATAAGCCTAATTTTTAATACACCTATATCTTACGCTTAAAACCTTAAATTGCAAGGCTTTTCATAACATAAACAACACAATTGGTATGCTTACATCTATCATTCGATATAGTTTGACTCATTGGTTACAAAATTCACAATGAGAAAAATTTCCTTTTTCACATTAATACAATAGTAAAGGGCATATACTAAATAAAAATATGAGTAAAGTCATGATTTCACCACAAAAATTCGTCAACTTGTGAATATAACTACATACAAAAAAGCCACCGGTTTTACCCGGCGGCTTTTTCTGTAGCATGATCAAAGTTAACTAAGTTTTACTTCTCTTCACGCTTCTTGTTGCGCTTTCCTAATCCGAATAATGCTAATGCACCAAGCATTGAACCACCAAGTAGTCCAGCATTTTGAGCGTCTTCAACACCAGTGTTTGGCAATTGTGCTTGCTTCTTATCAGCAGCACGTTGTGCACTAAGTGCCTTAGCTTCATTAATGATAGCATTTACTTCAGCTTCTGAAGTTGCTGCATCAATGCGAGCCTTGAAGTCGTTCTTTTCTTGTTCAGTCAAGTTTTGCAAACCATCAATTTGGTTCTTACCATTTGACTTTACATCTTCTAAGTTCTTACCATCTTGTGCTTGACCATCTGTACCTTGGTTACCCTTTCCATCAGTACCCTTATCTTGGTTCGTAGGGTTTGATGGATCAGTTGTCTTGGCATCATTTTGGCGCTTAGCTTCATCAAGAATGTTGTTGATGTCATCAGTAGAAGTAGCTTCATCTACACGCTTCTTCAAGTCATCCTTTTCTTGATCAGTCAAGTTAGGCAACTTGTCGATTTGGTTCTTAGCATCGTTCTTGGCATCTTCAAGGTTCTTTGAATCTTGGTTAGCTTCGTTTTGGTCCTTGGCATCTTCAACGATTTCGTCAACTTCATCAGTTGTCTTGGCGTCGTCAATGTCCTTCTTGATGTCTTCCTTTTCCTTATCAGTCAAGTTTGGCAACTTGTCGATTTGGTCCTTGGCATCCTTCTTAGCATCTTCAAGTTCCTTTGGATCTTGGTTAGCTTCGTTCTTATCCTTGGCATCGTTCAATGCATCGTCAACTTCATCAGTTGTCTTGGCATCATCAACGGCATCCTTAGCATCTTGCTTTTCCTTATCATTCAAGTTTGGCAACTTGTCAATTTGGTTCTTGGCATCATCCTTGGCATCTTGCAAATCCTTGTTTGCTTGATCTTGATCCTTAGCATCCTTCAAGGCTGAATCAACTTCGTCAGTTGTCTTTGAAGCATCAACTGCATCTTCAGCAGCCTTCTTCTCGTCATCTGTCAAGTTTGGCAACTTGCTAATTTCGTCCTTAGCGGCGTCCTTAGCATCTTGCAAATCTTTATTTGCTTGATCTTGATCCTTAGCGTCTTGCAAGTTCTTTGCTACTTCATCAGTTGTCTTTGATGCATCAACTGCGTCTTGGGCAGCCTTCTTCTCGTCATCTGTCAAGTTTGGCAACTTGTTGATTTCGTCCTTGGCAGCATTCTTAGCATCTTCAAGGGCTTGTGGATCTTGCTTGGCTGCATTGGCATCCTTAGCATCCTGAACAATTTGCTTAACTTCATCAGTTGTCTTAGCGGCATCAACCTTATCGTTAAAGTCCTTCTTCTCTGCATCGTCTAAGTTAGTCAATCCATCGATTGTATCCTTAGCTGATTGCTTAGCATTGTCAAGGTCCTTAGCAATGGCATCAGTCACAACACCATTGATTTCAGGAGTTGTTGTTGCATCATCAACTTGCTTCTTGAAATCATCCTTTTCGGCGTCAGTTAAGTTTTCTAGAGCATCAATCTTATTCTTAGCATCTTGCTTTTCATTATTTTCATAGTTAGGCAAGTACTTATCAATGATTAATCCAGTAGTTGAAGTTGATACTTCAGCTGAAGCTGAGTTTACAGCTGCGCTTTCTGAAGCCACTTCTGAATTACTAGTAGATGTTGAATCCGCAAGTGATTGGTGGAATTCACTGTTAACTGAAGCAGCTGACTTTGATGCTGAAGCTGAAACAGATGGCCATTGTGCGTTAGATTCACTAACTGACTTTGAAACAGAGTCACTCAAAATCAATGAAATTGAAGTTGACTTTGAACGGTTTGGCAAAAGAATTCCAATTTCATCACGAGCACTACGGCTGTTAGCCGCATCAATTCCTGACAATTGGATTGAGTTTGAACGGCTAACTGAAGCACTACCTTCAGCAATGTTCAAACTGATTTGGCTCGCAATTGAGTCCACGATTGATTGTGATGTTGATTCTGAAATTGATGTTGAGCCTGAAACTAATCCAGCTAATGAAGACTTAGCTGAAGTTTCAAGTGAAGCATTCAATGAGTTGTTAGCTGATGTGCTAGCTTCAAGTGAAGCATCGTTAGCTGATGCACTTGCAGCTGCAGACGCGTCAACTGCTGAAGCTGACTTAGCAGCTGAGTCCATTGAATCAGAAGTACTTGCTGAAACAGATGCATCAGTTGAAGCTTGTAATTCTGCATCGTAGTTTGACTTTGAAGCTGACAATGAAGTTGAATTTGCTTCTGAGATACTCTTTGAAGCAGCCAATGATCCAGGTGTCACTTCAGTACTTACTGATGCTGATGCTTGAGTTGAGTCAGCTTGTGAAATACTCATTGACAATGAGATTTGCAATGACTTTTGTGAGTCAATGCGTTGCACTGGCCAAATTCCAGTTGTCACTTCACGTGAAGCACTGTCTTGAGCACTCTTCCATGCAGCTGAAACTGATGTATTCAATGAATTTTGAATTGAGACACTTTCGGCAACAGCATTTGAGAATGATGTTGATTCTGAACGTGAATCATTTTGTGATTGGAGACGTTGTGAAAGGCTCTTTCCACCATCATCTGCAACAGCTTGGTTTGAAGCACTTGCGAATGACTTAGAAGCCGAAACTGAGTCAGTTGATTGTGAACGGAATGCAGAAACTGATGCAGTTGATTCTGAAAGTGAAGCTGAATCACTTTCTGAAACCTGCAATGAGTCACGTGTTGACGCACTCTTTGAGTTACTGTTCCACAATGCACCTTCAAGTTCGTTGAAGTTTGACACACTCAATGAAACTGACTTTGAAGTTGAGGCTGAGTCAGCCAAGCTTGATTGAATTGATGCAGACAATGAGGCATCAGTAGCTGAGAAGCTATCCAATGAATCTTGACCGTATGATTCGCTTGCTTGTGACATGCTATAACTTGTTTCCATACTTCCTGAGATAGAAGCATCTAATGATTCAAGCAAGCTTGCTGAAGCTGATTCTGACATGGCGTTGTAATCCTTGATAACAGGAGCGCCCTTAACATCAGAATATTCGTAGTTGTTTCCAGTTCCAATCGTTGCTTCGAAAGCATTGATGGCACCTTGCAAAAGTGCATTCGCAGCATCACCAGCAATTCCAGGTGCAAGACGTGAAATTTCTCGCTTAGCAGCATCACCAACCGATTGAACTAACCCAGATGTGTTAACTCCAACTTGGAAGTAAACAGTGTCGCCTTCTTCAAAGCCATAGTCGCTTGGGTTAAATGGAATTTCAATTGTATCCGTTCCTGAAGTCTGTAACTTATCACGTGATCCTGGAATTTCAACCCAAGCTCCGGCTCCATTGTTAGCCTTTGGGTTCCAATAATATGCAACTCCGTCCATCTTACCGAAGGCACTCAAGAATCCTTGATCTACGGTAACCTTAACAGATCCATCTTTACCTTGTGTGATGGCAATTGTACCATCCAAGATACCGCTAATGTCAGTTGATAATCCCAAGTCTGCCAAGCTACTTCCAACCATCTTCAAAGCACGGTCAACCGTGTTCAAAAATCCGTTGGCTTGTCCGGCGTCAATACCACTTTCGCGGTTAGCTTGGTGTCCAGGAACTGGTGTACTTGTTGAAGTAGCACCTGCAGCAACACGGGTAACCTTCTTAAGGGCTGCCTTTGAAGCTGAAATTGATGCTGAAGTCTTCAAGCTTTGTGATGCGCTTGTTGATGTCTTTAATGAACCATCAGCAACAGCCTTTGACAATGAAGCTGATACTTCAGTGCTCTTTACAGCAGATTCGCTAGCAGAAGCACTTGCGTCAGCAACAGCTGAATCAGTTGTTGAAGCTTCAGAAGTTTCAACACTAGCTGAATCTGTTGATTATGATGTTTCGTTAGTTGATTCTGAGTCAACTGTTGAAGTTGCTGCTGAATCGTTTGATGTTGATGTTTGTGAATCTACAGTTGAATCTTCAGTAGATGAAGCTTCTGTTGTAGAAGTTGATGCAACTGATGTATCAGTTGCTGATTCAGTTGATTGTGATTCAACTGAATCGTCGTTAGTTGAAGTTGCTGAGGCAGCAGCTTCTACGACTGAAGTACTTGCAGATACTGAAACAGATGTTGAAACTGAGGCACTGTCAACATCAGTTGTTGATGCTGAAGCGCTAGCTACGTCTTCCGTTGTTGCTGCTGAGTCTGCGGCTGGAATCGTCGCAGAATCTGTGTTAGCCAAAACGCTTTGATCATCAGCTTGAATAGCCTTTGGATCAGTTGAATCAGCAAACGCACCGGTTCCCCCCAACAACATGCCACCTGCAGCACCACTAACAGTAGCAGTACCAGCAACTAACCATTGCTTACCAGCTTTGAACATGCGGTAGCGAACCTTTTTATTATTATCAAAAATCTCCGCTTGACGTTCTGAATTGAATCTACTCATATAATATGTCTCCCTTTTCACACTTATATTATAAAAAACTCCAACACTACTTGTATTAGAATCCTATCAATAATGAATTAATCCCGATTTTACAACATAATTACTATATTTCAAATCTTTTTCACAGATTCTAGGCTGTTTTTTGAAATGTTAATTTAATGAAAATCTCACAAACAAAGTAATTCCAATAGGTTAAACGTTTTACTTGTTTTACTAATTTTTTTGATTTAATTTGTATGTGACGTGCTATTTGTTACATGTTTATATTAAATACCTAGTGTATAATTATGCGAAAGTTATTTCACTTCCACAACACGGTCCATTGGGACACCAGATTGTTCTAAATCGTGATAACCCTGTGAATCAACACGAACCTCATCAATATAATCCAATTGACCTTGTAAAATAAGATCCAAATTACCACGCACATTGCCATTTTCATCTAATACTGACTCAGCCATCTCCAAGACGTTATGTGATTTCGCTTCACGTAGCGAATTCATTTCAACACCCATGTAATGGAAGACAACCGTATCATCCTCTGTGACCAATTGAGCCACTTGATCAACCAAAAACGCATCTAGGTTTTCATAGTCCTTAAGGACAGCATGTGTTTTTGGATCTTCAATCGTTACAAAGTTAATCACACCCTCGTAGAAGTAATAACGCACAACCGGTTGCACATCAGAATTATAGAACACGATTTCTTGCAGCTGATTGTCGGCATAGAACAAATTACTAAACACAGTCCCATCAAAGGCATATTCTTCAATGTAATCAAGTGTGCCATCTGGGTTGTTATAACGGACGTCTTGCACCGCACGACGTGTATTGCCAAAAAGATATTCACGTGCAATAACATCTCCTTGATCACTCACTAAAATGCTACCATCTTGGTTCATATCAATTTTCGCCCACGTTGGAACTGGAACATCATTGACGAAACGATATTGATCAGGTACATAACTACGCTTCGTAACATGATCTAAGACGTTGATACCTTTAACGCCTTCATCTTGCAAAAGTCCAAAAAAGCGTGGTGCAGCTGTCAAAGTAATGACTGTTGCATCATCTTTAGCGATATTTTGTTTTACCTTTTCCCAAACATCACTCCCAAGGGTAATGTTATTAACTAACTCATAGTTCATCGATTAACTCCTTCCACTTAGCAGCGGTGACATGATCTTGGAATGGCTCCACTGACTTTTGCGTATTTTGCTTAAGGGTTGCGTAATCAGCATCCAATAACTTTTCCAAACCTAATTCAATTTGATCAACATCATAAGCTTCATCATCACGTTTAAACGGCATTAGGAAACCGTTCACACCATCCTGAACCAATTCTTGCGCACCAAAACGCGCATCAAAGGTCACAACTGGCAATGCTGCATTCAACGCTTCGATATACGTCAAACCAAATCCTTCAGAAAATGACGTTGAGATGAATGCATCATACTTTGGATAGATATTTACCAAGTCATTTGAAAGACCCTTCATTGTAATGTAATCCTCAGCGTTGCTATCTTTGATAGCTTGTTCAATCGTGTCTTTCTTTTCACCTTGACCGTAAATGTCAAAAATAACATCGACACCCAACTTATCGTGTAACTTAGCTACTGCTTTAACAGCAATATCAACGTGCTTTTCAGCCGCTAAACGTGAAGCCGTAATAAAGCGAATTGGCGTATGCATTTCGGCATCTTCAATAGCTGGTGCATCATCTCGAACACCACCAACCGGAATTGCAATGACCTTATCAGCCGCATCTGGAAAATCAACTAAGATATCATCACGTTGAATCTTTGTTGCCGTTACAATGGCATCTACTGCATCCACATGTTCTAGCATGTATTCATAGTGATCATTCCATAGCGGATACTTTGGATCATCACGATTGGCTAATTGATCAGCATGCACAATGTAAACAATCTTTGAGTTTGGAATGCGTTTCTCCATCAACACATCATCAGCAAATTCACCACGGTCAATGATAAATGTGCTGTGTTCATTAAAGGCAGCATCTAGTTTTTCAAAGAACATACGGTGCAAACCATTTAAATTACGGAAGAAAAGATGTTCGCCGTTTTCATTGAATAGGTGAATATTTGAAACAACGGCTTTACGATGAGGATCATCAATAATCTCGTACATGACACGACGTTCACCAGTTGCTTCATTAAATAACTCAACCCGATAATTAGAAACTTGCAAAATTTGATTTTCAGGGTCGTGCTTATCAGGCCCCTTCACCATGTGTTGCACATAACGAATCCCTGAATCCGTCACCCCTTCACGTTTACGGTGTGTATTGGTACGATCAACCACCGTATCTCCATTAACTGGCTCTTGGCGTTCTTTTAAACCAGTCTTTAAGTAATCTTCCCCTAAAACTAAGTACTCCCATAGATTAATCACTTGATCATCGCGTAATTTCCAATGATCAATAGCCTTATGTAATTCAGGCACAAAGTTTAAAAAGATATATCGATATGGTAACCCCGCTTGGTCAAAGCGCTCCGCACGATAAAATTGCGCATGCTCAACACCGGAATTTCCGATGCCCATGGCTTGATTAATAAAGAAATTCATATTCTCTCCTACTTTCTATTCTCAATCCTTGTGATTTTGCCATTTATCTCTAAATAATTTAACTGCCGCATCCGTTCCCATACCAATTCCAGTAACTTCGACATCTGAAATTGATAAATCAGCCATCTGTGCTGTCGCTTGGACCTGCTCAAAATAGGACTTTAGCCGTTCCTTATCTGCTAGCATTGACGCCGTCATCCCCAGATAGACAGCTTCATCAAAACGTGCATCAATGTACATCGTATCGACAGGGTAATTTACCTTTTTAAGCAAAACAGTTGCCGTTTGCCCAGATTGCGATAATTCACGATTTTTTGCAACAACTGCATCGATGGCAGGGTCTGTTTCAAAAGTCATAGTCGTGAAAAGGTCTGATTCAGCTAACAAAATAGAATCAAACTGCAATTCCTCATTATTAAACTTAACAATACTAATTCGATAGTCAATCGCATCATACGGAAAGGTAAAATCAAAACTTGATGTTGTCTGGACGATACGCTCCATAACATGTCCTTCATAATCAAGAAAATCAACACTAATCCCGACAGAATTAACTGGTGTTGCGGTCAAATTGGCCTGCACGTGATACGTATGGTCAGGTTCCAAAATGGGCATGACCACACTTTGCCGTATCCCTGCATCAGAAGCTTGTTGTGCCGATAGATTTTCCCAAGTATAAATCGGCTTACCTGAAGGCTGTAAACTATTAGCATAGGCAACAGTTGTCACATCAGGATAAGTGATATCAGCACCATACGTAAAGGCATGCGCTGAGAGCTGATCCCATTTTAAAATATAAACTGGTTGCATCTCCACTTACCTCCATTGACGACCATATTCGGCCAAGATTTTATTGTATTGGAATTGGAACCAGGCCACGACATCAGCCGTATTATCATTGTGACGACCTTCAAACCCTTTAGACAGAAGATGTACATTTGGGAACCGTGGCTTAACACTCTTTTGCACACGCTCAAAAGCTTTATCATCATAGTCATCTTGTTCCATATAGGCCAAGGCTAATGTTGTATCCGAAAAATCACCCTGATTAAAAACATCCCAAAAGCGCTTATCTAGGCGATTACTACTTGCTTCAGTTAAATCACCTTCATGATACAACTGAATGTCTTCACCTGTATTAAAATCATCAGGACGTTTCACACGCCCATTTTGTACGATATAACCCACATTAGTCAATGGCTTACCAACAACGATAGCCTTTGGGGCCAATTGGGAACCATAATACAAGGCCCCAAACGTTCCCATCGACATGCCTGATAAGATCACATCATGGGGATTAAACTGCAGTGCGGCTAATTTTTCTTGGATTACTTGTAGGATTTCGCGCTCAAACGTCGCATCACCAAGATAAAAGGCACCACCTTGCAACCGTTGATCGGCAATTAAGAGATATGGCGCTCCCATCGAACGCATCATCAAGTTACCTTCGTAACCTTCCTTTGTCCGCCAACCTGAAAAGTAGACATTCAAAGGTGGTTTCATATCTCCAGCATCGAAGTAATAGGCGACATCATCATTCAAGCGCCCATTTAACACACGTTGATCATTGGGCATAAACGTACCATGCGGACCACGTGAACGACGCATATGGATAGTCCCAATGCGGGCCTTTCCTTTACCACGTGCATAGATAAGGACTTGTGCATTGAATCCTTGCTCGGGTCCACCAACTAAGTCAATCCCTGCTTGGATATCATCACCGACTGCTTCTTGACTACCAATAATTTGATGCGTCCTTAAATCGATTTTATTGACCTTTAGCTTCAGTTCAACACCCTTTGATGGCAAGTTATAATCCAACTGAACACGATCGGCAATAAACGCGGGGATGTAGTTTGATTGATCGGCTCCAGAATCTGGATAAGCCAACAATTGCCACTCATCTCCAAAATCAAGGTCAAATTCCGCATAGACCCGGCCAAACTGCTTGACCGGTTGCGTTACAGCAGAACCCGCTCGTAAATTAACCGCATCTGAGCGATATCCATCCCCTCCAATAAAGGCATAGTATCGTAAATCAAGAGCCAATGCTTCAGTATCGGTTAAATCAAAGGCAAATGCCCCGCGTAATGCGAGTAACGCTTGTGCTTCTGCGCTCATTTCTAAACCTTTTTGATAATAGGTTTGATTTGCCGGAATCAGCCCCAGCATATCCAAATTCGCTAACCATGGAAAACTAGCATCAATTAAGAAAATTGCATTTAAGTAAGGCTTAGTTAATCGTGGATGTTTTGCATCAAATAGACGCTCATCCGGCTTTGCTTCCATGTCACGACTTGCATCTGCGGCGTCAAGCCAAACATATTCAAACGCTTCACCTAAGATGGCTTCTGGTAGCGCAATTGGTGATTGGCTAATATGAATAATCGGTGTTGCTTTAATGGCCATAATTCATCAATCCTTCCCACGCCGTAATCAAATTAAATTCAGAATGTTGCTCAACTTGGCGAACATTTTCTACCAAAGCTTCATTCCAATGTTTTAAATCATCTGTAAAGTAAGTTAGCGCTTGTGGCAATTCCATAGGATCTGCCAACACGAATCCATTTACCCCTTGCGTCACAAAAGTATTAGCCCCGACGGTGATTTGCGGTAGCCCCGTACTCAATGCTTGCGCTTGTAACTGTGCGTCGGGTACTCTCCGTAAATCAACAAACACACGGGCTTGCTTAATCAGCCCAAGTTGCTTCTCCATCGAAGGCGTATCCAACACAACAAAACGCTGACGTAGTTGGTAAGCCGCAATAATTTGGGCCTGCTTCTCATCTGAAATCGGCTCTCGATCTTCTTTTTCATACTGCTGATCAAGATAATCCATCACATCAGCTTCACTACTCATCATTGATCGTTCCATCGTTGATTCGAATATCTTGTAGTCTGCATCATTGTAGGTGATCCCAATTTCTTTCGTAAACGCTTCAACAACGCGTAAATGGAACGTTACCTGGTCAGGGCTTAATCCATCAATGCAGGCATACATGACTTTATTTTCATCAGCAATCAACATTTGTGCTAATGTTTGCGTCAACGTCGTCGTATCATTTGGTGATAGACCGTCAGCTAGCTGGAGCACAATGTTCATATTAGCCATCTCATTACTTGCCCCAAGCTCTAACCGGGCTGGATAAGGTGAGATGACGTGGCTGTTAGATGTTGGTTCCGAAGTGCCAAAATAGGCATTTCGGGCTGCGTCAGAAGTAAAAACGAGTTCCAAATCATCATGTGGCAAAGCCATCGCGTCCTGTTGATGATTTTCATCAGCCATTAGAATAATCGCTTTCTGCAATTCAGGCGCTAAATTATCAAGCACCTCATGCAAATGCACATCATTTTCTTCCAGAATCATTGCTGGCTTAGTTTCTAACATTTGAATATGCTCACGAATTTTTTCTTGAACAACCTCATCAATATTATGATAGACGGCAGACTTAAATCGCTTTTGATGTTTTGGCTCGACAATGACTTTTTGATCAGCAAGTGCTGTCAAAACTGGCTGTCCTGCTGGGGTTAACCAACTTTTCTTTTCCAGTTTTCCCGCTGAATTAAGCCATGCCCGAAAGGTCACAAACCCACGATCGTCATAATAATCTGTTATCCGCTCACCGTTTTCATCATAGTACGTAATGAATTGAACGATATATCGTTCTAAAAGATGCACATGTTTAACTAGACGACCCTCACGATAATAATAGGCATCATTCACATCCATAAATGGTTCAACCCCTGGCTCTAGCGGAACATCTTTCAATACCATGGGTACCCCCATTTTGAATGGGACCGCTTGAATGGCATCAAAGACGTGCCACCATGGGAAGAATGGCACTTGCGCTTGTTTCAACTTGGTTCGCAAATTTGGAAATTCATGTGCAAAAACCAACTCGGTCTCAACTTGATTAGCTTGGAATACCTTGGCCACAGCAATTCCGGTATCCAATTCTGGATGCTCGGTCTGTGTGTTAAAGTTTGGCATAATTAAAACCATGGCTTACTCCTTTCACCTAAAAGAGGTGGTAATCATTCTTTTGATATAACGCCTTAAATTGACCAGCTACATTATCCATAATCGAAACCAGGATAGCTAAACTTCCAAAATAAGCCGAATAATTTGCAATACCACGATCATGGAAAATCATCGACAAAATCATTGGGGCAACCCCAATCATCACTAAGAATATATTTCCAAAGGACGTTACAACAAAATACTTCTTAAATAGGAAGGAAGTTGTTTGTTCGCCAGGGAAAATATTCAAAAAGTACTCGCCAGATTCTTTCATTGACTTGGCTAGCTGACCGGGTTGTACCGTAATCAAACCAAAGGCGTATCCTAGGAACATCAACACAATGGCATAAGTTAAGACTCCCGCCCAACTATGATAATCCGTAATATTCAAGAAGAACTCTCCCATTGGCGTATTTGCAGCTTTGGGCGTTGAAAAAATCATACGTGGCAAACGAAATAGACTCATTGAAAACATGAACGGCATGGCCCCAGCACTTAAAATACGCAAAGGCAAATATGACTCTGTTAAATCACCTTGCATCATGGGACGTTGCACTTTAAGTCGTTGTTCTGTGTGCATTAAAAATTCGAGAATATAAAGCACGACTACCGTCACAAGTCCAATTTTTACCAAATGACTATATGACAAACTATAGTTAAAGGGACCCCAACCAGATGTAATCATGTTAGGGAGCCCCAGAATAACTCCTGGAAGAATTAACAAAGAACTACCACCCAGACCATGTTGAGATAGTAAATCACCCAAGAAAATTGAAAGCATCGTTCCTGATAACAGCATCAAGTAGACAACTGCCATTGTGGCCATTTTCGAATTACCGAAAATAGGCAAGGTAATTAATGCGTTCTTGATAAAGTAAACAATCTGAATCGCTTGTAATGCTGCTAAACCAAGCGCAATCCATTTTTGGATATAACTCACTTGACGTTGTGATAAATGACTAATTGCGTCTAACCCTAATGAGCTAATCGCTTGCCAGATAATCATCCCAGTCATGAATGGTCCAATACCTAATGAAAATAGCGTTGGCAATGTGAATTGAGACCCCGTCAGAATACCAAAATTCTGAAGCAATGTCCGTCCTTCCAAACTTGCCTTGGCAACAGCTGGATCAATCATCGGTAGCGTTATTTTCTGTCCTAATTGATAAATTGCAACAATCAAAAGGGACCAACCAACTCGTCTAATTAATTCGCGGTGCTTTAACATCCTACCTGTACCGCCTTTTCTAACAAATTAAGGGAACTTAACATCGATTGTGCCATCCTTTTGATAATTAATTTCTGAACTTGTCAAATTTTGTAAGGCCAACAAATTCATATTCAAGCGCATCTTAGCGTACGCTTTACGTGCTTCTTTTTGATACTCAAACATTGGATTACGTTGGGCCACACTACGACTTTTCGTCAGTGTCTTCAAGACTTCCAAATTATCAACTTGTTCGACCCAAGCACCATCAATTGCCTTTAAGAAACACAAGCGTTGATAGTAAATCCATTGTGCCGCATGTGGTAATTCTTCATGTTTCAAATCGATACTCTGATACATGATATCGATGAGAACTTGCTTTAATTCTGCATTTGAGAGTGCATTTAAATCTTTGGTCACGACATATTTGGAATCAATGTAACGATAGATGAAATCGACTACGTCTGCTTCTTTTGCATCCCGTTGATCCAAATATTGATCAGCAACACGTTTAACGAGTCGATCAACCAAATCATCAAGATTCTGAGCATGCATAATGCCATTACGATAGTTGTATATACTGTCACGTTGCAAACGGAAAACTTCACCATACTGCAACGTTTCAAAACGTGCTGATCGATCACGGTTAGCAACAACCTTTTGGGCAGTATCAATCACGTGACTAAATCGGCTGTGACGCCCTAACTCTTGTTTAGGAGCATCGGCATGCTTTTGGGCATATTTCAGTACGCGCTTTGGTGCATTTTCAACAACAATCTTATCTTCCAAAGAATCGTAGAAAACACTCTCGCCTGGATTTCCTTGGCGTCCAGCCCGACCACGCAACTGATTATCCACACGTTGGTTAACCATACGTTCCGTTCCCAAAACGAGTAAGCCACCTAGTTCTAATCCTTCCGGGCTGATATTAATATCAGTTCCTCGGCCAGCCATTGACGTGGCAACAGTTACCGCACCAAATTGGCCAGCTTGTGAGATGATTTCAGCTTCTTTGGCTGAACTACGCGCATTCAAAACACTATGAGGAATACCTTCACGTAATAATAGTCGTGAATATAGGTTAGAAAGCGATAGTGATCCCGTCTCCACCAATACTGGTCGCCCTACAGCATAGGCATCCTTTACCACATCCAGTGATGCCATCAATTTGGCTTCATTTGAAATAAACAAGTGGTCAGGATGATCGATACGTTGGTTTGGGTGGTTCGTTGGCACTTTATAAACTGCCAGATTGTATACCTCCAAGAATTCAGCAGAATCAGTTGAGGCCGTTCCGGTCATCCCCGCAAGCTGCTTAAACATTCGGAATAAGTTTTGGTATGTGATTGAAGCCATCGAACGTTGTTGTTCGGTGATTTCCACATGTTCCTTGGCTTCCAAAGCTTGGTGCATCCCAGCCTGCTTCTTCATTCCTTCAAGTTCACGACCATTTTCCTCGTCAATTAGAACAATTTCGCCATCATCAACAACATAGTCGCGATCACGCTTATCAACATAGTTTGCATGCAAAGCTAATAGCGTGTGTCGATATAAGTCGGCCCACTCAGCACTCAATAAATTATCGATATCGAAGAACTGTTCCATCTTGACGATACCACGTGGTGTAAACCACACCTTCTTCAAATCATCACTACGTTCATAGTCTTCATCTTCAACCAGTGTCTTCACAATATTGTCAGCTGATTCAAAATAATTAGATTGGACACGTGGCACACCTGAAACAATCAACGGCGTTTGCGCGGTATCTAGCAAAACAGCATCCGCCTCGTCGATCAAGGCAAAGTTAAATGCTTGAATATATTGCTTTGCGGGCGTGGTC
Source organism: Weissella viridescens (assembly GCF_001437355.1). Lineage (GTDB taxonomy): Bacteria > Bacillota > Bacilli > Lactobacillales > Lactobacillaceae > Weissella > Weissella viridescens. The sequence goes on along the minus strand of NZ_JQBM01000002.1, from coordinate 250,579 downwards.
GCCAAATTATCAAACAAATAATCAAAACCTAAAGCACTGTTTGTGGTATAAACAATGTCTGATTTGTAAATCCTTTCTAGATCACGGTCATGCGGATCTTCGCCTTCTTCGGCGACTCCTGACCGCACCGTTAACCCCATCCAACGATAGAGTTTTCCCATCTTTTTGGCATCACGATTAGCTAAATATTCATTAGCCGTAATTAAATAGTTTCCTGGTCCAGTTAAGCCATGCAAATACATCGGCATTACCGATGTCAGCGTCTTCCCTTCACCAGTTTTCATTTCTGCAATGTTATTGTATTCAACGACAACCGCTCCCAACATTTGTACATCGAATGGTCGCATGCCTAAGACACGACCAGCTGCTACGCAGATGGCTGCATAGGCCTCCGGTAACATATGGCGCAACTTCTCCCCTTGTTGCAATCGTTCGCGAAAGACATCTGTCTGATTCTGTAAGGTTTCATCAGTCATCGCGTCATACGTTGGTATTAATTCTTTAATACGATCAACGATCCGCTCATATTTATTTTTCCTATGAAATAATTTCATCAGTTGCCTACCCCTATTATTATGTATCCCATACTGTAATAATAATTGATTTATATTTGTAATGAAAGCTTTTAAATTCTATAATAGATGTATTATGAATAAAGAAAAAGAACCATTATTAGATCAAGATATTGAAAAGCGTCTCCGCAATGAAAACACAGATAAACCCCGGGTAACGAAAGAGAGGAATAAAGGCCGTTATCTTCAGGCGACAATCGCGATTCTACTCGCAATTGTTGTTTTAGTTGGGATTATTTATCCACTTTTCAACATGCATTAATACATTAGAATTTTATTATTGTAACCGTTTTATTTTACCATAAATTACATCATATAATATGTAAATATTTAGCCAATCTCCTGGCAGACGACTGTTTGTGTACTAATCCATACATTAAGTCGCTTTTTTATTTTGAAAAAACAGCCAAACTCACCAGTCATTTTGAATATTTTCAATACCATTCGCATAAAAAAAGAGTCACCAATTGGTGACTCTTTTTTTAATTACTTCGTCTTATCGTTCTTTTCATCATTAGTTGTGATAACGCTGTCAACTAGTCCGTAAGCCAAAGACTCTTCAGCATCTAACCAGTGATCACGTTCCGTATCATTCTCAACCTTTTCAAATGGTTGACCAGTATTGTCAGCCAAAATATGGTTAAGCTTTGTACGTGTCTTCAAAATTTCCTTAGCGGCAATTTCAATTTCCGTTTGTTGTCCTTGCGCACCACCAGATGGTTGGTGAATCATGAACTGTGAGTTTGGCAACATGAAGCGCTTACCCTTGGCTCCTGAAGAAGCTAGGACTGACGCCATTGAAGCAGCCAAACCAACGACAATTGTTTGCACTTCCGGATGGATGAAGTTCATCGTATCATAGATGGCCATTCCGGCATTAACTTCCCCACCTGGTGAGTTGATGTACATATAGACATCTTTGTCAGGATCTTGCGCATCCAAGAATAGTAATTGCGCAATAATAGTTGTTGACATCTGCGAGTTGATTTCACCCGTAACCATGATAATACGGTCTTTCAACAAACGTGAAAAGATATCATATGAACGCTCACCCTGTGATGATTGTTCAATAACATATGGAACTGGTAACATGTTCATTCCTCCAATCATATATTGAAACTTATCTAACCATTTTAACACTTGGTCAGTAAAGGTCAAATTGTTTTTAGTTTTGACGAATATCTTTCGGTAATTTTCCAGTTTCCCGTAAATCATCCGCAATTTTCGTTAGCTTACGTAACCGATGGTTCACACCTGATTTAGAAATAGGACCCGAAGGCATATACTCCCCCAAAGCCGACATTGGTTCTTCTCGATGTTCCAAACGTACTTGCGCCATTTCACGCAACTTATCTGGCAACCGATGCAACCCAATTTCTTGATCTAAAAATTCAATATCATCGATTTGCTTTTGACTGGCATTCACCGTCTTATCTAAGTTCGCATTTTCTGCGTTGACTAGTCGATTCACTGAATTTCGCATGTCGCGCATGATGCGCACATCTTCCATCTTCAACATGGCATTTGTCGCGCCCATAATATTCAACATATCCGCAATCTTCTCGGCTTCTTTTTGATAAACAATGAAGCCAGAACGGCGATCGACAACCTTGGCGTTTAAATCGAAACGATTCATTAAATCGCACAGCTGTTGGGCTTGCTCTTCATACAGCGAGTAAATTTCTAAATGGTAACGGCTCGTTTCGGGATTATTAACTGACCCAGCTGCAAGGAAGGCTCCCCGTAGATACGAACGTGCCATCCCCTCAGGCTCTAACCAATCATCAGGTGGCGTAGGTCGCATTTCAAAATTATCCAGAATGTGCAAATCTTCCAATAAATCATCTACACCTTGGACAATACGGACGACATATAGATTGTTTTTATTCAATTTCATCTGTCGTCGTACAGAAATTTCAGCAGGCAAATGGTAGAACTTTTGTAGCAAACTCAGAATCCGTCGTGCAATCGCCGCATTTTCGGTCTGTACGTTCAACGTAAAGTGCATATTACTAAGTCCCAAGGAACCATTCATCCGTAGTAAGGCCGCTAATTCCGCTTTCGCATTGTCCGGATTGTTCACTTCGAGCATTGTTAGCTCTTTTTTTACATCACTTGCAAAGGACACTTTGGCATCCTCCTTATTTTACTTTTCGTCGGGACCAGTCGCAATTTGCATAATTAGCTTGGCAACTGCATCCCCATCATGGAACGCACCGTCATCACGTAATTCTAACAGGTCTCCCGTAATTGGCACAGCCCCTTCTTTACGAACTTCTTCTGGTGCTGAAGCTACCTGTGTCGAGACCTCGTTCCACTTTTGCCAGTCAATATAATTGTCAGGCACCTCACCCGTGTTCATAATGACCGCATCGACAATTTGACTGCCAATATGATCATTAATGGCACGAACATGATCTGCCTCACTGTAACCATCAGTTTCACCCTTTTGCGTCATAATGTTGGCAATGTAAATGATTTTGGCCGGCGTTAACTTCAAGGCCTCACGCACATTGTCTACGACCAAATTTGGTAAGACACTCGTATACAAACTACCTGGTCCTAAGACAATTTCATCAGCATTCAAGATTGCATTAATCACCTCACTCGGGGCTTGCGCAACTCTTCTACTTGAATCGTCTTGCGGTGTTACCCAAATATGATCAATGACTTTATGTGCAGCCGTAATTTCAGCTTCACCTGAAAGTTCTGTGCCATCTTTAAACTTAGCATGGAGCACCAATGGCTCATTCGCCACCGGATAAATATGCCCATCAACGTTCATTAAATGCGACAAAATCTGCACACCACGAAAAATGTCGTTTTCTTTCTCGGCCATCGCTGCAATCACCAAATTTCCTAAAGCATGTCCAGCCAGCATCTCATCTTCTTTTTTGAATCGATACTGGAACACATCAATAAATTCTGGTGATACATTTGACATAACAGCCATGACATTTCGGACATCACCAGGCGGAATAATATCCAAATAGTCCCGCAAGGTTCCAGATGAGCCACCATCATCAGTAACGGTAATAACGGCTGTTAATTCAGCATCATATTGCTTAAGCCCTTTCAAGATGAGTGGTTGACCAGACCCTCCACCAATAACGACTATCTTAGGCTTTGTTTCGACTTTAATTTCAGACGTCATTGTGCATAGCCTGCCTTTCGTCGATCCTTATCACGATGGTTCTCATTAACCACCCAATCCTTAGAAAGATCTTGTGCTAAACGATGAGCAAACGCCACTGAACGATGTTGACCACCGGTACAACCATAAGCAATCGTTAACGATGACTTACCTTCCGCTTTATAGCGAGGTAAAAGCCATTTGAAACGTTCATAGTCCATTTGGTACATCTTTTCAGCATCTGGATCGTTCCAAACGTAATCCCATACAGGTTGATTTAGACCGGTTTGTTCTCGTAATTCAGGTTGATAATATGGATTTGTCAAAAAGCGCACATCTTCAACTATGTCTGCGTCAGCTGGTAACCCATATTTAAAACCAAAGCTCATCACTTGGACACTAAACGCCGTCTGATGGTCACGTTCTGATCCAAACTTCGTTACAATAACTTGGCGCAAACCTTTAGCATCCAATTGACTGGTATCAATCACATCCGTCGCAATATTACGTACGTCGGCCATCAACTTACGTTCGACTTCAAGGCCAGCTAAGGTCCCTTTATCACCAGCAAGTGGGTGCTGGCGGCGTGTCTCTTTATAACGGGCCACTAACTCTTTATCATCTGCATCAAGAAACAAGACGCGTAGATTATAATCGTCGTGGTTATCTTGACTCATTTCAAATAGTTCTTCACCCAAATCCTCAAAGAACTGGCGCGAACGAGTATCAATCATAATCGCTGCGCGTTCAATGTTTGGTTCATTGGAAATCATTTGCCAGACTTGCGGTAGCAAGTTAGCTGGTAGATTCTGGGCTGTAAAATAACCTAAATCTTCAAAAGCTTTCATCGCAACTGTTTTACCGGCACCACTCATCCCGGTAACAATTACTAATTCTTTTTTAGCCATAACAAACTCCTTTCAACTCTATTGGCATTATACCATTGATATAATTAATATAGACCAATCCGGCCTAAGTTTATTAAAAAAGAGCAATCTACTCAAGTAGGTTGCTCTTACTTTAAATTTACTTCTTTGCAGATTGTGCGGCAGCATCGTGTAATGCCTTCAAAGCCCGCTTACGTGTTTTAATATTTGGACTCTTCATCTTACGACGTGCAGAAGCTTGATCTAAACGTTCAGCCATAGTTCCGTCCTCCTTTTTATTAACTAAAAGTAAGTATACACTATTTCGCAGCGTCTGCCAAGCGTTCGCGTTCTTTATCTCGTTCCATAATTGGCGCCAGGTATTGCCCCGTATACGAGTCAGTGGCCTTGGCAATTTTCTCCGGTGTACCTGTAGCAACAATTTGTCCACCACCAGCACCACCTTCAGGTCCCATATCAATCACCCAATCAGCTGTCTTGACCACATCCAAGTTATGTTCAATGACTAAGACCGTATTACCACCATCAACCAGACGATTAAGGACTTCCAATAAACGTGCGATATCATCTGTATGAAGTCCAGTTGTTGGCTCATCTAGGATGTAGAAAGTTTTACCAGTTGACCGGCGTTGTAACTCTGAAGCCAACTTCATTCTCTGGGCTTCCCCACCTGATAAGGTTGTCGCAGATTGTCCAAGCTTCACATAGCCAAGCCCAACATCCACAATGGTCTGCAACTTGCGACGAATCTTTGGAATCGGTGCAAAGAATTCAACTGCTTGTTCTGCCGTCAAATCCAAGACATCTGCAATCGTCAAATCGCGGTACTTCACTTCCAATGTTTCGGAATTATAGCGCGTTCCATGACAGACTTCACAAGTCACATACACGTCAGGTAAGAAGTTCATTTCAATCTTAATGACACCATCACCCTTACATGCTTCACATCGACCACCCTTGGTATTGAATGAAAAACGACCCTTGGCATAACCACGGAGTTTTGCTTCATTGGTTTGGGCAAACAGATTTCGAATATCATCAAAAACCCCGGTATAAGTGGCCGGATTAGAGCGTGGTGTCCGACCAATCGGACTTTGATCAATATCAACAATCTTGTCGATTTGGTCAACCCCTTCAATGGACTTAAACTTACCTGGCTTTTCAGAATTATGGTTCAATTCAGCTTTCAAAGCACGCTTGAGCACCGTGTTTACCAAAGTCGATTTCCCTGATCCTGAAACACCCGTGACGGCGACGAACTTCCCCAAGGGGAAATCAACCTTCACGTTCTTCAAGTTGTTTTCCTTGGCACCTTTAAGCGTAATTTTTTCACCATTGCCCTTACGACGTGTTTTTGGAACTGGGATAAACTTCTTCCCTGCCAAGTATTGCCCTGTCAATGAGTTGGGATTCGCTTCAATTTCAGCTGGTGTCCCCACCGCCATAATTTTACCACCATGCGATCCGGCACCAGGTCCAACGTCTACAATATAATCCGCTGCTAACATTGTATCTTCATCGTGTTCTACCACTATCAAGGTATTCCCTAAGTCACGCATCGCCTTTAATGATGTAATTAAACGATCATTGTCCCGTTGGTGCAATCCAATCGAGGGTTCATCAAGAACATACATGACCCCTGATAGATTTGATCCAATTTGCGTGGCCAAGCGAATTCGCTGGGCTTCCCCACCAGATAACGTACGTGCGGCCCGTGAAAGTGTTAAGTAATCTAGTCCGACATTCGTCAAGAAGCTTAGTCGATCAGTGATTTCCTTGATAATGGGACGCGCAATTTGTTCATCCTGTTCATCAAAGCTAACATCTTTAAAGAAGGCCAATTCTTCATCAACTGGCCATTCTGAAACTTCACCAATATGATGTCCATTGATTTTAACTGACAAAGCCGCATCATTTAATCGATAACCATGACACGTTGTACATGTTAATTCGTTCATGTAACTACGCATTTGTTCACGGGTAAAGTCAGAGGATGATTCCTTGTAACGACGACTGATATTTGTAATTACCCCTTCAAAATCAGTATCAACATCCCGAACCCCACCAAAATCATTTTCGTAGTGGAAGTGGAAAGGTTTGTCTGAACCATACAAGACTTGTTGCTTGTCAGATTCCTTCATTTTTTCAAAAGGAACATCCATTGGAATATTATTTTGTTCTGCGAACTGACGTAATAATTCAGGATAATACTTTGATGAAATTGGGTTCCATGCGGCAATTGCCCCTTCCGCCAAAGTTAGACTGGGGTCTGGAACAACTAAATCAGGGTCCACTTCCAAAGTAATCCCCAAACCGCCACAGACTTCACAGGCGCCATCCGGAGCATTAAATGAAAACAACTGCGGTTCCAATTTACCAACGGCATACTTTTTCAGTGCACCAGTGTAATGGTCAGAGTACGTATACTGTTCACCCTTAATCACATCAACAGTGACCAATCCATCTGCCATACGGAGTGCAGATTCAAAAGCTTCATACAATCGAGCATGAGATTCAGGTTTCAAAATTACGCGATCTACAACGATGGCTACATCATGATATTTGTTCTTATCTAACTGAATATCATCGGTCACTTCATGCATCTCACCATCAATCATCATACGCACAAAACCTTCGCGCTTAATCCGTTCAATAGCCGTAGCATGTGATCCACGCTTGTGTTGTACAATTGGCGCCAAAATTTGGAGACGTGCGCCTGGTTCTAATCTTTGTTCCAAATCATTGAGCATCTGATCAATGGATGTTTCGACAATAATGCCATCTTTATCTGGATCAGGCTGTCCCACACGAGCGTACAACAGACGATAATAATCATTAATTTCGGTTACAGTCCCCACTGTTGAGCGGGGATTCTTAGAGGTGGTCTTTTGATCAATTGAGATGGCTGGACTTAAGCCATCAATCGAATCAACATCAGGTTTGTCCATTTGTCCTAGAAATTGACGTGCGTACGCTGACAAACTTTCAACATAACGACGTTGTCCTTCAGCATAGAGCGTATCAAATGCCAAAGAACTTTTCCCAGAACCAGATAAACCTGTAATCACCACAAATTTGTCACGCGGAATATCAACATCAACATTCTTTAAATTGTGGGCGCGAGCGCCCCGGATAGTTATCCAATCATGTGCCATAGTGGATCTCACTTTCTAACGCTTAATATTATCTTACTATTATACAGTTATTTAATCATAAATGTTAGTTATAACCTAATTTTATAGTGCGATTATATAAATTTATCTTTAGCTACCATATTTATGTGCCATTTTACAGGAAAGCATCTTATAATGATATTTATATCACGCAAAAGGAGATCCAACATGAAACTTGTTGATTCTAAACCTTGGAGCATTGCTTGGATTCTAGAACACATTGCCTCAGCGATTTTACTCGTTGGAACTGTTTTAGCTGCTGCTTCAGCTTTAACGGCCTTAATTATTGGGATTGAAGAGTTATTAGCAATAATTTTCACACATCATTTCATCAATACATATACAAATGTGTATAATAACGCCCTACAGACTGTCTTTTGGCATTTTGTCATCATTTTCGTTGTGGTTGCGTTCTGGTCACTACTTGATACCTTTACCGCTGAACCACGGGATACCCAAATTTAGGCATCGTCTCACTTAAAAAAATATACTTTATTCATATTTAATTAAATATATGGCAGAAATATTACAGTGCAAGAAACGTAATTTCCACTTGAATTAACGTCAAAAGACTGTCAAAACACGTTTTTAGCTAACTTTAAGTCCGGATGCCCGGACTTTTTTATTACATTTTATTTCAAAATGTGTTTTAACATTAAGCTTGTTGTTAACCAGATGTATTATTTCCCCATTAATATGAGATTATTGATTAAGGAGATAACAGATGCAGACTAAAAATCACATTAAATTGTATAAAAGCGGTAAAATGTGGGTTAGCGCCCTTGTTGGTGCAGCCGCATTAGTAACAGGTATTCAGGCAAGTGCTGATACTGTTGCATCTAATGCACCCGAAAACAACCAAATTCAAACTGTTCAAGTCGCCTCAAAGGCGACTAGCGTGCAGGAAAGTTCAGCTGCCGCTACTAGTTCAATATCATCAAACACAACTACAAACAACTTAAACGTAACAGAATCACAAAACAACGCAAACCAAACTAGTGCATCAAGCACAAGTCAAGCCGCTACAAGCCAATCAGTTAGTGCCCAAAGCACTGCGAATTCTGAAACTAGTGCCACGGCGACTTCTGAGCAAGCAACATCACAAAGTGCGCAATCAAAGCAAACTGAAACACCCGTTTCACAATCACAAAGCACTGCGACTTCTGAAGCAGCTTCACAAAACAAGCAAACACCAAAAGAAGCGACTACCACTTCAAAGACAACGCAAGTCAGTAAGTCAGTTAAGCCTGCCCAACTTAAAAATGGTTGGGACGGTAACAAGTACTACAAAAATGGTCAGGCGCTAACCGGATTACACGAAATTGGTGGTAAGTATTACCGTTTCAATACAGCTGGTTTTGTCGTTCGTGGTATTTATAACGATGGTAAGAACAAGCAATATTACAACCGTGACTTTAGCCAAGTTCGTAACGACTATGTGCGTTTCGACACAGGTCGTGTGTATTACTTTAACGAAATTGGTAATGCCGTTACTGGACTTCGCACCTTCTATACCGCAAATGGTATCAAACGTGTTGAGTATTATGATCCAAGTTTTAACAAGGTTCGCAATACTTACCACCGTGTCGATCCGACTACCACATACTATTTCAATAATGATGGTTTTGCCGTTCGTGGTGTCCGTGAATTCACAAACCAAAACAATGAACGCTTAATCGAAGTTTATGATGATGATACGATGACCAAGCTGCGTAGCACTTATGTCCCAACTGATAATGGCGATTCAGCTTATTATCTAAACGCTAATGGTTTCGCCGTTAAGGGACTTCGTGGTTATATCGACGCTAATGGTAAAAAGCAAATCGAGTACTATAACGACGATACTTTCAAGCAAGTTCGTAATGACTATTACATGCTTGACGGTGGCAAGACTGCTTATTTCTTCGGAAATGACGGTAAGGCCGTTCGTGGTATTCGCGAATTTACTGATGCAGATGGTAAAAAGCAAATTGAAGCTTACAATAACCAAACCATGACCCAAATGCGCAATGCGTATTACATGATTGATGGTAATACTTCAGCCTACTATCTTGGAAATGACGGTAAGGCCATTCGTGGTATCCGTCAATTTACTGATGCTAACGGTAAGAAGCAAGTTGAAGCTTACAAT
>NZ_JQBM01000002.1:155870-240132 GCF_001437355.1 Weissella viridescens | reverse complement strand
TATTCGTCAATTTACTAACCTTTTGGGTCGTAAGCAAGTTGAAGCCTACAACAACCAGACTATGAAGCAAATGCGTAACGCCTATTACAACATTGATGGTAATCGTTCTGCTTACTTCTTGGGTAATGATGGTAAGGCCATCCGTGGTGTGCGCCAATTTACTGACGCTAAGGGTCGTAAGCAAGTTGAAGCTTACAACAACCAAACCATGAAGCAAATGCGCAACGCTTACTATGCAATTGACAACAATACCTCTGCATACTATCTTGGTAGCAACGGTAAAGCTGTTACAGGAGAACGTTGGTTCACACGTTCAAATGGCGCACTTGTTTTAGAATACTACGGCAGTGACTTCAAACAAGTCCGTAACCAATACGTACGCATCAGCGGCAAGAACATTTACTTCGGTTCAAATGGTTTGGCTACAAACACAAATGCTCAAATGCTCGAAGTTGCCATTAGCTGGTTCCAAGCACGTAAGGGTAAAGTTGATTACTCAATGTATCAACGTCTTGGCCCTAACTCATATGACTGTTCAAGTGCCGTTTACTTGGCTTTGAAGCAAGCTGGTTTGATGCCAAGTTATACCATGATTGGTAATACTGAGACCCTCTTCGTTGATCTTGAAGCACAAGGTTGGACTGCTCTCCCTGCAGGAACTAAGCCACAACGTGGTGATATCTTCATCTGGGGTAAGCGAGGTACAACGCTTGGTGCTGGTGGTCACACAGGTATCTTTACAAGTAGTGATAAGATTATTCACTGTAACTATGCCGATAACGGTATCTCTGAAACAAACTACAACCAAACATTTGCCAATTCTGGATTATACTATGCCACGATTTATCGTGCGCCACGTCTATAATTGCATTAAATCAAAGCCTAACTGCCAAGCAGCTAGGCTTTTTTTATTAAAAACAGTTTAAATGTTACCTACTTGTGAAGTTCAACACGAAACAAGAGTGTAAAATAAAGGATGTTAGTTTAAATTTGGAGGAGAAAACATGGAATTTCTTATGTTAGCGCTAGCAATTTTGCTTTTGCTAGTGTTGATTGTTAAGTTCAAACTTAATACATTCGTTGCACTTATTATTACGGCGTTTGTTCTAGCACTTTTGCTTGGAATGAACCCAATGGATATCCCAAGTGCTGTTCTTGGAGATCAAGGTGTGGGAAACATCTTGGGAACCAACTCAGTTATCTTTATCTTTGGTGGGATGATTGGTCGTTTGGTTGCCGATGCAGGTGGTTCATACCGTATCGCCCGTACCCTAATCGACTGGTTTGGTGTTAAGCGCCTACAATGGGCCGTTTTGATTGCCTCATTCATCATCGGAATCTCAATGATTTTCGGTGTTGGTATGATCTTGTTGATTCCAATTGTCTTTGCCGTTGCGAAAGAAGCAGACGTGCCACTACTTTATCTTGGAATCCCAATGACAGCGGCGCTATCATCTGCGCAAGGTTTCTTGCCACCACAGCCAGTCCCAACTGCTGTTGCCACAGCTTTGGGTGCTAACATTGGTATGATGTTGATTCTTGGTTTGATTGTTGCCATCATCACTGCCGTTGTTGGTGGACCTTTGTTCACTAAGTTGGCCCAAAAGTACGCTCCTGATGCCTTCCAAAAGAAGGAAAGTTTGCCTGCTGTTGGTGAAGTTAAGGAATACGATTTGAAGGATACACCTTCATTCGGTTTGTCAGTTTTGACATCAATCTTCCCACTAATCTTCATGATTATTGCGACAGTTTATAAGATGGTCTTTACTGGTGGTGTGACACCTAAGAACCCATCAATGATGGATTCTGTTATCGACTTTATGGCTAACCCTGCGGTTGCCATGACAGTTTCACTTATTTTTGCGATCTTCTCAATGGGAATTTGGCAAAAGCGCTCAATGAAGCAAGTTAACGTGTCTATGGCTGAAGCCACAAACGCGGTTGCCGGCATTCTATTGATCGTTGGTGGTGGTGGTGCCCTTCGTGGTGTCCTTGTCACTTCTGGATTCTCTGATCACGTGGCTAAGATGTTCTCAGCCAACGGATCAATGTCTCCAATCATGATTATCCTCTTTGCATGGGCTGTTACAGCCGTTCTTCGTGTTTCAGTTGGTTCTGCCACTGTTGCTGGTATGACTGCTGCAGGTATCATGGTGTCAATCGTTGCGTCACAAAGCAACCCAATGATGGCTGTACTTGTTGCCTTGGCAATTGGTTCAGGTTCATTGGTTGCCTCACACGTGAACGATGCTGGATTCTGGATTTTCCAAGAATTCTTCGATATCTCAATCAAGCAAACATTCCAAATCTGGACTGTGCTTGAAACTGTGATTTCAATTACTGGTTTGCTTGTTATTATTGCAATGACAATGCTACTTATCTAAGTACCACATTACATTTGTTCAAACTAACATTCAAAAAAGCCCTGCGCCTTGTGCGTGGGGCTTTTTATTTGACGCTGTTACATTGCCATGTTAATATTCATATCTAAGCAGAAAACCCAAATCAGCAGAAAGGTGGACCTTTATTTTAAGTAGCGTAATTTTTTAGACTAATCTAGAAAGCATTTTAAACACAATGTGTGTTTGGTGTACGTTATTTAAATGGGTCTACGTTCTTTCTGCTTACCAAAGCGATAAAGAAAGAGCATGTCGACGCGTACATGCTCTTTTTTTGCACCACTTCCTTGGTTAGTCCTTTTCATTTTTGATTGTCACACATATATACAAAATAAAGGAGATTTAACCATGACAACTTTAAACACAGATCGCTTAACGCTACGTCACTTCAAGACATCTGACGCTGCGAGCGTCTACCACTATGCCAGTAATCCAAAGATTGGCCCCATCGCTGGTTGGCCTGTTCATCAAAGCGAGGCTGAATCCCGCTTCTATATTGAAAACTACTTCATGAGCCCTCATATCTTCGCCATCACACTTAAGTCAAACCCTGACGATGTCATTGGCCTCGTCGGGCTCGAACTCGTTGACGAAGGCAACGCCAAAGACTTCATGACAGCTCACCAAGCAGAAATCAGTTATTGGCTTGGCGAACCGTTCTGGGGACAGGGTCTTGTCCCTGAAGCCATCGCTGCTGTCATTGATTATGGCTTCAATACACTACACCTAACCGATATTTGGTGCGGTTATAAAGATGGCAATGAACAATCTAAACGCGCCCAGGAAAAACAAGGTTTCTACTACGAACGCACGATTCATCATATGTACAACCCCGTCCTTGATGAAGAGATTATTGAACACTTTACGATTTTGCATAATCCAAATTAAAACAGAAAAGCACGTTATGAACTTAATCATAACGCGCTTTTTTCATTACCAAATTAAATAAATTAAAGCTGTGGCAACCACAATCTGGAAGATGATTGTGACCAACCCATATCCCACGTATCGAACCCCTGACTTCCGAATCGTTTGCCATTTTAAGTTCAACCCGATTCCAGCCAAGTTAACCACACCCAAGAAGCTTGATGCCTCATGCCCGAAATGATTAATCATCGTTGGGAATGGGAAAACAGTGTTAATCACAACTGCCACCAAGAACACCGTCACAAACCAAGGTAGCTTAAACTTGGGCTTAGCCGTAGTCACACTGGCATCAGCTCCCTCAGAACGCACCACAACGTGCGTCATGTAAATCACAACGACTGATAGCAGAATAACCCGCAACATCTTAAACAAGGTCGCATACGTTACGACATCCTGGTTAATCAACGCCGCTGTTCCAACCACTTGCCCCACTGATTGAACCGTTCCACCAATTAACGCCCCCATCAACATATCGTTGTGATGCATCAGGCTTGGTGCAATTAAAGGTAAGACAAGCAGTAAAGCCGTCCCGGACAAAGATACGGTGGCGACTGCCGTACGACGCTTATCATCATCGGCATGAATCGCTGGCGCCACTGACGCAATGGCACTCGACCCACATACTGCGTTTCCAGCAGCCATTAACATTGCTGATTGTTGGTCCACTTTGAAAAGCTTCTGACCAATCCACATCACAAAGGTAATGGTTAAAATCATAATCGCAATAATAAATAACAAACCTTGCAACTTTAATGAAGCAATTGTGCCTAAGGTTAACGTTACCCCTAATAACGCAATCCCCACTTCAATTGGATACTTCTCAGACCATTTCACTCCGCTACTCCAGCGATCATTACTAAAGATGGTATTCCCCAATAGTAGGCCAATAAACATAGCCAATGTCTCGCCACCCAAGGCGGGCAAGAATGGCGCTAAAGCTTTCGCAATAATTGCCACGCCAAAGGTTAAAATGATTCCGCGCCACATCTCTCGACTTATTTTAAACATCCCCAAACTCCTCTCGTTTTCTACATGTTTTATTGTACGGTAAAAACAACGATAAGTTAAATTAATAGATATAATCGAACTGATTATGTTTTATAATAGATGATGAACGCATATGAAACGAGGTGGCCTGCCCATGTTTAACTTACTACAAACATTCCTAACCGTTTATGAAACCCGTAATTTCACTCAAGCAGCCGAACAACTGTTTATTTCGCAACCAACCGTGACAACGCACATTCAAAAATTGGAGCACGAATTACAAGCTGAACTATTCATCCGTGAGAATAAGCGTGTCATGCCAACTGCCGTGGCCGACCAATTTTATCCGCAGGCACAACAAATGTTAGCTGAATGGCGGACAACAAAACAGAGTTTAAGTCATGTGGCCCAACAACGCACACAGGTGGTCATTGGGGCTTCGCATTCGGCGGCGACCACCTTACTCCCGCAAGTCGTGAACTTATTAGCTGATTACCTCGACCAAGTCGATTTGAGTGTGCGGATGCTGAATTCTGAACAGGTATTCGATGGTATGCTGCAACATAAAATTCAGATTGGCATTATCGAAAAGCCATTAAGCGACCAATGCATTGCCAGTTTCCAACTAGCCGATGACCATCTCGTGCATGCAGGTGATTTTGCAAGCCCCGTCTGGTTAATGCGCGAAGCTGGATCTGGTATCAATCACTTCACCCATGAATATTTAGAACTGATGCACATACAACCACAAAATGTTTTAGAGATGGATAATAATGATATGATTGTCGCTCAACTCAAAGCGGGACTGGGCCAATCCATCATTTCATCGCGCTTTGTCGACGATAGCGTTCCATATGAATTACTCGGCCCCGAATTCAATCGTAATTTTTATGTGCTTAATCATGGCACTGAAAGTGATCCACTCGTTCTCGCGCTCATCAATCGGATTAAACAACATGTGCAGGCTTTTAAGTAATTTTTTCAAATAAGTTTGTGAATTCCAATTACTATCATCACAATGCCTCACCCAATGTTTTGCGTTTCTTTTAAAAATCGCAAAAAAAGTAGCATGGTTTCAAATGATGCAACGCGTTAATATAATAGACGTAGATAAGAGCCTACTCATCTATGTCTCCTACGAAAAAATTTGTTTCCCAACAAATTGTTCACATATTTTGAATACGAAAAAGCCTGGCACTTCTTCCCGCCAGGCTTTTTTGTATGCTTTTTTATTTCAATGCACCAAGCATATCCACACGATTAATCTTGCGTGCCATTAACCACAAAACAATTAAGGCAAAAAACACAATCATTAACGTTGAAACCGCTAAGTTTAATACCGTAACCCCAGGGGCACTCATCGTATTTTCTGGCATGACCACTGACATCAAGTATGCATGTACGGCATAGCCAAATGCATACCCTAAGACAATCCCTGCCAATGTTAGCGCAGCAGTCTCACGATAGATATATTCGAGCACTTCCTTTGGATAGAACCCTAGAACCTTCAATGTTGATAGTTCCTTGATCCGCTCTGACACATTAATGTTGGTTAATGTGTAAAGCACTGTAAAGGCAAGCAGGGCTGCCGCTACAATAATTACTAAGACGACTTGATTCAAACTGTTCAAAACCGTATTAATATCATTACGGATTGAACCTGACTGAATTGTTGTCACCGCAGCCTTTTCTTTGTTCAACTTCACCGACATATCGCGCATCGCCTTGGTTGATGAATCATTCAAACGAATCAAGGTTGCGTTGGCAGTCGGCTTTGAATCATACACCTTATGATAGTAAGCCTTGTTCATCACAATTGTATGCCCCGCATACATCTCTGCAATGGCACCAATCTTGACACGATGACCTTGCCCCGTTGCATCGTCAAGTCGAATGGTATCACCGACCTTTAAGCCCTTAATCTTGGCTAGTTTCTCCGTCACCACGGCTTCATCATTATTCAAATGCAAAGCCTTTTTCGTCTTATAATCACGTAGTGTGAGGTATGACTTAAATTGCTTGGTATCCTGCGGTACCAACACTTGTACCGCTTGCTTGTCTTGCAAGCCCTTTACGTTAACCTGCGCATTGTCCATATGCACTTTGGTCTCCCCCTTAACATTCCGATCCTCATCAACCGACTTTTGATAAGCCTGCCGATCTGTGGAACTAGCGTCTGGATTATAAACACCCGTTACGTCATAGTGCACCAATTGGTTATATTGCAAAGGGACAATCTTATTCAAAGAATCGCGAATACCGAATCCTGTAATCAAAAGGGCAATACTTCCTGCCACACCAAGAATCGTCATCCACATCCGTATCTTATAACTGAATAAGTTACGTAGGGGCACCTTATTGAAGAATGACAACTTTGACCATAACCACGTCCAACGTTCGAGCAGGATACGCTTTCCATTGGCCGGAGGCTTAGGCAACATTTGCGTCGCGGCTTGCTCACGCATGTCCGCATACGTTGTATAAACGGCTGGGAAAACCGTACTCAATAATGCTAATCCGTATGACACAATAATTGGCCACCATGTTATGCCATATGACACCCCATTCGTGTAGAAGGTCGAGCCAAACGCCTGGAAAATCCGGTCAGGCAAGACGGTCAAACCAACTAATGTTCCAACAATGGTTCCGGCCGTTGCGACCAAGATGCTATACACGATGAATTCACGCATCGCTTGGATATGCGTATATCCCAGAGCGCGCAATGTTCCGACTTCAGTTCGCTTCACGTCAGCCATACGTTGCATCGTCACGAAACTCACCATCAACGCCACAGCAAAGAAGAAGATGGGGAACGTGTTTGATAGCTCTGCCACACGATCCGCGTCACTACCAAATTCGCTGTATCCGCCACTAAAGCCTTGTCGCGTTTGTGCCGTGTACTTGAGT
Organism: Weissella viridescens; assembly: GCF_001437355.1. Taxonomy (GTDB): domain Bacteria; phylum Bacillota; class Bacilli; order Lactobacillales; family Lactobacillaceae; genus Weissella; species Weissella viridescens. The sequence continues at coordinate 232,912 of NZ_JQBM01000002.1, read as the reverse complement.
TGTTGGACATTCGCCTTGGCTTGCTTAGCTTCATTCATTTTTGCATCGACTTCAGTTAAAGCAGCTTGAGCCTGGGCAACCATTGGTGTGCCTTGCGCCGCCTGCACAGCTTGTTGCGCTTCTTGTTGCTTTGCTTGCGCCAAGCTAAGTTGCTGGTCGATGTTTTTCTGCATATCAGCTCGACGATCAGCTGATAAGGTATTTAACTTCTTTTGGAGTTTGTCTGTATCTTGACGCGCTTGATTCTCATACTTATCTGAATAAGCTGGGCCAGAGACATTCTTATAACTAACTTGCACCACATTTGGTTGCCCAGTAAAGGCTTGATCCGGCAGCACCCCAAAGGCATTAATTTTACCATCAGCCATGACCGTTGAACCCATGTTTTGTTTCTTCATATATTGGGCTGAACGGACAAAACCAGTCACCTTGAACGTCTTGCCTTGCAAAGTGCTGAGCTGCTTATCATGGTTATCGGTCAGCGTGATGGTATCGCCAATTTTATATTGCCCCTTGAGTTGTTCACCCAAGGCAATTTCATTGGCGTGCTTAGGCAAATGCCCCGACTTCACTTCCATCTTACTTAATTGATCTGGCTTAGAAATGACTTGCATCGCCATTTGCTTGCCATGAATTTTTGCATCAGCTTGGTAACCGTATTCAGTGCGGTCAACATACTTCTGCTGCTTAATCACATCCTGTTCATGCTTGGTGAACCCTTGCGTCCCAGGCGTATTAATTTTTGCATCTGCTAAATTCTGTTGGACATAGTCCTTCCGCACAGCATTCCGCATGTCCGGACTTGTTGCTTTCAATCCGACGAAGACAAAGACCGCTAAGGCAATCAATCCCATAATTGAGAAGAAACGCCCTTTTGAGTCTTTAATCTCACGCCAGATGTTTAGGTTTAAGATATTTTTCATGGCTTACCACTCCAAATCTTCAATTGGGGTTGGGTTTGGATTGCGTGTATCTGACTTGACCTTACCGTCAAAAATCTCAATGACATGATCTGCCATAGGCTTAATCATCCCATTATGGGTCACGATAATCGCATTCTTACCAGTTTCACGTACATAGTCTTGGAAGACTTGTAGCACTTGCTTACCAGTGTGATAATCCAAAGCTCCCGTTGGTTCATCAGCTAGTAAGAGACCTGGGTTCTTTGCCATAGCACGGGCAATTGATACACGTTGCTGCTCTCCGCCAGACATTTGCGCAGGGAAATTATCCTTACGCTTATCCAAGCTCACTTGACGGAGCGCTTCCGTAGCATCTAATGGGTTATCCACCAATTGTGATGCCATTTCCACGTTTTCTTGCGCTGTAAGGTTTTCAATCAAGTTATAGAATTGGAACACAAATCCAATTTCCTTACGCCGGAACGTTGTGCGTTGGCGTTCATTGTAATCTGAAATATCGGTCCCGTCGACAATGACCTTCCCATGGGTATTTGAATCCATTCCCCCAAGGATATTTAACAAGGTTGACTTACCCGCTCCAGACGCCCCAACAATAATGGTTAATTCACCTTCTCATATAAACGATTGGCCAAATTAAGCAATTCGTTATTATCTATTTGAAGTATATCTTGATATTGATTTTCTGAATTTAAAAATAATCCCTTATTATTATCTTCTGATTTTTTTAAGATTTTCATATAGTATTCCCTTCTCGTCCCAGTGCTCATTTCCGGACTCCATTAGTTCAATTAAATTATCATATAGACTCTCTGTATCACCCGTATTAATATTCATCACTTCCCCAGTTTCAAACCATCCACTGAATATATTATAATCTTTATTTAAAAGCTTAGTAATGTAGATATAGTTCGGGTGCATTAATGCACCTACAGAGCTACTGTGTGTTATTACAAAAACAGTTGCATGTTGAGATATTTGATTAATCATTGGCAGCAATTGATTTGTAAGGAAAGGATTATCAAAAGATGCCTCAGGTTCATCAATTAAAACGAGTTCATAGTTGTGTGCATCCTCCAACCTATTCAAAAGTGCATATTCCGCTCTTTCGCCACCAGACGCCATCTGCTTATTTTGATTTAACAATTCATACTCTACTTTGAGAAAATATTGCCAAATCTTTGCCTTAGAAAAGAAATTTTTATTACTGATTGCTTCTAAAAAGTCCCAATATTTTTTATTAAGATAATAGTTTGTAAATTCTTCTTGCACAGACTCATTTCTGCCCATTTGCTCTAAAAATTCACTTGCATTTTCAAATGGTCTTGCCGAAATTTTCAACGTGAAATAGTTTCCAACTTTAACTTTATAAATTTCATGGGGTCTCACAACCTCATTTTTCAAATATTCATCCAGTAATGCTATTCTCTTAGAATGTCCAAACCAACCTAACAAATTAAAGTTATCAGGATCAGGTATCGTTTGGGATGAAACTTTATCTAGTTCGTTTCTTACGGAGCGTCTGATATCATCAGCTATTTTAGAAATTTCTCTTTGTTTAGTATGCATTCTCCTCTCAGCTCTAAATATATTAGTTAACTCCTCTAAATCAGTTTCATCTATGTAGTTAGAAATTATATTTTTATACGTTTCATTTTTTACTTTTAGCAGCTGATTAAGTGAATCCACTATCCCCTTCAATCCAACAGGAATCTTATGAGAAATTTCTGGAGATGAAAATAAAGGAACTTTTGAAGCTTCATCAGTTTCATTACTTTGAAGAGCAAATTCTTTAATTGACTGTAAATAATTGATTGATTGACCTGGTGTACTTTTGTCTGCTAACAATTTGAAAGCTTCACTAAAAACAGGTTTGTATTTATCCATAAACTCTTCAGTGATCTTCTGATTACTATTTTTTAACCCATCATAAAACTCTTTCTCAGTACTATCTTTAACAAGTTCACCTTGCTTTATATATAAAATCTTATTAGAATTGCTTTTCTTTAAATCATTTATAAAGTGGGTTTTTCCTGAACCCCGTTTCCCAATAATTAAATTTTCACTATCCGATCCAGAAATAACTTTCCCGTGTATCATAAATTGTGCTTCATTTATTCGGTCACTTGGATTTTTCACTATAGAAACATTCTTTTTATTAAGTAACGCCAATTTCAAGATTGGAATTTCAAGTGAACTACTTTTTATATATGTTGTCTTAACTAATGAATAATCATTTTTATCATTATAATCCGTTGCATGAAGATCTCCAAAGAGAACAGGTGTTAATCCTTCACTTAATTTTTTTTGCTTATTAAATGCTTTAGCACTTCCCATATCACCAGCAATGAACTTTTCTTGAAGTTGACTATTTTCACTATCTGAAGTATATTTTTTTGATTTTGCCGAATCAGGAATTAAAATAAAATCCTTCCATCTTGGTATCGCTTCAATAAAATCTTCCTCTGCAGGTAATCTGCCTTTTAAATTTTTTATTTGTTTAAGTTTAACTAATCCTTCAGATAAATATTCTGCATCTTCCGGGGCAGCAATAACTAATAAATGAACACCTTTTAATTTCACCTCTGCACCAGGAAAAACTTTAATGTCGCTTCCCAATTCTTCAACAATTTCATTATAATTTTCGAGATTTAAAAAATCATGATTTGTAATCGCGATTCCATCTAAATTCAATGTCTCTACATATTTTTTTAGCCAATTCATGCTAAATGAAAAATCTCTATCTAATTCTTCACTCGGTAAGGTGTGTAGATGAAAATCTACTTGATATATATTCTGATTCATTTCATTCAACTCCATTTTTATAACATATATTACACCATACTTCATCAATTTTATATCCACAAAAAAACGACACGACTCATACGAGTCATGTCGTTTTTAATTTGAATAGGTTGTGCCAATTCTGGCAACGAAAATAAATAAATATTAACGCTTTGAGAATTGTGAAGCCTTACGGGCCTTCTTCAAACCTGGCTTCTTACGTTCCTTCATACGAGGGTCACGTGTAAGCAAACCAGCTGACTTCAATGCAGGACGGAAGTCAGGGTCAACAGTCAATAGGGCACGGGCGATACCGTGACGGATTGCACCGGCTTGACCAGAGAAACCACCACCGTTAACGTTAACCTTAACATCGTATTGTCCCAATGTTTCAGTAGCGTTGAATGGTTGAACCATAACCTCACGCAAGTTAGCGAAAGGAATGTATTCTTCAGCAGGACGATCGTTAACAGTAATTGTTCCGTTACCAGGTACAAGGCGTACACGGGCTACAGAGTTCTTACGACGACCAGTTCCGTAATATTGTACGTTAGCCATAATAAACTATTCTCCTTTCGTTAATTAGATAAGATCGTTGATGTTCAACAATTCAGGTTGTTGTGCAGCGTGTGTGTGTTCTTCACCAGCAAACACGTGCAACTTCAAACCTTGTGCGCGTCCCAAAGTGTTCTTTGGCAACATTCCTTGAACTGAAAGTTCAATCAAACGTTGTGGGTTCTTTTCACGCAAATCTCCAGCTTGACGTTCCTTCAATCCACCAGGATGGTTCGTGTGGTGGTAGTAGATCTTGTCAGTAGCTTTCTTACCAGTAAGGGCAACCTTACCAGCATTAATGATAATTACGTTGTCACCAGTGTCTACGTTAGGTGTGTAAGTTGGCTTGTTCTTACCGCGCAAGATTGATGCTGCTACGGTTGACAAACGACCCAAAGGTACATCAGTTGCGTCTAAGATGTACCACTTGCGATCGATCTCATTAGGCTTTGCCATATAAGTTGTACGCATGGAAAATTTCCTCCAATATTCTGTTTGTTTACTTTACCAAATAATTAAAATCGTCGTACCAGGACATTCCCAATTGTGGTTGGTAAACAATACCGTTTTACATATTACCCTTATTTGCGTAAGTAGTCAATGTAAATGCCACAATTTGTCCTGAATTCATGAATTCTTAATACTCCACTGACATCAAGTACAAACCTTGTGCCGGAGCAGTGAAACGCGCCTGTTGCCGATCCTTTGCTTCAAGCAAACGTGGAATGTCATCCACGGGCCGGGAACCATTCCCAATCTCCAACAATACGCCTACCATAATCCGAATTTGATTGTATAAGAAGCCATTTCCAGTGAATTCAAACCAAATCTCGTCGTCTTCCGGTTTCTCAATCATTGTAGCAGAGTATACCGTCCGAACGGTAGTCTTTTGTTGAAAACCTGAGGCAACAAAGCTTAGCCAGTCATGCTCACCAACATAATCACCGATGGCTTGCTGCATCAAACTTGGATCCAATTTACGGCCCCAATGCCCTGTGTAGTTTCGTTTGAACGGATCAACATATTGCGTCGTCGATAAACGATAACGATACGTTTTATCGTGGGCATTGAATTGTGCATGAAAATCATCATCCACAATTTCGACTTTTTTTATACCAATGTCGTAAGGCAAAATCGTTGAAAGTCCCTTGCGGACGTTATCCGCAGGAATGTCGAACGGCAAGTCAAAGTTCGCGACCTGCCCTTGCGCATGCACACGTGCATCCGTCCGACCAGACCCTTGCACACGAATGGGTTCTGCTGGATTCTTCGCCATCGTATTGACGGCCTTTTCAAGCTCTAATTGCACGGTCCGCTTTCCCGGCTGTACTTGCCAGCCGAAGAACTCGGTTCCGTCATAGGCAATGGTTGCTTTGTAACGTGGCATCCGATTGCCCTCCTTCTTCTGTAGTTTTAAATAAAGCGTGTAGCGTATAAGCCAATTGTAAAAATAAGGAAAGCCACAAACGCGACTCCGTCAATTTTAGTGAATTGCAGAACGCGGAACTTGGTCCGATGCTCCCCATCACGATAACCTCGAGCTTCCATGGCATCCCCCAACTCAATGGCGCGCTTAATCGCGTTCACAAAGAGTGGGATGAGCAGTGGAATATATGATTTGGCACGTTTGATTAAGCCACCCTCGTTGAAAGCCACCCCACGGGCGCGCTGCGCGTTCATAATTGATTCCGCTTCATCCATCAAGGTTGGCACGAAACGGAGCGCAATCGACACCATAAGGGCCAATTCAGACACCGGTACGCCAATCTTACGCAATGGTTTCATCAATGACTCCATTGCATCGGCAACTTCCAATGGCGGTGTGGTTAAGGTCAAAATTGTTGTAAACATGATAATTAACATGAAACGTACAAACACAACCACACTATTAATGACCCCGTCAGTGGTAATCGTGAAAATCCACCAATGGAATAGCACGGTTCCAGTATTCATAAAGAATAACTGCAACAAGGTCGTGATGAACATCAACATCGCCAGTGGTTTCAAGCCATCAAAGAAAACTTTAATACCTAAGCCAGTCATGTAGATGCTCAATCCGACAAATGCTGCCGCAAATAGATAACCGAAAACATTGTTCGCCATGAAAATCACGAAAATGAAAACCATACTTAAGATGAACTTCGTTCGTGCATCTAAACGATGAACCCACGAATCACCAGGTAGGTAACGCCCTAAAATCAGTTTATTCATGGGTCGGTCCTCCAATCAAGCTAACGACTTGATCTGCCAAATGGTCTAAGTCAAGCACGTGCTCAATGGGTAGCCCTTTGGCTTGCAACATATCCGCAAATTGTGTGGCTGCTGGTACATCTAGCTGACGTTCGCGTAGCCAGTCACTATCTGCAAAGACAGCTTCTGGTGTTCCAGATTTCACAACGGTTCCACCGTCAAAGACCAATACGTTATCGGCGTATTCGCCGACAAACTCCATTTGGTGCGTAATCAAAATAACAGTGAGGTTGTGTTCCTTTTGCAAGGTCGCAAATAATGTCATCAATTCCTGCTGACCTTCCGGATCTAGTCCAGCCGTTGGTTCATCCAACACTAGGATCTCAGGTTCCATCGCAATCACACCCGCAATCGCAACCCGGCGCATTTGCCCGCCAGATAGGTCAAACGGTGATTTGTCATAACTGCTTTCGGGCATTCCGACGAGTTGTAAGGCTTTCTTCGCGGCATCTTCGGCGTCACTCTTGCTCATGCCGTAGTTCATCGGTCCGAACATCACGTCTGCAATCACACTTTGCTCAAACAACTGGGCTTCTGGAAATTGAAAAACCATCCCAATGTGACGGCGAATCTGGTTCAACGTCTTCTTGTCCGTTTCCGCATCCATCGTCGTGTCGCCAATTTGAATTGAGCCTGATGTTGGTAACGCCAGTCCATCCAATTGTTGCACCATGGTCGACTTACCAGAACCAGTATGCCCAATCACTGCTGTAAAACTGTGTTCTGGAATTGTAAAGTTCACATCATGTAAAGCTGGCGTTGCAAAGGGGGTGCCAGCTTGATAGGTAAATGCTACATCTTTGAATGTAATTGCCATATCCAATCGACCATCCCTTCCGTTGTTTGATACGTATCAGGCACCTTTACACCTCGTGCTGTTAATTTTTCTTTGAGTTGCTCAGCAAAGGGTACCGCCAAACCAAGTTCCTTCAAGCGATCCGCATTAGAAAAAATCACTTCTGGTGTATCAACATCGTTAATTTCACCATCGTTTAAAATCACCACTTGGTCAGCGCTAGCTGCTTCATCAATGTCATGTGTGATTGAGAGCACCGTTAGTGCGTCCCCCATTTCCTGTTTCAAGTCACGAACAAGCTGGATCATCTCACGACGCCCCTTAGGGTCAAGCATTGAAGTGGCTTCGTCCAGAATCAAAATTTTTGGTTCAATCGCCAAAACGGATGCCATCGCTACGCGTTGCTTTTGTCCACCAGATAAACGTGCTGGTTCACGGTCAGCAAACTGATCCATCTGAACACGTTTCAAAGCTTCCGGTACAATCTTAACCATCTTGTCACGAGGTACTTGGCGATTTTCTAACCCAAAGGCGACATCGTCTGCCACCGTCGCGCCCACGAATTGATTATCAGGGTTTTGAAACACCATCCCGACCAAGTCACGAACGGTGTACATGTGTTCTTCATCAACGGGAACGCCATCAACCGTAATACTTCCAGCGTTTGGCACAAGCAAATAATTAATCAGCTTGGCAAACGTCGACTTACCTGAACCGTTGTGTCCGATAATGGCCACCCAATCGCCTGCATTAATCGTTAAATTCAGATGATTTAACGCAGGTGTTTCCGCATTGGGATATGTGAATGACACATCTTTAAATTCAATAATCGGTTGCATGCTGGTGTTCCTCCATTTCAGAATAAAGTGCTATTAGATTATAATACCAAATATTCATTCAAATGGCTTATTTTCCCTAATAAAAAGAGTGTTTATTTGGACAATAGAATGCCCTATACTAGTAATTAACGAAAAAAGCACGGCGGAAGACGACGAAAGAATCATTTTGCGCTAACAACGTGGCCGACCACCAAGGCCCATCCACCACAACCTGCTTTTCATTAAACTAAGACCAAAGGACAATACAACAAATGAGTGATATTGATTTAAGCCGTTCCAACGATTACCGGAACGTAACCGACTATTTTAAAGGACAATCGGACGAATACATCCGTGATACGCTGAATTCACGTCGCGGCAAGATGGTAGCGATTATGCAAAATCTAAGCCACGACTTTAACAAGGCTTCAGCGGTACGTAACAGTAATGCATTTGGCATGCGTAAGCTCATTTTCTTGAACCCTGAGAACCGCACCCACATGGACGACCCTGAAGGTGCCAAGAAGTGGGATCGTCGCGGAGCGCTTGGTACGCAAAACTACGAGTCAATCGAGCACCACCGTGTGACCGACTATCAAGAGGTGTTCGACCAATTGCACGACGAGGGCTATACAATTTACGCCGTCGACAATACACCAGGCTACAATCCGCAATCACTATATAAGACGGAATTCCCTGAAAAGTCAGCCTTCCTCTTCGGTGAAGAGCAACTCGGTTTGGCGGACGACTTGATTGAAGCTGCCGATGCCATGGTCTACATCCCCCAATACGGGAGCGTCCGTTCAGTCAACGTCAGTGTTGCCAACGGGATTATCGCTGCCTTTTATGCCAGCCAACATATGCCCCAAGAATAAACAAAAACACGGCCACCTGTGCCGTGTTTTTTTGTGCCTTGATTGTGATGTGATGAAAAAATTCATCTGGCCTAGCAAACATAGAAAAAACCGCTTCGGGACCACACTTGGCCGACCGAAACGGTTCAAAAATTTAATTACTTTTTGTTGTAGTCGTTATAAACTGACTTTTGCTTTCCGTGAAGTGTAATGTTTAACTTACGCTCCAACCAAGGCATTACCCAGTAGTCCAAACCTAGGACACGACCTGAACCATTCATCACAGCCAATGAAGCTGGGGCGAACAAGAACAATGTAATGTCTGAACGTGTAATAGCCATAAGTACAAAGGTCATCACAATTCCCACGAATCCGGCCACTGAAGTGAACAATCCGAAGGTCATGAACCAACCAATTAAGGCCATCACAACACCAATCCAGCTACCAGCAAAGACTGACGCTGAACCAAAGGTAATCCAAGTAATCCCCAAGACAATACGCAATGGTAGTGTGAACAAAACATTGGCGTGACGTGATGCCCAACCGAAGAATGGTTCGCGACCATCAGGTGCGTTGAAGAATTCATCACGTAGGTAGTGACCCAAGTAGTAGAAGCTGTGAATTTGCAAGTAGAAGTAAATGTTAATCACGTGCTTGAACATGTTGGCGAAGAATCCTGAAAGACCAATTCCAGACTTACCAATCTTGAAGTTTCCGATTTGATACAAGATACCAACGGCATAACGTGAACCAATTGAAACAGCATAACCTTGGTAACGACCCTTAAATTCCTTACGTTGACCCTTTTGTGTCAAATCGTAAACAATGTTAGGCACGATAGTTTTAGAAGCAGATTCTGCACCTTCAACCGTTTGTGGTGTCCATCCGGCACGCTTGTTGTTTGGATCAGCAAGCTTTGGATCTTGGTATGCAGCTGCATCACCAGAAACATAAATATCTTCGTAACCAACGGCACGAGAGTATTCATCAGCCATGAAACGAGCACCAGGTCCAAGGTCAAGTCCCCATTGTGCCCCTTGATCCTTAGCCTTAACACCGGCAGTCCAGATCAAAGTTTGTGTAGGAACTTCAGTACCATCCTTAAGAACAGCTGCGTTTTCCTTCACTTCAACAACAGATGTTGACTTGTAAATGTGCACATTGTGCGCTTCAAAGTGCTTTTCAGCCTTATCGGCCAAGTCACGCTTAGTCAACATGTTCAAAATTGTTGGTGCAGCTTCGATGATATCAATCTTAATTTCGTCTTCATCAAGACCATTTGAAAGGGCCAAACTGTGACGTTGGTCCATCAATTCACCAGCTAATTCAGCACCAGTAAATCCAGAACCAACAACAACGATGTGCAACATTGCAGCACGCTTAGCAGGATCTAATTCAACGGCTCCACGACGAATAACATCTTCGATGTGTTCGCGTAAACGAAGTGCTTCTTCATATGACCAAAGTGTGAAACCAAATTCTTCAACACCAGGAGTACCGAAAGTATTTGTCGTTCCACCAGTTGCCAAAACAAGCTTCTCATAAGGCACATCTCCAATAGATGTCTTAACAATCTTTTGATCCTTATCGATATCACTTACTTCAGCAGTCACCAACTTAACGTTCTTGTCATTGTGGAACAATGTTCCCAAATCCTTACGAACGTGTTCAGGTTGGACACGGCCAGTAGCGACTTCGTGTAATTCAGTCATATAAGTCATGAATGAATGCTTATCGATCAAAACAATTTGGTAATCAGTCCCTTTTAATTGCTTTGCCAACTTTCGTGTTGCAGTGATACCAGCAAAACCGGCTCCTACAACAACGACATTTTTAGTTGCCATATGAAAATCTCCTTAGTATTAAGTGCATTTTTTATAATCACTCTCTATTTTAGACCAAATTTCACAATTTGTACAGGTTGATTATGCATGCTTTAAGGTAGGTTCTAACTCCTTCAATCTTTGATTACGACAAGCTTTTTGATGGATATTCCTCTTAAATCCGCATGCGGGAACTCATTTAAATTTGATTTTCAAAACAAAAAATGAATTGTTTTCACAATCCGTTTTTTACATATTACTTATTCAGTTGCTTCTTTTTTGTCGCCCTTCATACCAGCATGGATATGATCAATGTTCCACTTTACCATGTCATAATACGTGTCTCCATCAGTACCCTTCTTGGCTAATGAATCCGTATAAATCTTTGAGTAAATTGGCAAACCAGTTTCCTTAGAAACCTTTTCCATTGACTTAGGTGATACTGAACTTTCCACGAACAATGACTTAACATCTGACTTATCAACCTTAGCCAAGACTTGCTTCATTTGTTCTGGTGTTCCTTGTGACTCAGTGTTGATTTCCCAGATATAGGCTGGAGTAATCCCGTAAGCCTTAGAGAAATACTTAAAGGCACCTTCTGATGTTACCAACAAACGTTGGTTTTCAGGAACGTCCTTGAACTTAGACTTAGCTTCAGTATCTAATGCATCAAGCTCATCGATATATTGATCAGCACGTTGTTGAATACGCTTTGCCGCAGCATCAGAAGACTTGTCTTTCAATACTTCAGTAATTTCTTCAACATACTTAATTCCGTTTTGTAGGTCTAACCACGCGTGTGGATCTTCTTCATCTTTGTTTGTTGTTAGGTGCAATGGCTTAACGTGTTGTGAAGCAGCAAAGACTTGTTCGTTGTCCTTCTTGTTAGCTGTCTTCGTCAACTTAGTAAACCAACCACTACCACCAGTTTCAAGATTCAAACCGTTATGGAAAATAACATCCGCATCAGTTGTCGCTTGAATATCTTTAGTCGTCGGATCATATTCGTGTGGATCAGTTCCACGACTAACAATACTGTAAACTTCAACATCGTCACCACCAACTTGTTCAACCATATCTTCCAAGATTGAATTTGTTGTAACAACTTTTAACTTGTCATTTGTCTTTGATGTTTGTGCATCACGTCCATTCACAAACCAAAAGACACCCCCAACAACAACTGCCAGCGCAGCAAAAGTTACCAATAATTTCTTAAACATGTTTTCCCCCTAGTTTTTGAAAAAAGCCTTGCTTTGGTGCAATAAGAAACGAAATCATAAAGATTGCCGCAGCAACCAAGACGATAGCTGGACCAGATGCCCAGTCAAAGGTATATGAAAGATAAAGACCAATAGTTGACGCAATCACCCCAAAGATTGACGCCAAGACTAGCATGATTGATAAACGGTTAGTCCATAAGAAGGCTGTTGCCGCAGGTGTAATTAACATTGCCACAATCAAAATCAACCCAACAGTTTGAAGCGCTGATACTGTAACCAATGTCAACACAATCATCAACGCATATTGCATTACTGTTGTGTTCAAACCATATGACTTAGCAAATGTTTCATCAAAAGATGTCACTAACAGTTCCTTGTAGGCGAAGACAACGAAAATCACAACAATTGCTAGAATAATCACTGTTGTCAACAAGTCTGAGTCCGAAACGGCCAAGACGTTACCAAAAAGAATGTGGTGCAAATTAGTTGATGAACCAGCCATTGAAATCAAAATGAATCCCAAAGCAAAGAATGCAGAGAAGACGATTCCGATTGATGTATCGTTCTTCAACTTACTATGTTGAGAAACATAACCAATTAATAGTGCCGCTAATACCCCAAATGCTGTGGCACCAAGCATAAGATTAATCCCAAGCATATAGGCAACTGCCACACCAGGTAGAACTGAGTGAGAAATGGCATCACCCATCAATGACATACCGCGTAAAATAATGAAACTTCCAATGAGTCCTGACATAATTCCGACCATGATTGAGGCCATCAAAGCACTTTGTAGGAAGTTGTATTGCCCTAAGGCTGAAACGAATTCTGTAATACTTGCGAACATCTTAAGCGTCCCCCTTGTCTTCAAATAGGACATTTCCGAGATCAGCTGAGAAGGCATGTCCAATGTTTTCACGTGTATAAACGTCAGCAACTGGACCAGCGGCAACGATTCCGTGGTTCATGATGACAAGATCATCAAAGTATTCAGTTACTTTATTCAAGTCGTGGTGAATGACGATAATCGTTTTACCTTGATCACGCCACAACTTTAAAATACGCATGATGTCAGCTTCTGACTTCATATCGATTCCAACGAAAGGTTCATCCAAAATAACCACTTCTGCTTCTTGCACGACAGCACGGGCAACGAAGACACGTTGTAATTGTCCACCAGATAATTCACCAATTTGGCGTTTCTTAAATTCAGATAGCTTCAATTGTTCTAAGGCATCACTTGCAGCAGCCTTTTCTTTCGCACCAGGGCTTTTGAATAATCCTAACCGACCATAGGTCCCTGTTAAAACCACGTCAAAAACGTTGATAGGAAAGCTCATATCTAAGTTGGCACGTTGTTCAACATAAGCCGTCTTTTGACGTACCTTGCTTACTTCTTGCCCATCTAATTTCACATCACCAGCTTGCTTCTTGATTAGCCCTAGAATTGACTTAATCAAGGTTGATTTACCCGCACCGTTTGGCCCGATAATTCCTGTAATTTTACCAGGTTCAAACTTAACTGATAAATCTTCAAAAACCGGCGTTGATGTATATCCGACGGTCAAATTTTTGACTTCTAACATTATATCCTCCAAAAATAGTTTTATCGGTGATAAAACTTTTTTTATTTTGCTACTTGAATAATTTAACAAACTTAGGCACGAAGAACAATCCTTTTTCATTGATTGAAAAATAAATGTAATGTTGTTTCAATTATGTGTCAGAACGGGATTCTGAAGCCTTATCCAGCCATATATTATGCAATTTTGGCATAAAAAAAACAGCACTCCGGAGAGTACTGTTTTTTAAAGTTAATGGAAACAGAATTACTTCAATTCTGCAGCTCCACCAGCTTCTTCGATTTGTGACTTCAAGGCGTTGGCGTCATCTTCTGACAAACCTTCCTTAACGATTGATGGTGCACCATCAACCAAGTCCTTAGCTTCCTTCAAGCCCAAGCCAGTTGCTTCACGAACTGCCTTGATAACCTTGATCTTAGCTGAACCAGCTGAAGTCAATTCAACATCAAATTCAGTCTTAGCAGCAGCGGCGTCTCCACCAGCAGCACCAGCAGCGGCTACAGGGGCAGCAGCTGAAACACCAAATTCTTCTTCGATAGCTGAAACCAAGTCAGCCAAGTCCATAATCGTTGCTTCCTTCAATGAAGCAATGATTGAATCCTTATCAAAAGCCATGATAAAATCCTCCAATTATATTGTACCTTCCGGTATGTTTTAGTTTATGTTGTGTGAGTAAACTCACGGATTAACAGGCAAAACTTAACGAATTAAGCTTCTTCTGTTTCTTCCTTAGCGTCCTTAACAGCGTTAATAGCGTAAGCGACGTTACGGATAGGTGCTTGCAATGTTGACAACAACATTGATAGCAAACCATCGCGGTCTGGCAATGAAGCGTACTTGTTGATTTCTTCAACAGAAACAACATGTCCGTCAACCACACCACCCTTGATTTCCAATGCTTCGATTGAATCAGAATACTTCTTCAAAATACGAGCAGGGGCAATAGGGTCTTCGTTTGAGAATGCGACAGCTGAAGGTCCAGCAAACAAATCATTCAAGTCAGAAAGACCGGCAGCATCGGCTGCACGAGTCAAAACCTTGTTCTTGATAACTTGTAGTTGTACACCTTCTTGGCGCAAAGCTGAACGTAGTTCTGTTGACTCAGCAACAGTTAATCCACGTACGTCAACAACAATGGCTGAAGCGGCTTGCTTGAACTTGTCAGCAGCTTCTTCAACTTGTTGTGCTTTTAAAGCAATAGTTGCTTCACTCATGGTATCATTCCTCCTATTTAGATTTGATCCTAACTAAAACCCTCGGCACAATTGTACCGAGGGTCAAAAGTCGCTTTCGCGTTTTTTGCACTTCCTCGGCTGGATATTAAGTCTTACGACACCTGCGTCTTAGGTAGAATCTATTGATTACTCAGATTACTATAACAGTTATCCAAGGAAGCGTCAACAAACAACCAACTTAAAATTTATTAGAAACTAATAAATTACAATGAAGTTGGGTCGATGTTGATAGCAGGTCCAAATGTTGAAGAAATTGATACGTGTTGTACGTATGTTCCCTTAACTGATGAAGGACGTGCCTTAAGGATTAGGTCTCCCAAAGCCTTAAGGTTTCCAGCTAACTTGTCAGCATCGAATGAAACCTTACCGGCAGGAACTGCAACGTTTCCGTCACGGTCTGTACGGTATGTTACTTGACCTGACTTAGCGTCAGAAACGGCCTTAGCCACGTCAAATGTAACAGTTCCAGTCTTAGGGTTAGGCATCAAGCCCTTAGGTCCCAATGTACGTCCAACACGACCAACTTGCGCCATCATGTCAGGTGTAGCAATGGCAACGTCAAAGTCCAACCAACCGTCAGAAATGCGTTGTACCAAATCAGCAGCACCAACAACGTCGGCACCAGCTGCTTCAGCTTCTTTAGCCTTATCTCCTTGAGCAAAGACCACAACAGTTTGGTCCTTACCAGTACCGTTAGGCAAAACAACGGCACCACGTAATTGTTGATCAGCTTGACGCGTATCAACGTTTAAGTTAAATGCAATTTCAACAGTTGCATCAAACTTAGCAAAATCAATATCTTTTACCAAAGCGGCTGCTTCGTCGATAGAGTACAACTTGTCACTATCAACCTTTTCTGCAGCTGCGATATACTTTTTACCATACTTCTTAGCCATGGGTAGCTATTCCTCCTTGCAAATGCGGTCAAATGGTCGTCCAAGACCTCCCGCTTGATCATGCTTAGTTTCCTATGCGATCCGTACTAAAACGCTAGATTAGCCTTCAACAGTGAAGCCCATTGAACGTGCAGTACCTTCGATCATGCGAGCTGCTGCTTCCACATCAGCCGCGTTTAGATCTTGCATCTTAGTTTCCGCAATCTCACGAACTTGAGCAGCAGTAACTGTAGCGACCTTCTTCGTGTTAGGTTCTCCAGAACCCTTTTCAACACCAGCGGCCTTCTTTAGCAATACAGCTGCAGGTGGCGTCTTAGTGACGAACTCGAATGAACGATCCTCATATACAGTAATAACTACTGGAATTAGCATACCGTCTTGATCAGCAGTACGTGCGTTAAATTCCTTTGCGAATCCCATGATGTTAACACCGGCTTGACCCAATGCAGGTCCAACTGGTGGTGCAGGTGTAGCCTTACCGGCTGGAATCTGCAACTTAACAATACTTGAAACTTTCTTAGCCACGATTGTTTCCTCCTTCGTGTTTGTGGTATAAATGGCGAGTTTCGATTTCCGCCTCCCACATATACGTGTCACCACGCATACCTAATGTATTATAATAAACCCCTCGTACTTTTGCAAGCCCGAGGGGAAATATTTTTTAAACGACTGGCTTAATGTCAGCGAATGAAATTTCAGTTGGTGTTTCACGACCCAAGAAGTTAACCAATACCGTTACTTCTTGTTTATCGTTATCGATATCTGTGATGGTACCTTCCATACCTTCAAATGATCCGCTCGTAATGTTTACAACATCACCAACTTCAGCATCGATATGATCAACCACATCACGTTGTGTATCTTCAACGCGGGCCAACATTTCGTCAACTTCTTCAGGCAACAATGACGTTGGCTTTGAACCACCACCGTGTGAACCCAAGAATCCAGTAACACCTGGTGTGTTACGAACGACATACCAAGCTTCGTCGGTCATCACCATTTCAACCAAAACGTAACCAGGGAAGTCGTTTTCCTTAACAACTTTTGTCTCACCGTTTTCGTTAACTGTTACTTCACGTTCTGGAACCACAACGCGGAAAATATAATCCGTCATCCCCATTGTTTCGATTCGAGATTCAAGGTTAGTCTTCACACTGTTTTCGTATCCTGAATACGTGTGGATCACATACCATTGGTTGTCAAAAGATTCGTCTGCCATGTTGCCTCCTAAATTTATGCTAAATAAAAACCCCCACGATTGGAGGTTAGTTTATTGTTTGCTCGTTAATGACTTTATTATAACCCAGTCCGGTTATTTCGACAAGAACGTAATCCCTTGTTCGAAAATCCAGTCTGCACTTCCCAAGAACAATGCAAAGAAGAGGCTAGTCAAGATAACAACCGTTGTATCATGGATATTTTGGTTGAATGTTGGCCAAGTCACTTTCTTCATTTCTGCAAAAACGCTGTTAATAAATTTCATGCCTACTCTCCTTTACATTGTTTTACATGGTTTCGCGATGAATGGTATGTTTTTCGCAATACTTGCAATACTTTTTGACTTCTAACCGAGTTGAGCGGTCTGGCTTCTTGGCAATCGTATAGTTTCGTGAACCACATTCATTGCACGCCAATGCAACTTTCTTCTGGGCCATGTTAAATCCCGCCTTACTTTTTTATTTCATATCGTATAGTGTACCATGTTTTAGCAGAAACAACAGTCTAAATCCACACATTCATCGATAAAAACGGTGTTGCTTCAAACAATCGAAATACTTTTGGATTAATCGCCACTGTTGGCAACACCATGAAACTGAGCACTGTAACTGTGCCGCACATTCCTTAAGTGGATATCCCTGTAAGCGCATCTGTAACAACTGCTGCTGTGCTGGCTTGAGATCCGCTTGGACGCGGCCTTTCATATCACACCATTCCACTTTTGTACTGGCTGGGAGTCGTTGCTGAGCAGACTCAGGTAGATA
This sequence comes from Weissella viridescens, assembly GCF_001437355.1. GTDB lineage: Bacteria > Bacillota > Bacilli > Lactobacillales > Lactobacillaceae > Weissella > Weissella viridescens. The sequence continues at coordinate 215,196 of NZ_JQBM01000002.1, read as the reverse complement.
AGCTAAGCATTCATCAGAAAGAACGGTGTCGAATTTGACCTGGAACTCTTTCCGCCAGATGGTCGTCACATGATGGTACACCGCGCGTTGAAAGTAACTGGTTAACACTCCCCAATGTTGTTGGGGCAATTTGGCTAAGCAACGGTACATCACCAAACGACATTCATGATACCAATCCTCCGCTTTCGGGCGAACCCGCTGTTGCGTATACTGGCGCCAAATCCAACCATCAAATTCGTGCACGACTCTCTCAAGCGCCTGCTCATCCCCAGCAATTGCTGCTGCTAACAGCTCATGTTTTTCTTGCTTTGTTAACATACCATCCCCCCTTTGGAAGGTTTATTATGCCAACCGCAAAAAGACGGTGCAAGCTTATGTTCTGATAATCACTCAGTATGTTTTGCGGTATGTCTTTTTTCATATGGCCGGGGTAATCTTCCGCTGGTCGACGCACTTCCCATGCCTTTTCTCATACTAAGCGTCAGGAAAACATCACAAAAATCAAAACCAATATGTCGGGGTGGTTGCCCATTTTGCAAAAAGAAAACGCCTGATGCATATCAGGCGTTTCGTTTATCTTATAAAGGATGACGTGAGTTAAAGCCTTGATAAATCAAGAGACTTGCTGCAACTGACGCATTCAAACTTTGAACATGACCAATCATTGGAATTGAAAGGGTCTCATCCACAGCCTTTTTTAGCAAAGGTGAAATACCCTTACCTTCATTACCAATAATTAAAGCAGTTGGACCTTGGGCATTCCAACGACGATAATCGGCCCCATCCATATCCGTCCCAAAGACCCAAAGGCCTTGTTCCTTCAATTTTTCGACGGTTTGCACAAGGTTAGTGACGCGGGCCACCGGAACGTGCTCAATTGCCCCTGTTGATGTCTTGGCGACAGTTGCCGTCAATTGCACGGCACGACGCTTAGGAATAATAATCCCGTGCACACCAGCCGCATCAGCAGTACGTAAGATTGATCCAAGGTTGTGTGGATCTTCAATTGAATCCAGAATCAAAATGAATGGTGCTTCATCACGTTCGGCTGCCAAAGCAAACATATCATCAATACTTGCGTAAGCGTACGCCGCAATTGAAAGAACAACTCCTTGATGATTTTGACCATTCGTTAATTCATCCAACTTAGCCTTAGGCGCATCTTGAATAATCAAGCCACGCTTTTTCGCCAAGGTCGTTAGTTCGTTACGGGTCTTGTCTTGCAACCCTGATTGGAGCCACACCTTGTTGATTTGCGTTTCACCCTTTAAGGCTTCGGTTGCTGCATGAATCCCGAAAATAAATTCGGCATCATCCGTTGCATTGATTTCAGGTGTCACCGCTTTAGGCGCTTGTGAGCGCTTAGCTTGCTTGGGACGATCCTGATTTTTAGGACGATTTTGACGTCCCTTTTGTTTATTATTTTTTGGTTGTACCATTTGCTTTTGTCTTCCCATCTTCGACTTGCTTGAATACCCAGGTTACGAGTTCCTCGAGGCGTTCAATTTGATGACTGGCGTAGAGATACCCCACAAGGGCTTCAAAACCAGTTGAAATTCGGTAACTAACCACGTCAGTATTTTTGGCTTTCGTATGTGAATTTGCATTCCGTCCACGCTTGAAATACGTCATCTCTTCAGGCGTCAAATAATCTTCAGCTTCCATTAATGCAAATAAGGCTGCATGCGCCTTCGCTGAAACATATTGCTTTGATTGACGTTGCAATTGTTGTGGCTTGGTTAATCCCATTGCCAAAAGGTGTTGGCGGACGTAAATTTCATATACCGCGTCACCTAAATAGGCTAAATCAAGCCCATTCATTTGTTGATAATCTAGTTCATCTGAATTCATATTACATTCTTTCTATGGTCATTAGGCTTTATGCCAACGTGTTCCTTGTGGTGTGTCTTCCAAAATAATCCCTTGTTGTGTGAGCATATCCCGAATTTCATCTGAACGTGCAAAGTCGCGGTTAGCACGGGCTGCATCACGTTCATCAATTAAGGCTTGAATTTCTGCATCAACATCTGGGGCTGCACTAAAGCCATCAACCCCAAAAACACCCATCAAGGTTTCAATTTGGTGCAAGATTTCTGTCACCGTGTCTTCATGTACGGTTGTGCGTTCGGCATACTTATTCGCCAGTTCCACTAATTCGTAGACGACTGCCAAAGCATTTTGCACATTGAAATCATCATCCATCGCTGCATCGTACTTGGCCACTAACTCAGTAATTTCCGTCATAACGTCAGCATCAGTTCCGGCAACAGCGTCCCCTTCACGGAAAGCAACGTTACGGTATCCTGTCCGAATCCGTTCCAAATTACGTTCAGCTTGTTGCATATTCCGCTCAGAAAATGCAATTGGACGACGATATTGGGTTGTTGCCATGAAGAAACGCAACACCATTGGATCATCAACTTGTTGCAATAAATCATGTACCGTTGTGAAGTTACCCAAAGACTTTGACATCTTTTCTTCTGCATCCCCAACTGTGACAAAGCCGTTATGCAACCACTTATTCACAAACGTTTCACCCGTCTTGGCTTCAGTCTGAGCAATTTCATTCGTGTGATGTGGAAAGGCTAAGTCAATTCCACCACCGTGGATATCAAAATGGTTGCCCAAGTACTTCGTTGACATGACCGAGCATTCAATGTGCCAGCCAGGACGGCCTTGCCCCCATGGTGACTCCCACGCAATTTCATCATCACGTTTGGCAGCTTTCCAGACAGCGAAGTCCATTGGATCTTCTTTACGTGCCATTTCAGCATCATCAAGACGTCCTGCCGCATTGTGTTCCATGTCATCAATGTTTTGATGGGCTAATTCGCCATAGTGATTAAACTTTCGGGCGCGATAATAAACATCCCCTTCTGATTCATAGGCATAGCCATTATCGATTAAGTCTTGGACAAATTCGATAATCTCTGGAATGTTATCCGTTGCGCGTGGTTGGGTGGTTGCAGGCTTGATATTTAAAGGTTTTGTATCTTCAAAATAAGCTGCAATAAATTTATCAGCAAGCGCTGGCACTGTCGTTCCTTGTTCACGGGCCGTGGTGATCATTTTGTCATCAATATCTGTGAAGTTGGAAACATAGTTAACCTTGTAGCCTTTGTATTCAAAATAACGACGAATCGTATCAAAAGCAATCGCTGAACGTGCGTTACCAATATGAATGTAGTTATATACGGTAGGGCCACAGACATACATATTGATCTCATTTTCATGCATGGGGATAAACTCTTCTTTGGTGAGGCTCAATGTATTAAATACTTTCATGATAAGCTCCGTTCCTTTTCTTATAGAATATTTCTAGTTTAACACAAAAAACGACCAAAAAGCTTTGGTCGTTTTATATGAAGTTATTAATAGTCACTGCGCTGGCGAATTGCTAGAATCGCGACAGCAATTAGTGCCACTACCCAACTGAGGGTCGCAAGCAAGACACCAAACATCGTTGATTTTGCAGGAACATACTGCAAACTTAGGACATTGTCACCTTGCTTTTGGTCAACTTTTAAACTACCCACATCTGAGATTTTCCGTTGACTTGGCTTAATCTCATGGTTGTTCAACTTAACCTTGGTGCGATAGTACGCCACTGCAGGCACGTTTTGCGTTCCTGATTTTTCAGCTTGCCAACGTAATTCTAATACCCCATTTGGTTTCACAACATGTTGATAGTCGGTTCGCTGCTCAGCAATTTCTTTCCGGTACGCTTGGTAATAGTTTACCTGACTATAGTCAGCCACCTTCACTGGCAAATAGTCAGGTGTCACACGATCAATGACCGTAATTAATTTACTTAAATCATGTGAGTGCAAAGCCGGTTGTAAGTCTGTAATTGCATTTAGTTTTTTACCATTATCATCTCGCACAACCAAGACGTTATCAGTTGTTTCAAGACCTTTGGCAATTGAAACATCCGAATTGCGATAATCTAGCACGCGTTTGTTAAACGTTACGAGCAAACTCATCACTGCCATAATACTCATCACAATCGTCACAAATGACACCACTTGCTTCAATACTTCACTGCGATTAGCGCGGTAAATATTGGTATAGATAGCCGCTGTTCCAATCATCAAAAGTGGCACGCCAATAATTGAAAGACGTGTTGGCATTTGTAGGAAATTACGTAAGGCTGGGAACTGCTCATTGATGGTTTGCCATGGTACCAAAGATGATCCTAATAGGATATAGATGATAGCTATAATGGTAATGATTTTTTCAATCGGTTGAATCTTATGCCAAAACATAATCATACCGGCTACGGCAAGATACAAAATAAAACTAATCAATGTGCAATCAAGTCGATCAGAATTTGGGATGATTAAATCCATCGTTCCATTCTGCAAGTTCATTGAAACTGGTGGTAAAAGGGTATTTTGCTTAACCAATTCTAGGTATGGCAAAATGACATTCAAGCTTAATACCAAGGCAACTACAGCCGCCATGATACAACGCACTAGCGCCTGGACCTTATGGCTTGTCTTCAACCATCCCACGATAAATGGTACCACTAAGAATGGCAGTGCTAACATCATCGTGAGTAATTGGGCTTGCAAAATTGCTGCCACAATCACGCTTAAACTCAACATTGCGCGCATTGACCAATCACGGTTATAGAAATTTACCATGGGTATCACTAATAGCGGTACCAACGCGAGGGCAAAAGCACGCCACGTTCCCCCAAAAATGTATCCATATATCGAAATCGATGTCATGAAAATGACAGCCGTCGCAATCGAAATTTTAAGGGGTACACGTAATTTACGTGCTGCAAAATAAGCCGTTGTCCCGGCAGCAAAGAACAAAATGCCGTTTACCAAAACTTCAAATTTAAACCATGTTCCGGTCACTAGGAGAAGTGCCCCAAATACATAGCCTAATAACGGGCTGTATACTTCATTAACAATCCGCCCAGACTGCTGAAATGAGTAGAGATTCATGAAGCTGAAGTTTCCATGCTTGATTTGCATCGCCGCTTCATAAATTCGGTTATTTTGGAAATAACTGTCCACGCCCATAATCGCAGTATGATTCAATATCATTGGTGATAATAATAATACCGAAATTAGCGCGATTACTAAGAATGCTTTAACATTTTTGTGTAGCTGAATTTTATGCATTAATTTCTAACCTTTGTGTTTAGTTTATTCGTCAGACTATGTTCGCACGAAAAAACAGGTAATTCAACAGCCGTCACTATGATTATTAAAAGTCTTAAAACATTTTTATGATAATTATAGATTTGGCACTGTGAATTACCTGTTTAGTTTACTTCCACCACGTATCAAATACAGTGACAGGTCCTTGACGCTTATGTTCCGTCTTGGCATACCAATTTTCAATCTTTTCGGCGACATCTTCAGGCACTTCACGCCCTTCAAGATAGTCATCAATGTTTGTGTAAGTCACACCCAATGCCACTTCATCTGGCAAAGCAGGCCGGTCTTCTTCAAGGTCGGCGGTTGGTGTCTTTTCATACAAATGCTTTGGTGCATCCAAATATTCGAGAATCTGGCGACCTTGGCGCTTGTCTAAGCGATGCAAAGGCGTGATGTCAGCGGCACCATCCCCAAACTTCGTGTAGAAACCAGTTACCGCTTCAGCAGCGTGATCAGTTCCAACAACAAGCCCACCGTATTGACCAGCAACAGCGTATTGGAAAATCATACGTTGACGGGCCTTGATGTTGCCCTTATTAAAGTCAGAAACGTCAACTGTGTTCGCTTCAACTTCCTTTACGGTGTCTTCAGTAACGGATTGAATGTTCACACGAATTGTCTTGTCGGCATTTTGCCAAGCAATAGCATCTAAAGCATCTTGTTCATCCGCTTGCTCGTTATATGGTAAACGCATGGCAATGAATTGGTAATCAGCATCACCCGTTTCTTCACGCAATTCAGTGATAGCTGTTTGCGCCATCTTACCAGCTAGGGTTGAATCTTGGCCACCCGAAATACCAAGGACATAGGTCTTCAAATGCGTTGATTGGAGGTAACCTTTTAATAAATCGACTGAGCGGCGGAATTCCTTGGCTGGATCAATTTCTGGTTGCACACCTAATGCATTAATAATTTCTTGTTGCTTTTCACGCATAGCATTTGCTTCCTTTTTAATTTTAGTATTTTTCTAAGTCTTCGTTTTCACTTGAAAGTTCTTTAACATAAGCACGGATATCATCAATCAATGCCATCTTATTATCCCAAGCCTTCTTAGACAAATCAACTGGATATTCTTGTGGATTCAAATCACGACGGTACTCTGGCCATAGTGCATGCAAGGCTTCGTGTGAGTATTGACGAATCTCTTTAACCGCTGGTGATTCGTAAACGACTTCACCATCGACCACAACGTCATGTAAAATTGGACGCGCCGTGTAGTCCTTAACGGTCTTATTCAAATATGGATAGTTAGGATGGAACATGTAGAGACCTTCAGGCAAATCACGTGGGTCTTCATCACTCAACGCAATGTAGTCACCCTGTGACTTACCATCTTTATTAGAGGTAATGCGCCATACTTGCTTCTTACCTGGTGTTGAGATTTTTTCAGCTGATCCAGAAATTTTAATGGTATCAACCATCTCACCCTTATCATTTTCAATTGAAACAACCTTATAAACACCACCCAAGGCTGGTTGGTCATAGGCTGTAATCAATTTTGTTCCAATACCCCAAACATCAATCTTAGCGTCTTGACGCTTCAAACTTGTGATAGTTTCTTCATCTAAATCATTTGATGCATAAATCTTAGCATCTGGGAAACCAGCATCATCCAACATGTGACGGACACCCTTTGAAAGGTAAGCCATATCACCAGAATCAATACGAACCCCTTGGAAGTTAATCTTATCACCAAATTCCTTGGCAACTCGAATCGCAGCCGGAACACCAGAATGCAATGTGTCATACGTATCAACTAAGAAGACAACGTCACGATGTGTTTCTGCATAGGCCTTGAAGGCTTCATAATCACTACGGTATGTTTGCACCAAACTGTGCGCATGCGTTCCTGAAATCGGAATGTTGAATAACTTTCCGGCACGGACATTTGACGTTGCGTCAAATCCACCAATATAGGCCGCACGGGTTCCCCACAAAGCAGCATCCATCTCTTGGGCACGACGAGTACCGAATTCTAATAGACCTTGATTACCGACGACCGTGCGAATACGCGCTGCCTTAGTTGCAATCAGTGTCTGGTAATTTACAATATTTAACAAAGGTGTTTCGATCAATTGCGCATCAAAAACATTTCCTTCAACTTGTAGGATTGGCTCATTGTTAAAGACTGGCTCACCCTCACGTGGTGCACGAACAGTCCCCTTAAAACGCCAGTTTTCCAAATAATCGATAAAGCTTGGGTCAAATTCGCCACTTTCCCGTAAATAAGCAATATCAGTTGCTGAGAAATGTAGTCCGTTAAGATAGTCCAATACACGTTCGAGGCCAGCGAAAATAGCGTAACCATTTTCAAAAGGCATCTTACGGAAATACATTTCAAAGACGGCCTGACGTTCATGGATGCCTTCTAGAAAGTAAGTTTGCATCATTGAAAGTTGATAGGCGTCTGTATGCAACGCTAAACTATCGTCGGGATATTGATTAGTCATGATAAGTCTCCATTGATAAATTTGATTGAATTACATATAAATAAATCTTGTAATATATTTTACCACATCTGATTGTGAAAGGTATAACATGACATTTCTCTAATCAAACTTAAAAAAGTGTTTGACAATCGGAACATTATCATCTAGTATACAAATCAAGGAAATTAAGAGAAACAAGTTGAGCAGGAAAGTAAATTTAAAACACATGTCTCAGAGAAAACAACGTTAGGTGGGAGTTGTTACATGATGTTTGAATTGAAAATGGCCTGTGATTGGCGTTAATGAGCAGCAAGACTGTAAGTTAACGACGTATTGGTCTACGTTACAAGACACACGAATCGGCATAGCATCATATCGCTCACTGCCCGCTCGTTGCCGAGGTCTAGAAGAGCATTTTTCTAGGTAAAGTAGAATGGTAACACGGAAGATCCGTTTCTATATGTATTTTGTTAATCAAAGTACGTGTGGGAACGGGTCTTTTTTTTACCCACTTTTCCTGCAATTCGCCTCATGTCTCTTAAGTCGCATTCATTTAGATATTTTTTATAGGAAAAGGAGTTATATCTATGTCAAAGTTTATTAAGTTTGGAACTATCGCCGCAACTACGCTTATCGCTACTTCTGCAGCTGCCCCACTTGTTTCTGGTACACCAGTTCATGCGGACAGCAAGCCTACAACCGTTACTGTTGGTCTAGTTGGCTCAGATGAAGCTGATATTTGGAAGGAAGTTGCTAAGACTGCCAAAGATAAGTACAACATTAAGATTAAGACAAAGACGTTCACCGATTACAACCAACCTAACAAGGCTGTTGCTGACGGTTCAATCGATTTGAACGCTTTCCAACACCACTACTTCTTGGATGATTGGAATGATCACAATGGTAACAAGGTTAAGGCCATTGGTGATACTTTCATCACGCCTATCCGTTTGTATTCTAACGATGCTAAGAAAGCCTCAAGCTTTAAGAAGGGTGATACCATCGCCGTACCAAATGACCCAACTAACGAAGGACGTTCATTGAAGGTTCTCGAAAGTGCTGGTTTGATTAAGCTTAAGGATACAAAGTTGCCAACAACTAAGGATATTAAGCAAAACAAGAAGGATATCAAGATTAAGGAACTTTCAGCTGATCAAGTTGCTGGAGCCTTCAAGTCTAAGAGCGTCCAAGGCGCTGTTATTAACACCAACTACGCCCAACAAGCTAAGATTAACTTGAAGTCAGCAATTTATGTTGAACCAGTTAACAAGGATTCAAAGCAATGGGTTAACGTGATTGCCGCTAAGAAGAGCAAGGCTGATAAGTCTGCTTACGAGGATATTGTTAAGGCATACCAAACAAAGGCAACTGAAAAGGCCATCAAGAAGGAACATGGTGATTCAGAAATTCCTGCTTGGAACAAGAAGTTCTAATTCGCATAAATCAATTCGGCGTATGTAGTAATATGTACGCCGATACATATTTTATAAAGGGGAACGCATATGGCTGTTATTGAACTAAAAGATATTAATGTCACATTTAAACAAAAGAAACAAACCATCGTCGCTGTCCAAAACGAGAGCTTAACCGTTGAAAAGGGTGATATCTATGGTATCGTCGGTTACTCTGGGGCTGGTAAGTCAACTTTGGTTCGTACGATTAACTTATTGCAACGTCCAACGTCTGGTTCAGTTAAGGTAAACGGGACTGAAATGACTGACCTATCACCAAACGCGTTGCGCGATGAACGTAAAAATATCGGAATGATTTTCCAACACTTCAATTTGATGGATGAATTGACAGTATTTGGAAATGTCGCACAACCATTAAAGCACAGTAAGCTTTCAAAAACTGAAAAGAAGGCTAAGATTGATCACTTGCTTGAATTAGTAGGACTATCAGATCGTAGCGATAACTACCCTGCCCAACTTTCAGGGGGACAAAAGCAACGTGTTGCCATTGCCCGGGCATTGGCGAACGATCCTGAAATTCTCATTTCGGATGAAGCAACTTCAGCGCTTGACCCTAAGACAACTAATCAAATTCTTGGTATCTTGAAGCGCCTTAATGAAGAACTTGGCCTAACCATTGTTTTGATTACACACGAAATGCAAGCCATTAAGGAAATTGCCAATAAGGTTGCTGTCATGGAAGATGGAACCATCATCGAACGTGGTAGCTTACTTGAAATCTTCACGAACCCACAACAAAAGTTAACAAAGGACTTCATTAACACGGCTACAAACCGTGATGAAGCTTTACTCAATGTTCGTGAACTATTGCGTGAAAAGCCATTGGCTAGTGATGAACAGCTATATCAAATCAACTACGTTGGTAACGATACAGCACAACCACTTCTTTCAACAATCTACGCTGATTACCAAGTCACGACTAACATTCTTTACTCAAACATGGAAATCCTGACAAAGACTCCGGTTGGTCTAGCCATCGTTGTACTTAAGGGAGCTGATGAGAATATTCGGACTGCGGTCTCAAGCTTAGTTGATCACGGTGTGCACGTCACACAGCTAGATGCAGAAAAGGAGGATGCTTAATATGCTAGAATGGATTCAAACAAATCTCCCTGGTGTTTATTCCCTTGGTTGGGGCGGTGACTCTGGTTGGGGAACGTCAATTGCCCAAACGCTTTATATGACCCTTGGAGCTGCTGTATTCGGTGGCTTGCTTGGATTAGCCTTTGGAATCGGATTAGTGATTACCGATGAACATGGTATTCGTGCCAATCGGACAGTTTTTGAAATTCTTGATAAAGTTGTCTCAATTGGACGTGCAATCCCATTCATTATCATGGTAGTTGTCTTCTCACCTTTGACACAATTAATCACAGGAACGACTATTGGAACAACAGCTGCTTTAGTTCCATTGTCACTAGGTGTCTTCCCTTTCTATGCCCGTCAGGTACAAGTTGCCTTACTCGGTGTTTCAGATGGTAAAGTTGAAGCAGCTCGTTCATTTGGGGCAAGCAACTGGGATATTATCCACGATGTTTACCTTCGTGAAGGCCGCTCAGAACTTGTTCGTGTTTCAACTGTCACAATGATCAGCTTGGTTGGACTTACCGCCATGGCTGGAGCTATTGGTGCTGGTGGACTTGGAACCACAGCGATTGTTACTGGATACCAACGTTTCCAAAACGACGTTATGTGGACAGCAACCATCCTAATTCTTCTCTTCATCGTCTTAATTCAGTTCGTTGGAGACTTGATTGCGCGACACTACAGTCACCATTAATGAAATCATATAATTAAAAAAGGACGTCTAACTTGAATGTTAGACGTCCTTTTTGTTACCGCTGTTTTTGCACCTTGAATATCTCCGTTACTACACATTTAGTATGTCATTACAAACTAAAAGACCATGTTGTATTGACCTACCGCATAGACGAGCTTCAAAAATACCTATGTATACAAAAAAACCTCGCACATCAGCGAGCGCGATGATCAAAGATCACCATTCAACCTAGACTTGGCCGAAGCCATCATCGTAACGGTTTATACTCAAAGATATGAGAGATTCCATTGTTAATTTTTGTTATTAATTAACTAATAAATTAGTCAACCAATTCCAAGATAACCATTGGAGCAGCGTCTCCACGACGTGCATCCAACTTCAAGATACGAGTGTAACCACCCGCACGTCCTTCAAAACGTGGTGCAACATTGTCAAACAAGAATTGCACTGCATTTTGAATCTTGATGTTATCATCTTCGGTCGTTTGTACGTCTGCAACGACATTACGCATGAAAGCAGCGGCCTTACGGCGTGAAGCCAAGTCACCACGCTTACCAAGTGTAATCATCTTATCTGCAGTACGACGAACTTCCTTCGCGCGAGCTTCAGTCGTTTCGATACGACCGTTAATCAACAATGAAGTTGTTAAATCACGCAACATAGCCTTACGTTGTGAGCTAGTACGTCCCAACTTACGGTATCCCATGAGTGTATCCTCCTTTTCTTGGAATTCTATTTATTTAATTTAATCTTCCTTGCGGAACCCTAAATCATGCTGAGCCAGCTTATCCTGGATTTCGTCAAGTGACTTGCGGCCTAGATTACGAACAGTCATCATTTGAGCTTCTGAGCGATCAGTAAGCTCTTGAATTGTGTTGATTCCAGCACGCTTTAGACAATTATATGAGCGGACAGATAGATCCAATTCTTCAATTGGAACTTCAGCATGTTTGCTTGTTGTCGTTTCTTCCTTGTCTACCATAACTTGTGTCTCAGCGGCACGTTCTGATAGTTCAATAAATGGCTTCAAGTGATCTGATAGAACACGCGCAGCCAAAGAAATTGCTTCTGTAGCTGTTAATGAACCGTCGGTCCAGATATCCATCGTCAACTTATCATAATCGTTACGTTGACCAACACGAGTTTCTTCAACTTGATAATTTACGCGTTCGATTGGGGTAAAGATTGAATCAATTGCTAGAACACCAATAGGCGTATCTTCATGCAATTCCTTATTCTGGTCACCTGAAACATAACCACGACCGCGAACAGCAGTCACCGTCATATGCAAAGTAGCACCAGCAGCAACAGTTGCAATGTATTGATCCTTATTCAAGACCTCCACATCAGCATCACCAACGAAATCGCCGGCAGTTACTGTTGCGGGTCCATTAACATTTACTTCGAGCGTCTTCTCATCATCACTATCGATACGCATTGAAACCTTTTTAAGGTTTAAGATGATTTGCGTGACATCTTCAACAACTCCTTCGACCGTTGAAAATTCATGCAAAACGCCATCAATTTGTACTGAGTTGATTGCCGCACCGGGCAATGAAGACAACAATACACGGCGTAGGGAGTTACCCAAAGTAGTTCCGTAACCACGTTCAAGCGGCTCAACCACAAACTTACCGTAATTACTATCCTCTTCAACCAGTGTAATCTTTGGGTTTTCGAATTCAAGCATACTGTTTGTTACCCCTTTCAAAGCATTGTGTGCTAACTAGTTGCATCAACAATTAGACACGACGACGCTTTGGTGGACGTGAACCGTTGTGAGGTACTGGAGTAACATCCTTAATGGCTGTTACTTCAAGACCAGCAGCGGCTAACGCACGAATAGCTGACTCACGTCCTGAACCAGGACCCTTGACAGTTACTTCAACAGTCTTCATGCCGTTTTCCATAGCTGACTTAGCAGCTGCTTCAGCAGCCATTTGTGCAGCGAATGGTGTAGACTTACGGCTACCCTTGAATCCAAGAGCACCAGCTGATGACCATGATACTGCGTTACCTTGAACGTCAGTAATCATGACAATCGTGTTGTTGAACGTTGCGTGAATGTGAGCTACACCACTTTCAACGTTCTTTTTAACACGACGCTTACGATTTGTACGACCTGCCATAATCAAGTAATCTCCTTCCTTTAAAAATTAATTACTTCTTCTTACCTGCAATAGAAACAGCTGGGCCTTTACGTGTACGTGCATTGTTCTTCGTGTTTTGACCACGAACGGGCAAATTACGACGATGACGTAGACCACGGTATGATCCCATTTCCTTCAAGTTCTTAATGTTCATTGAAACTTCGCGACGCAAGTCACCTTCCACCTTGATACCATCAACGATGGCACGGATGGCGTCTTCTTGGTCGGGAGTTAAGTCACGAACACGAACGTCTTCAGAAACACCAGCTTCAGAAAGAATCTTTTCTGCAGTTGTGTTACCGATTCCGTATACATATGTCAATGCAATCACGATACGCTTATCGCGAGGCAAATCAACACCAGCAATACGAGCCATTACGATTACCTCCTATATTTTTTATTGTTTCAAGAATGCAATTAAGCACCTTGACGTTGCTTGTGCTTAGGGTTTGCAGAGCAAATCACCATAACACGACCGTTACGCTTAACCACTTTACAGTGATCGCACATAGGCTTTACAGATGGACGAACCTTCATAATATTTACCTCCCCTTGGATTTTTGACCGTTAAATTACTTAATATAACGATACGTAATACGACCCTTAGTCAAATCATATGGCGACATTTCTACCGTCACACGATCTCCTGGTAAGATACGAATAAAGTTCTTACGAATCTTACCTGAAACGTGAGCTAAGATAGTCGCCCCGTTTTCCAATTCAACGGTAAACATGGCATTAGGCATAGTTTCTTTCACAATGCCTGAAATTTCAATAACATCTTTGGCCACGTTGCTGCCTCCTTAGTGTGACATTGGAGAACGTAACACGTAATTATACCACACTGAATTTGAATATCCAATATGATATTTACGAATTACTACCCCAAGTTATCCAATACTGTTTCAACATCAGTGAACACATCATCTAGGTCTTTTGCACCATCGATTTTGTGTAGGACACCCTTATCCGCATAAAACTCAGCAATAGGTTCTGTCAACTCACCATTGACGTTCAAGCGATTTTGGATGACTTCAGGAGTGTCATCAGCTCGACCACGAGCCATCATTCGTTGAACTAGAACATCATTGTCAGCAGTAAAGTAAAGCACAGCGTTAATATCGCGGCCTTGCTTTGCCAACATTTGTTCTAAAGCTTCAGCTTGTTCAATGTTACGTGGATAACCATCAAGAATGAATCCATTTTTGGTATCATCTTGAGCTAACCGTTCTTCTACGATACCGTTTGTCACTTCATCAGGGACAAGGTTACCGGCATCCATATAAGACTTTGCTTTCAAACCAAGTTCAGTTTCGTTAGCCATAGCCTCACGGAACATATCACCGGTACTAATATGTGGCAAGTTGTAAGTTTCAACAATCTTTGCAGCTTGAGTACCCTTTCCTACGCCAGGTAAACCTAGCAATACGATATTCTTGCTCATTTTGCTTTGACTCCTTCTTGAATAAAACCAACATACTGACGCTTCATTAACAATCCTTCCAATTGACGAATCAAATCAAGAGCAACACCGATAACGATCAAAATTGATGTACCAGACATTGCCAATTGACCATCTAAGCCAAAGGCGTGGGTAGCTAGAACCGGTGTCAATGCAACGAATCCTAGGAAGAATGCTCCGACCACAGACAGACGCATCAAAAGACCAGATAACCAGTTTTCTGTTGCACGTCCAGGTCGAACGCCCACAATATAACTCCCTTGCTTTTGTAAATTCTCAGCAACTTTTTCAGGGTTAACCTGAACAAAGGCGTAGAAGAATGTAAACAAGACAATTAGTGCAGTATATAAAATACCACCTTGTACAGTTTGCATGTTTAGGTATTGCATGATTGTCGTGTACCAAGGAGCATCTCCAAACTTAGTTGCAAATAATTGCAAAATCGTTTGTGGCGTCACCATGATTGATGACGCAAAGATAACAGGGATCACACCAGCAACATTGACTTTCAAAGGTAGGTAAGACGTACTTCCAGAACCCTTTGCTTGTCGTGTATATTGCATTGAAATTTTACGGATTGCTTGGTTAAACCAAGTGATAAACCCGACAACAATCAAAAAGATGATTAAAATCCCAATCATGAAAGCCCAACCTCGCGCTTGGTCGGCACTAACAATGACATGTTCTCTGAACAACTTGTATACAGACGCAGGTACTCGTGCAATAATTCCTGCGAAAATCAACATTGAGACACCTTGGCCAAGTCCGTGACTTGTAATCATGTCACCAAGCCAAACAGCAAACATAGTTCCGGCGGTTAAAATAAACCCGATCAGAATGTATGTTTGCGCATTGGGCGTGCTGACTAAGTTCACTTGACTTAGTTGATTAAACCCAGCAGTAATTCCAATAGATTGGACGAACGCTAGGAAAATAGTCAAATAGCGGGTCACTTGGTTTAACTTACGTCGACCAACTTCACCTTGTTTTGACCATTCAACAAATCGTGGCACAATATCCATTTGAAGGAGCTGTACCACGATTTGTGCAGTAACGTATGGTGAAACTCCCATTGCGAACAATGAATAATTTGTAAGACCACCACCGCTAAACATATTCAAAATGCTGCCGAGTCCAGAAGATGCAACGTCCTGTAGTGCCAATGGATTAATACCAGGAATGGTAATTTGAGCACCGATTCTGTATACAATCAAAATCGCTAAAGTGAAGAACAATTTATTACGAATGTCTTTAACTTTTAGAGATTGGAACACGGTTTTTAGCATTAAATCACCTCAGTCTTACCACCAGCTGCTTCAATTGCTGAAACGGCTGAAGCTGAGAACTTGTTAGCTTTAACAGTCAAAGACTTCTCTAATTGACCGTTTGCTAAGATCTTAATGCCACTAAGTTCGTTCTTAACAATACCTGATTCAACCAACAATGCTGGTGTAACTTCAGTACCGTTATCAAACTTGTTCAACGCATCAAGGTTTACGACAGCGTAATCCTTGCGGTTGATGTTCGTAAATCCACGCTTTGGCTTACGACGGAACAAAGGCATTTGTCCACCTTCGAAGCCCATGCGTACCTTACTACGAGCCTTTTGACCTTTTTGACCACGTCCAGCGGTCTTTCCATTACCAGATGATTCACCACGTCCAACACGGTTGCGGACTGAGCGTGAACCCTCGGCTGTTTGGAGTTCATTAAGCTTCATTAGGGTTGTACCTCCTTCAAAGCAATCTAATAACTACTTAACTACTTCTACAGTAATTAAGTGAGCAATCTTAAATAGTGCACCACGCGTTGCTGCGTTGTCAGGCAATACGACTGAAGAGTTCACCTTGTTCAAACCAAGTGACTTAACAATCGCGCGCTGATTTGGCTTACGGTGAGCAGCACTCTTAACAAGTGTAACCTTTACTTGATCGGTCATTTTCTGCCTCCTTAATCTGCCAAGTGCTCAAGTGAGACCTGACGCATTTCAGCAACTTCTTCAGCGTTCTTCAAAGACTTGATTGCTTCAAAAGTTGCGCGAACAACGTTAATTGGTGTAGCAGAACCTAGAGACTTTGCAGTCACGTCGGCAACGCCACCCAAATCCATAATAGCACGAGAAGCTCCACCGGCAGCTACTCCAGAACCTTCAGCAGCGGGCTTAAGCAAAACACGGCCACCACTGTAGACACCCAAAGTAGAGTGAGGAAGGGTCGTACCAACCATTGGGATAGCAACGATATTACGCTTTGCATCTTCAACAGCCTTACGGATAGCTTCTGGCACTTCTTGTGCCTTACCAGTTCCGAAACCAACATGTCCGTTGTGATCACCAACGACTACAAGTGCTGCGAAGCGTAGACGACGTCCACCCTTAACAACCTTTGTAACACGGTTGATGGCTACAACATTTTCTTCAAGCTCTCCGAGCGTTTTTGGATCGATATAAGCCATTTTATTTCCTCCTTCCCTTAGAACTTCAAACCAGCTTCACGAGCTGCTTCTGCCAACGCTTGCACACGACCATGGTACAAGTAACCACCACGATCAAATACAACGTCTTCAATGTTAGCAGCCTTAGCGCGTTCTGCGATCAAAGCTCCTACCTTAGCAGCTTGCTCTGTCTTTGGTGCAGTTTCAACAGCACTGTCCAAAGTTGAGGCACTAGCAAGCGTCACACCCGCTACGTCATCAATTAATTGCGCGTAGATGTTCTTGTTAGAACGGTAAACGTTCAAGCGTGGGCGCTCAGCAGTACCAGAAATCTTTCCACGAACACGTGTGTGTCGGTGTTGACGCACTTTGTTCTTGTCTGACTTCGTAATCATTGTTCGTAACCTCTTTTTTCAAAATTTTAGAAGATATACTAATAAGCAAATCCGGAAACGTTGCGGATCCGGCTAAACAGAATGTTTAGATTACTTACCAGTCTTACCTTCCTTACGTGCAACGTGTTCGTTCTCGTAACGAATACCCTTACCCTTATAAGGTTCAGGTGAACGTACGGCACGAATTTCAGCAGCAAAATCTCCAACGCGTTGCTTGTCGATTCCACTAATAATAATTGTCAAAGTATCTGGTACTTCAACTTGTAACTCTTCACGATCTGCAAATTCAACAGGGTGTGAATAACCGACGTTCAAAACAAGGTTGTTTCCTTGCTTTGCGGCACGGTATCCAACACCGACAAGCTTCAAAGTTTTCTTGAAACCATCTGTTACACCCTCGACCATGTTAGCAACATTGGCACGAGTTGTTCCGTGAAGGGCCTTGATTCGACCTTCATCTGAAGGACGAGTGAAAGTAACAACGTCACCTTCTACTGTGAATTGGATTTCGGGAGCGATTTCGCGTGAAAGCTCACCCTTTGGTCCCTTAACAGTTACAACGTTACCATCACGTGTAATTTCAACACCTGTTGGCAAAGTAACTGGTTTATTACCAATACGACTCATGAGTAGACACCTCCTTGTTAGATTTTATTTATTACCAGACGTAAGCTAATACTTCTCCACCAATACCCTTGGCGCGAGCTTCCTTATCGGTGATGACACCTTCAGAAGTTGAGATGATAGCGATACCTAATCCGTTCAATACCTTAGGTACATCATCTGACTTAACATATGAACGTAGCCCTGGCTTTGAAATACGCTTCAAACCAGAAATTACGCGAGTCTTGTCAGGTCCATACTTAAGGAAGACACGAATGACACCTTGCTTGTCATCTTCAATGTATTCAACGTCACGAACAAAGCCTTCGTTCTTCAAAATCTCGGCGATGTCCATCTTGATCTTAGATGCAGGTACTTCTACTGAATCGTGACGAACCATGTTCGCATTACGAATGCGAGTCAAAAAGTCTGCAATTGGGTCAGTCATTGACATTGATGTTGCCTCCTATTATATATTTCTGTAAATCAGTTAAAGATTACTTTGAGAAAGGCATACCCAATTGAGTAAGCAATTCACGTGCTTCTTCGTCAGTGTTGGCAGTTGTAACAACAACAATATCCAAACCACGGACGCGGTTAACAGCATCGTAATCAATTTCTGGGAAAATAAGTTGTTCACGAATTCCCAACGTGTAGTTTCCTCGACCATCAAAGGCCTTTGGTGAAACTCCACGGAAGTCACGAACACGTGGCAATGAAACGTTGATTAACTTATCCAAAAAGTCATACATACGCTCACCACGCAAAGTAACCTTAGTACCGATTGCCATACCCTCACGCAAACGGAAGCCAGCGATTGACTTCTTGGCGCGAGTGATAACTGGCTTTTGACCAGCAATCAATTCTAATTCAGCAACAGCTTCATCTAAGTTCTTTGAGTTTGAGACAGCGTCACCAACACCCATATTCAAAACGATCTTTTCGATCTTTGGAGTTTGCATGATTGATGAGTAATCAAACTTTTCCATCAATGAAGGTGTAACTTCACTGGTGTACTTTTCTTTTAAACGATTTGCCATGATTATGATTTCCTCCTTTCACCTAAATTAAGCTAAAGTCTTTCCAGACTTCTTAGCAAAACGTACCTTCTTACCATCTTCAACCTTGTAACCAATTTTTGTTGGTTCGTTAGTAGAAGGGTCAAGCAATTGTACGTTTGAAACGTGGATAGGAGCTTCTTGCTCAATAATTCCACCTTGTGGATATTGGTTATTTGGCTTTTGATGCTTCTTAACCATGTTTACACCTTCAACAACAACACGGTCTTGGCCGGTAATAGTCTTAACAACTGAACCTTCCTTGCCCTTGTCCTTGCCGGCGATAACCTTAACCTTGTCACCAGTCTTTACAAACATGCGAGGCTTCCTCCTTGATTTAATGATGGTAATTACAATACTTCAGGTGCCAATGACACAATACGCATGTAATCATTGTCACGCAATTCACGCGCAACGGGGCCAAAAATACGTGTACCGACAGGGCTCTTGTCATCCTTTACGATAACAGCAGCGTTCTCATCAAACTTGATGTATGAACCATCAGTACGGTGAATTCCTGATACAGTACGAACGATAACAGCCTTAACGACGTCACCCTTCTTTACAGTACCACCAGGAATTGCTTGCTTAACAGTTGCGACGATCATGTCACCGACACCGGCGAACTTACGACCTGAACCACCCAAAACTTTGATTGTCAAAATTTCGCGTGCCCCAGAATTATCAGCAACCTTCAAACGACTCTCTTGTTGAATCACGATTATATCCTCCTTCCGTTATTGGTTAGATTCGAGATTAACGATTAGATAATAACGGCCTTCTCGACGATTTCTACCAAACGGAAGCGCTTTGTAGCTGACGTTGGACGCGTCTCCATGATGCGTACGATGTCACCTTCTTTAGCTTCGTTGTTCTCATCGTGAGCCTTAAACTTCTTCGTGTACTTAACACGCTTACCATAAACAGGGTGGTTCTTGTAAGTTTCAATGGCAACAGTAATTGTCTTATCCATCTTATCTGAAACCACGCGTCCTTGATAAACTTTACGTGCGTTACGATCTTCAGTCATACCGGTCTCCTCTCTTAGTCTACTTGTTTAATTCTTCTTGACGAATCGCAGTCTTAATACGTGCAATTTGCTTACGTACTTCAGACAATCGAGCCGTGTTCTCAAGTTGACCAGTAGCTAATTGGAAACGCAAGTTAAACAACTCTTCCTTGTAGCTCTTTTCCTTGGCAACCAACTCTGCTTGGCTGAGACCCTTGATTTCTTCTTGTAAGTCCTTGATCTTCATTATTCACCCTCCGTTTGGCGAGTCAAAATCTTAGTTCTGACAGGCAACTTGTTAGATGCGAGACGCAAGGCTTCGCGGGCAACTTCCTCAGACACGCCGCCAACTTCGAACATAACTGTGCCGCGCTTTACTGGGGCAACCCAACCTTCGGGAGTACCCTTTCCGTTACCCATACGAACACCGACACCCTTAGAAGTGTATGACAAGTGTGGATAAATCTTAATCCAAACCTTACCACCACGCTTCATGTAACGTGTCATAGCAATACGAGCCGCCTCGATTTGACGATTTGTAATCCAATGTGAGTCAAGGGCTTGTAGTCCAAACTCACCAAATGTTACTGTCTTACCACCCTTAGCTTCACCACGCATGTGGCCACGATGTGGACGACGATACTTAACACGCTTTGGAACTAGCATTTGTTACTCGCCTCCTTGCTTCTTTGACTTCTTCTCTGGCAAAACATCACCACGGTAAATCCAAGTCTTAACACCTAGTTGACCGTATGTTGTTGTTGCTTCATCCCATGAGTAATCAATGTCTGCACGCAATGTGTGCAAAGGCACTGTACCCTCAGTATATTGTTCAACACGAGCAATATCTGCACCGTTCAAACGTCCAGAAACTTGTACCTTGATTCCCTTGGCACCAGAACGCATTGCACGTTGGATAGCTCCACGCATTGAGCGACGGAAAGCCACACGGCGTTCCAAGTCAGCTGCAATTTGTGATCCTACCAAGTGAGCGTCCAAATCTGGCTTCTTAATCTCAATGATGTTGATGTGTACGCGTTCACCCTTTGCCACAATCTTTGACAATTCGTTACGCAATGCATCAACTTCTGATCCACCTTTACCAATAACCATACCTGGCTTAGCAGTGTGGATTGAGATATTAACACGGTTAGCAGTACGTTCGATTTCGATACGAGAAACTGATGCATCTGCCAACTTAGTCTCGATATAATTACGCAAAGCTAAGTCTTCATGCAAGTTGTTTGCATAGTCTTTCTTATCTGCGTACCATTTAGCATCCCAGTCGCGAATGACGCCGACACGGAAACCGGTTGGGTTAATCTTTTGACCCATGACTCAATCCTCCTTACTTTTCTGTTACCACAATCGTGATGTGGCTTGTTCGCTTATTGATTGGTGAAGCAGAACCCTTGGCACGTGGACGGAAACGCTTTAGCGTTGGTCCTTCGTTGGCAAAGGCTTCTGAGACAACCAAATCTTCACGATCTAGTGAGAAATTGTTCTCAGCGTTTGCTACTGCTGAGTTCAATACTTTGTAAACATCAGTTGCAGAATGATTTGGCAAAAATTCTAAGATTGCAAAAGCTTCTGCGACTGACTTTCCACGCACTTGGTCAAGCACTAAGCGGACCTTACGTGGAGCCACACGAACGATATTCGCTGTGGCGCGTGCTGACGTAATTTGTTCAGCCATTGTACTGTCCTCCTAATTACTTACGTTGCGTCTTTTTGTCGTCTGCAGCGTGTCCGCGGAACGTACGCGTTGGGACGAATTCACCTAACTTGTGACCGACCATATCTTCTTGAACCAAAACTGGTACGTGCTTTCGTCCGTCATAAACGGCGAAAGTTAATCCGATAAAGCTAGGGAAAATTGTTGAACGACGTGACCATGTCTTGATAACTGTTTGCTTATCTGAAGCATTGGCTTGTTCAACCTTCTTCAACAAACTGGCATCAGCAAATGGTCCTTTTTTCAGGCTACGACCCATTCTGAGTCCTCCTCTCGTTTGCTTATAATAAGTTTTGAAATACTCAGGAAATTAGACTACTTGCTCTTACGACCACGAACAATGAACTTAGATGATTGAGCGTTCTTGTTACGAGTCTTCTTACCAGCAGTCTTCTTACCCCATGGTGACAATGGAGAAGGACGACCAACTGGGGCCTTTCCTTCACCACCACCGTGTGGGTGATCGTTAGGGTTCATTACTGATCCACGAACGTGTGGACGTTGACCCTTCCAACGACGACGACCAGCCTTACCCCAATTAATCAATGAGTGTTGTTCGTTTCCGACAACACCGATTGTGGCACGGTTAGTAGCCAAGATCATACGAACTTCACCAGATTGTAGGCGAACAAGAACGTACTTTCCTTCACGACCCAAAACTTGAGCAGAAGTTCCAGCAGAACGGACAAGTTGTCCACCCTTACCAGGCTTCATTTCGATGTTGTGGATTTGTGTTCCATCAGGAATGATTGACAAAGGCAATGCATTTCCGACCTTAAAATCAGCATCAGGACCAGATTGAACAGTCATGCCCACTTCTAGACCCTTTGGTGCCAAGATATATGACTTAACACCGTCTGTGTATTGCAACAAAGCAATGTTAGCTGTACGGTTTGGATCGTATTCGATCGCAACAACCTTAGCAGGTACTTCATCCTTTGTACGCTTGAAGTCCACAACACGGTATTGGCGCTTGTGTCCACCACCACGATGGCGAACAGTCATGTGTCCATAAGAATTACGGGCACCTGTGTTTGACTTTGATTCCAACAAGCTCTTTTCTGGCGTCGTCTTTGTGATTTCTGAAAAATCAGAAGAAGTCATATTACGACGACCATTAGAGGTTGGCTTATACTTCTTAATAGCCACGCTAAGTTCCTCCTAATTAGTTTTCGTTGAACAATTGAATGTTCTTAGAAGCTGCTGACAACTTAACAGTTGCCTTCTTACGCTTCTTAGTGTAACCAGTATAGCGTCCTTGACGCTTAAGCTTACCACGTACGTTAGCTGTATTGATCTTTTCAACCTTTACGTCGAAAATTTCTTCAATAGCGCGCTTGATTTGTGGCTTTGTGGCGCGAACATCAACATCGAAACTGTAACGTTTTTCATCCAAAACGCTCATAGTTTGTTCAGTGATGACCGGGCGCAAAATGATATCGCGTGCGTCCATTATGCCAAAACCTCCTCAACTTGTGCCAAAGCTGATTGTACAACAACCAACTTATCATTGTTGATTACGTCAAGAACGTTAACACCCTTAGCAGTCATAACAGTCACGTTTTGTAGGTTACGTGCTGCCAATGTTGCGTTTGTGTTGTCATCGTCCAAGACTACCAACGTCTTACCATCTACATTCAAGTTATCCAAAACGCTCTTGAATTCCTTTGTCTTTGGTGCGTCGAATGACAATGCATCCACAACTACCAATGAAGAATCCAAAACCTTTTGTGACAACACTGACTTCAATGCCAAACGGTATGCCTTCTTAGGCATCTTGTAAGCATATGAACGTGGAGTAGGTCCGAAGACAATTCCACCACCACGCCATTGTGGTGAACGGATTGATCCTTGACGAGCACGTCCAGTACCCTTTTGACGCCAAGGCTTCTTACCACCACCAGAAACGGCTGAGCGATTCTTAACAGCGTGAGTACCTTGACGCATTGATGCACGTTGCATCAAAACAGCGTCAGTGATGACATTGTTGTTTGGCTCAATGGCAAAGATTGAATCATTCAATTCAACTTCTCCGGCGTTTGAACCGTCTTGCTTAAGTAAAGCAATCTTAGTCATATTATATTCCTCCTTTCGTCCTTATTACTTTGCTTTGATTGAATTCTTAACAGTAACAAGTGACTTGTTGGCACCTGGTACATTACCCTTGATCAAGATAACGTTGTTTTCAACGTCAACACGAACGATCTTCAAGTTTTGTACAGTGCGCTTACGGTTACCCATGCGTCCAGGCAACTTCTTACCCTTGAACACACGATTGATAACAGCACCCATTGAACCTGGGCGACGGTGGTAACGAGATCCGTGAGCCATAGGTCCACGAGATTGTCCGTCCTTCTTGATGTTACCTTGGTAACCATGACCCTTTGTGATTCCAGTTACGTCAACAACTTCACCTTCGGCGAAAACGTCAACCTTAACTTCATCCCCAACATTGTATTCACCCTCAGCGTCGCGGATTTCACGAATGTAGCGCTTAGGGGTCGTGTTTGCCTTTTCGGCGTGACCTTGCTCAGGTTTGTTACTCAAAACGGCACGCTTGTCACCCAAACCAAGTTGAATTGCGCTATAACCATCATTTTCCAAAGTCTTAACTTGGAGGACGACGTTTGGCGTTGCTTCAACCACAGTAACTGGGATAAGCTCACCATTCTCAGTGAATACCTGAGTCATGCCGACTTTGCGGCCTAAGATACCCTTAGTAGTCATGACTATCTCCTTTATAAATGTAATATCTTTATTTTCAGTCAGTTAGATGCTTGACTAGGCAAGTTAATGTTGTAATTAAAAATTACAACTTGATTTCGATGTCAACACCACTTGGCAATTCAAGCTTTGATAAAGCATCAACTGTCTTAGCGGTTGGATTCATGATATCGATCAAACGCTTGTGTGTGCGCATTTCGAATTGTTCACGTGAATCCTTGTTCTTGTGAGGTGAACGTAGCACCGTGTAAAGTGTGCGTTCTGTAGGCAATGGAATAGGACCTGAAATTTCAGCACCTGTTCGGTTTGCCGTCTCAACAATCTTTTCTGCAGAAGCATCCAAGATTTCGTGCTCGTATGCCTTCAAACGGATACGAATCTTCTTACTTGCCATGATATAAATTCTCCCTTCGTCCATATTGGAATATGAAACTAACTCCGTGGAAACTACCGACACACCACGCAAGACTCCATGGCATGGATCTCGTGGCAATGCTGCCGGGTGTGTCGCAACCTCCCACATCATCGCTGTGTGTGTTTAGACACTATTAGATTGGGTAATACCCTTTCTTAATTAGCGTACTTGAATATAATACACAATATTCCTTGAAATAACAAGCTTTTTCTCAAACTAATTCTGGATTTATCTAAAACGTTTTAATTCTGTAACATTCCCTATTATTCGAATTATTCTAAATTCTATTATATAGGAAGGAAACGTTTAATTGCTGAAACATTTTGAAAATTTGACCTGACTTTTTATAAGGAATGGATTAAACTAGTACACATGGCGAATAAGCAAACAACTATTTAAGAACCAAAGGAGTTCGATTATCAATGCAAGATAATTCTATTCAATTAAACGCCATTTGGAATGATTTCCCTTCCATTCAATCTGACCTTGCTGAAGTCATTACGGTGATTCAAACCGACCTTCAAGCTAAGAATGACGATGTACAAGCTGCATTAATCGAAATGATGACAACTGGGGGCAAGCTTTTACGCCCCGCATTAACTATTCTTATTGGTCAAATGGCACCAAACAACCACGACGACCTCATTCACTTAGCTGCGTCAGTTGAAATGCTACACTCAGCTACCTTAATTCATGATGATATTATTGATAGCTCTTCAACCCGTCGCCACCATGCTTCAATCCAAGCTCAACTTGGACAAGACGTTGCTGTGTACGCTGGTGACTATCTTTTTGCAACAACGTTCCACATTCTTGCCAACCATACTCATAATATGGAAACCGCTCGTAAAGCAACTTCATTTTTAGAATCAATTCTAAATGGTGAGTTAATGCAATGGTCACACTATTATAAGTTGGACATGTCGATTGAAGAGTATCTTGAACAAATTGCCGGTAAAACAGCTGCCCTCTTTGAAATGGCGGCTGAGTTGGGACTTTCTACCGCAACTGAACCAGTTGACGATCAAACTAAGTCTAACCTCTATGCATTCACATTCAATCTAGGTATTGCTTTCCAAATTCTCGACGACTTACTCGACTACCAAAATGACAGTGCTACTTTAGGTAAGCCAACTTTGAATGATATGCGTGAAGGCGTTTATTCAGCACCCCTGCTTTATGCAATCCATCAAAGCGACCGCGTTCACGACTTATTGCAAATCGGCGACGCAATTACTGATGCCCAAAGTATCGAAATTGCTGAACTCGTTCATAGTACTGGTGCATTTGACCAAGCCTCTGAACTAGCTTTAACATACACCGACCAAGCTTTAGATGCGCTTGACACTTTACCCGATAGTGATTCGAAAGATATTCTAATTGATTTAAGCGATCAACTGCTCCATCGTATGGTTTAAAATAAACAAAATCCCGATTAGCCTTATGCTAATCGGGATTTTTTTAAATTAAAAAGCACCACCACCACTAGATCCGCCAAAACCGCCAGATGTACCTCCGGACCCAAAACTCATATTTGAACCCGATGAAGTACTAGCGACAGCCGTATGCACTCTAATTTGATATGGTCCAATCAAAGCAAAAGCAACCAGCAATTCATTTACCGGAGCTGCATCAATTGGTTGTAAGTCTAATTTCTCTAATTCTTTCGCAACAGTTTTACCTTCATCCAAGATGACTGCGTATGCTAGTAAGCGGTCCCATAACACAACCTCTTCAATTTCACGCTCAGACATTCGACCAATTTGATCAAGCATATTGGCATATTGGTGCCATGCTAACGCGTGTGGTAATCCTGTTTGAGTGTAATCATATTCAAGAAAACGTTGACACCAAAAAATCACAAATACAGCGAGGACGACGCCAGCCAATGTCCCATAGACTTGCATCGCCGTTAATACTCGCTCATCAATACCAAGCAAGACGATTTGTCCGAGGAAAATTGCAATTAATAGGTACCAACCAAACTTAACCCCTTTTTTTAGACTCAAAATCTCTTTTAAGTTAAGCCATGTTATTTGGCTAGCCTGTTTCAGTTGCTGACGATAAATCCGAACCTGTTTACGATAACGCCTGGACTCCTTTTCAGACAGCTCTAACTTACGACTACTGCGTGTTACTCCAATAGTTAAGGTTTCACGGAAAAGAATTTGTAAAGCTTGCTGTTCAAAATCAGCTAACTCAGTCGGATTTTTTACCAACTTAAACTGCCGATCCTTAGCCTTGCCCTTTGGATCATCTTCAACCGTCACATAATGCCTCGCAATTAAATCCATATAGGTAGCCGATAAACTGCGTTCAATCGGCATCCATCGCTCGGAAAGTCGTTCCCCAACAATCGCTGGGGCAAGGTCATCAGGCACATCATAAACGCGATTCTCATTTCGTACAAAAGCAACAAACGGACGTGTCCGCATCCACAACCATGCCGCGAAGATCAAGCATAACGCCGTCAAGCTAATCAATATCCATTCAATCGTTTGAACGATTCGTTGGCGTTGTTGTTCTTGGCGTTTAAGTTGCGCCTCTTGTTGCAAAATCTTCTGACGTCCATCCGTATTAACTCGATGCACCTGAGCATCAGCATTAAAGACTGATTGAGGCATCATCATGTGTAGTTCTAAGGGACTTTGACTTGGGTAATCTTTCTGTCTAAAGGTCCAACGTCCATTTGCAGCATTCCACTCACCTCTCGTCGAACTCATCCCGTGTTGCCAGGTTTGCATACCAGTTAGTGGTTGCTGTGGAAACGCGACCGTTAACTGCATATCTTCAAAAGGTACATCCCAGTTATTTCCAATCACCCGCCAATTAAGTTCATCAACATCTTTATAAGCATTAATTAAATGACTTAGCGTGTATTGCCATGTGACGCGAATCGTTTCGCCGTCCTTCACTGGGCGGTGTAACTTAAAGCGGACCCCTTTTTCATCATTATCGGTATCTTGATAGGATTGCAATTCCAATCCTGTATCGCCACCTTTATACGGCTGGATAGCAGTGTCGTTCACTGCGGCATGAACAGGGCCAACCTGCTTGACTTGTTCGCCCAATCCTTGTTGGAAATAAACGCCATGCATATCAGCATCAAACACATACGTCATATCAACAGTAATCTGAGCTGTCCCATCTTTTTGGAATTGGACATTTTCGGTGTACTTTTTGATCGCATACGTGTCTTTATTATCAGCTGAAACCGATACCCCACCAAGCAATACTATGAGTAAAGCGATTAGTAACCCTAAGCATACGTGTATTTTATGATTCATGCAGCTCCCCTAATCAATGGACTGTCGCAGTCGCTAATCTTCTAAATAGTCAAATTCTAAAGCTGGATTAGCATTCAAATCTAGACCAGCTCGAGCACCATGGCGATAAGCAATATCTCCTTCTGCTCCAATCATGGCTGCATTGTCGCCCGCTAAGGCGATTGGTACTGGAATGTATTCAGTATCCGGAAAACGTTGCATCATTGATGCTAGCGCATCACGTAAGCCCCGATTTGCCGCCACACCGCCAGCTACAATGAAGGACTTAACAGGATACGCTTCCAAAGCACGTTGCGCTTTTCCAACAAGAATCTCAACCACAGCTGCTTGGAACGAACTAGCAAGATCATCCAAATCAATCGTCTCACCACGTTGCTCAGCATTATGCATTAAGTTAATCACAGCACTCTTAATTCCTGAAAATGAAAAATCAAAATTATCTTCATTCAACATAGCTCGCGGCAAGTTATACGTATCCGTTCCCTGATGTGCCATATCATCAATAATTTTACCTGATGGATACTTGAGCCCCATCGTCCGGCCAACCTTATCGTAAGCTTCACCAGCTGCATCATCACGTGTATCACCGATCACAAGATAATCATATTCTTCGCGCATCAATACAAGCTCTGTATGCCCCCCAGAAACCATCAACGCCAAAGCTGGGTATTGAATAGGTTCGACAAAATTAGCGGCACTAATATGTCCTGCTAAATGAATAACGGGCACAATCGGCAGGTTATGTGCCCAAGCAATCGTCTTAGCCGCAGTAACCCCAATCAAAAGTGCACCTACCAAACCAGGCCCTTGTGTTACTGCCACGGCATCTAAATCATCATAAGTAACTTGAGCATCCTCTAAAGCAGCTTGGGCCAAAATAGTTACTTGTTCAATGTGATGTCGGCTTGCCACTTCTGGAACAATTCCGCCAAAACGTTGGTGGGACTTAATTTGTGTGGCTGTTTCAAGACTTACAATCTCTGAGCCATTGCGTACAATTGCAACACTCGTTTCGTCAGCACTTGATTCAAATGCCATAATTAAACGATCTTTTGCCATGCTAACCTCCTCTTTTAAATGTAATAATCCATTAGTACTGCATCTTCACGTGGATTTTGATAATAATCTTTGCGTTCATGGTAGACATTAAAGCCTAACTTCTCATACACATGTTTAGCCGCCGAATTTGACGCCCGAACTTCGAGCAGTACTCGTGTATGTGGATCAAAACGTTTAAACCATTCGTACAACATTTTTTGCCCCAGGCCTTGCTTTTGAAAGGCCGTTTTAATTGCGACATTACTAACTGATAATTCATCAATAACCAACGTCCCCGCAACAAAGCCTATTGGTTCATCATCATGAGTCAGCACTAAATAATGTGTCAGGCGACTATTCAAATCCTTTTCAAATGCTGCGCTTGTCCAAGGTGACCCGCCATAGGCATCCTGTGCAATCGCAAACAATTCATCGGCCCCGATTGCTGGGCGAAAATTTAATTTTGTCATGCATCTCTTCCTATTTGCCGTTCTTCAAAATCAGTGCCATATCGTAGGCGTGTTGTTGTTTACCGTAGTAGTTGCGTCGTTCCCGAATGATTTGAAAGCCAAAACGTTCATAGAATCGAATTGCTCGCTCGTTTGCAACCGCCACTTCTAGCGAGACACGACTAAATCGACTTTGTTTCGCTAAAGTCATCAAGTAGCTCATAAAAAATGTCCCAACTTCACGTCCTTGCCAATGTGGCGTAATCGTAATATTTGTGAGATGGACTTCGCGAATCCCCGGACGGAAAGAAGCACCCATAAAGCCAACTAGGGAATTCGTTTCCGGATGGCGGAGCACAACGTACAGACGCTCACGCGTGCGATTCAATTCTTGCTCAAATATATATCGTGGCCATGGATCAACGCCACCGTAAGCTTCATGTTCTGCTGCCAGCATATCGTCTAAATCAGCCATAGTCGCTCGGGTCATCACAAAATCTGTCCCGTTAACCGCCACCGATTGACGAAACGCTCTTAGTTCTTTTGGAATCGGGTGCGTATGCCAATATAGCCAAGCCTTAAAGTTTTTCCACATAGTCAACATCACCTGCATCAGGGTGCGCTCGTGCCCAATCAGCTTCCGCTTGTGAGAGGCGATGATATTTTGGCACAAACTGATGAATATCATTCATGTCTGTCAAAACATCGGCTTCTTGTACTAATTCAGGAAGATGACTAGCATGTGGTAATACATCCTCAGCAAATTCAGCTGTTGGAAAAGTCATTTCTAACTCGTCCTGGAAATTTGCATATTCCCCTGCAAAAATCAATTGTTCATGTAGTTGTGCTAATTGCTCAATCAAAACATCAAGGTTCGTATGTTCATCAGTAACAATAGACACGAATTGTCCATTTTGCCATTGATATGCTCCAGCATACAAATTTTGATTGCGGGCATCCATCATCGGAACGATGACTGATTTCGAATGTTCAACATTAGAAGCCAAAACAGCTAAACTGGAAACGCCAGCTAATTCAAGATTTAAAGTAAATGCTAGCGTTTTAGCTGTGGTCACCCCAATTCGAAGGCCTGTGTAAGAACCTGGTCCTTGGCTAACAACCACTCGGTCAAGGTCAGCTGGTTGCCAACCGACACTTTTGGTGAGTTCATCAATAAATGGTAATAGTTGACCTGAATGATTGCGTGCGACATTTGCCTCACGCTGCCCCAACAGCGTTCCATTTTCAAAAATGGCAACACTTAGAGCCTGATTACTTGTATCAAATGCAAGTGTTTTTCCCACAATTCTCACCTCCCAGTAAGTCTATTTAATAACTATTTTAATGCAGTTCTGCATAAAAAAAAACCAGCTTGCCCTTTTATCTATGAAAACAAGCAGGTTTCTTATATTTTAACGATCTTCATAACCATGCGGGTGCTTTTGTACCCACGTCCAGGCCGTCTTAATGATAGTTTCCACATCATCATACTTTGGTGTCCAATTCAACACTTTACGTGCCTTATCAGATGAAGCCACCAGTGAATCTGGATCACCCGCACGGCGAGGACCAACTTCAGCTGGGATTGGCTCTCCTGTTGCATTTCGAGCTGCTTCAACCATTTGCTTAACTGAGTAACCTGTAGCAGATCCAAGATTGAATTGGTTTGAAGGGTTACCTTCAGCCAAATAATCAAGCGCTAAGATATGTGCGTCAGCCAAATCCATAACATGCACATAATCACGCA
Organism: Weissella viridescens; assembly: GCF_001437355.1. Taxonomy (GTDB): domain Bacteria; phylum Bacillota; class Bacilli; order Lactobacillales; family Lactobacillaceae; genus Weissella; species Weissella viridescens. The sequence continues at coordinate 183,833 of NZ_JQBM01000002.1, read as the reverse complement.
CGTTGAAACCATCTGATGTATTGTAATCATCACCAAACATCATAATCTTTTCACGTTCACCAAGAGCAACTTGTAAAATAATTGGCACAAGGTGCGTCTCTGTTGGGTGATCTTCTCCAATTGAACCATCAGCCTTGGCACCGGCAACATTGAAATAGCGCAATGCTACCCATTTCAACCCATAAGCTTCATCAGCCCAACGCATAATGTGTTCCATTTGGAGCTTTGATTCACCATATGGATTAATTGGGCGTTGTGGTGCAGTTTCTGGAATTGGGTTCTCTTCAGGCGTACCATAAGTCGCAGCCGTTGAAGAGAAGACAATATTCTTTACTTGGTGCTTGAGCATCACTTCCAATAACGCGATCATCCCACCTGTATTATTGTCAAAATACTTCAAAGGATTTTCCATTGATTCTGGCACGATTGATGATGCTGCAAAATGTACAACTTGATCGATATCCTCTGCTTCAAAAACCTTATCCAAGGCATCTTTGTCTCGAATATCAACTTCATAAAATGGGACATTTTCAGGAACTGCCTTGCGGTGACCTGTTAACAAATTATCAACAACAACAACATCACGCCCATCTTCTACTAGGCGATCAACCATGTGAGAACCGATATAACCGGCACCACCCAATACTAATGTAGCCATAATTTTCTCCTCGTGTTTCTCTTTAACTTACGCTTCAATCCAATTGATTGTTGCTTCGGCTGACAATTGATCATCAACCATAATGCGATGCTTTGTCCGCATTTTTTCTGAATCTAGCACAATTTGCGAAGTGACAATATCATTCTGTCCGACTTCTTTTTCAAAGCGAATTTGAATTTGCGTCGCTTCATGACTATTTAAAAAGTCAGCTCCCAAACCATCAATCATCCACTCAAAATATCGTGAATTGTTGACATGATGATTAAAGTCAATATCAGTATACCGCACAGCGTACATTTGGTCATGTAGGATTTCATCATCTGAACTAATACTTTCAGGACCTGGGCCACGCTTAATCCGCTTCACCACATCAGGTTCATAACCAGCCGCCATTTCATCTGGAATTCGAATCATTTTACGCTTGGTCATATCCATCATGGCAAACAATGAATGAATCTCAATCAATAACTCACCCTGTTCATCATAAAAGTTAAAATCGCGATTAGCAAAATATGACGTGAATTCCTTAGCGACCGTTTCAATTTTAACCGTTTCACCAACAATCGGACGACGTTTAATTTGAATATCGTATTGAAGCACAATCCAACCAAGACCATGGGCATGGACAAAATCATCTCCAATCGACAAAGATTCGGCTTGAAGATTTGAAGCCAAAATAGCAAGATTTAAAATCATCGGAATACTTAATTTTGTCGTCATATCACATTCGTAATATTTAATGACGTGATTTGTATCATAAACTTGACTCATCATTTTTGCTCCTCATATGTTTGATATAACGCCTGTCGATCGAGTTGGCGCAGTTTTGAAACCTGTTTTACGGCTGCTGTCGTCTTCATACCTGACGCAACTAATGCATTAACAGCTTCAACAGGACTCAATTCGGCTAACGGATCAGCAGCTTCAACTGCTTCCGTAGGATGCTCATTCCCTGCAACCATCACCACAAACTCACCCCGAACTTCACTTTGTTGGGCCCAGTCAGCCACCTCCGCTGCTGTACCACGAATGAATTCTTCGTACTTTTTCGTTAACTCACGCGCTAGACTCACTTGGCGATCATCCCCGTACACGGTTTGAATATTCGCCAGTGTTTTCGCTAAGCGATGGGGTGCTTCATAGAATAAAATTGTCTCCGGCTTTTGCGCTAAGTCCGTCAACGTCTTTATTTGTTCAGATTGTTTACGTGGCAAAAAACCATAAAATGTAAATGGCTGTGGGCTTAAGCCTGATGCCACCAAAGCGGTAATTCCCGCACTTGCACCAGGTAAAGGCACAACTTGAATGTCAGCGGCCAAAGCAGCCAAAACTAATTCATGTCCAGGATCGGAAATAGATGGCATTCCAGCATCCGATACCTGTGCAATATTCGTTCCATCTTGTAGGCGTTCCACTAACTCCGGAATTCGATTTTCTTTATTATGCTCGTGAAAAGAAATCTGCTTGGTTTCAATTTCAAATTGATTGAGCAATTGTTGCGTATGACGTGTATCTTCAGCGGCAATCAAGTCAACTGATTTAAGCGTATTTACCGCTCGATAGGTCATGTCTTCTAAATTCCCAATTGGGGTTGGGACCAAGAACAAACTACCGCTTGCTTCTTTTGTAAAACTTCTTTGTTGCTGCATGTTTAACCTGCCATCGCTTTCTGACTCTTTAAAACAAAACTTTCGAGAGTCGTTTGGGGATTTAAATTCATATCTAAGGCATGTGGCATCATTAAGGCTAGATCAACTATCTGTAACCATTGCGAATCCGCTAACTTTTGAGCAATTTGTTGCCATTTTGATAAAGCGTCAAAGCCCGATGTAACCGATCGCCCTTGTCGTGCTAAGAGTGTATCGCGGGTCGCTTGAATAATCATATCAACTAGGACCTTAACCGACTGTTCTTTTGCTAATGGCATAAGCTCGGTCTGAACAAGTGTAAATGTTTGTAAATCCTGACCTAATAAGGCCGACATGAAACGTTCAACACTTTGCCGAGCCCGATCAAACCAATCCTCGGTCAACCATTCTTGCGCAAGTGTCATATCATCGGTAAGTTGCTGAGCAAGTTGCGCATTCGTCTGCGAGTATCCCATAGCAATTAATTGGGTTTGGATTTGGTCAGCTGGTAAAGCATTAAATTCGATTACCTGTGAACGCGAAATAATGGTTGGTAGCATTTGTTGACGACTTTTAGCGATTAGAATAATCGTTTGTTGCCCTTGTGGTTCTTCCATTGACTTCAACAATCCATTTGCCGCGCTTGAAGTCATCGTTTCAGCTGCATGAATAATTAAAACTTTACGCTCACCTTCAACAGCTGTTTTAGACAACTCCCCTTGCAAAAAACGGATTTGATCCACCTTCAAGCTATTGCCCTCGGGTGCTAATTCGACAACGTCTGGATGTTCGTGTTGCGCTATTCGCACGCACTGATTACAGGTACCATCTGGATCACCCTTTTCCGTTGGATGTAAGCATAACAACCGCATCGCCAACCAATCAGCAACCTCAGCTTGACCACGACCATTAGGCCCAACAAATAGGAATGCATGCCCTAATTGATTCTGGGCAATAGCCCGTTCAAAATTGGCAATAATTTGTGGTTGATCATGCTGTGCTGTGGCAATCAATGTCGCGGCCTGACTTACCTCTGACATGACGCTTCCTCACCTTCTTTAAAATTGATGAAATTGGGCAACATCTTGCACAAAGACCGTCGCACCACCAATTTCAACCTCCATTGGTGTAACAACTGCTGACTCAACAGTGTCCATGCTATAAGCCGGTGTCATTAAGCGATCCCGTTTTTGGGCTGATTCCTTAATAATAGCTAAAACTTCGTCGACACGGTCATCATCAATTCCAATCATAAATGTCGTACTTCCGGCCTTCAAAAATCCACCGGTTGAAGCTAAGCGTGTTGCTCCAATCTCAGCTTTAACTAAAGCCTTTCCTAGCTTAGCTGCGTCTTGATCCTGTACAACTGCTGTAATCATTTTCATGGTCATGCCCCCTCGTTATGCTTCAGTTGGTAGTGTTAAAATGTGTTGCATTGCATCCCAAGCATCTGCCACCACTTGTTCTAATGGCTGGCTGGCATCTATCACCCAGAACCGGTCTGGGTCTGCAGCAATTAAATCGTGGTATGCCGCACTTACGCGTTGATGAAAGGCGAGTGCTTCGACATCCAATCGGTTAATTTCGTCTTGGCGCGTTGCTTGAATCCGCGCTAACCCGACTTCTGGTGCTAGGTCAAGATAGATGGTTGCTTGTGGTTGAAGCCCATTAGTCGCGTATTGATTTAAGTCCGCCACTCTTTCAGCGCCTAATTCACGCCCACCACCTTGATACGCTATTGAGCTATCAAGATAACGATCGGAAATAATCACCTTGTCATCCGCCAATGCTGGGCGAATGGTTTCAACGACATGTTGTCGACGTGCTGCTGCATACAACATTGCTTCAGTCCATGGATCCATTGCCGGATACGCTGGGCTTAACACCAGGTCTCGAATCGCCTCTGCGACTTGGTTGTCACGGCCACCAGGTTCGCGAGTAATCACCAACTGCTCACCTAACATGGGTGTAAGTCGATCTAAAATTGCGTGCAAGACTGATGTTTTACCAGCCCCGTCCGGTCCCTCAAATGAAATGAACTTTCCCGTCATAATCTACACCCTCATCCTTTATTACTTTCTATTATACCATAGCAAAAAAAGGACTTAACCTAAAGCTTAGGCCCGTCCTTTTTAGCGTATTCTTACATTTCAGGATGAATAAAGGCAGTATGCCAACTTGCCGTGATATCACGCTTGCGGGCAGCCCGTAACAAAAAGAAATATTTTTGTTTTTCAATCGCTGTTTGTGCCTTGATCATTCGTGGATCGGCATCACTTTCAAACATCGCTGCTTCTGATAGCTTTGCTTTTTCAAAGTTATACTTGGCATTTGCAATACCATCCGTCAGATAATTATCGTAAACGGTTGGGTCCAAACGCTTTTTCTTTTTAATCCCAAACATGGTTAAAGTTCTGTCCTTCCTTCAACTGCCTTAATTAATGTAATTTCATCTGCGTAATCAATATCACTACCAACTGATAGGCCGGTCGCCAACCGCGAAACTTTAATCCCAGCCGGTTTCAACAGCCGTGACAAATACATGGCTGTGGCTTCACCTTCTGCATTTGCATTAGTCGCGACAATGACCTCTTGAATCGCATCGTTTTTTTGTAACCGCGTAACAAGAGAATCAATATTAATATCATCTGGTCCCTTACCTGCCAAAGGTGACAAAACACCATGTAAGACATGATAAAGCCCATGGTACTCACCCGCATTTTCAATCGCCATTAAATCTTTAACTTCTTCAACCACTAGTACTGTAGTTTGATCACGTGTCGGATCAGTACAAATACTACATGGGTCTGATTCAGTCAAATTACCACAGATACTACAGAACGTTAAATCACGTTTGGCTGAAATAAGCGCTTGGGCAAAACTGGTCACATCTTCCTCAGGCATATCGATTACATAGAATGCTAATCGAGTTGCCGTCTTGACCCCAATACCAGGTAGTTTCGTAAAACTATCAATTAATTTTGCAACTGGTTCTGGATATTGCACAACGCTTACCTGCTTTCTATCGAATTAGAATCCGCCCATTCCCTTTGGTGCAAATTGTCCCAAACGCTTTTCAGTATCTGCTTCAATTTGCTTAAGGGCATCATTTACAGCAACCAAAACCATGTCTGATAGTCCTTCTGGATCTTCAGGATCAATCACATCAGGCTTTACTTGCATATCTAACATTTGACGGTCTCCGTTAAATGTTACGACAACCATATCTTCAGGTGCTTTTCCAATGTACTCAGTTTCAGCAATTGCTGCTTGTTCTGATTGTACTTGTGATTGCATCTTCTTCATTTGCTTCATCATGCCTTGCATATTTTGTCCACCAAACATCTCTTCATCCTCTTTTCTTTTAATTAATCATCTTGTGTTTCAACGAGTTCTTGGCCAAAAATCGCCCGCGCCTCATTAACTGCTGGATCCTCAGGTTCACTTTGATCAGCCTGTTCAACTTCATCAATCAGGCCTTGCATTCCCGGATCATCCGCAACAGGTTGCGGTTTTGTGGGTGCTTGTGGTGCACTTTGATCACCACGCGTTGCTTGCACAAACGCTGAACGCATCTCAGGCCACTGCTCATTTGTAATGAACACTAACTGGCGATCCGTCTTTGATTCGGTGAGCACCCGTAATTGCTTCGTCATTGTTGTTAACAAATCATTATTGCGACTAGCATTTATACGAATAATGTCAAAATCAAAGGCAACAACCAATCCATCTGGTGATGCTGCAATCGGACGTGCTACGTTCAACATCGCTTGTTGCGGTACTGGCAAACTGTTAACTAAATCAGACCAAATCGTCTGGACCCGACTTAAATCACCACGCGTTGCCTCACGCAAAACATTAAACACAGCGGCTTGATCATCCAAAACCGTGATTTTCGTTTCAACCGGCTTTTTTTCTGAATTCGACGCCTTAGTAGCGACTGTTTGAGATGTAGCCGCCATACTTACCGACGCCTCTGAAATCGGAGCCGAATGAGTAGCTGCGGCCGCTTGTGACTGTGGGGTTACATTTGACGTTGTAACCGATTGTTCCGTTGTCGCAGGAGCCGATACCGTCTGTGGTGCTGGACTTACCGCACTAGCTGCAACATCAGCACTCAACTTAACCGTTAGCACTTCCAAATACACACTTGGGCGATTTGTATAGCGTAATTGTTGTTGTGTATCACTTAAGATATCAATCATACGATACCATGTTTGGGCCGGTGTATTTTGCGCTAACTGCTTAAAATTATCATCTGGCACTAAAGTGATTAAATCAGGCGCTTCCGTATACAATAGTAAGTCGCGCGCGTAACTAATCAAATCTTCTACAAAGCGATTTACATCTTTTCCTGCATCTAGAATTTCTTCGACTTTAGCAAGTGCTAATTTTGTATCTTGGGCTTGCACAGCCTGAACATACTCTCCTAACAAGCTTTGTGTAACAGACCCTGTCACTAGCAGTGCGTTTTCTAGCGTAACGGTATCATCCCCGAATGACAAAACCTGATCCAAAATACTTAACGCATCACGCATACCACCGTCCGCAGCATTCGCAATCACGCGTAACGCATCTTCATCATACTTATCACCGACCTGGTCTAAGATATAGACCATCCTATTCATCGCATCCTGAGCGTTGATTCGTTTAAAGTCAAACCGCTGTGTTCTTGAAATAATGGTTGCTGGAATCTTTTGAGGCTCCGTTGTAGCTAAAATAAAAATAACATTAGCTGGGGGCTCTTCCAAAGTTTTCAATAAGGCATTAAAGGCCCCAGTTGAAAGCATATGGACCTCATCAATGATGTACACCTTGTATTTACCCTGGGTTGGCGCATAATTCACATCTTCACGAATCTGACGAATTTCATCAACACCATTATTCGAGGCCGCATCCATTTCGATAACATCAGCAAAAGATCCATCGTTAATCGCTAAACAAATCTCACACGTGTCATCCGGCTCCCCATCAACAGGGTGTAAACAGTTAACCGCCTTGGCAAAAATTTTGGCCGCTGACGTCTTACCAGTTCCGCGAGGACCGCTGAAAAGATAGGCATGAGTGATTTGGTTACTGATAATTGTGTTTCGAAGAGTTCGAGTCACAACTTCTTGACCAATCATGTCGCTAAACTTTTGTGGACGCCATGTCCGATATAAAGCTTGATATGCCATTTTCAACGTCCTCCTATTTAAAATCTATTCATTCTATTTTACCAGAAAATGCGATAAAAAAACGCCAGCCGATAAAATTATCAGCTAGCGACTTTAATTACTAAAGGAAGTGAAGCACAATACACGGTCTCCTTAGTGCTGCTGCCTTCCGACCCTGACACGGTTCGAAGTGCATACTTGCCTCACCGAAAATAATTATAACATGCACAGAATTATTTGACCAGTTTATTTTCCGCTTCTTTTCGTGCGCGTTTCTCCGCTTTTCGCTTTTTTCGAACAGCTTTAAAAAAGGCTTTCAAAAGCGCACTGCATTCAGCCTCACGCACGCCCGCGACAACATTTACTTGATGGTTCAATCGTGCATCCCCTAAAACATTATAAAGTGAGTCTACCGCACCACCTTTTGGATCAGCTGCACCATAATAAACATCTGTAATTCGTGTTTGTTGAATCAAACCCGCGCACATTAAACACGGTTCAAGGGTGACAAATAGTTGCGCCTCTGGTAAACGCCACGAATGTTCAAACCGATTTGCCTCACTAATCGCCATCAACTCCGCATGTTGGGTAGCATCTTGCATACGCTCTCGTAAGTTAAAACCTCGACTTACAATTTGACCATCAATGACGACAACGGCACCAATTGGTACCTCACCCAACGCACCAGCTTTTTTCGCTTCGTATAAGGCTTGACCCATAAAATAATCAATTTGTGCGGGTGATAGATCAGTCGACATTTACACTCTCCATAATGTAATAGCCCTTATCTTTGGCAATCGTTTGCGCATTCCCAAATGTTTCTTCCATCAATTTCTTTGCTGAAGGCGCACCCTGTTTCTTTTGTAAAACCACCGTCAATGTTCCTTCAGGCAATAGATGTTCCTTAGCTTGTGAAATCATCGTTTGTACGATATCTTTTCCAGCTCGTACGGGGGGATTGACCAGGATTGCTGCAAAACGATCTGGCACATTCTCATAGCGATCAGATTGCACGACTTCAATTTGATCAGCCACATGATTGGCTTGCGCATTCCGCTTAATTAATTCAGCGGCACGATGATTGATTTCCGCCGCCACAAATTGTCGGTTAGGTAACGCTTTCGCTAAACTAATGGCAACTGGTCCGTATCCGGCGCCCAAGTCCAAGATTTTCCCCTCAGGAATATTTTCTGAGTCAAACGTTTCCAACATCGTACGGGTCCCATAATCAACGGTGCTTTTAGAAAAGACACCAGCATCGGTGGTAAAGCGCAAGTCATGCGCCAAAAGATTAAATTCGAATGTATGTTCATCATGAGCCGTGGTGGGCTCAGCTGTATAGTAATGATCTGTCATTTTATTTACCTCGTTTTTGTCTCTTCTATTGTAGCACGCTTCATTTAACCACCCCACAAAAAAAGGATGATTGCCCTGAGGCAAGCATCCGTTTATTTTTAATGAACGTAACGATTTAAGAAACCGTCAACAGTCTGCTCATATTGCACAACATCTTTACGATAAGCTTCCATGTGGTCAGCATTTGGCACAAGTAATTTTTCCTTTGGCCCATTTGCTGCATGATATACCTGATCCAACATGTATGATGGTACAAAGTCATCCTCCGCTCCATGGATAAAGAGCATTGGACGATCATTGCGTTGCACAGCCTTCACGGCATCAGCTTGTCCATATGAATATCCTGCAATAATCTTTGAATACACAGACATAATACTGATGATTGGTTGAGCCAACCATTTTGGAATATTGTAGAGCGAGTTAGCTTCATAGACAAGCTCATCTCGAACACTTGTGTAACCACAATCCTCAATGAAGGCTTTAACTTGTTTAGGCGGATTCATACCAGAAAGAATCATCGTTGTGGCACCACCCAATGAAGTCCCATAGACGACAATCTCACTCTTAGGATTATCTGCGACAAGTCGTTTAATCCACTTCATATAATCCTTTGCTTCCAGATACCCGTAACCAATGAAACTTCCTTGTGACGCTCCGGCTGACCGGTTATCAGTAAGGAGGACATTGTAGCCTTGATTATGCATGAGATTAGCATATGGAATCACTTCACGATGATCAACCGAGAAACCATGAATCACAATGGCCGTTTTGTTGGTTTTACGTGTAGCAGGAATATACTGCCCTTTTAATTTCAAACCGTCATCCGTTTTCATTGAAACATCTTTTTTATTTGGCACTTTAGCCCACTGTTGCTTTTGCTTTGACAACGGATCTGACTTTGGTGTTTGTTTTTCAGTCACAAAACTTTTATCGGCCCGCACCTCCGCCACATAAAAGAAACCGGCTGCGGCAACCATCAATAAGACGACAACACCTAACACCGCCATGCCTAGCATTTTAACTGTTTTCCCCATTCATTCTCAATAAACTCAATCTAAATGAGTTTATCATCCTCCAATCTATGAAAAAGATTTATAATTGCAATAACAATCCATTATAACCAATTCAACGTCAAAATAAAATGTATAGGGCGTTAACTAATTCACTTATTTTGATTTAGGTCGCGTTTTACTTGATAACTATGATACAATATTAGAAAAAAATGAGAGGTGTTTCATGGCATATTCTGAAAATTGGAATCTTGAAGGTATTTACCCTGGTGGCGTTACCGGAGAAGCTTTCCAAACTAAACTGGCAACAATTCAATCTCAAATCGAGGATCTAACGCATGCCGTTGCATCTTATCAACCAACACAAGACAATGATTTCAAGGAATTAATTAACCTAACGTCATTAGTCCAAACACTTGAAAGTGGTCTTAAAACCGTTAACACCTATATTAATGGTTTAATCTCAGCTGATTATACGAATCCAACTTACCGTCCATACGATAACAAAGTTCAAGCATTAGCAGCAGCTTACAACCAACCCCTAAATGCCTATAAGGCTTTATTGGCTGAGTTTGATGATGCAACATTTGCCAAGATTTTAGCCGACCCTGCTTTGACTGATGTTGCTTTTACATTGAATGAAATGCGCCATAGTGCCCAACGCTTGGGCGATGCATCGACCGAAGCTTTGCTTGATCAACTCCGTTTGGACGGGATTAAAGCATGGTCAAGCCACTATGACGTGGTTGCCTCAACGTTAAGCATGCCATTCACCGATGAACATGGTGCGACAAAAACGATTTCCGCCGGACAAGCACTTAACATGTTGGATGGTTATCCCGATAATCAAGCTCGTGCAGGATTGATGGATGGTTACGAGAAGATGTGGGGCGATGCGCAAACAATTACTGCCGATACGTTGAATCATTTAGCCGGTGCGCGTCTAACCGAACAAAAAGCCCACCATTATGATAATTATCTCGAACAACCACTTGAATTAAACCGGATGTCGCAAGAAACGCTTGATGCGATGTGGCAAGTCGTCGATGCCAATAAGGACATGTTTAAAGCCTACTTTGCCCGCAAGGCAGAACTACTTGGCTTGGATAGCATTGGGTGGCAAGATCAAGTTGCGCCATTAACACACGTTGGAGACTACCAACCACATTCTTTGAGTTATGACGATGCAGCCAATTTCATTGTGCAGAACTTTGGAAAATACTCACAGAAAATGGCCGACTTTGCGCAATCAGCCTTTGATAACCACTGGATTGAAGCCGAAGATCGTCCTGGTAAGCAACCTGGTGGCTGGATGGATACGCTCCCTGACATTCATGAATCACGGATTTTCTTAACCTTTACTGGTTCGGTTAACGATGCGGCAACGATTGCTCACGAATTGGGGCACGCATTCCATTCAAGTCTATTAACTGACCTACCCGTTTGGCGAGATGATTACGCGATGAATGTTGCTGAAACAGCTTCAACTTTTGCTGAAATGTTAATTGCTGATGCCAATGTGCAACAAGCTCAATCTGATGCTGAAAAGGTTGTTTTGCTTGATGCCAAGATGACTAATCCAGTAGCAATGTTTATGAACATTCGTGCCCGTTTCTTGTTTGAAAACAAATTCTATCAAGAACGCGAAAACGGTTATGTCCCTGCTGAGCGCTTAAATGAAATCATGGATGTAGCCCAAGCAGAGGCTTTCGATGATATTTTGGATAAGCGTCATCCCCATTTCTGGTCATCAAAATTACACTTTTACATTGATGACATTCCTTTCTATAACTTCCCTTATACCTTTGGTTACCTCTTTAGTTCAGGCATTTACGCCTGGGCACAAAGCCAAAAGGACTTTGAAGCATCATACATTAGCTTGTTACGTGACACTGCTAACATGTCTACTGAAGAGTTGGCAAAGAAGCACCTCGGTGTGGATTTGACCGAACCAGACTTCTGGCAAGCCGGAGCTGATTTGATTAAACAAGATATTGATGAATTCATCAGCCTTTCTGACCAATTTGTTAAATAATAAAATAAGCTATAAAAGCCGGCCTTGTTAGAAATAACAAGGTCGGCTTTTTACTTAATTACTTGACTAATTTGAGTGATGTTAGTCCCACAGAAAAAAAGCATAAACCAGTAATTAAATATTGTAATTCTACTTGTCCAAGGGGATGCGCTAGTTGCAGCGCGTACACAACATTCGTCATACCAACACTAGCGGCCGCGATATGCCACCAGCGAGGCGCTAGGTCTTTTGATGCAAACAAGCAAGCTCCCGTCAAACAAGCACATTCGAAACGATAAAAATGTGTCGTCCCTTGCCATAGCATCAGGCTAAATACCATGCTTAACCCCAGTAGAAAATATATCCAATTTAAATAACGTGAAATTACCATAATTCAATCCATCCATTGTTCCGTTGTCGATCACGTGAGTCAATGACTCGTGCTAAGACAGAACCTGGTGAGCTATAAGCTAAGGCAAAATCAGTTGCTAAGTTAGCATATCCGGCCGCTCGACCAAGTCCCATCGCTTTGAGTTTGCGACTCACGCGTTGTTGAACGAACCGTTTTGCCGCTGCCTTCCCCTTACGTCGAACTAAAGCTGCTGCTGCACCAACGCCACCACCAACACTGGCAGCAATGACCACATCTAAGGCAATACCCAACACACGAGTCGACACACGCCCATGGCGCGCAGCAGGCACCTGTTCACCTGATACTACACCTTGATGATTTGCATTAATGGCTTGAATTAACAAAGTTGTTGCCTGCTCAACATCCCCATAGTAAGCCTGCTTCGAATCAAATAAACCACGCATAATCTTCAACGCCGCTGCTTCATCGCTTGGGCTCGGTAGATTGAGTTGTTGGATTCGACTTTTCAAGCCAGCCTCAAATTTTGTAAGTTCGGTTGCCGTCATCAGCTGCACATCTAATTTACCACCAATCGATAAATCAGGTTGTCCTGTAGATTGTGTCAGGTTGGTTTGAGTAAGCGCTGCTGCACCAATGTCAGTCGGTGGCACCAGACTTGGTACCGTGGCTGCTAACAAAACGGTTGCTGCTGTTGTAAGTGTCATTTGTCGCATCAATTGCATATTCGTCCCCCCTATATTGTGTCAATTCACGTATACAATCATTCCCCTCCTTGTTTTGATTACCACCTTTTGGTGACATAATATAGACGAAAGTGCACTTGTTTTTTGTACAATTTGACTTAAATAAATTATCTGATTCCGTGTTCGGAAACCATAACGGTCATTTTGCTTTTTCATGGCTAAGATTTCGACAAGACGACCACATATGTCAACTTCATGATTTTGTTGACCTTATGTATAAAAAAAAAGCGTTTAAAATCATTTTCAATGATTTCAAACGCTTATCTTTGTTTCTGGTGTTAACTAATTATTGCACGCGATAAATTTTCTCATCAATCAAGTCAAATTGTGGTCGGGTCGCATTGATTGCGGTTAAATCCTTTAGTTTGGCATTCTGCCAAAAAGTGCGCGAATCAGTTGCCCCATCTCTTTCCCCAATTACCAAAAACTCGAGACTCGGATATTTCTGACGTAATAATTGAAGTACCTGCCAGTCGATTTCACTCGTGTCAGGTGCCCAACTCATCAGAACTACTTCAACTTCAGTACCATAACGTTCAATGGCCTCAAGGGCACTCAATGATTCAACGTCAATGACTGGCTGAACTGCTGTTATTGGTTGATTTAACCAATCTTGATTATCTGTGACATATAGTTTCTGATTAGGTTGTAGAGCTTGCAAGCCCGCGCTTAAGTACCCCTGTCCTGCCATGATTTCTAAGGTTGGTCGTCCATTTAGATACTGACTCAAAGCGGTTAAAAATTGAGGTGTTAAATACGCATACATATTGAAGTCTTCGATAAATTCATCACGAATATTCTGTAAACAATAATCGACTTGTTCTAGCGCCTCGCGCTGGTCTGCCCATACTTGATTCCCGTGTTCAGGATCATCCGGATAACGTGCTAGAATCTCGGCCTGAACCGCAAGAATATCGTCCGAAGTAATTTCCATCGCATTTAGTGTCGGTGGATAAAAACCTTGATTAATCGCACGGACACTCTGCTGAGCTAGGGATATTTTTTGTTTGACGGTCGGGACATTTTGGAATTGTAATAAAAAATCAGCTAGAGCATCGAGATAATCGATGTACTCTAACTGACGTCCCGGACCAAATGATAACTGTTGTTCTGACATCATTTTGGCTCCTAAAAAAGGTTTTCTTGATGGTTGATCATGACATCTCCATCACTCATATCTACGGCTGGGTTTAAGTAGGCATTTACATATTGGAAAATATCAAACCGTTGTTGATCAGTTAACGGTTTCCCATTAAAATCAATTTCCTTACCTGATAGAAAGAGTAAGGATAGGTCTGTTTTTTCGGCCATCGTTCGTCCAACTAAAAAGTCCAACGATACCTCAAAAAAGTCTGCCAATTTGCAGACTTCCAAATACGAAGGTGATCGATCACCGCGTTCCCAGTTACCGATTTGCGCTGCCGTATTTGGTTTTTGACCTGGATCTAGCTGTTCATTCATGGCATCAGCTAAATTTTCCAATGTGATACCACGGCCTTTTCGTAATTCACGCAAACGATCTGGAAACATGATGTGCCCTCGATTTCCCTTTACTTAAATTTAATAATCATAACTATGACCATTTTACCGAACTCTCCGTTATTTTTCCACAGTTTTCTGTGGAAAAAGGCACAGAATTTAATCGACTTGAGGTACCATTAACACCGTCACATCAACTGTCACACGCTGCAGAGGTGTGCTTTCTGCTAGGGCTTGGGCTTCAGGGCGGGCACCCCAATGTAATGGTGTCATGTGTAACAGATCAACATATTTATCGGCTGGGATATCCCAAGTATACGTAACGGTCTGTTGGCTAGCTTGCGGATAACGTTCCATAAAGCGTGTTAGTACCTTTTCATTACTATACGTATGATTACTTGAATCAACTGGATAGAGCATTTCACGTAATTCATGTAAATAGCCTGCATTAGGTATCACTTTAACTAGCCGTCCACCTGGTTTTAACACACGGTTAAATTCGTCATAAGCACTTGGTGAAAAGAATTCAACGATAGCGTCCAAGCTATTTTCGTTAAAGGGCAAGTGTGCTAAGTCAGCCACCATAAAAAAAGCCGGTGAATCTAGTTGCGTTCCGAGATTAACGCCAGCTTTTGAAATATCAAAGCCGATTCCCACATCTTGATTGTGGCGTAAATCTAATAATTTGGCGAGCGGTGTACCTTCCCCTGTCCCCACATCTAAGAGCGTTTGTGGGTCAGTGGGGAGTTGGTCTGCAACAGCCTTAATAATGCCGTCAAATAACCCTGCAGAGAGTACACGTCGGCGTGCTTCAAGCATGGCATCATCGTATTCAGTATCAACGGCATGGTTAAGAAAATTTAGGCTCCCTTTCTTATTCACATCAATAGTATGCCCATTCGGACAAATTAATGTATGTGCCTCGACACGTTCATACGGTTCGCGACAAGTTGGGCACTGAAACAGGTGGGCATGTTCCCGCACAAAAGCAGTCCCTTGATCAATTTTTTTCATTTACTTTAGTCCCTAACATTCGATTTAATACTGTTAAGTATACCGCATTTTAAGATGCACGCAAAAAAGCACCCAGTAAACTGGATGCTTTTATTTGATTTAGGCTTCAAAGCCTTCAGTTGTCATTGATGCTTCAAAAATCTTAACAACATCGCTTGGTTGCAAACTTACGTAAGCATGCTTATCAAGTTGTCCAACCTTAACGGCTGACTCAGCCATTGCTTGGAAGTGTTCATCTGAATCGATACCAACTTCTGGTAATGTCATTGGGACATCAAGACTCTTAATCCAATCGTATGTCTTTTGGATAGCTGCTTTAGCCACAGTCATGTCATCGTCACCAGTTAGGTGCCAAACGTTTCGTCCGTATTGTGCAAACTTTGGTGCTGTTTCAGCGCTCAAAACATATTGCATCCAACGTGGAGTCAAAATACCAAGACCAACCCCATGGGTAATATCGTAGTAAGCTGAGACTTCGTGTTCAATTGGGTGCACTGTCCAACCGTTTTCATTACCAAGACCCACAATACCGTTCAAAGCCATGGTTGAGGCCCACATCAAGTTAGCGCGAGCGTCGTAGTTTTCAGGTTCTTGCAAAGCTGTATCGGCCCACTTAATGTCAGCACGCATGATACCTTCTTTAAGGCCGTCTTGCACGTCCTTGTTTGCAGCATTATCAAAGTATTGCTCAAACAAGTGTGACATAATGTCGATCGCACCAGCTGCAGTTTGCCACTTAGAGACTGAGTAAGTTAACTCAGGATCTTCAAATGATACCGCTGGTGACTTAGGACCATAGGTACCCAACTTTTGGTTTGTTTCTGGGTTTGAAATAACTGAACCGTAGTTCATTTCAGTTCCAGTTGCTGCCAAAGTTAAAATATCGACAACAGGGACTTGGTCAATTTCTTTACGGAGACTAGGATTGATAACAAGGTCCCAAGGATCGCCTTCGTAGAACTTCGCTGAGCCAATTACCTTGCTGGCATCGATGACAGAACCACCACCAACAGCCAAAATAACGTCAACATTTTCAGCTTTGGCAATTTTTTGTCCCTCACGAACAGAATCAATCTTTGGATTTGGCGCAATGCCGCTTAATTCGAAGATATCAAAACCACCAAGTAAGTCTTTCACTTGATCATAAAGGCCGTTTTTCTTAATTGAACCACCACCATACGTCAAAAGGACACGCTTACCAAAGCGTTCCAAAACTGGTCGTAATTCTGATTGAATACGATCATGGCCAAAATGGATTTCTGTTTTATTTACATAAGTAAAATCTTGCATATTGTGCCTCCCAGCATTGATTTTCATTAACAATTTGTAAGTACCATTATGACACACTTATTTAGAAAATTAAACCGTAAATGAAAAAACTCACTGACAAATTGTCAGTGAGTTTTTAACATTATTCCGTAGTCTCACCCATTGCATTTGCAATGTCTGAGGTTGATGGAATATTTGAACCATCGTCATTAGATACAACAGGTTCTGCTACTACTTCAGGTTGAACAGCTTGGTATTCCTTCATACCAGTACCAGCTGGAATCAACTTACCAATAATAACGTTCTCCTTCAATCCAATCAATGGATCATTCTTACCGCGGATCGCAGCATCCGTCAAGACACGAGTTGTTTCTTGGAATGAAGCGGCAGACAAGAATGAGTTTGTTTCCAATGAAGCCTTAGTAATACCAAGCAATACTGGACGACCAGTAGCTGGCAACTTGCCTTCAAACAAAGGCTTTGTGTTAGCTTCACGGAATTCAGCAATGTCCATCAATGTTCCTGGCAATAGTTCAGTATCACCTGGATCCATGACACGCACCTTACGGAGCATTTGACGAGCCATTACTTCGACGTGCTTATCGCCGATTTCAACACCTTGCATACGGTAAACCTTTTGAACTTCGTCCACAAGGTAGTTTTCTGTAGCAAGTGTATCACGCACTTCAATCATTTCCTTAGGATCAGCAGATCCTTCGTTCAATGTTTGACCACGGTGAATGTGATCACCTTCGGCAACACGCATGCGGGCTGCCATTGGCAATGTGTAAGTACGCGTATCAGTATCACCTTCAACGGTAACTTCCTTAGTACGATCAGCAGGATTTTCTTCGATTGACTTGATTTCTCCAGTCACTTCAGAAATCACGGCACGACCCTTAGGGTTACGTGCTTCAAAGATTTCTTGCACACGAGGAAGTCCTTGCGTGATATCGTTTCCGGCAACACCACCGGTGTGGAACGTACGCATCGTCAATTGTGTACCAGGTTCTCCGATTGATTGAGCGGCAACAGTTCCAGCTGCTTCACCAACTTCGACAATATCACCGGTAGCCATGTTACGACCGTAGTCCTTAACACAGACACCGTGTTCAGTATTACAAGTAAAGGCTGAACGGATATTAACAGTTGTGATACCAGCATTAAGAATTTGTTGTGCCTTAGCTTCATCAATCATTTCGTTGTGCGCAACGATTGTTTCACCAGTTTCTGGATCAATAACAGACTTTTGTGCGAAACGACCCAAGATACGGTCATAAAGTGGTTCAACAACTTCATTACCGTTCATGATGGCAGAAACATCCAATCCACGATCGCTTCCACAATCGTCTTCACGGATAATAACGTCTTGCGCAACGTCAACCAAACGACGTGTCATATAACCAGAATCGGCCGTCTTCAAGGCCGTGTCGGTCATACCCTTACGAGCTCCGTGGGTAGAGAAGAACATCTCCAACACAGATAGACCCTCACGGAAGTTTGAAATGATAGGCAATTCCATGATACGTCCATTAGGAGCAGCCATCAATCCACGCATTCCAGCAAGTTGAGAGAAGTTAGAGATATTACCACGGGCTCCTGAATCAGACATCATGAAGATGTTGTTATCAGGTTCGAAGTGAGCGATTAGTTGCTCAGTAATATCATCCTTAGCCTTATTCCAAATTGCAATAACACGTTCATAACGTTCGTCATCAGTAATCAAACCACGACGGAATTGCTTTGTCACTGTTGCAACTTGCTTGTGAGCAGCTTCAACAATGGCTGGCTTTTCCTTCAATTCGGTAACGTCAGCCATACCAACCGTCAAACCTGACTTAGTTGAAATGTCATAACCCAAATCCTTCATACGGTCCAAAAGCAATGAAGTTTCAGTAACCTTATAAATCTTGTAGATTTGTGCAATGATATCTGACAAGTATCCCTTGTTGAATGGTGCCAAAATCTTTGTGTTAGCAAAGTAATCATTGATGTCGGCTCCCGCATCCAAGAGGAAGCGTTCGTCGATCTTTTCAAAGTTAGCAGGATTTGATTCATTTAAGTATGGGAAGTCAGAAGGTAGAATCTCGTTAAAGAATAACTTACCAACTGAAGTCACCATAATCTTTTGACGTTGTTCGTCAGTGAATGGCTTTTCAGCAGGGAATGAAGACGTTTGGATACCAACACGAGAATGTAGGTGTACATAACCGTTTTGGTAAGCGGTACGTGCTTCATCAACACTACTAAAGACCATACCTTCACCTTCACGACCAGCTTCTTCAGTCGTTAGGTAATAGTTACCGATAACCATGTCTTGTGATGGTGTAACGATAGGCTTTCCGTCCTTAGGTGCCAAAATGTGTCCAGCGGCAAGCATTAGCAAACGTGCTTCAGCTTGAGCTTCATCTGACAAAGGTACGTGAATGGCCATTTGGTCCCCATCAAAGTCGGCGTTATAAGCTTCACAGACCAATGGGTGCAAACGCATCGCCTTACCTGAAACCAAAACTGGTTCAAAGGCTTGGATACCAAGACGGTGCAATGTTGGGGCACGGTTCAATAGAACTGGATGCTCCTTGATAACATCTTCGACAACATCCATAACGTCGTCATCACGACGGTCAATCTTACGCTTAGCGGCACGGATGTTACCAGCTAAGTTACGTTCTACCAATTCATGCATGATGAATGGGCGGAACAATTCGATAGCCATTGGCACAGGAAGTCCCATTTGGTTCATCTTCAAGAAAGGACCAACGTCGATAACAGAACGTCCAGAATAGTCAACACGCTTACCAAGCAAGTTTTGACGGAAACGTCCTTGCTTACCCTTAAGCATGTGTGACAAAGACTTCAATGGACGGTTACCAGGACCAGTAACAGGACGTCCACGACGACCGTTATCGACCAAGGCATCAACCGCTTCTTGAAGCATACGCTTTTCGTTTTGCACGATAATACCAGGCGCGTTCAATTCCAACAAACGCTTCAAACGATTGTTTCGGTTGATAACACGACGGTACAAGTCGTTCAAGTCAGAAGTGGCAAAACGGCCACCTTCTAGTTGAACCATTGGACGCAAGTCAGGTGGGATAATTGGAATAACATCCATAACCATCCATTCTGGCTTGTTACCAGAAGTTGCAAAGGCTTCAAGAATGTCCAAACGGCGAACCGCACGAACACGCTTTTGACCAGTCACTTCACGTAGGTCAGCCTTAAGTTGCTTAACTTCGGCATCTACGTCAACGTGTGACAACAACGTCTTAATCGCTTCAGCACCCATACCAGCTTCAAAGCCGTTACCGTACTCTTGCTTTAATTCACGATATTCACGTTCTGAAATGATTTGCTTTTCCGTCAATGGTGTATCACCAGGTTCAGTGACAACGTATGATGCAAAGTAAATGATTTCTTCCAATGAACGTGGTGACATATCCAAAACCAATCCCATACGTGATGGAATTCCCTTGAAGTACCAGATGTGTGATACAGGAGCGGCTAATTCAATGTGACCCATGCGTTCACGACGAACCTTTGAGGTTGTGACTTCGACACCACAACGATCACAAACGACACCCTTATAACGGATTCGCTTGTACTTACCACAGGCACATTCGTAATCTTTGGTAGGTCCAAAAATACGTTCATCGAAAAGCCCATCTTTTTCAGGCTTTAACGTACGATAATTGATTGTCTCGGGCTTTTTTACTTCACCATAAGACCAGCTGCGAATTTTGTTGGGACTAGCCAACCCAATTTGCATGCTTTCAAACTTATTGACATCGATCAATGGTTTGACCCCTTTCATAGGTTCATAGACAATCCAGTTTAGCAGACTAAACCTGCAAGCATGAATGCTGACATAATGGCAACGCTCATGCCTACAGGCTTAGCTCATGCTAAACCAGAAGACATTAATTTAGTCGATTAGACATTAATCTTCTTGATCGTTAGTGTTTGTAACACCTTGCGCATCAGGAGAAGTTTCGGCAGCATCTTCTGCTCCATCAGTTTCAACTCGTTTCTTCTTCAAGTCAACAACTGAATCGTCACCTTCTTCTTCATCCAAATCACGCAAATCAATCTCAGATTCATTTGCATCAAGGACCTTCATATCAAGACCAAGCGCTTGCAATTCCTTAACCAAAACTCGGAATGATTCAGGCACACCTGGCTTTGGAATTTGTTCACCCTTAACGATGGCTTCATAAGTCTTAACACGTCCAACAACGTCATCCGACTTATAAGTCAAGATTTCTTGAAGTGTGTGCGCAGCACCATAAGCTTCAAGGGCCCAAACTTCCATTTCACCGAAACGCTGTCCCCCGAATTGCGCCTTACCACCAAGTGGTTGTTGCGTAACAAGTGAGTAAGGTCCGATTGAACGGGCGTGAATCTTATCGTCGACCATGTGGGCCAACTTCATATAGTGCATAACTCCGACCGCAATACGCTTGTCAAAGGCTTCTCCGGTACGACCATCATACAAGATTGTCTTACCATCGCCTGGCAAACCAGCTTCTTCAACCGCATCCCAGATATCTGTGTCGCGGGCCCCGTCAAAGACAGGTGAGGCAACGTGGATACCAAGTTCGCGAGCAGCCATTCCCAAGTGCAATTCAAGCACTTGTCCGATATTCATACGAGATGGCACACCCATTGGTGACAACATAATGTCAACTTGAGTTCCATCTGGTAGGTATGGCATATCTTCTGAAGGAACAACCATTGAAACCGTTCCCTTGTTACCGTGACGTCCGGCCATCTTGTCACCAACTTGAATCTTACGACGTTGGGCAATGTAGACACGAACCATCATGTTAACACCAGGTGACAATTCATCACCGTTTTCACGTGTGAAGATACGAACGTCTTGCACGACTCCGCCACCACCGTGAGGAACACGCAATGATGTATCACGTACTTCACGAGCCTTTTCACCAAAGATGGCGTGGAGTAAGCGTTCTTCGGCTGAAAGTTCAGTCACACCCTTAGGCGTAACCTTACCGACCAAGATGTCACCATCTTCGACTTCAGCTCCAATACGGATAATTCCACGTTCATCCAAGTCACGAAGTTGTTCTTCACCAGTATTTGGAATTTCACGAGTAAATTCTTCAGGGCCAAGCTTTGTATCACGCGCCTCTGATTCATATTCTTCGATGTGGATTGACGTATAAACATCATCACGAATCAAACGTTCGTTGATGATGATGGCATCTTCGAAGTTATATCCTTGCCAAGTCATAAAGGCAACTAATGGGTTTTGTCCCAATGCCAATTCACCTTGTTCCATTGATGGACCATCAGCGATAACTTCATCAGCATCAACCTTGTCGCCAACCTTAACGATTGGGCGTTGGTTATAGTTCTTTCCGGCGTTAGAACGACGGAACTTCATCAACTTGTACTTATCTAGAGAACCATCTTCACGACGAATGCGGATTTCGCGTCCATCAACATATTCAACAGTTCCTGAGTAAGCAGCAACAACAGCAACACCGGCGTCATGGGCAGCCTTATATTCAATACCCGTACCAATTAATGGTGCATGTGGGTTGATCAAAGGAACCGCTTGACGTTGCATGTTGGCTCCCATCAAGGCACGATTTGAGTCATCGTTTTCCAAGAAAGGAATTGCAGCCGTGGCAACGGCAACCATTTGCTTAGGTGAAACGTCCATGTAGTCAACGTCTTCAATTGAAACTTCCATGTTTTCATCCGCATGACGCGCCAAAACAGTATCCGTTGCAAATGAACCGTCATCGTTTAAGACAGAGTTTCCTTGTGCGACGACAAAGTTATCTTCTTCGTCGGCCATCAAGTAATCAATCTTATCAGTCACCTTATGGTTATCCCATGAAACACGACGGTATGGTGTTTCAATGAATCCATAACGGTTAACACGGGCATAAGTGGCCAATGAATTGATCAACCCGATGTTAGGTCCTTCAGGCGTTTCAATTGGATCCATACGACCATAGTGTGTATAGTGAACGTCTCGAACTTCATATCCGGCACGGTCACGTGTCAAACCACCAGGTCCAAGGGCTGACAAACGACGCTTGTTAGTCAATTCACCCAATGGGTTTGTTTGATCCATGAATTGTGACAATTGTGATGAACCAAAGAATTCCTTGGTTGCAGCAACAACTGGACGAATATTAATCAATTGTTGTGGTGTCACTGTATCAGGATCTTGAATTGACATACGTTCGCGAACAACACGTTCCATACGGCTCAAACCGATACGGAATGTGTTTTGGAGCAATTCTCCAACACGGCGAACACGACGGTTACCCAAGTGATCGATATCGTCAGTTTGACCGATACCCATTTGTAGGTTCAAGAAGTAGTTCATTCCAGCGATGATATCAGCAGGTTGTAGATCACGAACTGATTCGTCAAAATGACCGTTACCAATCATTGGTAGCACATTTTCAGGATCATTAGGGTCTTGAACCATGATACGTTGTACAAGCATTGGCTTTGTCACAACAGCATCGTCTGATGGAATGTGTTCTTCCATCTTGAAGTCATCACGATCAAGGTATGGTGCCAAAACGCCCATAACCTTCTTATCGATTACAGTACCCTTTTCAAACAAAATTTCACCAGTATCTGGATCAGCTAATGTTTCACCAAGTGTCAAACCGATTAAACGTGACTTCAATGAAAGCTTTTTGTTCATCTTGTAACGTCCCACTGGAGCCAAGTCGTAACGACGTGGGTCAAAGAAACGGGCTGTTAGCAATGAACGAGATGAATCAGCAGTCTTAGGCTCACCGGGACGCAAACGTTCATAAACGTCCTTCAAAGCTTCTTCAACACGTGAATCATTGATGTCCTTGTGAACATCCTTATCAAGGGTCAAATTAATTGAATCATATTGATCCCCCAAAAGTTGTAAGATTTCTGAGTCAGAACCGAACCCAAGGGCACGGACCAATTCAGTCATAGGCAACTTACGGGTACGGTCGATACGAACATAGTCAAGTCCCTTGGCATCTGTTTCATATTCAAGCCATGCTCCACGGCTTGGAATATAAGTAGTTCCAAAGATTGGACGACCATTCTTATCAGCTTCTTCATTATAATAAACACCAGAAGAACGTACTAATTGAGAAACAATAACACGTTCGGCACCATTAATAATGAAGGTTCCTTGAGGTGTCATTAATGGGAAATCACCAAAGAAAACGTCTTGGGATTTGATTTCACCAGTCTCTTTATTCGTTAAACGTAGCGTTACGTGCAATGGTGCTGAATAATTTGCATCGTGGTTACGTGCTTCTTCAACTGTGTACTTAGGCTCCATGAGCTTATAGTCCACAAATTCCAATGACAACTTTCCTTGGAAATCTTCAATTGGCAAAATATCCGTAAACATTTCGCGCAATCCTTCATCCAAGAACCAGTTATATGAATCCGTTTGAATTTCAATCAAGTTTGGCAAATCAAGGACATCCTTAATTCGCGCATAACTACGACGAACACGGTGCTTACCGTATTTTACAAGCGTTCCTACCAAGTTCTCCACCTCACTTTGATTTGGCTAATTGTGTGCGATCGTTTCTTACAATTGTGTTACAATGCACCGAAACGACCCCGAAAAATCGCATTTTAAGCGCAAAAAAGACAAGAAGCATCCCCAATTTTTTAAAAATGCTTCCGTCTTTCTATTCGTTAACTTGGTTGGGACAATATTTCCAACCGAGCTACATTTTTTATACACAATTAAAACTAATTGATATTGTACAACAAAAAGCAAACAAAGACAAGGGCAGTGCATCTTCATTTGCTTTTTATCAGATTAGGCTTCAACTGGTGTTTTTGCCTTATTTTTTGCTTTGACTGTAATTGTAATGGCCCCTTGCTTTGCGCCAATCACAACCTGATCATCAGTTGTTACTTTACCAGAAAGTAACTCTTCAGAAAGTTTGTCCTCAACCTGTGTTTGTAATGCCCGGCGGATTGGTCGTGCACCATACTCTTCATCGTAACCAGCTTCGGCTACAACATCGATGGCAGCAGGTGTCATCTTAGCATCGACACCTTGCTCCTTAACACGATTCAACAATTCATCAGCCATTAGCTTAACCACTTGATGGATTTGAGGCTTCGTCAAACTGTGGAAGACCACAACTTCATCAATTCGATTAATAAATTCAGGTCGGAATGATTCCTTCACTGATTCATTAACCATTTGCTTCATCGCTTCATAATCATCACTAGCCGACGTCGCACCGAATCCAACCTTCTTTTCATCACGAATTCTGGTTGCCCCAAGGTTTGATGTCATGATAATGATGGTATTTCTAAAGTCGACCTTACGTCCCTTGGCATCTGTTAAGAACCCTTCATCGAAGACTTGTAACATCAAGTTATAGATGTCTGGATGTGCTTTTTCTGCCTCATCCAACAAGACGACAGAGTATGGGTGACGACGAACTTGTTCGGTCAATTGTCCTCCCTCATCGTAACCAACATAACCAGGAGCAGATCCGACTAAGCGACTTGATGAATAAGCTTCACGATACTCAGACATGTCGACACGAATCATATTCTCCTTCGAACCGAACATCGCCTCAGCTAATGTCTTAGCAAGCTCTGTTTTACCAGTTCCAGTTGGTCCTAGGAACATAAAGGTTCCAATTGGACGGTTTGGATCCTTCAATCCAGAGCGGGCACGTCGAATGGCACGTGATACAGCAGAAATTGCTTCGTCTTGACCAACCACATGTTCATGTAATACCTTTTCCAAATTAAGCAACCGTTGTTGCTCAGATTCTTCCATTTGCGTTAAAGGAATCCCTGTTTGTTCTGCAAGTACTTCATTAACATCATGCTCTGTGACCTTCAAATCATACTGAGGTTTAGCGCCTTCCGGAGCTGCATGCTTAGCTTGATAATCTTCAATCACAGCACGTTGATCCAATTCGTCTTGACGCAACTTTGCCGCAGTTTCAAAATCAAGGTCTTCAATCGCTTGCGTCTTAGTCTTTTGAATTTCTTTCAATTCATCTTGAAGCATCGCCAAAGGCGTTTTGTGTCCAGATTCTTCAATGCGGACCTTAGCAGCCGCTTCATCCATTAGGTCAATTGCCTTATCTGGCAAGAATCGATCACTGACATAACGGTCTGATAAACTTGCAGCATTTTCGATTGCCTTGTCTGTAATTGCAACTTGATGGTATTCTTCGTAACGTGGACGGAGACCCTTTAAAATTTCAATTGATTCAGGAACAGAAGGTTCTTCAACTTGAACCTTGGCAAAGCGACGTTCCAAAGCTGCATCAGCTTCAACATACTTTTGATACTCATCTAAAGTGGTTGCACCAATAGTTTGCAATTCACCGCGGGCCAAAGCTGGTTTCAAAATATCAGATGCTTCAATGGCACCATCGGCGCCACCAGCACCCATCAAGGTATGCAATTCATCAATGAACAATACAACATGTCCATCTTCACGAACTTCATCAATAATCTTTTTTACACGTTCTTCAAATTCCCCACGGAATTTTGTTCCGGCTACCAGTGAACCCATATCAAGCATCATCAAACGCTTGTTTGCTAAATCATCTGGCACTTCATGAGCCACCATCTTTTGGGCTAAGCCTTCAGCAATGGCTGTCTTACCTACACCAGGTTCCCCAATCAAGACTGGGTTATTCTTTGTTCGACGTGACAAGATCTGAATCGTACGCTTAATCTCTTCATCACGTCCAATCACAGGATCCATTTTCTTTTCACGGGCTTGGTCCGTTAAGTCACGAGCCAGTGAATCCAATAATGGGGTTCCCTCTTCTTGGGTGGCTTGGTTTCGGTTACCACGGTTCTGGCGACCATGTTTGCGTTCCTTAGGCGTTAAGCCAAGTTGGCTAATCAATGAACGTCGTAATTCGGCATTGTTAACCCCGAGGTTATGTAACATTCGGGTCGCTAAAATTGTTTCATCTGACAAAAGCGCTAACAAAATATCTTCCGTACCAACGCGTTCTTGTCCATATTCATCAGCTTGTTGGGCTGCCATTTGCAACATTTCTGCTGCCTTCGGAGAATAAGGGAGGTAACCAGCATCAGCTTCACGATTCAAATTACCATAACCAATGTTCAATTCAATTTCTTCACGAATTTCATCTTCATATCCGCCAGCCTTTTCAAGGGCTTTACCAGCAACTTCTTGACGTTCCATGGCTAAGGCCAACAAAAGATGTTCTGTCCCGACAGCCTGGTGTCTAAAGTATTTGGCTTGTTCTTGCGCTAAAATTAAAACCGTCTTGGCGCTATCTGTTAATTCTTTTTCCATATTATTCACGCTCACTTTCAAATCGTAACCGATTTAGTAGTTGACTCAATAAACGTGCCCGTAACTGTGCCTGTGCATCTTGCATGGCCAGCACTTCTAATGTCTCCTTACTCAATAATGTCTGCACTAAACACTTCTCGTGCTCAGTTAAGACATGCTCCCGTGTGAGACACGTCAAAATATCATTAGCCTGTTTCACCGTCACCTGACTTGGTAAATCTTGCAAAAGTGCTTCTATAAAATGTGCATCTGGTCCCACTGTCACTTTTGAGATGCGGATGTAACCACCACCACCTCGTTTTGATTCAACCAAATAGCCATTTTGCAAGGTAAACCGTGTCTTGATGACATAGTTAATTTGCGAAGGCACAACGTTGAAACGCGTTGCAATATCAGAACGTTTTAGTTCAACCTGATCAACGTCACGTAAGATTTCTTTTAAATAATCTTCGATGCAATCAGCCATACTGCGATCAGCCATCATCATGCCTCCTTTGACTAAGATTGACAATAATTATAAGCATCTATCGATTTAATGTCAACATTAGTCAAACTCAAAAAACACGACAATAAAAAACCATCAAGGACCTTGATGGTTTTTTGAATGATATGCACCTAGCAGGAGTCGAACCTGCAACCTTCTGATTCGTAGTCAGACACTCTATCCAATTGCGCTATAGGTGCAAAATATTCAATTATAAACAACGAACGAATTCGTTGTGATGCACCTAGCAGGAGTCGAACCTGTAACCTTCTGATTCGTAGTCAGACACTCTATCCAATTGCGCTATAGGTGCAAAATATTCAATTATAAACAACGAACGAATTCGTTGTGATGCACCTAGCAGGAGTCGAACCTGTAACCTTCTGATTCGTAGTCAGACACTCTATCCAATTGCGCTATAGGTGCAAAATATTCAATTATAAACAACGAACGAATTCGTTGTG
>NZ_JQBM01000002.1:116517-155639 GCF_001437355.1 Weissella viridescens | reverse complement strand
CCTGCAACCTTCTGATTCGTAGTCAGACACTCTATCCAATTGCGCTATAGGTGCAAATACCATTCATATGATAAATATGAAAATGCCGACTACTGGATTCGAACCAGCGACCCCTTCATTACTAGTGAAGTGCTCTGCCAGCTGAGCTAAGTCGGCATCAAAATGCGGATGACAGGAATCGAACCTGCACGCCCGAAGGCACTGGAACCTAAATCCAGCGCGTCTGCCAGTTCCGCCACATCCGCATGGCATTTGTTTTTTCAAGGCACTCCCTGAAACAACTTAATTATCATACCAAGCCCACCAAACAAAGTCAACGTTTTTCACTAATTAATTTTTTAAAACATCAAAAAAGCATCACCAACATGGGCGATGCTTTTTTTGATTAATGTAATTCTGATTCTGGGACAATCTTTTCAGCACCAAAGTATGGTACTAACACTTCAGGTACATCGACCGTTCCATCTTCATTTTGATAGTTTTCAAGAATAGCAGCAACTGCACGTCCAACGGCCAAACCTGAACCGTTCAATGTGTGGACATATTGCAACTTACCATTTTCATCACGATATTGAATGTGAGCACGACGCGCTTGGAAACTTTCTGTATTTGAAACAGATGAAATTTCACGATACTGGTCTTGCCCAGGCATCCAGACTTCCAAATCATGTGTCTTAGCAGCTGAGAATCCCATATCTCCCGTTGAAAGCGTGATAACGTGATATGGCAAATCAAGCTTCTTCAAGATATTTTCAGCGTTCGCCACCATCTTGTCTAGTTCAGCGTATGATTGTTCTGGCTTAGCAAACTTAACCATCTCAACCTTGTTGAATTGGTGCATACGAATCAACCCACGCGTATCACGTCCAGCTGATCCAGCTTCTTCACGGAAGGCTGGGGTCAAAGCAGTGACTGAAATTGGTAGCTTATCAGCATCAATCACTTCATCGCGGTAGTAGTTTGTCAATGGCACTTCCGCCGTTGGAATCAACGTCATTCCTTCTTCAGCACCGACACGGTAAGCATCGTCACGGAATTTTGGATATTGTCCAGTTCCATACATTGCTTCGTCTTTGACGATGTATGGTGGAATCATTTCGGTGTAACCTTCTTTTTCATGCTCGTCCAACATAAAGTTATAAACAGCACGTTCAAGGCGGGCCCCTTGACCAACGTAGTAAACAAAACGTGAACCTGAAACCTTACCAGCACGTTCGAAATCTAAGATACCTAAATCTTCACCGATTTCGTAGTGTGGCTTTGGTGTAAAGGTAAAGGTTGTGGTTTCACCAACCTTGTAATCTTCAACATTGGCGTCTTCATCTGGACCAACAGGAATTGATTCATTTGGCATGTTAGGCAAGCGCGATGCGATGTGCTCAATCTTTTCATCCAATTGTTCAACTTGTTCATCCAAAGTCTTGATTTCGGCAGAAACACTTTGCATTTCAGCAATAACATCTGAAGCATCTTCCTTGTTACGCTTCTTAAGACCAATTTCATCAGAAACCTTGTTACGACGTGCCTTTAGTTCTTCAGTTTGGACCAAAATTTCACGACGCTTTGCATCTGCTGCTAGCAATTCATCGATTTGTTCTGGATCAACTCCACGAGTTGCCAAACGTTCTTTAACGAATTCTGGATTATTACGGATATATTTTAAATCAATCATCTACTCTTCTCCTTTGGCATTAGGCCTTTAGATTTAACTCAGCTAAAGCATCATCAACTTGCTTTAAGACTGCTTGTGCTGCGGCTTCATCTTCAACGAAATCATATTTATCACCGTCAATTTGTAACTTAGGTGATCGGTCATACGCTTCAAACCACTTTGTATAACGTTCTGTGAGTTCCTTATAGTACTCATACAGTGATGGGTCATTTTCAATTTGTTCAAAATCACGCCCACGCCGCTTAATCCGTTCAAGCATTGTCTCAAAACTAACCGAAATATGAATCAGCAAGTCCGGATCCTTCGTTTGTGCATCGGAGGATGTATCGACTTGCTCCATCATGTTGTTCAACAAGTCGCTATACGTGCTGGCTTCAATTTGTGTCGCACGTCCCAAATCAGCATTTAGCTGAAATAAAAGACGATCTTCATAAATGGAACGGTCAATCACATTCAAAGGACTTGTCTGTGCCTCTTTGATACTTTCCAAACGCTTATTCAAAAAATAATTTTGCAATAAGAACCCATAGCGTTTTGGATCATCATAAAATAATGGCAAAATTGGATTGTCATCCACTGATTCGTAGTAGGCATTGCTACCCAAATGCTCAGCTAGCATTGTGGTGAGACTGGTTTTACCAGCTCCAATTGTTCCCGATAATACAATCATTGATTCCGTCCTACTTTCTCGCTAATACTATGTTTACCATTCTACCAAAAAATCGAAACTTTCGGGATAGTTTTGTCACCGAATCTAATTTTGATGTTGGTCCTTAATCATTTGATCATATTGTTCCAGCGTGAGGCGATGTTTTGTCATGTATTTTGCGTTTTCAACACCAACATATCTGAAATGCCAACTCTCATAGTCAATCCCCGTACTTTTGCGACCTTCAGGACTTTTCACGTAGCGTAAAACAAATCCGTAGTCAGGCGCATGCTTGATTAACCACTTTTGGCCCGCCATCTGATCGGACTTCGCTTCTAGGTTATGGTACTTATCCCAATACTGATTGGTCATGACATCAACCGCTAAGCCAGTCTCATGTTCACTTGAACCTGGCGTTTGAATAACCCCCTTGGTTGCTTTCAATGCTTGATCATGCGACATACCTTGACTGACATTTTGCTCATAGTTTTGATTAAAAACCTGTTCTTGATAAGCTTTTGAACGATATCCCGACACCAAAGTTGCTGGATAGCCAGCTGATTGAGCATCATGCATAAAGCGTTCTAGCGGCTCTTGGATTGTCTGGCTAACAGGAATACCATTCATTTCAACCTTTTTGAATCCAAGCTCTTGTTTTAGTGGATGCTTTTTATTCACCAAAATAAGATTTGGATTATTTGACGTGGCCGATTTAGGGAGTTGTGCTGCGTGCTTTGTCTTCACTTGATCTTGCGGTTTTGTTTGACCCAGAGAATAAGCTGCGATACATCCACCAATAAATAATACAATTAGCGCAATCCCCATTGCTAATAGACCCTTATTTTTCATAGGTGCCCCCCTTTTTCTAAATTCTAGTATACACCCAAATAAAAAGGGTTTCCCTATCAATAGAGAAACCCTTGATATTAATTTATTTTCCAGTTGCCGCATGAATTCGCGTCACCGCACGTAACAACGCTGCTTCAGCAAGTTGCTGATCACGTTGATCGTGTGCCTCCCGAAGTCGACGTTGAGCTCGATCACGCGCTTCTTCGGCACGATGAACATCGATTTCTTCCGCC
This sequence comes from Weissella viridescens, assembly GCF_001437355.1. Taxonomy (GTDB): domain Bacteria; phylum Bacillota; class Bacilli; order Lactobacillales; family Lactobacillaceae; genus Weissella; species Weissella viridescens. Next base: position 152,236 of record NZ_JQBM01000002.1, on the reverse strand, counting down.
TTTTCAGCTGCATCTGCAACAATCGTTAATGTATTATTTGAAAACTCAGCGAAACCACCGTTGACCGCTAGGCGTTCTTCATAATTTTCGTCTTTATTTTCAATCTTCATTTCGTTTGTCGACAATGCTGAGATAACCGGATTATGGTTAGCCATGAGCCCCAATTCACCATCAGTCGTATGCAAAATGGCTAATGTTGCATTGGGATAGTCATAAACTTCACCATTTGGCGTGACAACGGCTACTTTAAAGCTATGTTTATCTTCTGCCATGGTCAACTCCGCCTATCTAATTTTGAGCCATTTGCTTGGCTTTTTCTGGAACCTGTTCAATTGCACCAACGTTACGGAACGCATCTTCAGGATATTGGTCATACTTACCGTCCAAAATATCCTTAAAGCTACGAACTGTATCTTCCACCTTAACGTATTCTCCAGGGATTCCAGTAAAGGTTTCCGCAACAGAGAATGGTTGTGACAAGAAGAATTGGATACGACGCGCGCGTCCAACAATTGTCTTTTCTTCGTCAGACAATTCATCCATTCCCAAAATAGAAATGATGTCTTGCAATTCACGATAACGTTGCAATGTGTGTTGCACTTCAGTCGCAACTTCATAGTGTTCTTGACCAACAATTTCAGGCGTTAAGGCTGTTGACGTAGATGCCAATGGATCAACGGCTGGATAAATACCTTGTTGCGTCAATGAACGTTCCAAGTTAGTTGTGGCGTCCAAGTGGGCGAATGTTGTTGCCGGAGCGGGGTCAGTATAATCATCCGCTGGGACATAAACAGCTTGGATTGATGTAATCGCACCATTCTTAGTAGACGTAATTCGCTCTTGCAATTGTCCCATTTCAGTTGCCAACGTTGGTTGGTAACCAACGGCAGATGGAATACGACCTAGCAAGGCTGACACTTCAGATCCAGCTTGGGTGAAACGGAAGATGTTGTCGATAAACAACAAAACATCCTGATGTTTCTCATCACGGAAATATTCCGCCATGGTCAAACCAGTCAAAGCAACACGCATACGTGCACCAGGAGGCTCATTCATCTGACCATAAACCATGGCCGTTTGCTTAAGCACTCCTGACTCTTTCATTTCGTGGTACATGTCATTTCCTTCACGAGTTCGTTCTCCGACCCCAGTGAAAACAGAAATACCATTGTGCCCTTGTGCAATATTATGAATCAATTCTTGAATCAAAACAGTTTTACCAACACCAGCACCACCAAACAATCCGGTCTTTCCACCACGAATGTAAGGGGCTAGTAAATCGATAACTTTAATTCCTGTTTCCAAGACTTCTGTTGAAGTCGCAAGTTCATCATAGGCGGGTGCCTCACGATGAATTGGCATACGTTCGGCATCAGGTCCAAATTGTGGACCCTTGTCGATTGTTTCACCTAACACATTGAACATGCGTCCAAGTGTGTCATCTCCAACAGGGACTTCGATTGGTGCCCCTGTATCGGTAACCTGCATGCCACGTTGCAAACCATCAGTTGAATCCATGGCGATTGTACGAACAACACCATCTCCAAGTTCCAAAGACACTTCAACTGTAAGGTCTTCATTGTCTGCCCCACGATCAACCTTTAAGGCATTGTTGATAGCAGGCAATTCTGTTCCTGATGGGAAAGCAACATCGACCACAGGCCCAATGATTTGAACAATTTGTCCGGTACTCATTGTCGTTTCCTTTCTGTAACTGCTACGCACCTTGGCGACAGCTATTCAAGCGCTGCCATACCACCGGTAATTTCGGTAATTTCAGTCGTGATAGCAGCTTGACGCGCACGATTATAATGCAATTCCAAACTATCAATCACGTCTTTAGCATTGTCAGATGCTGAAGACATCGAGTTAACAGAGGCTGAATGTTCAGCAGTCTTGGCATCCAAAATCGCCCCATAGACTAAGCTTTGGGCATATTGAGGCAAGACCGTTTCCAAAATCTTTTCAGGTGATGGATTCATATCATACTCTGCACTCATCTCGTTGCTATCAGCATTTAATTTTGTCGTATCAACGGGTAAAATTTGTTCCATTTCAATTTCATTTGAAATCCGGCTTGCAAAGTGTTGATAAGCAATCACAAGCTCATCATAAACTTCGTTATCGTACATTGATGTCACCATCCGAACGATATCGCGCACTTCCATAAAATCAGGAACATCAGATACGCCACGATACTCATAAGCAACGTTGAAACCACGCTTCTTAAAGAAATCTGCGCCATTTCCACCAACGGCGAGAATCACAACATCATCCTTTGATAAGTTGCGCGCTTCTAATTCACTCATGACTGCTTTAATCAATGTTGAGTTATAACCCCCAACCAAACCACGATCAGAGGTAATAACTAGAAAGCCAACCTTTTTAACGTCACGCTTATCTAGCAAAGTCCCCTTTACGTTGGAAATGTTAGCGGCCGCTAAATGGGCGACAACATCAGAAAGACGTTGTGCGTACACACGGTATCCATTCCCAGAGCGTTGAATTTTAGACAATTTTGCCGTTGAAACCATCTGCATCGCACTTGTAATTTGACGCGTGCTTTTAGTGGACTCAATACGGTGTTGAATCTCTTGCAAAGAAGCTGCCATAATTGCCCTCCTTTACTATTGCTCACTTGCAGTAAATGTTGATTTGAATTGCTTCATTGCTGCATCCAACTGGTCTGTATCAGGTAGTTGTGATGTTTGCACAATCGTATCGACTAAATCACTGTGTGAGGCATGCATTGCGCTAATTAATTCTGATTCGAAACGTGGAATATCGTCAACCGCCACATCATCCATGAAGCCATGCGTCAAGGCATATAAAACGATAACTTGATCTTGAACAGGCATTGGTGCATGCAATGGTTGCTTAAGTAGTTCAACGGTACGACGACCGCGCGCCAACTTAGCTTGCGTTGCTGAATCCAAATCTGAACCGAATTGCGCAAATGATTCCAATTCGTGATATGATGCCAAATCCAAACGTAACGTTCCCGCAACCTTCTTCATGGCTTTAATTTGAGCGTCTCCACCAACACGAGAAACAGATGTTCCCGCATCAACGGCTGGACGGTTACCAGCATAGAAGGCGTCAGCATCCAAGAAGATTTGTCCATCGGTGATAGAAATAACGTTCGTTGGAATATAGGCTGAAACGTCTCCAGCTTGGGTTTCAATGATTGGCAAAGCGGTCATTGAACCACCACCCAATTCATCTGACAATTTAGCAGCCCGTTCTAGCAAACGTGAGTGCAAATAGAACACGTCACCAGGATAGGCTTCACGACCAGGTGGACGACGAAGAATCAATGACAGCTCACGATAAGCTGTTGCTTGCTTTGATAGATCATCATACACAATCAACACATGCTTACCGTTGTACATGAATTCTTCACCCATGGCAGCACCAGCATATGGTGCCAAATACAATAGCGGTGCTGGTTCAGAAGGTCCAGCAGTCACAACGATTGTATAATCCAAGGCACCGAGTTGGCGCAAAGTTTCGACTTGTGTTCGAACTGTTGAATCTTTTTGACCAATTGCAACATAAATTGCAATAACATCTTGATCCTTTTGGTTCAAAATCGTATCAATCGCGATTGACGTCTTACCTGTCTTACGATCTCCAATAATCAATTCACGTTGACCACGGCCAATTGGTACCAAGGCATCAATTGACTTGATTCCAGTTTGCAAAGGTTCTGAAACCGATTGACGATCCATAACCCCTGGGGCTTTGGCTTCAATCGGACGAGTCTTTGTCGTATGGATTGGTCCCAATCCATCAACTGGTTGACCCAGCGTATTTACAACACGTCCAATGAGTTCCTCACCAACAGGCACTTCCATAACTTGGCCTGTACGAGTAACGGTATCACCCTCATGAATATCATCATAACGACCCAAAATAATAATTCCAACATCGTCTGATTCAAGGTTTTGTGCCATACCGTAAGTGCCACTTTCAAAGGTCACTAGTTCGCCAGCAAGGGCGTTATCTAAGCCATCGACACGGGCAACACCGTCACCAACATAGGTAACAGTTCCTGTCTCTTTGACATCTAGCTTATCTTCGTAGTTGGCTAATTGCTCTTTGATGAGAGAACTGATTTCTTCAGCTTTAATGCTCATTTCAACAGTTCCTCTTTCTACTTAATTCTTTCGTGCTTTTCTATTAGTCAGTAATGCTTTGGCGAATATTTGCTAACTTTGTCGATATCGTGCCATCTAAAACGCGATCATTTGCTTCAATTTTTACGCCACCAATAATATTTGGATCCACATTATTCTCAATTACAATCTGCTTTGCTTTGAATAATGTTTTCAATTTATCAGACAAACGCGCCGTTTGCGCATCATCTAATGGAATTGCTGTCGTAACCTTAGCTGTAACAACCTGGTTATGGCGATCCACTAGCACTTTGTATTGCTTAATAATCATTGGTAAATCGGCAATGCGTCGATTTTCGTAAACTAAGTCTAAAAGACGTTGTACAAAAGTACTTGCGCCTTGTTCTAGACTCTTTAACAAAGCCTGCTTATCTGGTTCAGGAATGTTAACTGAAGTCAAAACTGACATTAAATCTGGATTTTCAGAAAAAACGGATCCAATTGACATTAGCTCAGCTAAAGTCGCATCAATCGTTCCTTCTGGTTCTGTTAGTTCAAATAAAGCCTTTGCATAACGTTTACCAATTGTGGTGCTCGTTAATTTGGCCATTATTTTTCTCCTAACCCATCAATATAAGCATCAATCAATGCTTTCTGATCATCCAGCTTTAATTCTTTTTGAATAATCTTTTGTGCAATTGTTACCGACAAGTCGGCAACATCATTTTTAGCAGATGTCATTGCTTCTGAACGATCTTGTTCAATTTGGGTTGCAGCACGATCTTTAAGTGTTTGTGCCTTTGTTTGGGCGTCAGCAACAATTTTCTTGCCTTGTGCATCAGCTGACTTTTTCGCATCAGCGACAATCTTGTTGGCATCAGTACGTGCTGCCGTCAATTGTTCTTGTCGCTCCTTTGAAAGCTTTTCAGCTTGCTGGCGCGCATCTTCTGCAGAATCCAAATCATGAGCAACCTTATTTGCACGGTCATCCATCATCTTAACTACCGGTCCCCATGCAAACTTCTTAAGAAGCAGCATTAGGATAACAAAGGCAATTAACAAAAATAACATATTCCCCAAAGCCAACCCATCGCTAGCACCAGCGAAAAATACTTGATTTAACATAATTAGTTGGCCTCCACGCAATAACTGAATTACTTACTCAACAACATGAACGCAATCGCGATAGTGATAATTGGCACGGCTTCGACCAACGCAACACCAATGAACATGTTTGAACGTAGCTTTCCTTCAAGTTCAGGTTGGCGTGCCATCCCTTCAAGCATCTTTGAGATAATAAGTCCGTTACCGATACCTCCACCAATGGCGGCTCCAGCTGCGGCAAGACCTACACCGATTGTTGCAATACTTCCTGTCATGAAAACATCCTCCTGAGATTTATATAAAAAACGACTAGACAACTATTCTAATTTTTCGCCAACATAGACATTGGTCAAAACGACGAAAACATATGCTTGAATAGCACCAATAAAGAATGAAAAGGCCATCCAAATGACTGCCAAAATGAGTCCTGGCACCATGGTTAGGATACCGTATGATTTGGCTAATTCCCAAATCAAGCCCATCACAATTTCACCGGCAAAAATATTTCCAAAGAGTCGAAGCCCTAAGGTCATAAAGCTCGTAAATTGATCAATGACATTGATAGGCATCAACGCGGCATATGGACTAAAGTATACGCCTTTTACGTACTTCTTGAATCCACCCTTATCAACACTCAAAAAATGGGACAACCCAATTGATATCAGCGCCAAGGTAAATGCAACCAGCGGGTCAGAGGTGGCACTCTTTAAGAAAGTCACGCCTCCAACATTCACATGAAGAATTAAACCTAACTGATTTGTTACGAACACAAATGCGAATAGTACAAATGAGAAGAATTTTAGCTCACGACCCGTTTGATTAGGAAGATTGCCGTCAACAATCCCATTTGTGAATTCGATCAGCATTTCTAACGCATTTTGCTTACCAGTTGGTTTCATTGTGAGACGGTGAGCCATCCAAACGCAGATAATAAATACCAACGCCATAGCCACCGTAATCGAAATGATAACCGGCAGATCAAATTTCAGTCCCGCAATAACAAATGATGCGGTTTTTTCGTCCACAGAACGTTACCTCCTTTTCCCAATTTAATCACCGACACACGGGTGCCGAAACACACACATACCTGCAATACACCACTATATTATGCCCATTTGCTTGGCAATTCAATGACTAAAATGCCAAAATTTGTCCAAGAATATTAGAAAGTTGATAGCATCAATGCTTTTAGCGATTTTTTTCACAAACTTTTTTTATAAGAAAAAAAGGCCTACAGATATGTAAGCCCTTTCTATCCTTATTCAGCGTAAGCAGAGCACTTACACATCAGCTTCAGACGCTGCTTCTTTTGGCAAAATCAAGTTCAAAGCAATTCCCAAAACAGTTGCAATTGCAACTCCTGAAAATTGAACAACTTCTGAACCAGATCCAACTTGTAAGTAAGCATTTCCGATTCCAATAACCAAAACTGAAGAAGCAATCATCAAATTACGCTTCTTATCAAAATCAATCTTGTTATCAACCAAGATACGCAACCCAGATGCCGCAATCACGCCGAACAAGAGGAATGAAATCCCACCAGTCACTGCCCCTGGAATTGATTGAATCAATGCAGAAAGCTTACCAACGAATGAGAACAGAATCGCAAACATCGCTGCTCCCATCAGAACGTAGACCGAGTGAACCTTGGTAATCGCCATAACCCCAATATTTTCACCGTATGACGTTACTGAAGGTCCGCCAACTAATCCCGCAAAGATTGACGCAGCCCCATCACCTGCAAGCGTACGTTGCAACCCAGGCTCTTTAAAGTAGTTACGACCAGTTAAGTCATCTAGTACCATCAAGTGACCCATGTGTTCAGTAATCGTTACCAACGCCAGTGGTGCCATTACAATAATGGCATTCCAATACATATGTGGTTGGTAGTTCACAAATGGAATTTCAAAGTTTGGTAAGGCAAACCATTTTGATTGCATAACTGGTTGGAAATCAACCAAGCCAAAGAGGACGGCAAAGATATATCCAACCACAATTCCAAGCAAAATTGGAATTAAACCAAGAAATCCTTTTAACTTCATGTTGAAGAAAATCGTAACACCCAAAGTCAGCATGGCCACAATAAAGACACGAATGTCATACTTGCCATTCAACAACGTGGCTGATTGGGCCGCAGAAGGCGCCAATGACAAGCCAATCACCATGACAATTGGGCCCACCACGATTGGTGGTAAAAGACGATCAATCCAATTTGTCCCAATCATGGCTACAATTCCAGCAATAATTAAGTAAATCACCCCGACCGAGATAACCCCCGCAGCAACACCAGGATACCCGGTTGTTTTCATCAGTGACATCATTGGCACAATGAAGGCGAAACTTGATCCCATGTACGCAGGAATTTCCTTCTTCGTAATCAAGATATGCAAAAGTGTTCCAACACCAGAACTGAACAATGCGATTCCAGGGTTCAAGCCAACAAGTAACGGTACCAACACGGTTGATCCGAACATAGAAAACATGTGTTGCAATGAAAGTCCAATCCACTGTCCAAATTTGGGCTTATCATCAACATCCAAAACGACATCCTTTTGGTTTTCTGCCATTTTAAAACTTCCTCCTATTTTTGCGCCTAAAAAAGCTGGTGTCGTTTACAACAACACCAGCTTAAAAATTCAAATCGATTTTACGCCACGCAAAAAGCAGGACTCGACTATTTGAACTTTTCAGTCTCACTGGGCTGAATTAAAGACACATTTCATTACTATTGAGTATACGTTAACCGTTTTAAGAGCACAAGTGACAATTATTTAAATTCAATCGCTTCAGGTGCCTCAACAAATGAATCCAAAAGCACTGAATCAAAATTCAATTCCAAGATGGTTTCAGCTTCAGGATGTGGGTGCCCCGAGTGCCATCCTTTATTATCAGCAAACAAAGGTTCGATCTCTGGCCATGTTTTATCTGAAACCTTGGCCGTCACCTTATTAGATGACATACGCTTACCGCCAGCACCAGGCATTGTGGTAAAGGCCACTTTGTCATTAGCTTGAATCTGTGCAACCTTAGCGACATCAGGCTTTGAAACGACGTAGAAACGATTAGGCACCTCTGGATCCTGACCAAAACCGACGACACGGACTGATGGTTGGTCAGCCACAGCTGTCGCCAATACCAATAATTGTTTAGCTTCAGCTACATATTCTTGAAAATCTGCCATGATAAATCCCTCTTTCGTTTTTATACTTCTATTTTACCAGTTTATCACTTTAATATTGTAAGAAATGCAAAAAAGCTTATCTCGACGAGATAAGCTTTTTGCATTTTTTATTAGTGTGTACCGAACAAACGGTCACCAGCATCACCCAAACCTGGGACGATGTAACCATCTTCATTCAAATAATCATCAACACTAGCTGTGAAAATATCCACATCAGGGTGGGCCTTTTGAACAGCCGCAACCCCTTCAGGAGCAGAAACAAGTGTGATCAACTTGATCTTATTGGCACCACGCTTCTTCAAAGCATCAATCGCCATGTCAGCTGATCCACCCGTTGCCAACATTGGATCAACAAGCAAAACTTCTCGTTGATCAATGTCATCTGGCAACTTAACAAAGTATTCAACTGGTTCAAGCGTTTCTTCATCACGGTACATGCCAATGTGACCAATACGCGCTGCTGGAATTAACTTCATAATTCCATCAACCATCCCTAGACCTGCACGCAAAATTGGCACAATCGCCAACTTCTTACCTGCCAAAGTCTTCTTTTCCGTTGTGGCTACGGGTGTCTCAATTGTAACTTCCGTCATTGGCAAGTCACGGGTAACTTCGTAGGCCATCAATGAAGCAATTTCATCAACGATCTCGCGGAACTCTTTTGTTCCCACTTCTTTGTTACGGATAATACTTAGTTTATGTTGAATCAAAGGATGTTCAAACACAGTTAAATTACTCATTACGTTCATTCTCCAAACTTTTTTAGTTTTTACATGCCACTACTCAGCATGTTCAATTTTACTCAATGGAAAACGATCCGTCAAAGCCCGTACGTCATCGGCAACTTCAGCAAGAATAGCAGCATCCTCAGAATTCTCCAAAGCACGCACCACAAGTTCAGCGACTTGAGCTGCTTCAGCTTCTTTGAACCCACGTGTTGTAATCGCTGGCGTTCCGATACGGATACCAGATGTGATAAATGGACTACGTGGGTCATTTGGAATGGCTTCCTTGTTTGTTGTAATGTGAACTGAATCCAACAAGTTTTGCGCCTTCTTACCTGAAATACCTGTTTCAGTTAGGTCGAGGTTAAACAAGTGGTTGTCAGTTCCGCCCGAAACAACGCGGATCGTTTTTGATGCATTGAATACTTCAGCCATCGCTGAGGCATTCGCAATAATTTGTCGGCCATAGGCCTTGAAGCTATCATCTTGGTCTTCCTTGAAGGCAACCGCTTTACCAGCAATCACGTGCTCCAAAGGTCCCCCTTGCGTTCCAGGGAAGATTGCAGAATTCAACTTTTTACCAAGTTCTTCATTGGCTAAGATCAAGCCACCACGTGGACCACGCAAGGTCTTGTGGGTTGTCGTTGTCACAACATCAGCAATCCCGATTGGTGATGGGTGCACACCAGCCGCAACAAGTCCGGCAATGTGTGCCATATCAACCATCAAATAAGCACCAACTGAGTCAGCAATCTTACGGAAACGATCAAAATCAATAATCCGTGAGTAAGCTGAAGCACCAGCGACAATTAACTTAGGGTGATATTCATCCGCCAAAGCTTGCACTTGATCATAATCTAGTAATTCGTTTTCATCCAATCCATATTCATGGAAGTTATAGACCTTACCAGAGAAGTTTACCGCAGCACCGTGAGTCAAGTGCCCTCCAGCATCCAAACTCATTCCAAGCACTTCATCTCCAGTTTCAAGCAATGCAGCATAAACTGCAGCATTGGCTTGTGACCCAGAGTGAGGTTGAACGTTCGCATATTCAGCACCAAACAATTCCTTGGCGCGGTCAATGGCGAGTTGTTCAACTTGGTCAATGAATTCCGTTCCACCATAGTAACGCTTACCAGGGTACCCTTCAGCATACTTGTTGGTCAAGATACTTCCTTGCGCGGCGCGGACACCGGCAGAGGCAATATTTTCAGAGGCAATCAATTCAATATTATGTTCTTGTCGATCTGCTTCTCGATCAACGGCTTCCCACAATTCAGAATCATAGCTACGGTAATTTGTCATATTGGCATCAGCCCTCCAAAGATTAATATACGTACATTATACAATATTTTGTTTAAAAATACATTGATTTCCGTACATTATCTTTAAAACAGAACTAATCTTCTAACAATTCAGAAACATCTTGCCCACCAGCCGCTTTATTTAAGCGGTTATTGTAAGCAGCATTTGCTGATGTTTCCGGCATCTTAGCAACCAAAATTGTATTGATGTTAGGCTGCGCGTCAAAATGACGTAATCCGGCAAATAACTTCGCTGCAGCTGAATCTGCATCTGGACCTAATGACCACACGAAATCCATCTCTGATAGTTGATGTTCGGCAATTAAGTCATTCGTCAACATTATCCCAACAGGATCTAATTGTGACTGCGCCCAGATAACGGCTTGCGTCCATTCATCTTTGGTAACCATATACACATCTTTGTCTGGTGCGTAATGGCGATATTTCATTCCGGGTGCTTTAGGCACTTCGTCGGCTTTAACTGCATGTTGTCCAGCCTCCACATCAGTGCCTAAAATAACTTCAATTTGTTCAGGTGTGATTTTTCCAGGACGCAAAACCGTTGGCACGTCCGTAGAAAGATCAATCACAGTTGACTCAACCCCGATGCGTGTACTGCCACCATCCAAAATCCCTGAAATCTTGCCATGCAAGTCATGATAGACGTGTTGGGCAATTGTCGGTGAAGGACGGCCAGATGTATTGGCTGACGGCCCAACAATTGGTGTGTCTGCTTCCCGAATCAAGCTTCTTGTTAAATCATTATCTGGCATTCGAATAGCTACGGTGTCTAGCCCACCCGTGACCGTTGCTGACAAAGCACCAGGTTTAACTGGCAAAATCATCGTCAAAGGTCCAGGCCAAAATGCCTTAATTAACTTATCAGCCCATTCATTGCGTTGCGCGAATGCGTCAATTTGCTCTGGGTCAGCCACATGGACAATCAACGGATTGTCTGATGGCCGCCCTTTAGCAGCGTATACCTTGCCGACTGCTTTCTCATTGAAAGCGTCAGCGCCTAAGCCATAAACGGTTTCCGTTGGAAAAGCGACCAACGATCCGCGCTTAATCGCACGGACTGCTGCTGGCAATTCATCCGGTGTCCAAATCTTAGTTTCCATACTTACCCCCTTCTTGCAACCTTCAACATGCGGTCATGCCCGCTCATATCTTGTTGCAATGTTACTTGTGTCGCCGGCAATTGACTAAAGAGATCAACGAGCGCTGGTCCTTGCTGATACCCAATTTCAAAATAAGCCTCCCCATTTGGCTTTAAATGTGCCAACAATTCCGGAGCAATCGCTTCGTAAATTGCCAACCCTTGGTCTTCAGCAAACAAAGCCTGGTCCGGTTCAAAGTTTAATACACTTTCATCCATCACAGCACGTTCATCTTCAGCAATATATGGCGGATTGCTAATAATCACGTCATACTGACCCTTAATATTTTCAAAAAGGTCACTTTGAAGAAAGCCAACTTGCGGTGCATATTGTTTGGCATTGGCTTGCGCCACCTCAAGAGCCTCACTAGAAATATCGCTAGCTGTTACATCCCATGTTGGCCGTTCAGCTGCAATGGTCACAGCAATCGCCCCTGATCCAGTACCAATATCCAAGACTGATTGTGTTGTCGCTTTGGGATGGTCTCGCAAAACCCAATCAACTAATTCTTCAGTTTCTTGGCGTGGAATCAAGACGCGTCGGTCTACTTGGAATTCACGACCATAAAAAGCTGCATGTCCTAGTGCATATTGCACCGGTTGCCCACCTTTAATCGCGTCAACAGCAACCATAAAACGCAAACGCAAATCATCTTCCAAAATCGTATTCGCATTATTGGCCAATTGACTATAATTCCAGTCCAACATCCCCGTTAAGAGATAGTCGATTTGCGCTTGGCGTTCATCTTGATCATGGACATATGGCTCGAGTTGCCAATTTCCCCAGTCACTGACGGCTTGAATTGTCCATTGTTCATCAAACATAACTTAACCTTGCTTCAAATCTTCAAGTTTAGCCGTTTGATCAGCAATCACAAGTGCATCGATGATATCGTCTAATTCACCGTTCATAATGCGATCCAACTTATTCAAAGTCAAACCAATCCGGTGATCCGTCACACGGTTTTGAGGATAGTTGTATGTTCGAATGCGTTCAGAACGATCACCAGTACCAACGGCTGTCTTACGCTCTTCGGCATATTCAGCTTCGTTTTGTGAGGCATAGTAATCGTACACACGTGTCTTCAAAATTTCCATCGCCTTGGCACGGTTTTGTTGTTGTGAACGTTGGTCTTGCATCGCCACAACGATTCCCGTTGGCAAGTGGGTCATACGCACGGCAGATGACGTCTTGTTAATGTGCTGTCCTCCAGCTCCAGATGAACGATAAACATCGACACGCAAGTCTTTGTCTTCAATTTCAATATCAACGTCTTCATATTCAGGCATTACCCCAACTGTGGCAGTTGATGTGTGAACACGTCCAGCTGATTCAGTTTCAGGCACACGTTGCACACGGTGGGCCCCGTTTTCATACTTCAACTTTGAATACACATTGTTTCCGGTGATCATCAAAACGATTTCTTTGTATCCGCCAATTTCAGTCTTGTTTTCATCAATGACTTCGACATTCCAGTTTTGGCGTTCAGCATAACGGCTGTACATTTCGTATAAGTCCGCAGCAAACAAAGCCCCTTCATCGCCACCAGCAGCACCGTGAATTTCCATGATAATATTCTTATCATCATTAGGGTCCTTAGGGAGCAATAGAATCTTCAAGCGTTCTTCTAATTCAGACTTTTCGCTTTCAAGTTCCTTTAGTTCACCCTTAGTCAATTCTTCCATATCCGCATCCAAATCTTCATTCAACAATTCCTTGTCGTCTGCGATTTCTTGAATAACGTCTTGGTAGTGCTTAAAAACTTCAACTGTTTCACGTAATTGTCCTTCTTCCTTTGACAATTCCATAAAACGATTGGTATCTGAAATGATATCTGGATCAGAAAGCATTTCATTCACTTCATCATAACGATCTACGACTGACTGTAGTCGTTCAAAAATTTCATCCATCGTTTGTTCTCCTATTTAAATTCTGCAGCTGCTGTAAAACCAGAGTCCTGTGAGCGGCGTGCAATCGCTTCTAAATCAGGGTGGTTATAGTGACGGCGGCAAACAGGTAGATATGAATCATCTCCACCAATTTGTACTTGCGCGCCTTGGTACACTGGCACACCATCATTTAAACGCAAGTTCATCGTTGCTTTACGACCACAAAATGAACATAGCGTCTTCATTTCTTCAATCTTATCCGCATAAATCAAAAGGGCTTCTGATCCTGGGAATAAATTGTTAAAGGCATCATTTTTCAAACCGAAAGTAAGCACTGGAATGTTCAATTCATCAACCACATGGGTCAATTGCAAGACTTGTTCCTTGGTCATAAATTGTGCTTCGTCAATCAGCACAGCCGCAATATCATCTTGTTGATCAATCAACGCAAACAAATCATCTTGATCTGTAATCGCAACGGCTGGACGGGTTAAACCAATGCGTGATGCAATCTCCCCGACTTCAGTCCGGTTATCGAGCGCACTCGTTAACAACAAGACATTGCGTTGTTGGACCTCATAATTATGAGCGACCTTTAAAATTTCAATACTCTTACCGCTGGCCATTGCGCCATAACGGAAAAACAACTGTGCCATCCTGACTCCTTTCGGTGTTAATAGATAATTTTGCCGATTAACACTCATTTAACAGTATAACCAAATTGCGGATAGAAAAAAAGCAGTTAAACATCCAATCTGTTTAACTGCTTTATTTTTATTGATCAGTTACGCTTATTTCATAACTTACTTCATATTTAGTACATTTACCTCTTCTTAAAATGCTGTGCTTACTTGATTCACAGATGAAAATCCGATTTTTTCTCTCCTTAATCTAACCTACACCAACTAAGAGTATCATCAAAATTATTTTCAGCCTCATACTCTTTTCACTAAAGAAGTCACTGCAATCATCGACAGACCAATTGGCAAATGCATTTAAAATGTTTGAAAATAAATCTTCACTCTCTGTATATGCGTTAAAAAAGGATAAAAATCACTTCTTGCTGAATAATCAGACTGACTTCCGTTATTTTTTCTTCCCTTAAATCACCTCAGTGCTAAAGGACCCAAAACTCTGTTTGTATATTAAAAATGGTATATCATATGTGTAATAGCACTATATAAAACTTCGATATTATACTTTTAACCTTAGAGATGCTTTTTCGCTCTTTCTTACAAAAATGCAATAGTACATATTTGTACTTACATACTTTTCAATCAATTCCCCACCACCATCTCTTTTTTTCATAAATCATAGTTTTTTAATTGCTTCATCCAATTTTGAAAATTTCCCAATTAAAGGGCTTTGATATTCCGTTGAATCATCAACATACCACCTAACTAAACTGCTACTAAATCCGGCATACTTTTTAATTTCCTGTACATCATTTGCATTAATGATCCCATTCATTTGTTTTACAGCTTTCTCTACACTACCGTAACCTTTTTCATCTAGGTGATTTTTAAAAATATAATTCAATATTTTTCTAACTTTTTGTTTAACCTTATCCATTTCTATCTCCTACATTATTTAGATGGAATAATCCGCATATTTTTTATCCAAGTATTAGGCCAATCTCTTGGCATAAGAATTTGATCAGCCTCACCCTCCAGTATTGTACCTGTACTTTCTATTTTTTGTGGTGCTACCTCACCAATATTTAAAACAGTTCCTTTCGGTACAGCAATCTCCGCTTCATATACTCTACCATTCCGGCTTCAATGCAGCATCAATTCTATTATTTGATTTGCTGGTTGTAACAAATGAACCGGTGGGTTTAGCCCTTCCACCGTATACTCTATAGAATTTCATTTCTTTCGTTGTAATGACAGTCCTATAAACCCCATTGACAACCAACGGTAATAGCTATTTTCTGCTTCTTACCTTTATAGCCAACTTCATAAATCGGTCAAACTGGATTCCTACCCTAATAAACTATCCCCCCCTGCTGTCCTGTCAGTGCTAAATAAATATAAGAAAAGCCACCCAAGTTTAAGGTGGCTTTCATCCTAATCAACTAAATAGAGGTCAAATTTTCTTTTATTCTTGTCAGAAGGACGTTGAGCAACTTTTTTTGTGATTTCTTGATCCGTATCATAATATGGAAAAATCGAACTAATAAACATGTTCCATACAATTCCCGAATCGTTATAATCTGCAGCGTACAAAAACTTCATTTCATCATGAATCACCATCACTATAGGTTGTTGTGGGAAATCACTAATATTCGATAAATCCATCATAGCATAACTTAATCCGTGCAAAGGATCTGGTATATTATAATTCGGAAATTGTTCATCTTCATCTTCTTCAGGAGTAATTACTGGTAATTTAAATTTCTGAATACACTGCTTTAAGAAAGTATCTAAATCAGGGATCTCTTTGCCGTAAAATTCAATTACTTTTACATCATTCAATAGTTCATCTAATCTTTGATTCAATTCATATTCACTAACTCTATATATTTGATTTCGTTTCATGATTCTCATTTTTCAACCCTTTTAAATGTTTTATAATGGTCATTTGTATAATATACATTCCCATCGCTACCTTTCACAAGCCTTCTAGCAGATCTTGGTTTTACGTCATCAATATCAAATTCGGCATAAGTAATATCAGTCCCATCGGATTTTTTCGTAGGTAATCTTTGGGCATTCCCACTTGGCTTATTCATCCACTTACCATTTGCATTTGCTGGCCCACCACGGTATTGACCCTTCCAACCGTGTGATGAATAGGCATCAAAAGCTTTCTGCGTATCTTTGTCCTTCTTAGAACCAGAATGCCCCTTAGTTAAACCTTTACGTAACTTGTTTGCGGACTTTTTAGTCTTTTTATTTGCCTTTTTTAGCCACTTTTTGGTTAGTTTCTTTGCCTTTCGCAAAATGGTTTGACGCTTTTTCTTGGCTGCAGCTCGCTTGCTGGGCGCTCATAGGCAACCTTTGTTGATTTCTGATAACGTGGTTTATCCTCTTTTTTGTATTGATAAACATCCGTTTCTCCAGCTTTTTGTTGATAACGACCATTCAAAACTCGATTGCCCACTTTAACTTCTCCAGGTGTCAACGCGGCTGGTAATACGCCCAAACTACTAATAATCAAGTCGCCCACCATCATAATATTAAATTGCTTTAAGAACATTTTGCACTACTTAGGCATCTCACTTATCTCCATGACGCATCACGTTGTAAGCTAAACGCGTAAGTAACATTAGCGTTACGAATCCCGAAAGACTAACTCCAACAATCATCATCCAATCTGAATGACTCCAACCCATTTTTGGTAAGAAACCACTATCACGCCGTGCAAAACTAGTTAGTATGTCTGCTCTGCTATGGTCCATTTCAGATTAAAGAAGTAAAAAACGCGTACAAATATGTGCGCGTTTTTCGTCTTTATTAATAGAATTCAGGTTCGATTTCAGAAACTCGACTAGCCCAATCAACATCGGGATAGCGACGCTCAAGCATCTTTTGCAACATACGTAAGGCTAGATTTCCGTTACGCGTCAAGATAGGTCCATGGAAGTAGGTTCCGTAAGTGTTCTTATAGACCAAACCTTCTCCACCATCTTCACCATTGTTTCCCTTACCTTGCTTGACCATCCCCAAAGGACGTTCCTTATCATCAAGGAATGTTCGCCCTTGGTGATTTTCAAAACCATGATAGATATCCCCATTAGTTGGATCTTCGATCGTCACATTTCCAATGAATCGACCGTTTGGCTGATTCAACGTGTAATGCATCATCGCCTTGATTCCTTCAACACGCGTACCATCAGCCAAAACGAAATAGTCTCCTAATAATTGGAAACCACCACAAACGCCAAGGAAAGTCCCACCATCTTCAATGTAGCGCTTAATGGCTGGCGCCTTGCTAGGCAAGTCTTTGGTCACCACCATTTGCTCATAGTCTTGACCACCACCAAAAAGGACAAAATCATACTTGGTATCATCAAAATCATCACCAAGTGAAACCATATCCGTTTCAACGGCCACACCGAGTTGCTTAGCATAGAAATTTAGGGCAACGATATTACCGTAATCACCATACGTGTTCATCAAGTCACCGTATAGGTGCGCTGTTTGTAAAGTGTATTCCGCCATTGATTAGCCCTCCATTCCAGTTTTAATGTAACCAGCTTGCTTTAACTGCTCACGCAATTGCAACATTGCTGTATAAGTGGCGGCGACATAGACGTGTTCTGTTGGTTGCGCCTTAATAGCTGCCACAATCCGTGTTAAATCTTCATAGACTGGTTGGTCACCGAAGCCAGCCATCTTAATACGAACATACAAATCCTTGTAACGCTCACCACCTGTTGAGATAGCTTGCATGTTAGTCTTGGCCAAATCTTCGAATTCGGTATCCCAAATCCAACTTGTATCAATACCATCAGCGTAATTGGCGTTTAGTAAAGCAATCACTGAGAATGGTTGATCATCAGAAGCCATCATTTGAATGACCTGATTAGCCCCAACTGGATTCTTAATCAAAACGATAGTGACATCTTTATCGTCAACTTTAACCGCTTCTTGTCGACCAAAAATCTGTGCATTTGATTCAAAAGCACGCTTGATTTGCGCTTGTGAAACACCCATGTAACGACCAATGGTGTAAGCTGCCAAAGCATTATAGATATTATATTCTCCACCAATTTCGATTTGGTAAGTTTGACCATCAATGTCAAAGTTTGAATAACGTGGTGTTAACTCATTTAACTTGGTGACGGCATAATCCAGTTCAGGCCGCTTGAAGTCATCAGTCTTGCTGAAATAAGAACCTTGGTTCGCAAAGGTAATGTAGTGATAGTGCAGAACGGAATTGTCAGTGGGTGACAAAACCCCATCTGTGTTATATGGTGCACGCATGTCCCCGGTTTCAGATTCTGTCTTGAAACCAAAGTAAACCTTTGGATTAGGTAAATTACCACGCATAAAGATTGGTGAATCCGCATTGGCAATCACCGTCGCTTCAGGGAATAGTCGAATCCCCTTCAGAATCTTTTCATAGGTCGTGTAAATTTCACCATAACGATCTAATTGATCACGGAATATGTTCGTCAAAACAAACGCCTTCGGCTTTAATTGACGGGCGACCTCTTCCATATTGGCTTCGTCAACCTCAAGAATTGCTACTGGCTTTTGCCCATTTTTCTTAGGCTTTGCTGTGAGCATGGTCCCAGTGATTCCTTGCATCATGTTTGAACCTGATGGGTTCGTGATGACGTCAGTATATTTTTCACGCAAGACACGGGTCGCTAAAGCGGTGGTTAACGTCTTACCATTAGTTCCAGTCACTAAGATGACATCGTATTTTTCAGCCAATGTCGTCATAACATTTGGATCAATTTTAATTGCCAATTTTCCTGGTAATGATGTGCCTCCGCGGTGGAGCACATTGTGCAACACAAAATATGAACTATTTCCGACAAAGGTTGCCAATGAACTTCTTAAACTCATGTCTTACTCCTTTTTATTATGCCGCAGCATAATCACTTTAAATTGCTAGCACTAAGTGTAACATTTTGTTCGTTTTGCTGAACACCATTATCACTTAATTTTTTATTTATTTTGCGGCCGGTCCAGGAGTCGCTAGCACAAATTCACCTGTCCCCGTTACCATGCAATCACTGCCATCGGCGAGTAAGATAAAACTCATCCCCGGCGTAAAACTGTAAGTATCACGTTTACTCTTTATGGTTACCTTACCGGATACAACTACCCCGATTTGATAACTATCGCTTGGGGCTAACGTACATGCGCCATCTAAATGGTAATCTTGCACATTGAAATATTCTGCTTGGACTAACGTCGTACACGTTGCTCCACCAATTTGTTTCGTTGTTTGCTTGGGTGTAACAGGTGCAAAGGGCACCTGTGTTACCGCTTTGGCATCTAGTAAGTCTAATTTCCGGTGGAACCCTGTAGTCTGATCAATACGATCAAAATCATATACACGGTACGTGGTATCAGAAGATTGTTGAATTTCCAAGGCCACTACGCCAGCGCCCAGGGCATGCAAAGTACCTGCTGGTACATAGAAAAAGTCACCGGCCTTCACTGGCACCTTCCTTAACAAACGCTCCCAATCACGCTGTTCTAACATCTGACTAAATTCAGCCCGTGTCTGTGCATGATGACCAAAGTAAATTTCAGCGTCAGGTTTAGCTGCCAAAATATACCACGACTCTGTTTTGCCCAACTCATGGGCGTGCTTTGCTGCATATGCATTACCCGGATGAACTTGAACCGATAAGTTTTCATGTGCATCTAGGATCTTAACCAATAGTGGAAAAGGTCTTACCCCATGTGCATTTTGAAACAGCTCTGGATGTTGACGCCAAACCTCAACTAACGTCTTGCCCTTAAAGCGACCATTTTTAATCCAAGTTGGTCCATTAGGATGCCCAGAAGCAACCCAAGCTTCCCCCGTGTGATCACTTGGAATATCAAACCCGTACAAATCACGTAAAGCCGTACCGCCCCACATTTTTTCGTGCAAATCAGCTTGTAATACAAGTATTTCTGTCATATTGCTCATCTCCCCAAATGTTTAATATGTTTATTTAATTTTTACGTACAAACTCGACACCCAGCCGTACTGGTCCAAGTGATACCACAGGTTACCCGCACCATCCGTCACTTCTTCAATCAGATTTACCGGCGTACCGTCGGCAAGTTGTCCTATGACTTGACCATAAGGCTGGTCATAGACATTTAGCGTCTGGTTTGGAATGAAATCAATGACCCCCATCACTGAAATTTTCTTAGTATCCCAGACTTTATTCTTTAACCAACTTGGTTGCTCGTCTGAGCGATCCCCACGCTCACTTGATAACTGCATATTTTGCATTGAAAATGGTACCCAACGCGAATCAGCAAGTTCATACCAGAATGTACCATCTTGTGTAGCCACACGACTTGAAACTGGCACCACCGTATCTGGCCACAAATTCGAGCCATCTTGTTCGCCGTTCATTTCGAGGTACGTTGCCACAGGTTGTTTGATATGCAAGTACTTATTTGTCAGCTTTTGAGCTTCCAGATAGTGGGCCGGACGATAATATAATGTCACCGTATGCATTTCATCATTCAATACACCATTTGTTTCCCCTTTTGCTTTAACAAAAGTGTAGCCATCAATTTCAGCTGGTTCAACCTGGTAAGGCTCCCCCACATGTCCTGTAATTAATTGATTGGGTGCAACTGGTTTTTGATCATCGATATTTTTAGCATAGACCCAGACTGGCATCCCCATTAATTCAATTTCTGCCATCAGTCTCTCCTTTTTTTGCATGTATTTTACATCGTAAAAAAACGAATCCAGCAACACTTTAACGCAGCTTGCTTCAAATTCAATTATACGTCAACACACATTCTTTGTATAATTGTAAGTATTAAACCTTACAAATTTTATAAAGGACCGGTATCAGCATGCTTCCATTGACGCGCCCCGCGACAGTACAAGATTTATCCCAAATTATGACCATCATTCATGAGGCACAGGCTAATTTAAAAGCTGACGGCGTGCCACAATGGCAGGACGGTTATCCTGATGAAGCATTAATTAAAGCCGATATTCTGAGTGGTGAAGCCTATGTTTTGGTCAACGACATCGCTGTCATTGGCTATGCCGTCATTCGGCAAACACCAGAACCAAATTACACCATCCCGCTGGATGGTAAGTGGTCAGACGATGTCACCCCGTACGTGTCTTTGCATCGCATTGCCATTTCGAGTGCCTTCCGGGGTCAACACCTTGGCCAAATCTTTATGTCTAATCTGCTCACCTGGACTAACTACCTTGGCTTCCAAGCAATACGCATCGATACGCATCCCTTGAATCAGCGGATGCAACGGCTCATTAAGCAAGTTGGATTCACATATAACTGCACTGTTTGTATGGACGGCAACGTCAATGACATCCGCTGGGCATACAGCCTAGCGCTGCCAATAACTGAATAAAATAAAGGGCGTGTCTCCATCAGGAGACACGCCTGTTTATTACAAAAAAGAACCAATCATAATAATTGGCTCTTTTTTGATTAACCTTGTGTCCGCTTACGACGAATTTGTGTCGCAGGATCCAAGAACTTTTCAATTTTTCCCATACCCCAATCAGCGATGATTGACATAAAGGCCGTTGGCAATGCACCAGCTAAGATGATGGCACCACCGTTTGTCGCGTTCGTACCACGGATGATGATATCACCCAAGCCACCAGCACCGACAAAAGCGCCAATCGCAACCACACCAATTGCTAGCACCAAGGCATTCCGCAAACCAGCCATGATAACGGAAATTGACAGTGGCAACTTAACCATATATAGCTGTTGCCAACCGGTCATTCCCATTCCTTCTCCGGCATCTAACACGTTACGATCCACCTGATTAATTCCAGTGTAGGTATTACTCAAGATTGGCAAAAGGGCATATAAGAACGTTGCCATTAAGACAACTTTAACACCAAGCCCCATTGCAAGCATCAAGATTGAAACCATAGCCAATGATGGAACGGTTTGAATAATGCTAGCAAGCCGGATCACCCACTTGGAAAGCGTGTGGCGGTTGGCAATATAAATCCCCAGCGGGATAGCAATCACGGCGGCAAACAATACCCCGTAAACTGACATTAAGAAATGTCGCATAAACTGCTCAAACACATAGCTTCCGTTTTGAGCAAAATATGCAATAAATTGTTGAAAAATGTTCATCTTCGCCATATCCATTGTGCTTTACTCTCCTTCGAAATAATTATGTTTTTGCAAGAAATCGTTTGCAACCACTGAAGGTTCTTTCAAGTTGTTATCAACTTGATAGTTCAATTGTTGCATTTGCTTGGTATCAATCTTACCTGACAACTTGGTCATGGCTTTCTTCAAACCAGGCGTTGTGTTTAAGGTAACATTATCAACCACTGGACATGCATCATATGGTGGGAAGTAGTGACGATCATCCTTAAGCATTGTCAAATCGTAACTTCCAATCCGCCCATCAGTGGTGTAACCCAGCACAACATCCATCTTCTTACTTGCCACAGCCGTGTACACCAAACCAATTTGCATTGGGTGAATTGACTTGAATGGGAAGTAGGTCTTTTTAAAGCCATCATAACCATCACCTTGACGCGTCACCCAAGCGGTATCAACCCCCAGGCTCAGCTTATCGGCAACTTTTTCCATATCACTAACAGTCTTTAAGTTGTACTTCTTAGCGGTGTCTTTGCGTACCAAGAACACATACGTATTTTCAAATCCATATGATGGGAACCATGTCTCATTATATTTCTTTTCAAATTGATCATGCACTGTGTTGAAGGCTTTTTGTGGGTTCTTTTCAGCTGGCAATCCCAACGTCGTCGTCAAGTCGGTTCCGGTATATCGGGCCGCTGAAACTTGTGCGTCGCCATTAGTCATCGCCTTCTGATTAATTGTTGTCGTCGCCAAGTTATTAATGACCCGAGTTGGACGACCAGTATAGTATGAAATCATATCAGCATTAATGCTTCCCAGTGTTTGGGCTTCTGATGTAATTCCACCAGTGACTGTAATTGGCTTATTCTCAGTTTGAGGTGGCATCAGCCAGAAATATCCGGCTAGCAAAACAATAAATGCCACGACCCCAATAACAATGTTACGTACTTTTTTCTGAGTGGTCATTAGCGAGCCCTCCGTTCTGCATCTTCACGGGCTTGTTGTTTATCGGCCATATCTTGTTGCAAAATGAACGCCTTTGGCGTCATGATTCGTTCCAACTTAGATAATAAGAAATCAACAACCAAGGCAATGATTGTAACTGGAATTGTTCCAGCGAAAATCAATTCTGGTTGGTAGTTGTACAAACCACTGAAGATAAGGTCTCCCAAACCACCAGCTCCAATATATGAAGCTAGGGTTGCCCAAGAAATAACGTAGATGGCTGACAAATGGATTCCGGCCATAATAGTCGGTAGAGCAATTGGCAATTCGACCATAAAGATTGACTGCATATTGCTCATCCCCATTCCACGAGCCACATCACGATATTCGTCATTCACGTTACTCATACCCAAATACGTATTACGCAGAATGGGAAGTAAAGAATAAATGAATAGTGCAATAATCGCTGGCGTACGCCCAATCCCAAAGATTGGTAACATCAAGGTTAGAAGCGCCAAAGATGGAATTGTCTGTAACGCACTCACCACATTTATAATGGGGTTAGCTAACTTGTTTGCACGGGTTAGCGCAATCCCAGCTGGTACAGCAACAATGATTCCAAAGAATAAGGCGATTGCCGAAATATAGATATGTTGGCCACTCTTCGTTAGAATTTGTGAACCGTATTCTGAAATAAAGGCTTGCATCGACTATACCTCCTTGGCGTCAGTAGTAGCTGGTGCTCCATCATTGGCTGTTGTTTCAGATTGATCAGCCTTGGCTGCTTTATCTGCATCGGTGTCGGAAGCAGAAGTTCCCCAAATTGTATCGTAAACCAAGTCAACTAATGATGAACGTGTCAAAATACCAACAACATGCTTTTGGTCATCAACAACTGGGACCGTCTTCAAACCAAGGTTCAAAATACGTTGCAACGTATTTCTCAAAAGGTCGGTTTCCTTAACGTATGGAACATCAACCATAATGTCACCCACACTTGAAGCGCGATCGCGTTGCTTATTCAAGTTCTGCACATCAACAACACCCTTTAGCACACCAGCGTTATCAGTCACAATCAATGAATCAACACGCTTTTCCTTCATAATTGTGATGGCGTCGCTCAATGAGCGATCTGTGTGGATGGTGATGGCACCATTACTCATAATCGTCTTAACTTGCGTGTCATCTGGTTGCGCTTGCAATAGACGTTCTTCACCAATCAACTCTTCAACGAATTCATTGGCTGGGTGACGCAAAACATTATCAGGTGTATCAAATTGAATGACATGTCCGTGGCTCATCACAACCAAACGATTAGCAAGCTTCAAAGCTTCATCCATATCGTGGGTCACGAAAATAACAGTCTTACCCAATTTGACTTGCAATGATTTAATCAAATCTTGCAAAGATTCACGCGTGATTGGATCCAATGCACCAAACGGTTCATCCATTAGAATGATATCTTGATCTGCAGCCAAAGCACGCACAACCCCGATACGTTGTTGCTGTCCTCCTGATAACTCAAAAGGATAACGATCCAACATTTCACGAGGCAATTCAACCAAGTCAATCATCTTATTGGCCGTCTTTTCACGTTCGACCTCATCCACTTTCAAAAGACGTTGTACTAAGGTGATGTTTGCACGAATCGTCATGTGCGGCATCAAACCAATGCTTTGAATCACATAACCAATTCGTCGACGTAACTCAACTGGATTTAAAGTTGCTACGTCCTTATCATCTACCAAAATTTTTCCTGAAGTTGGTGTGTTCATTCGGTTAATCATCCGCATAAGGGTTGTCTTACCACTACCACTCGTACCGATGAAACAAATGAACTCCCCCTTATTAAAACTCAAATCAATGTCTTCCACTGCGACTTTAGCGCCGTCATACACTTTGGAAACATTTTGAAATTCAATAAATCCACTCATAAACTCTACCTCGTCCCAAATTTTTCAACGTTGGCGCTTGAAACGCCGAACGTATCACTTATACATAATCTATCTTTACACAATCTTTGCAAAATTACAAATCAATTACTTTTAAATAGCATTTAGTTACGTTAATAAATTTATCCATACATTATAAATACATTAGACCTTAAAACCCGCCATATTATGCGTCACTAAGCTTACATTTGAATATATATTGTTTAATCGCATTTTACTACTAGTAAAATCGTAAAGAAAAACTTTACACAGCCGAAACTGTAATGCGATAATGTGCAATATTTCACGTAAAAACAGAAGAATAGCGATTCCCATTTCCTAGATTCACGCTTAAATTCCGAACTTTCCTGTGGATAAGCTGTGCAAAAAAACAGGTTAATCGTTTTAATATTTAGAAACATTTAAGATAATATTTCAGAACTATGTTATTTGCTAGCAAAACCCTTATACACTGCGACTCTCTGCTATAATCTTAAGCGTAACTTATTTTATTTTTTCTACTTTTTAGGAGTACAGAGAGGACTATTTATAATGTTTTACATTATCGTTAACTTTTTAAGTATCTTTGTCTTTTTAGGCATTGCATTCTTATTCTCAAATGATCGCAAAAACGTGAAGTGGTCACGCATTTTGTTGGTTGTTGCTTTGGAATTGTTGTTGGCCTGGTTCTTCATGAAGTTCAGTATTGGTCAAGATATTGTTAAGGGCGCTGCCGATGCCTTTGCTTGGATTGTTCAAGCTGCTAACATCGGTATTGCCTTCGCCCTACCTGATTGGTTGAAGCCAACGACTGGTATGCCAAACTTCGTAACAAGTGCATTGCTTCCAATGTTGCTTGTTGTGCCATTGTTTGACATTTTGACTTACCTTGGTATCTTGCCATGGTTGGTTAAGTGGATTGGTCGTGGATTATCATTCATTACTGGACAACCAAAGTTTGAAGCTTTCTTCTCAGTTGAAATGATGTTCCTTGGTAACACCGAAGTGCTTGCCGTTTCTGGTGCCCAATTGAACGCTATGAGCGCTCGTCGTAACTACACATTGGCTTTGATGTCAATGAGCTGTGTGACGGCCGCCATCCTTGGTGCCTATACTGCCATGGTTCCCGGCCAATACGTTATGGCCGCTGTACCCCTAAACATTTTGGGTGCAATCGTAATTTCTTCATTACTTAACCCAGTTGAGGTTTCACCTGAAGAAGATACCATTGCCTCAATTCACAAAGAAGGTGAGAAGCGCGAACCATTCTTCTCATTCTTGGGTGACTCAATCTTGAACGCTGGTCGTTTGATTTTGATCATCACTGCCACTGTTATTGCCTTCATTGCGTTGGCTGGATTCATCGACAAGGTCTTTGCCTTAACTGGTTTGCACTGGTTGTCATTGGAAAACATCTTCGGAGTTGTCCTATTCCCATTTGCTTGGTTGCTAGGTTTCGATACAAACCAAGCCTTCCAAATTGCCCAATTCATGGGAACTAAGTTGGTTACTAACGAATTCGTTGTTATGGGTAAGATTTCTAAGGACATCATGGCCGGAACAGGTTTGTTCGCTAACGAACACGCCAAGGCCGTATTGACTGTCTTCCTTACTAGCTTTGCTAACTTCAGTACAGTTGGTATGATTCTAGGTGCCTTCAAGGGACTTGTTTCAAAGGAAAAGAATGATTACATTGCAGCCCACGTACCACAGATGCTACTTTCAGGTATCTTGGTTTCATTACTTTCTGCTGCTGCTGCCGGACTATTCGTTTGGTAATCATTGTCTAACAAGGGGGAATACCACATGGCAAAACCTGTCATTTTAGATATGGATCCCGGAATTGATGACGCTGCCGCCATTGCGGTTGCTGTTAATCGTCCCGATTTAGATGTTAAATTAATTACTGCAGTTGCAGGTAATGTCAGTGTTGAAAAGACAACCAACAACTCACTAAAACTACTTGAATTTTTTGACCGAACTGATATTCCGGTTGCGCAAGGTGCCAAAGCACCTTTGAAGCGCGAATTCAAAGACGCTTCTTATATTCATGGCGAATCTGGTATGCCTGGTTACGACTTCCCTGAAGTAACAACCAAGCCACTTGCCATTGATGCCGTGGAAGCTATTCACCAAGTTTTAAATGAAAGTGCTGAGCCAATTACAATTATTGGAACTGGCGCATACACTAACCTAGCTTTGCTTTTGCAACAACATCCTGAAGATAAGCCTTTGATTAAGGAATTCATCTTAATGGGTGGCTCAATTTCTGGTGGTAATGTGAGTTCAGTTGCTGAATTCAACGTTTTCACTGATCCAGATGCCGCTGCAATTGTTTTCAAAAGTGAATTGCCCATCACAATGATTGGTTTAGACGTGACATTGAACGCTCTCCTTACTGAAGAGAGCACGAACACGTTACGTGAAATGGGTCCTGCTGGTGAAATGTTGTACGGTATCGTTACCGCTTATGAAGATGTGCATGTTGGTGGTAAGCCAATGCACGACGTTAATACGATTTTGTATGCTGTTGATCCTAGCGTCATCGAAACTAAGCCATTCGCAGTGGATGTGGTTACCGAAGGCCCAGCCATCGGTGCGACTGTTGCTGATTTTCAATATCGTTGGCATGAACCTGGCTACACGAACGTAAACGTTGGTGTTGGCATTAATGCCGAAGCTTTCAATACTTGGTTCTTAGAACAAGTTGCCGCAATGAACAAATAGAGATTGGAGAAACCCATGGCCCGTAAAAAAATGATTCTTGATTTAGACACTGGGGTTGATGACGCACTAGCAATTGCTTACGCGCTCGCCACACCTGATGCTGATTTGATTGGAATCGCTGCTTCTTATGGAAACACTTTGGTTGATACCGCTGCTGAAAATAGCTTAAAGCTGTTGGAATTGCTTGGCGCAACCGATGTTCCTGTTTATCGAGGTTTTAGTCATTCTTCAACAACCGATGGTTTTGAAACAATGGAAATCTCAATGGATATTCATGGTAAAAACGGTATTGGTGATGTTGAATTGGCTGCGGCTGCCCGCCCAGTTGAAACAACACCTGCTGTTGATTTCATGATTGAATCAGCGCATGCCTACCAAGACAATTTGATTATTGTGCCAACTGGTCCATTAACTAATCTTGCGGCAGCGATGCAAAAAGATCCTGAAATCATCGACCTCATTGGTAACATTACCCTAATGGGTGGTGCCTTGACTGTTCCCGGTAACGTCACACCTTACACCGAGGCCAACATCAACCAAGACCCAGAAGCAGCTGATTATGTTTATAAGCATGCTAAGCACTTGGTTATGGTTGGACTTGATGTCACAATGCAAACCCTTTTGACCAAAAAGGAAACCCAAGAGTGGCGTGACTTAGGTACAGAAAAAGGTCGTGTCTTTGCTGACATTTTCGACTACTATATTGAGGCGTATGATCGTTTGGATATCGATAAGCGTGGTGCCGCCCTACACGACCCACTAGCTGTTGGTGTTGCGGTTGATCCAAAGTTGGTGACTCTGTTACCAATCAACATGATGGTAACCCACGAAGATGGACGTACCATTGGTGATCCAGAACGTGCGTTAGATCCTGTTAAAACAGACTTTGCCGCCGTTGAAGTTGATACTGCAGATTATCTTGATCGCTTTATGAACTACACAAACCAAATTCTAGGTTAAACAAAAACACCCGCTGCAATAATTGCAGCGGGTGTTTTTCTGTAAAATTATCACTGATGGTTGCTAATCGTAATTATTTAAGTAATCATCACAATTGAACGCAGTAAAGCAATTCTTCTTGTAAGGGCACTGGTACCATTACTCATACAGAAATTTGTTTATCAAACCACACATGCAGTTAATCATCCATCAACATTGTTTATAAACCTAGATATCAGCATATGAAATGCTTCAAAATGTGCTACAATCAATGCAAAGAGACATGTCGAGGTTGAAACAGCTATGAAAACAAACCCGTATATACGCTTTAGTATTTATGCCAGTTTAATCAGCGTATTATTGCTATTACAAAATAGCCAACACGTATTTCAATTAAATCTTTTGATTACCCTTATCACAATTTGGGCGTGTCTGCTCTTCTTTGCGTATTTTGAAGCACAACACATCAAACCAACAAGGCCATATTGCTAAGGCCTTACGCGAGCAACCAGAGCTAATTCCGGTCATTCTAGCAAAGACATCACTGAATACAACTGATATTAAAACATTGATGCAGCCAACACGTTCATATCGAAGCTCGACGCTAGCACAAGTTGAAAATATAATTACCCAATACCAGGAGAATTAATATGATTGCAAAAGTCATTTGGCGCGGCATCACCGTAATCTTACCGCTTGCCACATTCGCGCTTGTTTTTGTCTTTCCACAGGCATGGGCACGCATCACTTTCGTTGTTTTGGCACTATTTGAAGCCCTTGTTTTTTACCTACTTGAAAAATTACTACGTGATCCAAATAACGATCCCGATGATTACACAAAATAAAAAGCAGCAGACTTTAAGTCTGCTGCTTTTTATTTTTCATCATCAGATTTTGGCGCAAAGGCAATGAAGTAAAACGCACCCGGAATCACAAAGGTACCAATAATTTTACCAATATCACGCGCACCAGCTGACAAATCCATTGATGTAATTTGCACAACTGCGGCTAGGGTTAGAATTAAAGCAATGACCAACGCCCACTTCCGCTCAACTTTTAAATATTTCATTCTTGCTCCTCATGCGTTATTTCTTTCATTTTAGCACAAAAAAAACGACTAAATTTGCATTTAGTCGTTTTCACTTTATTCAAATACCATTTGATTATGGTACAACTCTGCGTAGAAACCATCTTGAGCCAAGAGTTCTTGATGAGTCCCTTCTTCAATAATATTTCCGTTTTTCAAAACAACAATCTTGTCAGCATTCAAAATCGTCTTCAATCGGTGCGCAATCACAAAGCTCGTTCGTCCGGCAATGACGTTATCCATGGCCTTTTGAATCTTCGCTTCCGTCACCGTATCGACGTTAGATGTTGCTTCATCCAAAATCAAAAGTTCTGGGTTCGTTAAGATGGTACGAGCAATTGAAAGTAATTGCTTTTGTCCAGTTGAGAAGACTGAATTTTCATCACTAACTTCCGTATCGTATTGCTCAGGCAATGACATGATGAAATCATGAATATTAGCTTGCTTGGCTGCAGAGACGACTTCCTCGTCTGTAGCGTCAGGCTTTCCATACGTGATGTTATAACGAATGGTTCCAGTAAAGATGATTGAATCTTGTAACACAATCCCAACATGATCACGCAAATTCTTCAATGACATATCCCGAACGTCGATACCATCGAACTTCACTGCCCCTGAATCAACATCATAGAAACGATTCAAGAGGTTCATCACCGTTGTCTTACCTGACCCTGTTGGACCAACCAAGGCAACCATCTTTCCCTTATCCACTTCAATGGAAATCCCATGCAATATTTCTTTACCAGGATTATAACTAAAGTGAATGTCGTCTAATTCCACCTTATCCTTCAACCCATCAAAAGCAACGGGTTCTGCTGGACTAACTTCATCCTTTTGTGCAAAGACTTCGTCAAGACGACGCGCACCAGTTACAGCCAATTGCAACATGTTGTATGTTGACGTGATTTGGCTGATTGGTTGGTAGAATTGTTGTGAGAAGTTCACGAACATCACAATCATCCCTAAGGCAGTTGCACGATCTAAACTACCATTCAATGCTAAGTAACCACCAAAGAAAATGACAATCGCTGTATTAACCAGGCTCATCCCCATCATCAATGGATTAAGGATTCCTGACCAAACTTGACCACGATAAGTTGCTTGTTGCACCTTATCATTGTGTTCCATAAATTCATCAATTGAACCAGCTTGCAAACCATTCGTGATAATCACCTTTTCACCATTGATTTGTTCGTTCACGTATCCATTCAAATGACCAACTTCTTCTTGCTGTAAATTAACATAGCGTTGTGCTTGCGTAATAATAATTACTGACAGCAGCACCGCAATTGGCGTTGACGCAATGGTTACCCATGCTAACTGCACGTTTTGGTGGAACATCATAATCACAACCCCAATTAACAACACTAATTGAGCGAACAGCTGGAAAATGGCTTCATTCATCGCATTGAAAATGTTATCCAAATCCGATGTGAAACGTGACAGCACTTCACCATCTCGATGTGAGTCAAAATACTTCACGGTCATGCGTTGAATCTTCGCAAACAAACCAGTTCGCATATCATCAACTGAACGAGATGAGATAATGGCTTGTGCCATTGAAACAATGAATAGGCCAACTCCCATCATCACAATAAAGAGTAAAAACATTTCTACAGCATTATAGACTTGCGTCATTGACGCTTGTTTTGCCGTAGCAGGGTTAGATTTCAACATTAAATAATTAGCAATTTCTTGAATCGCCTTTCCCATATATACGGGCGCTTTAACTTGAAAATACGTTGCCAAAATTGTAAACACAGCGATGATCAACATCCCTAATTTATAGTGCTTAAAATATCGGGCAAAGAATTTTATTGCATGCCATAAACTTTGCATTAGTCAATCACCTCCTGTGCTTTTTGAGTTTCATAAATTTCACGATAAACCGGTGATGACGCTACTAATTCACGATGTGTTCCCGCAGCAATGAGTTCCCCATCCTGCATAACAAAGATACGATCAGCCTTAATCACTGATGAAATCTTTTCTGCAATCACAAATTTAGTTGTATCAGGTAGGTCAGCTTCAAGTGCTTCTTGAACTAACTTTTCTGAACGAGCATCCAACGCTGACGTTGAATCATCTAAAATCAAAACGGATGGATTTCCAATAACGCCACGTGCAATGGACAAACGTTGTTTTTGCCCACCAGAAAAGTTTGCTGAACGCTCCTCAACTTCATGTTCGTATTGGTCATCATACTTTTCAATAAATTCAGCTGCTTGTGCCATATCAGCAGCGTGCTTCATATCGGCACTATCAGCATCAAACTTACCTTGTTTCAAATTATCTGAAATTTTACCAGAGAATAAAATCGCTTTTTGTTGCACAAAGGCGACTGCCTTACGCAATGACTTTTCATTCACTTTTTTCAAATTTTCATGACCGACTTCAACGACACCGTCGGTTGGGTCATATAGGCGCGGGATCAATTGCGCAAGCGTAGATTTACCTGATCCTGTTGCACCTACTAATCCAATCATCTCACCTTGCTTGACCTTAAATGATACATCCTTCAAGACCTCATGCTCATCCCCTGGATAAGCAAATGATACATGGTCAAATTCAACATCCCCAGATAATTTTTCTTCAGCCGCATTGGCATCGAATGTAAGGTCAGGCTTGGTATCCATAACTTCTTTAATTCGCTTCGTTGATTCAATTCCACGTGCCGCAAACATTGACATAAATCCTGCCATAACAATGGCATTCATAATTTGCATCAAATAATTCACGAATGAAGTCAAAGCCCCCAACATGGTTGGATCGGAAACAATATTACGTGCCACGAAAATGATTGATACAGCAATTGCTAGTTCACCAATCAACATAAAGGCAGGCATTAAAATACCAAACAGGTATCCAATTTTAATATTGATATCCGTCAATTCTTTTGAATTTGCATCAAAACGAACTTCTTCATTGTGTTCTTGGTTAAATGACTTAACGACGCGCACACCTTGCAAATTTTCTTTAGCCATATTATTCGTCTTGTCCAATAAATTCTGGAATTTACCGAATAACTTACCCATTGGTGACAAAACACCCATCGTAATGACGACAACCAGGATAACCATAACTAAAATAACCCACCATAAACGTGGCAATGTCGTCAATGCCAATACTAAGGCACCAATAAAGAGAATTGGCACACGTAAGAGGGATTGGAAGAAGACCATCACAATCGTTTGGACTTGTTGTACGTCATTCGTCATGCGCACGACGAGACTTCCAGTTGAGAAACGTTCAATGTTTCCAAACGAGAATGTTTGGACCTTCTTATATTCAGCGGCACGTAAATCCGCGGCAGTTCCCGTTCCAATTTTGGCTGCAAAAATCGTGTTAATTGCTCCAGCAACTAAGCCAATCAAAGCTACCACAATTAATTGAATCCCCAACGGAATCATCAGATTCATTTTATCATCGGCGATTGCTTGGACCACTTGTTGTAGCAACTTCGGTTGCCACAAAGATGTAACTGCAGCGATGGTAATTGTTATCACCGCCCACACAACATCTTTCTTGTATTTCCCAATATATGGGATTAAAAATTTCACCATATCGTTCTCCTATTACTTCGTGCCTTAACATGTGTTCTTATTTTATCACAATATTTTAATAAATCATGCAAAACGTTAGTGTTATCAACACATTTAGTAATGTGTCTGTTTTACTTCCATCAAAAACGAAAACACACCTACGACTAGGTGTGTTTTTGTATGATTAATCAATAACGTATTTTTCAAAGCGACCTAATTGGGTTGGCGTTAGTACCACTTGCATTTGCGTGCCATTCTCAACGTATTCCGTTGAGAGAACGGTTGCTTGATCGTTTAATTCTGAAACCACTTGACCTTGGTCAAATGGAATCAAAACAGTCTTCTCAATTAAGTCTGAAAAGATGTGCTGGCGAACTGCGTCCAACAACATATCTTGTGAACTTTCCTCTGGTGCAGAGAGAATGAGATCATCCCCTTCACGCTCAGGATATGGCACACCATCACACTTATCCGCCTTGTTATAGACAACGATCATCGGAATGTCACCCACCCCAATCTCTTTAAGCGTATCAGCAGTCGTTTTCATCATTTCCTTATAGTTAGGGTCAGAATAATCGACAACTTGAACCAAAAGGTCGGCCGAGGCAGCCTCAGCTAGCGTTGCTTTAAAGGCCGCCACTAATCCGTGAGGTAAATGTGAGACAAATCCAACCGTGTCAGATAACAAAAAACTTTGCTTATCAGGTAAGTTCAATTTACGAACCGACGTTTCCAACGTCGCAAATAACATATCGGCTTGGAAGACGGTCTTTTCTTGATTCTCACCGAAGCGACGTACCAATGCGTTCATAATCGTTGATTTACCAGCATTAGTATACCCAATCAAAGCAACATTTTTAATGTTTTCCTTCTCACGACGTGCACGACGTGTCGCATCATCAGCTTCAATTTCAGCCAATTCCTTACGCAATTCGCCAATTTGATGTTCAATATGACGACGATTCATTTCAAGCTTTGTTTCACCAGCCCCACGACTCGTAAAGCTACCACCATTACCACCAGTTTGTTGGTCCAAACGTACATTCATTGATGTACGTAAACGTGGTAACTGATATTGTAATTGGGCAATTTCGACTTGAAGCTTGGCGACCTTTGTCTTAGCGCGTGATGCGAAAATATCCAAAATT
Organism: Weissella viridescens; assembly: GCF_001437355.1. Classification (GTDB taxonomy): domain Bacteria; phylum Bacillota; class Bacilli; order Lactobacillales; family Lactobacillaceae; genus Weissella; species Weissella viridescens. Next base: position 117,681 of record NZ_JQBM01000002.1, on the reverse strand, counting down.
AACGCAGTACGGTCAATAACCGTGACACCAGTTCCAGCCTCCAAATTACGAATCTGTGATGGCGTCAATTCATCATTAGTAACCACCATATCCACCTGGTAGTAATCAACCGCTTCTTTTAGTGCCTCGACTTTTCCTTTTCCAAAATAGGTTCCTGGGTTCGGGCGGTCAAGCTTTTGTGTGACAGTTGACACTGGGTTCATATGATTGGCTTCAACTAAGTTAGCCAATTCTTCCATCTGATAATCAAAATCATCATTTTGACGATCTAACCCAGCTAAGATTACTGGACGCTTTTCGTCCATTTCATTTTCTATCATTTAAATTCCTATTCTTTACCAAATTGTTGTTGTATCGTTATAGGCTTCCATCGTTAAATCATCTTCTGAGACGGTCCAAACTGAAACCATACCGTTTTCGGGTGCGACCTTGGCTGTAGCTTCGTCAGCAAAGCGTGCCGCAACATTCCGTACGACTGTTCCGTGTGCCACCACTAACACGTTCTCTCCATCAGTGTGGTTTGCACGTAATTGATCCATTCCAGCATCAAATCGCTTCCAGAACATTGCTGAATCTTCCGCATCCTCAAAAGCATCAAATTCACGGCAAGCATCCATTGTGCCATCGGCTCCTAATTCAGCCACCAAATCACTATATGTATTGATTTGCCCATTTGGAAGACCCTTCTTTTCAGCAATCTCTGGTGCAATGACATCACCGCGTAAGCCCTCATAACTTCCAAAGAAGACTTCACGGAAGTTCCAGATTTCGGTTGGCTTAAATAAATCACCGCTCTTTTGATTTGCTTCCAAAATGTGTTCCGCCGTAATGCGCGCACGTGATAAATCTGAAGAATAAGCAGCATCAAAGTGCACATTAGCTAAACGTGTTCCTGCTGCATCGGCATCAGAAAGTCCACTTTCAGTTAGCGGTGCGTCCGTCCACCCTTGCATCCGTCCATACTTATTTAAGTATGTTTGACCGTGTCGTACTAAGTATAAGTTAAATGCCATTGTGCTCACTCCTCATCATCGTTGTTCGTTGTCGTATGTTACCCTTATTATAGCATTTTTATGGTTAATAATTCTAACTGCGTCCAGTCAAATTTTAATTGACAACAAATTATGCCATCTGTTATAGTTAACTATTGTTGTGATGATATTT
>NZ_JQBM01000002.1:0-115922 GCF_001437355.1 Weissella viridescens | reverse complement strand
TCAAGACGTCGCGTTCTCAGCGCGGAATCCAGGGTTCGACTCCCTGTTGGGCTATCAGTCATTACCCCACGTGAGCGCAATTTCGATTGCGCTTTTTATTTTGCTCAAAAACGACTATGGTTACCCTATAAATGAAAAAAAGCATCCACCACATCATAGCATCATCATTTTTCTTCACACATCGTGCACAAAATACATTACAATGAACACAATAAGAAAAAAAGGACGGAATATTATGCCAACTTTCATCTCATGGAACATTGATAGTATCAATGCTGCCGTCGAACATAAATCTCCACGTGGCGAAATGACCTGGGCTACTTTGCAACATCTTGCCGAGCTTGCTCCAGACGTCTTAGCCATCCAAGAAACGAAGCTACGCCCAACTGGCCTAACCAAAAAACAAGCGGCTGCGCTTGATGAGCTTTTCCCAGAATATCATCGCTATTTGAATTTCAGTACCGCGCGTACCGGTTATTCTGGAACGATGATGCTTACCAAGACGGAGCCATTATCCGTTACGATGCCTGAAATCGGTGCGCCTGGCGAAATGGACCAAGAAGGTCGCATTATCACCCTCGAGTTCCCCAATGCCTTTGTATCGACTGTTTATACGCCAAATTCAGGGCGTGAACTGGCTCGACTTGAAGATCGTCAAGCCTGGGATAAAGCCTACACGACTTACATCGATTCGCTAAACGCGGAAAAGCCAGTCATTTTTTCTGGTGACTTTAACGTTGCGCATGAAGAAATCGATTTGAAGAACCCAAAGACAAATCATCACAGTGCTGGCTTTACCGATGAAGAACGCGCTGACTTCACTGATTTGCTCAAGGCTGGTTACATTGATACCTTCCGTACGTTACACCCTGAAGCAACCGGGGTTTATACGTGGTGGTCACAAATCGCCAAGCAATCAAAGGTCAACAATGCCGGGTGGCGTATTGATTATTACCTTATTTCAAATCAACTCGGTGACAAATTGGTTAGTCTCGATGTCATCGATACCGGTGCTCGTCAAGATCATGCACCAATCCAACTTGTCCTAAAAGACTTTAGCCTCAATTAAAAAAACAGCTCAAGCATGTGCTTGAGCTGTTTTTATTTGCTCGTCATAACAAAAAAGCACCCGGAAATTCCGGGTGCTTTTGTTTAACTTTAAATTTGCTTAGATTTCATCCAACAATAGTTGCTTGATTTCTTCCAAGAATGGTTGACGTGGGTTAGTACCGATTGTTTGGTCATCATAAACTAAGTCTGACAAACGATCAACACTTTCTTCGACAGCCTTCTTTGAAACACCGTTACCAGTCAATGTTGTATCAACATCCAAGGCATCAGTCAATTCCTTAATCTTAGCTAGCAAAGCATCAACAAGGGCTGCATCATCCTTACCTTCCAAACCGATGTAACGTGCGATATCAGCGTAATCCTTTTGTGCACGGTATGTTTCGTAACGTGGGAATGGTGTACGCTTAACGTTTCCAGTAACCGCGTTGAACTTAATAACGTGTGGCATAGCAATTGAGATAGCCAATCCGTGAGGCAAGTTGAATTCTCCACCTGTCTTGTGGGCAATCGCGTGGTTCAATCCCAAGAAGGCGTTGGCGAATGACATTCCAGCCAATGTTGCAGCGTAGTGCATATTAGCACGGGCTGTTTGACCTTCCTTGGTTGGGTGTTGTGGATCATAGTTGTATGATTCAACCAAGTTATCAAAGATTAACTTGATAGCTTGCAAAGCCCATGGACGAGTAAAGTCTGAAGCCATAACTGAAACGTATGATTCCAAAGCGTGTGACAATGAATCCAAACCTGAGTATGCAACTGTACGCTTTGGCACAGTCATAACGAATTCAGGGTCAACGATAGCAGCTTGTGGAGTCAAAGCATAATCAGCCAATGGGTACTTCACGTGAGTTTCGTCATCAGTGATAACCGCGAATGGTGTAACTTCTGAACCAGTACCTGAAGTTGTTGGGATAGCAATCATCTTAGTTAGTGGTTGCTCTTCAAACTTAACGATACGCTTACGGATATCGATAAACTTTTGTTGCAACTTTTGGAAGAGTTCCTTCATTGCTTCAGGATCATCCAAGACACCTTCGTGTTGTTGTGAGTATTCGTAGATGTAACGCGCAATCTTACCTGCATCAAGTGCTGATCCACCACCAATTAGGATAACAGTATCAGGCTTGAAGTCAGCCATTTGCTTAGCAATTTCGATTGTTTGTCCAAGTGTTGGGTCAGGCTTAACAGTTCCGTAAATTGAAGTCTTAACAGGCTCCTCACGCAATGCAAGTTGATCAAGCACTTCATCAACGAATCCGAATTGAACCATACCTGGGTCAGCAACGATAAAGGCACGTTCTACACCTTCAACATCTTGCAAGTATGAAATTCCGTTTGATTCGTAGTAAATGTTCTCTGGTAGACGTACCCATTGTGGACGGTTACGACGACGAGCAACAGTTTTAACATTCAATAGATCATCTGTAGACAAGTTATGTGACAATGAATTCTTCCCCAATGAACCAGTTCCAAGCGTCAATGATGGACGCATAGCATCTGAATAAACGTCTCCAATTCCACCAAGTGTATCTGGTTGGTTAACCAAGATACGTGATGCTTCAACGGCGTCAGCATATTCCTTAACAAATGGGTCATTTTGAGCCCCGATTTGGATAGCGGCGTTGTGTCCGGCACCTTGGTAGTTAAGCAATGAACGCACGATTTCGATCGCTTCGTCACGTGATTCCGCCTTATAGACTGAAAGCATTGGGCTCAACTTTTCTGATGACAAAGCTTCACCGATGTTCTTCTTGTCCAATTCGAACAACAAGATATCCTTACCTTCAGGAACCTTAACACCAGCTTGTTCAGCAATCCAAGGTCCTGGACGTCCGGCAACAGGTCCAGCGACTCCATAACCTTCAGCATTTGGCTTGAAGGCGTAGTCAGCAATCTTTTGGTAATCCTTCTTAGGAACCAAGTAACCACCTTGCTTTTGCAATTGGTCCATAAACTTGTCATAAACTGATGCATCAATAACAACTGAGTTTTCAGCGGCACAGATCATACTGTTGTCGAAACGCTTTGAAATAAGCAAATCTTCAACGGCACGTTCGATGTTAGCTGTAGCATCAATGTAAACGGCACCGTTACCAGCACCAACACCCATTGATGGATTACCTGAGTGCAAAGCAGCATTAACCATTCCAGGTCCACCAGTTGCCAAGATTGAAGCAATACCAGGATTTGTAATCAATGCATTTGTGGCATCGATTGATGGGTTTTCAATCCATTGGATAAAGTTCTTTGGGGCACCAGCCTTAACAGCTGCATCGTAAACGATTTGTGCGGCGTGAACAGATGACTTTTGAGCTTGTGGGTGGAACGCAAAGATAATCACGTTACGTGTCTTAGCCGCCATCATTGACTTGAAAATCGTCGTTGATGTTGGGTTAGTTGTTGGCACGATACCAGCTAAAATACCAAGTGGGGCAGCAACCTTAACTTGTCCCTTAACCTTGTCTTCACTGATAACACCAACAGTGCGGTCGTTACGGATAGCGTTATAAACAGATTCTGAAGCGAACTTGTTCTTAGTATCCTTATCTTCAACAACGCCACGACCAGTTTCATCGTGTGCTTCGTGAGCAAGAAGCAATGAGTTTTCTGAACCAGCCAATGCCATTGCGGCAACAATCTTGTCGACTTGTTCTTGGCTAAATGTCTTAAATTCGTTAAAGGCAACTTGAGCCTTTTCAACCAAAGCTTGTGTTTGTGCCTCGGCGTCGGCCTTCTTTTGAGCCTTCTCTTCTGGAGTTAATTCTTTTTTCTTATTCTTAGGTGCTTCTGCCATCGGTAAGATCTCCTCTTTTATATAGGTTTTATTTCTTTATCTCTATCAACAATACTTAGTATAACATTTCACAAAGTAGTGTCAACAGTTCTTGTGAAGTTTTTTTCAAACTCTTTTGAAACGGTTTAACACTGGTTTTATCATTTCATATTCATGCATGCTATCTATATGTGACTTTAATCACACAAGGGTGCTATTTCCTATATTTTTACACAATCGCTTAATCTGATCTGCTAAATAAAAAACCACAGTTTCTATATATAGAAACTGTGGTTTTTAAGCACTACCAAATAATCACGCGTTCACTTGGTTCGCGATACATTCCATCCGTTGGTTTTACATCATAAGTTTGATAGAATTCATCAAAATTCGTTACCGGTACATTGGCCCGATAATTATTTGGTGCATGGACATCAACTGCCGTCACCATCTTCGCATACTCAGGGCGACGCTTCTGACGCCAAATTCGTGCCCAATTCGTGAAGAATTCATCAGCAGAGTAATCATCTTCTAACTGTGCGGCTTGTAATGCGTCAGCAAGACCGCCTAAATCAGCCACGTTTTCTGAAACAGTTAGCTTACCGTTAACCGGAACACCTTCCACGTCAAGTCCATCGAATTGATCGACGACTTTTTGTGTCCGTTCCTTAAAGGCAGCAAAGTCAGCTTCAGTCCACCAGTTATTTAAATTACCATGTTCATCGAACTCCGCTCCATTTGTGTCAAAAGCGTGTGAAATTTCATGGGCAATTACAGCTCCAATACCACCATAATTTTGTGATGACGTTTGGTCAAGACTGTAGAACGGTGCTTGTAAGATAGCAGCTGGGAATACGATTTGATTTTGTTGTGGATCATAGTAGGCATTAACCATATTTGCTGGCATTCCCCATTCAGATTGATCCACTGGTTGATTCCAGCGACCCCATGCCTCCTCAGTCGCTTGTTCACGGAAGCGACGTGCTGCAGAAATAAGATCATCGTCATCTTGAATAACACGCTTAGCAAAACGCTCAGGTAGCTTTTCTGGATAACCAATGTGGGGATTAATCACACTTAGTTTAACTTGAGCCTTTTGCTTTGTCTCTTCTTGCAACCAGTCTACGGCGTTCAAACGTTCTTTATAAACCTCAATCATCGTTTGCACCTTGTGCTCAACATCCGCCTTTGCTTCAGGCGAGAATTTCTCACCGGCATACCATAGCCCTAATGGTTGGTCATAGAACGATTCCGCCAAGTAATAGGCTGACTTACGTTGCGAGCTTGCTTCTGGAACACCAGATACATAACGTCCATAGGCACCCGCCTTTAAACGAATATCGTCAGATAAATAAGCTGTAAAGCTATTTACAATCGCAACAAGTAAGTGCGCCTTTAACAAAGGCCACGCCTCTTCTGAATAGAACAAATCCGCGTGCTTCCAAAAGTCATCTTCTGAAACAATTAGGTCAGTTGGCAACTGACCTAATTGCGCTTGAATCAAAGTAGTGACATCCAAAGAACCAGCCATTTTCACAAATTCATCCCAAGTATAAGGGTGATAGACGTTCGTAATTTCTGACGCCGTCTCATTACTCATGACATGCTCAGCAACACGCGCATCAAAGGCCAAATTCTTCGTTAAGATATCATCAATTTCAGTGTCTGCAAATCCAAAGGCCTTGAATAACGCAGTTTGCGACTCACGCCACTTATCCAATAACTCCTGCTTTTGTGGGTGATCATCAGCATAATACGTTGTATCAGGTAAGATAGTTCCAAAACTATCGGCCCAAAGCACATTCGTTTGCGCATCCTTAAAATCCGGTGCAATACCAAATGGTACCCCATTTGGTAAACCAGCTTGTTCTAATTCAACTAAATGCGCATTGTAGTCCTCAAATGATTCTAGTGCTTGATACTTCGCAATCAAATCCGCCACAGGCGCAGAACCCTTAGCATTACGCGTTTCCCAATCACTAGCCAGCTTGTGATATTTTACAAAGTTTTGCAAAATTGGGTCACTTGGGACATCTTTCCCAGCTAACCACTCATCTGTTGTATCCAACATAAGCGTTTCAATCTCATCGCTCAAATCATTGAATCCACCTGTGCGGGGCTTATCATCAGGAATAACCGCTTTTGCTTGCCATTCTCCATTGACTGCTTCGTACAAATCATCTTGTTTACGTACTTTTGTCATTTCAGCACCTCATTTTTATATAGTAATACTAGTTTAGCACATTTCTCATCAATATCTAATAAAAACCAATCAACAGATAAGTTGCCTGGTTTTTCATGCTATTGTACGTGCCAATCTTTCAACTTCTGATCGATTTGCTCATTCAATTTCGTGTTATATTTTTGGGTTTCTGACTTAACAACTTGATCTTGAACAGTCTTTTGTGCCTTTTTATTCTTTAAGAAGTCAGGATCCTGCTTGTAGCGCTTAGCAAATTCAATCTTCACTTGCTTGGCCACTGCATCCGAAATGGTCTTCTCAGAATTTTTGTTCAAACCTTCCAATTGTTGGTATTGATTCGTTGAAATCACATGCCAGTCTTTAGGAATTGTCATCACATAGGCAGTTTTAGTGTCTGTCTTTTGACTTTGTCCCATTCGCATAAACCGATCAAATGCATTATCAGTTTGATAAGTCGTTAAATTGGTTTTCAAAGTTGCGGGCGTCCCAGTTTTTAGCGTCATCTTCGTTCCTTCAGCTAAAGTTTGGTAAGTCTTATCACCCATATCATAAGTATAATGCTTGCCACCGTCGACTTTCTCTGTCGTGATGAATTTGTATGAACCTAACTCCTCAGCCGGCTTAATCTTTTCCGTTGTTGAGTCAGAACGTTTTGTCATAAACAAGTGTTCTGAGTCATCAACTCGTAGTCCCCAAACATTTACACCAATCAAAGCAATTCCGATGACCAACGGAATCCATCGAATTGAACGGTGTTGTACGTATTGGAGTAATGTATAAAGCAAAAACACAATTCCTAGTACTAATAATACAATCATAGATATAATACCTCATTAATTTATCTTAAGTACTAAGTGTATCAAATTTTCGAACTTTATGCTTTATCTTGAGCCGCCCAAATGTTAATTGGCCCAAATTGATGTCCCACTTCAATCGTTTCGGCAATGGCTTGATATGTCAATGTCTTTGCTAATTTAACAGCTTCCAAAATTGACTGTCCTTTGGCCAATTCAGCCACAATAACAGACGACAAAGTATCCCCCGTTCCATTAATGTGCGTTGTATCGACATATGGCTCTGTTAGCCAGTGTGTTTCCCCATTTTCAAGTAACAATAGGTCCGTTACTTCAAGTTGCTTAGCGTCGGCATGACGCCCTTTTAACAGCACATTCTTTGCACCAAAACTTTGAATTTTGCGTGCCGCTACCTCCATATCATCAGGTGAATCAATGCTCATATCAGCTAATAACTCACCTTCATAAATATTTGGTGTTGTAATCGTCGCTAGAGGCAGCAATTCGGTTTGCACCGCTTTAATCGCATCCATCTCTAATAAAGTTGCCCCATGTTTGGTTGAAATAACCGGATCCACAACCAAGTCACCAAATGAAACACGGTTTAGATTTTCAACAACATTATGAATAATAGCTCGGTCAGCCAACATGCCTGTTTTGGCTGCTCGAATCTCAAAGTCATCGGCAATACTTGTAAATTGTTGCGTAATAAAATCCAATGGCATTGTGCGTTGTTCTTGAATGCCATATGAATTTCCAGCTACGGCAGCTGTCAAAATCATCATACCATAAGTATCTCGTGCAAAAAAAGTGTGTAAATCCGCTGGTCCACCAGCTGATCCGTCACTATCATTACCTGCAATTGTCACCACTTGAGGAAAGCTATTTACCATGTCGAGTTCACTCCTATTGATCTAATTATTCTCATTATAGGTTAATTGAGCCAAATAAAAAAGCTAGAAAACATCAATAAATGATATTTTCTAGCTTTTATTTTTAGTAAAACGATTAGCTAATCAACGCAGGTTGATTAAACCAATGGTTCCCACTTCCAGTCAGTGAATTCTTCAATATCACGACCTTCGTTACGAGTAACGTCGAAGTGCTTTGCCAAGATGTTGTCCATCTTCTCCAAGAAAGCGCCAGCCTTCTCTTCGTTGATAACGCCGTTAGCTGCCAAAGTAGCAACAGCATCCTTAGCTTGGTGGAAACGATCCAATTCTGAGTATACACGCATGTCGTATTGCGTAGTAATATCACCATCTTCACGGTAACCGTGTGGGTGCAATCCCAAGTGTTGACGTTGGTAGAAGAATGATTCAATCAAATCTTCGTAACCGTGGAATCCGAAGATTACAGGTGTTCCAGATTCACCGAAGTATTCAGCAAATTCGTCATCTGACAATGAACGTTCGTCGTTCATTGCACCATTCTTAGCTTGCAAACGCATCAATTCAACAACGTTGACGTAGCGCATTGCAACTTCAGGGAAGGCATGGTTAACAAGGTCAACAGCAGCCAAAGTTTCGATAGTAGGTTCCGCACCGGCTGAAGCAAATACGATATCTGCCTTACCTTGTGGAGCAGTAGATGCCCAATCGATAACTGCCAAACCTTCGTTTGCCAAAACATCAGCTTCTTCAGCAGAGAACCATTGTTGACGTGGTTGCTTTGAGGCAACAACGTGGTTGATCTTGCTACGTTCTGAGAACGCACGGCTGAATACGGCCAACAAAGTGTTTCCATCAGCTGGCAAGTATTGACGAATGAAGTCTGACTTCTTTTCGGCCAAGTGTGTCAACATACCTGGATCTTGGTGTGTGTAACCGTTGTGATCTTGTTGGAATACAGTTGAAGTTGAAATCAAGTTCAATGATGGGTAATCATTACGCCATGATTGTTCTGAGGCGTGACGCAACCACTTGAAGTGTTGTGTGATCATTGAGTCAACGACACGTAGGAATGATTCGTATGATGCGAATACACCAACACGACCAGTCAATGTGTATGCTTCCAACCAACCTTCAGCTTGGTGCTCTGAAAGTTGTGAATCGATGATACGTCCTTCAGGAGCAACGAATTCGTCATTAGGGAATTCAGTTTGTTCCATCCATTGACGGTTAGTCATCTTGAACATGTCCCATAGACGGTTTGACATTGTTTCATCAGGTCCGAAGATACGGAATGATGTAGGGTTCATGCGTGCAACTTCAGCAAAGAATCCTGACAATACGTTCATGTCCATGTTACGGTTTCCGTCAGCTAATTCAGTACCACGGTTTTCAGCAGTAATTTCGTTAGCAAACTTCTTCCAATCTGGCAAATCCAAATCCTTTGATGATTGACCCTTAGGGGCACCACCGTTAGTGATTGGGTTGTCAGAAATACGCTTGTCACCCTTAGGGGCGATTTCAGCGATTTCTTCCTTCAATGAACCATCAGCGTTGAACAATTCTTCAGGCTTGTATGAGTTCATCCATTCTTCGAATTGGTCCAATGTTTCCATGTGACCAGCTGACAAAGGAAGTGGCACTTGGTGGGCACGGAATGAATCTTCGATAGGGTTACCCTTAGCGTCGAAACGTGGTCCACCCCAACCCTTTGGCAAGCGAGCGATAATTACAGGCCATGCTGCAATTTCACCGTCTTGGTAACGATCGTTTTCACGAGCGTCCTTTTGGATTGCTTGGATGTCTTCAATAGCTTGGTCAAAGACTTGAGCAGCCTTTTCGTGGTAAGCCATGTAGTCATGAATGTCATCGTTTTCGATGAAACGAGGTGACCATCCCAAACCTTCAAAGAACTTTGAGATTTCTTCGTCTGACATACGTGCAAACAAAGTTGGGTTTGAAATCTTGAATCCGTTAAGATCCAAAATTGGCAAAACCGCACCATCAGTCTTTGGGTTCAAGAACTTGATACCGTTCCATGCAGTCATTGATGGACCAGTTTCGGCTTCTCCATCACCAACAACAGTGAAACCAAGTTGGTCAGGGTTATCCAACACAGCACCAACGGCGTGTGACAATGAGTAACCTAATTCTCCACCTTCATGCAATGAACCTGGAGTTTGGGCTGTCATGTGAGATCCAATTCCACCAGGGAATGAGAAACGCTTGAACAAACGTGACATACCTTCGATATCTTGAGTAATTTCAGGATAATCTTCAGTGTAAGTACCATCAAGGTATGAGTTCGTAACCATAACTTGTCCACCGTGACCAGGGCCACCGATGTAGAACAAGTTCAAACCGTACTTGTTGATCAAACGGTTTGCGTGAGCGTAAAGGAAAGTTTGACCTGAGATAGTACCCCAGTGTCCGATAGGCTTAACCTTAACGTCTTCAGATGTAATTGGTGTGTTAGTAACTGAGAACAATGGGTTGCTCTTCAAGAAAATCATACCAGCTGAAAGGTAGTTGGTTGCACGCCACCAGGCGTCAACTTTTTCAAGGTATTCTTTTGAATCAAAATCTACTGCCATTTTGATATCTCCTTAATAAATTGTTTGAGAAATAAGTTACGACTTTAGAAGACAATTCTCCTAAGTCAACACAATCATGATAACAGATTTAAATACGACATACAAGAAAAAACCAATAATTGGAACGGTCCAATTATTGGTTTTTGAAATGACGTAAACAGCCTATTCACCATCTAGACTATCAAAGCTATTATATCGCATGTATTTATAATGAATTCTCATGGTTCCAACTTCAAATGGCGTACCATCATCTAGGAAGTAAATCCCAGCCATCACACCTACTGGTTCGGTCGACTTTAAGCCCAAAGCACGCTGATCCTGTGGTGTTGACGGCTCTGCTGAAACTGTCAAAAATGAGCGTGTCACAGGTTTCCTCGTCGTTAGTTCGGCATATTTAAATAAGGAAGCATGGACATCCGCTTCAGTTAGATTTGGCAATAACTTTACCGGAACCAATGCATCTTCACTCATGAAAGTTTTACCCTGCAATTGACGCAATCGTTTAATATGGTATACCTCTTCGCCTTCTTCCAAAAACAAGGCTAATTGCGTATCTTTATCTGCTAATTGTTTATCAAATGAAACTAATTCAATTGCTGGTGCCTCACCGTCAATTCGGAATGAGTCCGAAACGCCCAAACTATGCCCCGTTGATTGGAACATGTTTTGATTCTTCAAATATAGTGGATTCACAAAAGTTCCTGACCCACGTTTCTTAAAAATGATTCCTTGTTGCGCTAGCACATTCAAAGCGCGCTTAATCGAACTCCGTGATACGTCGTATGCAACGGCAAGTGAACGTTCGTCAGGCAGTTTTAATGTCGCAAATTCTTGTTGATTAATCCGCTTTTTCAAGTCAGTTAATACACGTAAGTATATTGCCTCTTGTTCCATCCTACTCTCTCCATCTTGTTAACTTGCGTTTAGCATAACATAAAAGTGGTCCAACCAAAAGCATTTGGTTGGACCACTTTTAATGATTTATTGATAATCAACACCAGCCCATTCGGCCTTAAATTGATTTACAAACTGATGCATCGCCTTATCTCGAATAGCACCAATTCTTTTACCTTCATCAGTATTTAAGTAATCTTTGAGCAAAAATAACTTCTCATCAAAATGATTAATCATCGTTTCACCGGCAGGATTCCGATAATCGGCTTTCGTCTTCAAATCACGTGGTGGGATACTTGGGTCATATAAAATGTGATGGGCTTGGACACCATACTGAATGACACGTGCAACTGCGATCATCCCCATTGCCTCTAGACGATCAGCATCTTGCACAATTTTCCCCGAAATATCCAATGGCTCAGGCTTACCGAAACGTTGCTTACTCCACGACATATTATCGATAATATGGAAAATGGTGGTTTGGCGCGTTGGGTCAATTTCAAGTTCAGTCATTTTATCCGCCACTTGTTGTTTAGCCGCCACGACATCATCGAACAGCTTATCATCATAAGTATCATGCAAAGTAGCTGCAGCCAAAGTAATGAAAGCATCAGCGGTTGGTTCGGTCTCAAGCAGATGTTGCGCCAACTGCACAACTCGATCAATATGGCCTGTATCATGGCCACTTTCATCTTGTTGCAACCGTTCGCGCATAAAGGCATCAAGTGCGCTTAACTGAATTTGTTCTTGTTCGTTCATGAAAGACTCCTTATTCTCTGGTTCGCGTTAACACATTAAAGACGACATCAATAACTAAACTAAAACCGAACATGGCCAGAAGAAAATACAGGATATAACGTCCAAAATCTTGCCATAACATTTGCGTGTTCGTCACAATAAAACAGAGAGGCACTGCTAACACTGCCAAAAAAACGATGTAGCTGACGATGCCACTTTGAATATTCTGCCAATCCGCCCGACTCAAGTTCAAGGCTAAACAAAACTGAATACATAAAAGTAACCAAATCAGGAGATGCCACCAAATGATACCCATCCAAAGTTGGCTCGAATCCAGTCGTAGCAATGCTGTCAACAGCTGTGGCCAACACACATATGTTGTAAGCCAAACGGCTAACCCGATTCCAAACAACGGCCCCATCCCGATGAAGAAATTACCCAATTGTTGGTATAAACTCTTGGGATTCCACGCATGAGAAACATAGCCTAGGGTTTGTTCAACATCTGCTTTTTGGACCAAGCTGATTTTATCAATCTTGTGTCGAAATAATAGTGCCATCGCAGCATGTGATAATTCATGGACAATAATGCCAAAAAAACTAAAGTAAAACTGCGCTTGGGTGCCGAAATGATTCACAATTAATTGATTTGTGCGCTTAGTAATTGCTGAAATCACTGCTGCCCCTACATAAGGCATCACTAATACAATTAACAGTAACCGCACTAGCGTTGTAAAATAATTTGGCATCATGCTTGTTGCAAATCAGCAAATGTTCCTGACACAAACTGCGCCAGATCCTCAGCATTAATGCGACTTGATCGTCCAATTTCGCCTGCTGAAACTGTGAGTTCACCTGCTGTTCGCGCCGATTCGTCAATATAAATTGGGAATTTTTTATTTTGCCAAATACCAACAGGATTATTAGCGCCATGTACGTAACCCGTCGTCTTTTGGAGGTCTTTGGTTGGAATCATATTGACTTTTTTATTACCTGAAACGACCGCTAATTTCTTCTCATCCAGGTGTGCATCAATCGGTACAATACCAATTACCGGGCCGGTTACATTGCCTGTTAAAGCCAGTGTCTTATAGATACTGTGATCATCCAGGTGATATTTCTCCATTTCATCGGCATGCCGATTCATCCCGTCTTCGAACACAATTGTTTCATATGGAACATTTGCTTTATCTAAAATTTGTTCAACTAAAATCTTTTTAATTTTTGTTTTCTTTGCCATGTTGAACCCCTTTAACACATATAATATATGTCTATTTTTAAATGATTTCACCAAAAACACAAGCAAAAAAGACGGACATCACTGTCCGTCTTTTCTTTATAGTTGAATATTTTGTTCCTTCAACGCATCTTGTACCCCAGGGTTAGCGATAAATTCATCGTAATCCGTTTCGGCACGTTCAATAACGCCAGGCTTACCAAGCACGATAATGTGGTCAGCAATTGTTTGTGCAAACGTGTGGTCGTGTGATGTGAAAATTAGACCACCCTTGTAGTCAATTAATCCATCATTTAATGAGGTAATTGATTCCAAGTCAAGGTGATTAGTAGGGTCATCCAAAATCAAAACGTTTGGCTTCGTCAACATTAGCTTAGCTAACATAACGCGGACCTTTTCACCCCCTGAAAGGACATCCAATGTCTTTTCAACATCTTCACCCTTAAACAACATCCGTCCTAACAATCCACGTAAGAAAGTATTGTCATCTTCATCCTTACCCGCAAAGTCACGCAAGAAATCAAGAATTGGCATATCAGGCTTAGGGAAGTTCTTTCCCATATCCTTTGAAAGGTAATCACGTGAAGTTGTCACACCCCAAGTCACAGTTCCTTCATCAGGTTCCATGTTGCCTTCCAAGATATCCAACATTGCTGTTGTCGCAACGTCGTTATCGGCCATAATTAACGTCTTTTCATTTGGACGCAATGTGAATGACACGTTGTCTAGCAACTTAACACCATCAACGGTCTTTGATACATTTTCAACCTTAACCATGTCATTTCCCATTTCACGGGCAACATCAAAGTGCACGTATGGGTACTTACGGCTTGAAGGTTGAATATCGTCCAATGTAATCTTTTCCAATTGCTTCTTACGTGCAGTGGCTTGCTTTGACTTTGAGGCATTGGCTGAGAAACGGGCCACGAAGTCTTGCAATTCTTTGATTTGTTCTTCCTTCTTAGCGTTTTCGTTTGCTTGCAAACGTGATGCCAATTCTGAAGATTCCTTCCAGAAGTCATAGTTTCCCACGAATTCTGTAATCTTACCGAAGTCCACATCCAAAGTCATTGTTGAAACAGTGTTCAAGAAGTGACGGTCGTGGGATACGACGATAACGATATTTGGATAATCGGCCAAGAAGTCTTCCAACCAAGCAATTGTCTTAGTGTCCAAACCGTTAGTCGGCTCGTCCAAAATCAAAATATCAGGGTTACCGAACAAAGCTTGGGCCAACAAAACCTTAACCTTTTCAGTTTCTGATAATTCGCTCATCTTAGTTTGGTGCATGTCTTCAGGAATACCCACACTTTGCAAAAGTTGTGAGGCATCTGACTCAGCAGTCCAACCGTTCATGTCGTCGAATTGCGCTGAAAGTTCCCCTGCGCGAATTCCGTCTTCATCAGAGAAATCAGGCTTAGCGTAAATGGCATCCATTTCAGACTTAACTTCAGCAAGCTCTTTATAACCTTGCATAACTGTATCCATCACCGTGTAGTCATCGAAAGCAAAGTGATCTTGTACCAATGATGACATACGTTCGTTTGGATCCATTGAAACTGTTCCAGTTGTTGGTTGCAACTTACCTTCCAAAATCTTTAGGAAAGTTGACTTACCGGCACCATTGGCACCAATAATTCCATATGTGTTTCCTGGTGTAAATTTAAGATTAACATCTTGATATAGCTTTTTACCGTTGAAAGCTATTGAAACGTTTGAGGCTGTTAACATATTTTTTATTACTTCCTTTTTTGCGTTAATTCATATCTTAAAACAATCAATCTCCATCATATCAAAAATGGACGAACATATGTCCGCCCATTGTATCATTTCATTAACAATTACGCATCGCGTTTAATCAAGGAAATAAAATAAATCCCTGCTTCGATAATGGCGATGTAAAACGAAACTGGTACATTCGTCCAATACGATAAGACTAACGCAGCCCAGACACCGACAACACCAAACAAGACTGATAAGCCAACCATCTGCCACACAGTCCGGCCCCAGCGCATCGCTGCACTAGCTGGTAAAGTGATTAAGATGAAGATTAACAACGACCCCACTACTTGTGAAGAAATCGCTACAGTCATCGCCATTAGCACTAAGAACAGAACTTCAATCAATACGACGTGTTTTAAGCTAAAAATAGCCGTATTGTAGTCAAACGCAAAATGTCGCAACGGGCGATAACAAAGTAACCCTACAACCAAAACAATCAACGCTAAGACCACTACTTGGACGACGTTTGCATGACTAATACTGAAAATCGAACCAAATAGAATACTTGTTGCTGCACTGGCATTCTTTTGTGAAAGCGCCAGGAAGGCGATTCCTAGTCCAATAGCCACCGCACTCACCGCCGAAATCAATGATTCAGAACGTTTTTCTTGCATCCCCAACTCACCAATTGTCGTCGAAGCGAGAATGGTGAAAATCAACATCCCAATGAGCGGCGACCAGCCCATAAAGAGGCCAAAAGAGGCTCCGGCGAAGCCAATTTCACTTAAAGTGTGCGCTAAAAACGACATGTGACGGGCAACAACAAAGACCCCAATAAAACCACTGACAATGGCAATCAAGGTTCCAACAACAAAGGCATTTTGCATAAATGGATAACTAAGCATGATCTTGATTTCCCACCTCCAGTTGTGACACGTCCAAATCCTTTACCTGTCCAAACTCACTACCTTCAGGCTTGAGTAACAGATAATCGTCCGCATATTCTTTAATAATTTCCAAATCGTGACTAATCATAATAATGCTAAGGTGATGATGATCCCGATAATGCTTCACCACATCCATTAATTCATACTTGGCAATATTATCAAGATTGGCCGTTGCTTCATCCAAAATCAATAGACCTGGATCTACCAGCAAAGCTTGCGCCAAGTAAGAACGTTGACGTTCACCTCCAGAAGCTTGATCAATGCGTTGATCAGCTAACTCAACCAAATGTGTATCGTCAAGAATATGTTGAATTTGGTCTTTTTCGGCTCTCGTCATCCAAGGACGAATCCCTTGATCAAAGCTCAAACTCACAAATTCAGAAATACGCAATGGAAAGTCCTGCGCATCGGGCCGTTCTTGTGGCACGTACCGAATTACTGGTTTTTTATCAGGCCAAGTCAACGCACCTTCAGTTAACTTCTGTTGTTCCAAAATAGCGCGAATTAAAGTCGTTTTTCCAACACCATTATCCCCAATAACAGCTAAGACGTGTTGTGATTTCAGTTCAAAATTCACATGGCGATATAACCAACGCTTGCCAAATTTAATTCCAATATCTTTTCCTTCTAGCACTACCATTATTGCACCGCCTTTTGCAGACTCTTTAATTGATTATATTGCCAATCAATATATGACGTGTTCTTCGGCATCGATTCCGTTACCGGTACAATCGGTACCCCGGCCGCTTTCGCTTCTTGCAAAGCCTGCTTAACCAGTTTGCTTGAAGACTGCGTATTATCGATTACCGCAACTGCTTCATGATTTTTTAACTTGCCTTGCCATTCTGACATGGCTGCTGGCGTTGGGTCATTCCCTTCGTCAATTGCTTGGGCAAAGGCTGTATCTAAACGCTTCGCTCCCACAGCTTCTAGCTGTGGATCAAAGACGGGCTCTGTTGCCAAAACACCTTTTCCAGCCATTTCCTGTTTTAATTGCGTCCGCAGGTGATCCACCTTTTGCATTTTCTTCTGGTAATTTTTGGCATTTTGTTCGAAATAAGCTCGTTGATCTGGCTTAATCGCACTATAAGTATCAACCAAAGCATTTGTCACCCGGTTAACGACATCTGGTTGATACCAAAAATGTTCATTTTGTCCTTCTTGATAATGATACATTTCAACAACATTAACCGCTTTTACATCTTTATTAGCTTTTGTAAAGCGTTCACTCCAAGTATCGTAACCACCTCCATTCGAAATGGTCACTGTAGCCCGTTCATATAACTTGGCTGTATTTGCCGTTGGTTCATAATCATGTGGGTCAACATCCGGATTTGTCATTACACTCTTAACTTCTCCTTGATTGCCCAAAACTGCTTCCGCCATTTCACCATAGCTATTCAAACTACTAACAACACGAATCGGACTATTCCCCAAATCAGTACTTTTATTTTGCTGCAGGCCAGTATAAATCACTAACCCAATCAAAAATAAAACTAAAGCCCCTGTGAATGATAAAAGCATTTTATTTAGTTGACTACGCATCATTGCCCCCCGTTAACTTATCTGTCATGGCCGTTATAAATCGCGATACGACAGCCTGCTCATCATCTGTAAATTGATTGAGTACGGCGATGTATTCGCTTTGCGTTGTTTGATGTTCATCTGCATGCTCGGTCGCTTTAGCCCGTCCAGTATCCGTCAGTGCCCATCGATTAATTCGTCCGTCCTCCGGATCTGGCATCAATGTCACCATTGCGTTTTGCTCATTTTGCAAAATCTTCATCGCTTTTGTCACCGCAGCTGGTGAAACAGCTAATGCCTGAGCAAGTTCTCCATTCGTTTGTGGCCCTTTTTGCGCCAAAATCATCAATAGATGTCCTTGCGTCAAGGTAATTGTTTGCTTATGTTCAAATCCCAAGAGGATTTCCCGCTGATTTTCAGCGAGTAACAGAATTTGATTTAAAAAATCATCGACTTGCGCTGCATTTTCTTTAACTGTCATCGAAAACTCCTTTACCGGTTAATTAACCAGTAAAATATATCACGCTAACAATTAGTTAGTCAACCATTTGGATTCATTAATTTTAACGGTGCCCGACATTTCCCACAAACATAACGTTTAACATTCATACGTCGATTACGATAAATGTCATGTCCATTCGCACAACAGTAATGCCACTTCGCTGCTTGTGGCTGGGCCGGAGCAAACCGTAACGCACCGGTACGTGCTAATTCCTGTTTGAACGCCTGATCTCGATGTTGGTGTGGTAACCCTTGCATGTGAAGATGGTAGTGAATTAATTCATGTTGAATTACACCGATCAAAGTTGCTTCGTCAAAATCTGTCATCATCCGTGGATTGATTTCAAGATTGTGAGTCGCTAATAAATAACGACCACCTGTCGTTCTTAACCGTCGATTAAACGTCGCTTGATGTTCGAAAGGACGTTCAAAATCAGTGATTGAGATGCTTTCCACTAAAGATTGGAGCTCTGCATCAGTCATTTTTCTCAACCTCCCGTGCTAATCGAACTTGTTTTCGCTGAGTTGATTTAACTGATTGTTCAGACATATCAGAGTCGACAATACCTGTCTTCCAATTTGCCGAAAATGTTCGTTCATAAAATCTCGCAAAGTAATTTAACGCACTAATCCCTAAGGCAGTTATTTTCAGTCCTTCTGCAGACAGTTGGAACAACTCATAACGTTGTAGCACTTGTAAAAGACGCGCCTCATCCTCAGCAATCGGTATCTCAGCATGCCCTAAATAATAATGTCTGTGTTGCATTTGAATATCTGTTACCACACCTTGCTGGTTAAGCCGTAAAAAGCTATACATTCCTAACGAGAAACTCTGATAACGCTGATTACTTAAATACTGACGTACCACTTTTAATACTTCACGGATTGAAGCATAATATCCCGTCCACATTTGATGCTGTTGCAATTTAGGCACTGAATTACCAACAAAAATGGTAAGTTCTTGCATTGCCGGAACGTCCGGCATAACAAATAAAATATGCAATGTATCGTGCCGATCCAATATAATACTGCGGATACGTATATCTGCTTGCGTTACTTTTCGACATTCTTGCAAAATAAGCCGGTACCATGTTTCACGTGGAACACGTTCGGCGTGTTCCGCAAAATGTACGCTCATCTCTGTGTGGGGATTTACAACTTGAATCGGTTCAAAAATTGGCGCCTGCTTATCTAATACATCCGGTGCTTCGCGTTGCCAAGCATCCCCATCACGGCCAACGCGTAATCGTTCTGTATGGTGATTTTTCTGCATAATAATTTACCTCAAATAAAAAACCGATGCACGACATCGGTTTTTGGTTTATGACATATTTTTTTCGATATCTAATTGACGTGACGTGCCACATAGAATTGAGCCATCGTTGACTGATAATATGGTACGACATAGATACTAGCTAGTCCACCTGTAAGCGCATTGGCTAACATCCATCCAATAAAACTGATGTTTAAGAACAACAATTGCATGCGATGTCCACGCATCATCGCACTTGACGCACGGAGATAAGCGGTTGTGCTTTGAATTGGCCGCTTAGTTTGGACATCTGCTGCGTAAATAAACGGTGCCATCGCAAAGTTCAATGACATGACAATCCCCGGAATCACGAAGAGCATGTAACCAACAAAGACAAGTACTGAACGTACCGCCATCAAGATGACACTATCTTTCAAGGTCGTTCGACTAAAGAAACGTAGGCTTAATTTAAAAGGGTGTCCTGGCTGTTTCTTTGTTAGTTGCCACATCACAAACGCCCAGCTGGCACCAATCGCTAACATTCCACTGATAATGGCATCAATAAAGGCAGATCCCAGTAAACCTGGTAGTGCCGTTTGCAGATTTTGCATGTAAACATCTGAGGGAACCGTTTGCCCACTCATGGTTTTCATACTCATGCTCATCAAATTTTGATATTGCGCACTACGTGAATTAATCAAGCTGAAGATAAATTGCCAAATAATTAACCCAAAACCTAATGATAGGGCAATCTGGAATTGACTAAAGTTACCAATGATTTGATGGCGCGCCGCTGCTTTAATTTGTCGATTACTCTGCATTGCTTGTCCTTTCGCTACACTTTTTCTTTTAATTATAACAAAAGGCCGGTAAGCGAAATCGCTCACCGACCTTTTTCTTACTGGGATAGTTGGATTCGAACCAACGATACACGGTACCAAAAACCGATGCCTTACCGCTTGGCCATATCCCAATAATAAATGGGGGCTATAGGATTCGAACCTATGAACCCGAAGGAATGGATTTACAGTCCATCGCGTTTAACCAGACTTCGCTAAACCCCCATAACCAACTTTTATATAATAACAAGTTGGCTAAATGATTGCAACCCTTTTTTTAATTTTCTTTTGAATCACGCATTAATAATCCAGCTGCCACGGCGCCAATTGCCATCACGATCGCAGCTGCGATGAAGATGGCAACCATACTATGATTATACGCATGTAGAATCATATCTCGTAACTGACCAATCTGTGGCAAACTTGCCAAGCGACTGTTGTAGGCAATCGTATGTCCAGCAAAAGGTCCAGCATTGGTGAAAGCATCATGCAAACCATCTGACATTTGAACTGGTAAATTCAAACCGGACCAATGACCGTTGACGTAATCTTCATACTTATTTGATTGCGTCAAACCAAGCATTACAATTCCGACCGTCACACCAAATTGACGAAAGACATTCATAATACCAGACGCCATACCGGTTTCAGAAGGTTCAATGCCTTCCAATCCAGCGTTGTTAACCAACGGATTAACCATTGCATTTGAGATCCCCAGCAACACCAAACCAGGAACCAATTCATTAAAGGTAATATTTGGTGTAATCATCAGTGCTAGTACCAAGTAAGCAACGACCCCTAAGCCCAAGAATCCAGCAATCATCCAACGCTTTGAGTATCGGTTACCTAAACGTCCCGTAATTGGACCTAGAAGCAAGGCCCAAATCGACATAACCAATTGATGAACGCCAGTACTGAAGGCACTGTAGCCCATGTAATTTTGCATCATAGTTGTAAGATAAGCATTAATGGCGTAGACACCCGCCCCTAAAGCAAAGGCAACAAAAGTCGCCCCAACCAAATTAACATGCTTGAACAACTTGAGATTCATCATGGGGTGTTTTGACTTTAGTTCAACTAGAACAAAGACAACCAACAAAACAACTCCGGCCAACAACCACCCCATAACACGGGGATCTGTCCAGCCCCAGTTAAAGTGTTGTTCTTTTTCAATCAATCCGTAGACTAATGTAAACAAACCAGCTCCGGAAAGCAGCATACCAAGAAAATCAATCTTTTGGCCCTTACCATAGCTTGGCGTTTCCTTAACGTACTTCCAAGACAAGGCAAACGCAATAATACCAATTGGCACGTTTACAAAGAAAATTGATGGCCAACCAAACGTCTCAACTAAATATCCACCAA
Organism: Weissella viridescens; assembly: GCF_001437355.1. Classification (GTDB taxonomy): domain Bacteria; phylum Bacillota; class Bacilli; order Lactobacillales; family Lactobacillaceae; genus Weissella; species Weissella viridescens. The sequence goes on along the minus strand of NZ_JQBM01000002.1, from coordinate 94,579 downwards.
CCAGCGGACCAGAGGCCGTTGAAAGTCCAATCACTGAACCTAAAATTCCCATTCCGGTTCCACGTGACTTTCCTTCAAAATTTGATGCAACCAAGGCCATCGAAAGTGAATTTAAGCCGGCCCCACCAATCGCCTGAAGGGCACGCCCTGCAATCAAGACTGGTAGTGAGGTTGCTAGCCCATTAATCGCAGAGGCAACCACAAAAATAACCATACTAATCATGAAAATTTTCTTACGACCGTACATATCGCCCAATTTTGAAACAATCAACAAAATTGAAGCAAACACAATGGTATAAGCATTCAATACCCATTGTAAGTTACTGAAAGTTGTGTTGAAATCAACTGCCATCGTTGGCAAAGCCACATTGACGACCGTCACATCTAAGAGGGCCATAAAGACCCCCAACGACATGGCAATCAAGGCAATCCATTTATTCTTACTGCTACCTGATTTTACTTCTGTCATTTAACCTTACTCCTCTGCTTTAATTGCTGCTATTTGTGCGTTCGCCCAAGCAAGTTGGGCTTCACACATCTCAATTTGTAATACGATAGTGTTGCCGGCCCACTGATAATGCGCTTGTTGATCAGGATACTTTTCTGCCTCGTGCACCATCTTGGTTTGGGCATGGCGATAGTGATCCAAATCATTTTGAATAGAATGACAGTACTCATCTAAAATGTGCTTTTGTTCATCCGGACCAATCTGACCAAACCCGCGAAACTTAAAGCGATAAACATCCGCACGTTTAGCATCTTCTGCAACAGGTTGCGCCATTAACGCATAGAAGCGTTCACGACCCGCATCAGTAATATGCATCATCTTCGTGCGGCGCCCATTAATTTCACACTCAGCAGAAGTAATATAACCCTCTTGCTCTAAGCGATCCAATAACGGATAAATCACACCATTCGATAACTTACGTCTCGGGACTAATACCTCACCTAACACATGTCCCAGCTTGTAACCCGAGTAATCATGTGCCATTAACATTCCTAAAATTAATAGATCGTACATGTTAACCTCCATGTGTCGTTTAGACCTATCCGACAAAAGACTATTATAGGTCGTTTAGACCTATTGTCAACCATCGATTTTTAGAACAACAAAAAAGCGATAAACACCAAAGTGTTCATCGCTTTATATAGCTGGGATAGTTGGATTCGAACCAACGATACACGGTACCAAAAACCGATGCCTTACCGCTTGGCCATATCCCAATAATAAAAATGGGGGCTATAGGATTCGAACCTATGAACCCGAAGGAATGGATTTACAGTCCATCGCGTTTAACCAGACTTCGCTAAACCCCCATGACGTTTACTCGCAACAACATTGCGTCTCAACAGATTTATAATATACAGGAATTTCCAAACATCGTCAAGCGTTTAACTCAAAAATTTTCAATCTTTTTTCCCAGCTCGGGATAAAGGTCGCATCAGGCCAATCATTGCGCCGCTGCACGCCCAAACTCACATTGTCATATTGTACTAATCCATGTTGCCGCATTGGCGACGCTACATGCGCGTGTCCAAAAACAACATGACGTACACCCGGCACTTGTTCAAGCAGTGCCCCCGTCCGCGGCGAACCTAACATGGCATTCACTAACTCACGTGGCTTTGTTGTATTCGGTAGTAAATCATCACTAATGGGAACAAAATGCGTCATCACAAGCATTTGTTTATGGGCCTGATAACCAGCCATTAACTGCTGTTTTAGTTGCTCATAGGCCCGTTGAAAGCGTTGTGGGTCACTTTCAGTTTGATCGATACTGCGATCGTAAAAACGGCCAAAATGGAAATCAGCTGCTTCTTTTTCTGACAATGCGGGAGCAAACCCATAATCATACCAGCCATTTAAACCAATCACCCGCCAATCAGTATCAACTAAGTCCACATATTGATTATGTAAGTAATTTGGATGTTGTAACGTCTCCAGTTCAGATTCAGAAATGTCGTGACTCATGTCATGGTTTCCAGCTATAAAGTACACCTGCGTTGCTGGGAGGGCAGCTTTTAATTTATCCACATAGTTAAGCGTTCGATTAAAACGATTTGACACATCTCCCACAATCAAATAGTAATCTATATGTAATTCTGTCAGTACCTGCGCTTGTGCTTGGATCACTTGGTCTACATCAACACGATTGATATCAAGATGATTGTCGCTACTCGCTGCTATTTTGACCATGCGCCCGCTCCCTTAAAATATAATACTTTAACATAACACTTTATTCTTGTAGTTTCTAGTTTTATCCTTTAAAATTGACTATTGTGTGAACCCACTTTGGAAAGGGACGCAAATAAAATTTGATCGTTTGGAGATGTCTATATCATGGATTCTGCTGATAAAAAAGCCTTGGCCGACCAAAAGAAAGATACAGCTTTCTTTGGTCAACCACGTGGCTTGCGGACGCTCTTCATGACCGAAATGTGGGAGCGTTTTAGCTTCTACGGTATGAAGGCGATCCTGTTGTTCTATATCTGGTACCTAATTTCAGCTGGGCAGTTACACGTTGATCGTGCAACCGGGGCTTCAATTATGGCCATTTACGTTTCAATGGTTTACTTAGCCGGAACGCTTGGTGGTTTCATTGCCGATCGTATCCTGGGTGAACGTCGCACCGTGTTCTGGGGTGGAGTTTTGATCATGCTTGGTCACATCGTCCTTGCCCTACCTGGTGCTACAGCAGCCCTATTTAGTGCCATGGCCTTAATCGTTTTGGGAACTGGGTTGCTAAAGCCTAACGTTTCTTCAATGGTTGGTTCATTATATAAACAAGATGATCCACGCCGTGACTCTGGTTTCTCAATCTTTGTGTTTGGAATTAACGTTGGTTCATTCCTTGCCCCAATCTTGGTTGGTTGGACGCAACAAAGCTTTGGTTTCCACGCTGGTTTCTCATTAGCTGCCGTTGGTATGCTATTTGGATTAATTCAATTCCACTTCGGTCAAAAGGATTTGTCAGATAATTCACTTTATGCTCCAGATCCTTTACAACATGAAGAAGTTCGTCCATTAATTTTCAAAGTTGGTTATGCTGTTATTGCATTAGCTTTGGTTATCGTTTTGATGAACTTAATGGGTTGGAACAGCATCAACGATTACATTAACTTACTAACCGTTGTCGCAATTGTATTACCAATTACTTACTTCGTTATCATGTCAACAAGCCCAAAGGTTACAACTTTGGAACGTTCACGTGTGTTCGCCTACATTCCATTGTTCTTAGCCGCCGTGCTATTCTGGGCAATCGAAGAACAAGGTTCAATCGTTTTGGCAACATTTGCGGCTGATCGTGTTAACTATGCTGATTTACCATCATGGTTATCATGGTTTAAGCCAGCCATGTTCCAATCAATGAACCCATTGTTTATCATGCTTTACACGCCATTCTTTGCTTGGTTGTGGACAGCATGGGGTAAGCGCCAACCATCAGCCCCAATGAAATTCTCAGTTGGACTTATGTTCGCCGGAGCTTCATTCTTGTTGATGGCCGTTCCAGGTGCAATTTGGGGAACCGGAATGAAGGTTTCTCCACTTTGGCTAGTTGGTTCATGGGCGCTTGTTATTATTGGTGAGATGTTAATCTCTCCTGTTGGTCTATCTGTCACAACTAAGTTAGCCCCACATGCTTTCATGTCACAAATGATGTCAATGTGGTTCTTGTCTTCAGCCGCTGGTTCAGCCTTAAACGCGCAATTAGTTCGTTTATACAACCCAGCCAACGAAGTCGGCTACTTCTTCCTATTCGGTGCGGCTTCAGTCGCCCTAGGAATTGTATTGATATTCTTAGTACCAAAAATTAATAAACTCATGGCCGGCGTCAGGTAGACACTGTTCAAAAAAAGGCTTAGCACATGATGTGCTAAGCCTTTTTTATTTGTGTTTATTGATCTAGTTCTTGTTCAATTTTCTTTTGACGCCATTTCATTAAGCATTTAAAGCTAATCGAAAGTATTAAAGCCACAATGAATGCAAATCCAAAAGTTAAAGCAAGTACAACAAGGTATAAAGAAAGCCCCTTTTGTTCATAGACTTTAGTGTATCGGGAATAGTTGGTCATTGCATTTAGCAAAGTAACGCCAATACCAACAATAAAACTAAAGACAATCGGATTCGCTAAAGCGAGCTTAGGATCCCATTCAATTCCCTTAATAATATAGCCAAGCCCAACATAGACTAACATAAAAATTATCGTGAATAATTCAACAGCATACTGTGAAAAATCAGCTTTCAGTACATTCACTTGGATAATCAGTGATATAGATAAAATAGAAAGCACTACCCAAAACCCACTACTTGTAATTCGTCGCTGCTCTCCCTCTATTCGTTCATCCATGATTACTCTCCTCCCAAAATAAATCGTTCAACGTTACATCTAAATTTTCACATATTTCAATACATAACCGAATTGATGGATTATATTTCCCTGTTTCAATCAATCCAATGGTCTGTCGTGTCACGCCCACTAAATCTGCCAATTCCGCTTGACTAAGGCCTTTTTTCGTTCTCGCTAATTTCATTGCTATATTTTTCATCATTTCACCCTCAAACCAATTATACAATATATCTACCTTTGCGCAATATATATGTTGCAAAGCAGTGAAATAAAAACCGCAGAAACAAGCTCATTTCTGCGGCTCACATTATTTTTTTAAAACGGTGCTGGCATTTTAGCTGCCCGAGCGACCAAGTAAATCGCTAAGCATACAACCATCATCAACAAAGCCGCAATGCCCCAATTGTTTACGACAGCAGACAATGAGACGAACCCACTGGCAATCACCGCTCCTATTGGACGCGTGACTGAGAAGACCCCTGAATAGGCACCAATCTTAGCAGGATTCATCATATCTGCACGTAACGTTTGACTCGCTGGTACGCCAATCATCTCACCAGTCGTGAAGATAATTGTGGCGAGAATCAATGGCCAGAAGTCTTGCAATACGAACGAAAGCGCAAAGCCCCCACCTTGGAGCAAAACACCAAGCGCAAAAGCTCGTACTAACCGCCATTTTTCGGTCGCTCGGGTGACCCAACCCATGACAAATATAATAATCACGGTATTGAAGACCAACATCAATGACAACATCCGTTGACCATATATATCCATTCCCAAGAAGTTATATTCGTGGAACGATTGTGACAAGTGCGCCGCTAAATAGTAGTCAGGTTGCAAATAAACTACCGAGGCAAGCACAGAAGCCATTGCAAAGGTTAGATAACGACGATCTTTCAAAACGGCCCAGTACCCCTTTAAAGCGCTCAGAATTGATGTTGTTTGTTCGTGTTCACTGCGTTCCAACGTTTCCGTCATCCCAAAACGAACGATGCAGTAATTAATGATTGGTACGATTGTCATAAATAACAGCAACTCAAATAAATAATCACGGAAGAACCAGCCACCAATCGCAGCGCCAATCATCACTCCGATGTTTAAAATCCAATAAATTAACGCAAAGACAAAGCGACGATTTTGTGGTGTTGATGAGTCAATCATCATCGCTTGTTCGGCAGGATCAGCCAAAGATGAACCAATCATCGCTAGCAAAAAGCCAAAAAAGGTCACGAAAGGATTAACCAACCAAGGTGAGTTATTCACCATCGCAATCGCATAACCAATTACCATCGCAATTTGACCATATTCAATGGTCCGCTTACGTCCGATAACATCGGCAATATGGCCCCCATATAGTCCGAATATCAATCCAGCAATTGAAACCACCATGAGCAATACTCCGGTCCAAAATGAACCAAAATGTTGCACATAATAAATTGTCATATTTGGTCCAATTGAGCTTCCCAAAAGCACGGTTAGAAAAACCGTTAAGGCTCGTAACTTTAAGTTTCGATCCAATGCCATAAATTCTCGCATCATCCCACCTCCTAGCGTTTATTTTATATGTGATGCTAACTTACCTTTTATCAGTACAAACATTTACTATACCAGTTCTGATGACTTTACCCAAGGAAATTCCATGTCCGAATTCACAAAAAAAGCATACGCAATTGCGCATGCTCTTTTATTCAGCCTCTTGCAATGGTAAACGAATAATAAAACTCGTTAACTCTGGGTTAGAGGTGACTTCAATTGTTCCACCGTGCGCTTCAACTACGCTACTAACAATCGCCAAACCAAGCCCAGTTCCACCTGTGCCAGTATTACGTGAACTTTCTACACGATAGAATCGATCAAACAGCCTATCAATTGAATCTTCTGGAATCGGATCTCCATTATTGGTCACACGAACTTCAACGACATTTTCATCCTCAATAATCTTAGCTGATAAACGAATAAATGTCGCATTCTTCCCGTACTTCAACGCATTACTAATCAAATTCATGAAGACACGTGCTAATTGGTCCGGATCTCCAATCATTTCAATACGTTTGGGATTAGTCACCGCCGAAATCACGACATCCTTTTGTTTTGCTTCTAGTTCATAAGAAGCTGACAATTGTTGCAGTAGGGCAGCTAAATCCAACGGTGCCCAACGCAATTTGAAGTCCACTTGCTTTACCTGCGTGTAGTCAAATAGATCTTCTACCAATGATTTCATTTGTTGGGCCTTGCTGAACGCGGTCGTTGCATATTGCTTTGCATCTTCGACCGTTAGTTCTTGTGGTGAATCGTTCACAATTAAACCAAGGTATCCCAAAATTGATGTTAATGGTGTTCGCAAATCGTGCGATACATTCGTAATCATCTCATCCTTAGAACGTTCAATGTCGCGTTCCTCTTCCATCGCATTTTGCGCAGCTGTATAGAGGTCATCCACACTTTTCGCCATTGGGCGTAGGCGTCGACCTAACCGCAGTTCGTTAACTGCTGGATTTTCGTCCATATCTTTTGCGTTCTTAACCTGCATGCCTAGTTCATTTACCGCTTGCGTTAATGTTGTTAATTGCAATTGGGTATGGAAATAGCGCACTGACATCAGCCAACCACCTAGCGCAACGAGACCCCCGATAACGGCCGCAAGCGTATGTTGCGTCCAAATACCAGCGAGCGCTGCTTGATTGATGGTTGTTTGCTGCGTTAGTAGCCACAAGCCCATCGCACCATAAAAGGCGAACACAAAAAATAGGGCCGAAACGACACTCTTAAGGGTAAAAATTACCCACTCTAAAGTATTATGTTTCATCCCTAATTTCCTTTTTTCTTATAAGACTTCAATCTTGTAGCCCACACCCCAAACGGTTTGGACAACTTGATTACCGCCAGTTGCTTCTTCTAGCTTATCTCGCAAGTGCGAAACGTGCACCATGACCGTTTTAGCTGAAACAACCGATTCTTGTTGCCAAACACGTTCGAAGATATCATCTGCACTAAAGACACGGTTTGGATGCGATGCCAAAAGATAAAGAATACCAAATTCCAAGGCCGTCAAATTAACTTCAACACCATCAGCTGTTTTCACTTCATGGCTGTCTTTATTGATCGTCAAAGGTCCAATATCAAGAATTTCCGGTGCTTCTTGTTGCATACCGTTTTGCGAACGACGCAAAAGCGCACGCACACGTGCCATCACTTCCAATGGATTAAATGGCTTCGTAACGTAATCATCCGCCCCTTGAATCAAGCCTTGAATCTTATCCATTGCTCCTGACTTAGCTGAAAGCAACAAAATTGGAATTGGATTATCTTTACGAATCTCCTTCACTACTTCTGTCCCATCCATTTCAGGCATCATAATATCTAAGATTACCAACCCAACATCTGGATTTGTCCGCAACTTTTTCAAGGCATCCTTACCATTGTCAGCTGAAATTGGTTCATAACCTTCGTTCTTAACGTAAATTTCTAGTAATTCTGCAATTTCATGATCATCATCAACAATCAATATTTTCATTCAATTCACCCCTATTCCAGGTTGACGGTACGCCATCATGGCCGTACATTACTTGCGCGCTTTACCAGCACCACCTAAGAAACCACCTTGCATACCAGTCTTGCGACGCCACCATTGGAATCCCAAGAATGAAAGTCCAGCAAGTACCAAGTAAATCCAACCTGGCAAGAGTGGGTTAATCACTGCTGGTAGGAAACCAAAGCCCATGTAGCAACCGAACCACGCTGCAAAAATAGCCAATGAACCCAAAATTCGTACAATGACACCACGAAGTTGTCCATCTGCATTTGGTGCCATAAGCATGGTCCATCCTGCAAAGAACACACCACCCGTAATTGATGTCAAAATCAAAGCTGTTACACCTAATTGTCCAACATTTTGACCTGATGCAGTTACTTGCTTAGCACTAAAGAGCAACATAATTCCGAACATCAAACTGAACATCATGAAGAAGACGAAACTGTTATCCACGGCAATCTTCCAGAAACCGTTGGCCGCATAGTTAATTGATGCCTGTTGGGCAGAGTTACTTTGTCGCACTTCTTTTGTCTTAATTCCCAAGGCATTTTCAGGTGTACCGTAAATTTGCTTAGCAGTTGCTCCTGACTTTTGGGCTTCTAACAAATTAGATTCAATTTCAGCAACTAAACCGGCATTGATTTGCTCATCATTGGCAGCAGATTGCACTTGCCACATAAATTCTTGATTACGTTTCGTTAAACCACTTTCAGCTAACTCAGCGTGTGTTTTTAATGCTGGTACTGCTTGGTTTTCATTTTTATTTTCAGTCATTTTTTTCTCCACTATACGTTGAATAGGAATTCCATGATGTCACCATCTTGGACAACATATTCCTTACCTTCTGAACGACGCTTTCCAGCTTCCTTAACTGCCTTCATTGAACCAAGTTGATCCAAGTCGTCAAAAGCAACTGTTTCAGCACGGATGAATCCACGTTCGAAGTCTGAGTGAATAACACCAGCTGCTTGAGGTGCTTTCATGCCGGCCTTAAACGTCCAGGCACGCGTTTCCTTACCACCAGCTGTAAAGAATGTACGCAAGTCAAGCAAGTGATATGCCGTACGAATCAAACGATTCAAACCAGGCTCTGTAATACCTTGCAATTCCATAAACTCTTGTTTATCTGCGTCATCCATTTCAGCAATTTCTTCCTCGGCACGAGCTGAAATTCCAATCACTTCAGCATGATCCTTTGCTGCGTACTCAGCCACTTGTTGGTAATACTCACCAGAAGTTGGATCAGCCATGTCATCTTCGGCCACATTTGCTACGTAAAGCACTGGCTTTGAAGTCAACAAGAATAAGCTTTGGACAATCTTTTGCTCTTCTTCGTTCCAATCCAATGAACGGGCGGGCTTACCAGCTTCCAAAGCTGGCTTTAGCTTTTCCAAAACTTCAAATTCAGCAACGGCATTCTTGTCCTTTGCTGACTTCGCCATCTTTTCTACCTTTGCGTAGCGCTTATCAACCGCTTCCAAATCAGCCAAAACTAATTCTGTGTTGATTGTTTCAATATCCGCAATCGGATCAACAACACCTGTCACGTGAGTAATGTCATCATCATCAAAAGCACGGACAACGTGTACAATCGCGTTCACTTGACGAATGTTTTCCAAAAACTTGTTTCCAAGTCCTTCACCTTGTGATGCACCCTTAACGATTCCGGCAATGTCAGTAAATTCAAAAGTCGTTGGTACCAACTTGTCAGCTGGTACTAGTTCTTGAATTCGTGCCAAACGATCATCTGGCACTTCAACCATTCCGACGTTAGGCTCGATTGTGGCGAAAGGATAGTTGGCCATTTCCGCCCCTGCTTTAGTAATCGCGTTAAATAGTGTTGACTTACCAACGTTTGGCAAGCCGACGATTCCTGCTGTTAAAGCCATTTTTTAATCCCTCTTTTTCTTTTAGTCTTCGTTTGCTTTTTCTAAAACGCGCTTAAGGCGCTTGTCAAAATCATGACGCGTCAACGTCACTTGGCGCTGACAACCTTGGCAGACAACTTTCATATCTGCCCCCATGCGCACAATTTTCCAAGCGTTGGCACCACAAGGGTGTCCTTTACGCATTTCGACAATATCATTTAATTCGTACATCGTCGCTCTCCTTCAGATTAATCTAATGAAATATCTAATACATCAAAAATCCGATTTAAGTCGTCGTCTGACAAATATGAAATTTCAATTTTCCCAGCCCCTTTACGGTTACGGGTAACATTTACCTTAGTGCCAAATTTATTTTCTAAAGCCGATTGTGTCTCAGCCAGATAGGCTGATTTTTCGTCAGTTTTAGGGGTTGGTTCGGCTTGTTCATTTAACTTATTTACCAATTGCTCAACTTGTCGTACGGTCATGCCTTCACGAACAACGCGTTTCGCGACCGGTACGATTCGACGCTTATTATGCAAACCAAGCAATGTTCGCGCTTGACCCATTGATAAATCACCCGCGTCCACCATATCTTTAACTTCATCTGGCAAGTTTAATAAACGAAGTAAGTTAGCTACCGCTGACCGCGCTTTTCCTAGACGTTTTGCAACTTGTTCTTGCGTTAGATTCAACGCAGTCATCATGTCGCGGTACGCTTGTGCTTCTTCAAGCGGGGTCAAATCCTCACGTTGCAGATTCTCCAAAATAGAAGCTTGCAACATTTGTTCATCCGTATACTTACGAACAATTGCTGGAATGTTTTCCAACCCTGCTGATTGTGATGCACGCCAACGGCGTTCACCAGCCAGAATCTCATACTTTTGACTGTCTTTAGGGCTATGGCGCACAATAATCGGTTGTAAAACACCATTTTCTTTAATTGATGCCGTTAAGTCCTGTAGAGCTTCAGCATTAAAAATGTGGCGTGGTTGGAACGGATTGGCTACAATCGACGTCACTGATAGTTCACGTACAGCATCTTCATTGCTAACTGAAGTATCAAGACCCTGATCCGCAAAGAGCGCACCTAATCCGCCACCGTCACCTAAAATAGACTTCTTCTTACTTGTCGCCATGAGCTGCCAAGACCTCCTTTGCCAAATCTAGGTAGACTTCTGCACCACGTGACTTATTATCATAATCAATAATTGGCAAACCATGTGATGGTGCCTCAGACAGACGAACGTTTCGTGGAATATTTGTTTCGTAAACTTCACTACCAAAATAATCCCGAACGCTATCGACAACTTCATTGGCTAAGTTGGTACGGGTATCAACCATTGTCAATAAAACGCCTTCAATTTCCAAATCAGGATTGAAGTGTTGTTGCACAAGTTGCATGTTATTCATCAATTGTCCCAATCCTTCCAAAGCATAATATTCTGCTTGGACCGGAATCAAAATTGAATCTGCAGCTGAGAATGTATTGATTGTCACCAAACCTAACGAAGGTGGGTTGTCGATCAAAATATAGTCATACTTATCTCGAACACCTTCAACGGCTTGCTTTAGGCGAAGTTCACGCGCCATCACTGGTGCTAACTCTAGCTCAGCTCCAGCCAAACGAATCGTAGCTGGCACAATATCCATGTCTGGATGTGCCGTTGGTAAGATTGCATCTTCAATTGGCATTTCATTTACTAAAACATCGTAAACGTCACGTTCAATTGTTGATTTTTGGATGCCTGATCCAGACGTCGCATTACCTTGCGCATCCGTATCAATGAGTAACACCTTTTTCCCCAGCGTTGCCAATGACGCCCCTAGGTTAACCGTGGTCGTTGTTTTACCAACCCCACCTTTTTGATTTGCTAATGCAATAACGTGTCCCATCAAATCATCCTTTCTTTGCCTATAATGGTTTTCTTACTGGATCACCAGGCTTGCGTGGATACTTCTTAGGTGTCTTACGAACCTTTTCAATCACAATCACGGTACGTGGGTCACCATTTGGTAACGTCACATCGATTTCTGATTGAATTTTACCACCCAATGTATTAATCGCCTGCTTGGCCTGTTCAACTTCATCTTGCGCTTGGCTACCCTTCATTGCGAGTAACACACCGTGTTCCTTAACAAATGGTAATGTTAGTTCGCCGAGCACATTTAGACGCGCTAATGCACGCGCCGTAGCGACATCGTACATTTCACGTTCAGGGCTATTCTTACCGCCAAACTCTTCAGCACGTGCATGGACAATTGTTACGTCCTCAAGTCCCAATTCTTGTACTAACTCACTTAAAAAATTAATTCGCTTATTCAATGAGTCAATAATCGTGATTTTCAATTGTGGGAACACAATCTTAAGGGGTAACGATGGGAAACCAGCCCCAGCCCCAACATCAATCATGTTCAATGGTTGATCCTGAAGTTTAGGGTACGCAAACGCCAACGTTAATGAGTCGTAAAAGTGCTTTAAATACACCTCATCTTGATCAGTAATTGCCGTCAAGTTCATGTGCTCGTTTACCGCAACTAAACGCTCGTAATATTTATTAAATTGTTCGATTTGGTGGTCATCTAAGTCCACACCATTTTGACGTAAAGCCGCCGTAAATTCTTCAGGGTTCATTTCATTTCTCCAAACTGATTCCAATACTAAAAGAATAGCGCAAAATGCCTATGTTATCAACACTTCTGTCGCATAAAAAAAGAATTATGTTTCATGTGAAACATAATTCTTACGCTAAAAGCTGTTAGGATAGTTTTTTCCAAATTTTTTCTTGAATTTTAGGTTGTGGATCGCGATTTAGGTCAGTCATCGTTTTCCACTCACCTTGCTTGGGTACCTGATCTTGAACGACTGTCCCCTCAAAGACCGACACAAACCATTTTTGGTGTGTGTAAATATGCGTAATTGGTGCGAGGTTGCGTTTCGTTAGGTCGACCTTCACGCCATATTGTTCAAACAACTGTTTCTCAAGAGCATTCTGAATCTCGGTTTCTGACCAATTAACATCGCGGTCGTTCACAAAATCATCAATGTTAAAAAGCGGGACGGTCCAAAAATTGGCGAGTAGGCCGATTTCCGGCCGTTTTTCCCACAGATAAGTATCATCGTTTTTAATCACCATGGCCGCATAATGAACAGGCTTAGCCTTCTTTGCTTTTGATTTCACCGGGTACAAATCAGTTGTACCATTCTGATAAGACGCATCAAATTCACGCACCGGTGAATGCGCTGGGTCAGAATTTTTGGCCGACATATACGACGAACCTAAGTCCATAATGGCTTGATTAAAATCACCTGGACGCTCCTGATCAATAATTTGGTTTCCAAGCTCAAAAAACAATTTTCGTGTCGCTGGTTGGGCGATGTCTGCATCGATTTCAAACAAGCGGGCAAACACACGAAAAGCATTCCCATCAATCGCCGCTACCGGCTCATTAAAAGCAATACTAGCAATGGCAGCCGCAGTATACGGCCCCACACCCTTCAGCGCTTCCAAGGTCTGCATGGTATTGGGCCAGGCACCATCAAAGTCATTCACAATTTGTTGGGCTGCCTTTTGCATGTTACGTACTCGTGAGTAATAGCCAAGCCCTTCCCATGCTTTCAATAAGTCTGCTTCTGGAGCTTTCGCTAAGTCGTCCACCGTTGGAAAAGCCTGCATGAATCGATTGAAATATGGAATAACCGTACTCACTTGTGTTTGTTGCAGCATGATTTCTGAAACCCAAACCCGATACGGGCTGTGATCTGCACGCCAGGGCAGCGTACTGCGTCCAGCTTCGTCATACCATTTTAAGAGTGTTTTTTGAAACGCATGAATTTTTTCATCATCCCACATATCAATCATTTTTTATTTTTCCGCCTTATTTTAAACATTAAAAAAGTAGCGTTTTGCGCGCTACTTTTCTTTACCATTTCGCGTTCTTGCCGTTTTAGGTAGGACAATATTAAACGTTGTTCCATGTGGAACAGTATCAACTACTTGAATTGTACCATGATGTCCTTGTACAACCCACTTCGCAATTGAAAGCCCCAATCCATGACCACCACTAGAACGAGATCGAGCTTTATCAACACGATAGAATCGATCAAACAAATGCTTCTTCTGATCATCAGTAACACCACTACCTGTGTCAGAAACTGATAGCTTAATTGAGTTGTTTTTCTGCTCGGCTTTGACAGTGACAACACTGTCTGGTCCAGCATACTTCTGCGCATTATCAATCAGGATAATTAATAATTGCCGAATGCGTTGTTCATCACCGTACATCGGCAATGTTTCCGGAACGTTAATTTCAAGCTTTTGATCACGTTCTTCCGCACTGAATTTAAAAATATCACCGACTTCATGCACGGTTTCCGCTAAATCAAAATCATCAAATTTAAACATTGGTACATCTGCATCTGATTGTGCGAGCGTCAACATATCACCGATTAAATTATTCAAGTGCCGAACTTCAGTGAGCGCACCCGCGACATTTTCAACTTGATCCATTACTGTATCTTGTGGATGTTCAAGCATCCGTTCCAAGTCATTTTGAATAACCGTCATAGGTGTTTTAAATTCATGAGCGGCATCGGCCACGAATCGGCGTTGTTGCTTCCAAGAACGCATAATCGGGCGCATATTTGAACGCGTCAGCATCATTGATAACAAGAGTAAGGCAATTTCAGCTAAACCAAAAATCCATAGCAATCGCCGTGAAACATTCTCAAGAATTTCATGCTCTTTAGTGATGTCGAGATAAGCCAATTTATCTCCTTGTCGCTCAAAGAAATACCAACGTCCATTAAATTCACGCTCCGTTACTTTGGACCCAGACTTAATTTTTAAAACTTGTTCCACGGTACTCGTATAATCCATAACTGGTGCTGGATCGAGTCGTTTTTGTGGATTTGGGTTCGGATTAAACGTCTGTTCTACCCGAGATTTTGGCGAATCATACATCAATTCCTTAAATTGACTAACTGAAAACAAACTAATGAATGCGAAGACCATGGTAAACCCAAAAACCATCAAAATCGTCATTTTTTCTTGCTGAGTCAAATCTTCACGAATTTTCTGAAGTGGCTTAGGCAACTTCAGTTTTTCAAAGTTAGGCGCTTGATATGGTGCATACGCCGTCTGATGTTTGTTGTTTCGCATGCAAACCTCTAATCTTCATCCGCCGCTGAAAGAGTATAACCAACGTTACGGAGCGTTTTAATATTGACTGATGCATTTGCCTTACGTAAGTTCTTACGCAAATTACTCATGTAAACTTCAACCACAGTAAGTGATGTATCTGAGTCAAAGCCCCATAAGCGATCAAAAATTTGATCCTTCGTCACAATCTGTCCCACGTGTTGCATCAGATAAACCAAAAGACCAAACTCACGTCCCTGTAAGCTCACTTCTTTACCGTCAATCAATACCTTGTGTTGGTCAACGAATACTTGAATATTTCCAACTTCCAAAGCACCATCTTGACCCAAAACACCGGTATGACGCAAAAGGGTCTTCAAACGTGCCAATAACTCTTCTTTATAAAAAGGCTTAGTAATGTACTCGTCAGCCCCCATATCAAAGCCTTGCATCTTATCAGCTAATTCACCCTTTGCAGTTAGCATTAAGATTGGCAAATTAGGAAATTCTTCCTTGGCCTTTTTTAGAATCGTAAAGCCATCGACACCCGGAAGCATCACATCTAAAATAACGGCGTCATAAACACCTGATTCAATCTCAAATAGTCCTTCGTCTCCGTCATGCACTTGTGTCACATCACCTAGTTCACTAATTGTGTCACGAACCGTATCGTTTAATGCATAATCATCTTCCACAACTAGTAATTTAATTGTATCTCCTGCCATTGCTAGCCTCATTTCTTGAATTTACTCATCTTTTATTTAAGTTCACTTATCTTGTATCGCCAGTTTAAGGTAATCAGCT
Organism: Weissella viridescens; assembly: GCF_001437355.1. GTDB lineage: Bacteria > Bacillota > Bacilli > Lactobacillales > Lactobacillaceae > Weissella > Weissella viridescens. The sequence continues at coordinate 78,885 of NZ_JQBM01000002.1, read as the reverse complement.
TTATCTAGGCTTTAAGTTTTAAAAAAAATGCGTTGATTATAAATAATCAACGCATCCGGACTGTGATATCACTACCACAGACACCTCTGTCTTTTAACAGATCGTGTCGCCCTTGTTTCCTCTACAAGGGCGACACGATCTGTTGTAATTCTACATTACTCAAATCGTATCACCCCCTTTCCTAGAATATCTCTATTATAACACCATCTATTCTGATGGCAAAAAAATCAATTAATTTTCTCAGTAGCTACGATAAATTGCTGCAATTGATACCGTTGTAGCTTGCCGCTCGCTGTCCTTGGCCACGGTTTGCTTAGGCGGTAGAACGCTTTAGGCACCTTATAGTGTGCAATATGTTCACGTCCATAAGCTAATAAATCGGTCGCTGAAACATCAGCTCCATCCACCAATTCAACCACTGCAACTGGTACGGCACCCCACTTTTCATCTGGTACACCAACTACACCAATTTCTTTGATTTCTGGCATTTCACGATACATCGCCTCAACTTCATCTGGAAAAATGTTCTCACCACCAGATGAAATCATATCACCTTCACGACCAACTAAGTAGAGATACCCATCATCATCCAAATATCCCATGTCACCAGTGTCAAACCAACCATCTTCAAATGCATCCGCAAATTTAGCTGGCTGGCGAACATACCCAACGGTTAAAGTTGGTGATTTAACTTGAACGCGACCAACACCATTTTCATTCGCATGGGCCAGCTTTAATTCAACAGGAAAAAGCGGCTTACCAACCGAACCCATTTTTGAAATTGCATCGGTTGGATCTAATGCAATAATTTGTGAAGCAGTTTCCGTCATACCATATGACTGCACAACTTCAACATTAACTGATTGCGCATGGCGTAATGTTGCCAAATCTGCCGGTCCTCCACCTAATAACATTGTTCGAAATGTTTCTGGGTAACATTGCCCACTTGGTAAGGCTTCTAGTAAATCTTTAAGCATCGTCGGCACAACAGAAATAGTTGTGATATCCCCTGCCATAATGTCTTGGTTGATAACCGTTGCATCAAACCGCTCATACAGTTGTACCGTCATACCATAAATTAAGGAACGCATCATAATCGAAAATCCGCTGATATGAAAAATCGGTACGGCTGCCACCCATGTATCAGATGCTGTGAGCCCCAAATTTAACATTGAGCCAACTGCCGAATAAAAATGATTACCGTAGGTTTGTTCGACCCCTTTTGGTTTCCCAGTCGTGCCAGAGGTATACATGATAGTCGTTACTTGATCTAAAGCAAATTCAGCAACTGGTTCAACCATCTGTGGGGCTTGTGACTGAACGTAATCAAACGTTACTTGTTGTACCACGTCTAGTTGTCCGGTATACGTATCAGCCTGGACAACTTGCGTAATCTCCACATCTTCTATTTGAAAAGCTAATTCAGCTGGCGCCAAGCGATAATTCAAAAGGACAATTTCGCGACCTAATTGCTGGAGTGCCAAAATCATTTCGTACCCCAACAATGTATTTGACATTAATACTGCAACACGTGGGTTATCATCCAAAACCCGGGCCAATTTTCCTGCTAAAGATAATACAGCCGTATTTAATTCTTGAAACGACAAGCTTATGCCATTAAAACGCACCGCCGTTCGCGTTGGTGTTAACGCAACACGTTTTTGTAGCCAATTCTGCATGGTAGTCTCCTTCAATAAAAAAGCTCTCAACCAATTTTGGTTGGAGCTTAAACGACTTATGGGAACTTTGGAAATTGATCAAAGTCAGGATCGCGCTTTTCTAAGAACGCATCACGTCCTTCTTTTCCTTCGTCTGTCGTGTAATAAAGCATCGTGGCATCACCAGCAAATTGTTGCAAACCTGCAAGTCCGTCAGTATCCGCATTCATCGCTGCCTTGATAAAGCGAAGCGCAGTCGGTGACTTCTTTAGTAATTCATTTGACCATTCGATGGTTGCGTCTTCAACTTCAGCTAATGGCACTACACGGTTGATCCACCCCATATCCATAGCCTCTTCAGCGGTATAGAACTTATTCAAGAACCAGACTTCTTTGGCACGCTTATGCCCAATTACTCGAGCTAAGTAACCTGAACCATATCCAGCATCAAATGAGCCAACCATCGGTCCCGTTTGACCAAACTTGGCATTGTCGGCAGCAACTGTCAAATCACAAACAAGTTGTAAGATGTTTCCACCACCTACAGACCAGCCCTTAACCATTGCAATGACTGGCTTTGGGATTACTCGAATTAAACGTTGCAAATCTAAAACATTTAAACGCGCAATTTCATCTGGTCCAACATAACCACCGTTACCACGAACAGATTGGTCACCCCCTGATGAAAATGCTTCATCCCCGGCTCCAGTTAGGATAATAACCCCGATTGAGGCATCATCACGACAATAACTAAAAGCTTCAATTAGCTCAGAAATCGTTACTGGCGTGAATGCATTACGCTTTTCTGGACGATTGATTGTTAACTTTGCAATCTTACCTGTCCGTTCAAACAAAATTTCAGAATACGGCTTAACCGTTGACCATTCAACTTCACTCATCACTCATTATTCCCCCGTGACTTTACGACTAGATTTATCAAATTAATAACTCATATTTTAACACGTTCCAGCCGTTTCGTGGGTCGCTGTCTTTTTTTTTACAGATATCGTACAATATAGGTAATTTCAAACTAGTTACTAACACCACTTTATGATTGGAGGCTTATGAACACATTAGAATTTTTTGGTATCACTACCGAACTAGCTACTGCCAATGAAGTCGTCCTAACCATGCCCATCACTGATAAGACCAAACAACCTTACGGTATGGTCCATGGCGGTGTTAATGCCATGCTGGCAGAGACTGCTGCTAGTATCGGCGGAAATACAGTATTAGGCGACGCACATCGGGCTGCAGTTGGTGTAGATCTTGAGATCCATCATCTCAATGCCGTATCTACTGGAAATCTCAAAGCAGTTGCTAAACCAATTCATATTGGTCATCGCCTACAGACTTGGCAAGTTAATATCTATGAAACCACCACTGAAACACACGTGGCCGTATCGATTGTTACCTTAACTAGTCGTACTATCTAAAGGAGTCTTTAACTATGGAAGCATTACTTATTATTGACTATACAAATGATTTTGTTGCCGATGATGGCGCCCTTACCTGTGGTGCTGCTGGTCAAGCAATTAGTGATCGTATTGTCGCTTTAGCTGAAGAATTTTACCAAAATGGCGATGCCGTCATCTTGCCAACAGATTTGCATGAACGCGATGATCCCTACCATCCTGAAACTAAGTTATTCCCACCTCACAATATTGCCGGAACGCCTGGTCGCGATTACTACGGACCGCTAGCAGATTGGGTTGCTGAACATCAAGATGCAGATAACGTATATGTTTATCCAAAAAATCGATACAGCAGTTTTGCCAATACAAATTTGGATAACTATCTTCGTTCACGTGATATCCGTAATGTTCACCTCACAGGTGTCTGCACTGACATTTGTGTCTTGCACACTGCTGTTGACGCTTATAATTTAGATTACAACATCACCGTTCACGCTGATGCCGTGGCTAGCTTTTCACCAGAGGGTCACACGTGGGCGCTTGGTCACTTCCAAAACTCATTAGGCGCCAATGTCATTGACGCCTAACAATAACAGTATCTTTAGGCAATTGTTGCGCCCGCAAAGTCACCTTTTTGCAGGCAACACAACTGCCTTTTTTTATTTTAAAAATCCGGCAAAATTGCTCGCTGCGTTTTATCTCCCAGAACATCCCAGGTCCGTTGCGTATCAAAAACTAATCCAAAGTCAAAATAAGCCTCTAGCTCACACAACCGTCCTTGATGAAATTTTTTATCAAGTCCACCTTGCCAATGTGGACTTGGTAAACCTGAAGCAACTTGATGGGGGACACATAAAATGACTGGTTTAATCTGTGCCCTTAATAGATCATGGACCTCTAGTAAGTGCTGCGCTTTTATTTTATGCACGCTGGGTGTTGAGATGATGGCAATAACATACGTTTGCGTTTCAGCCACGACTAATTTAATTTGGGGTGCTAACTGTCGATGCCAAAGCTTTACCAGATTCGTTCGACATAAAATAACCTGTCCATAATGGGCCTGCGCCTTTAAATAAATTGTCGAAAACACGGTTTGCCATGTATCTGGCAGTTGGACACTGAGTTGATATCCCAAGTTATCTTGATATATCCGTGTAATGCCGTCATTCAAATAAAAATGTTGTGGATATAATTCTGCTATTCCTTGCTGCTGATGTTGCCCAACTTGGTTTAACACCAGGCATTCAATATCGAGTTCTTCAATCTGCGCTTGCATCTTGGCAACCATAGTAGGTTGCCACACATCAATTTGCTTATCCATTAAGGCCATTCGCATAAATTCACCTCGTGCTTCGATTAAGAGAAAACAAATATTAGCTGAATTAGCCCTCCACCTCAAGTCAATTTGACAATAAAATGAGACCATTGCCGACCGATTTATTATCGATTAATAGGATTAACTGATTTCCGTTTGACCACTACCGCAAGTTTTACTTAGTTGACACTGTTGATGATTAGCCATATCAACTAAAAAAGACTGTGTCTATTACGACACAGTCTTTTTATTTAAAAATCACTCAATTTAGCCCAACCTGGTTTTTCATCAGGCTCAGTTTCCACTACAGGCTCTTCAGGTTCGGAACTTAAAGCAACCGTTGCTGTCGGCATATCTTCTGGTGCCAACACGTGGGTAATCGCATCTTGCAATTTAACCAGTTCATCATGGTTTAAGGTAATCCCCTTACCCATTTTCTTATGATCTGGTGACCACGTTCGTAAGTCAAACTTAGGCTGATTGTCCCCCCATTGCACAAAGTTCAACTGTAACTCCCAACCACTTTTACTCGTTGAAAGCGTACCAAATTGTTCCAAGATTTCGAATTTCAATTCTGCCATACATCAACCTCCTAAATGAAGTCCAAATCGTGCGCAATTGGTTTTTGCATCATGACTTTAACAGTGTCGAGATTTTTAGTTTGCGCCAAAATCCACATCAATTTTGCGACAACCGCTTCTGTATTCATATCACCAACGGTAATTCCACCGGCTTTCGCCACCTGTTGTCCCACCTCATAGAGGTAGATATCTTGTCCTTCTTGTAGGATTTGCGTTGTGATAATCACTGGAATGCCAGCTTGCGTCATCTTTTCAATTCCCGGAATCAAGTTTCGGTTTTCGAATGGTAATCCACCATTTCCAAAACTTTCAATAATTAAACCATCAACACGCTCAGCCAAGTAATCCAGGATTTCTGGTTGTAGACCTGGAAAAGCCTTTAAAACAAAGACGTTCGTGTCCAATTTTAATTCACTTGGTATCACCTTATCTTCATTCGTTTCTGGTTCAAACAACTGCCCCATTTCACCGTCACTCACACTGGCAATATAGGGGAAATTCACACTTTCAAACGCATCATAACTCTTCGTCTTCGTCTTAACGGCACGGGTTCCCAAAATAACAAGCCCATTGAAAACAACAAACACACCATTCAAGGTGGTTTGACTCGCAAAGGTTAACGCATCGTGTAAATTACGAACCGCATCTGTTTCCGCCATCCCCAATGGCACTTGTGAACCCGTTAAAATAACTGGCTTTTCGAGACCATTCAAGAGGTATGACAAGCCCGCAGCTGTGTAACCCATCGTATCGGTTCCATGCGTAATAATAAAAGCATCGTATTCGGCTTGGTGTTTCTGGATCCGTTCTGCCAACGCCACCCAATCTTCAGGTTGCATGTTCGTTGAGTCTTTATTCATGACACTCTCAACTGACAACTCAACCCCAGGGCGTTCCCCAAAGTAACTGATTAACACATCGTCAGCCATCCCAGGGGCTAGGCCGTTCTCAGTTTTGCGTGAAGCAATGGTTCCACCCGTTGTTAATACTAAAATTTTCTGCATGTTTTTCCCTCCACGCCGTCTTTTTCATTAAAATTCATTATCGCACATAAAAAAGAAGTTGGGAAACCCCAACTTCTTTCACAATCACATTAAGATTTTGAATCTGCTTCAACCTCATTTTTTGTACTATGACGAATGCCATAAACAAAGTATAAGACGATTCCAATTGCTAACCAACCAGCCATCAAGATCAAGGCATCAACATTCAATGTTAAAAATAGTCCGGCAGCTGACAAAGCAGCAAGAATCGGGATAACTGGATATCCAGGAACTTTGTAACCCGTATTAACAATATCCTTACGACGACGTAGCAACAAGACACCTACTGAAGCCAAGATAAAGGCAATTAAAGTTCCAGCTGAAACTAAGTTTGAAAGCAAGTTAATTGGGAAGATTGAGCCCAAGAAGACGGCCGCAACCAACATCAACACCGTTGCATTTCCAGGTAATCCACGCTTATCAAGTTTTCCAATTTGCTGTGGAATCAATCCATCACGTCCGAATGAGTATAGCAAACGTGATCCACCAACCATTAAGGCAATCAATCCCGTGAACATTCCAACTAAGGCAACAATTGATAGCAAGTTCGCTGTAAAGAAGTGTCCAGTTTGACGCAAAGCCCAAGCAGCAGGTTCGGCGTTTCCGGCATAACGTTCATATGGGAACATTCCTGTCAAAACTGCTGAAACCGCAACGAATAGGACGGTCGCAATCAACAACGTTCCAATAATGGCACGTGGCATTGTTTTTTGTGGGTTTTTAACTTCCGCTGAGTTAGCAGCAATCGTATCGAACCCAATATAAGCAAAGAAGACTTGTGAGGCACCGTGCAAAATACCAATACCACCACCAAAATCAGTACCAGCGCGGTGAGCAGGCACAAATGGTACCCAGTTATTAACTTGTACTGCTGTTAAACCAACAACGATAAAGAGAATAATCACGGCGACTTTTAAGATAACTAACCAGTTTTCAACAATGGCAGCAGCCTTAACCCCACGCATCACTAATAATCCAACTCCGATTAGCGCTAGTGCCCCAAACAAATCAATAAATTGACCTTTGGCTGGATTAAATGATCCCGAAATGGCAGCAGGCAATTTAATGCCAAAACTATTGACGAATCCTTGGAAATAAGATGACCAAGCAGATGACACGAATGCCAAAGCAATCAAGTATTCAGAAAGAACGGCCCAACCGGCCACCCAACCCATAAATTCACCAAAAATAACATTCGCCCAAGAATAGATTGAACCAGCAAATGGCATTGCTGATGCTAACTCTGAATATGATAAGGCTGATAAACCTGCAACAAAAGCGGCAACAATAAATGAAATGACAACAGCGGGTCCAGCATAATCAGCTGCAACGATTCCCGGCATCGTAAAGATTCCGGCTCCAACAACTGTTCCAATTCCCATGGCCACCATGTCTTTAAGTCCCAAAACAGGCTTTAGATGACCGTCCTTATCCGCGTAATTCTGGGGATTTTCTTTTCGCCCCATATTTGCTAAAACACTTGATTTAGTCATAAGCTTCTCCCTTTTTACGGCTATAATACCAATACACTGGTAAGCCAATAAATACTAATCCAATCGCAATGATGGATGATCCAAAATCATTAATTAATGTACTAATCAGGACAAATAATGCCCCTAGAATCGCAATCAGTGGCACCCACGGATAACCTGGCACTGAAAAGATTGATTCGAGTTCTTGTAGTGGTTCCGCGACTTGTGCGGCTTGCTTGTCACGATGACGTAAAATGAACAAACCAACGAATGTCGCCGTATAGAAGATCCAAATAATAAACACTGCAATATTTGATAACCAATCTGCTGATGCTGTGAATTGCAACAAGCTGGCCGTCACCGTTAGAAAGAGAATCGAACCAATCGGTTCATTAAAGCGATTCACTTTGGCTAACCATTTTGGTAATACACCGTCTTCCGCCATCGCAAATGTCATCCGTGGTAGTGCCATTAACTTCCCATTAATCGTTCCCAAAATTGAAATCAGGATAATGATTGTTAATAGACGACCACCTAATTTACCAAAGGCTTGCGTCACAACGCCGAAAGTTGCATTGTCACCCAATCGAACAATTTCGTTTGCTGGCATGGCCCGCATCATCCCGTATGAGATACCCGCATAAGCCACGACCACAATTAAAATGCCAATCACAATTGCGCGCGGTAGGTTCTTTTGTGGATTCTTTAGCTCGCCACCCATGTTGGTCAACGTCGCCCAGCCATCATAGGCAAACAACGTTGCTAAGACGGCCATTCCAAATCCGCCAGATGGTGTTGCCGTAACAGTGGCAACTGACTGATTTAATGCATCCACTTTACCAAAAAACAAACCATACGCAATTACAGCAATAATTGGTAATAATTTAATCGACGTTGTGATGACAGCAAAGGCTGCCGGAACACGATTATCTAGTAAATTAATACCTGTAATAAATAAAATGGTTAAAATAGCGACGAGTAGCTGCCATTGTTGTGACAAGCCGAAAAAATTATTAAACAAGATGGCAAAGTAAGCCGATAATGAGGCAACAATCGCTGGTGCGTACAGCACCGTTTGCGCCCAACCGGTTAAAAATCCCCAAACTTTTCCATAAATCTTTTCCATGTAAATGTACAGGCCACCAGTCAATGGAATCCGCGCCCCAATTTCTGAAATGGTCAGGCCAGCTGCTAGTGTAATCAATCCACCGAAAATCCAAGCCAGCAAAGCTGGTGTACTTCCACCAGCCGTTGCGATGACTTGTGCCTGCTTAAAGAAAATTCCAGAACCAATCACAGTTCCAACAACCAACGAAATCCCTGATGTTACACCAACCGACCGTTTCAATCCAGTCGTTTTTTCCATATATCTGAGCTCCTTTGTACGAAAAAACCAACTGGCCTACTGCGATAACGAGGACGTTATCGGCACGGGTCAATTGGTTTGGGGGAATTCTGTCATGTTGATCTATATCAAGCAGAAAAACCCCAACCAGTCACGAGACTAATTGAGGTGAGAACCAACACTTGATTTGAATTTGAATAATTGCTTTGCATAATCTTGGCTCTCCCTTCTGGCTTGTTTTAGAATAATTAGAATTCTATCATTTTAAATTATTACTGGCAAGCCCTAAGATTTGTTTTTCTGAAAACAAACTTAAATTCTTCTTTGTTTGCCATTTAAGGTTTTTCTTTTTTTTAATATGAAAATACCTTGTAAAAATTCGCATTCAGTGGCGCCACGCTTTACAATGAAAGTAAGTCATTACCTGGAGGTATTTTATGTTAGCAATTAAATTAGATCAATTTGGTGGTGTTGATGCGCTCAAAGAAGCTACTGTTGACCGACCCGCCCCTTCTGCGAAGCAAGTCTTAATTGAAAACCATGCCGTCGCAATCGACCCTTATGATGTTAAGTTCGTGATGGGTCTCATGGGTGAAGGTGATAAATTACCCTTAATTCCGGGTTCAAGTGTTGTTGGTGAAGTTGTTGCCGTCGGTGCCGACGTCACCGACTTTAAGGTTGGTGAGCGCGTGGCTGCCAATCGTCACCATCAAACTTACGCTGAGTATGTGCCCGTCGGCCAATCCGCCTTAGCTAAAGTTCCGGATACAATCAGTGATGCCACCGCGGTGGCATCCGTTTTAGGTGCAGCAACTGGTTATCAGATGATCCTTGTGGACTTAGACGTACAAGCCGGTGAAAAGGTACTCATCCAAGGTGGTTCTGGAAGCGTTGGTAGTGTGGCCATTCAAGCAGCCCTCAATCGTGGGGCAGAGGTTTACGCTACCAGTAGTGCTGCACATTTTGATTATCTCCAGAGTTTGGGGGATGTGCATCCAATTGATTATCACACCGACTATGAAAACGACTTAAGTGATTTTGATGCTGTGCTTGATACCGTTGGTGGAGCCACAACGGTAAAGTCGGCGCAAGTGCTTAAAACAGGTGGGCGTTTGGTCAACTTATCTTCTGACCCCCAGCTAGAGGAATTAAGTCAGCATTTTAGCATTGATGCCAAGGCAGGCTACTTAGCCGGTAAAGGTGCATTACTAAGCGAACTCTTGGCCGATATTGCTGCCGACCGTATTACCATTAAGATTGCTGATACAAAACCATTCAATCAAGCAAACCTTCAAGCAGACCACGCGCTCATGCGTGCGGAAAGCCCTGTCGGTAAGCTTGTTCTCGAATTTTAAAGTAAGGAGCCAAATAAATGCAAGATATTACCCCTGATTATTATCAAGAAGTTGTCGACGCCTTAGCAGAACGAGGTGTGACATTAGACGCACTCGCCCCTATGGTGATTGAAGGACAAAAGGATCATATTCCTGACCTACCCTATGAAACGGCCCTAACGTCCATTGAACATGTTCTTCATAAGACTGAATCACAAGACGCCATCTTAACTGGGCTCGCCTTAGATGATTTAGCACAAGCTGGAAAACTGCCCGAGCCATTGCAAACACGCGTGCAAGAAGATTCAAGTACTTATGGCATTGACGAACAATTAGTTATGTCTATTTTGGGGCTCTACGGTACTATTTCATGGACCAACTTTGGCTTCCTTGATCGTACTAAGCCCGGTATTATTGGTGAGTTAAACGATGCTCAGAAAAATGGCGGTCGCGTAAATACATTTATTGATGACCTTGTTGCCGCGATTGTCGCAGCAGCGGAAGCACGAATTGCCCACGACTATAAATAAAAAAACGTCTAGCACAATATACATTGTGTTAGACGTTTTTTATCTTACTTATTGAACTTGTGTTACCACTCCATTGGCTGAAACTTGGTAAACGGCCAACGTACCAGCAATTTGGCTGCTTGAAACGTTAACCGTGTAACCTACACCACCATCAGATGGGTGGGCACTCAATGTGAAGCGATTTGGATCGCGACCTTGCACTTGACTCATGTGAGCCGCTACAGCTGACGTTGCAGCACCAGGTGTCGTCACGTAAGTGTTAGGATCCGCTTGCACTTCCCCTTGTGGATTTCCGACAACACTTTGATCTGCTTGAGTTGTAGCAGCAGCTTCACTCGTTTCAGTTGAAACAGCTTGTTCACTTGAGGCAGGTTGCTCACTTGAACTAGCTGGTGCTTCAGAAGAACTAACTTCAGAAGAACTTGAACTCGTTTTTGAACTTGATTTTTCAGAAGCACGCTTATGTGAACTAGCCTTCTTATGGCTAGAAACAGATGATTCTGTTTTCTTATCAGCATGATTTTGTGATTCTACAATGGCATAACCACCGCCGCCGATAACGGCAACAGCGCCAATTCCAAGTAACCACTTTACTAAGTTTGACATGTTTTCCCCCTACTGAACTGATGACCAGCTCATTGTGTAATTCTATTTACATTGGTTTTGGTTAACCTTTTTCTAATTATACCTGAAACCTAGCCCAAAAGTCCAAAAGCAGGGCACACCGATTTAAAAAAAGCTCCCAAATTAAATTTGGGAGCTTTTTATTATTTAGGCTTCTTCTGAACCGAAGAACTTAGCAACTACGGCAGCTAAAGCTCCTCCGACCAAAGGTCCGATCAAGTACACACCAATTTGTGACATGGCAGTAGCTGATCCAAAGAACATTGCGAACAAAGCTGGTCCAAATGAACGAGCAGGGTTCAATGAAGCACCGGTCGCTGAAATACCTAGTAGAACCAAGGCTGTCAAAGCAAATCCGATTACTAGTGGTGCAAGCTTACCTGCACCATGCTTCTTTGAACTTACCATCATGATTACCAAAACAAAGACAAATGTTAAGAACATTTCAATCATGGTTGCACCCATGAATGAAACTGGTGTTTGATAAACTGTTTGTCCAAATCCAATTTGTTGGATGGCTGCATGCTTGGCACCAAAGGCCTTCATGAATCCAAAGACAACTGCTGAACCAGCAATACCACCAAGAATTTGTGCAACAACGTAACCCAAGAAATTAATCCATGAGAGCCGCTTGTTAATGGCCATAGCTAATGAAACCGCTGGGTTCAAGTGCGCTCCTGAGACATTTCCAAAGGTGTAAACTGCCATGATTGCAGCTAAACCAAAGGCAACGGCAACTGGTAATGCACCAGTTTGTACCCCAACGAATACGACCACACCAGTTCCAACAGCAACTAGCATTAATGTACCGATAAATTCGGCCAAGTATAGACGTGCTTTTTCCACGATAAATCCTCCAGTAAATTTCTAAATTTATTCTCTTCTAATATATAACACCAAGCCCATTTAATTAAACTTAAAGCGTTTAACTAAAGTATTTCTTATTAATTTTAGCGTCCAATAATTGAAGCTGCAGCATTGTCTAATTTAAACCAGACCTTGTTGGCATCTTCTTTAAATTGTTCGATAAAGCTAGGCTCGTCATCAGCTGGTTGAATCTCACCCTCAAGTGAGTCATCAATGCCAACGATTTGTAACCCTTTAAATTCATCATCCCAACGGACCGTGTCATAGTTCCCATCCATACGATCATTCACAATCGCTTGAAAACCAGCTTTTAACGCTTCACGAATCACATCATCTTCAGAAACTTCGAAGCCACGAGCATTCATTAAAATCACTTGATCTTTGACTTCTTGCATATCTTGCGGAATTTTTGGTTCTGCCATGTCATCATCCTCCTAAAATTAAACATCTTTAATGAATATTGTAACATGCTCAATTAGTTTATAAAGGTTAATGCGAATTGAATTTGTAGGGAGTCGTAATTCCGTTTATAATGGTGCTAAGTGCCTCATGCACATCAAAAACAATAATTAAGGAGGTTACAATTCATGGTTGAAGCTGTAACCGCACAAGAAATGCAACTACTGGATCGCTACACCGTTGATCAAATCGGAATGCCATCCCTCGTTTTAATGGAACGCACGGCTCAATCAGTGATTGAAGTCTTAGCTTCTGGAAAGTACGACTTATCAAAAGTTCTTATCATTGCTGGTCTAAGTAATAATGGTGGTGACGGCATCGTCATCGCCCGGCTCTTACGTCAAAAAGGCGTCAATGTTGACTTACTTATTTTAGGTGATGAAAAGCGTGCTACGCCTAATACCGCCACACAATTAAAAATTGCTCGTAACTATGGGATTGAACCTTTGCATCGAATCCATGATTTTAAGCATTATTCTGTCATTGTAGATGCCTTATTTGGGATTGGTCTATCAAAGCCAGTTCCCGTTAAACTCGGCGATATTATCAAGCGGGTTAACGCTGCGAATATCCCAGTTGTTTCAGTGGATGTCCCTTCTGGATTAAACGCCACAACCGGTGAAATTCTTGGTTCAGCCATTCGCGCCAATTCAACCGTAACGTTTGCTTACCCTAAAACAGGTCTCCTTAAGAATGAAGAGATCAAACGTGCCGGTGACATTTATGTCAAAGACATTGGCATTTTCCGTCCTGAAAACTTAGAGGAATTCTTAGCTTCTCAACAAGAGGAGGAATAACTTACTCTTATGAATATTGTATTGATTGGTGCTGGACCACGTAATTTGGTCCTTGCCGAACGCTTAGTGGCTTTCGCCAACGCTTCAACACAAGCGCACACGATTACCCTATTGGATCCTTTTCCAGTTGGTGGTGTGGTTTGGAACCCTGATCAAAATCCAAAATTCATTGCCAATACAATTAGCCAACAGCTGACATTATTTACCGATAACAGCATCCCTAAACAGCAACCGGGGCTAACTGGTCCTAATCTCTATGAATGGGCGCATCATCAAGCTGCTACTTATCTGGATACTCATACCTTCAAAAATGAGGCAGCTTTTCGTGATGAAATTGCAGTCTTGAATCCAAATCATTTTTCTTCGCGCGCCATCTTTGGCTTATATGCATCGTGGTATTTTGATCAGTTACAACAAAACACGGACGCAAATACGCAATTAGTTTTCAAACAATCAAAAGCTACCCAAGTCCGTGCTATAACTGATGGGCATTATGAAATTAATCTTGCGGACGGGCAACAACTCACTGCTGATGATGTTATCTACACACCAGGGTATACCGCCACGAAACCAACTGATGAAGAACATTCATTTCAAGTTGCGGCGGACAAAAATGCCAACTGGCAGTATATCGCACCCATGCAACCCAGCGCTGCACCGTTGGATACCATTCGTCCTGCCGACGATGTACTCATTCGTGGCCTTGGCTTAAGCTTTTTTGATTACATGGCTGATTTCACCTTAGGGCGCGGCGGAAAATTTGAACGGTTACCAGACAACCAACTCGTCTATCATCCTTCAGGTCGTGAGCCACATATCATCGCGGGCTCACGCACCGGAACCATTCCACACGCCAAAGCCTATAATCAAAAGCCACATGCTGAAAACTATGATGCCATCTTCTTCACACGCACTAATATTGAACGCCATATGGTTAATGGGCACATTAGTTATGCCGACTTCTATCAATTATTCCAAAATGAAATGACCTACAAGTATTATTTCAATTTAATGAGTGATATGGCCGCCAACTGGCCATTTAATCGGGCTGATTTTCTATCATCGTTACGTCGTAGCGATGATCTTTCAGCCACGGCTAACGCGTACGGCATCCCCGCCAATCTACAAATTAATTGGTCACGGATATTAAATCCATTGGCGGAGATTCCCACGGATTATCAGGCGTTTATGCAACAATATCTTGAAAACGACATCATTGATGCGCGCAAAGGTAATGATTTAGCACCGCTTGCCGGTGCGTTTGAATTATTGAAAGATTTACGTGGCCAACTACGTCAGTATCTGGAAGCAGATGCATTAACGGTCGATGAATATGAAATATTTTTGAAGGAATTCAACCCAATTAACCGTCTGCTCAATGTCGGCCCACCACTCTTACGAATGGAACAACTGCATACGTTACTGGCTGCAGGCATTATCACTGTGGCGGCACCAAAGTTTAAAGTTACCATCACCACGGATGGGTATCAGGCAACTGATGAACAGGGACATACTTGGACAGCCACACAATTAATTGAAGCGCGCTTACCAGCAACAACAGTTAAACATACTGCCGACCCACTCTTGAGTGAACTAGCTGCGAAGGGAATCGTGAGCTCCGTAGCACTTAAGCGGTCTGACGATAGTATCTTTGAGATTGATGCTGTGCATACAAACCGTAAAACACAGCAAGTCATTGATGCGAATGGACGACAACAACAGCACCTCTATGTTTGGGGACTTCCAACGGAAAAGTGGCACTGGTTTACGACCTTTGCCCCACGTCCTAATGTTGGTGATCGTAATCTCCGTGATGCAGAAATCATCGCTGAAACCATTTTTAACGCATAAGAAAAGCACATGCAATCGCTGCATGTGCTTTTTATTATTGCTTATTTAATTTTGAATGTTTAACGCCGTAGGCTAAATAAATCACAATCCCAATAGCAAACCAAACAGCGGCGGCAACCAATGTATCTACTTGTAGTTGCGTCATTAAGAAGAATGAGAAACCAGCTGAGATAAGTGGTAGTACCGGATAGAATGGCATTTTGTAGCCAGTATGATTCAAATCCTTACGCTTACGTAGTGGGATGATACCTAGTGACACAACAATGAATGCCAATAAGGTTCCAATATTCACTAAGGCAACCAACCGATCTAATGGAACCAAACCACCAAAAATCATTACCACAATTGTGGCAATCAACAAAGCACGGCTTGGTTCTCCCTTCTTGTTCAACTTACCTAAATGACCAGGTAACAACCCATCACGACCAATCGCATAGACCAAACGTGATGACGCATATAACATGGTATACATCATTGTGAACATACCTACCAAGGCACCAATGGTCACCACAAAGGCAACACCGTTCTTTCCAACCATTTGCAAAGCAAAGGCAACAGGATCAGCAACATTCAATTGCTTGTAGTTGACCATCCCTGTTAGAACGAAAGCAACTAACGCGTATAAGATAGCCGCGATAATCAAAGTCCCAAAAATACCAATTGGAATATTACGCTTGGGATTCTTCACTTCTGCGGCAGATGATGACAAAGCATCAAAGCCAAGGAAGGCGAAGAATACCATTGAGGCTCCAGTCAAAATACCATGAATTCCAAAGGCACCATTTGAACGTGCTGGTACAAAGGGATGATAGTTACCAGATTTAATATAGAAAATACCGACACCAATGGACAATAGGATAATGGCAATTTTCAATAAGACCATCCCATTTTGGAGACGCTTTGATTCTTTCATGCCCCCATACAGCAAAATCCCCAAAACAAGGAGAACCACAACGGCAATCAAATTAATATACGTTCCACCAGCTGGATTAAAAGGTCCCGAAATCGCCTTTGGCATTTTGAAAATTGGGGCTACCAAATTAGCAAAGTATGCCGACCAACTGGTTGCCACTGCGGCAACTGCTAAGAAATATTCCAAGATTAAAGCCCAGCCAAGAATCCAACCGATAATTTCACCAAAAATGATGTTTCCATATGAATAAGCGGATCCCGCCACAGGTAAAGCTGAAGCCATTTCAGAATAGGCCATTGCGACTAATCCGGAAATCAAAGCGGCAATAATAAAACTAATGACAACCGCGGGACCAGCTGTTGTAGCAGCAACCGTTCCAGGCAGAATAAAGATTCCTGTACCAATAACTGCCCCAACGCCTAAACCAAGCAAGTCTTTTGCACTCAATGTTTTCGTAAGGTGTTCATCTGACTGCATGTAATTTGCAATCGATTCTTTTTTAAATACCCGATTCAATAAACCCATATAAATTCTCCTAAAATAATCATAAAAAAAGTGCGACGGATTAATCGTTAGAATCCGGCACACTTACTCACGTTGGCTTACTTGTTTAAAGTAGTTCAATGCACGTAAACATTTCCGGATTCAACATCCGAAAGTTCACGTAAACAGACTTTACATAAATTTCGGATAGTTACCCAAAAAACGTAAAGCCCTTAAATGATTCAACTGTTACCATTGAATATTACATTGATCCTACCTCCTAAAAGTTTATGTTTACAAGTTTAACGCATTTTATAATTATATGTCAATATCCTCATCTAAATCTCATTTAGCCTTGGATGACCCCAACTGGAAAGACACGTCTAAAAGTCTTACGTACAAGCGGCCCAGCAATTAACAATTGTAAGGGCAATGCGACAAGTACATTCTTCCCGATATTGTTTATCCACTGTCCCACCAGATCCTGCCAAATACCGGTATGAAGCGCACCTATGACAGCACCATAACCTGACATACAAATCACCATTGGAATCACCATACAGATTGAGATGGTAATCCCTTTAACTGCTTGTGACTGTTCCGGCTTAATAATATATTTAAAAGCAACTGTCTTAGCATTCTTGGACACAACGAGCACATCCAGGGCCATCGCGACAATATAGGCAAATGGGAATCCCAACCAGGCTTGGCTCACCATGGCGGCTGACACTTGCCCCTGAATTAAGTAGGCATTGTATAGACTCATCCCCAAAACCATGACGAAGCACATCATAATTGTAAAAATAAGACTTTCATGTTTATTATTTGGCATTTTCCCCTCCGAAAATATTTAATTTAACCAACTTCTCTAAGTTAGCAAATTTAAATTTTTTTCGTAAGTTAAATTTTCGTTAATATGTTCGTGTCATGTTCGTACGCTTTTAAAGCGCTTATCCGGTATATGAAATTAGCGCAAAAAAGACAAACAGCATTCCCATGACACCAAACATCACCCGGTTTCCCTGACTGGACTTACTTTTATTAGCATAGTTTAGTAATATCAATCCGATTATAAGATAAATAAGCACCCAGCCTTTTTGCATGTTTTCACTTCTTTCCGATTCATTTTCACATTCAATTATATTCTTTTCGCCTTTGTTTTGAAACACCACCTACCAGTCCTCACATTTATCATTCATAAACGTGACTCAGGCGCCGATTCGACCATTGACATCGCAATTCAGTAAGTTATATTAGTAGATGTCCCAGTTCGGATGCGGAAGATCGAGCCGCAAATTTTAAAAATATAAATACCTGAAAGGACTATATTATGGTACAACCAAAATCTGCCTTTTGGCAGAACGTTGTGGATGCTGCCCAACAGCATCCCCAGGTTGATGGTTTGGAAAAGTTACCCTTTTTCACTTTAGCCCCTATGGAAGCTGTTACTGATACAGTCTTCCGTCGTGTTGTTGCTAAAGCTGCCGCACCTGATGCTTTTTATACAGAATTCACCAATGCCCGTAGCATTTCACATCCCAAAGCGAAATTTACGGTGCAAGGCCGTTTGTCTTTCGACCCAAGTGAGCAAATTCCAGTTGCACAACTTTGGGGCGATCGACCAATTGACTTTGAACTTGGTGTCGCCGATGTTAAAAATCGTGGCTTTGAAGCCGTCGACATTAACATGGGTTGCCCTGATTCAACGGTCATTAAAAACGGTGCCGGTTCTGGTTTAATTAAAGAACCCGATAAAGCTGCTGAACTTATTGCTGCGGCTAAAACTGGTGGACTACCCATTTCAGTTAAGACACGTCTTGGATTTAATAAACTTGACACCTTCCGCGAATGGATTCCATTCTTACTTCGCCAGGACATTCAAGTATTAACCATCCATCTTCGTACACGTAAAGAGATGTCAAAAGTGCCAGCCCACTTTGAATTAATTGATGAGATTTTGCAAATGCGTGATGAAATCGCACCAGATACATTAATTCAAATTAATGGCGACATCAAAGACCGTGCCCAAGGTTTAGCAATTGCCAAGGAACACCCTGGTCTTGATGGCATTATGATTGGTCGTGGCATTTTTGAAAGTCCATTCGCTTTTGAAGATACCGCTACTGAACATACACTTGATGATTCATTAGACCTATTGCGTTATCAATTGGATTTGCATGACGAATTCGAAGCTGAATTTGGCCCAACAAATTTCCAAAAGCTCAAGCGTTTCTTCAAAATTTATGTTCGCGGTTTCTCATACGCCTCAGATTTACGAGTTGCGCTTATGGAAACGAAGACGACCGATGAAGTACGCAACATTCTCGATGAATTTGATCAACAATGGGCTGCTAAACAAGCCGAATTGGCTGAACAACATCAAAATGATTAACAAAAAAGCAACGATACAATTCTTGTATCGTTGCTTTTTTATTTGCTTTCAAGTATTTTCTTTTTTTCCGGTTTGTCCAAGAAAGTCATAAACCAAGCAATCAAAATTTGTGCGACGACCATGACCATCGCTACTAAGTTCAAATAAATCAGCAAGACTAACAATGACCCTAAGGATTGGTAGAAACTCGCATTTTTCAAAGCGTACTTACTGTAAATTCCGAAACCTGAGTTCAACAACAATAATAATACAATTTCGATAAATGAGCCTAGTATAACGGGCTTCCATTGCATTTTTTCTGCAGGAATGAGGTAATTGAACAATGAAAAGAGTACCATTAGCGCCACGAAAGCATAAATCCAACTTTGACTAGCAAAATCCTTGAGTAACGAGATACCGGGAGCTGAGGGTAAAGCCTTCACAATTGCGGGCAAGACTGAATTAGCAATCATTACAGCAACAGCTGCGGTCAATAGCACCAACATCCAGAGAAAGCTAACAATACGTGTTAGAAGTCCATTTTCAACAACATCCGACCCGTAAATTTCGTTAAAGGCTTTACGAATCGTCGACAGAATACTACTTGCACTCCAAATCGCCACTAAAATGGAAATTGACAGCGTTCCAAAGCCACCTCGTAGCACGGAATCAACGATTGGTATAACAATGTCAGCAACACCTGCGGGCATTTGTACTTTTAAAGTGTCATGAATTTGAGCCTTATTAACACCCAGTAAACTCACGATTGATCCAATCGTCATAATTAATGGCACTAGCGCAACAATTGTATAATATGCAATTGTTGGTCCAACCATGGCTGCATTACCACGCTTCCAAAATGTTAATAGTTGTGGAATATGCCACTGTTCAGCTTTGTTTGTGAGCTTATCAACCCATTTTTTCATTCGTAACTCCTGTGTTTCACATGAAACATTTTATTTTTTATGTGTTTTTTTGAAATGATCAGTAACATAGTGATAAAAACTAATAATCAGGCAGAGAAAATCGAAGCCTGGTAAGAAAATAAGGTAAATCAATGTTGAACCTGGTCCCATTGGACCTAATAAAGCTGTAAAAAAGAAATACAGTAGCGCATCCGTAATTAACGAATAAAATAACTGTGCCGGTGTTGCTCTAAAAAAACTACCACGAATTGAGTTATACATGTTGCTCCTTTAGCCATTTTTCAAGAAAATCGGCTTTAACTTGCGTCAATGTTGCTCCCATATAATCATCTGGTCCATGCACGCCATCTTCAACAATATAATAAGGTGTCTTATCTTTACCAATTGCCTTGCGAGCCGCTTCCATCATGTTCACCGTTTGTTGATATGGTACAACGGGGTCAGCACGACCAACCATTGCCAAAATTGGCGGCATTTTTGCTGAGAAATAGGTTGCCGGATTAGCCTTCTTCACTAATTCCGGTACATCTTTGGGCGCTTGTTTCCCAAACAATTGTCCTTGGAATGATTCTGCAGTACCTGTTTCAGGATATTTTGAAGTAATCCCCGCCTCAGCAAATTGTTCCACAAATTTATCAAAATCATATGGTCCATACATGGCAATCACAGCTTGGACGTCTTCAGAAACATCTGGATCTTCTCCAAAATCATCTCGCTCCATTGCACCTACCGCATGGGTAGCGGCAGTCGTAACGGCCAATTGTGCGCCGGAAGATTCGCCCATTAAAGCAATTGCGTCTGGGTTCAGTTGATAATTTGTCGCATGAGCCCGGACATAACGAATAACCGCTTTTACTTCATAAATTTGAGTTGGGAAAGGGGCGTCAGCTAAGAGCGAATAATCCATGCTGACCACCGCATATCCATTATTACGGAGTAAACGTAATGCAGGTTCTAATTTATGCGAACTTTTATCACCGAAGCACAGTCCCCCACCGAAAATATCGATAATTACTGGGTATGTCTCACGTTCTTCGTTGGGTAAATAAATATCCAACGTATGCCTTGCACCATCCATATATGGCACATCCAACCATTTGCGTTTAATGTCGGCGACTTCGGCATAGGTCCTTTGATAATCGCGATCAATAAATCGTTCAGCCATGATTTCCCCTCACTTTCCTTTTTCTGTCACTAGCCATTTTACCACTTCCGTTTCACATTTAGATAAAAAAAAGACTAACTCTTTACGTTAGTCTTTAAATCTTACTTATTTTTGTCTTTTTTGATTCGGAGACTCAATAGAATCATTACTGCAAACCAAACCAAAGCAAGAATGGCTGTTAATTGTGTATCGGCTGTCGTCAACAAGATGATATAGATACCAACCAAGAAAGCAATGGTTGCGTAGTCAGTGTACGGTGCCCCAGGCATCGTAAACTTATGTTCAAACTTGTTATAGTCAGCGCTCTTGCGGTAAGCCAAGTGGGCCAACACAAGCACGGCATAAATAACCACGAATGCAGCTGAAGCAATTGACGTGATAATCTCAAAGGCCCCATCAGGTGAAATGTAGTTAATAACTGCCGCAAATCCAATCAAAAGCGCTGAAATTGAGATGGCATTGAATGGCAACTTGTGGTGATTCAATGTGTGGAAACGTGACGTTGCAGGTGTTAGTGAATATAGCATCCGTCCTGTTGTAAACAATGAACTGTTCAAAGATGAAGCAGCAGCTGTCAAAACCACGAAATTAATAATTCCAGCGGCGGCAGTAATACCGATTCCTGAGAACACTTGCACGAAAGGTGACTGGTTTGCTGAATAGTGTGTCCAAGGTTGGATACTCATAATCGCAATCAAAGCACCTACGTAGAAAATCAAGATTCGCACAATAATTGAATTGATTGCTTTTGGAATCACTTTTTCAGGATTCTTAGCTTCAGCAGCGGTAATTCCAACGAATTCAATTCCAAGGAAGGCAAAGAAAACTATTTGGAACGCTGCTAACAATTGATGTCCATGATGTGCTACAAAGCCATACTTCCAAAGGTTAGACAAACTTGCCACACCAGCAGACGTACGCGTATGTGTCAAAACCATGATGACACCGGCGGCAATCATTGCCAAAATGGCGATGATTTTGATCATTGAGAACCAAAATTCGGTTTCTCCAAAGGCTCCCACAGCAATGATGTTAATCAAGTAAAGGGCAACCAAGAATACCAAGGCCCAAATCCAGACCGGAATATTCGGGAACCAGTACTTCATATACGTACCCACCGCCGTTAATTCGGCCATGGCAATCGTAATCCATCCTAGCCAATAGGTCCACCCGATCACAAAGCCAGTTCGTAATCCAAGATACTTTTCAATAAACCCAACGAATGTCGGTTCATTCGTGTCAGTAAGTAAAAGTTCACCTAATGCACGCATCATCCAGAACATAAAGATTCCAGTAATGATGTAAATCAATAAAATAGATGGTCCCGCGGCACTGATTGATTTTCCTGCTCCCAGGAATAATCCAGTTCCAATCGTTCCACCTAAGGCAATCATTTCAACATGACGTCCAGATAACCCACGCTCAAACTCTTGCGGGCCACTTTCGTTTTGTGTTGACATAAATTGTGCCTCACTTTCGCTATTCAATTTTTGGTTCGTGCACATTGCACGCCAGTTAGTTAGTTATTATAAATTACTCACCAAAATTTGCAATATTTTCCCGCACTGATTATGTAACTTTGATACTTTTTTAACAATGTCCCAACAAAAAAAGAGTAGCCACTGCTACTCTTTTTTCAAGATTTAGTTGTTTTGAGAAGTATTTGTAACATCAGTTGTTGTTGATGTATTACGTAACTGCCACAATTGCCAGGCGTAAATCACAATTGTCCGCACGATAGCGTAGGCTGGCACAGCCAAAATCATTCCCGGAATTCCAGCAATATTTCCCGCTGCTAACAACAACACAATAATTGTTAATGGGTGAATATTTAATGTATTTCCGATAATACGTGGGTAGATCAAGTTACTATCAATCTGTTGCACAACCAACACGACAATCGTTACCAACGCAGCTTGTTTGAAGCCACCTTGCATTAGAGCTACAATCACAGCTGGAATATAGCCGATATATGGTCCCACATATGGAATCATATTTGTTAATCCAGCTACAACTCCTAGTAAGAGCGCATATTCTTGACCAATCATAAAGTAACCAACGGTCGTAAAGACACCAACGAAAATCATTTCAATGGCTTGACCGGTAATATAGTTAGAGATTGTTTCATCCAGACGATGCAAGATATCAGCAACCTTTTCCTTGTTCTTTGGAACAAACAACTTTTGTAGGAATGGTACCAACTTATCGCCATCTAATAACATGTAGATAGTCATAACCGGAACCGTAATTGCTGTCACGATGACACCAGTCAAAGTACCAACAACTGCTCCAAGTCCGTTTGCAGTTCCAACCAAAAAGCCTTCGGCATACTTTTGCACGTGCTTTTGCAGGTTACTTAGGTCAAGTTCCTTACTGATCCGTTGGACCAATTCGTTGTTGCTAAGGCCTTTTAACCATTCTTGCATCCCTGAAATACTCTTAGGGGCGCTTGCGACAACCTTTGTTAATTGTTCCACTAAGTTAGGAACAAAAGTAAAGATAGCCAGTACAATAATAGCTAAGAATAAAATCATAACAATAGCAACACTTAAACCACGACCTAAGTGACGCTTCCCACTTTTGATTTTACTAACAAATTTCACAACTGGATTCATTAAATAATATAAGAATCCAGAAACAATTAGTGGGACAAAGACAGCACCAATAAATTGACCAATTGGCTTCAACACAAAGCTTAATTGTGAAAGAACCCAGATTAAGACAACCACTGCGAGTGCTTCTAATGTCCAATATAGCAACTTAGATTGCTTTAGACGTTCCATAGCCTACTCCTTGATATGTTTTTTTCATAAAAAAAATGCCTCGCGCCTATATTAGCACTAAGACATTTCATTTTACTATATAAACAAGGCGATAATCAAACCAATCGCTAAAGTCACTGAGATCACAACGACATTTTTGATTGCCAAGATGAAATTTTTCTTTTGGGGATCGGATTGAAAAGCCTTCACATTTTTAAAGACGATTGGTGCAGAAAGCAATGCTAGGACACTAGGCCAAGGTAAGATGCGTAAAATAACTGCAAGAACCAACACCACATATCCGGCTACGTAGATACCACCAAAGAATTTCAAGGCAGTGGGCTTACCTAAAACCGCTACCAACGTACGTCGCCCTTCAGCCATGTCTTCTTCATAGTCGCCAATATTATTCGCTAACATAATGTCAGCAATCGCAAACCACGCAATTGCTGATGCAACCATCGCATGCCAAATCAAAGTCCACGTCATTAAAGGTGCCACATTAACATAAACAGCTGCTAGAAAAATCAAATAGCCCATCGTTAACCCTGAAGCTAGTTCACCAAAGGGCGTTCGTGAAAGTGGCAACGGCGTCCCCGCATACCAATAAGCCACAAACACCCCAATAAGTCCCATCACAAGTAAAGGCCAACCTGTTTGCGTCACTAACCATAATCCTAGAACGCCAGCAAAGCCAACCAAACTTAGCAGTACCAGCCAAACTTGACGGAGGGTATACCCCGCTGACCCAACAATGTTGTTGACCCCGTTTTTCCATGTATCAGTACTAGCAACTTTGTAATCCTGCAAATTATTCCAAACATTGACGCCCATTTGCAAAGCAAATGCAATTAGCGCAAACACCAAGGCATTCACCCAATTAAAATCATGATACGCATTTAACGTATATAAATATCCCAACATTAAGGGTAACGCACTAGCCACAAGTGATTGGATTTCCACAAGCTTCAATAAATTTTTCACGTTTACATATCCTCTTTCTAAATCGATTTCGTTACAAATTATGCACTACTTACCCTACCAGTGACAAGTCTCGTATTATCTACTCGCTCAAGCTATAAACAAAAGAAAAGCCAACTTCAACTGAAGTCGACTTTTTTAATATTTATCTATATAAATTAGTTTTTGCTACCTGACAAATCTTTTCCAAAGTATTCCTTTGAAAGCTTCGTCAAAGTACCATCCTTCTTCAACTCATTTTGGGCCTTAGTAATCTTCTTTGCCAACTTCTTATCTTTCTTACTCAACATTGGTGCTGCACCAGATGCATCAAGATCATCAGTTGGAATTGCCTTCAAATCTGTTTTAGGATGTTGTTTCTTGTAAACACTCCATGCATCATCAGCATTCAATGTTGCATCAGCTTTACCTGAGCTCACTAAGTCTAGTGCTTCAGCAAAACCAGGCGCACTCACAATCTGTGCCTTGGCCTTTTGGGCCGCTTGTCCATAATTTGATGATGTCGTTTGTGCCGCCTTCTTACCCTTCAAGTCCTTAACAGTCTTAATATCAGAACCCTTCTTAACGATAATAACTGCCTTTGAATTCAAATAAGTTCCACCAAATGTGTAATGTTGCTTACGTTCTTTAGTTGGTCCCATGTCATTGTAAACGACATCATACTTATTTGAATCTAGACCAGCAACTAGTGAATCAAACTTTGTTTGAACAAAAACAGGCTTTAAATCAAGCTTCTTGGCAACTGCCTTGGCGACTTCAACATCATATCCAACCAATTTACCATGCTTATCTTTGTATGAAAATGGTGCATACGTTCCTTCAAGCCCAACAGTTAATTCACCCTTGTGCTTAAGTTCTGACTTGTATGAGTCAGCCGATACATTCGACATTGCCAAACCAAATCCGACTAGACCAGTTGCCGCAATTGCCATTGATGCTTTCAATACTTTATTCATGATTTAACACCTTTTCCTTTTTCTAAATTAAGCCGTTATTTTAATACGAAATATATAATTAGAATGGAAAATCAACATCGGTTCATTAAAGTTTTCATGATTTTTTCTCGCTTCAAATTTAGATTATGCCCAAATCATAACCACCTTTTTTTAACCTGTCAAACCCCTAATTTTGATTAACTTGTTTTCTATTCATCAAAAACGCACTCATACCAAGGGTTTAACTCACTAATAAAAAGTTAACAATTTTACATCCGCATAATTTGTGCTGGTTTACACTTGCTTTTCGTTAGTAATTTAAATATAATTAAGGCAACTTATTTATTAAATTTCTAAGGAGATCCAAAACGATGATGCCTACAAACCTACAAACATCAACAATCAAGCTGCTTGCATCTGCCTAACGCGCGTCTTGCGTTAGGTTGTTTTGGTGAACAATTCGATATAACGTAACAAGCGCGCTAAGACCGGCATCCGGATTCTTAGGCGCTTTTTCTTTTGCTCAAGCACCATCGAAAGGACTTATTCATGTTTGAATTCATTAAAACTTATGCCCCACAGCTCATCATAGCTGGAATCAAATACACCATTCCGCTTGCGTTAATCTCCTTCGTGATTGCGCTAGTCCTCGCCGCCTTCGTTGGTGTGCTCCGTTCATATAAGCCACAGGTCACCGGCATTAAGCGTGCCCTTTGGTTCACCCTTGACCAATTGCTCGCCTTCTACGTTTGGGCCTTTCGTTCAACCCCCATGCTAGTCCAACTCTTCGTTGTCTTCTACGGCTTGCCAAAGCTTGGGATTGCCTGGCTCCAACCATCCGCATGGATTGCTGCCATCGCCGTCTTGTCTTTGAATTCTGGAGCCTACGCCAGTGAAGCAATTCGTGCAGCAATTTCTTCCATTCCAGACACGCAACGCGAAGCAGCCGAGGCATTAGGTATGACGGACAGCCAAACGTTCATACGCATTATCTTGCCTCAAGCGGCCCGAATTTCTATTCCGACACTCGCTAACTCATTCATTTCATTAATCAAAGACACCTCATTGGCTTCAACCGTAACGATTGTTGAAATGTTCTACCTATCACAACAGTTGGCTGCAGCAACTTTCGAGCCACTACAAATGTACTTACTCGTTGCTGCCATCTACGCCATCTTTGTTACCATTCTTTCGATTCCACAACGTTACATCCAACGTTGGGCGGATCGTTTCGTCAAATAAGTGAGGTTCCACATGTTAAAACTTGAAAATGTTAATAAAACCTATACTGAACACCAAGCCTTAGATGATATCAATGTGACCTTTAACCCTGGGGAAACTACCGTCATTGTCGGACCTTCTGGATCTGGTAAATCAACGCTCTTGCGTTCGCTTAATCTTTTAGAACACCCTGAAACAGGTGCGTACACCATTGATGATCGTAAAATTGACTTCAGCCAACCCATTACCAAAGAAACATTATTGTGGATTCGCCGTAAAACTGGGATGGTTTTCCAACAACCTCGTATGTTCGATCACTTAACAGTTATGGGCAATATGATTGAAGCCCCTGTACACGTACTCAAGCAAAGTAAGACTGATGCCAAAGCAAACGCCCATGACTTACTTAAACAAGTTGGCCTTGACGAAATGGCGGACCGCTACCCTTATCAGCTTTCTGGTGGGCAAACGCAACGTATTGCAATCGCCCGAGCCTTGGCGATGCATCCAGATTATCTGCTATTAGATGAACCAACATCGGCCCTTGACCCTGAAATCGAAGCACAAATTCTGCGGATTCTA
Organism: Weissella viridescens; assembly: GCF_001437355.1. GTDB lineage: Bacteria > Bacillota > Bacilli > Lactobacillales > Lactobacillaceae > Weissella > Weissella viridescens. The sequence goes on along the minus strand of NZ_JQBM01000002.1, from coordinate 51,255 downwards.
AAGCGCTTAGCTGAACAACAAGCCTCAATGATTATTGTGACGCACAATATGGAGTTCGCCAAGAATGCAGCAGACCGTATGATTTTTCTTGAAGATGGTGCTATTAAATTTGATGGTACACCTGATGAATTCTTTAATCATCCGACCGACCGAATCAATCGTTTCTTGAACGCTTATAAAATTTAATGAAAACAAATTGAAAAAACTGTTAATTTGCTGTTCGCCGGCCTTGGCTAAACACAAATTAACAGTTTTTTTGTTTTAAAATGAAAGACTCCCGGCTAATATTACTATGCGTCATCGGCCTGCCAAGGTTCTCCTTTGGCAATATGTCCAACGTGTTCAAGGGTTTCATTAATAATATCCAAAACGTGTGGATCATCTAATCGATAATAGATCGACTTTCCAGAGCGTTCTGTTCGAATCAAATGTCCCGCACGTAGGAGCGCTAGCTGATGTGATATCGCCGACTGCTCCATCCCAAGTAAATTCACGATTTCGCTCACATTCAACGAGCGCTGTTCTAATATGCAGAGAATTTGTAAACGCGTTGGATTACTGAGCAATTTAAAAATGTCATGGGCTGCATCTAGGTCAGCGGCATGAATTAAATTAACATCTTCTGGCATCACATTTCTCCTTTTAAAATCAATAAATCTATCTTAACACACTAACAAAAGATTAGCACAATCAGTGTTGCAAAGCCTTATAACACATGATAAGCTTTACACATGAACAAATATTCATATATAAACTATCATTATAAAAGAGGTGCCTTTATGGAAAATACACAAAATACTAAACCTCAATCATCATTACACTTAACTGAGGAGCAAAAGAAAAAAGCTTTACTCTTAGGCGCCAGTGTCGTTCTGGGCATGATGGCATACATGCTCTCCGAAGGATATCTACAACTCACCCTTTATCTCGTAGCTTACCTATTAGCTGGTGGAAATGTTCTTTGGCATGCGCTTAAAAGTTGCGCGCATGGTGACTTCTTCGACGAAAACACCTTAATGAGTATTGCCACCATCGGTGCACTTATTTTAGGGCAATACCCTGAAGCAATTGCCGTTATGCTATTCTTTGAAATCGGTGAATTGATTGAGGAAACTGCCGTTGACCGTTCAAAGCGCTCTATTAGTGATCTTGTCGCAATTAAACCAGAATATGCAAATGTTAAAGATGGTGATAACTTCAAGCAAGTGGCACCTGAGGCAGTTAAAGTTGGTGACACCTTACTCATCAAACCGGGTGAAAAAATTCCTGTTGATGCTGTTGTGACTGATGGCCAATCAAGCCTGAACACAGCTGCTCTAACTGGTGAGTCTTTGCCACGCCGTGTTGCCACTGGTGATGATGTCTTAAGTGGATCAATTAATATCGACGGTACATTAACCGTTGCAGTAACAAATGCTTACACGGATTCAACGGTTGCCAAAATTCTTGATTTGGTTGAAAATTCAGACTCACACAAAGCTGAAACAGAAAAGTTTATTACAAAGTTTGCACGTATCTACACACCTATCATTGTTTTGGTAGCGGTCTTACTTGCAATCATCCCGCCTCTCTTCTTTGGTCAAGAATGGAGTACTTGGGTCCAACGTGCCTTAGTCTTCCTTGTCATTTCATGTCCCTGTGCATTAGTCCTTTCAGTGCCGCTCGCCTTCTTTGCTGGTCTTGGCGCTACTTCTAAGAATGGTGTCCTTATCAAGGGAAGTAACTATCTGGAAGCATTGAACGATGTGACAACTGTGGTCTTTGATAAAACAGGTACCTTGACTAAGGGTAGCTTCTCAGTGACCAAGTTAATTCCAGCTAATGATGTGAATGAGAATGATTTACTCGGGTATACCGCTGCTGTTGAACAAAACTCAACTCATCCTATTGCTCGATCAATTGTTAACAGCTACACCGGTGATTTGAACCAATATCAGGTTACTGAGAGTACCGAGACTTCTGGTCGCGGTATCCAAGCTACTGTTAACGGTCATAAGGTCAGCATTGGTAATGAAAAAGCGATGGCGGATTTAAATATTAATCATGTCGAACTTGACCCAACTGGAACAACCATTCTCGTAGCTGTTGATGGTAAATTCTGGGGTAGCATCATTGTAGCCGATGAACCTAAAGCGGATGCTAAAGCTGCTATCAGTCAAATTCACGACTTAGGTTTGCAAACCGTCATGCTTACTGGTGATAATCATGCTGTTGGAACCACTGTTGCCAGTGAATTAGGTATCGATAAGGCTGTTACCAATTTACTACCTGCTGATAAGGTAACACAAATTACCGAGCTTCAATTTAACAATGAGAACCCTCAAAAAGTTGCCTTTGTTGGTGACGGTATCAATGATGCCCCCGTCCTCGTAAAAGCTGATGTTGGAATGGCCATGGGGGCCCTTGGTTCGGATGCTGCCGTTGAAGCCGCAGATATGATTATTATGGATGATAAGCCTAGTCGTATTTCAACGACCATCAATATCGCCAAGTATACCCGTAAAATTGTGCTTCAAAATATTATTTTTGCACTCTCTGTCAAAACTATCTTCCTATTATTAGGTGCCTTTGGCCTAGCTAATATGTGGGAAGCTGTCTTCGCTGACGTTGGTGTGACCGCGCTAGCTGTTTTGAATTCAATGCGCATACTTCGTCAAAAATAAAAGTTTCACGTGAAACTTTACCAATAAAAAACCACTTATGAATCTTCATAAGTGGTTTTTTTATTGGGACATTACTCCCAACTTGCTTTTTCAAACTTCTCTTTATCACCATGCAATTCATAATGCACTGATTGATTCACTTGATCGATTGCTGCACGCACATTATGCGTGTTAGCATAAGCCTGTGCCACAGCCTGTAGAAAATCAACTAATTCATTTGACCAAACTAGCTTTTCATCGAAACCATATTGAATCCAAAAGCTATCAGTTTTAGCATCATCCCAGGCGCTCGCACCATGATATGGTCGGTCATCAACTAGAATACCACCCGTACCATGCACAAGGCCCTTATCGTGTGCCATAACAACACGCTTATAAAAAGGATTTGAATCATCCGCACCAAAATATTTCTGCAGCCAAATCAACTTGTCCTGCCAAGCGCTTGGATTATGCCATGGTGCAGTTGATAAAATGTACATATCATAGTCTTCGGATAAGACATTCACCGCTTCAATCGCACCTGCAACTGGTGGTAAGTTTTTGAAAATACCTGGAATTTGATCAGGTTTAGCCACGTCTTCTTTCTGCATATCTTTTGCATTTAAGACAGGTAACGTGTCCACAAGAACATTGTCCATATCTAAGAATAATTTTGGTTTAGTCATTATTTCCCTCACTTCTGGTTATATTATCGTATTTCTACACTTGTTCGAGCATAAACCACAGCAAAATATGTTTCTAACTTTCGAACCTATTCTAACACAAAAACCGGCGTCAATTTTCCTGACGCCGGTTTTACTTATCCTTCAGTTTGCGCATCTGCCAGAATTGGATTAATTTCTAACCAAGTTGACTCAAATAACGTCTTTAGCAATGGATCTTTCCACATATTCACAAAATATGGATGATAAAACATGGCAAAAGTTTGCATGATTGTTGCACCACGTTGATGACGGAAAGTGTCCCAAGCCATAATGTTCTCAACAACTTCAGAGAAGGCAACTAAGCGTGGATTCAGTAACTCGTGATTACGCTCTAATACTTCTTTATACAATTTGGTAAGCTCCGGCTCCTCCAAAAAGAATTCCTGTCGTCGTGATGACAATAACCACATCCAGTCATGGAGGGCTCGATCACGATCAGCTGGCTTTGCGCGTTCATTTGCAGCAAACAGCGGTTCATCAATCATATTCAACCAATCAACCAAGGTTCCTTCAAACAAATCTTCCTTATTTTTAAAATGTTTGTACAACGCGGCCGACGAAATATCTAACTTACGTGCGACATCCGCCAAGCGCGCTTTTTCATACCCTTTTTCATCTAACACTTCACGTGCTGCTTGAAAAATCTGTGCCTGATTCACTTTGGACATATACTAAAAACACCCCGTTTTTATACAATTAAATATTAACAGAAATAGATAACTATGCTCCCAACCAATATAATAGCATAAAAAAAGCTGAAACAACACTAACGGTTATTTCAACTTTCTTTTCTTTATTAGCTCAAAAAGTCATCCTCAAGGTAAGCCGGATTTGGATACGTGTAGAATCCTTGCCCCGTTTCTTGCCCAATTAGCCCTTGGTCCATGCGCTCCTTAATCTTCTCAGCAGCATGCTGACTCTTCTCATCTGGGCGACCCTTATTAATTTCATATACCGTATTTAATCCGACCAGATCCATGATACCGAATGGTCCCACGGGCGCACCTGTTCCAATCATCCAAGTCTTATCAACTGTTTCTGGGTCAGCTACATCCCTAACCCAGAGATCAGTTCCGGCATCTAAGAATGGCACAAGTAATGAATTCAACACATAACCAGGTTGTTCTTTCTTAACCATAATTGGAACCATCTTAATCTCACGAGAAAACTCTTCCAATGTTTCTGGAAGGGTAGCGTCAGTCTCTGGACCTGACATGATTTCAGCTGTGTTATTCTTCCAGATTTCATTGGCGAAGTGATATCCCAAGAACTTCTCAGGACGACCTGTCGTTTCGGCAAATTGTGATGGCATCATCGTTGATGAATTCGTCACTACCACGGTTTCAGGATCGGCTAACTTATCAAATTTCTCGTAAAAGTCGGTCTTAGTTTCGACATTTTCAGGCAACGCTTCAATGACTAAATCAGCTCCAGCTAAGGCATCTTCTAATGACGTCGTATAGTTGAGATGATCACGAGCAGATTCAATATCAGCATCTGCAGCATCATAGTAAGCCTTCACTTCATTTTCCCAACGATCAACCCGTGCCTTAGCACGTTCAAGTGACCCTTCGGAACGACCCCAAATTGTGGTATCCTTACCAGAAAAAGCTGCCATGAAGGCAATCTGTGAACCAAGCGTTCCACCACCAACTACTGTTACTTTTTGATATGTCATTTTCCAATCCTCCTATTTTTAGTGATATGATTAATTTAAAGCGTGAACATGAATAAATTCATTTCTCTTCTGATATTGTGAAAATATTATCAATTACAAATACTATGTTAACGCTGAATATAATAAAATTCAACATCACTCGTGAAGAAATTCACACTAAAACAATTGAAAAGGAAGGTTCACTAATGCACCGTTCAGAAATGGAAAAAATCATTACCAAAAGTCCTACTGTTTTTATCATTGGAGCAGGGTTATCAACTGCCTCAGGCATTCAAGATTTTGCTAGTCTCCAAGCAAATTTCGATACATCAGCTTTACTTAGTCGCGAAGCTTACTACCAACACTATTGGGAACAACATGACTTCATGGTGAAGTATTTAATGAATCAAACTGCGCAGCCTAACATAGGACATCAGTGGATTGCTGACCTAAGTCATCATCAAGGGATTAAAGTCATCAGCCAAAATATCGACAATTTATTGGAACAAGCCCATATTAATGCCGATAACCTGTTAAAGATTCACGGTTCAATTGACCATTTTATTGATCGAAATGGGCAACCCGTTTCGATGTCCGAAACAGAATATCAATATTTGCCACACACAGAGGATAACCTAATGATTCTGCCTGACATTGTTTTTTATGGTGAGAACGTCAAAGGGATGGACCAAGCGTTATCTTGGATGCAGACAGCTAAAAATGTCGTCATTGTTGGGACACGACTCAATGTTGCTCCAGTTAATCAACTTACCCTGTGGGCAAAAAAACTAGAACATATTTTCGTTGTCAATCAGGAGCCCGTACACCCGCTGCAAAATAACGTACCCGTCACTCAAATCACAACTGATATAAGTGATTGGCTTCAAAATTAACACAATAAAAAACCGCCAACGTTAACGCATAACGTTGGCGGTTTTTGTTTCACATGGAACATTAACGACGCGTAAACTTAACAATCCCTTCCCAACGTGCTGTTTGGGGGAACATATCAATTGACTGGATATAGTCAACATCATACACTTCAGTCAAATCTTCTAAATCACGTGCCAAAGTCGAGGCATTACATGAGATATAGACTAACTTCTCTGGCTCAGTATCCAAAATCGTGTCACGTAATGCTTCACCAAGTCCAGTACGTGGTGGGTCAACCACCATTGCATCAGCGACCCAACCCTGGTCAGCCCATTCTGGAATCAAGACTTCCGCTTCACCAACGAAATAATCAGCATTTTCAATCTCATTAGCTTCAGCATTTTCATTCGCATCGTAAACTGCATCAGCAACGGTATCCATTCCCCGCACTTCTCCAGCTTGATCAGCCAATGACAAACCGATTGTTCCAACTCCTGAATATGCATCAACTAATTTATCTGCATGGGTTAAATCAAGCGCCTTAATTGCTTCTTGATACAAGCGTTCGGTTTGCTTAGGATTTAATTGCAAAAAGGCTCGTGGTGATAACATAAACTGCTTACCATTGATTGTCTCGGTAATATAGTCTGTTCCCCACAAATGCTTTGTTTCTTCACCCCAAACTAATGATGTCTTTCCCTTATTGATATTTTGATCAATTGAAACAACTTCAGGTAAATCTGCATTGATACGCTCAATAATTTGACGCGCCTTCGGCAACTTTGGAGAGTTTGTCACGAGTGTTAATTGGACATCCCCTGTGGATTCAGAAACACGCGCAATTAAAGTTTTTACGATTCCAGAATTTTGCTTTTCATCGTAGATGGGTACTTCTAGCTCTTCTAAGATATCACGCACTGTCCGTACCACTTTTAAAGTAGCCGGATGCTGTGTTGAAATCTCAGGTAAATCGACTAACTCGTGTGAGTTTGGCTTATACATTCCTACAGCTAGATGATCACCTTGCTTACGAATTGGGAATTGCGCTTTATTACGGTACCCAGTTGGATCATCCATACCAATCGTTGGACGCAAATCGTAGTCCTCATAACCGCGTGGACGATATTTCTCCAACGCTTGTCGGATAACATCTTGCTTAAATTCTAGCTGTTTTTCATAACGCAAGTGACCCAGCTCAGTTCCGCCCACTTCTTGATTATCTAGTGGTTCGATTCGATCAGGTGACTTTTGCTTAAACTTTCGAATCCTAGCTTCAATAAACTTTGGATTTACAGCAGTCACAACGACATCGACAACCTCACCAGGCAAAGCATTCGGAATAAACGTAATCTTACGCTTATAGTATCCGATTCCTTCTCCGTTGATACCAAGTCGTTTGATGGTGATTAATAACTTATCACCCACCTCCACTTGGACATCTTGATTTTGCTTTTGATTTGACTTAGCATTACGTTGATTTTGGTTGTACGTTTTTTTCTTATAATCTGGCATTCGTTCTACAAAAAATTCACTTTCTTACGTATTTGTTAAGTCCTATTCTAACACAGGTTTTCCCTTTAAAATATCGATCAAAAAAGTTATGATAAATTGTAAGCAAATTAACGATAAAATATGAAGAGGTTTCCCATGCGGATTATTAAACGACTATTTAAATTATTCATCTTACTTTTCGTTTTAGCCGCCGTCGCAGGCGGAATCTACGTTTGGATCACCATCGATGATGCACCCACCATTACAACTGCTGAACTAAAAGCAAAAGCTAATCCTGAAGGTGAACAAACCTATATTAAATCAGCCGACATTCCTGACCGTTACCGCCAAGCTGTGGTTTCAACCGAAGATGCTACCTTCGAGACAAACAATGGTATCAATTCCGACGGTGTAAAAGCATTGGTTGAGAGTAACATTAAAGCACTATTTGGTCATGGTGTTGGTCGTGGTGGTTCCTCAATCACCCAGCAGCTAGTTAAATTAACGGCGTTCAAAAACGACGCTGAACCCACACCAAAACGTAAAATCCAAGAACTTTATTTAGCTTATCATCTCAACAAGGTCTACTCTAAGAATCAAATTTTTGAATTTTATGTGAATAAGATTTATGAAGGTTACAACAAGTATGGTGCTGAAACCATCTCACAGTTCTATTACCAAAAACCACTTAAAGCTTTAAGTCTAGATCAGCAATCCACCATCGCTGGGCTGGGCCAGAGTCCATCTGTCTACAATTTGTATACAAGTCCAAAAACAGTTAAAGAACGTCGTGATATTGTCTTACTTTCGATGTTTAATAATGGTGAGATTTCAGAAAGTCAATACAAGCAAGCGACTAAAGTTGATATCAAGCATGGCCTCGTTCAACCAAGTTAAAGGCGAATAAAAAGCAGGTACGTACCGACTGGACGTATCTGCTTTTTTATTTTATTCGAGTTCAACACCACGCGTTTCGTGTCCCAAGGTTAGAATGGCAATCACAGCAATCACAATGGCGATACTAAAGACACTAAAGATACCAACAAATGACATACTGTGACTCAAAAACACCCCAATTGCGAGTGGTCCGAGAATACCTCCTAGGCGACCGAACCCTTCTGCTGCTCCATTTGCAGTTGCACGAACTGAAGCAGGATAAAGTTCTGGCGTGTAAGCATACAAGACACCCCAAGCGCCCAAATTAAAGAATGACAATAGCATTCCTGAAATTAGGACCATTGGCAACGTTGTCGCAAATCCAAAGGCAAAAGCACTAATGGCAGTTCCTGTTAGGAACAAGGCCAAAACTGACTTACGCCCCCACTTCTCGACCAACCAAGCTGCTGTAAAGTATCCTGGTAATTGGGCCAGCGTCATAATAACAACATAACCGAAGCTATTCACCATGCTGAACCCTTTACCAATCAAAACATTTGGTAGCCAAAGGAAGATGCCATAATATGAGAACATAATCATGAACCAAACAATCCACAACATAATGGTTTGTTTGCGATATGCTCCTTGGAATAACATTTTAAAACGTTGTGCAATACTAATACTGTCTGCATGCGTCGTTTCTTTAACGCTATCTTCATCATCTGGCAAATGACGGCGCAAAACTAAGACATAAAAGGCGGTCAACGATGCAATAATCAACGTAATTCGCCAACCATACTTGGGAATCACGAAGTACGCTAGTAAGCTAGCTACTAACCAACCCACAGCCCAAAAACTTTCAAGCAACACAATCACACGTCCACGAATATTATTCGGTACGCGTTCCGCTACCAAAGTTGATGCAACTGGCAACTCTCCACCAGGTCCTAAGCCAACAAAGAAACGTAAGATCATAAACATGATGTAGCCGGTCGCAAACGCCGACAACCCAGTCGCAATTGAGAATGTCAGCAATGTCACCATTAACATCAACTTACGCCCTTTTGTATCGGCCAAAGCGCCGAAAACGACTGCCCCAATTGCCAATCCAATTGAATTGACCGAACCAATCCACCCAACTTGCACTTGGGACAAGCCCCAATCTTTTTGAACCGCTACTAGAATAAATGATAGCAATCCCACATCCATTGCATCAAATAACCAAGCACAGCCAGTCACCGACAGCAGTTTCCCAATTCTTTTATTCATTACCCTACTCCTAAAATAGCTCCCATTTTTAGGTGTCAAGACACCCTAACAACAGGAAAAATAATAGCAAGTACAGGGGTGTCTTGTCAACCTAGTTTTCGTAGAGTATCCCTAATTCTGCCAACTTAGCCTTGGCTTGGACTAATTGTTCTGGTTGATCGTATTTTAGCGTGTGCATATGCAACCCACTCGTCAAAGAAGATAACAAGGCGCCTTGACTGGTGTGGTATTGTTTCAAAAAATGTTCCACCGTTTCGCGTGAGTCAAGCGCTAACTCCCCTTTGAGTAAACCATACAGTGGATGTTCAACTTGGACGTCTTGTATAGTGACACCCACATCTACTAAAGCCATCAATTCAGCTTCCATTTGCTCTGCATTATGTTGAACAACTACAATTTGGCTGTAAGCATATCCTGGTTGATAACGGTACCCTTGCGTCGTTGAAACAATTTCTTCACCTGCGGCGCGCAACAACGCAATATCTCCCACAATTGTTTGTCGTGATACGCCGAATTTTTTGGCAAATGTGTTCGCGCTAATGGGCGTTTCAGCTGCAATTAATTCTGTTTTAATGGCTTGTTGCCGTTCAACACCTAACATTGTGTTTCCTCTTTTCGTTTTTACAAATTAATGGACAACGGGTGATAAAAATCATAATTCAATTCATCAGTAATTCGCTATCATCATTCATTATATTAAAACCAAGACAAACTTAAAACAAAATTGCGATAAACCGCCGAACTATCGCAAAAATCAACATTGATTATTTGCGTCATTCCCGTATAATAAAGACAATTATTAAAAAGGAGGCCACCATGGCGAACGAACAACAACACGACACCATTCTCGTATTGGATTTTGGTTCACAATACAACCAACTCATTTCACGACGCATTCGTGAATTGGGTGTGTATTCAGAACTTAAGCCACATACTTTGACTGCGGAACAAATCAAAGAAATCAATCCTAAGGGGATTATTTTCTCTGGTGGACCGAACTCAGTTTACGCTGAAGATGCCTTCACCATCGACCCTGAGATTTTTAATCTTGGATTACCAATTCTAGGGGTATGTTATGGTATGCAATTAATGGCCCACATGCTTCCAGGTGGTAAAGTTATCGCGGCAGACAACACTGCTGAATATGGTGAAACAACCATTAAGGTAACCGATCCTGAGACTTTGCTCTTTGCCGACACACCTGAGGAACAAACTGTTTTGATGTCACACGGTGACAAGATCGAAGCAATTCCCGATGGCTTTAAGGTCGCGGCCACTTCTGAGCAAACGCCATTTGCTGCTATGGAAGACCGTGAGCATAACTTTTACGGTGTACAATTCCACCCTGAAGTCCGCCAAACTGAAAACGGTATGAAGATTCTTGAAAACTTCATCGATAACGCTGTCCATGCTGATCGTACATGGTCAATGGATGACTTCATCGAAGAACAACTTCAAGCAATCCGTGATAAGGTTGGCGACAAGAAGGTCCTTCTAGGTCTTTCAGGTGGAGTTGACTCATCTGTCGTTGGTGTTTTGTTACAACGCGCCATTGGTGACCAATTAGTTTCAATCTTCGTTGATCACGGTTTGCTCCGTAAAAACGAAGCTAACGAAGTTATGGAAGCCCTTGGAGGTAAGTTTGGTCTTAATATCATTAAGGTCGACGCCCAAGATCGTTTCCTTGACAAGTTAGCTGGCGTTTCTGATCCTGAAGAGAAGCGTAAGATTATCGGTAACGAATTCATCCAAGTTTTCGATGAAGAAGCTACTAAGCTTGATGGTATTGATTTCTTGGCTCAAGGTACTTTGTACACTGATGTTATCGAATCAGGTACTGACACTGCTCAAACAATCAAGTCACACCACAACGTTGGTGGATTGCCTGAAGACATGCAATTCCAACTAATCGAACCATTGAACACACTCTTCAAGGATGAAGTGCGTGAACTTGGTGAGAAGCTTGGCATTCCTCATGAACTTGTTTGGCGTCAACCATTCCCAGGTCCTGGACTTGGTATTCGTGTCCTTGGTGACATCACAGAAGACAAGCTAGAAATTGTCCGTGAATCTGATGCCATCTTGCGCGAAGAAGTTGCCAAGCATGGTCTTGAAGACGAAATCTGGCAATACTTCACGGTGCTAACTGGCGTTCGTTCAGTTGGTGTCATGGGTGATATCCGTACTTACGATTACACAATTGCTATTCGTGCCATCACATCTGTTGACGGTATGACTGCTGAATTTGCACGCATTCCATGGGACATCTTGAACGAGATTTCTCGTCGAATCGTCAACGAAGTCGACCACATTAACCGCGTCGTCTACGATATTACAGCTAAGCCACCAGCAACCGTTGAGTGGGAATAATAAATAAAAAGCGCAAGGTCTGAGGCCCTGCGCTTTTTATTTTCTATCTGCTACTCGCAGATAATATATGGCCAACGAAATTGATGTATTTAATAATAACTCAGCTTCAGCTGCATCAATATTTACTATCTTAGTTCTACCATGTGCATCACTATCCTTATTTCTTAATTCACTAATACTATCCACTAACTTATTTAACGAAGACACCATATTTCTAACTCTTGAATTCCAGTCGTCAGAATATTTCATATTTAATAATTCCGACACCTTACTTTGATATTCCTTCAAATTTGGACTTTTAGAATAGCTTTTACCAGCACCATCTAATATTTGCCGAAAAATTGATTCTAATATTGTCTTTGATTTTGTTACTACACTAGCAAAATCCCCATTTTTTAAATCCTTTTCACCGTTATCCAAAACATTCTGAACAAAATCATTAGTAATTATATTTTTTGGTACTTCAATTTTGGGTGTCTCAGTTAGGTAGATAATTTCAATAAAACTCCCATGATCGAATAGCTTATAACCCGAAAAGAATAGTTGATTATTTAAATCCGCCAATGCATCATGTCTTAATGATCTATAAATTTGTTCCGTCGACATTTTTTCATAAGGGTTAATTTCAAAATTTGCATCTTTTGCATTTTCTATTCTATCTTTCAAAGCAACTTTTGAAACTAAATCAGCAAGAAACACCTCTGTTTTATCGAGACGAGCCATCTCTTGTAGAAGTTTCTCCATCAACTGCCATCTTGATTTCATCCCAACTTCTTTCGGCATAACTGCCCCAAACTTTTTACCTTTACCAAGGATTGACTGTCCTGATAAATACGGAAAGGTCCCTCTATCCCCATTTAGTATTTCTTCAATCTCTTTTGTTTGTAGTAAGTCAAAATTTTTTTCTCCCACAACAATGGCCCCACTCCCACATCATTTTTAGTCACATATTTGTAAAGTAAACATCCATATAGACCTTTCCATCGTGAAATGGTTTATATGGATGTTCATCATTCATGTCATACCGCCCTCTAAAATAAACATTTACTCTCTCTCCTGTACCAAGATACTTCTTAATCAGATTAGCATTCAATCTCTCCACCAATTTTAAATTAGCAAATATAGTTTTCGGAAAGTCATCAGATTTAATCATCAGTATTTCATTATTCTTTGACATTTTTTCCAACTTACCAGTTCCATAAAAAATATGTATGCTTTTTGAACTTGAATTATTTAAATCGTTTGCCTCTTTAAATAGTTCATTAAGAGTCATTTTTTCTCCACTAGCATTAATAATTGTACTTTCATTTTGTATTTTTGGATTATCATATAGTTCAACAAAGCTTGCTAATGAATATAAATTTGCTTTCTTTGAAGTTTTAGTTGGCGAATTTATCTGTGTGTTTTTACTTCTAGTGACATTCATCATTGATGAATTAATACTCTCATCAATAATATTTGAAATTGCCTTTTCTTTAGATACACACATATTAATTTCATTTCCAGTTTGGATCAAATTTGTAGCCATATCTGATTCTTTTTTTATCTGAGATTTTCGTTCAACACTATCAATTTTTGGACAATCTAAGTAGTGTAGTACGTTTCTATCCGTAGGGGTAAAATAACATCGTTTGATATTTGAGGGGTTCTTTCCCCAATTAATACAAGTTAGTTTAACTCCACAACCATTGCACAAAAACTTACGCTTATCGGTCAATTGACCAAGGTGTGACTTTTCTTGTGCACATCTTGCTGAAATTTCTTCATTTTGTTCTATTGAAAACGCTGAATCAACCATTCTAATACCTCTTTTCGAATTATTATAGCATTTTTAATTTTTTTCAAAAACTAAATGCTCAATAAACAAAGTCAATAATTTCCTCTAAAGGGTACTGAATACAATTATCAGCTACGCTACTATAATTATTTGATTATTTTTAAGCCCATCTCTATTCGTAATCGATGAGAACACAAAAAAGCTGTTCCCGAAAAATCGGAAACAGCTTTTATTTTATATAAGATTAAATCTTACCACCAACCGTTAGCTTGACGGAATGAGATGGCGTTTGAAACTGAACCGTAACGTGAAGTTGCGTAGTTAACCATACCCTTAGTTTGTTGTGCAACTGAACCAGTTCCCCAACCTTCCTTAGTTTGACCTAATCCACGGTAACCGTTTGGTGAAACGGCGCTAGGGTTTCCACCTGATTCTGGGCGAACGATTGTGTTCCACATTGCATCAGTTCCACCATTGGCGATGAATTGTGCGTAAGTTGAACCTGAAGCGGCTGGAGCAGCAGCTTGTTGTGCTGGAGCAGCGGCAACAGCAGGTGCAGCGGCTTGCTTAGGAGCAGCAACTTGTGCAGGTGCTTGTTGTACAGCAGGTGCAACTGGGGCAGCAGCTTGTTGTACAGGTGCTTGAACAGCAGCTTGTGCTGGAGCAGCGGCAACAGCAGTTGCTTGTCCTTCAGTTTCAAGAACATCACCAGCATAGATCATGTGGATGTTCTTGATGTCGTTGATTGAGGCCAAGTTTTCAACAGTTGTGTTGTGAGCTTGTGCGATTGCAGCAAGTGTGTCACCTGACTTAACAGTAACTTGATCAGCAGAAGCAATTCCAGTAGCACCCAATAATCCGGCAGCAGCAGCAGTTGTCATAATGATTGTTTGTTTGATATTCATCGAAATAAATCTCCTCTGTGTTTTATACGTTTATAATTTATATTTTTTAGTTTTTGTTGGTCGCTCTTAACGACAAGGAATACTATACCGTGATTAAAGCTCTGTAGAATATCATACATATAACGTTTCGTTACAAATGTTGCATAGTTACGACATATAAAACGAGTAAAACGTTTCAAAACGTGTTTATATGTACACTTAGCGCCTGTAATATAAATCAGGGAATTTGACTAAAAAAAAACAAATCATTTTGAAAAAAGATTTGTTTTTGGTTATATTCGACTTTTTTTACAATTTTAATTACAACAGCGCAACAGCGTTACGTTATAAATATACTGTTTTATTAACTTATTTGGCCTATATTTAACACTTTCCACTTAAAAGTTATAATCATGCCAAAAAAACAACATCATTTAGCTTTTTTAATGAGTGTCATATTTCCCCTTTATATAGAAGAAACTTTTCATTTTTAGTTCAACAAATTCATTTCGACTCCACTAGAAGTCTATCTATAGCTATTATTTTATTACTTAGCTACATTTTGTTCATGTGCAATCAACCATTCTTTCATGAGCATTCCTCCACGATAACCTGAGCCTTGCTTGCTTTTTGAGACCACACGATGACATGGCACAACAATCAGAACTGGATTTTTCCCCACTGCATTACCCACAGCTTGAGCTGCACGCGGGCGGCCAAGCTTATCTGCAATATCCTGATACGTGACAACACTTCCAAAAGGAATGCCACGTAACACGTCCCAGACGGCTTCTTGAAATGGAGTCCCCGTAATATCAAGTTTTACTGCCGATAAATCTCCATTTCCTTCAAGATAGTGCTTAAGTTGACACATAACCGTTCGGTTTTTATGTTGATCTAAGACCAAGTCAGCTGTTGGATAGAAGCGCTGCAGTTCTTCGAGGCCTGCATTTGGCGAACCCACAAATGCCAAGCCGTCATCAGTAGACGCAACTAAATAGGTCTGTGATTCAAAAACAACTTGGTCATAGTATAATTTTGGAGTCATTTTCAACCTTCTTTCCTTAAGTTACGGGTTAAAAGCGCTAGGATTTGAATACATATCTATTATAATATAGTACAATTTCAGTAATGTGTATCGTGAAAGGACCCAATAATGGCACGCAAACCAAATTCACCTTATAACTTTAAAAATACCGATGTAGCTGTTGATAATGACAGTTTAATTCAAATTGGAAAAAATATGGGTACGAACGTATCTAAAACCGACATTAGTGGTTTCCCTGCTGAAAAGCGAGACGTCAAGCAGATTATGGATGTCCGCAACTCTCTTCTCATAAAGGATCTACTGCAAACAAAACGTGAACGCATGTCGAAATCCGACTTTGCATTTTTCCGTGGTACCGTAGATATTATGAATTATGACTTGGATAAACATCCAAACAGTAATATTCATGTTCTGATTGGTGGTGATGCACACTTGGGTAATTTCGGGTTCTACGGATCTCCCGAAGGACAATTACTTTTCGATATGAATGATTTTGATGAATCACGAATGGGCTTTTGGGAATACGATCTGAAACGGTTCCTTGTTAGTTGCCTGCTCGTGGCAAAGCAACAAGACCTGGAGATGAAGAAAGTAAACAAGTTTCTCATTAAAGTCGTTGATACGTACCGTGATACTTTGATCCACATGTCTGAGCTACCAGCACTTCAAAAATTTTATTTACCAAGTACGTTGGATAACTTAACCCAAATTTTCGGTAAGTTAGAAGAGTCTTCTGAGAGCTTTGAAGCATCGTTTGATAAATTGGTCCAAAAGAGTGTTAAAAAGGCTTTGCGTAGTGATTCTAACTACGCTGTCAAAAAATACACTGAAATCCGTGATGATGGTACACGTCGTTTTATTGAAAATGCACCCGTGACCATCCATATTAATTCGGCCGATTATCAGAAAATTACCGATGGCTATTTAAATTATCGCTCGAACTCTCGCAGTGATGTCCGTCTCTTCTTGGAAGATTTCCATATTATCGACATTGTACGACACAGTGTTGGTGTTGGTAGCGTAGGTACACTATGTTACTTAATGCTGCTCGAAGATGCTGACAACAATCATTTAGTACTTCAAATTAAGCAAGCACTCCCTATTTATCAAGACTCGAATATCTATCGAAGTCATCATCATACGCAAGGTGAAAACATCGTCGATAGTCAGTTGATTCTACAAAGTGCCTCGGATACGTTCCTAGGTTACTTTGATACCGACGAACATAGTTTTTATGTCCGTCAATTTAAGGATATGAAAGGGTCAATCAACCTGGAAAAGCTCGATTGGTCCGCCTATCAGGACTACATCTTGATTTGTGTCATCTTATTGGCGCGTGCCCACAGCCAATCTCCCACTTTCCCTATGATTATTGGTTATCTACAAAGTCATGACTGGATGAGTAAGTCCTTCGTTGATTTTGCTAATAATTATCTCCAACAAGTCGAATATGATTATGAAACATTTACTGAGGAGTAGCTTATGAAAGATATTTATGCAGGCGAATTTTATAACCGTGATTTAAGTTGGCTGCTTTTTAATCGTCGTGTGATTAATCTATCAACCAATCCTGACACCCCTTTGCTTGAAAGACTTAATTTTCTAGCCATTGGTTCAAATAATTTGGATGAGTTCTACAATGTCCGCATCCCCAGCATTGAAGATCAGATTAGCTTAGGTCGCGATGGCATTGATCCTAAGTCTGGCTTAACACCACAAGAGTTATTGACCCAAATTCACGTTCGAAACAGTAAAAACATTTCACAACAATATGATAGTTTATATCAGATTCTTTCAATTTTTAATGAACACAAACTATTTAGTTTAAATCCATACGATCAATTAAGTACAGATGAGCAAGAGACTGCGAATCATTATTTCCATCAACGCATTTTACCCTTCTTAAATGTTGTTACCTATGATAATTTACATAGTCGTCCTGAAATTAAAGATGGTACGTTGATTATTGCGGTCCGCTTGGCGGATACAGCGCCAAATGCGATTCGTCTGATTCCTATTCCGCCAAAGCTCAGTCGGTTAGTCCGTCTTCAACATACCGAATTGGACCAATTTGTCTTACTTGAAGACTTGATTCGGCACAATTTCTCGGAAATTTTCCCGGACCATGAAATTGAGGAATCATTGACTTTCCGTATTACACGCGATAAAGATGTCGATATGGAAATTGATATGGATGATGAAAATTCAGAAGGTACCATCGCTAATATGGAACGCTACTTAGCCGCCCGTGAACGTGGTAACACGACCCGAGTCGAAATTGAAGCCCATGAAGCAAGTCCTCAAGCTCAACTATTCCAACAATTAGTGAAGCTCACACACGTCCGTGAGACAGGAATCTATAACATTCCCGGCCCTTTGGATTTAACTTTCCTATTCCAATTTGAAAAAATCTATGGAAAAAAACATCCTGAGTTAACTTACACCCCGTTTGCCGGGCGTGAATGGACCCAAAACAAGCCTATGCTTGATTACCTTAATCACCAAGACTTGCTACTTCAATATCCTTATGATAATTTCGATCAATTTCTCACTTTCCTTCAAGAGGCGGTAAATGATCCTCATACTGTTACGATTAAACAAACCATTTACCGTGTTGCCGATAACTCCAAGGTTGTTGAGCTCTTAAAAGAAGCGGCAGCTAAAGGTATTCATGTTTCCGTCATCGTTGAGTTACGGGCCCGTTTTGATGAGGAACACAACCTCGACATCGTAGAGGAACTTGAAGATGCTGGTTGTTTCGTATACTTCGGTAAGGAGCATATGAAGGTGCATAGCAAGACATGTCTTGTTTTAAAAAACGACGGATCACATCCCACCGGTTATGTGCATATCGGTACCGGTAACTATAATGAAAAGACCGCTAACCAATTCGTTGATTTGAATCTCTTTTCAAGTAACCCGGCCTATGTCAAAGATCTATCTCGATTCTTCAACTATCTTGAAACGGATGACGCACAACCACCGCACTATGAAACCGTGGCTGCATCCCCTCACCGAATTGAAGATATGGTTATTCAAAATATTAAGCATGTCACCGAACGTTATCAAGCCACCGGTCAAGGCCATGTTTTCTTAAAAACGAATGCCTTAACTGACCAAGAAGTGATTGAGGCAATTTATGACGCGGCAAAGGTAGGCGTTCCATTCCGTATCATCGTTAGAGGTGCTTGTTGTTTGAAGTTGGGCGTCTGTGGTGATAAGGAAGACATCACTGTTACAAGTATCATTGGTGAATTGTTGGAACACAATCGTATTTATGCGTTCTTTTCAGATGAAGAACCAAGTTTGTGGATCTCATCAGCTGACTTAATGACAAGAAACATGGATAACCGTGTCGAATTAGCTGCGCCAATTCTGGATGCAACAATTCGCCAACAGTTACTTAATATCATTGAAGTTTACAGCCAAGATGACGTCGATGGATCGTTCTTAAACCTAGATGGACGCTACTTTAAGCATGACGTTCCAAATGGTAAATCCGCACAGCAAACATTTATCCGTGAGATTACTGATGAACATTCACCTGTGAATGCTCCTGTTCCACGTGAAACAATTTCTTCAAGTACATCACCTAAATCATTATCCGCACAATTAAAGTATGCTCGTATTTTGAACATGGCATTAGCTTTGCTCGTACTAGCACTGTTACTGCTACTTATCTTTAAATAAAAAAACTGACTAAGTAAGCACTTAAAAACCCATGTGTCTGGGACACATGGGTTTTATTGTTTGATTTATTATGATAAGAATTTCGTTAACCAGTCGGCACCATAAACTAATGCTGCACTATAAGCAATGATAGTTGCTGGTTTACAAAGTAGGATGATTAACGTAAACTCACGCCAAGTCATCTTTGTTAGACTCGTTAATAGAACTAGGGCATCGTCAGGGGCCGCAGGTGCCAAGATAAGTAGCGCAAACGTAATGTGCCAGCCTCGACCATCAAGTTTATCCATATACTTATCAAGTGTCTTTTCACTCACGAATACATCAATGATTTTATGCCCATATCGTCGACCAAGGCCAAACAAAATTAATGATCCAACAACAATTCCGACATAGTTATAGATAAATCCCCACAGCGGACCAAAAATAACGACGCCGACTGCTAGTGAAATTCAGCCAGGTATAATTGGGATTACCACTTGAATAATTTGGATGAAAACAAAAACAATTGGCGCCCAAATCCCACAACTTTCGACCAGACGCCTTAACACTTTAGGGTCTGTGAACGCACCGATACGATATAGCCAAATAGCAAGAACGACCATCACAAGCAATCCTGCATATGAAATATAATTAATAATTCGACGCTTTGTTTTTAAGGTCATCATTTCGCCCCCTATCATATGTTGAGTATCATCATTTAATCTTTAAATAATCATAAAAGACAACACTTTGTGAAATTCAACCTAACAAGCTGTTCTATATTTGTTAAAATATAGAGATTAGGAGAAATAATATATGTACAATGACAACGGAAAAACCGTAGAATTAACAAGTATTCAGAGTATTACATTCTTACTAGCAGGTTTACTATTAAATGCGATTGGAAACGGACTAACCGTGGCCACAAATATGGGATCTGCTCCATGGACCGCAGCTGCGGCCAATCTAGCGAACGTTACCCAACTACCAATTGATATCTTCTTATTCGGCTTCGGATTTATCGCTGCTGTGGCTGTTATCTTTATTTTACACGATTTTGATGCAGGCCGTTTCTTTAGAAACTTAGCCTTTGTGTTCATCTTCAGTGTCGTGATTGGCGCGACAGCCACTGGATTCAAGTCTATTGGCGTTGGCCACCTACACTACTGGCCTCGTTTAATTCTCGATATCTTAGGTATCACCATGATTGGAATGGGTATTTCAGTCACACAACGTTTGGCTAAGTTTTTGCATCCATTAGATGACTTGACCAACGTCACACGTTTCAAGTACTTCCATGGTAATGTCGTTATCGCACAGACACTAAACTTTGCAATTCCGATGACCATCTCATTATTAATCTGGCTCTTTACGCACAAGCTAGTTGCCGTTAACATCGGAACCCTATTCTCATTCTTCTGCCAAGGCTTTGTGATTTCACGTGCTGATAAGCTACTGATTCCGCATCTTGTGCACCGGAAGGAATTGTAATGTGTTACTGAATCCGTTTAACGATGGATTCTTTTTTATTGCTCAAAGGAGTCAAATATGAAAACATACGCCATTTATGGAAATAAAAACGAAGGCTTATACACTGAGCCATGGTCAAAAGTTCAACCATTAACGAAAACTAAGCCCGCCCCTAAGTTCAAAGGGTTTACCACAAAACAAGAAGCACAGGCTTGGTTAGATGCCCAACGTCAAACCAACCGCCAATATGACACCGCCTATGATGGTAGTTTCAAAGCAGATCCGAATCGGTTCTACATCTTTACTGATGGAGGTAACCGTAACACCGGTAATCACGCTGGTGGTCATGTTAAGGCAAGCGATAAGGCGGCTTGGGCGATTGCCATCTATTCCGGTGCTAATTTAACCAAGGCCGTTTACACAGATGCTAAGGGATACTTAGGACGTACCAACAACGAGATGGAACTTCTAGCCCTGATTAACGCATTATTACAAGCACAAAGAACTGAAACCCCAGTTACAATTGTCAGTGACTCGAAGTACGTCTTAGATGGTGTTACCAACTGGATGTACAATTGGCAAGCTAGCGGATGGAAAAAGCAGAGCGGTGAGATTGCCAACCTCACTGCCTGGCAACAAATCTACGAATTGGTTCAACAACTAGGCAATCGTCTAGCGTTCATTTGGGTAAAAGGTCACGCTACCAGTCAAGGTAACATTTTAGTAGACCAATTACTTAACGAAGCTATGGATGCACTCTAAAATTGTAAAAAAGCCCCGTCTAATGACGGGGCTTTTATTTTGAATAGATTGTGAATGAATATACAGACCTTGTCGCGTCACTAGTGGTTATGTAAATCAATATTTTTTGGAGGCGAACAAAAAACTAAGCCTGCTTAACTTTTAGCCACCACACTTTGTGAAAAACAAAACATATTCATTAAAAAAAGACCCTAATCACAATGGACCAGGGTTTATTTTATTAAGTTTATCCAATCATAATTTCTTCAGTTGGATATTGGTGATGCATTGGCTGTTGATGAATGTTTAGTACCGAGAACATAACCGTGTAGATTCCAACACGACCAATGAACATAACAAACATAATCACGATTTTACCGATGACTGTTAAATGCGGTGTAAGTCCAAGCGAGAAGCCGGCCGTTGAGAACGCCGCAATTACTTCAAAGGTGATATATTCTATTCCAAATCCATGTGGGATTGTTTCTGTTTGCGTCAAAATTAGTGTTGCAAAGAGAACGAAGCCAATTGAAACAACTGCTAACATCAATGCTTTAATCACGTTTTTTTGACTAATTTGGCGATCACGGAAGTTCACATGGTCTTGACCACGTAATGTAGCCACCGATTGCAACCATAGAATTCCCAGAGTTGTTGTCTTAATTCCACCAGACGTTGAACCTGGTGTCCCACCAATAAACATGAGCACCATCAAGATAAGGAGCCCTCCTGTTGATATTGTCGACATTGGGATAACTTCAAATCCGGCCGTGCGTGGCACGATCGAAAGGAACAACGTGTCTAAAATCCGATCCCAGAGGTTAACGCCGGTCAGATGATTCAAACAGCGTTCAGTAATCATAAAGCCGATAAAACCAAACAAAATTAACCAGCCCGACGTGACCAAAGATAGTCGGGTATGCAGACTCAAGCGACGATGATGTTTACCATATGACAAGAGGTCACGCCAAACTAGGAAGCCGAGCGAACCTGCCAAAATTAATAACATCCATACAATAAGAACGTAAGCATCATTTTTAAACATGGACACTGGTTGCGCGAAAAATGTGAAACCCGCATTTCCAAAGGCAGAAATTGAGTGCGCAACACTAAAATAAATTCCTTTGCCCACTCCAAATCTTGGAATAAAGTCAAAGGATAAGAGCAAGGCTCCGGCAACCTGAATAATTGCCGATAGCGAGAACACATATGTCAGCATAACTTTAACATCAGCTAAGTTTCGCAGATTCAGTGCATCTTGCATGAGTAGCCGCGCTTTTAAATCAATTTTTTGCCGTGTAATCGTTAAAAGCAACACGGTGAAGGTCATGAACCCCAACGCCCCCACTTCAATCATCAATAAAATCACAATTTGACCAAAGTAGGACCATGTATTGGCGGTGTTCAAAGTTGTCAGACCTGTAATAGCCGTTGCTGAAACGGCTGTGAATAAAGCATCAATAAAAGACACACGAATACCATGTTGGTGTGCCATAGGTGTCATTAACAAAAGCGTCCCAGTGGCAATAATTACCAAAAATCCGAAGGTTAAAATCTGAGGCGGTGTAAGTCGATCAAGAAATTTTTTCATAATTAAGTTAGTCCCCACTTCTTCATACATTATACCGAAGTTTTCCAAAAGTTATACACACGATTTGGGGAAAACTTGTGGAAAAGTAAATTTCACAACTTCTACCTGTGGATAACTTGTTGATAACTAAGTGAGTTATACCCCTAATCCGTTCAAAGATGGGGAAAAGTTAGCTGTGGATAAGTCTGGGGAAACACTTGTACTTTGCAAAAAGCCCGCAGTATCGGCTTTGATTTTAGTTAATTAGCTTAAAACTAACATAATTTGTGTATAAATCTGTTTTCTGAGAAAACAAGCACAATATGTTCGGTTTTATAGTGATTTTATTCTTTTTTGCATACTGAACATCGTTTTTTAACCACAATAAGCGAACGTTCGATGATAAAAGTTGATCCATTTTTGGTGTTAACTTCTGCCTAGCAAAATTATACTGTGGAAAACTGTTGATAAGTGGAAAACTTGTTGGCAACTACCTAAATTATGATAAGCTATAAGTACGTATTTAATCACTTTTCACCAGTTTATCCACAGGTTACAATGTAATTGTGTATAACTCATAGATATACACACAGGCGAACACGATAAACACTGACATATAGCCGATTGTTACGATTTATGACAAGCATTTGTTCGTGTGGAAAACGTGTTTAAATCACAATTATTAACAAGTTATCCACATTTATTAACAAAGCAAAAAAAATATAAAGATTTTTATAAGACGAGGGCCGAAATGAATATCAAAATTGTATGTGTTGGAAAGTTAAAAGAGAAATATTTGAAAGCGGGTATCGATGAATACGCCAAACGCTTACAAAAGTTCGGAAAATTTGAAATCGTAGAAGTTCCAGACGAAAAAGCGCCCGAACAATTGTCGCAAGCACAAATGGATCAGGTTATGGAAAAGGAAGGCGAACGTATCTTGAGCAAAATCAAGGATCGTGAGTATGTCTTTGCCCTCGCTATCCTTGGTAAAGAACGCACTAGTGAAGACCTTGCATCCGAAATCGCTGATTTAGCGGTTCACGGTACCTCTGACATTACATTCGTCATTGGTGGGTCTCTTGGACTAGCCCCAGCAGTCTTGAAGCGTGCGAACACGCAAATTAGTTTTGGACGCTTTACACTGCCGCACCAATTGATGCGCTTGGTGCTGACTGAACAAATTTACCGTGCCTTCATGATTAATGAAGGATCACCCTATCATAAGTAAAAAAGAGTGAAACATCTAAGATGTTTCACTCTTTTTTAATTTTTAGGCTTTGCTTGGCTCTTTATAAACAGAAATCAATAGTAAAATAATTACTTGTGAGTTTCTCACAGAACATCATATATTTGTGTAATAGTATCCTTTTTAATATTGTAAACGTCAAAATTAATAACAAAAGCTCTTAGTGATACTATTTGAATCAATTTTTATAAATGTTATATTTATATGTATCGAATACATATATTGAACAGGTGAAAATTAATGGAAACAGAAAACGCACAAAGTAACTCAGATAACAATACGGATAAACTTATTTCAGACCTAAACCTCAGTTTGGAGCGAACAACTAAACTAATAGAACGTTCGGATACTAAAGCGTCAATCATGATTACTGCGTTAAGTATTATATTTGGAATTATCTTTCGAGATAGTTTTATTAAGATAGCCAAGAAAATAGTCAAACATAATTTAGAAACCCGTTCATTTTGGAATATATTATATTTACTTATATCCCTTGCTGCAATACTAGGACTTTTTATTGGGCTCACTTACTTAATTACCACATTAATTCCCAGACTAAATAAAAAGTACACAGAAGAAACCTCCTCTGGTGATGACTCAATTTATTTTTTCGATTCAGTAAGCAATATGGCATTTAATGATTTCACCAAGTTGTATAAATCAACAATAGATGACTCACAAAAACAAATTCTACAAATAGAAAAACAACTCTATATTAACTCTGAGATTGCCTCTCAGAAGTATCATTTTTTGAAGCGAGGAATTTTCATTTCATTTACTAGCATTCTCAGCCTAATTATTCTCTTTGTAATTGGTTTGGTTATGCTTAAAATGAAATAGCACCTATTCTCATAAAATTGAACAAGAAAAACCCCACCCATTTGATTTTTGGGTGGGGTTTTCGATCTATCGATTAAAAGTCTAATTTAGAGTTAATTGAGCCGTTAAATCTTCTAAACCCTCAACTTATCTAGTACCACGACTAATACTTAACAACAGAATCAGTAAAATTGTATAAATTTTCCAAATCAACTAACTGATGATTACAGTTTTCCGAATGACGACAAATATAATTGCCACGTTTTACGTAGTTACCATTAGCCCCACGCTGCTTAACCTTCGTAGAAAACAACGATACATTCCCAATGGTATGACAAACAGCACACAAACCATTAACTACTTGTACATCAAAGTCACCAATAACACCAAATAATTGACCTTCAGAATTGGGTAAAATTAAAAACTTTTTTGCATTCCCTGTATCATTGACACCTAGATATGAGGTTTCGTATAAATCAAATTCACTTTGCTCAAAATCAGGTACTTTTTTATATTTCTTAAATAACTTGCCAATTTGTTTTGTACTAGGCATAGCAAAAGGCACGACTAGCGTTTCGATTCCTAATAGGAACTTATCAGCTTTTTGATGCGAACACGATATCTCATCAACTGCCTGGACTAAATGCTTCCATTCATCAGTCTGTTCAATTCCATATTGAACGCCTAAGGCGAACGTATCATTTTTAATAGTGGTCACTACATTTTTATCATTAACTGACTTGTATACACTTATTAATTCGTGAATTTTATTTTTTAAATTTACATATTCATTTGGTTTAATCATTTTTTGTCCTTTATTTTGCTTGCGATACAACATTAAACAAAATAAAAGAAGCCTGTTGAGCTTGCACTCTCATCACCCTCTTCTCTTTACTAAAGTAACGAGGAGTATAACAATATCCCTTAAAAAATGTCAAGAAAGTTAACCATTTCATGCTAACAACCAAAAAACCGGAAGCCCCACAATGGAGCTTCCGGTTTTTCATTATTAATTTTTAGCTTTGCGCTTCTGCCAAACGGTATAACCGAACAGCATCAAAGCAAAGTAGATAATCGTTGCAATCACAGAAATCTGTGTTGATTTGTTGAACACCATAACCACCAAGACAGCGACGAAGAATAAGATCGTGGCATAACTTGAAAGTGGGAAGAATGGCATCTTGTACGATGACTTAGCACTATCCTTGGTCTTACGGTACTTAATGTGCGTAACCATAATAATGATCCAAACAAAGATAAAGCTCATCGTGGCAACTCCCGTAATTAAGACGAAAATCTTAGATGGGAAGAAGAAATTCAAGATAACGACTGCTAAGAAAATTCCAGCAGAGGCAAGCATACCGTTCACAGGTACATCTTGCTTTGACAACTTGGCAAACATCTTTGGTGCTTGCTTGTTCTCACCCAGAATGTACAAAGTTCGTGACGTTGAGAAGATGGCTGAGTTGGCTGCTGACATCGCAGACGTCAAAACCACAAAGTTAACGAAATCCGCTGCTGCAGGCAAACCGATTCCAGCAAAGACTTGCACAAATGGTGATTGGCTTGGGTTCAATTGGTTCCATGGGAAGATCGACATGATAACAATCATTGATCCGACATAGAACAACGCAATTCGAACAGGCACAGCGTGAATTGCCTTTGGCAAGTCAACTTCAGGGTGCTTTGTCTCACCAGCTGTTAGCCCCACCATTTCAATTCCAGTAAAGGCAAAGATAACCATTGGAAAGGCCAAGATAAATCCACCCCAGCCAGTCGCAAAGAATCCGCCATGACTAACTAAGTTGCTAAATGATGCCGTTGTTCCGTGTGTTTGGAAGCCAGTCGCAATCATCCAGAGTCCCACCACAATTAGCGCCAAAATCGCAAATATTTTCACACTCGCAAAAGCCGATTCGAGCTCCCCGAACAATCCAACGTTAATCAGATTGGCCAGGATTAAAATCCCCACCACAATCAGTGGCGTCACCCATTGCGGTAGCTGTGGGAACCAAAACCGCATGTATATTCCGGTCGCGGTTAAGTCTGCCATCGCCAGACTGGCCCAACTTAACCAATATGCCCATCCAATCGCAAATTCCCAGCGTTCTCCGAGATACTCACGCACGAAATCAATGAATGAACGTAGTTTTGTATTTGATAATAGTAGTTCCCCGACTGCTCGCATCATTAAGTAAGCAAAGAAACCAGTCACAGCATACGCTAGAATTAGCGCTGGCCCCGCCGTCCGAATGGCCTCTCCTGATCCTAAGAACAGTCCCGTTCCAATTGCCCCACCTATGGCAATCATCTGCACATGGCGGGATGTTAAGCCGCGTGATAACTCACGTTTTTCTTCCTGTTGCTCCATCATAATACCTCCGTATGCATAAGGACAAAAAAAGCCCCTATGCCAAATTTTGAATTTGACATAGGGACGTTAATTAACGCGGTTCCACCCTATTTCTCAACCTAGGTTGAGCAACTTAATTCCAAGATTATTGTCTTGATCTCCCAAAGTTCCACTTAGTCCTTTAATTTGCTCTTTTCCACCATCCGAGCTCTCTGCCTATTCTTTTAAATTAAATAGAGACTAATCTGCTTTGTTCACTGACTATTCACAATAAAAATTTATATTATCAGCAAAACATGACAAAGTCAATACAGACTACTTCGTCTTATCCAATGCCTCATCCAACCTTTGGACATCGCTATGCTTACCAATCACCGTGATAATGTCACCGATTTGTACGGTTGTATCGACTTCTGGGGATATTGTAATATCGCCCTGTGACTTGATTGAAACCACTGTCAAACCATATTTTCCTTGAATATCCAACTCAGCAATGGTCTGGTTAGAAAACTTCAAGTTAGCTACCTTAATTTCAGCAAAGGCCGTCGCATCCCCCAAATCAACGAAACTCAACACGTTTGGTGAAATCAATTGTTCCGCCAAACGTTGCGCCATTTCGGTCTCAGGGCGCACGACTTGATCTGCACCAACCTTATCAAGCACACGCGCATGCAATTTGTTTTCGGCTTTGGCAATCACATTGTGCACGCCCAAATCCTTAAGCAAAATCGTCGTCAAAATTGAAGCCTGTTGATTGTGCCCGATACATACCACCACGTGATCAAAACTCGTCAAATCCAATTCAACGAGCGCTTCTTCTTCTTGCGCGTCAGCAATCACGGCGTGTGTTGCGACTTCCATGTAGTCCTCAACTCGCTCGGGATCTTTATCAATCGCCAGTACTTCTTGATTGGCGTTGATTAATGCTTCTAATAACGAACTTCCGAAACGTCCCAAGCCAATAATGGCATATGTCTGTTGCATAGCTTTCTCCTTAACCTTCAATTACGTTATCTTATTTTAACACCAACCTGGTTTGAAAAACGCAAATTAATAGAATCCTGCCAGAATCAATTCAAAAAACATATTCCATTGCCTTAATTGCACCTTAAATCGCTGTTATTTTGGACTTTTTTGGCATATAATAATAAATGACAAATTAATGAATATGTTCAATTTTATAAATATATCATCCAAGGAGTAGAAGACGAACCATGAAACAAAGAAATAAATTATTTTTGCTATTTTCAAGTGCTGTTTTAGGTTCAACACTCGCAATCGCAATCCCCCAAAATACATCAACTATCTCAGCTGAAACGGTTGCCGCTCAACCAGCAGCTGTAAATCAAAGCGCACCTTACGCTAATGGTGTTTACCCTAACACGCCTGTGAATTACTACAAATCTGGCACACAATTGACTTCAACCATGGCTCAGTTCATGAAGCCTGAAGCAACTGTTACCATCGATGGCGCCAACGCAACTCTTTCTTTCCCTGCTAAGAGTAAGTCCAGTGCAGATATGGTAAAAAAGTTTACAGTTAACGGTAAGCCAACGGTCCGAAAGGGAAACGCTTTTGAAGTAATTGTGCCATCAACTTCAATCAACGGCGTTCTTAAGGGTTATGTTGGAATTGTGGCGGACATAGGTGAAGACGAACCATTCCAAGAGAAGCAACCCGTTGATATCCAAATCAATACAAGTAGCATTAAAAAGGCCGAGGCGCCTAAACCTGAAAATCCTAAAACTGACCAACAAAAAAAGGCCGAACAAGAGTCTGAAAATCGTCGTAAGGAACAACAAAAGCAGGAAGAAAAGAAACAACAAGCTGAACGAGAGTCTGAAAATCGTCGTAAGGAACAACAACAAAAAGCTGACGATCGAAAAAGAGCACAGGAACGAGAACAAGATCGTAAGTCTGGTAATCCCGCTAATAAACAGGATATCGTCGATTACACAGCCAACTACAAAAACAAAACTACTGGTAAACGATCTACCATGGCTAAATTCATGTCAACTAAAGCCACAATGTATTACAAAGGTGGACATCAATACATTGTGATCAGTGCAAATAGTCCCGCTTCTGCTAATATGATTAAAGATATGAAATTAAACGGTCATGGCTATTTCAAGAAAAGTGGCAATGAATTTTACTTTAACCTAGGTACGAAAGAAATTTCAAAACGTGGCAGCGTTACATTCGATGGAAAAGTTAGTGTTTCAACTCGGTTATCAAGTGGCGAAAAATTTACTGAGAACCCTGAATTCACGTTGACTTTGACTAATCCAAAAATCCGTAAGAGGGATGCTTCTTCGTTGCGTACCGGTTCCGGTTCAATTGGAAAGCCAGTTCCATCAGCTAATACCAACAAAAGCAATGGAGCATCTGGCGGTAGTGTCGCTGTCGCCAAAAACAGTTACTACAATTACTCTGCCCACTTCCTAAAGCAAGGAACTAGTGAGAGTTCTGTCATGGCTAACTATATGCTTAACGCTGCTCACGTTGAAATCAAGGGTAACAATGCCATAATTACAGTCTTTGCCAATAGTGCTAGTTCAGCCAACATGATTACGCACATGACCCTTGGTGGTCAGACTGCTAGTCGTTCAGGTAATGGTTACACGGTCACTTTGCCTAAGTCTGAACTTGAATCAGTCATTGCTGGACATGTGGACGTCGATGTTCCTGGTGTCATCCATGAATCACAACCATTCTCACTTCGTCTAACACCTGGATTCAGTGGTACGCCATCTGCTGGTGGTGATAGTTCTTCAGCCGAAGGCGCAATGGGCGGTAATGCGTTCCCAATGGGATCAGCCTCAAACTTGAATGCAGCCAATGCTAATAGTCTTGCTGCAGCAAAGAAGGCCGCTGATAATGCTAAAAAGAATGGCGCCAAAAACGGTGATAACATCAAAAATCCTGATGCAACGGCCCAAGATAAAGATAAAGAAAAGTCAGACATGAACAAGACCTTCCTTTCAATTGGTGGGATTATCTCAGCCGTCTTAGGCTACATTGGTACAACCCTTGGTTGGAATATCTTTAGAGGATAGGTGGCTACACAAATGCATAAAAAATTAATCATCAGCCTCGCTCTGGCATTTATTGCGCTCTTCGCATTACCCATATCTGTGAATGCGGATACGCAAACAGTGCCATTAGCTGTGCTTAAAGATGGTACAAACGATACGTCATATGCCGCATCATATTTTGCGCATTCGGCGAACGTCACTTCTGACGATAACGGTATTTATACCATTACTTCAACTGTGACAACCAGTAAAAAGCTCGGGGATTATCCGGTACAGATTCTTAGTATTGATGGGGCTCCAGCCAACGTTAGCAGGGCGGACAACGGTGATTCACAAACAATTACCTACTCATATCAAACAAAAGATTTGAGTGAACGTCACGCCGCGGTCATTAAAGTCGATGTGAACAACATTAACTACCACCATACTTACAATGTTGGTTTGCAATTAGATGCAAGTTCCATCAAACAAGATGAACCTGCAAAATCTTCATCCGCATCATCACAAGCGGATAGCAGTAGTTCAAGTGCTGGTGAAAGTAGTGAAACTAGCAGTTCTTCAGAACAACAATCAAGCCAGTCAAGCAAGTCTAGTCAACCTGATGTGTCTAGCTCAAGTGACGACAACACAGATGATAAATCCCACATGTTCAAACAAGTGGGGGCTGTCGTTGCTGGGGGCTTAGGCATTGGTATCTTAGCTGCTATTGGTACAATCTGGTATACCACAAGGAAGAAATAACATGTCAAAAAAACAAATTCGTCTCTTGTCACTTTGTTTTGTCCTTTTGCTTATTTTAGCTGGGGGCTGGTTATGGCTAGCCTTTAGCCAAAGCAATGCCAGTGATAATGCAAAGTCATATAAGCGTGTCGTTACCACAACCAATGCGCAAACCCAGGTCTTTGATCAATTGGGGATTAAGCAGGTTGTCGGTGTTGCCACGCCAGGTGAAAAGCAAAGTGTGCCAAAACGCTATAAGGACTTACCTCAGGTGGGTAATCACGTCTCACCAAATATTGAAAAAATCGTTTCATTAAAGCCAGATGCTGTTTATGTCGATCAAGCGTTAGTTGATGATTATCAAAAGAAGTTATCAAGCGACAACATTCACACTGAAATTTTAAATTTCAAAACAGTTGCTGATTTACAAAACAGCATTACTAGTCTTGGTAAGACCTACAATAAGCCTGTCAAGGCTGCTGAATTGAAGCATAAGCTTGATTTGAAGGATACTTCTACGAAGAAGCATCCTAAGGTTTTGCTTTTGATGGGGATGCCTGGTGGGTCATTCCTAGCTGGAACCAAGTACAGCTATGTTGGTGATTTAATTGAGCGTGCTGGCGGAAAAGTTGTCACAACAAGCAGTTCTAAGAGTGACTATGTTCAACCAAACACTGAACAAATTGCTAAGGAACAACCTGATGTGATTATCACAATGGCGCACGCCATGGATCAAAGTGTTTTTGATAGTTTCAAGACAGAGTTCAAGTCTGACAGTTGGAAAAACATCAAGGCTGTTAAGGAGAACCATGTCTACCAAGCTAAAGAACCAACCTTCAGCATGACTGCCAACATGAATGCTCCAAAAGCCTTTAAGCAAATTCAAACTTGGCTTGCTGATGCAGACAAAAATTAAAAAGGAGACCACGTTATGCATAAAGCATACAACGTGATCCTAGCAGCCGCCCTTATCATCAGTATTGGGGCGGCTTTGCTGTTAGGAAGCACGCACTTATCACTCACGGCTTTGCTACAAGGTCATTCTGATGCTTGGCAACTTGCCATTAACTACCGTTTTCCACGCATTATTGTCGCTGTCGTTGGTGGCGCCATGATTGGGATGAGTGGCATCTTATTGCAACTTGTGCTACGCAATCACTTAGTTGATGCTTCAATTTTAGGCATTATGAATGGTTCACAGTTTTTAACTTTATGTATTATTGTGATGCTACCATTTTTGACGAATGCCAATGTTATAATTGCTGGAATTTGTGGGGTTATTTTACTTCTCATTTGGCGTCTATGCATTCTGAAGCAACGCTCAACAATGCAACTTATCTTGGTTGGAATCGCCACAGCCATGACTTTTCAGTCACTAACACAATTAACGACTACTGGTTTCGGCGTTCCGTTGCCCTCATTAAGCACTGTTACCTGGTCCCAAACCTGGCAACTGCTCGTTATGTTGGTCATCGGAATCATGCTGTTAATTCTAGTCTGGCCCAACTTAAAGTATTTCGCACTAAATTCAGAGCAATTACGCTTACTGAAGGTCCCGGAATCACGCATGCTTTACCTCGTCTTAGCGATTGTTGGGCTCTGGTCTGGGGCCGTTACTGGTCTACTAGGCGTGATTTTCTTCTTAGGGGCAGTCTTACCCCAAATCTCTCGTTTAATGGCCCCACAGGCAAAAGCACAAGCACTCTTCCTCCCAACTAGTTTGTGGGGGAGTCTCTTGTTGCTAAATGCCGATACCATTGCGCGAACAGTGGTTGCGCCGACTGAACTGCCAGCTAGTGCGGTCTTACTTGCTATCAGTGGCCCACTCTTCATTTTGCTTTTAATTAAGGGAGGCCGTTAACATGTTGACTTTAGATCACATTTCTTACGCCATTGGCAACAAAACAATTTTCAACGATGCGAGTGCTGAACTAATTGATCATGAGATTACTTGTTTAATCGGCCCTAATGGCATCGGAAAATCAACGCTATTTAATCTAATTACACAATCAATTCAGCCCGAGAGTGGCCAGATTATTGGCATCCCCGATAAAATTGCACTATTAGCACAGAAAAATGAATTGTTTGAACCGTTGGCTGTACGTGCATTATTAACCATTCAACGTGACACACTTGATGAAGAAGTCTTGAATCTCTTACAACTCAAACAACTTTTGGATCGACCAATTGAAAAACTTTCTGGTGGGCAACGTCAACTGGTCTGGTTAGGGTATGTTTTACACCAAGAACCTGATTTACTTCTATTAGACGAACCAACAACTTACTTAGATTTGTACTACCAGCAAATTTTCCTAAAGGCACTGACAACTTTACAAGCCCAACGTGGCTTCACAGTGCTCATGATTTTACATGATTTAACACAGGCTTTTAGTAACAGCCAAAATATTTGGTTAATTGATGCCAATAAACAACTGATTACGGGAAGTGTCACTGAATTAATGGACGAAACTTTACTGTCAGAGACGTTTAAGTTACCACTTTCAATTGTGGAACATGCTGGGCAACGTTTAATTATTCCTGAACTTTAAAAAAGACGCCAACTGGCGTTTTTTTTGTTCAACTTTTTTTAAAATCTGCCAAAAAAAGACCCACGGTTTAAAACCGTGGGTCTTATTTAATGACCATTATTCAAAAAAATGTTTCCATTGCTCATTAATAGCGGTCTTTTTGTCGCTATTATCCCAGAATGGAACCTTGACCACACCTGAAACCTTGCTTCCATCCACAAATCCCCAGTAACGAGAATCATTTGAGACAGAGCGATGATCACCAAGCACAAAGTACTTGCCTGCAGGAACCTTGACTGGCTTAGCTTGTTGCCATTCCATGCGTGTTCCCAATTGCTTCAAGCTACTCCAGTTACCAATATTAACTGGCCCCGGATTGTTTGTTGCATATTGTTGGCTCTCAGAAATATAGTCTTGGTTAATTTTCTTACCGTTGACCTTAATTTCGCCATTCGTTGCGCTAATTGTGTCGCCAGGAACACCAATAACACGCTTCACGTACTTCTTGCTTTCGGTAACTGAGGGATCTTCACCCTGCGCATCAAAAACAATGACGCTACCACGTCGAACTTTACCATTCACAAATTGAACAACACGTTCATTGTTTGAAAGGTTTGGTGCCATTGACGTTCCATCAACACGTACAAAGCTCACGATGAAGTGCGTAACACCCCATGCAATCAGCAAACCAACTGCAATCGGAATGATCCAAGATAAAATACTTTTAATGATTTTCATATGTGACTCCTTCTTTACATCACTTCATTTTAACATAATAGACCGATTAACTGTTTTAGACCTTAAAAAAAGGACTAGTTTTTTAAAAACCAGTCCTTTTTTTAACTAATTGATGCTTATTTCTTTGATCGCTTGGCCTTTTTAATAGCCCGTTCACGTGCTTTTTCAGCCGCTTTCTTTGCCTCACGTTGTTCACGTAACTTAATTGGGTTTTGCAATGTCCAAGTTTGAGCCACTTGGAACGCATTGGAAACTACCCAGTAAAGTGACAAAACAGATGGCACATTAATCGCAAAGATGAAAATCATCACTGGCATCATAAAGGTCATTGTCGTTGTCATCGTGTTTCGCTCTGGCTGTCCCATCATCACAATGTATGAAGATAGGAAAGTAAAGGCAGCCGCTAAGATAGGCAAGATGAAGTATGGATCACGTTCACCCAATTGTACCCACAAGAATGTTCCGTGTTGCAAGACCTTTGTTGTTTGAATGGCTGAATATAGCGCCATCAAAATTGGTAATTGCACAATCAATGGAATAAAACTTGCAAATGGATTTACACCCGCTTCTTTGTACAATGCTTTTTGCTCTGCTTGCAAAGCCATCATAGAATCTTGATCCTTTGACTTATACTTCTTTTGCAAAGCTTGCAGTTGAGGTGAAATTTCTTGCATCTTAATGGTAGATTCGGTTTGATGTACCATCAATGGCAAAATCAATAGTCGAATCAAAATGGTGAAGGCAATAATTCCTAAACCATAATTATTCCCCAACCATGCCGACACACCTAAAATAGAACGCGAAACAGCGCCAACAATGACTCCGCTCCACAATCCTGAACCTGAACCAACCGGCCCATTGTAGGTAACGCCAGCAATTACCATAATAATTAACGCGATAATAGCGACTGGGAAAGAACGCATATACAAAAACTTCTTTAGGGTATCTTTCATATTAATTCTTCTCCGTTGAACTAGCGTCATGCGTTTGTTCATCTGTATCAACAAATAAATGCGCTAAATTAAAGACGTGCTCTAGATTTTTCTTAATGGTCGCCATGTCTTGATCGTGTGCACTTGGACGCGCAATGACTAAAATATCCATATCCTGACGTAATCGTGGTTTAAATTCTAAAACACTTTGTCGAATCCGACGTTTTACCCAAACGCGCTCGTGACCACGCAACCCAACTTTTTTAGAAATTGATATTCCTAAACGAAAGTGGGTAGGTTGATCACGTTGCATCGTGTAAACAATAAACATTTTATTTGCGACCGAGTGATGCTGATCGAAAACCTTTTGAAAGTCAGCTTCTGATTTAACTCGATAACTTTTTCTCATTTTTTCTCCATTAAGACAAAAAGAAAACGCGCCATGCAACCATTCCTGGCCGCATCACGCGCATCATTCATCAGTAATTCCTATAGAAGGTATGACCTACTTAGGCTGACAATGCCTTACGGCCCTTTTGACGGCGACGGGCTAATACCTTACGTCCGTTGCTAGTGCTCATGCGCTTACGAAAACCATGCACACGTGAGCGATGGCGCTTCTTAGGTTGATATGTACGCTTCATGTGAAAACACCTCTCATTCGTAGTTAGATTTGGCCTGCGGTTGGCGAGGCCAAACCACAATTCGTTTTCCATAATACCATTTGTCGAAATACAATTCAAGCAAAACGAACTTTTGCATCCAAAAAAAGATTCTTTATTGAATGTTGCTACCTATTATACCAAATGTATGACTTCAAAAACTTAAAACAGGCCGGTTAATTTGAATATTTCAAAATAAAAAAGTTATCCCAAATCTAACGCTCTGTTATGTGGATAACCACACCCCACCTAACACTCTGTTATGTAGTTTTTCCACAATTTCCACAGTTTATCCACATTATCCACAGCGGTGTATAAATAAATTTGGTTACCCCTGTGAATATGTGGATAAGTCTGTTGAATACTGCTATGGTAACATCCGCTTATCCACAATTAGTTATGGATAACTCAATTTTCAGTTAGTTATCCACAGATATCCACAATTTCCTATTTTTTTTAATCACACCCCTGTGGGAAGTCGAATAACTTTTTCCACAGCCTGTGAATATCTCTTTTTGTTATTTATAGTGGTTTAGATTCCCTATCTAGCGCGTTTTTAGCTGTGGAAAACTCAATATATCCCTGTTACAATGAGTGACGTGATAAGATTTATTCACAGTTTGCTCTGTGGATAACTATTCTGCACCAGTTAATTCTTTTTAGGAGGTCGTCCAAAATGGATCCTATCCAACTTTGGAATGCCATCAAAGAAGATTTGAGAAAGAAAACCAATGAATTTTCATATGCAACTTATATTGATAGTTTGACTCCGGTCGCTATCATTGAAAATGATAATAATTCTGTTACTTTGCAATTGACCAGTAATCATGAAAATGTTGCTGATGAATGGCAAACTGACGGTAATGCTTACACGCAATCTTTCGTCCAATCCGCAATGATGGCAACCATGTCTCTCAACGGACAGCCAACTTATGTTATGCCGTCCGTTACATATATAGAACCAAAACCAACCCAATTGGATTTGAATCCAGCCGACTCGTCTACAAATGACCCTGTCGAATCTGACGATGGTGATTCAACTGTCTTGGCTTCAAACTTCATCACAAAAGCGACCCTAAACCCCGAATTCCGTTTTGACACATTTGTTTCGTCTGACGAAAATCGAGAGGCTTATTCAGTTGCGCAAGCTGTGGCTGACAATCCTGGAACACAATGGAACCCATTGTTAATTTACGGAGGCGTTGGACTTGGCAAAACCCACTTAATGCAGTCCATTGGAAATGCTGTTTTAGAACGCACCCCTGAAGCTAAGGTAAAATTCATCACCACTGAAGATTTCATCAATGACTTTACTGAAGCGTTGCGCCGTGGACCTAAAGCTACCGAAGCCTTTAAGCGCGAGTATCGTAGTACTGATTTACTAATGGTTGACGATGTTCAATTCTTGGCCGGTAAGGAAAAAATTCAAGAAGAATTCTTCAATACATTTAATGCCATTACCCGTGAAAATAACCAGATCGTTTTAACTTCAGATAAACTACCTAAAGAAATCCCCGGGTTAGAGATGCGTTTAGTCACTCGTTTCGGACAAGGTTACTCAGCAAACATCACCAAACCAGATTTACCTACACGAGTTGCCATTTTACGGAATAAGTCCGATCAAGAAAATCTCAACATTCCAAATGATGTGATTGATGAAATCGCGGCAGCCGTTGATACGAACGTCCGTGACTTGGAAGGTGTCTTCAATCAAGTTGTTGGTAAGATGAAGTTTAGTAAAGCCGATGTCACTGTAGAAACAGCACGTTCAATCTTGGAAAAGATGAGCTTTAAGCGTCAGCGTGCCATCACTGTACCTATTATTCAAGATACTGTGGCAACTTACTTCGATGTCACGATTGATGACTTGAATGGTAAAAAGCGTAATAAAGAAATTGTGGTACCACGTCAAATAGCAATGTATTTGGCTCGTGAACTAACTCAAGATTCTTTACCTCAAATCGGACGTACCTTTGGTGGTAAGGATCACACAACTGTGATGCATTCTACAGAAAAAATTGAAAAGAAGATTGCAGAAGATGAACAACTACAACGTCAGGTTGAAGAAATTCGCGAGAAGCTAAGCGATTAACACAATCCTGCCTGTGGATAAGTCGAAAGTTTGAAAAAAGTTATCCACACAGTCATCCACATAGACCAATTATTGGTATAATCAACTGTATTAGAGTTATCCACAGTATCCACACCCCTTATTACTATTACTATTTTTTATATTTATAAATAAATC
This sequence comes from Weissella viridescens, assembly GCF_001437355.1. GTDB lineage: Bacteria > Bacillota > Bacilli > Lactobacillales > Lactobacillaceae > Weissella > Weissella viridescens. Next base: position 12,909 of record NZ_JQBM01000002.1, on the reverse strand, counting down.
ATGCATAAGCAACGCTTGATACATGTTCATGAGGAGAGTCAAATGCAATTTACAATTAATCGTTCAGAATTTATTAAAGCAATGAATCATGTCAGTCGTGCTATTTCTTCACGTACATCAATGCCAATTTTGACAGGTGTTAAATTAGAATTAGATGAGACAGGGTTAACTTTAACCGGATCTAATACAGATATTTCGATTGAAACGAAAATCCCATTCAGTGATGATCAAGCTAAATTAGAACAAACCCAACCAGGAGCACTTGTTTTACCAGCATCATTTTTTGCTAATATCGTAAAACGTCTACCTGGTGAAACTTTCACTTTGACTAACAATGATGGTTTACAAGCCAAAATAACATCTGAAAGTGCTGAATTTGATATTAATGGACAAGATGCGCAAAGTTATCCGCACTTGCCAGAAATTGAAGTCACTAACCATTTAATTTTGCCAGCAGCCACATTGACTGAAGTGATTAGCCAAACGGTGATTGCAGTTTCAAAACAATTAAGTCAACCAATCTTAACAGGGGTTCACTTCATCATCGCTGGTGGGAATTTAACAGCTGTTGCGACTGATCGACACCGTTTAGCACAGCGCACAGTAACCTTCGGTGAATCTGATGTCAACGCTGATATCATCATTCCAGGGCCTTCATTGACACAACTCCAAGCCATGCTTGATGATGTTGAAACAGTTGATGTTCGGGTTGCTGAAAATCAAGTGATTTTCCAACTTGGTGAAAACACAGTGTTCTATTCACGTTTGCTAGAAGGAAACTATCCAGATGCATCACGTTTGATTCCAACAGAAAAGCGAACAACACTAACGATTAATGCGCGTGACTTGTTGCAAACGATTGAACGTGCAGCTTTACTTAGTCACGAAGGTCGCTCAAACGTAATCCAATTTATGGTGAGTGATAGTCGTTCAACGATTTCATCAAATTCACCTGAAGTTGGACGTGTTGAAGAAGAAATTTTTGCTGCACAAACTTCAGGGGATGAATTAACGATTTCATTTAACCCAGATTATATGCGGGAAGCATTGAAGTCGTTTGGTGATGAAGAAATCCAAATTGGGTTCAAAACACCTTTGGATCCCTTCACGTTAGTACCAACGAACAATGAAACTAACTTCATTCAATTAATTACGCCAGTACGCACATACTAATAAAAAGCCGAAAATTGCCTTTTAAGAATTCAGAAGGGGTTTTCGGCTTTTTTGTCACATTTGACATAAATTGTTCAGAATGCGTATATCGGCTTTTTAAGATTGTGAAAAGTCCTATGAAAGCGTATAATAGAAAGTAGAGAAATGACACTTTGTTTCAAATAGGAGGGGTTCAATTGGCTGAAGAAATCAATATTCAAACACCATACATTACACTGGGGCAATTATTAAAGCAGGCCAACGTAACAGAAACTGGTGGACAAGCAAAATGGTATCTACGTGAAAATACAGTCTTGGTAAATCAAGAACCCGATGATCGCCGTGGCCGTAAGCTTTATCCTGGTGATATTGTTGCGGTACCATCTGGTGAACGATTCGTTATTAATGGGATGGGCGCAACGGATTAATGTATTTGACGGAATTAACGTTAAAAAATTTCCGGAATTATCAAGATTTAGACGTCACATTTTCACCAGGTGTAAATGTTTTTTTAGGTGCAAATGCCCAAGGTAAAACGAACTTACTGGAGGCAATTTATGTGCTGGCTTTGACGCGCTCACATCGAACCCATTCTGATAAAGAATTGATTATGATGGGAGAAAGTGAAGCCCGCGTAGCCGGCGTCGTAGAAAAAAATTCTGGGAAGGTACCACTTTCATTAACGTTTACAAATAAAGGCAAGAAGGCACGGGTGAATCATTTGAATCAGCCGAAATTAGCCAACTATATTGGGAATCTGAATGTTATTTTGTTCGCTCCTGAAGATTTAGAGTTAGTTAAAGGTGCACCTTCTGTTCGACGTAGTTTTATTGATCGTGAATTTAGTCAGATGAGCCCCAAATATCTGTATGTGGCCAATCAATATCGGGCCACGCTAAAACAGCGCAATCAATATTTAAAACAACTACAAATGCAAAAACAATCCGACAAGTTATTTTTAGAAGTTCTGACCGAGCGACTTGTTATTTTTGCTTCGGAATTAATTGAACGGCGGATTAAGCTCTTGAAAGATCTTAACCAAGCTGCACAACCAATTCATGAAGCGATTACGCAAAATCAAGAAAAACTTGAAATTGACTATATTTCACAAATTAAAAATGTTGAAGAGTTGGACCAAACAGAATTACAGCAAACTTTAACCAAAGAGTTTGAGCGTGTGCAAAAGCGTGAAATTGCGGAAGGGGTTACGAAGGTTGGACCTCATCGAGATGATTTACGTTTTTTAGTTAATGGATTTGATGTGGCAACCTTTGGTTCACAAGGTCAGCAAAGAACAACGGCATTAGCCGTTAAACTTGCTGAAATTGATCTAATGAAACAGCAAACAGGAGAATATCCAGTATTATTGCTAGACGATGTCTTATCTGAATTAGATGCAAGTCGCCAAACGCATTTGTTAAAAGCAATGCAAAATAAGGTGCAAACGTTTATCACGACACCTTCTTTGAGTGATGTTGCTAAACAATTGATTGAGGACCCAAAGATTTTTAATGTCCAAGATGGAACACTTAAAGAAAATGAATGAATGTTAGAAGGGAAAAATAATGGCTGAAGAAGATACACAAATGCATACACAAGCGGATGATTATGATGCCAGCCAGATTCAAGTTCTTGAAGGACTTGAGGCGGTGCGTAAGCGTCCAGGAATGTATATCGGAACAACAACGAGTCAAGGTCTACATCATTTAGTGTGGGAAATTGTCGACAATGGAATCGATGAGGCCCTTGCTGGCTTTGCGGATCACATCACTGTGACAGTTGAAAAAGATAATTCAATAACTGTGACTGACAACGGTCGTGGTATTCCAATTGACGTTCAAGCTAAGACAGGTAAGTCTGCCCTTGAAACAGTCTTTACTGTACTTCACGCTGGAGGAAAATTCGGCGGTGGTGGTTATAAAGTTTCTGGGGGACTTCACGGTGTTGGAGCCTCAGTTGTTAATGCATTATCAACTGAATTAGATGTGATTGTCGTTCGTGATGATAAAGCCTACGATATGGACTTTGAACGCGGGCATGTGAAGGATAGTATCCATGAAGTGAGCCCTGAAGGACTTGCTGTTTCACGTGGAACAATTGTTCATTTCACGCCAGATCCTGATATTTTCCAAGAAACAACGGAATTTGATATCAAGACTTTGACAAACCGTGTCCGTGAATTGGCTTTCTTGAATAAGGGATTGCGAATTTCAATTACAGATAATCGTCCAGCAGAACCCGTTACAGAATCATTCCACTATGAAGGTGGAATCAAAGAGTATGTTGAATACCTTGATGTTAATAAAGATGTTTTGTTTGAAGATCCAGTTTATGTTGAAGGAACTGAAAATGGCATTGCTGTTGAAGTGTCTTTGCAGTATACGGATGATTTCCATTCAAACATGATGTCATTTGCTAACAATATTCACACTTATGAAGGTGGAACCCATGAGACGGGATTCAAGTCAGCTTTGACACGTGTTATCAATGACTATGCACGTAAGAACAGCATCTTAAAGGATGGGGATGAATCTCTTTCTGGTGAAGATGTGCGTGAAGGTTTGACAGCGATTGTATCAGTTAAGCACCCAGATCCACAGTTTGAAGGTCAAACAAAGACTAAACTTGGAAATTCTGATGCACGAACTGCTGTTGATCGCATGTTTTCAGAAACATTCTCACGATTTATGTTGGAAAACCCAGCAACGGCGCGTGAGATTGTTGAAAAGGGAATGTTGGCGAATAAAGCTCGTAAAGCTGCAAAGCGTGCACGTGAAGCGACACGTAAGAAGAGCGGGCTTGAAATTTCTAATTTGCCAGGTAAGTTGGCGGATAATACGTCAAAAGACCCTGAAATTTCTGAACTATTTATTGTTGAGGGAGACTCAGCCGGTGGTTCAGCTAAACAAGGTCGTGAACGTTTGACACAAGCTATTTTGCCAATTCGTGGAAAAATTTTGAACGTTGAAAAGGCAAGCATTGATAAGATTTTGGGTAACGAAGAAATTCGGTCACTCTTTACGGCTATGGGAACTGGTTTTGGTGATGAATTTGATGTTACCAAGGCTAAGTATCACAAGTTGATTATCATGACTGATGCCGATGTCGACGGTGCCCACATTCGAACATTGCTATTGACGCTAATTTATCGTTACATGCGTCCTCTTCTTGAAAAGGGATACGTTTATATTGCGCAACCACCTCTTTATCAAGTGCGTCAAGGGAAATTTGTGCAGTACTTGGATTCAGAAGAAGAACTTAATCGCTTATTGCCAACGCTAAATGCTTCACCGAAGCCTGCAATTCAACGATATAAGGGACTTGGTGAAATGGATGCGAGTCAACTTTGGGAAACAACAATGGATCCTGAAAATCGTCGCCTATTGCGTGTGCAATTAGATGATGGGGTTGAAGCAGATCGTATTTTCTCAATGTTGATGGGTGACAAGGTTGAACCACGTCGTGAATTCATTGAACAGAATGCGCAATACGCTGAATTAGATATTTAGTTCGTATAGACGTATTTCCAAAAGATATAGAAAGGGTCAAGAATGTCTGAAGAACAATATGATAGTCGGATAACAAATGCCAATGTTGGCGAACAGATGCAGACGTCCTTTTTGGACTATGCAATGTCAGTTATCGTGGCACGAGCATTACCTGACGTCCGTGATGGACTGAAGCCTGTGCATCGTCGAATCTTATTTGGCATGAACGAACTTGGTGTGACGCCAGATAAGCCACATAAAAAATCAGCCCGTATTGTTGGGGATGTCATGGGTAAGTATCACCCTCACGGAGACTCAGCGATTTACGAATCGATGGTTCGTATGGCGCAAGACTTTAGTTATCGTTACATGTTGGTTGACGGTCATGGAAACTTCGGTTCAATTGACGGAGACTCAGCTGCCGCGATGCGTTATACCGAAGCACGTTTGAGTAAGATTTCAGTTGAAATGTTACGTGATATCAATAAGGATACCGTTAATTTCATCGATAATTATGATGGTACTGATCACGAACCTGAAGTCTTGCCAGCACGTTTCCCAAACTTGCTGGTTAATGGAACGAATGGAATTGCGGTTGGAATGGCAACTAACATTCCACCACACAATTTGGGTGAAGTTATATCAGCCATTCACATGTTGATGGATAATCCTGATGTGACGACCGCTGAATTAATGGAGGCTGTCCCAGGTCCTGATTTCCCAACTGGTGGAATCGTGATGGGAAAAGCTGGAATTCGTAAGGCTTATGAAACTGGAAAAGGTCATATTACGGTACGTGCCAAGGTTGATATTGAGACTGATAAATCTGGACACGAACGCATTATCGTGACTGAATTACCATTTATGGTCAACAAGGCACGTTTGATTGAACGAATTGCCGACTTAGGTCGTGATAAGCGAATTGAAGGAATCACCGGTGTTAACGATGAATCCGACAAGGAAGGTTACCGAATTGCAATTGATGTTCGTCGTGACGTGTCAGCTTCTGTGGTTTTGAATAACTTGTATAAGCAGACATTGTTGCAAACTAACTTTAGTTTCAACATGTTGGCCGTTCAAAATGGAGCGCCAAAGCTCTTTGGCTTAAAAGAAATTTTAGTTGCTTATCTTGAACACCAACAAGAAGTAATTCGTCGTCGTACTGAATTTGATTTGAAAAAGGCCGAAGCACGTGCGCATATCCTTGAAGGATTGCGGATTGCTTTGGACCATATCGATGCGATTATTACGATTATTCGTGGATCAAAAACTGCTGAGATTGCCAAAACACAATTGATGGCAGATTATGCCTTATCAGATAAGCAAGCCCAAGCTATCTTGGATATGCGTTTGGTTCGTTTGACTGGTTTGGAACGCGATAAGGTTGAAGATGAATACCAAGAATTAGTTGCAAAAATTGCTGACTTCAAGGATATTTTGGCAAAGCCTGAACGAATTGATGCAATTATTTATCAAGAATTGTTGGAGATTCAAGATAAATTTGGTGACGAACGTCGAACTGAATTGCAAGTTGGTGATGTTACATCAATTGAAGATGAAGATTTGATTGAAGAAGAAGATGTCATTGTGTCACTAACGCGTGGTGGCTATATCAAGCGTATGGCCCAAAGTGAATTCCGTTCACAAAACCGTGGAGGTCGAGGCGTCCAAGGTATGGGTGTGCATGACGATGACTTTATTGACCAAATGGTCTCATCATCAACACATGATACATTGCTCTTCTTTACTAATACTGGTCGCGTTTACCGTTTGAAGGGTTATGAAGTTCCTGAATATAGCCGAACGGCTAAGGGAATTCCAGTCGTTAATCTTTTGGGACTTGATTCTGATGAATCTATTCAAACGGTGATTAGTGTCCAAGGAGATGCTTCTGAAAGTGAAGACTACCTCTTCTTTACTACTCGTCAAGGGGTTGTGAAGCGGACACCAGTCTCTGACTTTGGAAATATTCGAACAAGTGGCTTGCGTGCGATTAATCTGCGGGATGAAGATGAATTAATTAATGTGTTAGTTGCCAATGGTGCAAGTAATATTCTAATTGGTACGCACAATGGTTATGCCGTTTCATTCAACTCCACTGCTGTCCGTTCAATGGGACGAACTGCAGCCGGAGTTCGTGGAATTAATTTGCGGGATGACGATTATGTCATCGGAGCCCAAGCGCTTGAAGATGATAAGTATGTCTTAGTTATTACTGAAAATGGTTATGGTAAAAAGACCCCAGTTAGCGAATATCCAATTAAGGGTCGTGGTGGTAAGGGTATTAAAACAGCCCAAATCACTGAGAAGAATGGCCCAGTTGCTGGAATTGCTGTTGTTGATAATGATGAAGACATCATGTTAACAACTAATATGGGGGTCATGATTCGATTCAGCGTAGATGCTGTTTCTGAAACAGGCCGTGCAACTCAAGGAGTTCGTTTGATTCGCTTGGATGGTGATTCAAAGGTTGCAACATTTACCACAGTTGATCCGGATCCCGATGCTGATGCAGCGGTAGATGAGGAGATTGAAACTGTTGTGGTTGATGTCGTAGATGAACCAGCTGAAGCAGTTAATTCTCAGACTGAACAAGTAGAAGCCTTGCTTGACCGTGCTGAAGATGACTCAGAGTAAAATTAAAAAGCTTATCCAGTTTGCGTAACTGGATAAGCTTTTTTTATGGGTTGGTTTTAATCATGTGAGTATGAGGATGACATTGAAGTAATCAGCGTGATGTAGAAACCAGAGCATCAAGTGAGTCAAACTGCTCTGCGCGCGTGATATTTTATCAGCTTATGAAAACGACTTGGCAAATTTCAAAAGCACCAATGTAAACATCTGAAAATCCATGTTCATAAAGGATAGTGACATAATTTGAGACGTAGGGAACGCCTTATGGCTGGTTTAAATTACTTTTAATATGATGTATACACTATACGATGGACACAATTGTCAGAATTTATCGTATAATGGAGAATAGTTAAAAAAAAACAAAGGAACCAATAATCTATGAAGCAGAGTCGTCTTTCTGATTGGTTTAAATCACGGATTGGCTTTATTGTGATTTTAGTTGCCTTACTCTGGGCTAAAACACAGATGGCTAACATAATGGACTTTAAATTGTATCAGGGTGCTAGCCCGGTTCAATGGATAACTCTATTAGTGAATCCAATACCAATTGCATTATTATTACTAAGTTTTGCTTTATATTTTAAATCACCTAAACTATTTTATCCGATTTCATTAATTATATATATTGCAAATATCGCATTAGTTCAGTTAAATGTTATCTATTATCGTGAGTTTTCTGACTTCATGTCAGTCTTAGTTATGTTGGGATACGATAAAGTTAATCAAGGATTGGGCGCGTCTGGATTTGCCTTAAGTAATGTACATGATATTTTCTTTTGGCTCGATCTAATTGTGCTGTTAATCTTGGTTGTCTTTAGGAAAATCAGATTAAAAGCACCTGCAGTCGCAAAATTTAAAGCTTTCAGTATTACAAGTTTTGCAATTTTAGGGTCAATGCTTGTGCTAATGTTGAGTGAAATGGATCGGCCACAATTAATCACCCGTCAATTTGATAGTAAAATGATGGTCCGTTATTTGGGGCTAGATAGTTATACTTTTTCTGATGCCATTCGCGCACAAAAAGTTTCTGAAATGAAGAGTAGCGCTAAGAAATCAGATATCGAAAAAGTACAGAAATACATTCGCGACCATAATGTGCCAGCGAATGCTAAGTATGCAGGAATTGCAAAGGGACGTAATGTATTTGTGATTCACCTTGAATCAACCCAGCAATTCTCACTTGATTTAAAAGTTAATGGCCAAGAAGTGACCCCTTTCTTGAATAGTATTTATCATTCAAAGAGTACCATTGGTTTTGATAACTTCTTCAACCAGGTAGGACAAGGAAAAACTTCTGATGCAGAAAACATGCTGGAGACCTCAACTTTTGGGTTGCCGCAAGGATCATTATTTGCTACGCAGGGAAGTGATCATACGTTCCAGGCTATGCCAAGTATCTTGAAGCAGACACAGGGATACTCTTCAGCAGTTTTCCATGGAAATACAGCAAGTTTCTGGAATCGAAATAACGTGTACAAGAACATGGGATACCAGTATTTCTTTGATGCGAGTTATTATGATACATCTGGGGATAAAGCAACAGGCTATGGATTGAAGGATAAGCTTCTATTTTATGATTCAATTCCATATTTAGAGCGTCTTCAACAACCGTTCTATGCAAAGTACATCACGGTGACAAATCACTTCCCATATAGTTTGGATAGTGAGGATAAAGATCCGAACTTCCAAACGACGGATAGTGGATCGAAGGTAGTCGACGGTTATTTTGAAACGAATCACTACATGGATCAATCTATTCATGAATTCTTTGATTATTTGAAGAGTTCAGGGTTATACGATAATTCCATTATCGTGATGTATGGGGATCATTATGGTATTTCTAATTCCGAAAATAAGGCTTTGGCGCCTATTTTAGGGAAGGATCCAGATAAGTGGAATGCTAATGATAATGCTCAGTTGCAACGTGTCCCATTTATGATTCATATTCCAGGTTATAAGGGTGGATTCATCAACCATACGTATGGTGGTGAGATTGATGTAATGCCAACATTGTTACATTTGTTAGGTGTGACGGATACCAAGAAATATGTTGAATTAGGACAAGACTTGTTGAGTGACAAACGTCAACAAGTGGTAGCTATGCGTGACGGTGATGTGATTACACCACAGTACAGTTACATTAATTCAGTGATGTACGATAATAAGACTGACCAGCCGATAGAAAATCCAACCGAAGCACAACTTGCTCAGGCAAAGAAAGCGACTGATGCCGCGCATGAACAATTACGCGTATCGGATGCAATTAATCAAAAGGATTTGTTGCGTTTCTACACGCCAAAGGGCTTTAAACCAGTGGATGCTAAGGAATACAATTATTCGAACGGTTTGGAAAAGTTGAAAAATCTTGAGAAACAACGTAAATCAAGTTCACGTGACTTGTTTACCATTCATGGAAACAAATCAACGCAACCATTGTACAAGACGGATGCGCCTGAAAAGGATCAGCCACGATTAAATACTTCGCGGATTCAGCAAATAAACCCTGATCAAGGGGATGCCACGGATGGCGGAAATGATAAGCCTAATCCATAAGCACAGAACTACCAGTCAGCCGATATTTTGTCGGTTGGCTTTTTTTATGGGAATTTAGTAAAATTGAACATGTCTGTTAAATAGGTTAACAATCTTGGTAAGTAAAATTATTTGAAATAACGGGTGTGAATTGATGGCATATTTAGATAAAAGAGAAGTGATTGAAAGCATATTTAAACCTGATCTCTTTAAATTTAGAATTGGGGAGCTATCGAAAATGACAGGCGTGTCAACCCGTCAGTTACGTTACTGGGAAAGCAAGGCGATTATCAATCCGTTACCACGGGAAGGTGATCAAGATGCCCGGGTCTATAACTATGAAGCGTTTCATAAAGTTCAATCAATTAAATACTTTTTGGATGAAGGCTATACGTTAAAAGCAGCCGTCGCCAAGACGGATGAAATTTTAGAGATGTTTGGAAAGATTCATACCATTATCGGGCATGCTGTTCGTGGCATCGAAGAAGTGGATGGTGAAATGATGGTGGATCTAGGAATTTTTGACGAGAAAGCGCAAACACGGCTATGGGCTTCAATTGATGAAAATGAAAAAGTTCATTATCATGTGCGCGCAGAGGGTGAATAAATGAATTGGTCAGGTTACTATAAATTAGATTGGCAAGATCGGGTACAATATTTAGTTGACCATCATTTGATTGATGGGAATCAGGCAGAACTGATAACTGAGAACTATAACCCGGTTGGTGATCAGCTGGTAGAAAACTATCTATATAATTTCGGAGTGCCAACGGGGTTATTGACGGATATTAAGGTTAATGGTGAACATAAGTCAGTACCGATGGCGACTGAGGAGCCTAGCGTCATTGCAGCCGCTAACAACGGTGCCAGAATGTTGAATCAAGGCGATGGAGTTCGAGCAGCGTTTAAACAACGGTTGATTCGAGGACAAGTGATTGCGATTAACTTGGAAGATGCTGAGGCGTTTCAGGATTATGTAGAGCAACATACGGCAGAGTTATTAGCAGTAGCCAATCAAGCACACCCAAGTATGCTAGCCCGTGGTGGCGGTGCAAAAGATATTACAATTGAGCCGTTGGATATAAACACGGTTGCAGTTGATATTTTAGTCGATCCATGTGAAGCCATGGGCGCTAATGTCGTCAATACAATGGCTGAGGCGGTGGCACAAGACTTGCGTTCAGCCGGATTTGAAATATTGATGGGTATTCTATCAAATTATGCAACTGAAGCGCTGATCGAAGCTGAGGTTACGGTACCAGTGGTGGCTTTGAAAACAAAGCAAGGCATGACTGGTGCGGAGGTTGCTGAGAAAATTGCGCAAGCCAGCCATATGGAACAATTAACACCGTATCGTGCAGTCACTGCTAATAAAGGCATTATGAATGGCGTTGAAGCCGTTGTACTCGCTAGTGGTAATGATACGCGTGCCGTGAACGCAGGAATGCATGCTTACGCTGCTGAATCAGGACAATATAAGGGACTGGCTCAATGGTTAGTTTCTGACGATGGCGACTATTTACACGGCTATATTAAAATGCCACTGATGTTAGGAGTGGTTGGTGGTTCAATCGGTATTGTACCAGCAGTCCAGTTAAACCAGCAGATCATGGGGAATCCTGACGCGCAGACATTGAGCGCAATAGTAGCGGGTGTTGCATTGGCACAAAACTTGGCGGCCTTAAGAGCATTAGTTTCAAGTGGTATTCAGGCTGGTCATATGGCGCTTCAAGCGAAGTCACTTGCCCTACAGGTGGGCGCCACGGTTTCTGAAGTTCCCCTACTTGTGGCAGCTTTGACAAAATCAAAACAAATTAATCAAGCCTCAGCGCAGGCCTTGTTAGAAGATATTAGAAAAGAGATGAGGTAAATTACTATGCAATTTTCAGCAGATACATTAAAGTTACTCGATCAAGTTAATCAATTATATCCAGGTTCAATTGTGTTACATGGAAGTGGGGATGCGTCTGGCATTATTAATCACGAACAAGTGACAACAGATGTGCTTGGTGAACGTTTGGCCATTCAGGTGACTGATGCAACTGCCCCAGATTTTACAGCTACACATGAGTTACTACATATGATGTTGGGACTTGGTGGTTTCCCACAAGTGTTCTTCCAATTGAAGGTGGCAGATAATGATGATTTGACGGAACAAATGATTGTGATGTCAACTTACTTGTATCGCCCAGCTTTGCACGCCATTATCTATAAAGAACAAAAGCAACATGGTTTGATTACAAATGATGTCTTGAACGGGTACGTTAAGGGAGTTGAAGCAGAATTGACTCCTGAAACATCAGATGATGAGCAAAGCCAGGCAGCTTTGCGGATTATGCTGCTATTAGATGCGCAGGTATTGTTTAGCGTGCTTGATAATGATCAAATTAAGGCAAAGCAGACAGAGCTAATGGATTTGTATCCAGTGGCCTGGGCCGCCGCAAGTGAGATTTTAGCAGCTATGCAGCCTGAAAAAATCACCAATGCCTTAGGATTGCATCGTGCTGTTGTCGCGGCCTTCACAACATTTGATGAACAAATGGCAAAAATGCAATTGCCACTTTTGAATGCGAAGGAGTTTGCTACCCTAACGCCAGTGCTTTCAGAACGCCAATTGCGTTTGACGGTTAATCAAATTTTCAATATTAAGCATGTTGATTTATTGGATGAGACAACAAACCAAACGGCATATATTGGTGTAACAAAACAAGATGGTCAAAATAGTTTTGCTATTTCAGCTCCAGAAGAAGAAACACAACGAGCTGAATTCTTCAAAGAACTCTATCAATTATCAGTATCGGAGCTATTCGATCAAATCAAACAACCCTATACTTTGCGTGACTAAAAAAGACGAAAACAAACAATTTAAATTGTTTGTTTTTTTTATTGACAAAGACCCGCTGGTTCTGTAATATAGTTTGAGTTCTCTACTTGAGCGATAAAAGTCACACGATAATTTAAATTAAAAAGTTGTTGACTTTGATTACTAAATACAGTAAACTTAATCAAGTTGGGTCGTAAGAGGTAATGCCTCTTGTCTAACGAAAAAGTAGATCATTGAAAACTGAATATCGTTTCGATATAAACAAATGTGTAGGGTCAC
>NZ_JQBM01000001.1:527285-527535 GCF_001437355.1 Weissella viridescens | reverse complement strand
GGACGCCTGCCTGTCACGCAGGAGATCACGGGTTCGAACCCCGTTGTGACCGTTTTTCAAGCATTACGTCATTTCATAGGGGTATAGTTTAATGGTAGAACAACGGTCTCCAAAACCGTCGGTGGGGGTTCGACTCCCTCTACCCCTGCCATGGCGGTTGTGGTGAAGTTGGTTAACACACCGGTTTGTGGTTCCGGCATGCGTGGGTTCGAATCCCATCAATCGCCCTTGATGTGATGATTGAATTAGT
>NZ_JQBM01000001.1:440922-527087 GCF_001437355.1 Weissella viridescens | reverse complement strand
GACTCAAAATCCAGTTCCCTTCTTGGGAGTGTGGGTTCGATTCCCACCGACGGCATAATCCCATTTGGGATTTTTTATTTACATTTCGGGACGTAGCTCAGCTTGGTAGAGCACCTGGTTTGGGACCAGGGGGTCGCAGGTTCGAATCCTGTCGTCCCGATAATTAAAAAGAGACTATCTCACAAGATGGTCTCTTTTTTGTTATCAATAATAAAAACAGTTATAATAAGCCTAGAGAAAATGAAAAAAGTAAGGACAGACAAATGAGTGAAACGATTACAAATGAATCTTTTCAAGACTTAATAGATGATTTAACAGTAGATGGCCCAGTTGTTGGAGAAAAGAAGTTTGATATTGATAATTTCTTCCAACTAAAAGATCCGGAGGGGCAAACCACAGAATTTTCACACATCGATATTTTGAGGCGGGCTGATGAGACATTCTGGATGCCTTTGGAAACTGATCGCCACACGATAACCAATATTACTGATTATGAAATTTTCATCAATAAGTCAGAAAAATGGGTAACAATCAAAGATTGGTTTGATACGGAAGAGATATAGGGGTTGAGATGGCAAACGAATTATTAAGACGTGGTATGTACGGATTTGCAATGGGTGATGCTTTCGGCGTTCCATATGAGTTTAATGCGTCCAATACAGAAGTTTCCACTGAAATGCAAGGTGGTGGTGTAAATAACCAATTACCGGGGACATGGAGTGATGATACGAGTTTGACTTTAGCTACCATCACAGCGTTGACTGGTGAATACGATTTAAAGGCAATTATGCAGAACTTTGATGATTACCTTTATGAAGGCCAATATACGCCAGATGGGGTTGCTTTTGGTTATGGCGATGAAACAGCCGCGGCAATCAAACATTTTCATGAGACAGGCAAATATGGTAATTTTGGGCTTAATAATCCATTGGGAAGTGGAAACGGAGCCCTAATGCGCATTTGGCCACTAGCTTTTTATGCATATCCAGCCCAGATGACTTTGGAACAAATAGTTGATGCAGTAACTGGATTAACACATGGTCAGATGCGATCAAAATTGGCCTCACGTTTTTTTGTTTACTTTATCCGTGTACTGGCCCGTCGTGGTGATAGTGAGAAAGCTATCTTACAGGCTATTCGTGCGATTAATCGTCAACCAGCCGTCCAAGAATTATTAAAACAAGAAGAAATGGGTTGGTTGGTGACTGATGCAACTGTCACACCGACTGATATTGTGAATAAAATTAAGCTTCAAGACCAGGCAAAGTTAGCGACGAGTGGTTACGTTTTGGATACACTCAATGTCGTCCTGTGGGCGAGCCTAAACTTTCAAGATTATGCTGAAGCCGTTCATGCTGCCGTTCAAATAGGTGGCGATACAGACACAAATGCTGCACTTGTTGGTCTGGCTTTTAGTTATATTGACAATGACTTCCCTGACAACTGGTTGTCGAGATTACGTGCAAAAAATAAAATTGAGAGCGTCCTTATAATTGCAGATGAAGCAGTTAAGTTTGATTAGATGTTTGAAAAAAGCCATTAGTCGGCATGACTAATGGCTTTTTTGTTGATTAATGTAACTACCCCGAATATAAGTAATAAAACAAGACCAAGTAGTGAGAGATACTGTCCTAGTTTCAAACCAGGTGTTTGATAGTTTAACAAGATGTCGTTTTTACCGGTGTGTAATTTTATACCGACAAAACCTTCATTAATTTTAATCACTTGATTATTGGCAGAATGCCAACCCTTAGAATAAGGAATTGTTGTGGCTAAAATCTGATTTTTAGATCCAGTTACCTGACCAGGAATTTGATCTTTTTGTATATTTAACGGAACAGCTTGTTTTTGTGCTTGCTGTGATACTTTTTTAAACGGCTGTCCGGTTGGAATGGCTTTAACCTTAACATCAAAGGTATATTGACCAGGTTGACTAAAGGTAAATGGTAAATATGCTGTGTTTTTAACATCTGTCGCAGTCCCTAAATTTAAGGTGATATTCTGCTTAGGATTATAGAAGGATAGATTTTTCTGTCCTGTTTGAACAAATGTCTGGTTGTTTCCAGCATAACTAGTGGTAAATGTATAACCACTCACGTTCTTACCAATTGTATCAAGATGCTTTCGACGCCAATTCCAATTAAAGGCGCGGTCATTGGAACGATAATCCAGTGGATTTCTTGGATTGTTATTCTGTTCAATTTTCGCATCTCGGTAACTGTTCGTGGCATACTTTGCGCGTTGGTTAAAATTAGCTGGTTTAAAATGTAGGTTGGTGATTTCTAAATGCAACTCATGGTTATCTAACGTTGCATTCGGCTTGAGGTAGATACCTTGTTCATCGGATTCACGACTAGGTGTGTAATTGAAATGAACTTTGTCTGTGTAACGCTCCTGTAAGTTGGAACGAATTGAGGTAGTGGTTACAGTACGTTCAAATTGTTGTTTTGAAGTGTGTTCAGTTACGGCATTTGTTACCACACTATCTGCTAAGTAGGCTTCACGATTTGTCGTATCTGCGTGGTTAAATGTCTTTTCACTGACGACATATTTTGGTAGATAAGCTAGCGGATAAACTGAGTCACTTTGTGTGACGGTTTGTCGATTAATCGTAATCGGTGGCGTCAGTTTTTGATAACTGGCGGGTGAACCAGACTGTGGATTGGCATACCAATATTTAATGCCAAGTACATTCGATAGCACATTTCTTCGGTCAAGATTGCTAGTAATATCATTATTATTAGTTTGTGGTAATGCTAAACGTTTCATTAGCTGATTTACTGCACCATTTTGATAGGACCAATATGACTCCGCATTGTGTGCGTGACTATTGAGAGCTAAATTCGTTGCTGGTGCAGGGTCAATCTCTGAATCAGATCCAAGTTGCGTATCAATATATGAACGGTATAGCGTTGATGGAACGGGTGTGTTTGCTTCACCACGTGCTTTGGCTAAATCAGCATCAATGTTTTCATCAAAATAATTTGCTTGTTGGTCAACCAGTTTTTGAACATTTTTATTTGATAGCAGCGCGCTTTTTTCAGGGTTTAAATCAGTCATATGGTTTTGTTGCATGATCAATATTGCATTCAAGGCCACAACACCTAAGAGAGCGTATAGACCCACTTTGTGAGAAATTGCCCAGTAAAGACAAAAGATAGTGAGTACCCCAATGAAAAGCATATTCGCAAAATTGGCATGTAAGTCAAAATTATTGGTGAATAGCATTGAAATAAAGATAATAACGCCCACGCCGGTCATCCAATAGAAGTCCTGTTTCCGTAATTCAGTTAGGTGATTTAACAAAAGGACGACGCTAAGTGCGAGGGGAAGACCTAACATAAAAATCCAACGATTTGATGGCGATGAGCCACCATTCATGAGGGCAGCGCCCGCTGGAAATAGTAAGAAGAGGCCAGCCATACCAAAGACCCAACTAAGCAGTGGATACGTTTTATAGCGGCGCAAAATATATAGAATTGCGATAATGCCAATATCTGAAAAACCACCAGTTAACCAAAAATTGGGACTTTGTGCGTTACTAATCAGATTACCGGGCAGGGATAGATAATAGTTCAAAGGATATAAGGTCAGCCCATTCGCAAAACGGTACTGACTTCGTGCAGAGTCCAACGTCCCAATTATGCTTGGTAAGAAGATGAGCATGGGCAAAAGAAAGCCAACAACAGTACTTGAAAGGGCACGCAGCCACATCTTTCCATTACGCCATGAGTGGTTCAAACTGATGCGAAGGACAAAGAAAATCGTCGCTCCAATAGCCATCATAAAGGCGAAATAATAATTATTCCACAGAGTCCAACTAATCATTAAAACGGCTGGAAGCCATTTTGGTTTTTGGACATCAATTAAATTATCAATGGCGACAATTAATAGCGGAAAGATAATTAGTGGATTAATAAAGTATGGGTGTGAAAACATACTTAACGCAAGATACCCACTAAACAAGTAGACTAAACTACCAATAGTATTGATAACGGGGTGCCAGTATTTTGTAAAATGTCGTACAGCCACTAAAAAGGCCAAGCCTGCACAAAAAAGGCGAACGACAATCATGATTGAGTAATAACTCACGACATGCTTGCTACTGATGAACGCAGCACCGTAACTAAAAATGTCACCGAGTGTATAGTAAGCAAACGTTTGATAATAATCGGACCCTAAACCAATTTGAAAATTCCATTGACTTGGCCAATCCCCAGTTGCCAAGAGATGGTGTAAGTCTTTCTGCCAATGAATTAAGGCAGGTAAATGTTGCGAGAGCCCATCGGCTTGCCATATTAAACTCGTGTCAGTAAACCAATATGGTAAAAGAATGGTGCCGACGACAATTAGAAACATGATTAAATAGGTAGGTAGATTACTTTTCCACCAATTTTTTCGGTTAATCATAAGAACTCCTCGATAGATAGTGTTTCTATTATAGCATTTTCCGATAGTTTAATTAATTGAACCAGAATTCGTGTCGCATTAGTTTACATATTCTTTAAAATGACTTGAAGGCGTTGGTCGAATTGTTTAAAATAAGAAAAACGATAACAGGGGAAACAATAAAAATGCGAATTGAATCAGATTCATTAGGACAAATGGAAGTACCAGATCAAGCTTACTATGGTATCCATACGATGCGAGCTTTAGAAAACTTTGCAATTACCAAAGATCATGTAAATGCGAACTTGGTTAAAGCCTTGATTCAAATTAAAGCAGCTGCCGCAAAAGCTAATAAAGGGGCAGGGACGTTAGATACTGATGTTGCGGATGCCATTTTGACGGCAACTGATGAATTGTTGAGTCAACCTGTTGACTATGAAAATATGTTTCCACTTGATCCAATTCAAGGTGGTGCGGGAACAAGTATGAACATGAATGCCAATGAAGTTATTGCCAATGTTGCTTTAACAAAATCAGGGCATGAAAAAGGGGAATATCAATACATTAACCCTAATGATCATGTGAATAAGAGCCAAAGTACCAATGATGTCTTTCCGTCTGCGGGAAAATTAGCGCTTATTCATATTGTGAAACCACTAATGTTGGAAATTGAAAAGCTCATGGCTGCTTTAGGATCTAAGGCGGAAGAATTTGAAGATGTTTATAAAATGGGACGCACACAGCTCCAAGATGCTGTGCCAATGACCTTGGGAAATTCATTTCATGCCTATTTGAAGCCACTTAAGCGTGATTTGAATCGAATTGATAAGGCACAAGCTGATTTACATGTATTAAACCTTGGCGGTTCTGCGATTGGTTCAGGAATTAACGTCTCACGATATTATCAAGAACATATCATTCCTGAATTGAACGCAGTGACGGGACTAGAACTAGAGCAAGCCTCAGACCTATTTGATGCAACACAAAACTTGGACAGCTTCTTACAACTTTCAGCGGCGTTAAAATCATTAGCGGTCGATCTTTCAAAAATTGCAAATGATTTACGTTTGTTAAGTTCGGGACCACGTTCGGGCCTTAATGAAATTAATTTACCAGCTCGTCAAGCAGGTAGTTCAATCATGCCTGGGAAAGTTAACCCAGTGATTCCTGAGGTTGTTAACCAAGTTGCCTTTGAAGTGATGGGAAATGATATCACTGTCACGAATGCCGTTGAAGCGGGACAACTTGAATTAAATGCTTTTGAACCAGTGATGTTATATCGTTTATTTGCTTCAGTTGATCATTTGACACAGGTATTGAAAACATTCCGTGAAAACGCGATTACGGGTATTACACCAAATGAAGAACGCTTAGAACAAGACATTGATTTATCGATTTCATATACAACGGCAATGGCAGCTATTATTGGATATCAAAAGGCGTCCAACTTAGCTAAGCAAGCTTTGAAAACAAATCGACCTCTACGTGAGTTAGCCGAGGAAACAGGTGAGTTTACTGAGGAACAATTAGATGAAGTTTTCGCAGTTGATAAAATTGTTAAGAACGCACGAACACCTGAACATGGCCTTGTTTTCAAGAACAGTTAGGAATATGGCGCAAAGAGACCAGGAAACTGGTCTTTTTTTTATGAAAATCTATTTTATGAAAACGTTTACAAAACAAGAATAGTCATGTAGAATAAAGTTTGTAATAAGGATCAATGGATCCAGAACTTTTTAAAGGAGAGGGCGCTATGGTTAAATTCATAATTGCAAGTCATGGGGAATTTGCCAAGGGAATCCAACAATCAGGTGAAATGATTTTTGGACAGCAAGAAGATGTTGAAGTGGTTACTTTCATGCCAAATGAAGGACCAGAAGATTTGATGCAACACTTCACGCAAGCACTTGGGGAAGCAACAGAGACTGGCGAAGTATTGTTTTTGGTTGATTTATGGGGAGGATCACCATTTAATGCAGCATCACGAATTCAAGCGGAACATCCAGAACGGATGGCGATTATTACCGGATTGAATTTGCCGATGCTCATCGAAGCATATGGGGCCCGTTTTACAATGGAAAAAGCGAGTGAGATTGCGCATGCTTTAATAGATGTCGCACAAAATGGAATTAATACAATTCCAGAACGAACACAAACAACTGAAGAAGCACCTACAGAAGCAGATGCAGCCATGGAAACAACACCAAGCGCGCCAGCGACCGACATCAATAAAGTTGAGCATACGGGTGAAGCAACGATGGATATTCGGTTGGCTCGAATTGATTCACGGTTATTGCATGGTCAAGTTGCCACAGCTTGGACGAAAGCCGTTCAACCAGATCGCATCATTGTTGTTTCTGATACAGTCGCACATGATGATTTGCGAAAGACATTACTTGTACAAGCAGCACCAGTTGGTGTAAAGGTAAATGTTGTACCAATTCAAAAATTAGTGGATGTATGGGATGATCCACGATTTAAGGGACTCAAGACCATGTTGCTTTTTGAAACACCACAAGATGTTGAAAGAGCAGTCGCAGCTGGTGTTAAATTAACAGAAGTTAACATTGGTTCAATGTCACATTCTGAAGGAAAGCGGATGGTTACGAATGCCATTGCCGTTGATAGCGCAGATGTGCAGTGCTTAGAAGAGTTGCGAGCACAAGGAGTTAAATTTGACGTTCGTAAGGTACCAAGTGATCCAAGTAAAGACATTTTCGCTTTATTGAAAGATTAATCATGGAACCTAAACGCTATTAGAGGAGGATAAACGCATGATTTCAGCGTTTTTTGTAGTATTAATTTCATTTTTGGCGGGGATGGATGGCATCTTAGATGAGTTTCAATTCCAACAGCCAATTGTTGCAGCAACACTGATTGGTCTAGCCAATGGGCATGTAACTGAAGGAATTATTTTGGGGGGAACTCTTCAAATGCTCGCCCTAGGATGGATGAACATTGGAGCTGCCGTGGCCCCCGATGCAGCTTTGGCGTCGGTTGTCTCAGCCTATCTAGTTACCGGACCAGCCCAAGTTAGTGTCTATGAAGGAATGGCGATTGCGGTTCCGCTAGCCATTGCTGGACAAGTCTTAACGATTGGTGTACGTACCTTAACAGTTGTTTTGGCCCATGTCGCTGACCGACAAGCCGAAAAGGGAAGCTTACGTGGTCTCGATGCGGTGAATATGGCGGCACTGACCTTACAAGGTTTGCGAATTGCGATTCCAACGATTATCGTTATCGCAGTTGGCGCAGGCCCAGTTAATGCAGCTTTGAATGCAATTCCAGATGTCATTACAAAGGGATTAGCCGTTGCCGGTGGTTTCATTGTGGTAGTTGGATATGCCATGGTTATCAACATGATGGCCACGCCGGAACTATGGCCTTTCTTCTTCTTGGGATTTGCCCTTTCTGCAGTAACCGAATTGAATTTGATTGCAATGGGAATTATCGGTTTGGTTTTGGCACTTATTTACCTACAACTTTCACCACGATTTAATGGTGGAAATGATGGTGGTGGAAGCGAAGGTGGTTCAAGTTCAGGATCATCTGGTGACCAAATTGATGCAATTTTAAATAATTACTAGGCTTGGGGGAAGAGTACAATGAGTAATTCAGTACAAGAAAAGCAAGTACAAATGAACGAGGTTCACCTAACAAAGGGTGATCGTTATGCAACCTGGTGGCGTTCAACTTTCCTCCAGGCGGCTTGGAACTATGAGCGTATGCAAAACGTTGGTTGGGCTTATGCCATGGTACCAACAATCAAGCGTCTTTATAAAACAAAAGAAGATCGTGCTGCGGCACTTAAGCGGCACTTAGAGTTTTTCAACACACATCCATATGTGGCCTCACCTATTCTTGGTGTCGAAATGGCGATGGAAGAGCAAAAAGCTAATGGCGCTGATATTGATGATGAAGCCATTAACAGTGTTAAAGTTGGAATGATGGGACCTTTAGCTGGTGTAGGTGATCCAATCTGGTGGGGAACAGTTCGTCCAGTTTTGGGAGCCTTTGCAGCGGGGTTAGCACAAAGTGGTCAAATTCTTGGACCAATCATCTTCTTCGTTGTTTGGAATATCATGCGTATGGCCTTCTTGTGGTACACCCAAGAATTGGGTTATCGTGAAGGAACAAATATCACCCAGAACTTGGGTGGGGGGATGATGCAAAAGTTAACCACTGGTGCATCGATTCTAGGAATGTTTATTATGGGAGTGTTGGTTCCGCGTTGGACCACGATGAATTTCCCAATGGTACTTTCTAAGGTTAATTTGCAAAAGGGTAGTTATGTCGATACAGATGCACTTGCCAAGCAAATTAATACAGGACACCTAAGTCCACAAACAATCACTGATATCGCTGGTAAAATTAAAGGTGGTCAGAATTTGGGGGCCGTTAAAATTACGACGGTTCAAGATACATTGAATCAATTGATCCCAGGATTGGCACCATTGCTTTTGATGTTTGTCGTTCTATGGCTACTTCGTAAGCATGTTTCACCAATTGTAATCATCTTCGGATTGTTCGCTGTTGGAATCTTAGCCTATGCCTTAGGTATTATGGCTTAATCTAAAAAAACTGGTAGCTTCTACCAGTTTTTATACATAATCGTTAAATGAAAAGGGAGGCTGTGCGCTATGGCACAAGAAACCAAACAACCCGAATTAAAAGCACCAGCCAATGCGTTGTTATCACCAGTTAATATTCAACCGGGATACCTATTTTATGGAACAAAAGGAATTGAATTTCGTTCTAATAAAGGTGGCTACATTATTGTCCCTTGGGAGCAAGTTGAGTACGTTAGTTTAGAAATCATTTTAAATGTCTACTATCGTGGTATTATCATTAAAATTAAACCAAATCAAAAGGTTTCAGCGGGTCAACCTGATATGTCAGGCCGCACGTTAGAATTTGTAGGTGGTAAGCCCAAGCGTGCTTTACCAATCCTTCAAGAACATCTAGCGCCTGATCAAATCCGCCATCGCTTAGGAGTTTTTGCCCGGCGCAAAGCAAAAAAATCATGATATTTTAAAAGCCAATGATGTTAATTGGCTTTTTTTGTGGTTTAATAGAGTTTTAGGTTAAACTTAACAAAAGGATATGAGGAACACACATGGCAAGACGACGTAAAAAACAAGGTATGAACGGCAAGAAAATCACTATTGCTGGATTGGCTGTTGCTGGTGCATTATTGGTTGGTCAACACTTTGGCTTGATTTCAGAAGACCAAGTTAAGCAGTTTAGTCAGAGTACCTACTTACCAAAAAACACATCCACTCGTAGTAAAACAGGATCACTTAAAATGAGTCAATCTGGCGGCGCAAGTGTGCACCCAACACAGACACAAGCTGCTAGTGTTGTTACGCCAAATGTTAAACAGCAATTAGGGGCCAATAATCTACAATTTAATGGTTCTGGTGCCTACGTGATTAATAATAATCAAAATGATTTAAATGCCAATGTTACTGTTGCGCCGTACGTGCAGTTAGCGCAATTAGATCAAAAGGGACGACCAGGGGTGGCAAACGCATATTTAAACAATACAAGTCGGGAATACCGAAAGCGTGAACATACGGGGAATGATAAAAAGATCAATCCAATTGGTTGGCATCAAATGCGGTTAAATGGTGACCAAGTATTATACAACCGCGGTCATTCGATTGCCTATGCGTTAGCTGGTGGTGTTAAGGGATTTGACGCTTCTGAAGCCAATCCACGAAACATCACGACCCAAACAACTTGGGCTAACCAAGCTTCGAATGGGGATCCTAGTAACACAGGTCAAAATTATTACGAATCGATTGTCCGTAAAGGGTTAGATCAACATAAAACAATTCGTTATCGCGTGACGCCAATTTATGATGGGGCTAATCTAGTACCATCAGGTTCCAAACTAGAAGCTAAGTCGACGGATGGTAGCATTCAATACAATGTGTTTATTCCAAATGTGCAACCAGGGGTAACGATTAACTATGCGAATGGTACTGCAACTGCCAGTTAAATTTTAATGGTTTTTAATGGAGTTTTGATTAAAAACTGACGATATGGTATCATAAAGCCTGTTATAAAAAAGTAATATTAACTATTGGAGGGTTATTATGAACCAGAGTAAAGGTTTTGACATTTTCAGCCTAGTGCTTGGAATTTTGTCACTCGTTCTTGCGTTTGTTGTTTTGAAGTTCCCTGGTGGATCTTTGGCAGCAATCGTAATCGTAATCGGAATTTTCATGATTATTGATGGAATTTTGCATTTCTCACAACGTGGACACCTACGTAGTATTGGAATGAAGAGTACAGGAATGTTAACATTCCTTGCTATTTTGGATATTATCGTTGGTCTTGCCATCATTATCTGGCCTGCTAGCTTTGGTGCTATCTACGTTTGGATCTCCGTTGCCATTGGTATGGTAATGGATTCATTGTTCGAACTATGGGCAGCTAAGTACATTAAGCAAGTTGGTAAGGGATACTACTGGTTTGTTGTTATCATGGCAATCATTGGTCTTATCCTTGGAATTGTAATGATGTTCAGCCCAGCCTTTGGCTTGTCATTTGTTGTTGCTTTGTTGGCAGCATACTTGCTTGTCTTTGGTGTTATGGAAATCGTTAAGGCGTTCTAAGACGCTTAAAAAAGCAATCACTACGGTGGTTGCTTTTTTTGTGCACTAAATACAGGAGCGTTTTAATTAGACTAAACCCGCTAAAAAATAGGTCTATAATTTAAGGCGCTTTTTTTCACACGTTTCATTCTCACCGGGGTCATCAAAGCATCAAAATCGAAACCACAAAAAAAGTAGACCGCATTTGCGATCTACTTTTTATTTACTGTTAATTATTTTGATGAAGCGTCTGAATCAAGGCTTCCGATAAACTTTTCGAGTTCCTTTTCATCAGCAAGAGCTTCTTTTTCATCGTACTTACCGTACTTACCGATTTCACTCAAGATGTGCTTAATTTCGTGAATAGCTTTGTGCTCGTCGTACCATTCTTTAATTGAATGTGACTTTGAATCAGATTCCAATGTGTCAAGCTTGGCAATTGAATCATCTAACTTTTCAATTGTGTCAGCAATATTTGAAACAACCTTTTGTTCTTTTTCAGTATAATCAGCCATGTGTAAAATCCTCCATCTATTTTGTGTTGCAACTATGTTACAAATTCATTATAACACGATTGCGTTTTAATGAAGCTTAAATTTGATAAATTGATTTGTATAACAGATATATTTCAAATGAAGGTGAAATATTTACAATAAAGCGTTTTCATGAGTTTTGACCCTTATTTGCTTACACCGCGGGAAAAGTCTTTACCTGTTTACTAAAGTAGATTTACAAAGACTTGCTAAAGTTAATCTTGTAATAAACATTAATTAACCAATTGGTTACAGGAGAAGGGATTTAAGGCGCATGTCAATTAAGTTAAAGCACATAAAGAAAACATATGACAATGGAGAAGAAGTTTTAAAAGATATTAATACTGAAATTGAGGATGGCCAATTTTATGTACTAGTGGGTGCGTCAGGATCTGGGAAAAGTACCATTTTAAACGCAATTGCTGGTTTTATTCCAATTAATGATGGGACCATTGAAATTGATGGACGGGATGTCACTAATCTACCACCTAAGGATCGGCATTTAGCAATGGTGTTTCAAAATTATGCGCTAATGCCAAATTTAACCGTATCCGAAAATATTATTTTTGGGTTAAAGGCTCGCCATGTGGATAAGGAAGTGCAACAGGAACGTTTAAATGAAGTTTTACAAACAGTTCATTTGACTGAGTACAAGGATAAGCGACCTACAAATTTATCGGGTGGGCAACGTCAACGCGTTTCCTTAGCACGTGCATTGGTCTCAGACGCAAAAGTCATTTTGATGGACGAACCGTTATCAAATTTAGATGCGAAACTACGCGCCGAGATGCGTCGTGAGATTCGAGCGTTACAACAGCACTTGGGGTTAACTGTTGTTTATGTGACCCATGACCAAACAGAAGCTATGACTATGGGTGATCAAGTGATGCTATTGAACCAGGGGCGCATCGAACAGATTGGTGCACCGTTAGATCTGTATAATGCACCAGCGAATACTTATGTAGCCGATTTCTTTGGTTCACCTGCCATAAATTTGCTTGATGGGCAATTAATGGGAAATCGTCTCCAATTTGTTAATGGTGTTGAAATAACCTTTAACCATGAATTGGCTGGTCCTGTCCGAATTGGTGTTCGTCCTGAAAGTGTCCGGTTAACACCTCAAGGCGCTTTTAGGGGACGGATTACACATATTGAACCACTAGGTGATGGGACAAACATTTCGGTTGAAATTGGCGCAGCAGAGCCATTTAGATTGAAGGTGAGTGACCAATTAAATCTGCGAACAGGTAATGAGATTGCCTTTGATATCTTACCAGATCAAATGATGTTGTTTGATGCAGATGATCGTTTAGTTGGGCTTGGTCCAATCAACGAATTGGCCGTTTAAGTAAAGGGTATTAAGGGAAAATAATGCAAAAGAAACAGAATTTATTAGCGTTGGTCTTATTACTGCCTTCAATAGTCGTTTTGGGGATGTTTGTTTTCTATCCCATGATTAAAACATTTTGGTTGATCACCCAATTAACTGATTTGATGGGGAACCCAATTAAATTTGTCGGTTTCAAAAACTTTATAAATCTATTTCATTCAGATAGCTTTATGACATCAATTACGGTTACGATGATTTTTGTCATTGCAACTTCAATCTTTACAGTACTATGCGCCTATTTTTTGGCAATCCTAGCGAGTAAAAAAATGCGAGGTATGGGGCTTTTCCGAACAATTTTTTCAGCAACAATGGGGATTTCGGTAACTGTAGCTTCAATTTTGTGGTTATTTATGTTTAATCCCCAAATTGGTCTATTTAGTAAGGTCCTTGCCGCATTGCATTTGCCAGATGTGAATTGGCTGTCGGACCCAGTCTGGGCTTTGGTGGCTATTATCGGCACAACCGTTTGGATGAATATTGGGTTTGCTTTCCTAATCTTATTAGGCGCAGTTCAAGCGATACCAACGGATCTATACCAAGTGGCAGATTTGAATGGTGCTTCAAAGTGGTTACGTTTACGTAAAATTACTTTACCAGCGACTGAACCAACGCTATTTTTTGTGATGGTTGTAACGTTGATTAATGCTTTCCAAACTTTTGGACAAGTCGATATTTTAACAGCTGGTGGACCAGACTATCATACGAATCTTTTAGTTTACTCAATTTATCAGGATGCGTTTGTAAATCATACAATCGGTCGTGCAAGTGCCGAATCAGTCGTGTTGACGGTTATTATTATGATCTTTACGTTTATCCAATTCTACTTAAATAAGCGGAAGGCGGCTAAATATGCAGGTTAATCGAACAAAACAAATTGGAAACTATCTATTATTGAGTGTGATTGCCATCATTTTGATGGTTCCGCTTTTACTGGGAATTTCTTTGAGTTTGTCATCAAGCAGTTCCATTTCACAAGGTAACTTGTTTCCTCAAAAATTAGTGTTTAGTAATTATGTCCGTGTCTTTACTGACACACACATGGCACAATTCTTGCTGCATAGTTTAATCGTGTCAGGGGTGGTGATGATTGGACAATTAGTTCTATCAATTTTAGCTGCCTATGCGTTCGTCTTTTTAGATTTCAAATTTAAAAAGACTGCGTTTGTTATTTTTTTGAGTACGATGATGTTACCGTTCGAGTCGCAAATTATTCCAAACTTTAATTTGATGCGTGATTTAAATCTGCTCAACACTTATTCAGCAATGGCCTTGCCATTTTTAGCATCCGCTTTTGGTACGTTTATGATCAAAACAAGTTTCGAGCAGTTGCCTCCTGAATTGAAACAATTGAGTCAGATTGAAGGTCTATCCCATTTCCAGTTTATAACAAAGGTGGTGATGCCATATTGTAAGATAAGTTTGATTACTTTTGCGTTATACAGCTTTCTAACAAATTGGAACATGTATCTATGGCCCTTAATTTCGACGGATAATGATAAAGTACGTACGGCGCAAATTGGGTTACGTCAAATGCGCGCTCAGGATACGGCCAGTAATTGGGGTTTGATTATGGCAGCAACCATTATCGTTGTTATTCCAACAATGCTGATTATTTTCTTTGGTCAAAAATATTTTAAAAATGGTTTAACGAGTGGTGTGATTAAATAGCAACACGCACCCAACAGTTTATGAGCTACGATATAACATCAAAACGATTAATAGGAGAATCAAATCATGTTTAAACATATCGCGAAGTATTCTATTTTACTAACAGTTGGCGTGGGAGCAGCGATGCCTTTGGCAACGGTTCATGGAAATGCAGCCAGCAAGCCTGAAAAAATTACTTTTTGGCACTCAATGACCGGCGAGACGCAAAAGTCAATCGAACGGGTGGTCAACGATTTTAATCAATCGCAAAATGACTATAAAGTTGTTCCTGAATTCCAAGGGCAATATGTTGAAGCTTTGCCCAAATTTCTATCAGTAGGTGGCACCAAGAAAGCCCCAGTCCTTTTCCAATCGAATGAAATTTCAACAAAACAATTGGCAACCTCAGGTATGATTGAACCGATGGAAACGATTACTAAAAAGTATAAGTATGATACTTCAGACATCCGTGAAAACATTCTTGATTATTATCGCGTTGATGGAAAATTGTACTCAATGCCCTTTAATTCAAGTGCCCCTGTCTTGTATTACAACAAGGATGCCTTTAAAGCAGCCGGAATTGATGAACTACCCAAAAGTCCGACTTATGAACAAGTGACGGATGCAGCTAAACGGTTAAAAGAAAAAACAGGTAAAGCAAAACTTTCTATTTTACCGTATGGATGGAACTTTGAAGAATTGCTAGCCAATCAAAATCAAGAGTTAGTGAATAATGGGAACGGTCGAAAAAAGACAGCGACTAAGTCAACGTTCAACAATGCTGCTGGTAAGAATATTTTAAATTGGATCAAGACAAATGCAGATGCCA
The DNA here is from genome assembly GCF_001437355.1 of Weissella viridescens. Taxonomy (GTDB): domain Bacteria; phylum Bacillota; class Bacilli; order Lactobacillales; family Lactobacillaceae; genus Weissella; species Weissella viridescens. The sequence goes on along the minus strand of NZ_JQBM01000001.1, from coordinate 511,697 downwards.
AAACATTGGTTGATTATGGCACTGGGGCAAATGCGGCCGATAACGAGCTATCTGGCTTTACGTCAAAGCAAATTGATATGTTCATGAATTCATCTGCATCACTTGGTGATATTAAAAAGAATGCTAAGTTTGATGTTGGTGTGACTTACATGCCGCATCCAGAAAATAAGCCAGCTAATGGTGTGGCAATTGGTGGGGCCAGCATCTGGCTTTCAAAGGGTAAGTCTAATAAGCAAGAAAAGGGCGCAGCAGAATTCTTAAAGTTTGCAACTTCTCCAAAAGAACAAGCCCAATGGTCAATTGATACGGGCTACTTTGCGATAAATAAGAAGTCTTATGACACCAGGTTACTTAAGGATGCGTTCAAAAAAACGCCTATCTTGGCAGCTCCAGTTGATCAACTCAAGGACACCAAGAAGAATACTGCGTCAGCTGGTGCCTTGATTACGGCAATGCCAAAAGAACGTGTGAATACACAAAATGCCATGGAAAATGTTATCAATGGTAAAAATGTTAATAAGGAACTTGCGAAGGCTGCTGAAAAAACAGACGCCGATATTAAGTCGGCCAATGAGCAAGCTGGAGAATAGTTATGGGAAAGACAACCATTTTTGGGCACCGTGGTGTCCCCAGAAAATATATTGAAAATTCAATTGACGGGTTTGAGTATATTGCCCAAAAAGGTGAGGCAGTTGAATTTGACGTGCATCTAACGAAAGATTTTCAGCCGATAGTTATGCATGATGAAAAAATTGATCGTACAACAAATGGACACGGATACATTAGAGATTATACTGTGGCAGAGTTAGCCCAGTTTCACCTCATGCCTGATTTGCAACGCCCACAACAAAGGCAGGGGAAGCAAAGCGCGATACAAACCTTAGAACGAGTGTTACAGATTTTTCAAAAGACGGAAAATATCCAGTATCCAGGGATTGAGACGTTGGTCTTAGAAGCAGTGCATAGATTTGATCTTGCAGAACAAACTGTTTTTTCATCTGCTAATTTAGGTAGCGTTAAGCGCATCGGTAGATTAGATGAACGACAGCAAATTGCCTTAATTAGTGAGACGCCGATATCCCGTCCGCTAGATTTTATGGTACGAAATCAATTAGATGCTTTGCACTTAAAGCGTTCGGTAATGCTAAATGAGGTGACCAATCGACAGCGTATCTGGACCATTGATGATACACCAACGTTAAAGCAAATTTTCGAGCGTGGTTATGAAGGCGTGTTCACCGATGATTTTGAAAATGCGCACGTCTTGAGGCAGGCAATCGGTAACTGAATGTGTTTGGTCACCATTTAAAGTGCCAAATAACTTAAAATAAAAAAGCCCTGATAGATACTCAATTACGAGAAATCTATCAGGACTTTTTATTGTGTATATACGTAACACAAATAGCTATAAATCAATATTTGTAACGACTTAAGAATGAACCCGGCGGGAATCGAACCCACATCTCCAGAACCGGAATCTAACGTGATATCCATTACACTACGGGTCCAATAACTACTCGTCATATTATAGCCGAGCAATTAAGCAAAAGCAATTCATAATATTACAATTAGGTTAAACCTTGCATTTTATTAAGTTTCCCTTTATCATAGCTAATATAGAATATAAATGACAAAATACGAAAAGGTGACACTATGGCAAGCTCAGAAGGAAAAGACATCATGGGGCGTAATATTAAGCGCCTTTTGAAACAACACGGTATGACAGCAGCGAAGTTGTCAGAAGTCGTAGGTGTATCAACGGCAACAATTTCAGATTGGTGTAATGGAAAGACGTATCCGCGTATCAACAAAATTGAACAGATGGCAGAGTACTTTAATGTATCAAAGTCTGAACTCGTTGAAGATCCAGACCAAATGGCCAATGCAACTGTCTCAGAGGAACCAGCACTCATGGCAGCACATTGGGGCTTAGATATTTCAGGATTACCTGATGATGAGCGCCAACGTGTTGTTGACCGTGCTAAAGCATATGTAGAAGGTCTCATCGCAGATTACGAGGATCGCAATGCAAAATAATCGGTATGAGGATTTACTCATACGGGTGGAAAATGATTTAGCAGAACGCGGGATGCCAGCAACAATCTTGGACACGATTCCACTGCAAGAAAATTCAGGACTAGCAGGAGTCACGTCAATAAAAGATGGCAAAGTATATATCTTCATTGATAAAGCATTGTCGACCTTTGAGAAAGCTGAAACACTTGTCGAAGAATATTTTCATGCGATTTCAGATTTAGGGGACTTGTTAGATTATCAGTCGACACGTGCACAAAATAATGAAGTGTCTGCACGTGAGTCGGTTTTAACTTATATGACCAGTGCAGAAGACTTAAAACGCGTGGCAAAACAGCACCCAGACATGCCTTTAGCACCATGGATGTTGGAAGAAGCTTTTGGGTATCCAATAGATTTTGCTCAGGCAACTTTAGATTTCTACCGTAGGAGTGGCGAATTAAATTAAACCTATTGCAATTAGTTTAAACCTAATATATACTTAAAGAGTAGCTTAGCTTAATTGCTGAGCTTTTATTTAAACCTAAAGTTAAGTTAAAGTTAATTAAAAAGAGGAGTATTTATTATGCCAATTCAAAATATGATCGGAATTCTAACAGTGGTTGTTGTGTTTATCACAGTGCTTATTATCGTTCGCATGGCAGTTATCGGCCTTACACCAGTTTTCAAGGGTGTCGGAAACCTCATTATGAAAAATATGTCACAAGAATTGCGTGTCACGCTAAGAAACCATGAAGATGCCTTGCAAGACGTCTTGGATTGGAAAATAAAGTAAGCAGACAAACGCCTTGCGTATCGTGATTAGCAGTCACATGATGTGTCCGCAAAAAAACGGTCTGAAAGTTTGCGAATTGTTAAACAAAGTCGTATAATAATACTTGTAAAAAAGTTTACGAAATGAAGTTCTGGGAGGAATCATTTATCATGACTGTAAAGATTGGTATTAATGGATTTGGACGTATTGGTCGTTTGGCATTCCGCCGTATTCTTGAATTAAAGGATGCTGCAGATGACATCGAAGTTGTTGCTATCAACGACTTGACTAACCCTGCAATGTTGGCATATTTGCTAAAGTATGACTCAACTCATGGTACATTGGACGCTGAAGTTTCGGCTGACGAAGATGGTATCATCGTTGACGGTAAGAAGTACCGTGTTTATGCTGAAAAGAATGCTGCTGATTTGAAGTGGGTTGAAAACGACGGCGTTGACGTTGTTTTGGAATCAACTGGTTTCTACACTTCAAAGGAAAAGGCACAAGCTCACTTGGACGCTGGTGCCAAGAAGGTATTGATCTCAGCACCTGCTGGTGATATCAATACTGTTGTTTACGGTGTTAACCAAGATATCTTGACTCCAGAAGATAACATTGTTTCTGCTGGTTCATGTACTACTCAATCATTGGCTCCATTGGCTGATGCATTGAACAAGGAATTTGGAATTGAAGTTGGAACGATGACAACTATTCACGCTTACACTTCAACACAAATGATCTTGGACGGACCTCGTGGAAGCAAGCCACGTAACAACCGTACAGCTGCTGCCAACACAATTCCTCACTCAACTGGTGCTGCTAAGGCCATCGGTTTGGTTGTTCCAGAATTGAAGGGTAAGTTGAACGGACATGCACAACGTGTACAAGTTGTTGACGGTTCAATTACTGAATTGACAACTATCTTGGACAAGAAGGTTACTGCAGAAGAAGTTAACGATGCAATGAAGAAGTACGAAACTCCATCATTCGGTTACAACGGTGATGAAATTGTTTCTTCAGATATCATCGGAGACACACACGGTTCTGTCTTTGACCCAACTTTGACTGAAGTCGTAACAGCTGGTGATCACCAATTGGTTAAGACTGCTGCTTGGTATGACAATGAATACGGTTTCACTTCAAACATGATCCGTACTTTGAAGCACTTGGCAGAGCTTTAATAAGCGATTCAGTTCGTTAAAAAAACAGGGGGTTTAGTGTAAACTGAATCGCCTGTTTTTTTCAAAAAATGTTATAATTACAGATATAAAAGTATAGAAAGAAGGAAGTTCTTATTATGGCTAAGTTAACTCTTGAAGACTTGGATGTTAAAGGTAAGAAGGTTCTAATGCGTGTTGATTTCAACGTGCCATTGAAGGAAGAAAAAGGCGAAGTTGAAGTTGCAAACGACAACCGTATTAAGGCTGCATTGCCATCAATTAAATATGTTTTGGATAACGGTGGACGTGCCGTTGTATTCTCACACTTGGGTCGTGTAAAGACTGAAGATGATAAGAAGAAGTTGTCAATGAAGCCTGTTGCACAACGTTTAGCTGACTTGTTGGGACAACCTGTTACATTTGTTCCTGCAATTGAAGGTCCAGAATTGGAAGAGGCTGTTAATGGTCTTGATGATGGACAAGTTCTTGTGTTTGAGAACACACGTTTTGCCGACGTTCAAGATGGTGTTGAAACAAAGCGCGAATCAAAGAATGATCCTGCACTTGGTAAGTACTGGGCTTCATTGGGTGATGTATTCGTCAACGATGCCTTCGGTACTGCACACCGTTCACACGCGTCAAACGTAGGAATTGCATCTAACATTGATCAAACTGCTGCTGGATTCTTGATGGAAAAGGAAATCAAGTTCTTAGGTGGTGCCGTTACAGATCCAAAGCGTCCATTCGTTGCTATCATCGGTGGTGCCAAGGTTTCTGATAAGATTGAAATTATCCAAAACCTTTTGAAGAAGGCGGATAAGGTTATCGTTGGTGGTGGAATGGCGTATACATTCGACGTTGCCAATGGTAAGTCAATCGGTAACTCATTGTTTGAAGCAGATAAGGTTGACTTGGCTAAGAAGTTAATTGATGAAGCTGGTGATAAGCTAGTTTTGCCTGTTGATGCTGTTGCAGCCGATAAGTTTGCTAACGATGCTGATACTTACATCGCTGATGATGGTATCAAGGATGGTTACATGGGTCTTGATATTGGACCTAAGTCAATCGAATTGTTTGATTCTGTTTTGGATGATGCAAAGACAGTTGTTTGGAACGGACCTATGGGTGTGTTCGAAATGCCTAACTTTGCTAAGGGAACTTTGGCAATTGGTGAAAAGCTTGCTGAAGTTACTAAGAAGAATGATGCAACGACTATCGTTGGTGGTGGTGACTCAACTGCAGCTGTTCAACAACTTGGAATTGCTGACCAATTGACACACATCTCAACTGGTGGTGGTGCTTCACTTGAATACCTTGAAGGTAAGGAATTGCCTGGAATTGCTTCAATTTCAGATAAGTAATTCATTTTAAATAAAAAGCGAACAACTATTTTAGTTGTTCGCTTTTTTATTTGCAGTAAACAATGGCAAACCTAGGTTATCAACGGTATAATGAAAGGTACTAGCAAAAATAAAATTTAAACTGAAGGAGCGCATAAAAAATGGATTTAGAAGAAATGAAAGCGCGCCAATCACGTATCCGTAATTTTAGTATCGTTGCCCATATTGATCATGGAAAATCGACAATTTCCGATCGTATCTTGGAATCAACGCATACAGTTGCAGAACGTGATATGCAAAATCAATTATTAGATACAATGGATCTTGAACGTGAACGTGGCATTACAATTAAAATGAACTCAGTCGAGGCTCACTATGAGGCCCCGGATGGTGAAACATACATCTTTCATTTAGTTGATACACCAGGTCACGTCGATTTCTCATATGAGGTTTCACGTTCGTTGGCGGCTGTTGACGGTGCAATTTTAGTTGTTGATGCTGCGCAGGGTGTTGAAGCACAAACTTTGGCTAATGTTTATTTGGCCATTGAAAATGATCTTGAAATCATTCCAGTTATCAACAAGATCGATTTACCCGCTGCAGATCCTGAACGTGTTCGTGAGGAAATTGAAGAAGATATTGGAATTGATGCTTCCGATGCTGTTATGGCTTCTGCAAAAGAGGGAATTGGCATTCCAGAATTGTTGGACCAAATTGTTTCGAAGCTGCCAGCGCCTGAAGGTGACCTTGAGGCACCGTTACAAGCGCTTATCTTTGATTCAGCCTATGATTCATACAAGGGTGTTATCTTAACAGTTCGTGTTCGTGAAGGCGTTATGAAGCCTGGAGATAAGATTCGCTTTATGAACTCCGGTGCTGAGTATGAAGTTACCGAAGTTGGTATCAATTCTCCTAAGCCAATTAAACGTGAATATTTAATGGCGGGTGATATTGGTTATGTTGCTGCCTCAATCAAGAGTATTCGTGATGCACGTCCTGGTGATACGATTACAACGATTGATAATCCCGCGGCTGAACCACTACCTGGATACCAGCCAATGACACCAATGGTTTATTCTGGTCTTTATCCAACAGATAACGCACGTTATAACGATTTGCGGGAAGCTTTGGAAAAGCTACAATTAAACGATGCGTCGCTTGAATTTAAGCCTGAGACGTCGCAAGCGCTTGGATTTGGATTCCGTACCGGATTCTTAGGCTTATTGCACATGGATGTTATTCAAGAACGTTTGGAACGAGAATTCGATCTTGATTTGATTACTACCGCACCATCTGTAACGTACCATGCGTATAAGACTGACGGTGAAATGGTTGAAGTTTCTAATCCGGCAGAAATGCCTGATGCTGCCGAAATTAAGAGCATTGAAGAACCATACGTTGCTGCGCAAATTATGGTACCAAATGATTACGTGGGAACGGTTATGGAATTGGCACAAAGTAAGCGAGGCGAGTTCGATACAATGGAGTATTTGGACAAGCAACGTGTCAACGTCAAATACTTTATGCCGCTCTCTGAAATTATCTTTGATTTCTTCGATAAATTGAAGTCATCAACACGTGGTTACGCATCATTAGACTATGATTTGGCGGGATACCGTCCATCTGATTTGGTCAAGGTCGATATTTTGTTGAATGGTGATAAGGTCGATGCGCTAAGTTTTATCGTGCATCGTGACTTCGCACAATCACGTGGTCGTCTAATTACCTCAAAGCTAAAGGATATTATCCCACGTCGTAACTTCGAAGTGCCGATTCAGGCAGCAATTGGTTCAAAGATTATTGCGCGTTCAACGGTTAAAGCCTACCGTAAGGATGTTACCTCAAAGATTCACACTGGAGATCCAGATCGACGGGCCAAGTTGCTTGATAAGCAAAAGAAGGGTAAGAAGCGTATGAAGTCAGTCGGTTCGGTTGATGTTCCGCAGGAAGCCTTTATGGCCGTTATGAGTGCCGAAGAATCTGACGAAAAATAGCTGAAATTTATCCAGAAAAACAATTCTGGACTACCAAAAGTTTTAAAAATATGGTATTATAATTCAGTTAACTTAAATAGAAAACTGACTCTAGCATTTAGGTGCTAGGGCGATAAGGAGAAATTGATAATGAAGCCTAATATTCATCCAGAATACCACCAAGTGGTATTCGTTGACTCAACTACTGGTTACAAGCTTTTGACTGGTTCAACTCGTACATCAGACGAAACAGTTGAATACGAGGGTAACACTTACCCAATGATTCGTGTTGAAATCACTTCAGATTCACATCCTTTCTACACTGGTAAGCAAAAGTTTACTACTGCCGATGGAGCTGTGAACAAGTTCAACAAGAAGTATGGTTTGAAGTAATCATACTTTCTCATAAACGCTGGTATGACGGTATAAACGCCGTTGTATCAGCGTTTTTGTTTTGTTTAAAAAGGTAAACTTGAGTAAGTAAAAGTATATAAAATTTTGTGAAAATTCTGCTCAATTGAATTTTTTTATTTTTATTTTGCGCAAATTCTGCGCAAAACCTACACTATGAAATGAATAAATTCAGCGTTTTTTCGTCCTCTGATTCACGTTTGTCTTTTAGAAGGTGAAAGTAGGTTTTTTCTGTGATAGATACATTATTGTGTCTTAGTCGCTCACTTACATAGGCAATGTCGACACCGTTTTTGATTAGATAACTAGCGTGTGTGTGACTAAATCCGTGAAAGGTGATTCTTTTCGCATGGATCACTTGAAGAATTAATTTTAAGACCCTAGTGTAATAATTTTGTTCATGATTATCACCTAGAAAGTGGGCAATTCGAATGTAAGGGGTCAAAAATGTTCTGAAGTATAAAAGAAATCTAGCATACTTCAAGCCGATTTGAGTTAATTTTATATAAAAAAAGAGCCTTTTTAAGACATGCTCAAGTCTGTGTAAATATAGTACGATGAAATTAATTTTAGTCGCCTTTTCCGATTTTTTGTCCTTTTTCATCAAATGAATCACCATTCGCATCATTATGAATGTGGGTACCATCTTCTAAAGTGAAATCGGCATTTGGTGTGCGAGCCTTTTCCGCATAGGTGGAGTCATCTGTTTCGTTAGTCGCGTCTGTTTCAACTAATTTACCATCTGCGGTCTCAGTTAAACGACCTTGTTCCAAACCATACATATTTTGCATCTCACCACTTGTCATACCTGCGCCAATTGAACTGGCAGTTTGCAATGATTGAGCGACACTCATCCCATCATGTTCTCTAAGATAACGGGCATAAGTCATGCCGTACTTTCCAATAAATGTTGCAACATCCATTGAAGCTGCGTCAGATTGAACGGAACTAGTTGAAGTGCTTGTCGCTGTGACTTGATGGGAGCTTCCTTCAGTCGAAGTGCTTGTTTCAGATTTCTTTTTTGCTGACTGCTTAGATTTTGCTTTCGCATGGGAGACTGATTTTTGTTTCTCTTGTGAAGATTTTTTTGACTTTGACGAAGCGATTTCGGCTTTTTTGGTATCCTGTGAGTAAATGTATTCATATGATCCGAAACCTGCTGCTCCAATTAAAATGCAGCCAGCGATAAGCCATGTTGCCCAGTATTTATGCATGTGTGTAACTCCGTTTCAGTAAGGGTGTTGAGGGGATTTGTTTTGGTCTAGGAACTCAGTCATAAATAATCTCTTTGACGAGTGGTTCAAACCAGCTTGGTAAACCAAACTCATTCATGAAGTCGGACCAATTGCGGTATTCATTTGGCGTATCGCCATAAACTAGGTGTGCAATCATACGGATAGCATGTGCATTAGTTTCACGTTCAACCTTATTCTTAATGTACGGTGAAAAAGTGTACAAGAAGGAGGGCTGTGAAAATTGAATATGACAAATTTCATGAGCAAGACGAAATGCAACACTAATCGATGATTGATAATTATGATTTAAGTTGATCACCTTTTGACGACAAAAAGCGACGTCAGGGTCGTTGCTGGTGCCGCTAACCTCTTTGATGGAAATGTCTGAGGCATCCGCAACTTTTAACAGCGCAGCGAATAATTCTTCGTGCATAGGCTATTGCCCGCTATCTTTCAATCCGTTTAGCATTGTAAGAAGCGCCTTTTTATAGTCGTCTGACAGTGGCTGCCCATCAAACATAGCCATGCCTTCTTCCGATAAAACTTGATCGAGCTCTACAGGTTGAGCGTTATGTGATTTAACTGGAGTTGGTGTTGAGGTATCTCCGGCAAGATAATCGACGGATACGCCCAGTGCATCCGCAACCTTTTTAATGGTGTCGTATTTTGGCTCAACCCCTTGGTTATATCGATATAGCGCGTTTTCAGATAGTCCGGCTTTCAGAGCAGTTTGTTTGAGTGAAAGCCCGCGTTCATTCGCGACACGCTTAATGTTTTCAAAGGTACTCATGGTAGTGTCCTTTCTTTATTTGGATGTAAAGTACACAAAAGTGTACTATAATATTGACTTATTACACCGTTGTGTAATAAGATAGATATATCGTTAAGGCAACGCAGTTAGTCTGTTCGACAGAATAGTCGTGATGACGCAAAGAACTGTGATTTTTACTGTACCTCAATGGTACACTGTAGTGTAATTTTAGTCAAATATTATAGATAAATTACACAAAATGATTTGGCTAATGAAGAGAAAAAGTAGGAGGCGTTTTTAATGGCAGATCGGATTGATAAATTATTAGAGCGATATTTTACAGGTGGATTAGATTTGGAAATAAAAATGCGTGAACATGAGTTACGCCAAAATAATTCAAAAAAAGATGAAAATATTGGCGGGGGTCGGGCGTAAAATAAGTATTCAAATGTCTTTGAAAATACGCTGGTTCGGATTGAACAAGACGAGAAGTTAAATGCGTTACAAGAACAGCGGGCTAAAATTAAAGCGTGTGTTGATACGTTTGATCGTGAACATAAAGAAGTGTTTAATCAACGTTACCGTAACCGAATGGGGTGGGAGATGATTGCCCAACTCCATTATGTGGATGAACGAACACCACGGCGTTGGCGTGATGCCTTAAAAGTAAAATGCCAACAAGTGGATTTATGATGCCCGTTTTATGTTTGAGGACAATGTTAAAGTGATGGTGTTTCATTTATATATGCAATGTTAGGTGAAGCCGTACATTAGTTGGTATTTTTTGTCTAATACAGTTTGAGACCTAGTTTGTCGGTGTGTTTGACAAGGCGATGTAGTTTTTTAGTTCAAGGATAGGAATGGAGGACTTGGAAAAGGAGGTAATTGTTAATGGATTCAATAGATTGGAAAAGTTTTTTTTCGGGAATTGCAGTTATTGTCGCACCATTAAGTGCATGGTATTTAGGATGTAAACAACAACAACAGAGTGTGGAAGACTACTATATCGAAAAAATTATCGAAGAAAATGCAAAATTACATCGAGAAAACAATCGATTAACCGTTCAAGTTCAAGCTTTGAATGATGAATTAATCAAAATGAAAGAGGTTCTAAAGGTTAATGGCATTGACGTTGAAGCGGGCAGGAATAAATGTTCAAAAGATTAATACACAAATTGCACACTAAAGTTTAGGCATTGGTAATGCTAGTATGACCTGAATATAAATACGTCGAGTCAATGCGGATGGCAAAGGAATTTTCTGATGTTGTTACGTTAAAGCGCTAGTGTGTGGGCGTTTTCTGTACGATAAACATTGTGCGCACGTACCAAGATACCTACTATGCATAACGCTAATTTGTTACTTATGCATTGGATGAATTAATATAAATATTATGTCAATTATGAATATTTGCATTTAAAAAATGAAAAAAGGCTTTCTTTTTTTAAATGTACCCGATATAATAATAATCAATAAATGAAAGAGAGGGTAGTATTATGAGTTTAGAAGATCAAGTTAAGGGTAAGACCGACGAAGTAGCAGGTAAGGCAAAGGAAGTTGCTGGAAACGTTACTGGCGACAAGCAAACTGAAGCTGAAGGTAAGGCCCAAGGTCTTGCAGGTAAGGCCAAGGGATTGTTTGGCGATGCTAAGGAAAAGGCAAGCGAAGTTGCTGGAAACGTAGCTGATAAGGCAACTGATGTTGTTGATGACGTTAAAGAAAAGTTTGACAAGTAATTAGAAAAGGTAGGAGTTAGATATGTTTAGTTTAATTTGGGAACTTATTATTGGTGCAGTTATTGGTGCTATTGGTGGTGCGCTTACAAGTAAGGGTGCTTCAATGGGTTGGATTGCCAACATTGCAGCTGGTTTAGTTGGATCATGGCTTGGTGAAAAGTTGTTGGGTTCATGGGGACCTCACATGGCAGGTATGGCTATCTTCCCATCAATTATTGGTGCGGTTGTAGTTGTGGTTGTTGTTTCATGGTTAGTAGCTAAGTTTGGAAACAACTAATCTAATTATTTAGATATTTATTTGTGGAGAGACATGCTTAGGCATGTCTCTTTTTTTGTCTTCAGTCATTGGTGTATTCATTTTTAGTGCATAAAAAATGTTTTTATTGTAAAAATATACATAGTTGTGTTAAAGTTATCTGTATTGAAATGAAGATGAGGTGGACGAAATGACAGAAACAACAACAAAGCCAACCGAACTATCTCGTGGCTTAACACAACGACATGTCCAAATGATGGCGATTGGTGGGACGATTGGAACCGGTCTCTTTTTAGGGGCGGGTGACACAATCAATTTAACGGGACCATCAGTCTTGTTAATCTATATGATTACTGGTGCTTTTTTATTTTTCATGATGCGGGCAATTGGTGAAATGTTATACGTCGATCCAAAATCCAGTTCATTTGTTAGCGTTGTCTCAAAGTACATCAATCGTGAGACGGGTTACTTTGTGGGATGGTCATATTGGATTACGCTAATTTTACCAGCCATGGCTGAATTGACAGCGATTGGTCAATACTTACAGTATTGGTTACCCCATATTGCAGCTTGGAAGATGGAGTTAGCCATAATGGCTATTTTAATTATTCTGAATTTAACAGCCGTGCGCTTCTTTGGTGAAGCTGAATTTTGGTTTGCCTCAATCAAAATAATTGCCATATTAATGGTGATTGCGATTGGATTATTCATGATTGTAACAGGATTTAAAATGCCGGGAATTCATGGTGGAACGGTAAGTTTTAAAAATATTACGGATGGCTTTCAATTCTTCCCAAATGGTTCAGTTGACTTTCTAAAAGCATTCCCAATGGTCTTTTTCTCTTTCGTTGGAATCGAATTCGTTGGCTTGATGTCAGCAGAAACAGTTGATCCAAAGGTAGTTATTCCCAAAGTAATTAATACAGTGTTAGTTCGTATTATGATTTTTTACGTGGGTGCCTTGGCGATTATTATGGCTATTTGTAATTGGCGTTACCTTCCAGCAAATGAAAGTCCGTTTGTGATGGTATTTCAGTTAATTGGCTTACATGGTGCCGCAGCACTGATGAACTTCGTTGTTTTGACGGCAGCTTTGTCTGCGTTAAATACGCTTATCTATTCAGCGGGACGTGATATTTTCGCACTTTCAAAAGAAAATGACGGACCACTAGAGCGCTATTTTGCCAAGCTTTCAAAGACAGCTATTCCAGCTCGGGCAATTTTGTTCTCGGCAGGATTAATTTGTGCTACGCCAGTGGTTAATTTTATACCAGCCTTATCATCTGCCTTTAACTTTTTTGCTTCTGCTACTGCAGCAATTACATTGGTGATCTATACATTAATTATGATTGCGCACCGTCATTATCGGAAAAGTTCTGACTTTTTACCCGACGGATTTAAAATGCCGTTTTATCGGGTGACAAGTCCAGCAACAATCCTGTTCTTCATCTTTATTTTTGCGTTACTATTCATAACGCCAACGGACCGTATTGCGGCTTATGCCGGGCTGGCTTGGACAATCATTTTTGGATTATTCAGTCGCTATTACGTTAATAAATAAGTAATAAAAGCACATTTTGTGCTTTTTTTTGTAGATTGGTGTAAAATATTAAAAAACAATGAGATTAGAAAAGGAGTGACGGTATGACTGAATTTACTGGGGCTGATTTACGGGCCAACATGAAAGAACAGGCTTTAATTGAGGAAAGTTTGGCATTGGCAGAATGGGATCAATTAACTGGAATGCCTGTCGCAGCAGGTGATTTTTGAGCAGAGTTGGTGAGTTATTTAAGTTCGAAGTATTTCCAAGTTGCTACCGGAACTGAAGCAGCTGAATTAGTTGCCTATTTTAAGCAGCATCGTGATTTGTTAACAGATGATGAACAAAAATTATTTGATCGTTATGTCACTGATTACGAGGAAGTGGCTGCAATTCCTGAAGATGAGTATACCGCCTTTGGAAAATTGAGTTCGGCTGGTCAAGATGCTTGGACAAAAGCACGTGAAGCTGATGATTATCAACTATTTGCACCGGCATTAAAGGAACTAATTGCAACTAAGAAACGTTTTATTTCATACTGGCGAAAAGATGAAGCAACGCCGTACGATGTTTTGTTAAATCAATTTGAACCTGGTTTAACTGTTGCTAAACTAGATGATGTCTTTGAGGCTCTAAAAAATGGGATTATGGACCTGCAACATGATATTCAAACGCAAGGGACTGAACCTGAAAGTGATTTCTTGTCACGCGAAATTCCGATTGAATTACAGCGCGCATATGTTTGGGATGCAGCGCAACGTATGACGCTAAAAAAGGTCGTCTTGATGATACGATTCATCCCTTTATGCAAGATTTAAATCGTGATGATGCCCGAATTACAACACGTTGGTCAGCCACGGACTTCCAAATGGCGGTGCTTGGCATTTATCATGAGGCAGGGCATGGACTTTTCGCACAGAATGTTGCGGCTAAGTGGGACTATACACCGTTCAATAAGGGGATTGCAATGAGTATTCATGAGTCGCAATCGCTTTTCAATGAAGTGATGATTGGACGATCAAAAGATTTCTGGTCACATGAATATCCAATTTTGCAAAAAGCAGTTGATGGTCGCTTAGATGACGTTGATTTTGCCCGTTTCTTTAAGGGGTGGATGATTACGAAGCCAACCTTAATTCGAACAGAAGCTGATCCAATCACATATCCACTACATATTATTATTCGTTATGAAATTGAAAAGGCTATTTTTAATGACGACTATAATGTTGATGATCTTGAGTCGTTGTGGAATAGTAAGTATGAAGAATATTTGGGAATTCGACCAGACACAGCGGTCAATGGTATTTTGCAAGATATTCACTGGGCTAGTGGTGACTTTGGTTATTTCCCATCATATGCATTGGGGCACTTGTATGCTGCTCAGTTCTATCATGCCATGCACAATGACTTTAACGTTGAAGCGCTATTGGCTGAAGGTGATATCAAACCGATTTTTGAATGGCGTCGTGAACATGTTTGGCAATATGGTGCTTCTAAGACACCAGCAGAAGTGTTGGAAGCTGCAACGGGTGAAGCGTTGAATCCGCAATACTGGTTGGATTTGCAACGAGCTCGGTATGCAGACGTGTATGATTTTGAGGCATAAAAAGCGATAAATCCTTTACTTACTTTTTGTGGTGATGTATACTTACTTTTTGTAAGGTGTTAGTCACGTTATTTGAAAAGGGAGTATTTATCATGGAAGAATTTAACTCATTATTAGAATTGCAAACAGCTCGTCGTTCATTTTATGCATTGGGGCATGATGTGCCGTACACCTATGCTGAATTAGAACAAATGTTCAAAGATACAATTCGAGAAACGCCAAGTGCTTTTAATAGCCAAACTGTTCGCGCTGTATTTGCCTTTGGTGACCAACATGAGGCTTTGTGGGATATGGTCATTGAACGCATGCGTCAGGTCGTTTCCGATCCGGAAGCTTTTGAGGGAACCTTGGCCAAATTAAATGGCTTTAAAAATGCTTATGGAACAGTCTTGTTGTTTACAGATACAGATGTTGTGAAGCAACTGGAAACAGATGTACCAACTTATGCAGCTAATTTCTATGATTGGTCAGAACAAGCGATTGGTATCGTTTCATACTCACTCTGGTTGACAGCGCGTGAGCACGGTTTGGGTGGTAATTTGCAACACTACAACCCATTGATTGATGAAGATGTTCGAGTTGCCTTCAATGTTCCAGAAAATTGGCGTTTGCGTGCGCAATTCGTGTTTGGTTCAATTGAAGCGCCCGCCCAAGACAAAGATTATGTAGCAGATGAAGTGCGTTTTATCTCAGTAAATGATTAATGAATGAGCAGTCCTTAAATTGGGACTGCTTTTTTTCTTGACAATACATTAAAATAAGATTAGAGTTAACCTCATAAATGACAGTAAGATCCTTGATTGTATGTCAGAGAAGCCGTGGATAGCTGGGAGCGGCGCAGGTCTAGGATACGAAATATAACCATAAAACTCATAAATAAATCGAATGAAGTGATATTGAACGTATTCAATATAATTTTGGGTGGTACCGCGGTTAACATCGTCCCGACTAGGCTTAAATCTAGTTGGGATTTTTTATTTGGGTAAATTTAGTGGGGGATTAAAAATGACGCAACAAAAACGGAGAAGATTTGTTTCGGTAACAGTTTTAATTGTTGGATTAATGTTGATATTTGGCGTTGGTATGATTTACTTCAAACTAGCACCATATGTGCCGTTGACATTAGGGTTAATGATAACGATGATTTTTGGGCGATTAAATGGGTACTCATGGCAATCTGTTCAAAATCAACTTTTAGCCGGTGTGCGGATTGGTTTATCACCTATTTTTCTATTTTTATTGATTGGCATGATTATTGCTTTATGGATGAGGGATGGTGTTATCTCGACCCTATTGTGGAGTGGTTTACAGTTGGCGCGACCTGACTGGTTCTTACCGGCCGCCTTCGTGATTAGTGCTGTTATTGGTACCGCGATTGGATCATCATTTACGACGATTGCGACGATTGGCGTTGCGTTAATGGGGATTGGGACAACCTTTGGTATTCCGATGCCGATGTTGGCAGGAGCTATTATTTCAGGGGCCATCTTTGGAGATAAAAGTTCACCCTTATCAGGGTCGACTAATTTAGCTGCTTCAATTGCAGGGAGTGAGTTGTTTGAACACATTAAGAATATGATGTGGACAACCATTCCCGCGTTTGGATTATCGTTGATTGGGTTTACCGGCTTGGGATTAATGCATCACACGGGAGCAAGTGCTGAAAGTTTGATGAGTTTACAATCGCATTTAACACCACAATGGTGGAGTTTAACTTTAATTGGTCTGTTGTTTGTAACGGCTTGGCTTAAAATACCGGCGATTCCAACTTTACTTATTAATGTAACAGCGTCTGCAGTCGTTTTTCTGCAAAGTAATAGTGTCATGACGTTAAATCACGTTATTATGGATGGGTTTAAGACCACTTCAAGTGATCCAATGGTTCAGGATCTATTAAATCGTGGTGGCATGCTATCGATGATGGGGACTGTTTTAATCATTATCTTAGCTTTGGCACTCGGTGGTATTCTAACTGAAGAAGCGATTCTAGCAGATTTTATGGCGCCGCTTATTAAACAAGTTCGGACGCAGGCTGAAGCGGTTATTGGGACGCTATTAACGGGGATTTTAGCGAATTTTATGATTGGTGAAAAATGTTTGGCGACGATTTTACCAGGTGAGCTATGGAAACCAACGTTCAAACGTCTGGGCCTTGCGCCGGTAGCCTTGAGTCGGACGCTTGAAGATTCTGGAACTGTTGTCAATTATCTTGTTCCTTGGGGTGTTGCGGGAAGCTTTTGCGCCCAGACATTAGGCGTTCCTGTTACGCATTTCACTGTCTTTGCGATCTTTGCATGGGCATCGCCCATCTGTTCAATGATTTCAGCCATGACGAAGGTTGGTTTAGCACAAAATGATGATTAACATAGTCATAAATTTTGGTGAATCTGAGACAAACTAGACAGGAGTTTTGTATACTATCCTCATGAAGAGGAAGTGACACAAATGAAATTATTTAAGTATTTAAAAATTAGTGCCTTAGTTGCTGGGTTAGCAGTGGTGCCAGCACAAGTTGTACAGGCGGCGGTGGTGACACCCAACACTAATATGGGCTCTGCGGTTGTTATACAAGCCAACACCGGTCAAGTACTGGCCGATCAAAATGGGCGAGAGCGCTTACCGGTTGCTTCAGTGTCTAAATTAATCGTGGTATACATGCTAGAACAAAAAATTCAAAATCACGAATTAGCACTAGACCAAAAAGTGAAGGTGCCGACCGACATTGCAGCGTTTAGTCAAGATGCCAGCGTAGCAAATGTGCCGATGACGACAAACCGGACGTATACAGTCTCGCAAATTTTGGATGCAACTTTGATCGAGTCATCTAATGCAGCAGCCATGGAGTTAGCTCATTTAGTGGCTGGTTCGCAAGAAGATTATTACCGTCAAGCTGAAACCTTGTTATCAAGTTGGGGGATTAAAAATCCTAAAATGTATTCAGCTTCAGGGTTACGGAATGGTGATTTAGGAACGTTTGAAGACAATTCTGTTGCACCAAGTGCTGAGAACAAATTTTCGGCACGTGAAATTGCGTTGATTGCCAAGCATCTGGTTGATGACTATCCTCAAATTTTAACCTATACCCAGAAGAAGGAAGCTGACTTTCCGTTGCCCGACGGGACAAATATGACTCTGAAAAATACGAATTTATTGTTGGGTAATCAAAAGTATCAAATCGATGGTTTGAAAACGGGGCTTACACCGAATAATGGGTCGAATTTGGTCACACATGGAAAGCTCAATCAACAACCAGTAATTACGGTTGTTTTGAATACAAATGATCATCCGCGCCAAGAAATTTTCAATCAGACTTTATCGGTGTTAGATCAGGTGCAGAATCAGACTAAAACACAAACGCCGCAAACTGACCATACAATTAAAATAGACAATGCTGCTGGTAATCACGGACAGGTTGCCCTTGATACGAAAGATGGTCAACAATATTTCACAAAACGAACTGATGGTGAAATAACGGTGAAGGCAATCATGCCTAAGAAAAACGTGGCTGCGCCCCTTCAAGTGCATAAAGTAATTGCCTCAGGGAAAGTTGCTTTTGATCAAAAAACTGATGCTGACTTTATTGATGGGAAAACGCCGAGTGTTAAGTTATATCCAACTAAAAATGTCGAAAAGGCAGACATTTTTACCACTTTGATTCAAAAAGTTTCATAAAATGTTTGACAAATGAGAGAATGCTGAGTAGTATTGGTTACATTAAGTCAGTAGGTAGCTAAATTGTATGTCAGAGAAGTCGTGTATTGCTGTGAGCGGCGCAGGTTTAGTTACTGAATTATTTACATGCGAATAGTAGTATCAAAGAGGTATTTGGCAAGTCTATTTGTCGAATATAATTTTGGGTGGTACCGCGGATTAGTAGATACTAATATCGTCCCAACTATGCTAAGGCATAGTTGGGGCTTTTTTTTATTTTAAGGAGGTAAGGACATTGGGGTATTTGAACTAAAGGAAACATCAGGTGGTTTGATTCGATATCACATTTAATTGGAGCACATAGACACACGTTACTAAAAAATGAGATGGAGATATCCTTATGGAAAACAAACACAGATTTATATCAGTTACACTTTTGATGGTTTTATTATTTGCTATTTTTGGCGTAAGTATTATTCAATTCCACTTACCACCATTTGTGCCATTGGTTACAGCAATTATGGTGACAATGATTTTTGGACGGCTGAACCATTTTTCATGGAATGACTTGCAGAACCAACTCTTGTCAGGGATCCAAACAGGACTGGCGCCAATCTTTTTATTCCTATTAATAGGGATGTTGATTGGGCTGTGGATGGCAGTAGGCGTGATTCCAACGTTACTGTGGACCGGATTAAACTTAGCTAATCCAACATGGTTTTTGCCAGCTGCCTTTTTGATTCCGGCTTTGATTGGAACGGCAATTGGGTCGGCCTTTACGACAATAGCCACAGTCGGAGTTGCTTTGATGGGAGTTGGTTTGACGTTAGGATTTCCAGCGCCAGTACTGGCTGGAGCAATCATTTCTGGGGCAATTTTTGGCGATAAGAGTTCACCATTGTCAGATTCAACTAACTTAGCTGCTTCGATTGCTGGTACTGATTTATTTGATCATATCAAGAACTTAATGTGGACAACGATTCCAGCCTTTGTTGTATCATTAGTTGCTTTTACGGTTTTAGGTTTACAAAACCATGCGACGGCAAGTTTGGCGTCCATCACTTCATTGCAAAATCAATTACAACCTAATTTTTGGTCATTGCTTTTGTTGGTATTATTGTTTGTGATGGCATGGGCAAAAATTCCTGCCATCCCAACATTAATGATCAATGTCGTACTTTCTTCATTTATTTTCTTGATGAATCATTCGCTAACGGCTTTGAGTGATACCATTCTGAATGGGTTTAAAACTTCTGCGGACAACCCAACCATCCAAGCGTTGCTTAACCGTGGAGGTATGTTGTCAATGATGCCAACGGTCATCATTATTATGTTAGCATTGGCGCTCGGTGGGATGCTCTCGCAGGAGAATATCTTGCAAGACTTTATGGCTCCAGTCATTAAGCGTGTTAAGACGCAGGCGTCAGCTGTAACAGGAACCATCATCACCGGAATTTTGGCTAACTTTATGATTGGTGAACAATACTTGGCAACGATTTTACCGGGCCAACTTTGGAAGCCAGTCTTTAAGCGAGTGAAGCTATCGCCATTAGCACTTGGTCGAACCCTTGAAGATTCAGGGACTGTAATGAATTACTTAGTGCCGTGGGGGGTCGCGGGAAGTTTTGCCGCACAAACTTTGAATGTCCCTGTCACCAGTTTTGCATTATTTGCGATTTTTGCATGGGTATCACCAATCTTCTCATTAATTTCAGCTTGGACTGGAATTGGCTTGAAGCGACTACCTGAAGATGTCAACTAGACCGATTTTAAAATATGTATAACGAAGTGAAACACAGGCTTGTGTTTCGCTTTTTTTTCGTATTTTTCCCCTTAAAATAGCGGTGAATAAAGGCTTTCCTTGAGATGATATATATAATGTATTTAAATAGAATTCTATATTTTCTTTTCTAATATCATGTATATCAATTCTTTTTAATGACAAAATACATTTTTTATCACATCTTTTTCTCACAATACGATTATAGCAGTCCTTGTTTTATATTTTGTGAATTATATTTATCAATTTGTATAAATTTAAAAAACAATCAGAAAAATAAATATTAAATACAATTTATAGTGGCAGAAGTTGTGCTAAATGGTATAATATAAATTGGCCACGGATTGGGAAGTTAAATCAAGTGGCATTTTTTTATAAAAATAAAATAAATAGCATAATATGAGCAGAATGGGAAACAAAATGGAACATTCAAAACAACATTTTACAATGTATAAGGCTGGAAAGCATTGGGTTTTTGCGGGAGTTTTCGCGTTTGCGTCAGCAATGGGAATGTCGGCAACGACATCTGATGCGTCGGCAGATGACTTGAACGAAACGGGATCAGAGAAGAAGGATGACAGTAAGGTTGGACCAACGAGTAATGTCGTGACCCTGAATGGGGAAGCAGTCGATCCAAGCGTCTTAAATCAAACCGCGCCAGTAGCGCCAGTGGATGAGTCAGCGCCAAGTTTGGATACTTCAGCTACTGAAGAAAAGCAAACAGATGCAACCACCGATTCTGAGCAACCACAAGTGCCAGCTGAGAAGCCAGCGGAAGAGCCGCAACAACCAACAACAGACGATAAGGGTGATCAGTCAACTGATGTTACTGAGACCTCAAAGCCTGCTGAACCAGAACAACAAGTAGAAACACCACAACCAGTTGCGCCTGAAACGAAGACTGAAGCACCTAAGACAACCACGCCACAAAAGAAGGTTGTTCAGAAGGCGGCGACTTCAAATAAGCCTGCTGGTAAAGGAACTCCGTCTGGACCCGCTGTCCGAGGTGGAATCTTTGGTAAAGATCATTATGGTTTTGATAGTGAGCCAGTTGACCAACGAATTAACTTGGATCAAAAATCATCAACAACTATCATGGGTAAAGCCTGGGTTGGTGAAGTGATTGGTTTAACAGGGTCAAAGCGTTATCAATGGTATAAGTATCAAAATGGTACTTGGGTTGCAATCAAGGGTGCAAATTCAGAAACCCTGGAGGTTAAGCCAGGTGCAGTTGGTACCGAATACTATCAATTACAAGCTGATTGGAAGCCAATTATTGGATCAGCCTACAATGAAGTGTGGTCTAATGTTGTCGCAATTCAAGCGTATACTGAAAACCCAGTGACCAAGGGTAAGATTACAAACATTCGTAAGGATTACATCAACGGTCAATTGACGGGGACTGATATTGGTAAACAGGCAGGGCAAAACGCTCAAGAAATTAAAGCGACTGGAATTGTTGTAAAGCCTAAGTTGGACAGTGTGCCAAGTAATGGTTTCAAGGGTAAGGTGACTTGGTCTTATGATGATGGCGGAAAAGGCTTAGTTACAAACTTTAATCCGACTACTGGTGAATTTACGGTTACCAATGACCGTGCCAAGGTTGGTTCAATTAAAATCACAGCAACAATGGATTTGGGTGCAGGATACAACAAGGTTGTGACCAGCGAAACGGTTAATGTGACCATTGGTGTTGAAGACCAAAAGGGTTACGAAGGTGATAAAATCACCATTCCATTAGTTGGATTTGATGAATCGATGACTAAAGAACCGATTGCCGGAACTGGAGGTCTCTGGGGTAAGAAGGGTACTGATGGATACTGGGTACAATGGTATGAAGGTGATCCAAATGATAAGTCAACTTGGAAGAAGGTTGGTGGACTCTTAAAGGATGGTGATTTGGCAAGTAAGTCGCTTGTTGTTGATGGTACGATGGAAAATAACAATAAGAATTACTTTGCACAATTGATTACCCGTGGAGGGACGGCCGATACCTTCTATCCAAATGAGACTGCTAATCAAGCTCAGCTTGATTCAGTATCATTCGTCACTGGGGCAAGTAAGATCACAGTGATGCCGTTGGCAGATGCGATTGAAGATGCGAAAGCCCAAATTGATAAGTTGCCTAACTTACAAATTCAGGAAAAAGATGATTTTAAATCAACTTTAGACCAAGCGACGAAGATTGATGACGTTCGTAATACTTTAAATGAAGCAAAGCAAAAAGACGCGGCTAACTTAAAAGCGGCCAAAGATGCGGCTAAAAAGGAATTACCAGCGCTAGAGTTGTTGACGCCTAAGCAACACAATGGTTATCAAGAGCGAATTGATGCTGCGGATACGATTGATGAAGTTAATGGCATCTTAGACGAAGCGAAAGCATCACAAGCAGCTAAAGAAGCTTTGAACAAGCATAAACAAGAAATTAAGCAAAAGATTGCTGATATGGCAGGAATGACTGTTGATGGGGTAACTTATCCAGGTATTTCTGATTTGCAAAAGCAAAATTATGAAGATGCACTTGATGGCGCCGATTTAACGCACGAAATGTTGGATGCATATTTCGAACAAGTTAAGAAGCTAAATGATAAGCAAGCATTGTCGGCAGCCCAAGAGGGTGTTGGCCAATTATTGATTGAAATTGTACCAAAAGAAACTGATCGTAACGCATACAACGACCGTGTTAAAAATGCGACAACAGCCGATGACTTGGAACAAATTTTAGCGGATGCGCGTGATTCTGATACCAAGGCTGCTAAAAAAGATGCCACTGATGCAATCAACGCATTAGAAGATTTAACAGCTCAAGAAAAGAACGATTTCCTTGATCGCGTTAACAAATCAAATAGTGTTAAAGAAATTACAGGTATCTTGACTGAAGCTAGGGAAAAAGATGAAGCAAACCGTCAACAAAAGCTTTTAGATGAAACAAAAAATAAAGCTAAAGAAGCGATTAATGGTATGGCTGAGTTAGGTGATGAAGCTGCTGATTTCAAAAAGCGTGTTGATGCAGCGACTTCGATTGATGAAGTTAAGGCTATTGCGACTGAAGCTTCAAAACGTAACGCTGAATTAATTGTCCAAAAGCAATTAGAGGCAGCTAAAGAAGCTGGTAAGAATAGTGTTAACGAACTGGAATACCTTTCTGATGAAGAAAAGCAGGATTTCATTGCACAAATCGAAGCCGGAAAGACAATTGAAGAAGTTAATACGGTTGTTAATAAAGCTAAGCAACTAGATGCTACGCACAAAGCTGAACGTGAAAAAGAATTCCAAGAGTTGAAGGATAAGGCTAACCAACAAATCGATGACTTGAAGGACTTGACTGATTTAGAGAACAAGGACTTTAAAGAAATGATCAATCAGTTGCTTGAACCGACTGATGAGAACTTGGCAGAATTGAAAAAAATTCTAAAAGATGCACAAATGCAAGACGAAATGAATCGTGTGCAAAAGCAACTTGATGCAGCTAAGGAAGAAGCCAAAAAGAAGATTGCAGATATGAACTATTTGACGAATAAGGATGAACTAAACCGTCAAATTGATGCTGCTGTTAATGGAGATGAGGTTTCTGAAATTTGGTCGAACGCGGTCATTGAAAATGAACGTTTGCGTCAAGAAAACGATCTGAAGAAATTGAAAGAAGAATCAATTAAGCAAATCGATGCATTAACGAACGTGAGCCAAGACGCTAAAGATGCTGCTAAGCAGATTGTACAAGACTCACTAGATGCCAAGACAATTAACGATCAAGTGATTGCGCTTAAGGATCTCGACACACAAATTGGTAACAAGAAAATTGAAGCAAACAAGACATTGAAAGACTTTAATGGTTTGCGTGATGCAGATGTTATTGAGTTCCAAGATCGAGTTAATGGCGCAACCTCTTTGCAAGAAATCGATGATATTTTGACAGAAGCTAAGACAAAATCTGATGACAATGAGCTGCAACTTAAAAAGGAAGCAGCACTTGAAGAAATAAAGAATATGGGATTCCTTGATGAAAATTCAATCCCAGGCCGTCCGGGTCGTCCAAACGTTAAGAATGGTAAAGATTATTTCGCAAACAATGTTAACAATGCGAAAACGACCAAGGAAATTGAAGATGCTCTAAAGGCTGCACGTGATGCTGATAATGCCGAACATTATAGTCAACAAAGTTCAGTGCTTGAAGCGTTAAATGAGGCTAAGAATATTGGTGAGCATTTGGATATTTACCAAAAAATCATGGATATGATGAATGATGCCATCAATGCTACCCAGATGGACGCAATTTATGATGTCATTGATGCTAAAGAAGCTGAATTGTTGCAAAATGCTAAGGACTCAGCGAATGCTACGGTTGATAGTTTGACAAACCTTGACGACGCGACAAAGCAAAAAATCAAGCAACAAATTGCTGATGGTACATTAGGATCAAGCATTCTTGAAATTGCTGATTTGGCTAAGGCTCAAGATGCAGCACTTAGTGTTGTCGAAGGACTTCAAAATATTGATCAAGCAACAAAGAATAAAGCGAAGCAAGATATCATAAATGCAACGACCGAATTAAATGTTCAGGAAATTGCCGACGCTGCTAAGGCTCAAGATGCAGCTAACTTGAAGAAGAGTCAGACTGATGCTGAAGCAGCAGTAAATGCATTGCAACATTTGACGCTTGATGAAAAGAAGCGCTTTACCGATCAAATTGCTGATGCAACGAAGATTGTCGATGTTGACCAAATTGTGGCTGATGCTAAGGCTTTGGATACCTTGAAGGGACAAAAAGAGGTAGCGAAAGAAACAGTTGATGCGTTAGAAAATATCACACCAGAACGCAAGGCTGAAATCAATGCAACCATCGATGGGGCTAAGGATAAGGCGGCAATCGATCAACTTGTAACTGATGCACAAGCTGAAGATGCAAGAAATCTCGCAGATAGTCAAAAAGCGGGTAAGGAAGCAGTTGATGCTTTGCAAAATTTGGATGAAGTAACCAAGCAAGCGATTAAGGATCAAATTGATCAAGCGAAAAAGATTGTTGATGTTAATGCCTTGGTGGAAAATGCCAAGGACCAAGATGCTAAAACTTTGAAGCAAAATCAAGACCGAGCTAACGATGTTATCGGCCAATTGCCGAATTTGAGTGATGCACAGAAGCAAGAGTTCCAAAACCGTGTGAATGGTGCTACGACGATTGAAGATGTGAAGAAGATTCGTGAAGAAGCGGAAGCACTTGATAAGTTGCTTGGACAAAAGCAGGCTGCTAAGGAAGTAGTTGATGCCTTAGCAAATATCTCTGATGAACGTAAGCAAATCATTAAGGAAGCAATTGATAAGGCGCAAGATGAAGTAACTATCAATAAGTTAGTTGAAGATGCTAAGGCAGAAGACCAAGCCAACTTGGTTGCTCGTCAAGATAACGGATCAGCTATTGTTGATGCCTTGCCAAATATTTCCGAATCACGTAAGCAAAACATCAAAGAGGCGATTAAAAACGCAACGAAGATTGTTGACGTCGATAAGTTGGTTTCGGATGCGCAAACTGAAGATGCAGAAAACTTGAAGCGTGCTCAAACAAACGGTAAGCAAACGGTTGGTGATTTGGATAAGTTGGATGATTCTCGTAAGAAGGGCTTCCAAGATCGTATCGATGCAGCAGCAACGATTGATGAAGTTGATGCGATTGTCAAAGAAGCGATTGCGGCTAATGTTTTGCAACGTCAAAAGGATGCTGCTAAAGAAATTGTCGAGAAGCTGCCAAACTTGCGTGAGGAAACGCGCGATTCTGCTTTGCAAGGAATTGATGATGCTTTGACGAAGGAACAAATCGACAAGTTAGTAGAAGATGCTAAGCTTGAAGATCAAACTGAGTTGAAGAAACACCAAGAAATTGCTAAGGATCGTGTTGAAAACTTCCCTAATTTGGATGATGCTCGTAAGCAAGAAATCAAGGATGCTATTGATGCATCTGATAATATTGCTGAAATCGACCAAATTGTGGCAGATGCGAAAGCTGAAGACTCAGGTAATTTGGAAGATGCCATTAATGCGGGTAAGGGAACAGTTGATAAGTTGCCAAGCCTTAAGGATGACGTCAAGCAACAACTGAAAGACAAGCTTGATGCAGCTGAAACGGTCCAAGAAGTTAAAGACATTCTTGACGATGCGAAGGCCCAAGATATCTTACAAGGTCAAAAAGATGCAGCTAAGCCTCAAATCGATGATTTGAAGAATCTTGATGATAAGACCAAGCAAGATATTAGCGATGCCATTGATGCCGCGACTGACAAGGAAACGATTGATCAAATCATTGCTGATGCAAAAAAGAATGATCAAGCTGTCTTAGATGCCCGTAAAGAAACATCTAAGGATATTATTGATGGCTTGAAGAATCTTGATGATGTAACCAAACAAGAGATTCTTGATAAGATTAAGGACGCAGATAACCTAGTTGATGTTGACAAGCTTGTTGATGACGCAAAAATTTCTAACGCGAATAAGTTAAAGGAACTTCAAGATAAGGCTAAGGAAGCGGTTGATAAGCTACCTAACTTGACGCCTGAAGAAAAAGCTGGCTTTGATAAGCAAATCGATGATGCTGTTTCAGGGGATGAACTTGATCGCATTGTTGATGCAGCGAACAAGCAAGCTGACAAGAACTTAGAAGATGCTAAGGAAGCTGCCAAGGAAGAAGTTAAGCAAAATCCAAACTTGAGCGATGAAGAAAAGGATGCGATTAATACTGGCATTGACGAATCAAAGACGCTTGATGAAGTCGATTCAAAGGTTGATGACGCAAACAAGCAAGGCGATCAGAACTTAGAAGACGCTAAGGAAGAAGCCAAGAAGGAAGTTGATGCTAACGAGAACTTGTCTAAGGAAGAAAAGGAAGAAATCAAGAAGGAAATCGATGACAAGACTTCAACGGATGACGTTGAAAAGGAAGTTGACGATGCCAACAAGCAAGGCGACAAGAACTTAGAAGACGCTAAGGACGAAGCTAAGCAAGAAATTGATAAGAATCCTAACTTAAGCGATAAAGAAAAGGACGAAATCAAGAAGGAAATCGATGACGCAAAGACAACGGATGAGGTAGACAAGAAGGTTGAAGAAATTAAGCCTATTGATCCAACTGACCCAACAGATCCAAAGGAACCGGTTGATCCGACTGACCCAACAGATCCAAAGGAGCCAGTCGAACCTACTGATCCTACTGATCCAAAGAAGCCGGTCAATCCAGATGGCTCAAACGATGACTTGAATCCAAAGAAACCGGTGGCACCAAAGAACCCAGCGGATTCAAAGGAGACAGCTAATCCGACGACACCAAAGGATGATTTGGCTGAAACTAAGCGTAAAGTTAAGAATCAACTTGAGCAATTGGTTGGTCTTGATAACCAAACCAAGGATGCGTTAATGAAGCAAATTGATGCTGCAAACTCAAATGAAGAAATTTATGCGATTTTGAATCAAGCTCGCAAAGCGCTACCGAATACGGGTGTTGCATCGTCACACCTATTGGAAGCCTTTGGTATGCTGATGCTTTCATTAGGATTGTTTATGCCGTTCCGTCGTAAGAAGAATGGAAAATAAACATAGATTGATCTAAAAAGAGGCGTTACCCCGTAATGGGGTAACGCCTCTTTTGTTTTAATTAGTTATCAAAAAGTTGGAGGTACTTACCGTAACCTTCTGCTTCCATATCTGCCTTAGGCACGAAACGAAGTGCAGCTGAATTAATACAGTAACGTAAGCCACCTTGATCGGTTGGACCATCATCGAAAACATGTCCAAGATGGGAATCAGCATTTTTTGAACGGACTTCAGTGCGTTCGCGTAGTAGCTTATAGTCAGCTTCTTCTACTAAATTATGATCATCAATTGGTCGTGTGAATGAAGGCCAGCCACATCCAGCATCATACTTATCAGTTGAACTGAATAGTGGTGTTCCATCGACGACGTCAACGAAAATACCATCATCCCACCAGTCGTCATATTTACCACTAAATGGGCGTTCGGTGGCGGCGTTTTGTGTGACGGCGTATTCTTCATCTGTTAGACGTTCTTTAAGTTCTGCTTGTGTCTCTTTGTTATTTTCAGTCATTAGGTTAACCTCCCTCGGTTATTAGTATATAGTTTAACGCTTTTACTAATAAAAAGAAAGTGATTTATGATAAAATACTAATGTGTTTTTTGTATGTGTGCTAACAAAGCGGTACCCGCTAGTGCAGCCACCACAACACCAACGGTACCCAGAGTTGAGATGGCGATATGCGTTGCTGTATCAGGTGTTTTAACGTTAACTTCAATTAAATTATTTGACATAAATGCTCCTTTTGATGGTAATTATTAATCTGAAAAATCAATAATTTCAAAAAAATTATCGCGGTAGTTTCTTGTTAGCTCCGCATATGGACTGTTAATGAAGATGGTGAATACATTATGTGTAGCGCCTTGGGTGAATAATTTACGTAACACATTTTCTTTATCAGCTGACCAAGAGGTGCTTTCAAAATCATCAATGACAATAAGATTGACGTCAGAGTGGTTTTGCGTAAAGTTTTGTTGCATGGTTTGGTCTAAGTCATTTAAAAAAGTGCTTGCTTGAATGGGTTGTAGGTCTTTGAATAGCGTTGTTTGATTATTGAAATCAGTGACCTGTAGATAGGGAGTTGCATCATTTTCTTCATAAATCCAAATGTTACCAGAGATGTCATTGGCGTAGGTCGACTGCCAATCCTGAATTTTTTGTCGTACAGCCTGTACCATTTGGCCTTGATCACCATTCGTAATGAGGGTGTGATGTAACGGTTTAGGGTGAGTGGGGTTCTCCATAGTCATTAACCTTCTTAAATGTTAATTTTTTATCATTATAGTCCAATCTAATTCTAAAGAAAACCGCGTGAATACAAGTTAAATGATGAGGTCATAGCTGAAAAAAATATTTTACTCAGAGTATCAGCCATTAATTAAATGACTGATTGGATATGAAAGTAGTCGAGTATGAACGAATTAATTTGAATCAAATAATCTTGTTGTAATTATGATTAAATGAAATATCATTGTAATGTTTTTTAAACGGTTGACGTTTTATTTGTTTTTGCGTTGAATCAACTATTTTTTGAAGTTTAATTTTGGAAAGACAATATGACAGCATTAAATGGTTTTCGAAAATATTTAATGCTGTCATATAATCGACCAGCTAAGATATATCCAAAATTTATAAGAATGGTTTTAGTTAATGTGATTCCAGTATTGGTGCTATCTAATGGGGGGAGTTTGATACAAGTACAAGTGTATGCATTTTTTTGATTACTGATTCCATTGATATTAATTACGATGGTTCTCTCAATTAGGAGGTATTATATTTGGAACTTAGGCGTAAAAATATATTTCCGTAAATTGAAAAAGTGATTGAATCCTTGAAAAAGGCAACTACCGAAGATTCTGCAATGGCAGAACACGGTCAATGTGGGAATAATAAACCTCGGTGGAAGCTGGGATGTCACGTGAAGGACCTTTCTCACAGAACTAGAGGGAGCAAAGAAGAGAAGCGATGAAGTTGTTAATGGAAGCAGACAAAGAGCGAACACTACATTAGCACCTACCTTGGTTACGCTTGGTAGTAGACATATAGAATGAAGGAAGATTGTGCCAATGATGGTATAAAGCGATTTTAGCGTATATAAACAGGCGATTAACGGGTTGCACCTAAAACCAACGGTAAAGCTTATACGCGTCCAGGAGGAGGGCTTAGTGTCAAGAGAGCACTTGCCTGTTGGGATTTTGTGATTGTTATTTGAATTTGCTGTTTACAATTATGTATTTTATTTGGCTGGATTCAGTAGTTAACCTTGTTTTAATGTTTTGGTATGGGGTATAATCAATCGTTTTGAAAGAAATTAAATTTATTTTGTGAGGTATTTATATGTATGCATGCATTATTAGAATACTGGACAGAAATGTTTGATTATACTGATCGAGCTAATCGTAAGTTTTTTTATACAAATGACCATTATATAACATTTAAAAAGGTTGAAAAGTGAGAATCATGAAACGAAATCAAATATATAGAGTTAGTGAATTTGAATTGAATCAAAGATTAGATGAACTATGGAATGGTGTAAAAGTAATTGAATTTTACGGCAAAGATATCCCTGATTTAGATACTTTCTTAAAGCAGTGTATTCAGAAATTTAAATTACCAGTAATTACTCCTGAAGAAGATGAAGATGAACAATTTCCGGATTATAATATACCAGATCCTTTGCACGGATTAAGTTATGCTATGATGGATTTATCGAATATTAGTGATTACCCACAACAACCTATAATGATGGTGATTCATGATCAAATGAAGTTTTTGTACGCTGCGGATTATAACGATTCGGGAATTGTATGGAACATGTTTATTAGTTCGATTTTTCCATATTATGACACGGATCAAGAAATCAGAAAAAAAGTTGCTCAACGTCCTTCTAACAAGATTAAGCGAAAATTTGACCTCTATTTAGTTGATTAGGATGAAAGCCACCTTAAACTTGGGTAGCCTTTCTTATATTTATTTAGCACTGACAACAGGGGGGATTATACGTTAATAAGGCAGGAATCCAGTTTGACCGATTTATGAAGATAAAGGTAAGAAGCAGAAAGTAGCTATTGTCGTTGGTAGTAATGGATATATTGTTGGGGCTAATCCAAAGAAAAAGCTAAAAACAGCGGAAATGTTGAATGAATAAACAAAAAACACTCTGGGAGTGAACGATTAATCTCTATTTTTGTCTTTGTGATGATTAGTCAAGGATTAGCGCCAAAACGTCATGGGGGTACGGAGGAGCATCTGATTCTAAAGAAAACCGCTTAAATTCAAGTAGAATTTAAGCGGTTTTTGTTTAATATAGTAGCAAGGGCTTGGTTGGCAAGCTGATGGGCCCCTTGATTTTGTTTTTCAGGAATCCATTCTAAAATGACATTACGATAGTGGTCCAATTGCTGATTGATGTCAGTGACCTCCGCCATAAAATGTTTTGCATAGCCTTTGGTTAAGCTATCGATGACAATTTTTGAATCCGAATGGAGCATTAAGGTATCGTTTTGATTAGCTAAAGGAGCGACACAAGCGATCGCGAAGCGAGCTGCGGCGAATTCAGCAGCGTGATTCGACATCGTTGATAAAGTGGTTTTAAACGGGGTTTGTGAATGGTTGGCAATAATGATGGTGCCAGCGGCACTGGGACCGTTTTGTCCGCGAGTGGCCGCGTCAAAATAAATATGATAAATCATTTTTAATGGCTGGTATCGTTGGTCGTGACTTTCGATTTTGGAGTAGCTGCAGGTGTGATATCTTGTGTTTGATTGTATGCGTAGTTAATGCCACCACCAACTAAAATTAAAATAACACCAAGCCAGCCCAAAGCTTTCATGATAATGGATTGTTTCATATGATCATGGTGTGTAAAGAGAATGTTGATAAGCCATACTAGGAGCGCAATCCATCCCAAGATTGTGACTCCCATCCCAATTATTTCAAGTTTCATAACATTTCCCATCCCGTTAATTGTATATTTATTATACCAGTATAATGAATGAGTATGGCAGAAATAGAGATGAATGATTACAAGAATGTTTCAATTAGTCTTGAATGCAGGAGAATTAACGAATCTAACAGCTATAACAAGTAATCAAGTGATTACATGTTATACTTATTATCGAGATAGAGATTGAGGAGAAGATTATGCGTGGTTATTATCAAGTTTCAGGAGTGGCAGGATACGTGCTATGGACCTGGTTATTAATGATTCCAGTCTTTGGAACGATTATGTGGTTGGAAGTTACGACTTTTAATACAATTTCAGCAGTAAGTTATCTGATATTCTTTGGCTTGGTAGCGCTTATTTTCGGCCGTCAACGCGTGGAATTAACTGATGACAGTATCCGTTTTAAGCCTGCTTTTGGCATTCACTCAGATCGGATTCCGTTAGAAAAACTACAATATGTGCAATTTACAAAAAGAACAGTTTTATTTGTTTATGATGGTGAATCGTATGCCTATTGGTTATCGCCAAGTATTCATGCCGCGCTACAATCAAAATTAGCTAAGATAGCAAACACACAAAAGGAAGATTATGACACAAGAGCAATTAACAATTAATGAAGAAACTGGGCGCCTCGATAAGGTCGTTGCGGATGCCTTTGACGCATATACCCGGACCCAAATTGGTGGTTTTATCAATGATGGTGCGTTAAAAGTGAATGATGTTGTCAAAAAGGCCAATTATAAAGTTAAACCAGGCGATGTCATAACGTTTGATGTACTTGAACCCGTGGAACTTAAGGCTGAAGCTGAAAATATCCCACTAGATATCGTTTATGAAGATGATGACCTATTAGTTGTAAACAAGCCCCAGGGCATGGTGGTACATCCTGCGTTGGGTCATGCAAATGGTACTTTAGTGAACGCATTAATGTATCACACACAATTATCATCAATTAATGGTGTCATCCGACCTGGAATTGTTCACCGTATTGATAAAGATACTTCTGGACTTTTGATGGTTGCCAAGAATGATCATGCGCATGAAGCTTTGACGGAACAACTCAAAGAAAAGAAAAATTTGCGTCAATACTATGCCTTGGTTCACGGGGAATTTAAAGAAAATCAAGGGACGATTAATGCGCCGCTGGGACGATCGAAAACGGATCGAAAGAAGCAGGGTGTCGTTGCTGGTGGACGAGACGCAGTGACCCATTTTGAAGTTGTTAAACGTTACGTTGGCTACACATTGTTGCGAGTTACCTTGGAAACTGGACGAACACATCAAATTCGTGTGCACATGGATTATATTAATCACCCCGTAGCCGGAGACCCTCTTTATGGACCAGCAAAAACATTACCAGGTAATGGACAATACTTACATGCAGCAACTTTAGGTCTTACACAACCAACAACGGGTGAAGAAATGACTTTTGAAGCGCCTTTGCCTACTTACTTCACTGATATGTTAGCAACGCTAGACCCGTACCATGAAGACGATAAATAATGAAAAATTGACGTATCTGTGTTAAGATAGGGGCGTATCGTCTTAAAAGCATCCAGTGAGGTGCAAGAGGGTAACGCACATGTCAAAAGAGCCTGATGAACTAGCGTTATTCACATTTATAAGTGGATAGCGCTTTTTTAATACAACTAGGAGTATGAACGTTATGACGAAAGAAATTGTAGATGCAATGGCCATGCAACGGGCATTGACACGAATTACGTACGAAATTATTGAAAAGAATAAAGGAATCAATAACCTTGTGATTGTTGGTATCAAAACGCGTGGCGTCTTTATTGGAAAGCATATTGCTGAGCGTTTGCAGCAGCTAGAAAGTGCTGAAATACCAGTTGGAGAACTTGATATTTCGTCATATCGTGATGATCAAGCTGAAACAATTGCTAAACAACCGTTGGACGTTAATATTGATGGGAAACGCGTGATTTTAGTGGATGATGTTCTTTATACAGGACGGACAATTCGTGCAGCTTTAGATGCCTTGATGGATAATGGGCGTCCTGCCGTTGTTAATTTAGCTGTGTTAGTTGATCGTGGACATCGTGAACTCCCTATTCGAGCTGATTTTGTCGGAAAGAACATTCCAACGTCAGCAATGGAACGAATTCAAGTAAACGTTGAAGAAGTCGACGGGCGTGACTCTGTTGAAATTGAATAATAAATGAGTTGAATTTGACAAGGAAACTCACAGCATTTAGCTGAGGAGGTCCGAGGTAAAGTGATGGCAAAACGATATTTAATATTAGAAGATGGTTCCGTTTATGAAGGGGTAGCTTTTGGGGCCCCTGCAACGACATTTGGTGAAATTTTTTTTCACACTGCAATGACCGGATACCAAGAGATTATGACCAATCCAATTTATCACAATCAAATTGTCGTGTTCACGATGCCAACGATTGGGGCGGCGGGAATTAATCATCGTGCAGATGAGGCAATTGGCCCAATGGTTAAGGGGGTTGTTGTACGTGAAGTAGCGGAAGTGTCGACGAACCGGCTGCAATCAATGAGTTTGCACGAATTTTTGCTACGACACAATGTCCCTGGCATTTCACAAGTGGATACCCGAGCCTTAACGCGACATTTACGTGAAACAGGGAGTCAAAAAGCATCAATTGTGGACTATCCCGATGATCACGCGTTTGATCAATTAAGGGCGCTTGTGTTAACAAATCAAGAGGTACAGCAAACATCCACACCGCGAGCTTATGTAAATCCAGGTCGTGGTGCAAATATTGTTGTGATTGATTTTGGTTTAAAAAATGGTATTTTGCGTATGTTAAATGACTATGATGCCAATGTGACGGTATTGCCATATACCGCGACTTTAGAAGAAGTGCTCAATTTGGACCCCGATGGGATTGTATTGTCATCCGGTCCAGGAAATCCCCACGATATCCCAGACGAAATGTTGACGCTGATTCAAACTTTGCAACAAAAAGTTCCGTTGCTGGGGATTGGGTTGGGTCATGAATTGTTCGCCTTAGCAAATGGGGTTCAGGTAGAACCAATGCGCATTGAACACCATGGCATGAATCATCCGATTCGAGAACAAATTACCAATCAAATCATGTATGCAACACAAGCCCAAGGGTATCAAATTGTGAAGAGTACGATTAAAGGTACTGATGTATTCGTGACCCATGTTGATTTAACGGACGGTTCAATTCAAGGACTTCGTCATCGAAATTATCCTGCATTTAGTGTGCAATTCTTTCCGGATACAGCACCGGGACCAGTAGAAGCTACGCAGCCATTTGATGATTTCATGGACATGGTGACTGTACGTCGAGGAGGATAGATATGGCAGAAAAGATTTTGTTAATAGGTGGTTCTGCTAATGGGTTCGGACGTGAGACAGAATCTGATTCAGCAAGTTACCAAATGGTCTCAGCGTTATTGAAACGAGGCTGTGAAGTCTTTTTAATTGATGATAATCCAGATAGTTTCACTGCAAGTCGGACGGACGTGCATGTCGAGGTTTTGGATTTAAATGCTGAAAACTTGGTTAAAGTCATTATTGCCAACGGCATTACAGGTATTGTACCAACGGTTGGTGGAACAACTGCCATTCGGTTAGCTTTTGAGGTACAACAAATTCTAGGGGATCAGGGGCCAAAAGTGTATGGTTTATCAACGCCAGTCCTAAAGGCCACGCAAAACACCAAATATCTGCAAGAGCGTCTTCAACAATGGCACTTGCCTGCGGTGCAGACGCGATTAGCTAGTACACCGGGCGAAGTTTTTGATGCAGCACGTGAGCTAGAATTTCCTGTGGTTGTGCGTTCGATTGCGCCACAGGGTCAAGCGTTACGTATGCAGGCTGAAGATGCTGAGGAATTAGACCAAATCGCTGAAGATGCATTAGCACGGTCTTTGACGCATCAAGTTAATGTAGATAAAAGTATCCGAGGATATAAGGAAATTGCCTTGATTGTCATGCGTGATTTCCGAGATACGAATGTGTTAATAGGTGGCATTGAAGATATGGATCCAGTTGGGATTCACTCCGCTGATTCGATTGCGATTACGCCAATTCAGACATTGGCAGATCCAGTTGTTCAGACCTTGCGGCATACAGCATTTAAGATTGCCCGTGGTTTTGACATTAAAGGGTTATTACAAGTCCGCTTTGCGGTCAATCCGGAGGATGATTCTTATGTTGTGACGCGATTAGTGCCATACTATGATCGAAAAGTTTCATTGATTGAAGGAGCGACCGGTTACCCAATGGTTCCGGTAATGACGGGGTTAATGCTGGGTGATCGGTTGGAAAAGGTACATATTCCAAGTAGTTATGCCGAGCATACTGCAATGTTGGAACCGACGATGGACCATGTTGTTATGCGTTTTCCGGTGTTTACATTTGGTGAACTCGAACTGGGTGGTATCGAAACGAATCGCCGTCTGGATACGATTCAAAAGTCTGTTGGGGCCACGATTGGAGTGGGCCGTAGTTTAGAGGAAGCTTTGGAAAAGGCTTTGCGAGCGGCGCACTTCAGTAATCGGATTTTTTCACCAGATTTGATGGGTGAATTAACGGATAGTCAAGTGATTGCGCAACTGATTCACCCACAAGATAACCGTATTTTATTGCTATTAGAAGCCATTCGCCGTGGCTATACAGTTGATGAATTAGCTGAATTAACGCACATTGATGCTTTTTTCTTCTATAAATTACAAAAGATTATGCAGTTGGAAATTGACGTGCAAGAACATCCTTGGGATATCGAACTTATGAAAAAGGCGAAGTACTATGGCCTTTCAGATGGGTTGATTGCTAAATTATGGTCTTCTGTTTACGATAGTGTGCGGCGTTATCGTTGGGATAACAATGTGTTGCCAACGTATAAAGCGTTTGAACCCTCTGCAGGTGAGTTCCAAGAATCAGTTTCACAATTCTATTCAACGTTTGAAACTGAGAATGAAAGTGAACGCTTAGGGCAAAATACCGTGTTGATTATTGGTACAGGGGCTTTCCGCCTTGGTGATGGAGCAGCTGCTTCATACGTGATGGCCATGGTCAGCGATGAGTATAAGCGCCAAGGCTATGAGACTGTGTTGATGAACAATAACCCACATGATTTGACATTTATTCCGCAACTAAGCGACAAGCAATACTTTGAACCTCTTGAAATTTCGGACATCATGAACGTAGTGGAGGTTGAACAGCCAACGCGTATCGTCGTGCCAGGAAATCGGATTAAGTTAATTAATAGTCTTAAGGCAGCTGGGTTAAAGGTTGATGTGATTGCGCGTGAAAAGTATTTAGAATCAACGTTGACTGATCCAAAGGAAGAGATTTTAATTAATTATTTCTTTGACGGGGCGGAATTACATCCGATTGTGCTTAGTCATCAGACGAATCGCCAAGTCAATATTGAAACAGCAGAGCAGGTTGTGCTACGTGATTTAGACGTACCTGAGATGCCGTTTGCTGAACCCGGACTTTATCAATTTGTGGTACCAAAGATGCCAGCGCCGGGGATGAAGTTGCAAGGAGAAATGCGTCCAATGCCGTTCACACATGTGGCATTTTTGGATAAAATTTCGCATGTGGATTGGCTACGCATACTCGTCCGGTTTATTCTAAACACCTCTACGCCAGATGATGAAGCCTTACTTGATCGGTTACCCGAATTTGATTGGCCGTACGAACGCGCTGTACTCCATTATCAAGATGCTGAATTTAAAGAACATATGAACATTCAAGTGCCATTGGATAATGGGCAATTTGCAATGGGTGTGACGTATGAGGTTGAATAAGCTAAGCTTGAGTTAGGAATTTATGTTACACTAGATAATATTTAAAAAATAGAAAGAGGCCCATGCATATGTGGAAAAAAGTATTAGGCGTAGGCGTTGTCCTTATTGCCGGAATCGGATTAGCTGTCTGGGGAGCCGGACCTAAGAGTGTTGCGACAAGTGATGATGGAAACGTCACCCAATCTAAATACTATAAAGAGTTGAAGCAAACACCAACTGGTCAACAAACATTAGCCAATATGATTGTGAACCAAGTATTGGACAAGAAGTACGGTAAAGAAGTTTCTAATAAGGATGTTACCAAGAAGTACAATGAAACCCGTGATCAAATGGGAAGTCAATTCGAACAACAATTGACTGCTTCTGGAATGACGCCTCAAACTTATCGTGATTCTGTAAAGTTGGAACTCTTGGAACGCCAAGCAGTAAAGGCCCACACAAACTTTTCAAACGCTGGTTTGAAGAAGATTTATAAGGAATACCAACCAAAGACCAGTGCTTCTGTTATCTTGATGGGTAGCAAGAGTGATGCCGAAAAGATTGTTAAAGAATTGAATGATGGGCAAGACTTTACTGAACTAGCCAAGAAGTATTCAGGAGATTCTGCAAGCAAGAAGAACGGTGGAAAGTTGGATGATTTTGATTCAACAAGTACAAAGGTCGATCCTAATGTCAAAAAGGCAGCGTTCAAGCTTAAGGATGGTGAGTACACTAAGACGCCAGTTCAAGCTTCAACGAACTCAGGTTATTACATTGTTAAGCGCAATACGCAAGAAAAGAAGCCTTCATTTGATAAGATGAAGGGTGATCTAAAGAATATCAAGGTTAATGAAGTAATGTCTGACCAAGATGAAGTTAATGCAATTGTTGGTAAGGAACTTGGTAAGGCAAATGTCGATATCAAGGACCCTGACATGAAGAATGTGCTTTCAAAGTATACTGAGGCAGCTGCTGCACAAGCTGCAAAAGAAAACAAAAAGTAAACATTTACTGAAAAGTCGCACCTTGCGGCTTTTTTTGTTCGCTTTTTTCAAACGTAAGCAGACTATGTATTGCTTATGTTCGTGAAAATACGGTATAATACTAAGTGAAGAGTTTTTAATTCGTGTTTTAAAAAAGGAGCTAACTTATCTATGCTTGATCGTTATACACGCCCTGAGATGGCAAAAGTCTGGTCAACCGAAAACCAATACCAAACTTGGTTGGATGTTGAAATTGCGGTAACTGCTGGTTGGGTCGCTGAAGGACATGTGCCCCAGGCTGATTTAGATGCAATTCGTAAAAATGCGACTTTTGATCCTGAACGTATTGCGGAAATTGAAAAGGAAACGAAGCATGATGTCGTTGCCTTCACGCGTAATGTTTCTGAATCTTTGGGTGACGAACGTAAGTGGATTCACTATGGTCTCACTTCAACCGACGTGGTTGATACCGCTCAAGCATTACGAATTCGCGAAGCAAATGAAATCATTATGCAGGATTTGATTGAATATCGTGACGAATTGGCTAAGTTGGCCCGTAAATATAAGAATACCGTGATGATGGGACGTACGCATGGCGTTCACGCTGAGCCAACGACTTTCGGTTTGGTTTTGGCACGTTTCTATCAAGCGGCTGTTCGTGACATTGCGCGTTTTGAACGTGTGTCAAAGGAAATGGCTACTGGAAAGCTATCAGGAGCCGTCGGAACTTTTGCGAATGTGCCACCGCGGGTTGAAGAGTATGCCATGAAGGAACTTGGGTTAACCCCACAACCAATTGGCTCACAAGTACTACCGCGTGACTTGCATGCTGACTATATTTCAACCATCGCTGTGATTGGAACAACTTTGGAAGAGTTGGCGACTGAAATTCGTGGATTACAACGTTCAGAAATTCATGAAGTAGAAGAAGGCTTTAAGGGTGGTCAAAAGGGATCATCTGCGATGCCACACAAGCGTAACCCTATCGGTTCAGAAAACGTCGTTGGGCTGTCACGCGTATTACGTGGCTATTCAGTAACAGCGATGGAAGATGTTGCTTTATGGCATGAACGTGATATCTCACATTCAAGTGCAGAACGGGTTATTCTACCTGATGCAACTGCAACACTTGATTATATGATCCATCGGTTGACGGGGATTTTGGAAAACTTGCAAGTCTTCCCTGAAACGATGAAACAAAACATGACACGTACGTATGGTTTGATTTATTCACAACGCTTGTTGTTGAAGTTGGTTGACAGTGGTTTGTCACGTGAAGAAGCCTACGATACTGTTCAACCATTGACGGCACGCTCATGGGATGAACAAATTCAATTCCGTGATTTAGTTGATGCGGATCCAACCATTAATGCGCAACTCTCAAAGCAAGAGATTGATGATGCCTTTGATTATCACTGGCACTTGAAGCACGTTGATGATATCTTTGACCGCTTAGGGTTAAACGATAAATAAAGAAAAAGCACTAGTCGTCGACTAGTGCTTTTTTATTAGTCCGATTTAAATGTTATGTTGTGGCAAAAAAAGCGGGTTCCACATAAGCGATAAATTGAAATATGGTAAAATAGGAGTTAGAGAAAAAACATCTTTTAATAAATTCTAGAGAATGGTGGTAGAGCCCCGTGTTAAATACAAAGAAATATGATTATTTGGTAGTGGGTGCAGGTCCATACGGTGCCATTTTTGCTCATGAAGCCGCAAAGTTAGGTAAGCGGGTGTTAGTGATTGAGAAACGTGAACATGTCGGTGGTAATATGTACACGCATGTGGAACATGGAGTTACAGTACATGATTATGGTGCTCACATTTTCCATACGGATAATCAAGAAATTTGGGACTATGTGCAACAATTTGCAACATTTAATGGTTTCCAAAATCAGGTCATGGCAAATTACGAAGGTGAAATGTACAACTTGCCGTTTAATATGAATACGTTTTATGAAA
The DNA here is from genome assembly GCF_001437355.1 of Weissella viridescens. GTDB lineage: Bacteria > Bacillota > Bacilli > Lactobacillales > Lactobacillaceae > Weissella > Weissella viridescens. Next base: position 471,246 of record NZ_JQBM01000001.1, on the reverse strand, counting down.
TGTGGGGCACTAAAACCCCGGCGGAGGCGCAAGCTAAGATTGCTGAGCAACGCGAAGCAGCTTTGGGACAGTTGGGCAATCGGGCACCACGCAATCTTGAAGAACAAGCCATTTCATTGATTGGAACTGATATCTATCAGAAACTGGTAAAGGGGTATACGGAAAAACAATGGGGTCGTAAAGCAACTGATTTGCCCGCCTTTATTATTAAGCGTCTACCAGTTCGTTTTATTTATAATAATAACTACTTCAATCATCGTTACCAAGGTATTCCAATTGGTGGCTATACACAAATTTTTGATCAATTATTGGATAATCCGCTGATTGATGTCCAAACGGGCGTTGATTTCTTTAATGATCGTGATGCCTATCTCTCAGAATTCCCACGCATTATTTATACGGGGATGATTGATAAGTTCTTTGACTATCAATACGGTGAATTAGGTTATCGGTCACTGAAGTTTGAAAAAGAGGTGCTAAACACAGATAATTACCAAGGAAATGCGGTGATTAACTATACTGATGCAAAGACCCCGTATACACGAGTCATGGAGTGGAAACACTTTGACGGTGCTTCAGACGAAGGTGTCTCGGTGGTAACACGTGAGTATCCACAAACATGGGATCGCGATAAAGAAGCGTACTATCCTATCAATGATGAAACCAATATGGCGATTTATAAGCAGTATGCTGCTTTGGCGCGTCAACATCAAAATCAAGTCGTGTTCGGTGGGCGTCTAGGACAATATCGTTATTATGATATGGACCAAGTATTCCATGCCGCGTTAACATTAGTTCGACAAGAATTTAATTTACCTACAGATTATGTCTTCACTGAAAAAAAGGGATAATACGAATGATGTAAGCGCATTCTCAGATGTGTTATACTTAACGTTAGTAAAGTAATCGGTGATAATTAGGAGCAAAATAATGAGCTGGAAAAATAATTTTGAAATTTGGCAACAACAAACGGATTTGCCAAGTGACTTACAAGCAGACATGCAGAACTTAGCACAAGACGATGCACAGGCAGAAGATGCCTTTTACCAACCGTTGTCCTTTGGAACTGCCGGAATGCGTGGCATCATGGGTGCTGGAATTAATCGCATGAACATCTACACGGTGCGTCAAGCCACTGAAGGGTTAGCACGCTTGATGGATAGCCTTGATGTAACGGTTAAAGAGCGCGGTGTCGCTATTTCGTACGATTCGCGACATCACTCAGCTGAATTTGCTTTGGAAGCCGCGAAGGTACTTGGTGCGCACGAAATCAAAGTTTATTTATTTGATGCATTGCGTCCAACCCCAGAGCTTTCGTTCACAGTACGCCATTTAAAAGCCTATGCTGGAATTATGATTACAGCTTCACACAATCCAAAAGACTATAATGGATACAAGATTTATGGTGAAGATGGTGGTCAAATGCCACCTAAGGAATCAGACATCATTACAGAGTCAAGTCGTCAAGCAGACATGTTTGCCGTACCTGTTGCAGATGAGTCAGCCTTGCGTGAAAAGGGACTACTAGTGACAATTGGTCAAGATATTGATGATGTCTACCTTGATGCCATTAAGACTGTAACAATCAATCCAACGTTGACCCATGAGATTGGTCAAGATATGAAGTTGGTGTACACGCCATTGCATGGAACTGGAGCAAAAATTGCTGGTCCAGCTCTTGAAAATGCAGGATTTAAAAATGTCACAATGGTAGCTGCACAAAAAGAACCAGATGGTGATTTCCCAACGGTTGCGTTGCCAAATCCAGAAGATCATGCTGCCCTTGCGATGGCAATTGAAACAGCTTCTGAAAATGGGGCTGATGTTGCCATTGCTGTGGACCCAGATGCTGATCGAATGGGTGTAGCCGTTCGTCAACCAGATGGCACTTATACATTGTTGTCAGGAAACCAAATTGCCGCAGTATTACTAAATTACATTTTGACGGCTAAAGCGGATGCAGGTACTTTGCCTGAAAACGGGGCTGTGGTTAAGTCGATTGTATCATCTGAATTTGCTACGGCAATTGCGGACCATTATGATATGGCAACAATTAGTGTGTTGACAGGCTTCAAGTACATTGCTGAACAAATTCAACACTTTGAAGATACAGATGAACATTCATTCTTGTTTGGATTTGAAGAGTCGTACGGATATTTGATGAAGTCATTTACACGTGACAAAGATTCAATTCAAGCCACTGTTATGCTTGCAGAAGTTGCGGCTTTCTACAAGAGCCAAGACATGACTTTATATGATGGTCTACAAGAATTGTTTGCACAATACGGTTATTTTGATGAAGAGACAAAATCAATGACCTTCGCGGGTATTGATGGTGCGGACAAGATGGCAGCCATTATGCAAGACTTTAGAACACAAACACCAACTGAGTTTGGTGGTGTTCCCGTAGTTAAAACGGAAGACTTTGATCAACAAACAGTTACCACATTGGCGACTGGTGTAGCAGAACCACTATCTTTGCCAAAGGCCAATGTTTTGAAGTATTGGTTGGAAGACGGTAGCTGGGTTGCTGTACGACCTTCTGGAACTGAACCTAAGATTAAGTTTTATGTTGGGACTAAGGCTAATACGCAAGCAGCTGCTGAAGCTGAATTAGAAGCAATTCAAAAAAGTATTGCGGACAAAATTGCAGAATAATGTTATTGATATAAGTGGCCATTTGGCTGCTTTTTTTGTATGAAAGACAGGTGAAATAATGCAAACAGTGATGGAAAACCTTTCGCAAATTGGGCAGCGATTAATCAATCAAACGCCGTTAGTCGGGATGAATGTCGGCATGCTGACAGCAGCTGGACAACAGGAGCAAGTTGCGCTAGGCTCCCGTGACGGAAATGCTGCGCATCCGGTTCAGACGGATACAATTTATGATTTGGCATCGTTAACCAAACTGTATACTGCTGCTGCATATATTCAACTGGTACGTCAATCCGACTTTGACTTAGCACGCACCATCCAAAGTGTTTTGCCACAGTTCAATTACACGGAAATTACCTTTCAACAAGTGTTACAACATACTTCTGGATTGCCAAGTAGTGTCCGGAAGACGACGCAATTAACACGAGAAATGCTGCTGACCGATTTATACAATCGGGAGCTGATCAGTGCGCCAGGAACTGAAATTCATTACTCTGACGTTGGCTACATGCTTTTAGGGGAAGCGCTGAAAGTCATCACAGGCCAAACTTTAGAACAGACGATGCATCAGTTGGTTTTTGAACCACTGGGGTTGCATGAAACTGGGTATCGGACGCCTGCAATGCCAGGTTTTTATGATTTACCAAAAGAACGCTTTGCCCCAACTGAAGATGTTCCCGAGCGAGGTGGGTTATTACAAGGTACGGTCAATGATTTTAAAGCGAATTTATTGGGTGGGGCAGCAGGCCACGCCGGTATTTTTAGTACTTTAACTGATGCACTTACATTTAATCAGTTTTGGTTGGAACCCGATGTCGTGGCCTTATTGCAAGCAAATCGTTGTGATTTTCGTACGTTAGGCTGGCATTATTGGCGGTTTGGAGGCGAAGATGAACCATCAATTGAACAAGATTGGCTGTATCAAACCGGATTTACTGGGACGATTATGGCCTTGAACTTGAAAACAAATGAGGCATTAACGGTGCTAACGAATCGGGTTTACCCAGAACGAACGGTCTATGACCGCTGGCGGGTTGACCGGTACCAATTTCCACAAGCTTTTTTTGCGCAATAAAAACTTAAGTTTAGGTAAGGGTATTGTTTGTTATAATAACTACAAACACAACTTTAGGTAGAGAAAGCAGGTATTAAAATGGGAATTTGGATTGCTTTGGCAGTTATCGCTATTATTGTCATTATTTGGATCAATGCTTATAACGGATTAGTTAAAGCACGCATGTACACGCAAGAATCATGGAGCCAAATTGATGTCCAATTGAAGCGTCGTAATGATTTGATTCCAAACTTATTGGAAACAGTTAAAGGATACGCACGTTTCGAGAAGAGCACTTTGGAGAACGTCGTTGCTTTGCGTAATCAAATTGCACAGGTGCCTGATGCAGATCACCAACAAAAGATGGATTTGTCAGATAAGTTGTCTGCTAACTTGAAGTCAATTTTTGCGGTGGCTGAATCATATCCTGATTTGAAAGCTTCACAACAATATGAAAAGTTGATGGAAGAGCTTACCAATACAGAAAACAAAATTGCTTATTCACGACAATTATTTAATTCTTCTGTAGCTAGCTACAACACAAAGTTACAAACTTTCCCAACGAATATCGTTGCCTCAGTTCATAAATTCAAGCCTGCAAAGTTCTTGGAAACACCTGAGGAAGAAAAGGTACAAACTAAGGTCTCATTTGACGACCAAGGGTTATAAGATAAACGAGGAAATCACATGCTTTTTGAACAAATTGCCCAGAATAAACGAAAAACAGTCATCTTAATTTTTGGCTTTTTCTTATTTACAGCAATTGTTGGTGCAGCTTTAGGTTATTTCTTGATGGCAAGTTGGTCAGCAGGGGTGTTGATTGCCTTAGTTGCAGGTGGTGTTTATGCCTTCTACATGATGAGTCAATCAACGGATGTCGTGATGTCCATGAATCATGGCTATGAAATTACAACGGCAGAGCAAGCGCCGGAACTGTGGCATATCGTTGAAGATATGGCACTAGTGGCAAATGTGCCAATGCCACGGGTATTCATTATTGATGATTCAAGTCCCAATGCCTTTGCAACAGGAAATAAGCCGGAAAATGCAGCTGTGGCAGCAACGGTTGGTATTTTACAAAAATTAAATCGTGAAGAACTTGAGGGTGTGATGGCTCACGAGATGACGCACGTGCGCAATTACGATATTCGAATTCAAACCTTAGCAGTGGCCCTAACGTCGGTTATTACCATGTTAGCTAATTTCGGAACAAGTTTTTGGGGTTGGAGTTCACGGGATCGTGATAATCAATCAAGTAACATCTTTGGTATCGTTATGGCTGTGATTGTCATGATGTTGGCACCGTTAGCGGCCACAATTATTCAGCTTGCGATTTCACGTAATCGAGAGTTTCTAGCTGATGCAGGCGCGGTTGAATTAACACGTAACCCACAGGGGCTGATTGATGCGTTGACTAAAATTTCAGGCAGCGAACCAATGGCCGAAGAAAATGTTGCGCCAAGTAGTGCAGGATTATATATTGGTGATCCGCTCAAAAAAGAGAGCCGGATGAGTCATTTATTTGATACACATCCACCAATGGAAGAACGCATTGCCGCTTTACGTCAGATGTAATCCACAAAGAAGTTTGGACAAATTGTCCGAACTTTTTTTATTTACGATAAAGTGTGGTATACTGTTAGCTTACTGGTTGTCGAAAAGACCAAAAAGGAGAAAAGATGAAGAGAAAAGCACCGGTTGTAAAAAACCAAGAATTTGAAGCCACAGTGATTGATATTACCTATGAAGGTAACGGAGTGGTGAAGTATGAAGACTTCCCAATTTTCGTTGTTAATGCTGTGCCAGGCGAAAAAATCCTTGTGGGGGTAACTAAGGTTACGTCTAACTTTGGATTTGGACGTGTCATTCGCCGTTTGGAAGAGTCACCAGATCGTAATACTGAAATTGATACTAAGGTCTTAACTTCAGGTGTTGCACCGTTGGCTCACCTAACATATGACGCGCAACTAAAACATAAACAAAAGCAAGTCGCTGATGTGTTCAATAAGCAACACGTTGACGTTGAAGTACTACCAACTATTGGTATGGAAAACCCATGGGGTTACCGAAACAAGGCCCAAATCCCTGTTCGCGAAATTAATGGCGAAGTGACGACTGGTTTCTACCGTCGTGGCTCACACCGTTTACAACCTATGGAAGATTTCTACATTCAAGATCCAGAAATCGATAAGGCAATTGTCGTTGTACGTGATATTTTACGTAAGTACCACGTTGCTGCCTATGATGAAGAGAACCATAAGGGTGTTGTCCGTACAATTATGATTCGTCGTGGACACTACTCACATCAAATGATGATCGTTTTGGTAACGCGTGCTAAGCGCTTGCCTACAGCTGAATTTATCATTAATGATATTCGTGAGGCCTTGCCAGAAGTCGTATCAATTATTCAAAACGTGAATCAAGAAAAGACGAACGTTATTATGGGTGACACAAACAAGGTCCTTTGGGGTGAAAAAGCCATCAAGGATACTTTGCTAGGGAAGACGTTTGCCATCGGACCAAACTCATTCTACCAAGTTAACCCTGAAATGACTGAAGTTGTGTATCAAAATGCTGCTGATAAGGCAGAGTTGAAGCCAACAGACGTTGTGATTGACGCGTACTCAGGTATTGGAACTATTTCATTGACCATTGCCGACCGTGTTAAGTCAGTACTTGGGGTCGAAGTTGTTCCCGAAGCGGTTGATGATGCCAAGCGTAACGCCGATATTAACGGTATTCAAAATGCCAAGTTTGAACTTGGTAAGGCTGAAGATAAAATGGCTGAATGGGCTGCAGATGGTCTAAAGCCGGATGTTATCTTCTTGGATCCACCTCGTAAGGGTCTAACGCAAGAATTGATTGACGCAGCGGTTGAAATGGGACCTGATCGTGTTGTTTACATTAGTTGTAACCCAGCTACGTTGGCTCGAGATGTCGCTTTGTTCCTTGAACAAGGTTACCAAATCAAGGGTGATGTACAACCAATCGACCAATTCCCACAAACAACTCACGTGGAATCAGTGACAGTTTTGGAACGTAAAGCTTAATGATTAAGAACTCCCGCTTAGTTATCTGAGGGGGAGTTTTTTAATGGAACCTGTCCAGCCCCGTTGAGCAGTGAAATCCGCCGCACAGTGGTGTATAATTAAGGTAAATTGCGTTAAAGGAGTCGATGTAAACATGGCAAAATTAGTAATAATGCGTCACGGTCAAAGTGAATGGAATGCTAAGAATTTGTTTAATGGTTGGATTGATACGGATTTAAGCGATGCAGGTGTCACTCAAGCACATCAAGCTGGTAGTTTGCTTGCAGAGACGCAGATCCAATTTGATTTTGCAGCAACGTCTTTGCTGAAACGCGCGATTAAAACATTGCATATTATGTTGGAGGAAACGAACCAACTATATGTCCCTGAGCAAAAAACATGGCGTCTTAATGAGCGTCATTATGGAGCTTTACAAGGGGTGAATCGCGATGATGCACGAGCAAAGTGGGGCGAGGCACAAGTTCATGAATGGCGACGAGCTTATGATGTGTTACCACCACAAACGCAAGGACATCCAACATCGATTACCGTTGACGGTAAAACATATCCAGCCTTTGATCGACGATATGATGATATTCCTGAAACTGAGTTGCCACATGGCGAAAGTTTGAAGGTTGCTTTGGCGCGAATTCTACCATTTTATGAATCGGTAATTGTACCGCATTTACAAGCTGGAGAAAATGTCCTAATTGTTGCCCATGGAAGTACCGTACGAGCTTTAACGAAACATATTGAGCATATTTCTGATGCTGATATTATGCACCTTGAAATTGCCAATGGTGAGCCAATTATTTATGATTTAGATGATCAATTGGTTGTTACAGATAAGCAAGTTATATGACAACAAGGTCGTAGTTTTAACTGATGTAATGATAACTAAAAACATGCAATACAATAGCGTGAGGGGGATGATAATATGCTAAAATTAGGGGTTATTGGAACAAATTGGATTAGTAAAATGTTTGTTGAGGCTGCGGAAACAACTGGCCGTTATCAGCTGACAAGTGTCTATTCACGTCGTGAATCGACAGGACGTGAATTTTCAGATGACGCAGCTGTATTCACTGATTTAGCTGCTTTTTATGCTAGTGATATCGATGTTGTTTATATCGCCTCACCGAATAGCCTACATTATCAACAAGTGAAGCAGGCCATTGAAAACGATCTACAGGTTATTGTTGAAAAATCAGCCTTTTCCAATCCAAAAGAGTATGAAAAAATTTACTCTTTGTTACGCTTGCACCCAAACGTACACCTGTTTGAGGCAGCTCGCCATATTCATCAGCCAAACTTTAAGGCAATTGCGGCCAAAGTTGCTGAGATGCCAGTGATCTCTGGGGGAACGTTTGTCTATGAAAAGTATTCATCCCGCTTTGACGCCTATCTAGCTGGCGAAGAGCCCAATGTTTTGACACGTGAATTCAGTGCGGGTGCCCTCACTGATTTAGGTGTTTATCCTATTTATGCCATCGTAGCTTTGTTTGGATTGCCAGATTCAGTGCACTATTTTGCAACCAAACTTGCAAATGGCGCCGATGGACGTGGGACAGCCATTTTACGTTATCCAGAATTTGATATGACTGCACAATTCGGTAAGATGTCAAATAGTTACCAACATTCAGAAATTATGGGGCGTAAAGACACGATTATCATTGATAATATTGCTGAGCTAGAAAACGTAAGTTATAACGATGGTGTTGGCGATGAACTTGTTATCAGTGATCCTGCTCCTGAAAACCCAATGATTGCTGAAGCTAATGATTTTGCAGCAATTATGGAAGAGCCTGAAACACATGCTAACGAATATAAAGAATTATTACTAACAAGTCAGCGCGTAAATCTGGTTTTGACAGATTTGCGTCAATCAGCTGGGATTGTATTTCCAGCAGACTAAGTGACTTAACTGACCCAAGGAGAAATAATGCATCAACAATTTGAAGAAAAAATCCAATCAAGTGGATTCAGCGAATTAACACCGATTCAAAAAGCGGTGTATGAGCCACTTAAAGATGGACGTTCAATCGACGCTTTAGCCCCAACTGGAACTGGAAAAACATTGGCTTTTACTTGGCCATTACTTGAAAATGTTACCCCAGATGATGGGGAGCAATTGCTAGTTCTCGCGCCATCTCAAGAACTTGCTATGCAAACAACACATGTGATGCGTGAATGGGCAAGCACGCTCGGACTAAAAGTATTGTCGCTAACTGGTGGTGCTAACATTAAAAATCAATTGGATCGCTTAAAAAAGCATCCTGAGGTTTTAGTCGGAACACCTGGTCGTGTTGTTGAACTGATTAATAATAATAAATTAAAGTTGGGACGCCTACGGACATTGGTTCTTGATGAGGCTGATGAACTCTTGCGTGATGATACAGCAAAACAGGTTGATGAAATCTGGGATGCCATCGACAATTCAGATGTTCAAGTCGCTCTATTTGGTGCCACTGAAGTAGATGAAAAGATTGCAGCCGGCGTGTTTGATCGTGAGTTTGAGCGCATTGATCAACGCGACGTGCCAATGCCAACGAAGATCGAACATGAGTTTTGGTTAACGGCAACTGATCAACGAAACAAACGATTACGTCAGCTAGCGGCCCAAAAGAAAATGCAGGCCATGGTTTTTTTCAATACAACAAAACAATTGAAAATGACTGCGAACTTCTTAGCGCATGAACATATTGGAATGGCGACTTTGGTCCGTGGTGACTCAAGTTCAACACGTGAACGTGCGATGCGTTCGTTTAAGAATGGGGATGCTAAATTCTTGTTGACGACTGATGTTGGGGCGCGTGGATTAGATATTCCTGATTTACCGGTTGTCATTAACTTTGATTTGCCACGAGATGGGGAAACTTATACACATCGTTCTGGTCGAACTGGTCGAATGGGCAAAAATGGCTTGGTGATTACTTTTGGTAATGATCATGATGCGCGTGATTTAAAGCGTATGGTTGCCGTTGATATTGAAGTTGTGAAGGGGCGTCCACGCTTATTGGAAAATGATTCAGCCATCCTGCGAAATAGTCGGGCCGGTGGGAATAATAAGCCAAGTAGTCGACCTTCGTCTGGTAAGGGTAAGGCGGCAACTAAGGTAGCTCAACCTAAAAAGAATGTAACTGTTAAAACAGATGATTCAGATAAGCCAAGTACATCTGCTAAAAAAAGCACAAAGTTCGTGAAACCGGTACGTAAAGAACAGGAAGTACAGTCACGAGAAGATCGTTTTGCTAAAGAAAAAAAGGCTAAGCGTAAGCATCGAAAAGATAAGGGAAAGCCTAAGAAAGCTTAATCGATGCGCTTCAGGCAAGATTTTTGCTTGTGAAAAATAGTTGTTAATATATTCACATAATACACTAACTATGTTATAGTTAGTGTATTATATTTTTGTTGAAATGGTGAGGGGTGAAAGCATGACTGAAGACAAAGAACACGTCCATACAACTGAAAAGGATATTCCACGTGCAACCGCACGTAGATTACCCATCTATTACCGTTATTTGAAAATTTTACTAGATTCTGGCGTAACACGAATCTCATCAAATGAACTTTCTAAAGCTGTTAAATTTGATGCAGCAACGATCCGACGTGATTTTTCATACTTTGGGGCGCTTGGTAAGCGTGGGTATGGATATGATGTTAAAGAATTGATGGAATTCTTTGGTGATATTTTGAACCAAGACAATTTGGCTTCAGTTGCCTTAGTTGGGGTTGGTAACTTGGGTCAAGCCTTGTTGAACTTCAATTTCCACCAAAGTTCAAATGCGCGCATTTCTGCGGCATTTGATGTCAATCCAAAGATTGTAAACACCATTCAAGCTGGTGTGCCAATTTATAGTATTGATGATTTGGAAAAGCAAATTCAAGATCAACGGATTGAAGTGGCTATTCTAACAGTGCCCGCTGAAGAAGCACAAAAGACGGCTAAACGTTTAGCCGATGCAGGGGTGCGAGGCATTTTAAACTTTACACCATTGCGTTTGGATGTACCCAAGGATGTGCGGGTTCAAAACGTTGACCTAACGAACGAATTACAAATTTTGTTGTACTTTATCAACAATTTTGATGCAGAGCAGGACTAACTAAAAATGGCAGATAAGAAAAAGACAACAAGTCGGAAGCATCACTGGTGGTCGACCTTAATATATGTTGTGCTGATTATTATCGCACTGGGATTGATTTTTCATAATCAAATTGCAACTTTTGCCATCAATACGTTTGAACCAAAAGTGACCCAAAAAACCATTAATAAAGCAGATCAAACGAAAAAAGATGCAAACTACGACTGGAGTAAGGTGAATACCTTATCAGCACAGCAGATTCTAAAAGCACGCGTCAATGCTGGAAAAGTTGATTTTATTGGTTTTGTTTCTGTACCAGAAATTGGTTTGTCAGTACCGATTGCTAATGGTGTTAGCGATACAATTTTGTCATTGGGTGCCGGGACCTTAAATGAAAACCAACAAATGGGACAAGGAAATTACGCGTTAGCTAGTCACTTTATCCAGGGCGATTCTGGTAAAAAAGTTCTTTTCTCACCAATCTACTATCACGGAAAAGTTGGACAAAAAATCTACTTAACGGATATGAAGAAAGTGTACGAGTATAAGACAACCAGTTATCGCGTGGTGAAGCCGACTGATGTGCAGGTTGCTGACCCAATCCCTGGTCGTAAAATGGTCACGTTAATTACATGTGATTATACAGCTGAGCGTGGACGTGTTATCATGCAAGGGGACTTAACTAAGGAAATGCCATTTAATCAGGCGCCTCAGTCAGTCTTGGATTCGTTTGAAAAGGATAACCGCTGGATTAAGTAAAGGAGTGTATAAATATGGCTAAGAACAAAAACAAAAATGGACAATCAGGTGCAGGTCGCTTTTTTGCCCTTGTTGGACTAGGTATGGCTGCATTTAATCTATTGCAAGCTTTAAAAGATTATCGTAAAAAGTAAACAAAAAACGAAGGTCCAGGTAATTGGACCTTCGTTTTTTTATTGTTCAATATAAATGAATTCAGCTGCATGTCGCGTAATTTGTAATTCACGCTCATCATTGTTTAGAATCAATGGGCCATCAAAGGGGAGACGTTCTTTAATGGTCCATGTTGAATTAAGGGGCAAGCCAATTGTTTCAACATAACGCAATAGCTCTAAATCTTCAGTGAAGGCATGGATGGTAATGGTTTCACCATCTTTAGCATCATAAAGACTGGTTAACTTTTCAGGGGAGTAGTGATATTCTGCATCGGGGATAGGAAGCCCCTGTGGGCTGTATTTAGGATGCTTAAGGAAACTATCAAGGGCGTCCATTAATTGACCTGTTGCATCGTGATCGAGATGATCCGCATTGTCGTGGGCAACTGAGACAGGAAGGTCCAAGTCCTCAGCGATAAAGGTTTCAAAAAGGCGGTGCGAACGAATCAAGCGAATGGCTGTTTCTCGTCCAGTTTTTGTTAGGGTAACCCCATAATAAGGGACAACATTCACTTCACCTGTCTCTTGCAATTTAGTTAGCATATTTGAAACAGAAGATGGCGTCACGTGTAAGTGATCGGCAATCTGGTTGTTGGAAATTTTGGTTGACTCATCGCCGCCACTTAATTCTAAAATTGTTTGTAGATATTGGGTTTTCGAAACTGAATCACTCATAAAATGTTCTTCCTTAAATAAATTTAAATTCTGTTTTTATATTATAACATGTTTTGACCGTTAAAATTTTACACTTTATAAAAAATAATTAAGTGTTGAAACTAAAATGATGATATGTTAAATTTAAATCAGCCCACGATATGATTTATGAATGAGGAGGACCGCTATGAATATAGTCACAACACCGAATCAGAACACCACGTTAGACGACTTGATACAAATTCAAGCAAGTATTCCCCCCCAGGTATTCAACGCTTTGCTTACGGCGATCCATGATCGCGAACATGCTGACATCTACGTCGGTCGGGTGACGGGTAGTTGTATTAATCGAATTGCTGTCGGTGATGTTGCAGAACAGTTCATCTTGCGTTTTCGAACCCCAACGGAACGTGATCGATTCATGATGGCATTTGAACGAGCTTGTGAAAGCGCTGGTCGCAATGTCATCAAATCATTTTAAACACCGCAGTGACAATTCTTAAAATGCATAACAATCTATTGTTGGTATATTTTTTAAGGATTCGCAACACTAGTGTTAAAAAGAAGGCCCTTCAGTTTTGAAGGGCTTTTTTCATTGGCTAATGTCGATTTTCTTCATTGGCTAAAGTCGATTTTCTTCACTGGCGCAACAAGGTGTTTTTTATGATGACTTCTAAGTTATTGAGCATTTTAAGTGGGGTGGCATGGTATAATCAGTCAGGATGTGCGTTAGCGTACATTAAATGGGAATAAGTTAAGATGGAGAATGGGAAGAAAGATGAAAAATTACATACTGGTTGGCGTTGGTGTATTGACCGCTATTACGATTGGAATTGCGATTTTTCTTCTGGCACACCAGCACGCGCTTAACCAGAAAATGGAAGAAGCGACGCGTGCAAGTAGTCGTCAAGTGGCAGCTAGTGCCCGAAAGAAAGAGGCTGACCTAAAGCGTAAGGAATCTGTCCTGAAACGCAAGGAATCCGAGCAAGCTGAATCAGCACAGAGTAATCAAGTGAATGTTGAGCCCGCGAACGCTGTGGCAACAAGTGTTGTTGAGCCTGAAGTTTCTGCCACAACCGACGCGCAGCCCGCAAGTCTTTCAGCAACATCAAAGGAACGCCGACAAAGTGGTGGTTCTGGCACAGCCGTGGCTGTTATTGGGGGACCAAATGAAACGCCACGCGAAGTAGACGACCAAACGCGAGCATATGTCGAAGCTGGTGTCTTGAATCCGCAGGGAGGGATGAAATATAGTCCAGAAATTGAATCCAAAGCCCAATCAAACCTGAAGCGTTATCAGGAAGAAAAGTAACTTTTGTGGAAACTGGTACGTGAAAAAATTTGTTTAATACAATTTTATGGTTTCTTGTATATAGTAAGTACATGAAGAAACGTTAAGGTAATAGGAGGTAGGAATAATGAAGTTAACATTTACAGATGCAGCAAAGACAATGGTGCAAAAGCACTTGAAGGATGATACAAAGATTGTACTAGATTTTGATGATGGGGTTGGTCCTTTTTCAGATGAAGCCACATGTACATTAGATTTGGCTTTCCACCTTGTTCTGGCACGTCCTGACCAAATTACAAAAGATTTCAACGATACAATTGAGAGTAACTTAGGCGATGTCTATGTTAAGGGTTACTCAGAAGATCAAATGGATCCAAATATGACGCTTGATGTTGATAAGTACTTGAACCTTTCACTTAAGGGTGACGGTGGTACTTTGGATGATCACGTTGTTTTGGTCGATGTTCAAGATAAGTAATTAAATGGAGGGCATTCTTGTTGTACGAGAATGTCTTTTTTTGTATTCAAAAATACGGTATACTTACTTGTGGTAAGTGAACAGTGGAGGGGATAACATGCAGTTGACGATTAGTGAAACGGTTGTTGAAATGATTCATGAAAAAATGCGCGAGGACACAAGACTTGTTCTTGATTTTGATGATGGAGTTGGTCCTTTTTCTAAGCAGAGTATTTGTTCATTGAACACAGCTTTTCAATTGGTATTGGCACGGCCAGATCAAATTACGAATGAATTCGATGCATCACTGACGAGTAATCTTGGAACTGTTGCGATTAAAGGCTACGCCATAGAGCAACTTGATCCTGCGATGACATTAACGCGTGATGTAAACTATAATCTCGTCTTATCAGGGCAAAGCGGCCTGTTGGATAACCATCTACAACTGATTGATGCGCAGTCTTGGCCTGCGGTCTAAAAACAAAAGTTAAGTTTTAAACGAAAAAAATCCCGCACCTGATTAAAACCAGGAACGGGATTTTTTAATTTTTATTAACGGGCGAAGATATCGGCGCGTAAACGATCTAATTGCTTATTATTTAAGATGACGTATAGCAAAATTGATTGAATTGGCCAGAAAACAAGTTGCTTCAATGCTCGTGTAGAAACCATTGTCTTAAGCATGCCAGAGTTATGCCAAGCATTTTGCAAGGTAATGACCCAAATCGTGTTTAAGCATAAGTTGACAACGACAAGGACAATCGCAGTTGTCACAATCACGCGGGTCCAACTTAAGTGGTCCCGATTATAGAATGAGAATCCATAAATTAAGGCACCAACAATCGCTGATAAGGCGAAACCAGGAAAATATGGCTGGCCACTGGTCAAAATCGTCGCCCCAATGAAGTCGCAAATGAAAGCGACAAAAGCGCCCCAAATCGGACCGTACCATTTAGCGATAAGACCTGACGCAATGAAAGAGAAGCCAAACTTAAGCCAATCTGGTCCAAAAGTAAAGCGGCTTAGAATCAGCAATAATGCTGCTAAAAGACCCAACAAAGCGACTTGCTTGGTATCCAAGCGGGGAAAATAGTTCTTTAATGTTTTCATTTTGAAAACACCTCCTTTATGATGGAGGGTTTCACTGGTAACAGTGAATGTGGTAATAATATCGCGGTTAAACCTTCGTTTGGGGATCACATTCCGTTTCCCCAACACTTGACGCATTAAAACCTACCCTGTACGACTAAACAACTCTTAAAGTATAGCACACCTTAAAAAGAAGTTAATGTTTAAATTTTTTACGTGAATTAGTAAAACATTTTAGTAAAACGTGGTAAAATTTAAATATTACGCGAACTAACCGCATGAAAATGGGGTTAAGCAAAAGATTGGGGTACGTGATGAAAATTTTTATTCCAGCAACCTTAGCCAACTTTGGCCCAGGGATGCAATCCATCGGATTTCCACTTGAAGTAGGCCTAACGATTGAAGTTGGTGCACCAACTGAGCAATGGCAGGTGCAGCATCCCTTTGCGGCTACGGTAGCTACTGACGAACGGAACTATGTTGTGCAAATTGCGACCAACTTAGCCCCCCAGCTAACACCACATGCTGTGACAATTACGAGTACGATTCCTACTAAGCAATATCTTGGGGTTCAAGATGCCTTAATTTTAGCCGGTATTGAATTAGCCAATCAACTTGGCCAATTAGGTCTAGATGATTTCACAAAGTTAACGTTAGCAGCTCGAACTGCTCAACAACCAGCACATGTGGCAGCTGCTTTGTTAGGACAACCAACTGTCAGTTATTTACAGCATGGGGATGTGTATGCGAGTGGCTTTATTTGTCCGTCATACACCGTTTTGCTTTATTTACCAGAAGCCACAATGGCACCACAAAACGATGCGGCAGTTGCTTATGCAGATGCAGTTGCAGTGAATGCAAGTGGAAATATGTTAATGGCCGCATGGCAAAATCAACAACGTGAATTGGCCGGACAACTTATGGAAACCGACCTTTTGCAACAGCCAGCTGCTACAGATAATGCGGCGCTAACTGCAATTCGACAGGCTTCACACGCCTTAGATATCTATGGCACCGTTTTGCTTGAGCAAGGACCAGCAATTGCAACATTGGTTGCGCCCGAAAAAGTGCAAGATCTTATCGATGTATTAGATTATGTGGACTTACCCGGTCAATTTATACAATTGCCGATTGGAGCGACGGGTATTACAGTTGTAGACTAGGAGAACAGAATGAAAAAAGCATCCATTAAAGATGTCGCACGACTTGCAGATGTTTCGATTGCGACGGTATCACAAATTCTAAACAATAAAGGGGACCGCTTTTCAGAGGCGACACGTGAAAAGGTTTTTGCAGCCCGTGATGAAGTCGGGTATGTGCCAAATATTAGCGCACGTAGTTTAAAAAAGAGTCACTACATGTTGATTGGCGTGGTTGTGCCGACGTTGGCTTTACCGTATTTCGGAGCCTTTGTTCAACATTTGCAAAACTTATTACCAGAGAACATGTCGTTATCAATTATGTCAGGGGAACAAAAGCAAGCTGATGCTGCTGTTGAACGCATGATTGAAGCTGGTGTGAGTGGCGTTATTGTCGTAAGTCAATTGGCTGATCCCAATCGAATTGCTGATTTATTAAAGCAGTGTGGGATTGCTATGGTTGTGACCGAAAATCATGATGATTTGGAATTAGCTGACGTTGTTTATACCAAAGACCAAGCGGGAGGGCGCTTAGCAGCGGAACACTTGATTGCAGAGGGCCACAAGCGGGTTGCCTTATTAGGTAATCAAGTCTTTACAGACAATTTGTTCTATCGCGCCGGGTCATTTAAAGCAACCATGGAGGAAGCAGGCGTAAAGGTGAGCGAGATAACGACCCATAATATGTCAAAACAATCAGGGCAAGCGGCAGCCATGGCTGTGTCAATTTCACATGCTACGGCTACTTTTGCGCTAAATGATGAATTAGCCATTGGTGTGATTTCAGGTTTGTCAAAATTAGGGTGGCATGTACCAGATGATATGTCAGTCATTGGCTATGATGATACTGATTATGCGGCTTTTTACCAGCCAAGTTTAACAACGATTCACCAACCGGTTGATATCGTTGCCAAAACAGCGTTGGATGTGTTAATGGCTCGAATTGCAGATCATCGTTTGGATCGTCAAAAAATAGCGGTTGATGTGTCACTCGTTGAGCGTGACTCAACGCGGCCCTTGCAGGTATAAAAATATCAAGGAGGTTAGGATTAATGAAAACTGGATCAACTTTTCGCCAAGCAGACCAACGGTTTCCGCTTTTGACACTGGAAGAACAAGTCAATCAGTTAGCACGAGATGGTTGGTCAGCTGCGGCGATAAAGCAGTACCAAGCACATGTTGAGCGCCTCCTTGCAACGCACTCATTCGATCAAAATGCCACGCAAATGCGACTTTGGTTTGATGCGCATCGCGTTGGTTCTGAATTATTCACTGAAATGCTAATGGCTGATTTCCGACCAAGTCAAGAAAATGCCCAAGCGCGTATCGCGATGCTTGAAAAAGTGATGGGACTCGAACCAAGTGCAGAAAATTTTGTCCAAATGAAACGACTTGGTTTTTGGTCAGAACACGGTGCCACGCCAACTTTATACTATTTGTATATTGGTGAGATGCAGCAGTTACGGACTTACATTGAATTTACTAATCGGGTGTCACGTCTAATGTATGCTAAATACCAAACACGGACTAAGCGTTTCTTTGGCCAACCATCAATGACGATGCTCAACGATATTGTTGATCACCAATTACGTTATTATTTAGGTAAGCCAATGATTGATTTCGTTCGGACACAAAATGTAACGCGTGTAGGATTGAAGCTGTCGTCGCAAAAGTTCTTGCATCGACAAGTTCGTTATCCAGATGCACGTTACCATAACCGTGGGGTTGAGGATGCTTCAAATTTGAAAATTGTTACCCATGATTATCATGCGGAATTTATTTTAGATAAGCATGATCAACTCGTTTCAATGTGGAATGCACTTGAAGCGCATCAAGTTTTGCAAGATGACGGATCAGTCCGTTTTAATATGCAGCGGGGATCGTATACGATTGATGAGCTTCAGCAGATTGCAAACACAGAATCATTGAATTACGCCAATCATGGTGGTAAGATCCATGACTTACTGGATGGAGACCCATCCGTCCGAGGAGCTGGCTATGAACCAGCAATTCGTGACTATGCCAAAACCTTATTTTAATAAAATGGTATAAAGTGTAATTGATTTTAATAAAAATTGCGCCAAATTACCTGAAAATGTGTATACTATTAGTTAATCAGAAAAAAATAGATAGGGATTTTCCTATGTGTTGTTGTCCAATATCCGGTGAGATATGCCATATGACCTGTGAGTCAAAAGGAGTTAAAACATGCCAGAAGTAAAACCAAGTTTAGCCAATCAACATAACCAACAACTTGCAAATGTACTGCCTTCACCCATTCGTGTGATTGATGCAGAATTTTCAGAAATTGCTGGGTTGATTAAGTTAACTTTAGGGGAACCTGATTTTGCCGTTCCTGAACATATCAAACAAGCAGCTAAGCGTGATATCGATAATGATGATTCACACTATGCACAACCTGCTGGTCATCTTGAATTACGTGAAGCAATTAGCAATTACTTGGTCAATCGCTTTCAAGCACCACGCTATGATCCAAACAATGAAATTGCCGTAACGGTTGGCGCTTCTGAAGCTTTGTTTGCCACAATGAGTGGATTGTTCAATCCTGGTGAAAAAATTATTATTCCAACACCATCATTCCCAATGTATGATGCGATTGCTAAAATTTTGGGACTTGAAATTGTTGGTTTGAGTACAGCTCCAGACTATCGCTTAACCCCTGAAAAGTTGGCGCCTGTTTTAGAGGCTAACCCGGATGCTAAGGGAATCTTAATCAACTATCCTTCTAATCCAACTGGTGTAACTTACGATGAAGCAGAAGTTTCTGCCTTGGCAGAACTTTTGGGTCAACGTGATATGGTTGTGATTTCGGATGAAATTTATGCAGAGCTTTGCTTTGATGGACCGCACACAACAATGTCAAAGCTCCTACCTGAACAAACAATTTTGGTCAGTGGCCTTTCAAAGTCACACGCGATGACAGGTTATCGTGTTGGGTACGTGGCTGGACCACAGGCCTTGATGCAACACGTTACTAAGATGCACCAATTCTTGGTAACTACTGCACCAGGACCAATGATGGCGGCGGCAGATGAGGCCTTGAACAATGGTTTGCAGGATGCTGAAGAAATGCGTGATGCTTACCAAGCACGTCGGGACATCGTTCAAAGTGGGCTCGAGGCAGCTGGCTTTACAGTTGCTCGCCCAAGTGGAGCGTTCTACATTTTTGCCAAGATTCCTGAAGCAATTGGTATGGATGATATGGCCTTTGTTCGAGATTTGGCGAAGGAGGCTTTGGTTGGCGTTGCACCTGGTTTAATCTTTGGTGAGGGTGGTGAAGGTAACATTCGTTTATCATACGCTGCTTCAACAGAAGACTTAGAAGAGTCAATGCGTCGCATTCAAGCTTACATGGCTAAAAAATTACAAGCATAATCGAGAAGCCCAGCTGTGCTGGGTTTTTTTAGACAATAGCATGTGAAAATATGCGCAATTTAAAAATGCTTTAAATTCGAGTAATAATCATGGAAACAGACCGAGGGCAGCACCGGACGTGAAATAATAATCACATGAAATTTTAACATTAAGGGGCTTGAAATGAGTAATGCAGAATTTGTACAACCATTAAGTGATACGGTCATGAATATGACAGAAGATAAGTTAACTGATTTTCAGAAATTAGTTAGCGGGATTCCAGATTTAATTCGCCTGACTTTTGGAGAGCCAGGATTTAATGTCGATCAACGGATTAAGGATCGCATGATCCAATCTATTAATGAAAATAACTCACACTATGCGATTTCACAGGGTGAACCAGAACTACGGCAAGCTGCGCTTGACTATTTCAAAGAAAAATACGACTTACCTTATACTGATATCGATAATGTCATTGTTACGCAAGGGGTTTCTGAAGGGATTAATGCCGTCTTCATGACGTTGCTAAATCCAGGGGATGGTTTAATTATGCCAGAGCCAGTATATTCAGCTTATTATCCTGCACTAGATTTGGCGCATGGTAAATTGGTCTCAATTAACACACGTCCAGATGATTTCAAGGTGACACCTGAGAGTGTGGAGACAGCTATTGCTAATGCTGACGTGCCAGTTAAGGCAATTTTGTTAAATTACCCGAACAATCCAACGGGGGTCACCTATTCCCTCGAAGAATTGGAGGCATTGGCGGCTGTCTTTAAAAAGCATAAGTTGTGGGTGATTTCCGACGAAATTTATTCAGAATTAACTTATGATCAAGCACATATTTCATTGGCAACCTTAATTCCGGAACAAACAATTGTACTAAATGGTTTGTCTAAATCACATGCCATGACAGGATACCGAATTGGCTTTATTTTTGGTGAAAAGACGTTGATTGAAGAAGCGCAGAAAGTACACGAGACCCTTACTTTTGCCTTGCCAAAGGTTATTCAGGATGGGGCTGCCACTGCCTTGACTGATGCCAAGGATGCGCCAAATGAAATGAAAGCCATCTATAAGCGTCGCCGTGATTGGTTAGTTCCAGAATTGGAGAAGATGGGATTCATCCTTGATAAGCCAACTGGCGCATTTTATATCTTTGCCAAGATTCCTTTGGATATGGGGGATGATGGCTATGCATTTGCCAAGAATCTTGCTTTCAATGGTAAGGTCGCAGTTATTCCAGGTGAATCCTTCTCATCAGCTACTAAAGACTATATCCGCATTTCGTATGCGGCTTCTGATGAAACCTTGCATACTGCAATTGAGCGTATGCAAGCTTACTTAACAACTAGAAGAAATGAAACAATGGAGCGTTAGACGACTATGAATGCACATTCACAAAAAAGTCGCCGGTTAGTACTGACGGCATTATTCATCGCGATTATTTTGGTGCAATCTTTAGTTCCTTGGTTGGGAACGCTACCTATTGGTGCGTTCTTTCTAGGAGCTTCAGTCACCATTATTACCTTTACTGTTGCGATTGGGGCTATGGTATTAGGGCCGAAAACGGGTGCACTATTGGGTGCGGTATGGGCCGCTTATTCTTGCTGGCACGCTTGGACTTCTGTCCCAAGTATCGGAGCATTAATGTTTCGAAATCCATTCACGGCTTTTATTCCACGGATGACAGTTGGATTAATTATCGGATTTCTGTATTGGCACTATGTTAAAAATAAAAAATGGCACCAACAACGTTGGTATTTGGTGGGGTTAGGTGCCATGTCTTCTTTCGTCAATACAGCGTTGGTGCTTACAATTACTTGGATTAGTTTTAAAGTGATGAACACCTCATTTACAGGGATTCCACACACGGGATTGGCTAATTGGTTGATAACCACAATTGCTGGAACGAATGGTATTTTTGAAATTATTGCTGGCGCGATTATTGTGCCGTTGATTGGTATTCCGGTCCTTAAAATTGCCGCAAAAAATAATTTAATGTAGTTAAAAAGAATCAGTTTTGCTGGTTCTTTTTTTGTACGCATTTGACTTTAGAATCATTCTAAATTATAATGATTCTAAGTTAGACGGGAGGGAATTGTGATGGGAAAACTAGATTTAGCACAACGTAACAATATCATGCGGGCTGCTGTAATGGGGGCAAACGACGGCATTTTATCGATTTCCGGGATTGTGATTGGGGTTGCGGGGGCAACTGCAAATACTTTTGCCATTTTAATTGCTGGTTTTGGCGGAGCTCTAGCTGGAACTGTGTCAATGGCGATGGGTGAGTATGTCTCGGTACATTCACAAAATGATGCACAAATTCGAGCTGAACAAGAACAAGCACACGCCCTAGCAACGCGGTATCAGCAGGAATTTGATTTTGTCGCTGATAGGTATGAAAAATTAGGTATTGAACCAGCGTTAGCAAACCAAGCAACACAAGAAATGATGGATCAAGATGCGTTGGGGACCACCGTTCGTGAACGACACGGCTTTACGTTGCACCATGAAGTTTCGGCAATGGGAGCGGCTGTGGCATCAATGCTTTCATTTCCATTGGGGTCTGTTTTACCAATGCTTTCAATCTGGTTGCTACTTCCTAAATGGCGTATTCAGGGCACGGCGATCGCTGTTGTGATGGCACTGGCAATCACGGGATATACAGCGGCACAGTTTTCTGGCGTGGACCGTTGGAAAGGGACGTTACGCAATGTTGTTGCGGGGATGTTTACAATGCTAGTAACGTTTTTAATTGGTCGTTTGATGGGACGATAGGGGTGAACAACAATGAAAAAGAATACGCAGATGACAATGGAAGAGAAATTGAATGCAGTTCGCGCAGGTGTTTTGGGGTCAAATGATGGTATTTTAACCGTGGTTGGTGTCATTTTTTCTGTGGGTGCTGCGACGACTAATCAATTTACAATTATGGTTGCGGCGGTGGCTGACTTGTTTGCCTGTGCGCTATCTATGGCTTCAGGTGAATACGCATCAGTGAGTGCGCAGTCTGATTCAGAAAAAGTGGTTGTGGCTCGCGAAAAAGACCGTTTGGCGCAAAATCCTGACGCAGTCGCCAACGATATTAGCCAATTTTTTGTTAATCGTGGTGTCACGAAGCAGACTGCGGCCGCCATCGCTACCGATTTAATGCAGAAAGCACCATTAGAAACTATTCTCCAATGTAAATACAATATTAAGTTGGGACACTACGTTAGCCCTGTAGAAGCGGCGTTTTCGTCACTATTTAGTGCAGCCGCAGGTGGCGTTTTTCCACTTGTGGCGATGTGGTTGAGTCCGTTACCTCTAAAATATCCGATGACTATTTTGGCAACTGTTGTTGCAGTTGGATTGACGGGTTGGTTAAGTGCACGTTTAGGACACGGTTTACCTGGGCGAGCAATTATTCGCAATATCGTGTTGGGGTTAATCACTATTGCGATTCATTTTGGGATTGGGACGTTCTTTTAAAAAAGCATTCAGCGGTAAACCGTTGAATGCTTTTTTATTATTGTCGGTGAATTTGTTATAATAGTACTTACACTAAAGAAGAGAGTAGGCATAGAGCGTCATGCAACAATACGGTTTAATTGGGTCGCAAATTGCGCATTCTTTATCACCAAGATTGCAAAATTTAGCATTTGCAAAGGCGCATGTGGCGGCTAACTATGCCTTATATGATATTAATCCGACTGATTTTGACGTTGCGATTCAGCCCATATTAGCTGATTTAAATGGTGCGAATGTCACAACGCCATATAAACAAGCCATTATGGCAAAACTAGACGAAGTAACGCCATTAGCGCAAAAGACCCAGGCGGTGAATACTGTTTACCGGGATAAGCACGGGCGTTTAATCGGCGATACCACCGATGGAAAGGGTTTTTGGTTAGCCCTCCAATATCAAATTGGGGTGTTGACCGGACAGCATGTTTTATTAATTGGTTGTGGTGGTGCTGCAAGAGCGATTATGGCTGCTAAACCCAGTGATGTTACGTTAACGGTGGCAAATCGACCTAGTGATCATTTTGATGAGTATGCTAAAGTTACGCAAACATTATTAGAACAACCACTCGACGATTTAACGCAAATTGATGCGCTATTAAATCAAATGAGTGTTATTGTTGATGCAACAACGGTTGGTATGCACGATGATCAAACAATTTTGTCGGAGAAACAAATGCGAGCAACGCAAACTCAAGTTAATATTATCGATTTAAAATATAATCATATGGTGACACCGTTAATGCGCTTGGCACAGGAGTGTCATCGCGAAAATTTCAATGGATTAGCCATGTTGGTTGGACAAGGCTGCCTAAGCCAGAAAAGTTGGACCGGATATCAGCCGGATTTGTTAACACTGATGAAAGAAATGGGAGTAGCGCAAAATGATAATCATAAAAATGCCTGATAACGATAGCGCGGAAGCGCTCTATACACAACTTAAGACGCAATCTCCAAATGAATACATTATTTATGACCACCAAACGCAACTTGGTTTAACGAGTTCAGCGGTATTACAAACACTCACTTTACCCAAAACAGCACAAGTGATGACAGATGCGCCAACGGCCTTACGTGCTTCGCGTCAATGGCATCCAGAGGATACGGTAATTCAAACAGCGCATAGTCAAATTGGTGGAGAAAATTTCACGCTAATTGCTGGCCCTGATTCAGTCGAAAGCCAAACACATATTGATGCCATGGCTCAAGCGGTCAAAGCAACTGGAGCAACCATTTTACGTGGGGGGTCATTTAAGCCTCGAACAAATCCATATAGTTTTCAAGGATATGGTGAAAGTGGTCTGAAAGAACACCGTCAGGCAGCAGATCAATTTGGCTTAGATATGATGACTGAAATTATGGATACGCGTGATTTTGATTTAATTGATCACTATACAGATATTTTTCAAGTTGGCGCGCGTAACATGCAAAACTTCAGCTTATTGAAGCAATTGGGACAGCAGGTAAAGCCAGTAGGTTTAAAGCGTGGGATGTCAGCAACCATTGATGACTTACTCAACGCAGCTGAGTATATTTTAGCCGCTGGCAATCCTAATGTTTTCCTGATTGAACGTGGGATTCGAACTTTTGATAATAAATATACGCGTAATACGTTTGATGTTGCGGCGGTACCGGTTCTGCAACAACTCACACATTTACCTGTATTAGTTGATCCATCACACGCTGCTGGTAAACGAAGCCTCGTTCAGCCGCTAGCTTTGGCAGGTGTCGCAGCAGGAGCGCAAGGATTAATGATTGAAATTCATGATCAGCCGGGAAAGGCGCTCGTAGATGGTGCTCAAGCTTTAACGCCAAACGAATTAAAAGACATCATGCAAAAAGCCAAGGCCATTAAAACGATAGTAAAGGAGACACATGCAGATGATTGATGTGAATGTAAAAGAGCACCCTTATCAAATTGATTTAGAAAATGGTGGAAGTAATGCGATTGGGACAAAGGTGAGTCAGCTTTGGTCACCACGTAAAGTGATTGTTATTTCCGATATGAACGTGGCGGATATCTATTTGAAAGCCGTTGTCAAAAAATTACGCGATGCTGGTTTTACAGTTAGTACTGCCGTTGTGGCACCAGGTGAAGCATCAAAGAGTATTGAACTCGTCCAGACTATTGTGAAGCAAATGAGTCATGACCATTTCACTCGCTCAGATGGCGTTATTGCGCTGGGTGGTGGTGTTATTACGGACCTAGCTGGTATGGTTGCTTCACTTTATATGCGGGGAATAGGGCTCATTCAAGTACCAACCTCAATGACAGCGCAAGTTGACGCTAGTATTGGTGGCAAGACGGCTGTTAATTTAGGTGAAGTGAAGAATGTAATGGGGACGTTCTATCAACCTGACTTTGTCTTAGTTGACCCTGCATTTTTAACGACCTTATCTGATCGTGATCTTGTTGAAGGCTACGCTGAATCTGTTAAGATGAGTTTATTAGCGGGGGGCGACTTTGCTGAATTAACTGGTTCAATTCAATCGGTGGCTGATTTGAAGAGTAAATTAGTACCGGTGATTGAAGCGTCACTAAACTATAAGCGTGATATTGTCGTCCAAGATGAATTTGATCACAATCAGCGTCAAATCCTTAATTTTGGGCATACATTTGGTCATGCGATTGAGTTGATGGCGCATGGTGATTTGCGACATGGGGAAGCGATTTCAATTGGAATGGTTGCAATTACCGATCGTTTGGAACGTGATGGGTATACCAAGGCTGGGGTGAGTGATCAAATTACTAGCCGCCTTTTGGCCGTTGGCCTACCCGTTTTTTCCGAATACATTGGACAAGACGAATTCTTTGATTTAGTGAAACGTGATAAAAAAAGAACAGATGATCGGATTAATTTCATTGGGTTAGCCCAAGTGGGTGAACCGATTATCGTGAAAAAAGATGTTCGAAAATTAGAAGCATTTGTGAAAGGATATTAATACATGCGCTATATGACGGCTGGTGAAAGCCATGGTCCAGAAGAAATGGCAATAATTGAAGGCATCCCAGCTGGACTAACTTTGACAGCGGACATGATTAATCAACAGTTGCAACGACGCCAAAAGGGATATGGACGTGGTGCTCGCCAGCAAATTGAGCACGATACTGTGGCTATTTTAGGTGGGGTGCGGCATCAACAAACATTAGGTTCACCAATTACGCTAAACGTGCATAATCGAGATCACAATAATTGGGCAGATATTATGGACCCTAATATTGCAGAGACACCGGAAAACAGTACACGTAAAGTATTGCGACCACGTCCTGGTCATGCCGATTTAGTGGGTGGTATGAAGTATGGGCATGCGAATGATTTACGTAATGTGTTGGAACGTTCCTCCGCACGTGAAACGGTCATGCGTGTCGCCGTGGGTGCTGTTGCAAAGACATTATTAGCGGAAGTTGGGATTGATGTACATGGCTTTGTTGTTAATATTGGCCCGGTGCGGACACCGCTTGAACAACTCACTGATTTCGCGGACCTAACTGCTTTGCGAGCACAAAGCGAACAATTTGAAACACGTACACTGGATGCTGAAACTGATCAAGCTATGCGCGAGTTGATTGATCAAACGAAACGTGATCGCAATACTGTGGGTGGTACGGTCGAAGTGATTGCAACTGGCGTACCAGCTGGATTGGGGTCGTATGTAGCAGCTAACACCAAACTAGACAGTCGCATTGCGCAAGCCATTGTCAGCATCAATGCTTTCAAAGGGGTTGAATTTGGTGGTGGTTTTGCGAATGCTGAGGCATTTGGTAGTGAGGTGATGGATGAAATTGGCTGGCAAGCTGATCGAGGCTTTTTCCGAACTTCAAATCATTTAGGTGGTTTTGAAGGGGGGATGACGACTGGGGAGCCAATTGTCGTGAAAGGGGTTGTTAAACCAATTCCAACGCTTTATCGGCCAATGGAAAGTGTTAACATTGCCACACACGAAACGGATCGTGCTTCAATTGAACGGTCTGACACAACGGCAGTACCTACAGCAGCTGTTATTGCTGAAGCAATGGTGGCAATTACGTTAGCACAAGCAATGCTAGATAAATTTGATGCTGATCAATTGGTGCGTTTTAAAGCGCAGGTAGACCAGTATCGTACCGAATTGAAAGAATTTTAGAATGACACAACAACAATTACCAAGTAAGCGTAGCCATTTAAAAGGAATGATCCAAGTTCCTGGTGATAAGAGTATTTCACATCGTGCGATTATGTTGGGAAGCATGGCTAGAGGGACATCAAAGGTTCGCCATTTGTTGATGGCTGACGATGTGCAATCGACAATGCAAGTGTACCGACAACTAGGCGTGACGATTGAAACAAGCGGTGAAGACACGGTCATTGTGAGTCCAGGCGTTGCGCATTTAAGAGCCCCTGACCAACCACTTGACTTTGGTAATTCTGGTACCACGCTAAGATTGAGTTTAGGCGTTCTTGCAAAACAGCCATTTCACATTGATATGATTGGCGATGTGAGTCTGCAAAAACGGCCTATGGGACGGGTTTTAAAACCACTCGAAAAAATGGGCTTACGTCCTGTGACACCTGCCACAGGCTTACCGATTCAGTTAGCACCAAATCAGACACTACACGGCATTACATACACCTTGCCGGTCGCATCGGCTCAAGTAAAAAGTGCGTTAATTTTGGCAGGCCTACAAGCCGATCAAATGACGCGGATTACCGAACCGATTGCGACCAGAGACCACACTGAACGCATGTTAACCACTTTTGGGGTGACTTTAAAACGACAGGACAGCACATTGCTTGTGCCAGCGGCGCAAAGCCTATCTCCAGCTGATGTGACGGTCCCAGGTGACTTTTCTTCAGCAGCTTTCTGGCTAGTTGCTGGGGTGTTGGTTCCTGACAGTCAATTAGCATTATCAGAAATAGGTCTAAATCCAACCCGCACAGGTCTGATTCAGTTACTAAAGCGCATGGGGGCTGATATACCAGTCCAAATGCACCAAACAAGTGGCGAACCAATCGGAGATGTATTAGTGCAGACGCAATCATTGCGAGGTATCGACGTGACGAAAAACGATATTCCGGCGGTGATTGATGAACTCCCCTTGCTAGTTCTAGCAGCAACGCAAGCAGAAGGGGTCACCACAATTACAGGGGCAGAAGAGTTGCGCGTTAAAGAGACGGACCGCATTGATGCGGTGACGACAGAATTGAATCGACTTGGGGCGCAAGTGACGGCCTTGCCAGATGGTTTCAGTATTACTGGGCCAACACCATTACACGTTGCGGAACCAACAGTCGTTCGGAGTCACGGCGATCATCGGATTGGGATGATGTTAGCAATTGCCGCATTGTTGACAGATGGCGCATTAACGCTTGATGGGGCAGAGTCAGTTGCGATTTCTTATCCAACTTTCTTCAACGACTTGGCACAATTATGATTGAGAGGGCATGTGATGTTAACAGCAATATTAATCGGATTCATGGGTGCTGGTAAAACGACGGTGGGTCAAGCACTAGCAGAAACTTTGGATATACCATTTTATGATACAGATGTCCTCATCCAGCAACAGACACAACAAACACCTGGTGCAATTTTTGCACAAGCAGGCGAGATGGCGTTTCGTTTGCAAGAACACGCCGTGTTAGAACAAGCGCTAGCTGAACCGCAGGGCATTTTAGCGACTGGAGGTGGCATCGTTGAGCAACCAGAAAATTTAAAGCTGTTAAAAGCAACGCAAGTTCCGGTCATTTATTTAGATGCCCACTTTGGTACTGTGGCAGAACGGTTGATGGGGGATGTTACCCGGCCTATTCTAGCCGAGAAATCTTTCCGTGATGTGGTGGAACTTTATCAAGCACGGTTGGCCAAGTATCAAGAGGTGGCAAGCCTCGTGCAGCCGGTTGATAATCGCACACCAAAAGCGATTGTCACAGCAATTCAACAGGAGTTGACCCATGTCTAAATCGTTACAAATTGGTTCTGCTCAGGCAAAAGCACGTCGACCTTTGATTGTGGTGCCATTACTAGTGGAAGATGCCACTATGTTTCAGGCGCAAATTACACAATTTAACCAATGCCAAGCCGACGTTATAGAATGGCGTATCGATGCTTGGCATTTTTTTGCAGACTTAATTAAATTAATGCCTCAACTTTTAGGACAATTTAATAAGCCGGTTCTAGTAACCTATCGCACACAAGATGAAGGTGGTTTAACGGCGTTTGATCAAAACCTGTATCGCCAATTGAACCAATTAGCGATCACCAACGGTGCTAGTGCGATTGATATTGAGGTGGCGCATTTGGGTGTGATGCATGACCTTCGCACATTGGCGTATCAAAATCAGGTGACCGTGATTGGGTCAAAACATTGTTTAGGCCCGGCTCAAGCTGATGTTCAAAATATTTTGGCAGAGCTTGTAAAGCTACCAGTGGATGTAGTTAAGTTTGCGGAAGATGTGCAGACTAGCACTGAAACAGACGCTTTATTAACTGCAACGCGAGCGATTTCATTGGGAACTGACAAACCGTTAATTACTATGGGCATGGGCGCGGCTGGTCAACGCTCTCGTACAATTGGTTACCAATATGGCTCGCAATTAACGTTTGCTAGTTTAACTAAAGCCTCAGCGGCAGGACAGTTAAGCTTGTCAGACTTATGCAAAGCATTGAATATGAATGAAAAATAGATTAAAGTTTAATAGCTATATTTTGTGACATTTTGTAACAAAAGCGATGCTAATCTGATTATATTGCGAATATGAATGCAAATTAATGATTTAATGGATACTAATATTATATAAGTGACTGTGTTTTGTTTGTAAAATTTGACATATACGATTGACTTATTCAATCAATTTGTTAAAATTACCTTAAGTATTAATGCAATGGATTTATTTATTCGGTTTAGGAGAAAATCATGACTAAAAAGCAATTATTGTTTGCCTCAGCTGCACTTGCTGCAGTTGTTGCAACTGAAGGTACAACTGATGCACACGCTGATGATGTTAAGGTATCAACACCAGCAACAACACAAGTTGCTCCTGCAACAACATCAACAACGGGTAACACTGTTGTTTTGAACCAGACTGCACCAAAGATT
>NZ_JQBM01000001.1:423490-440382 GCF_001437355.1 Weissella viridescens | reverse complement strand
ACTGCAACAACAGAAGCACCAAAGGCCGATGCAACTGCAACAACAGAAGCACCAAAGACTGTTGCACCAAAAGCAACTGTAAAGCCAGTTGCACCAAAGGCAACTGTGACACCAAAGGTTACTCAACCAAAGGCAACTGTTGCAGCAAAGCGTGATGATGATGCAATGTACAACAAGTCATCAGATTATTTGGAAAACTTGAATAACAAACTTACACAATTATTGGCAAAGAATGCTGATTTGGATATGTCAGATGCGCAATATGATGCATTTTTGAAGGAATTCTATGATGATCCAATCGATGCATACAATGCCCTTCTTGATTATGTTGAGAAGTATGATATTGATGATGATGATTTTAACGATTTGTTAGATGATTTCGAAGAATACATTAATGGTTTTGAAACGGACATCCTTGATGAAGACGAAGATATTGATGCCGATGAAGCGATTGAAGCTAACACTGGTGCAACTACTGACACCAAGCATGCTAGTTCAACTGCTACTAAGCAATCAAACGCAGTTGTTTCAACACAAGCACAAACGCGCATGGAAAAGTTCCATGGTTCAAACGCCAAGACTTTGCCTAACACAGGGTCAGACCAACAAAATGGTCTTGCAGTTGCCGGTGCAGCGCTATTAGCTGGATTGGGTGCAGTTGGATTCGGATTGAAGAAGCATGGTTAATTAACGTAAAAACGGGATAACTCAATTTTGAGTTGTCCCGTTTTTTTAGCTGGAGACTTTAGGCATCTTTATGGCGCATAGAAGCCAAACCTGAACATGTTATAATGAAGTCACGCTATGAGAGGTGGAGAAGTACTATGTGGCAAATATTTAAAAAAGATTTTTTGGATGCCTTTAAAACGAAAAAAAACATTTTTGTTTATATTGTTTTTCTAGGGTTAGCTTATGTAATTGCAAAAAATAAGACAGTTTTTGTTGTGAACCCTGATCCAAGTCAATTACCGTTATTCGGTTCTGTTGATGTGATGTTGTTCATCTTTGGCTTATTGATTGCTGGAGCTTTATTTGGCGGAATTGTTTCAGGGGAGGTGGATCGACAAACGATTCGATTTATCGTGCCGTATGTCTCACGCGTCAAGATTTATGTGGCTAAATTCTTAGCCATATTCGTTTATCTCATTTTATTGAGTATCGTCTCAATTGGCTTTGTCTTGATTTACCGGCAGACGTTCAAATTGCCTTGGCTCGATATCACCATGTTATTCGTTACTTTCTTGTATGTAGCAGCCTTATTGATGCTGATTTCAAGCCTCTTTAATCAAGAAAAGTTAAGTGTTTTTACAGCAGCAATTGTGGGAATCGTTTTGCCTATTTTGGCGTTAATCAATATGCTCCAACCAAATAACATCATTAATTTCATTTTAAAGCTAACACCGTTTGGTTACTTGGAACCAGCTAATTGGGGCAGCATTGCATCAGTTTTGGCACTAAGTGTTGCATTTACGGTCCTAGGCGGTTTGATTTTCAGTCGAAAGGAGGTGTAGCATGATTGAACTGACACATGTTAATAAACGTTTTAAAAGTAAAGTGGTCTTAGATGATATTAATCTTAAGATTGCTGACGGTAAAATTACCGCTATTGTTGGTCCAAATGGTGCTGGAAAATCAACCATTATTGGTTTAATCAGTGGTTATTTCCGCCCAACATCTGGTGACATCGATCATGGTACAGTTTCGGTTATGCCGGATGCCGATAATTTGTATGCGGAAATGACCGGGAAAGCCTTTCTTAAATATATGTGTAAAATCAAGAAAGCTGATTATAAAGATGCGGTGCATATTGCCGACGTGTTAGAAATCAGTAACGACTTGAATAAAAAAATAAGCACGTACTCTTTCGGAATGAAGAAAAAAATTAGCTTTGTTCAAGCTTATGTGGGTGATTTTGACACTTATATCTTTGATGAACCAACGTCTGGGGTAGATGTACCTTCAGCTAAGGTCATGTTGGGATTGGTTATGCAATTAGCCAAGCAAGGTAAGGGTGTTTTATTGACTTCACATAACATGACCGAGCTTGAAACAAATAGTGATTATTTGTATATTTTACGCAATGGTAAGATTGATCAATCAGGGACAATGCAAGATTTGGAAGCTGACAGCTTGGCCCAAAATCATTATGTCTTTACCACTGATGATGCTGCCAACCTAGTGACGTTCTTGACACAAGTTCCACAAGTAGAGATTGTGTCAAAGACTGACGGTCAGGTGGTCATTGCATTATCAGATGAGTTGCCAATATCAGATTTGATTATGAAGATTTTGGAACAGCATCTTTCATTGACTGGTTTCTGGCAAGATCACCAGCATTTAGCCGATATTGCTTTTTCGGATAAATAAATATATGAAAAAACGCTAGTGTCGTGAGACGCTAGCGTTTTTCTTTACCTAATATTTACACCAGATTTACATCAACCTGCCATAATAAAAAGCGTAGTAGAGTGGTGAATCAAGAGGGAGTGGACGCGATGAGTGTTGCAGAACAAA
This sequence comes from Weissella viridescens, assembly GCF_001437355.1. Classification (GTDB taxonomy): domain Bacteria; phylum Bacillota; class Bacilli; order Lactobacillales; family Lactobacillaceae; genus Weissella; species Weissella viridescens. Next base: position 437,868 of record NZ_JQBM01000001.1, on the reverse strand, counting down.
AACGATGGTTTATTGCAGCGACAAGTATTTTTGTCGTGTTAATGATAATTGCAGGGTGTTGGGATTTACAAATTAGTCGCCATTTTATTGATTATAATAGTATTTTTGGCACACTTTTCCAGACACTAGGCGAGTTTCCTGTTTATATGGTGCTTGTCTTAAGTGGTGAAATTGCGATGGCGTATGGTTTACGGAATCGCGTGAATGGCTTGTTTTCAGGTAGTTTAGTGATAGGCGGGTTTGCCTTATCAATTTGGCAGTTACAAAAATATTTATCTGAAATTGAGAGCTATTCACTAGCCATTCAGGATAATGTGCATCGTCATCGACCAATTGGTTTGGCCAATAGCGATAGTAGTGAAGCTGGTCTCAATCTTGTCATTACGTACGCTATCTTAATTTTTACGTATATTGTGGTAACGCTCTTGTTACAGTATTGGCTTTACCATAAGACAGCCCAACAGATCAAGCAATTGCTAATTGTTAGTGTATTTGCTTCGTTAACCGTGTTACTTGCATATGAAGCGAATATTGCTTTAAAACAAGCGTGGGGACGGGTCCGACCATATGAATTAAACACGACGCAGAGTGATTTTACTGCGTGGTATCAAATCAATGGACCGAATGGGCATCTATCATTTCCTTCGGGTCACTCAATGGCAGCGACACTTATGATTGTTTTTGCGTGGTTTACCACTGGTAAATGGCACCGATATATATGGGGCTTTGGCATCGGTTATGCAGTTCTGATGTACGTTTCTCGGGTTCGGATTGGTGCGCACTTTATGAGTGATACGGTCTTTTCTGGTTTCTTAACTTTCTTGATTATTTATATTATCTGGGAATTATACAAAACGGTGATTGCGTCATCTAATCAATTAGAATAAGGACAAAAGTGCTAGGTTTCCTTAGCGCTTTTTTTGTGTCTTGCCATAACCAGGGATTTTCTTATAACATAGAGTAAAATAAAATCCGAATGGAGCTTGTGATGTCAATAAAGAAGCAATACCAAATCTTTGGTCTAGCAGCAGTCCTATTTATTCTGATTATGTCATTTGGAACCGCTTTTGATTTAGAAATCAGTCATACGGTTATGGATCAAAAGAGTTGGTTTGGTGCTATCTTTCAAATGATTGGGATTCTGCCCATGTATCTAGTGCTTATGGTGAGTGGAGAAATTGGACTCGCTTATGCATGGCGTGTCAGCAATAATCGTCTCTTTTCGGGTAGCTTGGTGGTGGGCAGTGGTGCCTTAACCCTGTGGCAAATCCAAAAAGGGTTAAAGGAACTTTTGAGTTATGGCGGCGCCATCATTCATAATATAAAAAGCGGGCAGCCCATCGGTGTTGCCAACAGTGATGTGCAAGCGAGTCCCTTCAGTCCAGGACTAACCTTTACCTTGACGGCGATTGTTTTCGTAATATTTACAACTTTGACACAACGATGGCTCAAACAAAAATCGATACAACAACTGGAAGCCCTACTTTTGCTAGCTATTTTTGCAACAGTAACGGTACTGATGGCGATGTCAGTAAATGGTGCTTTGAAAAATGCCTGGGGAAGGGCACGTCCATATGAAATCATCCATAATGGCGCTCGCTTTACCAATTGGTATACGATGAATGGTGCTAATGGACACAAATCATTTCCATCTGGACATGCTATGGCAGCAGCGTTGACAGTTGTTTTAGCATGGTTTGCGAATGGAAATTGGCGTAGATTTTGGTGGTTCGGTGGTATCGGCATTACAGTAATCGTTGATTTATCACGTGTGCGGGTTGGAGCTCATTTTTTAACCGATGTCACTTTTTCGACTTGTTTAACATTTATGATAATTTATGTGATGTGGGAAATCTACCAGCACATAAAGTCAATGAAACGTTAAATGCTACGGTTGCGCAACTGGCGTGGTCTTTTTTTATGCTACAATAGGCGCAATGAATAGTCGATTGGAAGGAGATGACGTAAATGGAAAAATCAATTTATGATGAAGAGACATTTTTTGATGCTTATAGTCAGATGCAACGCAGTGTTGAGGGGTTAGCAGGAGCTGGTGAATGGGAGGCGTTGGCGTCAATTTTGCCAGATTTTGAAGGTAAAGCAGTCTTAGATATTGGATGTGGATATGGTTGGCACTGTCAATATTGTGCTGAGCATGGCGCAGCTTCTGTTATCGGAATTGATCCAGCACAAAGGATGTTAGATGTGGCGCAGTCTAAGAATCATTATCCCGATATCGTTCAATACGAGTTAGGTGATGCCGAGAGTATTAAGTTTACTGATGGACAATTTGATGTGATTTTGAGTTCTTTGGCACTTCACTACGCGGCAGATTACGACCAATTAGTTCAAAAAATGTACCGAATGTTAAAGCCGCAGGGACAATTAATTTTTACCGTGGAACATCCTCTTTTTACGGCTGAAGGATCAGAGGATTGGGTCAAAAATGACGCGGGTGAAATTGATCATTTCCCAGTCGATAATTATTTTGTTGAGGGTCAACGCGAAACGCATTTTCTCGGTTCAGATGTCAAAAAATACCACCGGACTTTGACGACCTACCTTGAAACATTACTTAAAAATGGCTTTGTACTCCAACACGTGATTGAACCAACGCCACCAGAACACATGTTGGGCCAACCAGGGATGCGCGATGAATTACGGCGCCCAATGATGTTAATTATTTCCGCCGAAAAGTCAGATAATTAAAAAAGCGCCCTTTGAGCAAGGGCGCTTTTTTAAACGTGTTGGTTTTTTAATCTATAGAAAAAGTGACAATAACAAGTAAATTAGAATGAGTAGACCAGCTAGGAGCCATTGCCATTTGGGTAACTTATCTTGGTAAGTCATTGTCCGAGGGAAACCTTCTGAAAATCCATGAGAAGCCATGCCTTGGGCAAGATCGTCAGACCATTGAATCGCACTTAAAATGGCTTTGAAATACAATTGAGGCTGCCATAGGTGGTAAGTGATGCCACGTAAATTCGCAGAATACCGAATTATTTTAACTTGCCGTTGGATGCGTGGGAGTAGATTGAAGGCAGCCAGCAAACCGTAGGCGAAGGTTGGTGAGAGATGCAGGTGTAAGACAAAACTGAGCAACATCTCTTTCACCTTGGTTGTAAGCGTCAGTGTCATGCCCAAGTATAAGTAGGCAAACAGACGGCTGACTTGTAGCCATGCTTGTTGCCAGACGTCGCCAGTTCCAAAGGCGATAAATGACCACCCAGTCCCCAAAGCAAGTGGTAATGAAACCAACGTAACTAAACCAATCGTTTTGAGATTAGCGTGATGGGTGATGAGATACAATAGGGCGATACAGCAAACCACAGTATTGGCGACAATTGACTGAGTAAAGGCCATGGGAAATCCGATGCCAAGGAGGACAATCAGTAAAACACTTGGATTTAAAGTCATTGGGTACCTCCCGTATCTAGGTGGCGTTCATGCAAACTAATCTCATAATCGACATATGGCTTTAGCCCAATCCGTTGATGTGAAATCATTAGCGCACTCATTTGATTGTCGCGTAAGGATGTTTGAATTAAATCTAACACTTGGTGCATTGAATCCATATCTAGTCCAGCTAAGGGCTCATCTAAAAGTAGTACGGGTTGGCCCATGATCAGCATACTTAGCACCTGTAGCTTTTTTTGCTGACCACCTGATAATTGATAGACATTAGCATTAGTGTGTTCGGCTAAATCAAGCTGAGTCAAAGTACGCTGAATGCGTGCGTCTGTCCAGTAATCAGGTAAGTGTGAGTGCTGTTGTGACAGGGTTAGTTCATCTGCGACTGTCAGAGCCACGAATTGATCCAAGGCGTCTTGGAAGACCAGACCAACTAGCTGAGCCCATTGCTTTAGTTTTATTTTTTGACTGTCTTGTCCTTGCCATGTAATGGTTCCCTGATAGGAACGCTGGTGTGTAATAGCAGCAAATAAAGTTGATTTTCCGCTACCATTGACGCCGGATAATAAACCAAGTTGGCCGGCTGGCAGTGCAAAGTTAGCTGATTGGAGTAGATTACGTCCCGCCATGTCAATACGCACGTCAATTAGAGCCAGTGGGCTTAAGTTGTTGCGCGATGGTGCTGGAAAAAATGGGTTAGCCGTAATACATGCGTTAAGGACGCTGGCGTCCGTTTGCGTGAGCTGATGATTAGACAATTGATAGACTTCATCAACTAAAGTGGTGTATCCGGAAAAGTCATGATCTGCAACGATGATGGTTTTACCATACTCAATTTGAAGCGTTTTAAGCAAATGCATAAGTTCATGACGAGCATGCGGATCAACATTAGCGAAAGGTTCATCTAATAAAATATACTCACTGCCTAACGCTAAAATCGTAGCTAGCGCAACTTTTTGCTTTTCTCCGCCAGACAAAGTCATGAGCTTTTGGTTGGCTAGCGTCGAAATGTCAACGGCAGCTAAAGCTGTGGCGACTTGTTCTGGAATCAGCGAAGCATCGGTTTGGATGTTTTCAAGTGCAAAAGTTATTTGATCAGCCGGCGTTGCCATAGCAAATTGGCGGCTTGGATTTTGAAACAAGAGGGCAAACCGTTTGGCACGCTCAAAAGGGGCAACGGTGGCAATCGGCAAGTCATCCAATGTGATTTGTCCGGTAGTGATAGCGCCACCAAATTGAGGTAACAAACCAGTCATTGCCTTGAGTAATGTGGATTTTCCGGAACCAGACGAACCAATTAAGAGATTGAAACTACCTGGCGTGGGCGCCCAATTAATCTGTTTCAGGTCTTCTGGACCATCCTCACGATAGCGAAAACTGAAATTTTCAACAGCGAGTTTAGTCATGGGCTTACTTCATTAACCCGGTTTGATCAAGTAGGCGCTTAATCCAGTAAACCAAGACACCTGCAAAGAAGCCAACTGAGAGCAAACGGGCAGCGAACAGACCAATCAACATTAAAGGCTGGTAGTGGAGATAGCCGTTACTAAAGAGATCCCAACCAAAAGTAACGATGGTTGAGGTGAGGACAGAAAAGGCAAGACCTATTTTATCCCAGTTTTTGTAACCTGTGATGGCAAAGCCGAGTTCGCTTCCGAGTCCTTGGATGCTTCCAGATAAGAGTGTTGAAACACCCCAACTTGAGAACAGTAACATTTCAACAGTTGCGGCTAACAGCTCACCAAGGAAAGTGGCACCAACTTTTTTAAGTAAGACGCCGGCCATTGGACCGGCCATCAACCAAACTCCTAAAGTGAGGTTGTTGGCAAATGGTTTGAGTGGGGTCGCCGCAAGGGCGTAGTACATATAACCCCATAATTGGTAAATGATTCCGAAGAAAATGGCAATAATGGCCAAGAAAATGACATCTTTTAGATGCCAGCGTGTGTTATTTTGTTGCAATGTCTGCATGACAAGCAACCTCCTTAAAGTTATTCGAATCAAACAGTGGAGACAAAAAAAGCCGTAATCAAACACTATTGAAAGGTTTGACTACGGTTTTTGTTTACAGTATTAAAGGCCCGTAAAAAGGGCGGTGTTGCGCGTAAACAAAACCAAGCTTCCTCCGCCAGTATTATCTGGATCAGGTTTGTGGGTATTATCTCAGCCGTTTGGCACCCCAGCATGGTTGATTCGTTACGCTTAGTATAGCGGATTAATCGAGTGTTTGCAATTGTCCACGGAATTGTGCGACATCGTCATACGCTTTGACCTTCATTTCAGTTTCCAGTTCATGCTTCAAACGATTGAAAACTGTAGGTCCTTCTTGGTGTAATGTTGTACCGACTGAAACGAGGTCAGCCCCACATAAAATCAGATCATAGACATCGCGACCATCTTTAACACCACCGGTTCCAATGATTTTGATTTCAGGGTTCAAACGTTGACGCAAGCCGCGAACATTTGCTAAAGCAGTTGGCTTGGCGATAGCACCGCCAAGACCACCAAACCCACCTTTAGGCGCAATCATAGCGGTGTCAGTGTCAGGATTAACCATCAAACCGTTACCGATTGAGTTAATCGTGTTAACGAAGGCTAATGGGAAATCGTTAAGGACGGCCGCAATCATATCGAAGTGCGCAATATCAAAGTAGGGCGGCAACTTAACACCCAAAGGCTTCTTAAAGAATGTGAAAGCCTCCGTCAAAATTTGACGGGTTGTGTCAAAGTCGTAACCGGTTTGTGGCTTACCAGGTACATTCGGGCATGAAAGGTTCAATTCAACTAAACCATTAAAGTCTGAAGCTTGAATTTCACGCAACATTTGCAAATTATCATCCTTTGATAGTCCAGCAATTGAAAGAAAGAGTGGCTTATCAGCTTGGTGAGCAATCGCATATTCTAAGTAATAATCTAAGCTCAAATTTGGGAGACCCATTGAATTGATTGATCCCAAGGCCATATCGGCATAACGGACGCCAGGGTTTCCAGGACGTTCCATTGGGGTAGCACTTTTAGTTACCAGTGAGCCTGCCCCTGGGGCTTCAAGAATTTGATCCAATTCTTCGGTTGTTTGACAATACACTCCAGCCGCATTCAACAAGATATCGTCAAAAGTAAAGCCGGCAATGCTCGCAGTCATTGTTGTCATAATATTCTCCTTATGGGTATGCGTAAATTGCATTTAAATTGATTTTACTTATTTTACCAGTTTCTAGGTAAAAAAACTAGTTTGTTTAAATCGATTTAATACGTTTTAAGTAATTAGCGATTTCGTGGGGATACATAGCACGCATGGCGAAAATCTGTTAAAATGGAAATATATTATGAACACGTTAAAGCTTAAGTGCAGAGATATATTGGAGGAAGAGCCTGTGTCATCTGAATTAAAATTATTTGGTTTGTCAGTGAACCATGCGTTAGCTAAAAAAGTTGCTGACGAATTACATATGTCTTTAGGACAAATTGATCAAGCCAGCTTTGCTGATGGCGAAATCTATGAACGTATTTTGGAAAGTGTACGTGGGGATGATGCCTTTATCATTGCCCCAATTGCAACGGAAGCCAATGATGCGTTTATGGAGATTATGATTGCCGTTGATGCTTTACGTCGTAGCTCAGTTGATACAATTAATGTCGTTATTCCTTATTTTGGTTATGGTCGTCAAGACCGTAAGGCTAAGTCTCGTGAGCCTATTACAGCAAAACTAGTAGCGTCATTACTTGAAATGAATGGGGTTGATCGCGTTGTGGCGGTTGATTTCCACGCCGATCAATTACAAGGGTTCTTTAACAATCCTGTCGATCACTTGTTGGCAGCACCGCTCCTTTCAGATTACTTCTTCGAACGGAAGTTGACGGAAAACTTGGTGGTCGTTTCACCTGATCATACTGGTGCCGGTCGCGCCCGTAAATTTGCGGACTTGCTCGAATCACCTTGGGGCGTTATTAATGATTCAGTGGCATCAGTGATGCCAGAATCACCTGATGCCATTGTGGGTGAAGTGACTGGGCGTCGCGCCATCATTATTGACGACATCATCGATTCAGGCCGTCGTATGCAAATGACAGCTAAGGCGTTGAAGGCAAATGGAGCAACCGAAGTTTTCGCCGTTTCAACACACGCAGTCTTCTCAAAGGATGCCGGACGTGTCTTAGCGAATGATGCAAATATTGACCATATTGTGGTCACAGATACGGTGCCAATTGCACCAGAAAACCAATCTTCTAAATTAACAGTTTTGTCAGTGGCCCCACTATTGGCTGAAGCGATTAAGCGTATTCACCAAAATGAGCCGCTAGATGAACTTTTGAAGTCACACAATAATCCTACTGTAAAACTATAAGTTACTTGAAGAAACGGAGAAATAATGATGGTCTATGCAGCTGCAGATAACCGCTATGATGTTCTACCATACCGCCGTGTATCAGATTCTGGTTTAATTTTACCTGCCTTATCATTTGGTCTATGGCGTAATTTAGGCGACCAAAAGCCTTTGGCTAATTCACGTGAAGTGATGTTGAAGGCCTTTGATAATGGTATTTTTTCTTTTGATAATGCTTCTAATTATGGTCCTTCAAATGGAACTGCCGAAGAAACGTTTGGTGCAGTGTTCCAAAGTGATTTAAAGCCTTATCGTAATGAATTAGTTATTACGACGAAGGCCGGCTACCACATGTGGCCTGGCCCACTAGGCGAATTTTCAGGACGGAAGACTTTGACAGCCGCACTAGATTTGTCATTGCAACGTATGCACCTAGATTATGTTGACATTTTCTATGCCCACCGTTGGGATCCAAATACGAACTTACGTGAGACAGCTGAAGCGCTTGACTCACTTGTACGTCAAGGTAAAGCTTTGTACGTTGGTGTTTCAAACTATACTGCGGAGCAAACAAAAGCGATTGCCGAAATTTTCGAAGAATTGCATACGCCATTCATTGGAAACCAAATGTCATACAATATGTTCAATCGTGAAGCGGAACAAGATAATATGTTAGATATTTTGGATGCACATCACGCCGGGTTGATTGCTTATGGACCATTGGCAGAAGGATTGTTAACGGATCGTTACCTAGATGGTTTCCCAGCCGACTTGCCATTGCATCGTTCAAACTCATTTATTGCTGACGACCCTAAGGGAACCGTTGCCAAGTTGAATGATTTGAATGACTTGGCAAAAAACCGAAACCAGACGTTGGCCCAAATGGCAGAAGCTTGGCTCTTGCGTGACAGTCGTGTGGCTTCAATTGTTATTGGTGCTTCATCTGTTGATCATCTTTTGGATAATGTGAAGGTGGCAGGTAACATGAACTTTACCCAGGATGAATTGGCTGAAATCGATCGTATTTTAGCACAATAATTAAATTTAAAAACGCTTAGGAAGACGCTTCCTAGGCGTTTTTTTGTTTTTCTAAAATAAATTTGTATAACCGACTTGACGTTATGTTATAGATGATATAGTATATATTATATCGAAAACAGTATGAGAGGAAACATGATATGGATATTCAAGTACCAACGACAATTCTTGATGGCACAGTCTTATCAATTTTGTCTAAGGAGGATACATATGGTTATATCATCACAAAAACAGTTCAAGAGAAATTGAATGTGAGTGAATCAACGATGTATCCAGTCTTACGTCGCTTAAAGAAGAATAACTATTTAACAAATTATGATGAACCGTTTGAAGGACGCATTCGCCGGTATTATCACGTCACAGAAACAGGGTTAGAACACTTAGCTGAAATTCGTTCAGCTTGGGCCGATTTTGACACAGCTGTCAGTTCACTTTTGGAGGAAGGTTAATGTTTAACGATTACTTTGCGGAAGTCCGCAACTATTTGAATGGTGTACCGAATCAAGATCAAGAAGAGATGATTCAATTTTATGAGGAACAAGCGATGGATGCCAACTGGACCGTTGAAGAAATGGTACAAAAATATGGTACGCCAAAACAATTCGCACGATCATTGCGTTTGGAATATACGATGAACTTGGACGACGAACAAACTAGCCAAGCTAGTGACGTTACGCCACAAGCCAAGGGAAAGAATCGTAGCCAAATGATTTGGTTGATTATCTTGGGTCTATTGGCCAGTCCAGTGCTAGTATTCTTGGCGCTCTTCTTAATTCCAATGATTTTGGGAATCCTATTTACCTTTGTCATGATGATTTTTTCAATCTACGCCGGTGTCATTGGCGTTTTGGGTGCTGGTCTGGCTTCAATTTTTGCTGGATTTTCATTGTTCTCAAGCTCTGTGCCAACAGCCGTCTTCTTTGGTGGGCTCGGCTTGTTGTTGACAGGGTTAGTGGTTATTTTTGGACCGATTATTTGGAACATTACAAAGTGGATGTTTGAAATGTTTATTAAATTTATGAAGTGGTTGGGACGTAAGTTGGTGTCAAATCACCGTGGCAACCAATCAAAGGAGGTGTAGTCAGATGAAATTAAAGAAGCCTTTAATTATTGGTGGTATCTTATCAGTTGCGGGAGTTGCTTTGATGTGTGCGACTTTCAATGAATCGAATTTTAATATCTCTTGGGAAAAAGGGAAGGGATTAGAGACCGTTTCTGTTCGTAAAAATCAACAAAACTTTGCCAAGAATGATATCAAAAACGTTGATCTAAATGTTAAAAATCAACAAGTGACCTTAAAGCAAGGTGATACTGATAGTTGGCAAGTGAAAACAACATCATGGGGTGGCAAGCAAAGTTCTGTGAATGTTAAAGACGGTACGTTACACGTAACCGCAAAAGACAACACGCAAGACAATATGGTAATGATGTTTGGTGATTCTGATACAGGATTCTCTTTCAGTAACTATGATGAAGAAAGTGATACAACGATTGTAGTGCCTAGGGATGTTAAAATTAGTCAAATAAATGTGACTGGTAAAGACGGTGGCGTGATTATGGATGACTTCAAGGCCGATCAAATCAAGGTGCAAATGCAAGATGGTGGTGCACGTATCCGGAATATCCAAAGCAAGTCTTTGAATATGAATTCAAGTGATGGACGAATGTATGTCGAAAATAGTACTTTCGATAAGATGCAAGTGACCGGTCGTGATATGGGAGTTAGTGGGTCTGGTTTGAAGTTAAATCAAGCAAGTTCAATTAACCTTCGCGATGGACATGTTGCCATTGATAAGGTTCAAGTTCCAGGCTATAACCTACATGCCAAGTCAGAAATTACATTTGAATCTGGTGCCAAAGATAAAGACGGCAACTATATCAATCTTGATAAAGATGATGAAAATAATACTGTTAAGCGTGGAAATCAACAGCAAGCATTAACAATCAATGCTAACTATAGTACGATTGCACTTAGTGAACACGCTGGTTTACCAGACGACTCAGATGACGACGATTCTGATGATGCAAGTGATTATTAATGAATACTAAAAAGATGATTGCATTCAATGCAACCATCTTTTTTTGGTTTTTTTGGTGTGCAAGAGGCTTGCATAAACGGAAACTATCAGTTAATCTGAAAATTATTAATGTCCATCTTGTGGGCAATGCAAACTAAAAAAATGGATGATAAATATGAAAAAACTAATTGCAATTGATTTGGATCATACAACTTTAAATGAAGCCGGTCAGGTATCAGATTATACGATTGCTGTTCTGCAAGCACTCCAAGCCCAGGGGGATATTGTCGCAATTGTGACGGGGCGTTCCCCCCGTGTTTCTGAACCAATTTACCGTCAAATTGGGCTAACATCCCCATTGATGACTTTTAATGGTGGGCTTGGATTTAAGCCCAATACAAGTTGGGATGGGGAGTATAGTATTACATTCTCAAGTGAGATTTTATACCGCATTATGATTGCTTTTGATGTGCACCATATTCAAGGTATTGCGGGTGAAAATCGTGAAGATGCTTGGGGACGAACTGAACGGATTGTGCTCAGTCCTGAGGAACAAATTTTCTTTCCAATGAGTGTTAAAGAGCGACGTTTATTGACCATCGATAACCTACCTGCACGATTTAATGAAGTGTTGTTTTATATCGCACCAGAGTACCAACCAGCGTTTGTTAATTTTGTTCGTGAAACCTATGGTGACCAGGACGTTGAAGCAGTACCTTGGGGACAAGGGTCATCGATTGTTTCATTACGTATGCAATATGTGAATAAGTATATGGCGCTAACCGCCTTACAAAAAGCGTACGATATTGAACCTGACCAAGTGTACGCCTTCGGTGACGAAATGAATGATTATGAAATGTTACGTGGAGCAGCCCACGGAATTCTAATGAAGAACGGAAATCGAAAATTAGAACCGGTGGTTGAAGCAGTTACACGTAAAACAAATGATGAAGATGGCTTGGCTGATTATATTGAAAATGTTTTAAAGTTAGTCTAGTTAGTTTTAATTTTATAAAAGCGAAAATGTCAGCTCTTAACGTGAGTTTGGCTTTTTTTTGTGTTAAAATTAATAACAAAATAGGCTAAAAAAGGAGCGTTTAAACGATGCAGTTACCCGAAGCGTTCAAAGAAAAATATCGTCGGCTTCTCGGAGCTGATGCAGATGCTTTTTTTCAAGCACTGGATGATCAACCCAGCAAAGCCTTTCGGGTGAATCCCTTAAAGCCAAATGATCAGCCTGTTGATACACCCTTGGGACCGCGTGTGCCGTGGAGTCGGTGGGGTTATTATGGGGCGATTTCTGGGCATTCGATTGACCATACGGATGGTGTGATTTATTCGCAAGAACCTTCTGCTCAACTAGTGGGAGAATTAGCGCAACCAACGCCAGGTAGTAAGGTGCTGGATTTAGCAGCTGCGCCTGGTGGAAAATCAACGCACTTAGCATCATTTATGAAGCAAAGTGGTCTACTGGTATCAAATGAAATTAACCGGAAGCGAGCCGGTATTCTAAGTGAAAATATGGAACGCTTCGGCGTCGCCAATGCATTAGTGACTAATCATGATGCCACTGCATTAGCTAAGAAGTTTCCACTGTACTTTGACACCATTGTCTTAGATGCCCCTTGTTCTGGGGAAGGAATGTTTCGGAAGGATCCTGATGCGATTCAGTATTGGACGCCAGAATATCCGGCTGAAAACGCGGAACGTCAGAAAGAAATTTTGGTTGATACCGTAAAAATGCTTAAACCGGGTGGTACATTAGTGTATTCAACATGTACCTTTGCTCCCGAAGAAGACGAACAAGTTATTGCATGGCTTTTGGAACAATATCCCGAATTTTCGGTGGTACCCGTTGAAAAGTTTGATGGCATTGATGATGGCCGTCCAGAATGGGCGGACGGTAATCCGGCTCTAGCCGATACGGTGCGGTTATTTCCTAACCATGTTGCTGGTGAAGGTCATTTTATGGCGAAATTGCATAAAGCTGATTCGGATGAAATCGCTAAATCCGTTAAGACGGCACGGCCAAACCTAACAGCTGAACAACGTGGTTTATGGGATGAATTTGCACAAACCAATCTGATAAGACAGCCAGAAGGCATTTTGTATGCTTTTGGTGATCAACTATATGCATTACCTGACGAAGCACCTGACCTCAAAGGGTTACAAGTGTTGCGGCAGGACTGCACTTAGGAACCTTTAAAAAGAAACGTTTTGAGCCAAGCCTAGGGTATGCATTGGCGGCCAACCCAACCGACTTTAAGCGGACTTATGCGCTCACAACAACAGAATGGGCACAATATGTACACGGGGACACCTTTATGGTAGATGTCAGTCAAGCACAAGATAATGGTTGGTATAGTCTGACGATGGCTGAAAATGGTGTTGGTTTTGGTAAGTTAGTGAATGGCCAAATGAAGAATTTTTACCCGAAAGGTTTACGCTTTTTACCCCAAACTGAAGTGAAATAACAAAGGAGATTGAATGATGGCAGTAGAAAAACTGAATCGTCAAGCTGTAGAAAATGTTGCAGGTTTGGCCAAGTTGACTTTGGATGATGCCCAAGCCGACATGATGACAGAACAACTAGATAAAATTTTTGACTTGGTGACAACTTTAGCTGAGGTTGATACAACGAATGTTGAACCAACGTATTCACCAATTGAGACACAGACAGTTTTGCGTGAAGATGTTGCTGTTAATGCGAACCAAACTAAGGCCTTGCTTGCCAATGCCCCTGAAAGCGAAGGGAACTTAATTAAGGTGCCAACGATCATTGATGAAGGAGCTGAAAGCTAATGGATTTTCTACACACTGATTTAGAAACGTTACACCAACAACTTGTTGATAAAGAAATTACCGCCACTGAGCTTGTTGAAGCAACTTTAGCCAATATTGATGCGACTGATCCAGAGTATGCCGCGTTCTTGACGGTTATGAAGGAAGAAGCATTAGCTACCGCTAAGGCACAAGATGAAGCTGGCATTGATGCCGACAACATTTTGGCTGGAATTCCATATGGCATTAAAGATAACATCGTAACCAACGGTGTTAAAACAACAGCTGCATCACGCATGCTAGAGAACTTTGTTCCTATTTATGACGCTACAGTTGTCGAAAAGTTGCAGGACGCAGGTGCCATTGGTGTTGGTAAACTGAACATGGATGAATTTGCCATGGGTTCAACGACCGAAACGTCTTATTTCAAAAAGACAAAGAATGCTTGGAATACAGCCAAGGTTCCAGGGGGGTCATCGGGTGGATCAGCAGCAGCCGTTGCTTCTGGTCAAGTTCCCTATGCGTTAGGAACTGACACTGGTGGATCTGTGCGTCAACCAGCTGCCTTTAACGGCTTGGTGGGAATGAAGCCAACTTATGGTCGTATTTCACGTTGGGGTGTCATTGCCTTTGCGTCATCATTTGACCAAGTGGGCGTCTTGTCACGTACTGTTAAGGATAATGCGCATGTTTTAACCGCACTTGCAGGTGTGGATGCTAAGGACCAAACAAGTTCAGAGCAACCTGTGCCAGATTTTGCAGCTGATTTAACAACTGATTTGACGGGTATGAAAATTGCTGTGCC
>NZ_JQBM01000001.1:288293-423247 GCF_001437355.1 Weissella viridescens | reverse complement strand
TTAGAAACATTAAAGTCACTTGGTGCGACCGTTGATGAGGTATCATTACCACACACTAAGTATGGTGTGGCGGCTTACTACATTTTGGCTTCTGCAGAAGCATCATCAAACTTGCAACGTTTCGATGGTATCCGTTATGGCTTCCGTGCTGAAAATGTAAAGAATTTGGATGATTTATATGTTCAAACCCGTTCACAAGGTTTTGGTGATGAAGTCAAGCGCCGAATTATGCTTGGAACTTATTCACTTTCTGCCGGTTCATATGATGCTTTCTTTAAGAAGGCAGCACAAATTCGGACATTGATGATTAATGACTTTAAAAAGGTTTTTGCGGACTACGATTTGATTGTGGCACCAACTGCGCCAAATGTTGCGTATGATTTCGGTGAGAATTCAGATGATCCTGAAATTACGTATATGAATGACGTTTTGACCATTCCAGTTAACATGGCTGGTTTGCCAGGTATGTCTGTGAATGCTGGTTTTGCAAATGATTTGCCGGTTGGTATGCAGTTTATTGGTGATCAATTCCAAGAAGCAAAGCTTTATCAAGCAGGTTATGCCTTTGAACAAGCAACAAAGCTATATGAAAAGACCCCTGGAGGTGCAAAGTAATGGCTGTACCAAATTTTGAAACAACCATTGGACTTGAAGTCCACGTTGAATTAAAAACTAACTCTAAGGCAATGTCACCATCCCCAGTCGGATATGGTGCTGAACCTAACCAAAACACAAACGTGATTGATTGGGGTTATCCTGGCGTTTTGCCACAAGCTAACCAAGGCGCTTTGGAATACGGTATGATGGCTGCAACGGCCTTACATGCTGAAATCACACGTGATTTACACTGGGATCGGAAGAACTATTTTTATCCCGACAATCCAAAAGCCTATCAAATTACCCAACAACAAAAGCCAATCGGGCAAAAGGGTTGGATTGATGTTGAGTTAGAGAGTGGCACAAAACGCATCGGTATTACGGAAATGCACGTTGAAGAAGATGCCGGAAAGAACACTCACGGTACTGATGGTTACTCATATGTCGACTTGAACCGTCAAGGAACACCATTGATTGAAATTGTGAGTGATCCTGATATGTCAACACCAGATGAGGCCTATGCCTATTTGGAAGCTTTGCGTCAAGCCATCCAGTTTACTGGAATCTCTGACGTTAAGATGCAAGAAGGTTCAATGCGTGTTGACGCTAACATTTCAATTCGCCCAGTCGGTTCAAAGGAATATGGTACAAAGGTCGAGTTGAAGAACTTGAATTCATTCAACTATGTGCGTAAGGGACTTGCCTTTGAAGAAGATCGCCAAGCTAAAATCTATTTGGCAGGGGGAACCATTCAACAGCAAACACGTCGTTTTGATGAAGCAACAGGTGAGACGGTGTTGATGCGTGTGAAAGAAACAGCGGATGATTATCGTTACTTCCCAGAGCCTGACTTGTCACCAGTGCATATTTCTGATGCTTGGGTAGAAAAAGTAGCTGCAGCCTTGCCTGAATCTGCCCCAGACCGTCGTAAACACTATGTGGATGATTTGGGTCTTGAACCATATGATGCCAAGGTCTTAACGCAAACACTTGAAATGTCAAACTTCTTTGATGCAACTGTTGCTGCTGATGCAAATCCTAAGCGTGCAGCCAATTACTTGATGGGTGATGTGAATGCATATTTGAATGAAAAGCAAGTTGACTTGCAAGATACCGCATTGACGCCAGATCATCTTGCTGAGATGATTAAATTGATTGATGATGGTACAATTTCAACTAAGATGGCTAAACGCGTTTTCACAGCGATTACAAAGGGTGAGAACCCAGCTGAATTCGTTGAAGCTAATGGCCTAAAGCAAATGTCTGATCCAGCTGAACTACAACCTATTATCGATGAGATTTTGGATAACAATGAACAATCAATTATTGATTTCCATAATGGAAAAGATCGTGCAGTTGGTTTCTTAGTTGGTCAAATTATGAAGGCAACCAAGGGAAACGCGAACCCAGGTGTTGTTAACCAACTTTTGATGACATCATTACAAGCGCGTAAACCAGAATAAAAAAGTGCTGATTGTGCGATAAGCACAATCAGCAATACATAATGCTACGTTATGAAAATAAGGAGATGACGCATGAAAAAACGAGCGCGTATTATTTATAATCCAACATCCGGACGTGAAGCAATTCGACGAGATTTGGTTGATATTTTAAATGTTTATGAATTAGCTGGGTATGAGACAAGTGTGTTCGCAACAACTCCCGAAGAAAACTCAGCCCAGAACGAGGCACGTCGTGCGGCACTAGATGGTTTTGAATTAATCGTTGCTGCCGGTGGGGATGGTACAATTAATGAAGTCGTCAATGGTATTGCTGATTTGGACGAACGGCCAGTGATGGCAGTAATTCCAGCCGGGACGACGAATGATTATGCGCGTGCTTTACACATTCCGCGTGATAATCCATTAGAAGCAGCGAAAGTCATCTTACAAAAGAAAGCTGCCCGCATGGATATTGGGCAAGCCAATGATAAGTACTTTATGAATATTGCCGCCGGGGGTTCATTATCAGAACTAACATATTCGGTACCGTCTAAGTTAAAGTCGATGTATGGTTACTTGGCATATGTCGTTAAAGGGGCTGAAATGCTGCCACAAATTCGGCCAATGAATTTACGCATTGAATATGATGATGGTGTGTATGATGGTCCGTCATCACTTTTCTTCTTAGCTTTAACGAATTCCGTTGGGGGCTTTGAGCAAATTGTGCCTGATGCCAAATTGGATGATGGTAAATTTACGTTGTTGGTTTTGAAAACCAGCAAGTTGAATGAATTAATGGCGATTATGACTGAAGCTCTTAAGGGTAAGCATATGGATGATCCAAATATTTTGTATGTTAAGTCAAATGAAGTTAAAATCATTCCTGAGGGTGATAATAAAAATCCGATTATGATTAATTTGGATGGTGAATATGGTGGTGATGCACCAGTTGACTTTGTGAATCATCATGCGCATATCGCAATGGTGGCTAACGTTGATGATATGACTGATAACCAATTCACTTTACCAAGTGTCGACTTATAACATGATGCGTCCTTTAAATAGGACGTTTTTTAATGGCATAAGCTATGAAGCAAGTTTATGAAGGGGGCTAGCATGCCAATTGCAGATGTCTATCGACAAATCAATAAAAAAATTAGTGCGCGTCCTGACGTTGACGCCAGTGATCGCACGCGTACCAACATTGTTCATGAAGTTTTAGGCTGGATCGGTCAACCAGACCGCCGTTTAAAAATTATTCACATTGTTGGTACCAATGGAAAAGGTTCGATGGGGATTATGTTGTCGGACATCATTAAACATACTCGCTATAAAGTTGGGCATTTTACGTCACCGGTGATTAATGATGATCGTGAAATGATTAGTATTGATGGAAAAGAAATTAATGAGACGGAATTTATTGCGAGTTATCAGAATATTTTAGGGGAAATTCATCGTCATGGTGGTGATGCAACCGTTCTAACAAAATTTGAATGGTGGGTTCTGATTGCATTGGAATATTTTGGTCGACAACAAGTTGACTATGTCGTGTTAGAAGCTGGCCAACATGGTTTATGTGACCCAACCAATGCTGTTGAAAATCCATTAGTGGTCGCTTTTTCTAAAATCGCACCAGATTATTTTGAACAACAAGAGACCAACTTAGTGAAAATCACCGAGACCAAACTGGGCGCGATTAAACAAGGTTCAACGGTTGTGAGTTATCCAGGTCAGGATGCTACCGTAAATCAGTATCTTAAGGAAACAACCGCAAAGGTTGGGGCAACATGGTATGATCACAAACCGAAAATCACGCTTTTGAAATCTGCGCCAGATGGCCTTCTCTTGAATGTAAACGATTTGAAGGGGCTTAAATTATCGTTAACAGGATCGTATCAGATTCAAAATTTGTCAACGGTGCTACAAATTGTAGATGTCCTAAAGCAAAATGGCGCTGATATCAAAGATGTTGATCTCGTCGAAGTTCTGTCGCGCGTTAAAATTGAAGGACGTATGGAGTATGACGCAGATCAGAATATTTTGTATGATGGCGCCCATAATGCAAGTGGCGTGGCGAGCTTAGTTGACTCACTAAAAGCGTGGCACTTACAAGCGAAACCCTTAATGGTCCTCGGTTTTCTTAAAGACAATAATTGGCATGAAATGTTAGATGAACTTTTGCCATTTACTGATTCAGTGATTACGGTAACGCCAGATGCGCCAACTGCGATGTCAGCGGATGAATTAGCAGCTAAAATTGTGATGATGAGTAATGTGAATGTCGATGTTGCAGATGATCCTGCTGCGGCGCTTTCATTAGCGGGTCAAGCTCGTGAAAGTACGCAAGCTATGATTTTGGTAACGGGATCATTTTACACGTTGAAAGCAATCCATGAAGGAGCTTAAAATGCGCAAACCAATTGTGATTGCATCTAATAACACACATAAAACAGCTGAAATTGCAGAATTTTTTGCGTTGTATGAACAACCAGTTGTAAATTATCGTGAATTACATGCGCAAATAACTTTTCCTAAAGAAACAACTGATAACATGGTGGAAAATGTTAAAATGAAAGCTAGCACGATTCACGCTTTGTTGCCAAATGAAATGATTTTAGCGGATGATTCGGCCTTATTTGTGCCAGCGTTGCCGGAACACTTCGGGGTAACGACAATGCGTGAATTTAAAGCC
The DNA here is from genome assembly GCF_001437355.1 of Weissella viridescens. Taxonomy (GTDB): domain Bacteria; phylum Bacillota; class Bacilli; order Lactobacillales; family Lactobacillaceae; genus Weissella; species Weissella viridescens. The sequence continues at coordinate 418,516 of NZ_JQBM01000001.1, read as the reverse complement.
CATGCGTTAAAGACGGATGCTGAAATTAATCAATATGTTTTAGACATGGTTGATACGGTAACTGACCGTTCAGGGTACTTGCAGTCTGATTTTTACATGGTGCTTCCGGATGGGCAGATACTAACGACACAGGCTAAAGGCGGTGTCAGAATAGCAAACAGTCCCCGAGGTGCAAATGGGTTAGATGCCATTGTAGAGACTGAGACGGGTGCAACTTTGGGTGAAATGCCGATTACACAGCGTGTTAATTATGCCGCTCGCGGGCGTGCTGTCCAAACAATTATGAAAGCTTTAAACAAGGATTAGAGGAGAACTTTGCACATGGCACTTACTGGAGAACAAATTACGAATTATTTAGCTGATGAAAGTTTGGTGCTGTCTGCGCCTGATTTTGAAGGGGCCATCCAACATCTAGCTTATAATTCAAATGATGTGACTGCGGATACTTTGTTTTTTATCAAGGGGAATTTTAAGCCCGAATATTTAGCTGATGCTAAAGCGAAGGGTGTTACTGCGGTTATTGCGCCAGTTGATTTTACTGAAACATTAGACTTACCAACGTGGGTCGTAGATGATGTGGCTGCTGCGATGAGCATCTTGAGTATGGCTTTTTACGACCGACCACAAGATAAACTTGCTTTAATTGGGATAACTGGTACGAAAGGTAAAACCTCAAGTGCCTATATGGCTTATGAAATTTTACGTGAAGCAACAGGGGACAAAGTGGCCCTATCTTCAACTTTAGCTGTGGTAACTGGAACTGATCCTAAATTCCATTATCGCGCTCACTTGACGACACCTGAATCATTAGATTTGTTCCGTTGGATGGCTGAAGCCGTAGAAAATGGCATGACGCACATGGTCATGGAAGTATCCTCACAAGCTTATAAAAAAGAACGTGTCTATGGGTTGCGATATGACGTGGGTATTTTCTTAAATATCAGTCCCGATCACATTGGTCCAAATGAGCACCCAACGTTTGAAGATTATTTAGAGTGCAAAATGGAGCTATTTGATCACTCTGATCAAATTGTTTTAAATGCGGATTCAGACCACTTTGGACAATTAATTGAACGTGCTGAAATGGCCGTACCAAAGGATGGTCTTTGGCTATATGCGCAAGAACATACTGATGCCGATGAAGATATGGGTGCCGATATGTCATATCGGACTGTCCGTGAAGACTTGCAAGGTAGCACTTTTGCAGTAAGTGCGCATGGACAACAGGGTCAAGCTCTCGAGCTTGATGGTGAGTACGACTTGGATATGCCAGGTGACTTTAATCAAGGTAATGCAACGGCAGCGATGATTGCCACACGTTTAGTTGGGGCAGATCCTGAAGCAATGCGAACTGCTTTAAACGAAGTGAAAGTACCTGGTCGCATGCAAGAGTTAACAAGTGCTGAACACGGTACGATTTATGTTGATTATGCGCATAATTATGCTTCAATCGCTGCTTTGTTACAGTTTGTCCGCGCTAACGAGCGCGTTGATAAATTGGCGATTGTGGTGGGTGCGCCTGGAAATAAGGGTGTTTCACGTCGCCCTGGAATTGGACAAGCCATTAATGAAGGGGCCGATGTGGCCTACTTAACGAGTGATGATCCACAATATGAAAACCCTGCCGACATTAATGCTGAAATTGCAGCAAATATTGATGCTGATAAGGTCCAAATTATCGAACAATTAGATCGTACTAAGGCGATAACTGAAGCCATTCAAGCGTCTGGCCCCAATGATGTTGTCGTTTTGGCGGGTAAAGGTCTTGATGAATACCAGAAAATTGAAGGTGTCGATACACCATATGAGAATGATTGGGCGATTGCTCAGCGTGTCGTGAACGAATTGACTAACGAACCAGAGTAGAATTAACAGCCATTGTTTGGTATAATACAAAGATTAATGCAGTGAAAATAAGAGTTAAAAATAGAAAAGGGGTACGTAGCACATGGCTAAAGAACCTATTGAAAACACATCAGAATTTGACATTGGTGATTACGTTTCAGGAAAAAAGTTTGCCAACTTTGAACATGATTTTTCAGGGATTGTTGAAAAAATTTACGAGCACTCAATCATGATTTCGATTACAGATTTTGATCCGGAAGATACAGCAACTGTTAATGAATATAACCAACGTGCCGTTGTCCGTATGTCTGATGCACAAATCTTGAAGAAGACTGATAACCCAGCACCACGTCCATCAGATGATGAAGATGACGAGGAAGAGGAAGAAGCACCAGCTGGTATTTTGGATGAAGACGAAGACGACGATGAAGAAACTGAAACTGAGGAGGAAAATTAATGGACTATAAAGCACTTGTTGCGCAAGTTCTTGATCCTGCGGTTGACGAAATGAGTCAAACAGATATCTTAAGCAAAATTGAGATTCCAAAGGATTCAAGTAAGGGAGATTTTGCCTTTCCAACATTTACTTTAGCAAAATCTCGCCATCAAGCGCCAAATCAAATTGCCGCTGCAATTGTTGATGCAATTGATCAAAGTCAATTTGAGACAGTTGAAGCAGCTGGCCCATACGTTAATTTCTTCTTAGACAAGGCGCAAGCAGGGCAAAACTTCTTGCGTGACGTTTTGTTGAATGAGAACTACGGCCACAATACTGATGGTGAAGCAGGACACGTCACAATTGATATGTCATCACCAAACATTGCTAAGCCAATGTCAATGGGACATCTCCGTTCAACAGTTATTGGAAATTCATTGGCAGAAATCTCACGCGCCAATGGTTACCAACCAATTAAAATTAATCACCTTGGTGATTGGGGAACGCAGTTTGGTAAGTTGATTTCAGCGTACAAGCGTTGGGGTTCAGAAGCAGAAGTTAAAGCTGATCCAATTAACACCTTGGTTAAGTATTATGTGAAATTCCACGAAGAGGCTGAAAAAGATCCAGCGTTGAACGATGAAGGTCGTGCCTGGTTTAAGAAGCTTGAAGATGGGGATGAAGAAGCAACTCATCTATGGAAGTGGTTCCGTGATGAATCTTTGAAGGAATTCATGGATATCTATGATGAACTTGATATCGAGTTTGATTCATTTAATGGTGAGTCATTCTACAACGATAAGATGGATGAAGTTGTAGATATGCTTGAAGATAAGGGCTTGCTTGAAGAATCTCAAGGCGCTCAAGTTGTCAATCTAGATGATGAAGATTTGAATGTCGCCATGATTAAGCGAACTGACGGGGCAACACTATATATGACCCGTGATTTGGCGGCTGCCATTTTCCGTAAGCGTAACTACAACTTTGTAAAGTCGCTCTATGTGGTCGGTGGCGAACAACGCGAGCACTTCCAACAAATGAAGGCTGTCTTGAAAAAGATGGGCTTTGATTGGGCGGATGAGATTGAACACGTTTCATTTGGTTTGATTACAGTTGATGGTAAGAAGCTTTCAACACGTTCAGGACGCATTATTTTATTGAAGGACGTTTTGGATGATTCTGTTGAACTAGCACAAGAACAAATCGAAGAAAAAAACCCAGACTTACCAAATAAAGAAGAAGTTGCCCACGAAGTTGGGGTTGGCGCAGTTGTCTTCCACGACTTAATGAATGAGCGTACGAAGAGCTTTGATTTTAAGCTTGAAGACGTTGTTCGTTTCGAAGGTGACACTGGTCCATATGTGCAGTATACAAATGCACGTGCGCAATCAATTTTGCGTAAGGCTGGTAACCCTGAATTGGTAATGGATGAATTAACAATTACTGATGATGCGGTTTGGGAAGTTGAAAAATTATTGGCAGAGTTCCCTAATACACTTAAGCGCGCTTGGCGTGAGTATGAACCTTCTGTTATTGCCAAGTATGCTTTGAGTTTGGCGCGTGCTTTCAACAAGTACTATGCTAACTCAGTTATTTTAAAAGATGATGCAGAGTTAAATGCACGTCTGGCATTGGTTAAGTCCGTGTCACAAGTTTTGACAGAGTCATTACGTTTGTTAGGGGTTAAAGCACCTAAGGAAATGTAGTCGATGCGTTGAAGCATATGCAATGATTTGCTGATATAAAACCGACATCATTTTACTCATTTGAGTGGAACGGCGTCGGTTTTTTACCAAGAATGAACATTGAGGATGTAAACATGCCAACCAAAAAACAAAATCGCCAACTTAAAATTTTGGATATTATTTCAAAAAATGTGATTGATTCGCAAGAAAAGTTGATGGATGCCTTAAAAGAGGCGGGGTATAGCGTGACACAAGCCACGGTCTCCCGAGATATTAACGAATTAAAAATCGTACGACATACAGATGAAAATGGGTTAAATCGTTACCAGGTTTTAGAGCCTTATGCAGCGGATGAGCTAAGCCAACTAAAATTAAATGTGACGCAATTAGTGAATTCTGTGGAACAAGTTGAGTTTATGGTGATTCTAAAGACAGCTGAAGGAAATGGTAATCGAATTGCTGCTTTAATTGATCATGTCAATTTTAAATATATTGTCGGTACATTGGCCGGTCATGACACGATCTTTGTGATGACACACAATGCCGACGAAGCTAAGCGAACGGCTGAGACCATTCAAGCTTGGCTTTAAGATATGGAGAGAAAGATGAAAAACTGGTTTAAAAAAGGATTTGCGCGCATTAAGCCAATTTGGCAACGTTATCAGATTACCCGTTGGTTAATTGTGCTGTTTTTAACGCTTTTTTTTATCATCAGTGCCCTCGGGACGTTCAATGCTAAAACAACTGATGTGAGTGATTTAAAGGCCCGTCTCAGAGATTCGACCATTATTTACGATCATGAAAATAAAAAAGCAGGTTCAATTGCTGGTCAAAAAGGGACATATGTTGGATACGACCAAATTTCATCAAATGTGACCAACGCAATCATTGCGACAGAAGATCGTAATTTTTACAAAGAATACGGATTTTCTATTAAGGGAACTTTGCGTGGCGCTTTAACAACAGTTTATTATCGTTTGAAGGGTAGCCATGCTTCGGCAGGTGGATCAACCATCACGCAACAATTGGTTAAGAATGCTTTTTTGACGCAAGACCAAACGATTAGTCGTAAAATTAAGGAATTGTTTCTGTCGGTTCAAGTTGAAAAAGAGTATAGCAAAAACGACATTATTACAATGTACATGAATAATGCTTACTTTGGCCGTGGTGCTTGGGGTGTCCAAGATGCGGCTGAAAAATATTTTGGCATAGATGCCAAAGATTTGAACGTCGAACAGGGAGCCATGTTAGCGGGAATGTTACAGTCACCCAATGGTTATGATCCAATTAGTCAGCCTGAAGCTGCGCTTAATCGACGCAACCAAGTGCTCCAAAATTTGGTTAATAACCATAAGTTGTCGCAATCAGATGCTGACGCCATTGCTAAAACACCAATTGGTGCGAGTGATCATGAACGTATCGATAATAGTTATCGTTACCCATCATATTTTGATGCCGTGATTAATGAGGCCATCGGTAAATATCATCTAAAAGAAAATAAACTTCTAAATGATGGATATCGCATTTACACGAGTTTGAATCAAGATGATCAAACGAATTTACAGAATAATTTTGAAAATCCAAATTTGAATCCTGTTGGTGGCGATTCTCAAGCTGCTTCAATTGTTATGGATGCTAAAACTGGAGGCGTTCGGGCTGTTGTTGGTGGACGAGGAGAGCACGTGTTCCGCGGGTTTAATCGAGCCACACAGATGTACCGGTCACCAGGTTCAACGATTAAGCCGTTGGTCGATTATGCACCAGCGTTATCACGTGGTTTCTCAGTCGACTCAAAGTTGAAAAACCAAGTTTCATCGTTTGGAACAAATGGTTATGAACCACACAATGCTTTGGATGTGCAAACAAAACCAGTGCCAATGTATCAAGCGCTTGAAAATTCATATAATATTCCAGCGGTCTGGCTATTAGATCAAATCGGTACAAAGGTTGGCTTTAAGAGTGCCGAAGATGCTGGGTTACCAGTTGAAAAGTCTGATGACAATTTGTCGTTGGCGATTGGTGGTATGAAGAAGGGAGTATCACCCCTTCAAATGACACAGGCCTATACCAGTTTCGCAAATGATGGAAAGATGAGTAAGGGTCACTTTATTACTAAAATCGAAGACGCTTCAGGTAAGGTGATTGTTGACACCAAACCAGAGCAAAAGCGTTTATGGAGTAGTAAGGTTACTAAGGAAATGACGTCAATGATGCTGGGGGTTTATACCGATGGAACAGGTGTTTCTGCCAATCCATATGGCTTTAAAGTCGCTGGTAAAACCGGGACAACTGAGGTTAGTGGCGAAGATTCATCTGCAACAAATGCAACGGATTCATGGGCAATTGCATATACACCAGATGTTGTCGTGACAACTTGGATGGGATACGATAAAACAGACGCGTCACATACATTACCGATTTATCTCAGTCAAACGGCCGGACCGTTGATGAAACAAACCCTTGAACAAGTTTTACCGAATACGCCTAACACACCATTCAATGTGAAAAGTGTTCGCGAACAAATGGCAGAAAAGCAGGCTGCTAAAGAACGACAAGCAGCGCAAAGCCAAAATGCTAATGATGTTTCAGATGGAATTACCGACAAGATCCGTAAGGGCACACAAGATACCATTGATAGCTTTAATCGTGGGGCAAAAAAGGCTTGGTCGGATTTGATCGGAAACTTTTAAAAGAACCTAGGGTATGCCATAATAGAGGCAATCAATGAAAAGAGGAAATTAAGATGGTTAATATTTTTGATAACGTCAATGCTGCAGCACGTGATTTGGTAGAAACACCACAATACAAGAACTTGGCTGAAGCCCTTAAGGCTGTACGTGAAGACGAAAAGACCAACGAAGTCTTTACTCGTTTCCAATCAGCCCAAATTGCAATTAACGATGCCATGCAAGCTGGTGAAGAACCTGATGAAGCCCAAATTGCAGCATGGCAAACTGTTGCACAAGAGATTGAAGAATATGATGCCATTGAAAAATTGATGGAATCAGAACAAGCTATGAACCAATTGTTGATGGAAATCAACAACACATTGACAAAGCCAATTGCGGATTTGTATCAAGATTAATGCTCTTTAATTAAAATTTTGATTAATTTGCCATAAAATGGTATGATAATCAAGTAACACATTAACTTATATCAAATGGAGGTATTTATTATGTCATTAGAAGATCAAGCTAAGGGTGCTATGGACCAAGCAACTGGTAAGGCAAAGGAAGTTGCTGGTAAGGCTACTGGAGACTCAAAGACTGAAGCTGAAGGTAAGGCTAAGCAAGCTTTCGGTGATGCCAAGGACGCAGCTGCAGATGCTGTTGACAGTGTTAAAGACAAGTTTTAATTAAATTAAAATAGAAAAGAATCTTTTTTCTATCAGAACCCCATTCATCAACTGAATGGGGTTTTTATATTGCCAAAAATATGTTGTGGTGGATGGCGGGGGGACTTTTCGTGTTTCAATCCAGAACATGGTAAAATGGCGTAAAGACCGTGAATGCTTAGGCTCCAAGGGGAGGATCAACATGCTTAAAGATTATGAAAATAACGAACAATTTGAAGCCAATGTGCTTTTGAATGATATCGATGTGCGTCGTACGCAACAAGGAAAAGCGTACCTAAATTTATTGGTTTCAGATCGTTCGATGGAAATTAGTGCAAAAAAATGGGATGTGACTGACGCTGAAATGAAGGAATTTGTGGCTGGTGAAGTGATTCATATTAAAGCCATTCGACAAACATATAAGGACCAGCCGCAATTACGTGTTTTGGAAATGCGTAAAACAGAGCCAGGTGAGCCAAATGATCCAGCAGACTTTATGCAAACAGCGCCAGTTAAAAAAGAGGGCCTTGAAGAAGAAGTCAGCCAGATTATGTTCCAAATAACTAATGCCACGTGGCAACGAGTGGTACGGTACTTATTTAAAAAATACCACGAGGAGTTCTTTAGTTTTCCAGCTGCTAAATCAAACCACCACGCTTTTAAGGGAGGGTTGGCTTACCATTCACTTTCAATTGTTCATTTGGCGCAAGCTGTCACTGAACAATATGAAAATATTAATGGGAGTCTCTTATATGCAGGTGGCCTTTTACATGATTTGGGTAAAGTCATCGAATTAACAGGACCAGTTGCCACAAAGTATACAACAGCCGGTAATTTAATCGGACACATTACATTAATTGATGAACAAATTGTTTTGGCGGCACATGAGTTAAAACTTGATTTGAATTCTGAAGATATGTTGGTGTTACGTCACACGGTGTTAGCTCATCATGGACAATTGGACTATGGTTCTCCCGTACGACCACAAATTAAAGAAGCTAATATTTTGCACCAACTTGATGAGTTAGATGCAAATATTCAATCATTCGATCAAGCCCTGGCACAAACTGAACCGGGAGAGTTTTCTAGTCCACAGTTTGCACTTGATCGACGCCGAGTCTATCGACCACGACAAGAAAATCAACCAGAGGACCTATAATCTGAAATAAGTTGATAAATCAGTAATGATAGGGTTTTCAAAACGAAAAAATAGGCATAAAATAGAAAAGTAAAGAAAAACAAAAAAACGTTTGCATCCGATAGGAGATTGAAAATGGATTATCTAATTGGGGTTGATTTAGGGACTACGTCAACCAAGGCCGTTTTGTTTGATAAGGCTGGATATGTTATTGCAAGTGCCAACAAAGGTTACAAATTATATCGTGATGAGCCAGATATGGCTGAAGAAGATTTAGAAGAAATTTGGCGTGCGTTCATTGAAGCCATCCATTCTGTTTCTGCAGCAGCGACAGATGGTGACATTGTGGCTGTTTCATTTAGTTCAGCGATGCATTCATTGATTGCATTTGATCGAGATTGGACACCGCTTACCCGAGTGATTACTTGGGCTGACAATCGTGCCGTTAAGTACACTGAAGAGTTGCGTTCGACAGGGTTGGGTCAAGAAATCTATTCAAAGACCGGAACACCAATTCACCCAATGGCACCATTGTCAAAGATTCTATGGTTGAAGAATGAAAAGCCAGATATCTATAACAATGCGGCGCACTATTTGGGAATTAAAGAATACTTGTTCCACAATCTATTTGGGGTTAACCGCATGGATATTTCCATTGCGTCTGGAACGGGAATGTTCAACATCTTTGACTTAGACTGGGATCCACAAGCTCTTGAAGTGACTGGTGTCAGCAAGGATCAAATGCCAGAACCAGTGGATCCATATGCTATGGAACGTGGTCTTGACCCACAAGTGGCTGAATATCTTGGTCTTGACCCACAAACGCCATTCGTTTATGGTGCTGGAGACGGTCCATTGTCTAACCTAGGGGTTAACGCTGTTCAACCTGGGGTTGCGGCTGTTACCATTGGGACATCTGGAGCGATTCGTGTCGTAACAGACGCGCCAAAGATTGATCCAAAGGGACGTACCTTTACGTATGCTTTGGATAAGGATCACTGGGTTGTTGGTGGACCAGTTAACAGTGGGGGTGACGTTTTGCGTTGGGCCCGCGATAATATGTTTGATGCTGAGAAGTCAACTGCTGATTTGATGGGTATGGATTCATATGACCTTATTACTGAAATTGCGAACCACGTGCCAGCCGGTGCCGATGGTTTGCTCTTCCACCCATATCTTGGTGGTGAGCGTGCACCAATCTGGGATGCCAATGCCAAGGGTTCATTCTTTGGATTAACTTATAAGCATACACGTGCGCACATGGTGCGCGCCGTCATGGAAGGTGTTGTTTTCAACATTTACATGGTGTCATTAGCCTTGGAAGAAGTGACTGGAAGCTTGACATCAATTCAAGCAACGGGAGGATTTGCTCGTTCACCACTTTGGCGTCAAATGATGGCTGATATCTTTGAACAAGCGGTTACAGTGCCAAAGCCTTCGAATCAGGTGCTTTGGCGGCAACAGTTATGGCCCAAAAAGCCTTGGGAATGGTTGATAGTTTAGATGTTATCGGTGGAATGATCGGTGATTCAAATACTTACGAACCAATGCCTGAAAACTACGCTGTTTACCGTGCGTTGTCACCAATCTTTATTCGTTTGTCACGTCAACTACAAACTGAATATGAAACAATTGCCGACTTCCAACGTAAATTCGTGAATAAAGACTAATTGTTTTTGAAAAAGTTCTCATGTTATTGAGAACTTTTTTTATTACAGTAGACATGGATACAAAAAAACAACCAGTTAGAAAACTAACTGGTTGTTTTTTTTGCAACACCCTGCCTTATTTAGTATAGCTTGTAGAATTAAAGTGGGTTTATGCATATTCGTTGAATTGAATATTAGTTATTTAAGTTAACTGAGAATGACTCGTCAGTTGTAAACATGTTACCGTTATAATTTAACTTTAGGTGATCCTCAGGCTTACCTTGACCAATAAGATCTCCAGTGACGGTTGCACCAGGTTTCAAATCACCAGAATCAAGAGTGTTATCATTATCGATATCAATTTCATCAAGATCAGTAAGATTTCCAGCATTATCTAGCTTGAAATCGTAAGGATTGTAGCTGATTGTTTCATCACTTTTATTTGTAATAGTGATGTTAGCGACTGCAAATTGATTGCCATCCTTTAACATAGAGGCATCAGGATCATCAGCCTTAAACTGGAAAGAGTTAACCTTAAATTCAACACCCTTGTATTCAACAGTGTCGCCAACCTTATATGTTTTTCCATCAATATCGCTAGCATCTGATTTCTTACTTGTCGAACTAGTAGATGATTCTGATGTCTTCTTTGGTTCATCATCTGAGCTACCCAAGGCTCCTACAATGAAAAATAGGACAACTACTGCAAGCAACCAGAACCAAATGCGCTTGTAAAATGGTTTCTTTTGAACGTATGTATTTCCGTTCTCGTCCGTAATCTTCTTAGCCATCTAAATACTCCTAATCAGTTTTAACGTGGTTCAGATCTGCACGTACTGGCACTATCTCTAAAATGAATTTTGTAAATATGTATTTTGTTAAAGTGTTAAGTCTTAAAAAAGTCTATATTGATGAAAAATTGGTTCCGAAAAATTACTATGCTTAATAGGACTACCATAATAAAAATTCAGAAGAGGCAAGCGGTTAATATGAGTATTACTCTAAACCCTTATTTATCTTATATTAACCATAAAAATTAGTCAATAAATCTACCGATTAGTGCCAATTAACTGCAGGACTGCTTGAATTCGGCATAGAATGAAAATAAACTACGGATTAAATTTGTTATTTACTGCTTTTAGAAATAGAAAATGTCGTATATTTTAATACGAAAATTAAAATTGAATATTGTTTGATAAGCACAGTTAGCTAATATGAATAGTTAATGTTAAAAAGGGGTGTTTTATTACAGTAGACATTGGCATGACGTTAGTGAATATGCATTTATAAATAGTTTATGATAAAATAAGATTAATTTAACCGCGAGAGGAGCTTGATATGTCAAGCAGTATTATTTTTAGTATTATTGCAATTATTTTCATTTTGAACTTAATTGCCGCAATAATCACGGTTTTCGATGAAAAGCGTGATATTGCCTCAATTTGGGCTTGGTTACTTGTTTTATTGCTTTTCCCAGTTGTTGGATTCTTTATTTACGCCTTTTTGGGACGTAAAATTTCACATAGTAAGATTTTTGATTTACGAACTCAAGAAGATTTGGGAATTGATCAAATCGCTGAAAATCAACGTGACTTGTTAGCTAAGAATGCTGAAGAAGATCGTGAAAAATACAGTGAACAAGAACCCTTTTTCAATTTATTCTTAAATAGCGATGAAGCTGTGTTGACCCAGAAGAATGAAGTGCGTTTGTTTAACAACGGACCAGAAAAGTTCAAGGCTTTATTTGAAGATATTCGCAACGCAAAAAACCACATTAACGTTGAATATTTCTCAATCTTTGATGATGAGTTAGGAAATCAATTGGTTGATTTATTAACCGAAAAAGCCCATGAAGGTGTCAAAGTGCGGGTCTTGTTTGATCAATTCGGATCACATGGCCGTAACAAAAAGCTTTACGAGCGTCTGCGTGCCGCTGGTGGGCAAGACATGGCCTTTCTTGAATCACCATGGCCAATTACTTTCCGTGCGAATTTCCGTTTGCACCGCAAGTTGGTTGTGATTGATGGTAAGATTGGTTACATCGGTGGCTTGAACGTTGGTGATGAATACGTCGGTAAATCTAAGAAGTTTGGAAACTGGCGTGATACACATACCCGAATCGTTGGAGATGCAGTTTTGGCCTTGCAAGGGCGCTTCTTCATGGATTGGAATGCCACTGCGAAAAAAGAAAATAAATTGCAATTCTCAAAGGACTATTTCCCAAATGATACAGAGGGTAATGGTAATACGGCTGTTCAAATTGTTACCTCAGGTCCTGATCAAGATACACAACAAATTAAGCAAGGGTACATGCGTCAAATTGCTTCAGCGCGTGAATCAATTACAATTCAAACACCGTACTTTATTCCTGATCAAGGGATGATGGATCTTTTGACAGTTGCTGCTATGTCAGGCGTTAAAGTGCGCTTGATGATTCCTTGTATGCCTGACCATCCATTTGTTTATCGTGCGACTGAGTACTATGCTAAAGAACTTTTGGATGCTGGTGGTGAAGTTTATACCTATGATAATGGCTTTATCCATGCCAAGGTTGTAACAATTGATGGAAAAGTATCTTCCGTCGGTTCGGCTAACATGGATATGCGTTCATTTGGCTTGAACTTTGAAGGAAATGCGTTTATGTACGATGAAGATATTGCTAAGCAATTGGAAGACTTCTTCGAACAAGATATTAAAGCGTCAACGCATTTGAACGAGCAATATTTTGAAAATCAATCTAAGTGGCTTAAGTTTAAGCAAAAGTTTTCACGTTTGCTTTCACCAATATTATAATTTTCTTGAAAAGTACGTTATGATTAGTAACGTACTTTTTTTGTACAAAAAAATTGAATGTAGGTAATATTTTTGACAGAAATAACGATTAAACCAAACATTTATTTAAATATTCAACCAACCCAACAATTTTCAACAATTCGGATTGAATTTAACTTTTCAACCGAGATGCAAGCTGAAAACACGGCTGACCGTACTTTGGCTGCAAAAATGCTTGAAAATGCTTCAACTGTGTATCAAAGCCAAACGCAGATTGCCCGTGCCTTAAGTCAGTTGTACGGAGCGGATTTTGGCATTGATGTGTTGAAGGTGGGCCGCTTACATGTTGTAAAAGCACACATGGCGGTGATTGATCCGCATTTTATTGATGATAAACAACCGATTTTAGAGCAAGCACTCGCATTTATGAAAACAATGCTCTACCAGCCGATGGGTAATGCTGAGCAAGGATTTGATGCGACGATTTTTAATCGACAAAAAGAATTACTCTTAGATGAAGTGGCTGGTTTAGAGGATGACCGACCATACATTGCAAATCGACATGCATTACAAGCCTATTTTGATGAGACGGCGCAAGGCTTGCCAGCATATGGTACTTCTAATGCCATTGAGGAGGCAGATGAACTTTCGGCATGGCGGGCGTGGGAGGACATGATTCAGACCAACCGTGTCGATATTATTGTTTCTGGGGACGTGGAGCCAGCTGATATTCAGCCAGCGCTCGAAGATCTGGTAACACCTCAAGTGCCGGCGCCGGTACAACCATTTTATCACCAGCTAGTGCACGCGACGGTCAACCATCTTGTCGAACAACAACCAGTAAATCAAAGCCAATTGGTGATCATTTATCAATTGGTGATTCCTGAAGAACGTCGTTTCGCTGCCTACGTTTTTGATCAAATTTTTGGTGGGACACCAGTGTCGCGTTTGTTTTTAGATGTTCGAGAAACCAAAGGTCTAGCCTACGGTATTAGTACCGACTACAATCGTTTCACAGATGTGTTGTTAGTGACGGCTGGTATTGCGGATACGCAAATTAAGCAGACCCAAAAGGCCATTGCGGCCAATTTACAAAAATTGCAAGTAGAGCCAATTTCTGACACAGAGTTGCATACAATTAAGGAATTAATGAAGACGGAATATATGGTGAGCTTAGATAACCAAAGTCAGGTGACGGATCGTGCGTTTATTGCGACGATGACCAAACTTTCACAAGCAGAATGGTTTGCTGCCTTAGATGCTGTTACTGTGGCTGATGTGCAATCCGTTGCGAAGGAAATGGTTGAACAAGTCGATTTTGTTTTGGAAGGAGCCGGCGATGATGCAGATGAATAAACATTTCCCAGCTGAAAGGCATATAGTCTTAGCGAATGGTTTACGCGTGCATTTGGTACCCCGACCAGATTTTCATCAGATGGCGGCTAACTTAACGGTTGATTTTGGTGGCCGAGATGATACTTTCTATTGGAAAAACCAGACTATTACGCAACCGCTCGGTGTGGCTCATTTTTTGGAACATCGCATATTTGGGCAACCTGACTATGATGCCTTCCAAAAATTAAGTGAATTAGGAGCTGATGCGAACGCATTTACCAGTCAAAGTCGGACGAGTTATTATTTTACAAGCTTAGCTAATAATTTAGCTGCGCTTAGTGAATTATTGCATTTTACACAAACGCCGTATTTCCCCGAAGACGCAGTTAAGCGCGAGGCGCAAATTATTTCACAAGAGGCGGACATGTATCAGGATAATGTCGATGCGCGCCTTTACCGTATGTTGCTGGGACAATTATACCCAGGCGATTTATTAGGTGAGGAGATTGTCGGGAACCATGTTTCGTTAGATCAAATTACTGGACAGACATTACAGACTGCTTTTGAAGCCTTTTATCAACCTGGTAATATGGATATTTTTGTTACAGGGGCCTTTGATGCTGACGCAGTTTTAGCAACGATTGAACAGTCGACCGCCGGACAACGATCGGGGCAGGTGGTTGCTCAAGTCAACACACCAAAATTGGCAGAACCACAAACAGAACCAAAAATTGTGTCGTTACCAACCAATCGAACCAAAGTTGCACTCGGTCAACGCTGGCGAACGCCTGAGACGATGCCGACTGGTCGAGCAGGATTAAAGGAAATGATTGCGGTTAGTTTGGCTTTAGATTTGGTATTTGGCGAGTTATCACCACAATACATGGATTGGTATGATGCGGGAATAATTGATGATGACTTTAGTGTTGAATTTGAATGGGAGCGTGGCTTTGCGTTCATTACGGTAGCAACCGACACACCGGAACCAGAAACTGTTATTTCTGAGATATCGACAGTCTTACGTCATTTAGCGCATACCTTTGCGCAACTACAATCGGAATTTGACTTAGTTAAAAAGGACGCGATGGGACGGGCAGTTAACCGCTTTAACTTCATGGAAGAAGATGCCGTGAGTTTTGAAGGAAATCTGTTTGACGGTAGTACGGTCATGGATGAATATAGTATTTTAGAGGAAATTGACGTGACGTTTGTACAGTCAGTTTTAGACCAAAATCCACTTCCTGAAATATCGAGCATAATTGTCCGCCCAAATCTTGGGTTGTTATGATATAATTACGGTATATATGACAAATTTATTTAGATAGTTAGGTGATCAAAATGAGTGAAGAACACAATCAAGAAATTGGACAAGCATTACAAGGTGCACGAATCGAAAAAGGTTTGTCACTTGATGATATTCAACAAATGACGAAAATTCAAAAGCGTTATTTACAAGCAATTGAAAATGGTCAATTTGATCAATTGCCAGGTAAGTTCTACGAACGCGCTTTTGTGCGACAATATGCAGCCTCAGTTGGTCTGGATGCTGATGAATTTATTAAGGATCATGCTAGTGATGAAGATTTGAAGCCGGTTGAACCTGATTTTGAAGGCGCACGGGTTGATACCGATAATATTACGCGAGCAGGTATGCATCGTGAAACTGAATCACCAGTTGATAAGACGCGTCAAGTGATGCCAAAAGTATTGATTGCAGTTGCAGCGGTTGCAATCGTATTGATTGTTTGGGCATTAGTCTCAGCTTTCTCTGGTACATCAAAGTCTGCGACAAACAGTTCATCTGTTGCAGTTTCAAGCTCAAAGGTTGAATCATCAAGTTCATCCAAGAAGGCGTCTTCAAAGCCAGCACCGAAGCCAGCGCCTAAGCAACCAGCTGTCAAGGTAGGTAACGGAGTTGTTTCTGGAAACACGGTGACATATAACAACATCCAAGCGCCAAAGAAGGAAGAAGTTCTTCAATTGGCTGCAACAAGTGATGCTTGGTTACAAGTGACTGATAATGCTGGAACAATGCTCTTCAATGGAACTGTTAAGGCAAACGCACCACAATCAATTAAGGTGCCAGCCACAGCAACAAACATCAAGATGCAAATCGGTAATGCTAACCCACTTAAGGTTAAGTTTGGAAATCAAGACATTGATATGAAGAACAATGGTGCTACCGTTTGGAATGCAAATTTGATGATTAAGCATTAATCAATCGAGGCGAAATATGAATTTACCAAATAAGTTAACGGTTTTTAGAATGCTTTTAATCCCTGTCTTCATGGTGGTTTTGGCATTCAATCCTGACTGGGGAACTTGGTCGGTTTTAGGAACACAACTACCGGTTAGTCACTTTGTTGCTGCAATTATTTTTATTGTTGCATCGCTAACTGATTTTCTTGATGGACAAATTGCCCGTCGTGAAAATTTGGTGACTAACTTTGGTAAGTTTGCTGATCCATTGGCCGATAAACTCCTTGTTATGACGGCTTTGATTTTCTTCGTACAATTCCAATGGGTGGCGGCTTGGATGGTTGCCATCATTGTAATTCGCGAATTATCAATTACTGGACTACGGACGTTAATTGTTGAAAATAATGGAAAAGTTCTAGCAGCAGCGATGCCTGGTAAAATTAAAACATTCTCGCAAATGATTGCGATTATTTTCTTCCTATTACACAACGTTGGTTTTGCTGCGATCAATGTGCCATTTGCACAAATCATGATTTGGATTGCTTTGATTGCGACCGTCTACTCTGGGGTTGATTACTTTTACAAAAATCGTCAAGTCTTCAGTGATGGATTTAAATAAACGAAAAGCAGGTCAGCTGACCTGCTTTTTTGTTACACTTAATAATAAGAAAAATAAAAAAATTCTTCCAAAAACGAGTCTTTAATAAAGAAGGTGGTAGTCAGATGCAAATTGAAGAGATGGTTGGCCAGCAGTTAATTCAGCATCAACTCAGTATCACAAGCGCAGAATCATTGACGGCTGGTTTATTCGTGAGTCAATTAGCTAATGTGAGTGGTATCTCAGCGGTATTGCCAGGAGCGTTTGTCACTTATTCAGCCGCGGCAAAACATCAATTAGTAGGGGTGCCAAATGATTTGATTGAAAATTATGGCGTGGTTTCGGAGCAGGTAGCTTTAGCTATGGCTAGCGGGGCTCAAGCGGCTTTAAACACTGACTTTGCAGTTAGTTTTACAGGTGTAGCTGGGCCAGATGCTTTGGAAGGTCATCCAGCAGGCACGGTTTTTATTGGCTTAGTCGGACCACAACAGTACGCAAAGGTAATAAAAGTGGGCCTCACAGGTGATCGAAGTGCGGTCAGACAACAAAGTGTGACACAAGGAATGCAAATGGTATTAGATGCCTTAGCAGATTTAAAAATTTCTGATTAAAAAAGATTGCAGTTCGGTGTAAATTAGTTGTATACTAGTTTTACTTAAGTTAAAGTTAACAAACGGAGGCGTTTAAGATGGCAAGTGGAAAAAATATTAATCCTAATAAAAAAATTGAAGGTCGTATTGAG
Organism: Weissella viridescens; assembly: GCF_001437355.1. GTDB lineage: Bacteria > Bacillota > Bacilli > Lactobacillales > Lactobacillaceae > Weissella > Weissella viridescens. The sequence goes on along the minus strand of NZ_JQBM01000001.1, from coordinate 400,783 downwards.
AATCAAAAGGACCGTGAAAAAGCGCTGGATGATGCATTAAAGAAGATTGAAAAGTCATTTGGAAAGGGTTCTGTCATGAAGTTGGGTGACAGCAAGTTTACCAAAACTGAAGCAACCTCAACAGGTTCATTAAAGTTGGACATTGCGTTAGGTATTGGCGGTTACCCTAAGGGTCGAATTGTTGAAATCTACGGTCCTGAATCTTCAGGTAAGACGACTTTGGCTTTGCATGCTGCGGCTGAAGCCCAAAAAAATGGGGGAATTGTTGCCTATATTGATGCGGAAAATGCAATTGATGTGCAATATGCTCGTGCACTTGGGGTTGATGTTGATGAATTGTTGCTTTCACAACCAGATACTGGTGAACAAGGGCTAGCGATTGCTGATGAATTGATTAGCTCTGGAGCGGTCGATCTTGTGGTTGTTGACTCTGTTGCGGCACTGACACCAAAGGCTGAAATTGATGGTGAAATCGGTGATTCAACAGTGGGACTACAAGCTCGAATGATGTCACAAGCTTTGCGTAAGATGTCAGGATCAATCCTTAAGACAGGAACAACTGTCATTTTCATCAATCAATTGCGTGAAAAGATTGGTGTGATGTTCGGTAATCCCGAGACAACACCAGGTGGACGAGCACTTAAGTTTTATTCTTCTGTCCGTCTAGACGTTCGTCGTAAGGGTGGTATTGATGCGACTAAGGCCGATGGAGACAACGTCAAGTCAATCGGTAACTTGACTCGAATCAAGGTTGTTAAGAACAAGGTTGCAGCCCCATTCCGTGAAGTTGAACTGGAGATTATGTTCGGTAAGGGAATTTCAAAGACCGGCGAAATGATTGATTTGGCAGTAGATAAGGATATTATTGATAAGTCTGGTTCTTGGTTTGCATACAATGGTGAAAAAATTGGTCAAGGTAAGGTTAATGTTATTCGTTGGCTAGAGGATCCTGAGCACCAAGCCATTTATGATGAAATCTATACCCGCGTTCGGAATGCTTATCTTGGAGAACACGATGGATCAGAAGATTCAGATGAGGCTAAGTTAGCTGATTCAGGAGAAAATGCTGGCGCTGATACAGATGAAATTGACCTATTAAAATAGTATAAAATAAATACCCATTGATGATAACTTTATGTTACGTCAATGGTTTTTTTTAGAGAAATGGCTAGAAAATGGTTTTTTTCTGAAATATGGTGTATCATGGAATGACTAAATTCGTTGGGAGGAACCCGAATGTTAGAACCTTATAAATCTGAACAACATCGCTTAGATGGTGTATTAGAAAAAATTCAGGACGCAAAAGTTGCCAATGAATTAGAACGAGACAATGCTGATAAAAAGAAGGCTGACGTCGATGCAGGATGGAAAGATGTGCGCTATCGTTCATCGACTTACAGTGGTCTTTTTGAAACCGCTATGTCGGTGCGTCAACAGCAACAAATGCTCGAACAGCGTGAGGCTGAGATGAACTCGGTTGAACACCAAGCTGAGGTTCTAGAACATTTGAAAGAGCGACCTTATTTTGCACGAATTGATGTGCAAGATGCAGGTTCTGATGTAACTGAGCCGATTTATATTGGGTTGGCGTCATTTTCAGATGAACCAGATCATTTCTTGATCTATGACTGGCGTGCGCCAATTTCATCAATTTACTATGACGATGGTGTGGGTGAAGTGACATATACGACACCAGCTGGTGACCAACAAGCAACTGTCCACCTCAAACGACAATTCCAAATTGAGGATGGTAAAATTGAAACTATCTTTGATACCGATGAGGCCATTGGTGACCAAATGCTCTTGAATGCATTATCTGGTGAATCAACCACGAAAATGCAATCAATCGTTACAACGATTCAACGAGAACAAAATAAAATTATCCGAAATACTTCTGCAGATTTGTTATTTGTACAAGGTGCAGCAGGATCTGGTAAAACTTCAGCTGTCTTACAGCGGGTAGCTTACTTGTTGTATCGATATCGTGGTCAATTAACATCAGGTCAAGTCGTGATGTTTTCACCAAACCAACTATTTAATGACTACATTGATCAAGTCTTACCCGAACTTGGTGAACAAAACATGGTTCAGATGACTTATTATCAATATGCTTCACGACGCTTACCACGATTTGAATTGGAAACTTTGCAAGAAAGATTTGAAGCTCAACCTGGGACTGTTCAAAAAGAGTTGATTGATTTGAAGGGAACTTTGGATTACTTCAATGTGATGCAAACGTATGCTAAAGGTTTGAATCAAAAGGGAATTCAAGTACGTCCAATTAAATTTAGAGGCGAAGAAGTGATTAGTGCGGATCGCATTAAGGAAATCTACTATAGTTTCAATGAAAACTATAATCTAGGAAACCGTCTCTTTGCGACAAAGGAACGCTTGCTTAAAATGTTGCAGTCACATGTGCGTTCAGAAATGAATGCTGAATGGGTTGATGAGCAAATTGAAAATCTATCTAAAGAAGAATATGATTCAATGATGGGTGATCAAGAAAAAGAATTTAAGTCAGATAAAGAAGAGCACAATTACATCGCGAAAATTATTGTGACGAATGAAATGGCACCAATTATTCGTGGTATTAATCGTAATCGTTTCATTAATATCAATCGCCAATTCGTACACTTTTTGAAGAGTGTGCCTTATTTGATGGATTTGACGCAATACCAGCTTACTCAAGCTGATTGGGATGCCGGAGTAGAGGCAACGGTTGCTCAAATGCAACAAGGTAAATTGAGCTTAGCAGATATGACACCATTTATGTTGTTGTTTGATTTAATTAAAGGAACACATGGTGAACGTGATATTCGCTTCTTGTTTATTGATGAGATTCAAGACTACACACCATTCCAATTAGCCTTCTTGAAGCGTAGTTTTCCAAAGGCACGATTTACAATGTTGGGTGATTTAAATCAAGCCATCTTTACTAAAGAAAATGCAGCTGGCTTGCAAGCCGATTTGACACATTTGTTTAATCCAGAAAAGTCAGAGTACATTGAGTTGACCGATACTTATCGTTCAACACAGCAAATTACGGATTATGCAAAAGCTATTTTAGTTGATGGTGCGACGATTAATGCCTTTGAACGCGAGGGTGATAAACCAAGTGTCAAAGTAACGCAGAATGAAACTGAAATGATTGATGCGGCTGTTGCTAAAGTTAATCAAGCCAGTGATGCACACGAAACAACGGCGATTATCACAAAGACCTTAGCTGACGCCGAGGAGGCCTATGCACAATTGCGTGATCAGTTAGACGTCACAATCATCAGAACTGAAAATCAACGCCTAGTTCCAGGTACAATCATTGTGCCAGCCTATCTTGCCAAAGGGTTGGAATTTGATGCGGTCATTATGTGGGACGCTAACGCAGAGAAATACCATGCTGAGGATGAACGCCAATTGGTTTATACAATCGCCTCACGTGCAATGCACCAGTTAACTGTACTAGCTGATCAAAAGTTGTCACCCTTGTTAAGCAATATTGATGAGAGTTTATATGTGAAGGAATAATGAATATGACAGAGCCATCAATGAATTATCAAGTAATTAAACGTGAGGACTGGCGTAAGCTTGGGCAAACGGCATCGAATGATGTGAAGTCTAAATTAACCCCTCAAGTACTGTCTGAACTTAAAGCGTTTAATGATCAAATCTCATTAGATGAAGTTGATGCTATCTATAAGCCTTTGGTGGCATATATTAAGACCCAGTATCGCCAGTATGGGCAAGATCGCAAGGTACAGGCTGAATTCCTTGAACAGCCGCAGACGCCGAGTCCATTTGTGATTGGGATTGCAGGTTCAGTTGCTGTTGGCAAAACAACCACGGCACAGTTGTTGCAGTATCTATTGCAAGCTGAATTTGGTCAAAGCGAAGTTGCCTTAGCAACAACTGATGGATTTTTACGCTCAAATGAGGAACTTGTTCAGCAAGGTATCATGGAGCGTAAAGGGTTTCCAGAATCATACAATATGCCGAAACTACTTGAATTTGTTGATGCTATTAAAGATGGGGACGAAGAAATTCGGGCTCCAAAGTACTCACATGATATTTCAGATGTACTGCCAAATGAGTATGACTATTTTAAGCGTCCAAAAATTTTCATTTTAGAAGGAATCAATACATTGCAAGCCACGCCAGATGCACCGGTATATTTGTCAGATTTTTTTGATTTGTCAATTTACTTGGATGCTGATACTGATTTAATCGCTCATTGGTATTTAGATCGATTTGTTGCGTTACTTAATCAAACGGCGCAAGCCCAAGATCCAAATAATTTCTTCTATTCTTGGACACAAATGCCGTTTGACCAGGCCATTAGTCAGGCTCGTCAGGTTTGGGAAACAGTTAATTTACCTAATTTAGAGGATTACATTTTACCAACAAGAGAGCGCGCAGATCTTATCTTGCACAAAACGGTTGGACATATCATCGATGAAATATGGTTACGCAAATTTTAATTAATTAACTTTTATAGATGTCAATAATGTGACAAACAGTAAAAGAGTCGTGGTTTTATTTAAAATCACGGCTTTTTTTTATAAATTAAGACCATTTTTTTAGCAAAAGCCATTTTAATATAAGTCTGAAAACCCCTTAAATAGTCAGTGTTTTAGCCTGTTACACTGATTTTTATGTCGTAAATGTTACATATTGTGAACGTAATTATATTTATTATAACTAGATGTAACGTTTTCGTAATTTACAAAGAGCTTGAATTGGTAAACTTATCTTTGTTGTTGCGAAGGAGTTTTCGCAAGCGAATTATATTAATTGAAATAATTAATTATTAAAATAAAAGCGTAACTAAGGGGATTTAATTTCATGAGTAATACGACTAAAAATGCTGCACTTGCAGTTGCTGGGTTAGCTTCTGTTTTTGCTGCCGGACAAACAGTGGCCAATGCCGCAACTTACACTGTTCAAAAGGGTGACACACTTTCAGAAATCGCCAGCAAGTTCAATCTAACGGTTGAAGATCTTGTTTCAACAAACAAAATTGCTGATAAGAACTTGGTTTTCACTGATCAAAAGATTGAAGTAGCAAAGGCAAGTGATGCTGATAAGGCGAATGATGCTGATGCAGAAAAGGCTGCTCAAAAGGCTGCTCTTGAAGCAAAGCAAGCCGCCCAAGAACAAGCTGCTCAAAAGGCTGCTGCCGAAGCTGCTGCCCAAAAGGCTGCTGAAGCGAACAATGAAGAGGCAAAGCCAGCTGCTGAAGTAAAGTCTACTACTCAAGAAACTGAACAACCTGCAGCTGTTGAAGCGGTTAAGCCTGTGGCAAAGCCAGCTGCTACTTCAGGTTCAGGATCTACTTATGATGAATTTATTGCTAATGGTGGAACAGACGCTATGTGGCAAACAATTGTTCAACCAGAATCAGGTGGAAACCCTAACGCGGTTTCACCAAATGGTTATACTGGTTTGGGACAAACCAAGGAAAGCTGGGGAACAGGTTCTGTTGCTGATCAAACCAAGGGTATGGTTGGATATGCAACAAGCCGTTATGGTTCAGTTGAAAGTGCCATTTCATTCCGTCAAGCAAACGGTTGGTGGTAATCTAAAATATTATGAAAGAGTGAGTGTAAGCTCGCTTTTTTTTTGCGGTCAAAAAGTTGTTAACTTATTTGACAAAAAAACCTTGTATTTTAGTGTGATTCATTTATAATTAGTGTCTGTTCTCTTTTACTAACTGTTGGTAAGAGAAGTTAATTTGAATTTGAAACGGAAGGTATATAAGTATGTCAGAGACTGCTATGCATGCACAACCAGTGGATGTGCATGGAAAACCTTATAACCGAACAATCATGATCGTTTTGATCTTGGTTGCGACTTTTGCAGGGGTTTTGATGCAAACATCTCTTGGAACTGCGATTCCAACTTTGATGGATGCATTTGATATTAATTTAGCTACAGCCCAACAGGCCACAACCTGGTTCTTGTTGGCCAATGGAATTATGATTCCGGTTTCGGCTTATTTCACAAGTCGAATTCCAACGAAATGGCTATATTTGATTGCCTTTGGTCTATTGTGGGCCGGAATGGCGATTACAGCTTTTACCCCAGAACAACATGATATGTGGTGGATGTTCCTATCTGGACGTGTGCTTGCCGCACTAGGAGTTGGAATTTCAATGCCATTGATGCAGGTTGTTATGGTAAATATTTTTCCAGCTGAACAACGTGGTGTTGCCATGGGGCTTGGTGGATTAGTTGTTGGGATGGCACCCGCTATCGGACCGACTTTATCTGGTTGGATTTTGGATAAGAATCACGTCATCTTAGGTCTTACAATATCTGATTCATGGCGTTCAATTTTCTACCTACCAATGGCGGTTTTGGCAATTGTGTTTATTTTGAGTTTCTTCTTTATGAAGGATGTTTTATACACACACGATGTCAAGCTTGATGTTTTGTCTTTGATCTATTCAATTATTGGTTTTGGTAGCTTCCTACTTGGATTTACCAATGTTGGTAGTGATGGATGGGGCGATGTTAAAACGGTTATTGCACCGATTGTTATCGGAATCATTTTCATTGCCATTTTCATCGTCCGCCAATTACATTTAACGGACCCCTTCTTAAATGTCCGTGTCTTCATGAATAAGCAATTTACGATTACAACGATTGCCGTTATGATGGCAATGATGGCGATGATGGGTGTTGAGATGATGTTGCCAACATACTTGCAAAATATACACAATTTGAGTGCATTAACGTCAGGTTTGATTTTGTTACCTGGAGCATTGATGATGGGGATTATGTCACCAATCGCCGGGATGGCATATGACAAGGTTGGGGCACGCCGCCTTGCCTTAGTTGGTTTCGGTCTGCTTGCCATTGGAACAGTGCCATTCATGTTCTTAACAGCTGATACACCAATTCACTTCATTACGGCACTTTATACTGCACGTATGTTTGGTGTTGCTATGGTGATGATGCCATTAACAGCTTCTGCGATGTCTGCATTACCAGCTGCCGAAGCTAATCATGCTACGGCTTCGAATAACACGGCGCGTCAATTGGCGTCAGCTGTAGTTGTGGCGTTGCTAACATCAATTACGCAAAACATTATTACGAACAACAAGCCAAGCGATGCACTACGTACGGCGAACCCATTAAGTTATGGGGCAAAGATGATTGATGCTTCAATGGATGGATTCCAAGTTTCATTCTTCATTGGCTTCCTCTTTGCAGCCATTGGTCTTGTAATTGCTTTGTTCTTACGTAAAGGTAAGATTATTGCAGATGAGACGACTGATGAAATGACGAAGGAGAACTAAAACATGATTATTGTCTTATTATTACTTTTTGTCGTGTTGACCTTTGTTTCATGGATTTATATTAAACCTGTAATTTTACGTGCTATCGCGGGGACAATCTCATTAATTTTGTTGATGGCCAGCGTTTGGGCAATGACAGTAAACTTTACGGATCATTTTGGTATGAAGAAGGTTACGACAACACAGACAACACAGATTTATACTGCTGGTGATACAGCATCTCCAGCAAACATGTTGTTAGCCCAAGAAATTGGGAACAAGTCAAATAACTACGTTATGATTTACCGTAACAAGGCGAATGATAAAGAACCAGTTGCTCACAATAAGCCAGATACAAAGCATATTGTTGAAGCTGTGAAAAAGACGGCTACTTATCAAACTACCAGCGGGAGTCAAGCAACCGCAGAAACCACCACTACGCGTTGGCGTTTTAAGAATGATTTCTATAAGATGTTGTTTGGGGTGAGTGATCAACAAAATCAACTTATCAAGCAACATACGGTTGTACGAGTACCGGACAAGACATGGGCAGTTTTGTCACCTGATCAAGCAAAAACATTAGGTGCTAAGCAGAAGCAAATGCCTGTTCAAGCACAACAAGCACAACAGATGCAAATGAAGCAAGGTGTCCAAGCCAAAATGATGGCTTACATGCAAGCTCATCCAACCGCATCAGCAGCTGAACAAAAAGCACAAGCAAATGCATTTGCTGCCGAATTGACAACAAGTGCGATTAAGCAACAAGTTTCAAAGTAATTCGAAATTGGGGCTAGCACATATTTGGAAGCTGTGCTATACTATAAATATAGTTTAAAAGATTTTTGTTTTATGTTTCGATCCTTTTTGAAATATGGCATGGTCGTTTTGGATTATTAAAAAAAGATTGGCAATATGCCAGGAGGTTCGTAACAATGGAACAAGGTACAGTTAAGTGGTTTAACGCAGATAAGGGATTTGGATTTATTGCTCGCGATAACGGAGACGATGTATTCGTACATTTCTCAGCTATCCAAGGTGACGGATTTAAGTCATTAGACGAAGGTCAAAAGGTTGAATTCAACGTTGTTGATGGAGATCGTGGATTACAAGCTGCGGATGTTACAAAGCTTTAATCACAATTAAAGAACAGCTCTTCATTGAGCTGTTCTTTTTTTTATGGAAAACGTGAGTAAAAATGACAGAATGGATTAAGACAGTTACCTTACCAGAAAATCAACCAGCCATCACTTTGCGTGAACAAATGCAAATCTGGCAGCTACCCAAACGTATACAGGGGCAATTACGGCAACAAAAGCGAATTTATGTGAATCAGGCCTATCGGAATATGAAAACGATATTGTACGCAGGTGATGTTGTGACGATGCGTCTTTTGGAAGAAGATTTTGTAACACCAATTTCGAGTTATGTCTCTGATGTTCGTCAGCCAATTGATGTTCTGTATGAAAATGATGATCTATTAGTCGTAAACAAGTGTAATGGCATCAAAACGCATCCTAATTCACCGCTAGAAGACGGTACGTTGATGAACTATGTGCAAGGTTATCTAGCTGAGCGGTCGCACGAAAATGCATATATGGTCCATCGTTTAGATGAGGCTACCTCTGGGGCGATTCTAGTCGCTAAGAATCCGATGGCTGCAGTTTTGCTAAATGCCTATCTGCGAGACAAAACAATTAAACGAAGCTACGTGGCACGTGTGACAGGTCATTTAGAGGAAGCGAGTGGCACGATTCGATTGCCGATAGGGTTAGATCCGTATCATTCACGGTTACGCATGGTTAATGGCGTAGAGGCTCAGGATGCTGTTACGCACTGGCGACTAATTGAAACTGATTCAAATAGTTCATTGGTAGCTATAGAGCTTCAAACTGGTCGGACACACCAAATACGTGTCCATTTTGCAGCGATAGGGCATCCAATCGTGGGTGATAGCCTGTATAATCAGCAATATAATGGTGATGCAAGATTAATGCTGCATGGGTCGGAAGTCGGGTTTATAAAACCTTTCTCGCAAACAGAAATGAGAGTGAGTGCACCGATACCAGGCCTGTTTTGGAACAAAGGTTAAACAGTGTCATCGCGATAAAAAGAGCTTTGTTGAGAACTGAAAATAATTTTAATTAAAATCAATATAAAAATGATGTGGAAGTAATTTTAGTTCAGTTTAAGGCTAGCTTTTTCCGCCAAAAAAAGGCATAATTGTATATAAATGAATACATAATTAGATTTGTAATTACCCGATATATATAAACTCTTCTAAGAAGGATGCCTATGCTTTATCGAAATTATTTTAAACGCTTGATAGATATGTTAGTTGCTGCGCTTGTGTTAATTATTGGATGTATCCCAATGCTAATCGTAGCGATTATTGTAAAAATAACCTCTCCCGGGCCAGTGTTCTTTAAACAACGCCGTTATGGCTTGAACTCAGAGCCTTTTAATATGTATAAATTTCGTTCGATGTCCGAGCGGGCTCCTGAATTAGCCAATCAAAACTTTGCGTATATGGATGCTTATATCACGCCTGTTGGCAGTTTCTTAAGAAAAACATCGATTGATGAATTACCACAGCTGATTAATGTGTTTCTTGGGAAAATGAGTTTGATTGGGCCTAGACCATTGGCTGATACAGATCGAAAAGTGCTTGATTTACGCCGTGAGTTTGGTGCTGATCAAGTACGTCCAGGTATCACAGGTTTAGCTCAAGTTAATGGACGTAATAATATTAGTGATGTTGAAAAGGCTGAATACGACACTGAGTATGCACAACATGTTACCGCGCGAAATGATTTTGCGATTGTTGTGCAAACAATTGTCAAAGTCGTCAAGCAAGCCGACATTAACCATGAATAAAAAAGACCTTTGGCACTATATTGTGCCGAAGGTCTTTTTTTATTGTTAATTGTTAAGCCCAGTCACCATTACGGAAGACAGGAACGGTTTTTCCGTCAAACGTAATGCCGTCAACATCCATATCAGCAGAGCCAATCATGAAATCAACGTGAACTAATGATTCGTTTTGACCATGCGCTTGACGCTCTTCAAGTGGCATTTGTGTACCACCTTGAATGTTTGAAGGGTAGGCCGCACCAAGTGCCAAATGGTCTGAGGCGTTTTCATCAAATAGGGTATTATAGAATGTGATTCCAGATTGTGAGATTGGGGAAGGATCTGGTACAAGCGAAACTTCACCAAGTGAGCTAGCACCTGCATCAGTTGCAATCAGTTGTTTGAGAATAGCCTCGCCGGTAGAAGCGTGGGCTTCAGTTACATGCCCATCCTTGAAGGTGAGTTGGATATCTTTAATGAGCGTCCCAGCGTATGACAGTGGTTTTGTCGATTGAACGTGGCCATCGATATGACGATAATCTGGAGAAGTGAATACTTCTTCGGTTGGCATGTTTGCGATGAAGGTGTGTCCAGACTTATCAGCTGAATCGGCAGCCTCCCAAAAATGGTTTTCAGCTAGACCAATGTTAATGTCAGTGATGGGGGACTTAAAGTGGAGTGACTTAAAGTTTTGTTGGTTTAGCCATTGTGACTTAGTCTTTAACTTGGCCACGTGTGCTGCCCAATCGGCTTCAGGGTCGTTGTCGACTGAGATGCGTGAGACTTTGAAAATTTCAGCCCACAATTGGTCTTGAGCATAGGGAGCCTCTAAGTCAGGGAAAACTTTTTGGGCCCATGCTTGCCCGGCAGCGCCGATAACAATCCAATCAAGATCATTGTTCATGGTTGCCTGACGGACGGGAGAATTGGCCCGTTGCATGGCTTGTTCTAGCGTCGAAATGCGGTTGTCATCAATATGACTATAACCATCAGGGTCTGCAGACAAGATTGAGATACGGGTGGTGTTAGCATCGGCAATGTTTTGTGAACGCACAGGTACCCAAGTTGGCACTGTTGCCAGTGCTTCCTCTGGTGCATTTTCTAGGAACGCGCGTTTGGTGTGTAGGTCAGACCATTCCACATCAACACGTGTTGCACCACGTTCATAGGCTGCATCAGTTAACTTATGTACGAATGGGGCTTGTTCGATTTCAGCGTAAATTAAAATAGATTGTCCTTTGCGGACATTAACGCCAATTGATGTCACTAAATGGGCATACTTATCAAGTAATAAATCAAAATGTTCAAGTGTCATAGTTGGGCCTCGTTTCAATTATTAGAATATACTCATTCTACAATACCTCTGGTCGAAACACTAGTCACCTGAGCTTATCAAAAAAATGGTAAGTTTTTGGGAAGTTGACTGAAATGTAGTATAATTGAAGAAATGTGATTTAAATGCAGGCCGGAGGAAGTATTAAATGCGACGAGTGATTACGTATGGCACATTTGATATGCTACATTATGGGCATATCAATCTATTGCGCAGAGCCAAGGAACGAGGCGATTATTTAATTGTCGGTTTGTCAACAGATGAATTTAACTGGGAAGCAAAACATAAAAAAACATACTTCAGCTATGAGAAACGCAAACAGTTACTAGAAGCCATTCGTTATGTGGATTTAGTGATTCCTGAAGAATCTTGGGCCCAAAAATCACAAGACATCATCTTATATCAAGTGGATGAATTTGTAATGGGTGATGATTGGCAAGGTAAATTCGACTATTTGGCTGATGAGACTGGTGTTGAAGTGACATACTTGGAACGCACACCTGAAATCTCAACGACTCAAATTAAGGCTGATTTGAATGATAAAAACCTAGCCGATATTGACGATTAGGTGTTTGTTTAATTTTGTTAAAATTTAATTAATCGTTTACGCTGAATTTTTGGCGTGAGCGTATAATACATAGAAATGAATGGATGAATGGAGAGCAACTGTGACTGATTCAGATAAAAAAATTAAAGTACAGGCTTCATTTGTGACGAAACGTTATGAAATGGCACCTACGAATGCTGATAAAATGAAGGCAGCCCTTTCGAATAAAACCTTTCCAAGTTTCTGGGCCTTACGTGGTGTAAGCTTTACAGCCTATGAAGGTGAAACGATTGCAGTCGTTGGGACCAATGGGTCTGGGAAATCGACATTAATGAAAGTGATGTCTGGGATTATTCCGGCCACCTCTGGTGAAATGAAGGTAAATGGCGCTGTGTCGTTAATTGCGATTAATGCCGGTTTACGAGGCAATATGAGTGGGCGTGAAAATATTCGTCTGAAGGGTTTGATGATGGGGATGTCCAATCAAGAAATTGATCAAAAGATGGACGATATCATCGCTTTCTCTGAACTAGGTGATTTCATTGATCAACAGGTTAAAAACTATTCTTCAGGAATGAAATCAAAACTAGGGTTCTCTATTTCAGTACATGCTGATCCGGATATTTTAATTATTGATGAGGCATTGTCGGTTGGGGATGCAACATTTAACCGTAAATCACTAGAGAAAATCCGGGAATTTCAGGCGCAGGGTAAGACGATTTTCTTCGTTTCGCATGACTTGCAACAAGTTCGTGAGATGGCTGACCGCGTTTTGTGGTTGCATTTTGGAAAAGTGCGCATGTTCGGACCAACAAATGAAGTGATGGATCATTACGATGAATTCGTGAATGAGTATAAGCAGTTGAGTCAAAGTGAGCAGGCGCAATATCGCAATGAACTACGCGATGCGCAAGAGCAGTTTACGCTTGATGACCTATATCATGAAACGGTTTCAGATGTGGCATCGACACAACAAGCTAAACAGTTAAAAAAAGAAATTTATTATGAGCAACATCCTAGTAAAATGGCGCGCTGGGAAAAATGGATTATCGTTGTATTGGCGTGTCTAATGATTTTAGTTGGAGATAAAATTGCCCTTAATCTGGGATTCAAAACCATTGTGGAAAAGCCGGCAACTTTGGTAACGGGCTGGACCCCAAAAAAATTGCATGCGCTCGATGAACGTCATGCTAAAGAAACTAAAGAAAAGGCTGCCTTACATAAGCAACAGCAAAACGGTAAGCGGAAAGAGAGTGAGTGACCATGAGAGATTTGATGCAAGTTTTGCAAGAAGTTTGGCATAACTTTCCAATTGCAAATCGGTTGGCGCGCTTTAACGTTCGTTCTCGTTGGGCTGACAACTATCTCGGATCGGTATGGGATTATCTAGAACCGCTCATGTATATTGGAACTTATTTCGTTGTTTTTGGAATGGGACTCTATAATGGAAATGTTGCTGGCGTGCCATATATCCTTTGGCTATTAACAGGAATTGTGCCATGGTATTTTATTCAAGGTGCCTTCAATAAAGGGTTGACCAGTGTTAGTTCGCAATTGAATCTCTTAACTAAAACAAACTATCCCATGTCAATTGCACCGTTGATGCCGCTATTGGAAGAAATTCGACGATACTTTGTTTTGACTATTTTTATGGTCATGGTGCTGATTGCGTTTGGCTATCATCCAAGTATCTACTGGATCCAAATTTTATATGCAATTCCATGTATGCTGATTTGTATGTTTGCCATTGATTTATTAAACTCAACGTTGACGATTGTTGTGCCTGATTATAAGACATTCGCGAACTCATTGTTCCGATTGATTTTCTTCTTTTCAGGAATTGTTATTAACATTGATGCAAAAAACTTACCGGTTGCAGTGGTTTCGGTGATTAAAATGATGCCGTTCTACTATATCATTCAGATGTTTCGAGATACCTTTTTATACCATCGGTGGTTTTGGCAACAACCGTCGAATACGTTATTCTTCTGGTTGGTCGTTACTTTAATTTTGATTGGTGGCGCGCATCTACATGTGCGCTTTAGAAATCGATTTACTGACTTGATGTAAAAGTTAAAACTCATTTTGCGGATTGCAAAATGAGTTTTTTATAGGAAGAGAAATATGCAAAAAATTAAAAATGTCATCAAAGATTCGACTGTCTTTGGTTTTATCTATCTTGGAATGATGCGGGCGTTTTTAGCGGGATTGCAGCTATTTGTTAAGGTAAACCCTCAACAGATTATGTTTGCTTCATACAGTGGGCGTCAAATATCCGATACACCACTTGCTGCCTTTGAAATTTTACGTGATGACCCTGAATTTGCGGATTATGACTTTATTTGGGCGGTCAATGAGCCCAATGACTTCGCAGATGTACTGGGTGCGAAAAAAATTAAAATGGATTCAATGCGTTATTTTTGGTATTTGCTCCAATCTAAATATTGGGTCAGTAATGCTTCAATTGAACGATTGATTCCATTTCATCATCCTAAGAATGTGTATATTCAATTTTGGCATGGGATTCCGTTGAAGACATTAGGGCATGCGGAGCCAGATTTACCTAAGCTTGTTCAAAAGTGGTATGACGAAGTTGAAATTGACTATCTATTTGCGAATGGCCCTTATGATGCTGAAAAACTACATGAATTATTTCCGAAGGCTAAAAAGGTCATGGAACATGGACAGCTACGTAAATGGTTATCTGATAAAGCTGCGCAACAATTAACTAAATTTGCATTCGATACTGATAAACCAGTGCTGTTATATGTGCCAACCTATCGTAATGAAGCTGCACCGAATGCTTTTTTAAATCCCGAACAGTTAACCGAATTGATGGAAACGTATCAGGTTATCTATCGTGGACATTATTTTTCTGAACATTTAACCTTACCAGAACTTATCAATGGTAATGAATTTGATCTTTATGATTTATTTGCCAAAGCTGACGTCTTGATAACGGACTATTCAAGTGTGTTCTTCGATTTTGCTTATTGGCAAAAGCCAATTTATTTATATGAATCGGATTTAAATGATTATCAAGCGAAGCGTGGCTTTTACTTTGATCCACATACACTGGGTTTGCCAATTGCGCGTGATTTTAATGAATTGAAGGAAGCGCTAGCGAACCAGACCTGTTCTAAAGATAGTTTAAATCAGTTAGAACAACGGTTTGATCCGCATCCAACCTCGGAAACAGTTCAAATACTGAAAGCATGTTTTAAATGAAATCATTAAAAAACCACCAAACTTTTAGGAGTTTAGTGGTTTTTTTGGTTTTTATCGTATAATTATTAAAAAGGGACGTTGTGTGGAATCCAAGGTCTTCATATAATAGAAAGAATAACCATTTCGATTTGATTGATTCAATAGAAGTGAATCGAAATAAAGAGAGTTAAATAAAACGATGACAAAGAAAAGTAAAAGCTACATATTTTCAAAACGGTTTTTAGATATCTCCATTGCGATTTTTGCATTGATTGTCTTGTCACCGGTATTTCTGGCAGTTTCGCTACTATATTTATATGGTGCAAATCGCGGTCCGGTGTTTTACCGTCAAACCCGAATTGGATTGAACCACAAGCCGTTTCAAATTTATAAGTTTCGCTCAATGATTGTTGATGCGGATAAAAAGTTGTATGCTAATCCAGATTTGTACGCGAAGTTTGTAGCGAATGGTTATAAATTACCGACTGAAGAAGATCCACGAATTACTAAATTAGGTGCTTTTTTGCGAAAAACCTCTATTGATGAATTACCGCAATTTATTAATATTCTAAAAGGTGACATGAGTATTATTGGTCCACGTCCAGTTGTTGAGAATGAATTAGTTGAATACGGTGATCGGGTTGATGTCTTTTTATCAGTCCGACCTGGCGCGATGGGGTTGTGGCAAGCAAGTGGACGAAGTACCATTCATTATCCAGAACGAGCAGAATTAGAAATTGAATATGCAACACATGCAAACATGTGGTTCGATTTTAAAATTATCTTTATGACGATTCGGGCTATCTTTAAAAAAGTTGGTGCGATGTAAAAATGACAAGGGAGGCCTAGGCGATGCCTAAACCAAAAAGAAACTGGGTAATCTGGGTGCTATTGGTTATCTTATTGTTAACGATGGCGTTTGGAAGTTATTACATTCAAAATGTACAGCATGCCCGATTGCAAAAACAGCAAAATCAGACTGCGACGGTTGGCCGTGAATCGCCAACTGTGCAAGTGGCCCGTCGAGATTTACAACGAGCTGATATCTCGACGAAACATGTCTCGACTGCTCAAATGCAACGCATTATCAATGCGGCAAAACAAGCTGATGTTTCGGTGGTGACATATGCCAAGAAACATCCCAATACGTTGAATTAATCGTCTAAAGGAGCATCGAAATGAAAATAATTGTTGCAGCGCATAAGCCGTATCAAATGCCGGAAGATTCGATCTATCAACCAGTCTATGTTGGTAGTGCCCTGAAGGGAGAGTGTCCAGCTGGATATATTGGTGATGATACCGGTAAAAACATGTCTGAGATGAATCCGTACTATAATGAATTAACAGCGATGTATTGGGCGAAATATAATCTACAAAACGAGGATATCGTCGGGTTAGCACATTATCGACGATATTTAGGATCTAAGAGCAGTCATTCGCTTCAAGATGTTTTAACAGAAGCTGAAATTCGCAAGGGGCTTGAAGGTGCGGATGTCTTATTGCCCAAGGTTCGAAATTACTACATTGAAAACCAAAAAGATCATTATTTGAATGCACATTTAAATGAGCCGTATTTTGTATTGGAGCAGGTCATCCATGATGATTATCCGGATTTTGAGCCAGCCTTTTTAGCGTTGGAGAAATCAACAAAGATACATCTATATAATATGAGTATTATGCCGCAAGCTTTGTTCCAAGATTATACAGACTTTGTGTTTGGTGTGTTAGCGAAGGTTCAAGAAAAGATTCCATATGATACGTATCAAGGTCAAGATGCGCGTGTTTTTGGCTTTTTATCCGAACGCTTAATGGATATTTGGGTTGAAACCAGACGACATAAGTATCGCGAATATCCTTTGGTAACGACTGAGAAAACGAATTGGTTAGACAAGGGCAGTCAGTTCCTGAAGCGGAAGTTTTTAAATAGTGATCAAACAAGAACGCATTTTTAAAGAGAAATCAAAAAGATTTCTCTTTTTTTTTGTGAAAAATTACGAAATAGGTGGTGCGAATCCTTGATATAATAAGCTTCATAAAATGATTTGGCACTCTTTATATTTAAGTGCTAAAAGTGTTGACAAGTGTTAGGGAGGCGTGTATTATAATAGATGTTAGCAGGAAAGGTTAATGAGTGCTAATGAAAGAGGTGAAGCAGGATGTTAACGGATAGACAGAGTTTGATTTTAGCAACAATCGTTAAAGATTACGCTAAAAATGGAAAGGCTGTCGGGTCTAAAACATTGCTTCAGGACTTAGACTTAGGTGTAAGCTCTGCAACGATTCGAAATGAAATGGCCGTTTTGGAAGACCGTGGATTGTTGCAAAAAGAGCATACATCTTCTGGAAGAGTGCCTTCGCAAGGCGGATATCGCTATTACGTTGATCGGTTGATGACTGATGATCAAAGTGATTTGGAAATTCAAAAAGCATTGCAACGTGTCTTTGCTCGAAATTTCCAACAAGTTGATGATTTGTTACAACAAGCGGTTGATGAATTGGTTAATTTAACTGGTTATACAGCGATGGCATTGAAGCCTGAAGCGATGGGGACTCGACTCTCTGGGTTTAGACTTGTGCCACTGGATGGTCAACAAATTTTAGCAATTGTTGTTACAAATGACGGTGATGTTACGAGTCAAAGTTTTAGATTACCGGAAGGCATGGATGTTTCCGAGTTGGATGGCATGGTTGCTTATATTAATGATACGTTGGTTGACTGTTTAGTTGTCGACGTATTAAAAACACTGAGTGGCGATTTACCATTGAAAATGGAACGTGTGATTCGCACGCCGGCTGCGTTCTTGCAGTTGTTTGGTGATGTGTTAGCAAGTTCAATCTCGGACGAAGTGTTCATTGGTGGTCAATTAAATGTTTTGGATTATACCAGTGATACGGATCCGAAAGCGCTAAAGCAAATTTTGCAAGTGATTCAATCTCCTGAGGCAATGCGCAAGGTTGTTGGTACAGCCAACGAAGGCGTGATGGTTCAAATTGGTGGTGAAAATCGCAATGATTTATTTGATCAGTATAGTTTGGTTTCGGCGACGTATCATATCCCAAGACATGGTGCTGGTGCGATTGCGCTCTTAGGACCGACGCGCATGCCATATGCAAAAATGGTGGCAACGGTTGATCAGTTTAGAAATGCAATTGGTCAGAAATTAATCGAATATTATTAATGAAGAGAGGTGTCGGAATGGCAGAGGAAAAACAAACTGAAAATCAGGAAAATGAGGCAACGCCTCTAAATGATGAAGAGGTTGATGTCGAAGTGATTGAGCCAGAAGACGATGTGGTTGAAGTTGATGAAACTGCAACTGAATCGGTTGCTGATGAGATTGCTGACTTGAAACAACAACTTTCTGATGCGGACGACAAGTTCTTACGGGCACAAGCGGAGATGCAGAATATGCAGACACGTTTGGCTAAGGAACAAGCACAAGCTTTGAAGTATGCTAATCAAAAGTTAGGCTTGGCTGTTTTGCCTGCTCTGGACAATTTGGAGCGAGCTTTGCAGGTTGAGGCTGATGATGATGCATCAGAGCAATTGAAGAAGGGCGTTGAAATGGTCTTTGGTACTTTGAAACAGGCGTTATCTGATAATGGTATTAAAGAAGTTGGTCAAGTGGGTGAGACCTTTGATCCGAACTATGCACAAGCCATTCAATCTGTACCAGCTGATGATGAACATCCAGCAGATACGATTGCTAGCGTCATGCAAAAAGGTTATATGCTTGAAGATCGCGTGATTCGCCCCGCAATGGTTGCAGTTTATAACTAACTGACAACCGGCACTATAGATTGAAACAAAAAAATAAAAAATAAAAATCGAGAGGTATTATATATTATGTCTAAGATTATTGGAATTGATTTAGGAACTACAAATTCAGCTGTTGCCGTTATGGAAGGTGATGCTCCAAAGGTTATCACAAACCCAAATGGTGGACGTACAACACCATCTGTTGTCTCATTTAAGAATGGTGAAGTGCAAGTTGGGGATACTGCAAAGCGTCAAGCTATTACAAACCCTGATACTGTATCTTCAATCAAGTCTCACATGGGTGAGGCAAACTATACCGTTGATATTGATGGTAAAGAATACAAGCCACAAGAAATTTCAGCTATGATTTTGCAATATTTGAAGGGTTACGCTGAAGACTATTTGGGTGAAAAGGTTACTGAAGCTGTTATCACAGTACCTGCTTACTTCAATGATGCACAACGTCAAGCAACTAAGGATGCTGGAAAGATTGCTGGACTTGATGTAAAGCGTATCATCAACGAACCAACGGCTGCTGCTTTGGCATACGGTCTTGATGGTGATGACAAGGATGAAAAGGTTTTGGTCTATGACCTTGGTGGTGGAACATTTGACGTTTCAATCCTTGAATTAGGTGATGGTGTCTTTGAAGTTTTGTCAACAAATGGTGATACACATCTTGGTGGTGATGACTTTGACCAAAAGATTATTGACTGGTTGGCAGATGACTTTGAGAAAGAAAATGGCATTGACTTGCGTGATGACAAGCTTGCCCTACAACGTTTAAAGGATGCTGCTGAGACAGCTAAGAAGACTTTGTCACAAGCAACGGAAGCACAAATCGACTTGCCATTCATTACTGCAACTGATGCTGGTCCATTGCACATTCAAAAGACTTTGACACGTAGCCAATTCAACCAAATGACGGCTGAACTTGTTGAGCGTGCTGAAGGACCTGTTAAGGCTGCTTTGAAGGATGCTGGACTTTCAATGAATGATATCGATAAGGTTATTTTGAACGGTGGATCAACACGTATCCCTGCTGTTCAAGAATCTGTTAAGAAGTTGACTGGTAAGGAACCAGACCACTCAATCAACCCTGATGAAGCGGTTGCTTTGGGAGCTGCTATCCAAGCTGGAGTTTTGACGGGTGATGTTAAGGATGTCGTTTTGCTTGATGTGACACCTCTTTCACTTGGAATCGAAACAATGGGTGGTGTCTTCACAAAGTTGATTGATCGTAACACGACTATCCCAACTTCAAAGTCACAAACATTCTCAACTGCTGCAGATAACCAACCAGCCGTTGATATCCATGTTTTGCAAGGTGAGCGTGCGATGGCTGCTGATAACAAGACTTTGGGACAATTCCAATTGACAGATATCCCAGCTGCACCACGTGGTGTGCCACAAATTGAAGTGACATTTGATATTGACCGTAATGGTATCGTTTCTGTTTCTGCCAAGGATCTTGGTACTAACAAGGAACAAAAGATTACCATCCAAGATTCAGGTTCACTTTCTGACGAAGATATCGAACGTATGATGAACGATGCTAAGGCTAACGAAGAAGCTGACAAGCAACGCAAGGAAGAAGCTGACTTGCGTAATGAAGTTGACCAATTGATCTTCAGTTCAGAAAAGACACTTGAAGATGTTGGTGACAAGGTAAGTGATGACGAAAAGAAGCCTGTTGAAGATGCTGTTGAAGCATTGAAGGCAGCTAAGGAATCTGATAACCTTGATGATATGAAGGAAAAGAAGGAAGCTTTGGAAAAGGTTGCTCAAGAATTAGCGATGAAGCTATATCAACAACAAGCTGACCAAGCACAACCAGATGCTGATGCTACCAATGATGATGGCACAGTGGATGGAGAATTCACAGACGAATCAGATAAGTAATCTGGAACATCTTATCGTTACACAGACACAAAACGGGGCTCGGGCCTCGTTTTGTGATACATAAAATAAAAAAAGGAGGGGATGCCACGTGAACAATTCAGAATTCTACGATACATTAGGTGTATCTAAAGACGCATCTCAAGATGATATTAAAAAGGCTTATCGTAAGCTGTCAAAGAAGTACCATCCAGATATCAATCATGAAGAAGGTGCTGAAGAAAAATACAAGGCTGTTCAGGAAGCCTATGAAACTTTAGGGGATGAACAAAAGCGTCAAATGTATGATCAGTATGGTAAAGCTGGTGCTGATGGCGGCTTTGGCGGTGGTCAAGGCTTTGGTGGTTTTGGTGGCTTTGGCGGTGGTCAAGGCGCCCAATTCAGCGGTGATTTGAATGATTTGTTCGAGCAAATGTTTGGTGGCGGATTCTCTTCTGATCCAAATCGTCCGCGTCAAGGACGTGATTTGCAGTACCGGATGAACCTTACTTTTGAAGAAGCGATTTTTGGTAAAGAAACAACCATCAACTATACCCGTCAAGGTGAAAATGGTGAACAAGAGCGTAAAGAACTCAAAGTCACGATACCAGCGGGAGTGGAAGATGGTCAGCAAATGCGCCTAGAAGGTCAAGGTGAAGCCGGAACTAATGGTGGACCTTACGGTGACTTATATGTCGTCTTCTATGTTTCTGCCTCAAAGGATGGGTTTGATCGTGACGGTGGTACGATTTATTCACGTGTTGCCATTGATTATCCAACCGCTGTGTTAGGTGGTGAAATTTCAGTCAAAACGGTACATGGTGATGTTTCTTTGAAGATTCCAGCAGGAACGCAAACTGAAACGAACTTCCGTTTGCGTGGTAAGGGTGCTCCGTTGATGCGTGGTAACAATAATGGTGATCATATTGTAACGGTATTCATTGATGTGCCAAAGAAATTGAATAAAGACCAAAAGAAGGCTTTGACATACTATCAGGAAACTTTAGATGGTCAAGAAGCTAAGCGTGGCTTGTTTGGTAAATAAACAGAAATAAAGGTAGAACCGTTTCGTGCACTTGGGCATGGGATGGTTTTATTTTTTATTTCTTTAAGGTTTAGTCGTTATATTAATTAAGGAGGCTCAGGATGTTATTATTGGACTTTAAACTAAGTGTCGTAGGGATGCCGTTGGATCGTCCACTTTTTATGCATGATGGGCCAAATCAGATAGCACCGGTGATGCTAGCTGGTGTTGATATAGATACAGTTTTTTTTAAAATAACGGAACAGCCAGATTCTGGCGTGGTCTTGGAAGACCTGTTAGCTTTGTCTGATTCGCTTGAAATTGTTGGATTGGACGAAGCTGGTAATTCAGTCAGAATTTATGGTTACCAAGTTCAATCGGAAAAATTGGTGCTAGGCTAAGGAGCAAGCGATGAAAAAGAGCACAATGTATTTTGCATTCTCAACAGTATTGCTAATTCTTATTGGCGTCGGATATGTTTGGATGCAAGGGGATTTGTCAATTAATGGGCAAACTGGTGATAATAAAAGGCGCGGGAAAGTGTCTGAATCCAGTGTTGTCTATGATGTCCCTAAGTCGGATTTGAAATCTAAAAATTTTGTAAAAAACGCGATGCCAACTCAAACGGGCGATTATACGGTTACACGTCAAGGTGTGCGGGTACGTTTGGCAGAGGATAAACCGCTAAAAGGTGAAGTGACAAGTGGGCCGGTAAGTTATAAGTTAAGACGCATTCAATTGTTGGAGAATGAAGCACGAACTGGTGAAGCACAAAACGTTGTCCGTAAGACGTTGAATACACCGGATTTGCCTAAGAATTATACAGCTGCCGAAATCCACTATGACATTACCAACAACACTAATCAGACGATTTTGACAGACGGCGTTGCGACAGTTTCGTATGGATACAAGGATGTCATGACAACTTTAGGTGGACTCATTAATGGTGCTGAATTGAGCAATGAAGGTGTGGCGCCAGGATCCACTCAAGAGGGATATGCGATTGTTTGGGTGCCAAAGCAATCAGTAAAGGATTTTAAGACCTTTAACATTGAATTTGCTTCAACGTATAATGCCGATGGTCGCGAAGTGAGTGAAAAGACATCAAAGATAAAAGTAAATGTCTAAAATGTTTTGAATCGTAGAAAACGTACGCAAGTCTTGTTTTAAATGTTAGAATAGTATAAGTCTAAAACCGCTTTTAGGCGGTTTTTTTATGTGAAATTAAGATGGAGGAACAAGTAATGCAACTTGAATTCTTAGGAACAGGGGCAAGTGTCCCGGCGCGTTTTCGTAATGTGACGAGTATTGCCTTAAGGTTACTTGATGAATTGAATTCCGTTTGGCTATTTGATGTTGGCGAGGGAACACAGATTCAAATGTTGAGTTCAAGTATTCGTCCTCGAAAAATTGATAAAATATTTATTACCCATCTCCATGGTGATCATATTTTTGGATTACCAGGTCTATTAGCATCTCGGTCGTTTCAAGGTGGCGATGACACCATGACAATCTATGGTCCAAAAGGGATTAAACGTTTCGTTGAGACAAGTCTACAGGTGTCACAGACGCATTTAACATATCCACTAGCTTTCGTTGAAATTGACCCTGTAGGGGGTGTTGTTTTTGAAGACGATAAAATGACGGTTACTGCTAAGCCGTTGGATCACAAAATCCTATCTTTTGGTTATCGTATTGATGAACACGATATGGTGGGTGAGTTACAAGTTGATAAATTAAAGGCTTTGAATGTGCCGGCAGGTCCACAATACGGACAATTAAAAAATGGCAATGATATCACACTTGCAGACGGAACGCTTATTAAAAGTGCCGATGTGATTGGACCGGCTAAAAAAGGCCGTTCTGTTGTTATCTTAGGAGATACGCGCAAGACGGATGAGGCTGCTGAATTAGCTGAGGGGGCGGATGTCCTTGTGCATGAATCAACGTATGGTAAGGGCGAAGGGAAAAAAGCGCGTAATCACTATCATGCGACTAGTCTACAGGCAGCGGAAATTGCTGAAAAAGCACATGTTGGACGACTATTTTTAACGCATATTTCAGCTCGATATGCGGGAAAGTCAGCTAGTGCCCTTGCGTATCAAGCTCGGACTATTTTTGAGAATACGCGTGTTGTCAATGATTTTGATGTGTTTGAAATACCATATGGTGAACAGACTAATAGTAAGCCGATTAAAATTGACCATGTGATTGAAGATCAGGAAGGTTAGTGATGATTGAATCGAAGTATGCATGGCAACTGGTGGCTCCGGATGACCAGCTCGTTAAGACGTTGGAAAACGACTATCAACTGCCAAATTTAGTGGCTAAATATGTTGTAAACCAAGGTTTAAAAACCCCAGAAGAAATTCAAGCCTTTTTGCAACCAGATATGGAAGCTTTGTATGATCCTGCAGAACTAGCAGGGATGGATGCGGCAATTGCACGTTTAATGCAGGCGATTGAATCTGGTGAAAGTATTGTGGTTTATGGAGACTACGATGTGGATGGTATGACCAGTACCGCAATTATGTTTTGGGCCCTAGAAATTATGGGTGCTCAGGTTGATTACTTTGTGCCAAGCCGTTTTGAACAAGGGTACGGACCAAACTTAGCGAAGTATCAAGAACTTGCCGCTAATGGGATGCAACTCTTAGTAACCGTCGACAACGGCGTGACGGGAGCAGATGAGATTGCGTGGCTGAAGTCACAGGGGATAGACACGATTGTAACGGACCATCATGAGTTACCTGAACAACTTCCCGACGCAGTTGCGGTCGTTCATCCGCGCTTACCACGTGAGGCCCCAAGCTATCCCTTTGGTGACCTTTCAGGAGCCGGGGTGGCCTTTAAAGTTGCGTCAGCATTGCTTGAAGCACCAGCAGATGAAGTTATTGACCTAGCTGCGCTTGGTACGGTTGCGGATATTATGCCGCTCGTTGATGAAAATCGTATCATTGTTGCGCAAGGTCTTATGGCGATGCGGGAAGATGCACGCCCAGGCGTTGCAGCAATCTTGTCTATTGCTGGAAAAAATCCAGAAGACTTAGATGCAATGAGTATTGGCTTTACAGTTGGACCACGCTTAAATGCGATTGGGCGGTTAGACAATCCGATGCTGGGGGTTCAGTTGTTATTAAGTGATGAACCTGAGGAGGCTGAAACGTTGGCCCAACAGGTTGAAACACTCAATCAAGAGCGTCAAATGCTGGTCGAAGATGTTACAAACGCTGCGACTCAAATGTTAACAGATCAGGCAACGACGCATGCAGTAAATGTCGTAGTGGGTGAAGGTTGGCATGAGGGTGTTCTCGGTATTGTAGCAAGTCGATTAGTTGATGCGACTGGCAAACCATCCATCGTATTATCGAGTGATGGCACACAAGCTAAAGGGTCTGCTCGTTCCATTGATGGGTTTGATTTGTTTACGCCGTTGGATCAACATCGGGAACTTTTCACTGCTTTCGGTGGGCATGCCGGTGCAGCTGGTATGACGTTACCGCTTGACAATGTTGGGCAATTACAAACAGTCCTAGATGAAGCGGCGGTTGCCCAAAATCTTTCAGAAAAAGGCAAATCAGATCTCTCGATTCTCTCACAAATGGATGGAAGCGATTTTAAGCGAGAAACATTCGAGACACTTCAAATGCTCGGACCATTCGGTGAAGCGAATCCAGAACCGATTTTTGAAATTAACGTGAGTGCCGTTCAACAGGTGAAAACGATGTCGGATGGGAAACATATCCGTTTCACGGCGGTGACTGATCAGGGGAATTTACCCGTTATTGGCTTTGGTTTTGGAGCGATTGCTGACCAACTACAGGGCCATTTCCAAACGATTAAACTCGTTGGTGCGATGAGTGAGAACGTTTATCGTGGGATGACAACGTACCAGCTCATGTTGAAGGACTTGCAAGCGGAAGGCTCTTCAATCATGGATTGGCGAACAACTAAGTTAACCCGTCAACTTTTGCAACAAAATGCAGATTATATCTTTTTTAATAAGAAGAATTACGATCAATTGGCCGGTCAGGTCGGTGCGAATGGACGGGCTATCTTTATTGATGATGCCTACAATTATACGCAGCTTGGCACCTTAGCCTTGGTCGATTTACCTAATTCATTGAATGAGTTGGGTGAATTACTGAATTTTGTACCGGCACAGGCAATTGCGCCAATTTTTTATACCAAAACACCGACATACCTGCAGAAAGTACCTGATAAAGCTGATTTTGGTAAGGTGTTCCGATTTGTACAATCGTTCCAAAATGTGAATTTGTCTGGTCAATTTAAACAGGTTGCCAATCATTTACAAATGGACCAAAGTATGTTGAATTTAATATTTAAGGTGTTTTTAGAAGCTAACTTTGTTACAATAGAAAATGGTTTTTTGAATCCTGTTACAAACCCTAGTACGGTAGATTTAACGGAAACGAAGGCCTATAAGGCGTTTATGAAGCGTCGTGAACTTGAAAAGCAACTTATTTATAGTTCGACGGCAGAACTTGAGACGTTACTTTCAGATTTGAGTAATCAGGAGAAATAAAGTACATGTTAGATTTACATGATTATATTAAAGCGATTCCTAATTTTCCGGAAGAAGGTATCATTTTTCGGGACATCACACCGCTCTTAGCGGATGGAGCAGCTTATCAACAAGCGACTTCAGAAATTGTCGCCTATGCAAAAGCACGTGATGTGAATGTCATCGTTGGACCTGAATCGCGTGGTTTCTTGGTTGGTGCCCCTGTTGCAAATGAAATGGGACTAGGTTTAGTTCCAGCGCGCAAGCCTGGTAAATTACCACGCGAGGTTGTTTCTGAGAGTTATCAACTTGAGTATGGTACAGCTAGCCTAGAAATGCATACAGACGCAATTAAGCCAGGTGATAAGGTTTTAATTACCGATGATTTATTGGCTACTGGTGGGACAATCGAGGCGACCATTAAGTTGGTTGAAGCGCTTGGTGGAACTGTGGTTGGTTTAGCTTTCTTTATTGAACTAGCCGGTCTTAAAGGCCGTGAACGCTTAGACGGCTATGATATTCTCGCTTTGCTTGAATACTAAACATATCAAGATAAAATAAAAGCCCATTACGTTAATTTAGCGTAATGGGCTTTTTTATTGAATGTTTGGACGATATAGACTTTTGACTTTACCTAATATCGTTAAGGAACGTGAGATTACTGGCGTGAGTTTGGTGTTTTCGGGTTCAAGTCGAAAATGGTCAGCCTCATGAAAAAAACGATAGACTTGCTTGGGGTGTTCAGGTAAGTCGACTAAAATAATGTCACCATCCTGAGCAGTGTCTTGCCGGTGGACGATTAGCATATCTCCAGGCAAAATACCTAGTTCAATCATGGTTTCATTTTGTTGGGCAACGATGAAGAAGGCGTCTTGATCGGCGATTCATTGTTCAGGAACAGGAATGTAATCAACATCATCTTGATTTTCAATGTTATTATCTGGATCAAAGCGCGGAACCATATTTAGGGATGCTGGAGCCTGCTCTAGCACTCGTAATCCGCTAGGGGTCACATGAAAAGAGCGAGATTTGGTCGCTTTTTTTGTTAATAATCCTTTTTTGATTAGGCGATTGATGTGACCATGCACGGTTGCGGTTGAGGCTAAGTGGACATGTTCGGCAATTTCACGTACGGTTGGGGCATATCCAGTCATTGTTTGTTGTTCATGGATGTACCTGAGAATTGCAATTTGATTTGATTCAGCCATTTAGTTATGCTCGTTTCACATTTTTTAATATAATAAGCCAAAAAATGGATAATTGCCAGCCGAAATTGAGAAATTCATGTTAAAATGTATGGTAGAAGACTAGAAGGAGACGTGATAGCGATGGCTGAAAATGAAGATAAGCATGTAGAAGAAGTCGATTTAGAAATTGATCCTGTCAACACAGAGGATATTGAACACGATGCTTCTGAAGCAGAAGATAGTCAAGCACCGGTGGATGATCACATGGTTGCTGTTCGTGAACGGATTAATGAATTAGCTGCTAAAGCTAAGACTGATGAAGGATTGACCGAGGAAGAAACGAAAGAACGCGCTGACTTACGTCAAGAGTTTTTAGAGAACTTCCGGAAGTCATTCCGTTCGCAAATTGAAATGTTACAAGTCTATGATGACGATGGTAATGAAGTGACGCCTGAAAAGGTGCGCCAAATCCAACGTGATAAAGGACTGCGTGACGACTAATTGGCGTAACCAATGCTGTAAAAATTAAGAATTAAATGGAGAGTATCATGAGTACAGGAATTTGGATTTTGATTGTTGTTGTAGCAGCTTTGCTAGGGGCTGCTGGTGGTTTCTTTTTGGCTCGTCGCACAATGGAGAGCTACTTGAAGAAGAACCCACCAATTAGTGAAGACATGATGCGTTCAATGATGACGTCAATGGGACAAAAGCCTTCACAAAAGAAGTTGAACCAAATGATGGCGCAAATGAAAGCCCAATCAGCTCAATCAACTAAGAAGTAAAATAAAAAAGGTTACCCAGCGGGTAACCTTTTTTTATTTTGCCTTTGGATCAACATAGACGAAGTTAGGGTCCAGTTGTGTATCTAAGGTTTTAAATGCATCTGTTAATTGTTTATCAATTGCGGCAGTTGTGTCATCGTTTAATTTCATTTTTTTATCGATGGAGATGGGTTCGCCAACTCCGATTGCAACGCCTCCACGTTTAAATGGGTTAAACAATTCACCTAAAGTTAGCGGCCCTTGATAAACAACTGGAACCAGTGGCTTACCTGATGTTTTGGCAATGACAACTGAACCACCCTTTAACTTTTGCGAGTGACGTGATCCAGAAGGGAACATAATCAAGCTTAAGTCAGTTTTCTTTAAAATGTTGACAGGTGTTTTGATTGCTGAAAGTCCTGGATTTTCGCGATCAACTGAAAAGGCATTGGCATGGACTAAAATCCAGCGTAAAATAGGGTTCTTAAAGAGCTCTTTTTTAGCCATAAAGGCAAAATGCTTGGGCCAGGCCATCATGGCAAAATAAATCATATCCCACAGGGCACGGTGCGGTCCAACAATAATATAGTTGCCAGTCGTGGGTAGGTTTTCTTTTCCCACAACGCGATAGCGACCATTAAATACCCAAAGAACAAATGTGACGACATAGCGTCCGACTGTATAAAACATAATTAACCTCCTGATTGTGACAATATATTATCCCACACGGGTTTGCGCATGGCAATGGATGAGAAATGGAGTAAAGGAATGGATGTAGAATTAAAACCAGGTGAACGTATTGATATGTTGTATCAAGATCAGGTTCATATTATTCAAAGTAAAGATGTTTTTTCATTTTCGCTTGATGCTGTTTTGTTAGCAAACTTTGCCAACCCAAGAAAAAATGGGCGTGGCTTGACGGTTGATTTAGGGAGTGGCAATGGGGCCATTCCATTATTCATGGCACACAAGGTGCAAGGGCAAATCGTGGGTGTAGAAATCCAACCTGAATTAGCCGAAATGGCCCGACGCTCAGTCGCAATGAATCAACTTGAAGATAAGATTACCATTAAAAACGAAGATATGCGGGATATCTTTAGTGATATTCGTCCGGGAAGTGCCGATACAGTTGTCTCAAATCCGCCTTACTTTGCAGTCGATTCCGAAAAGACGGTGATGAAAGAAGATGAACATTATGCGATTGCTCGCCATGAAATCAAGGCTGACCTCACGCTTGTGACGAAAACTGCCAATAAGTTGCTGAAAAATAAAGCACACTTTTATATGGTGCATCGTCCAGATCGTCTTTTTGAAATTCTAGATGCCTTGCGAGCAGCACATCTATCGCCTAAAAAATTGCAATTTGTTTATCCTAAACCAAATTCCGAAGCCAATATTGTTCTAATTGATGCAATCAAGGATGGGGATGGTACAGGTGCACGTATTTTACCACCAATCATTACACACAATCCCGATGGTAGCTATCGTCAAGAAATCCTTGATATTTACGAAGGCAAAAACCAAGATGACTAAACAGTACTATATGTATGTCTTGTTAACGGCTGATGGTTTATTTTACGGTGGTTTTACTGATGATGTTGGTAAACGTCTAGCGACACATAATGCAGGTAAGGGCGCTAAATTTACGCGGCCTAAAGCCCGGCGCCCATTACGATTATTGTATGCAGAGGCATTTGATAACAAAAGTGATGCGCTTAAAGCAGAAGCGGCCTTTAAGAAGCTAACGCGATCGAATAAAGAAACATTCTTACATGAACGAGGCGTGTTTGATTTTTAGACTTGCAGTCTGTTTGGAAATCATGTAGAATATCTTATTGTTCGTGAAATCGGACAAAATACGCACTAATTTCAATAGTTTGGCAGGTGCCCCAACTGGGTCGTCGAATTACAGGCGAAATTAGGTGGAAAAACATTTGGAGGAAGATATACTCATGGCAGTAATCTCAATGAAGCAATTGCTTGAAGCTGGTGTCCACTTCGGTCACCAAACACGTCGTTGGAACCCAAAGATGCAAGAATTCATCTTTACGGAACGTAACGGAATCTACATCATCGATTTGCAAAAGACAGTTAAGTTGGTTGATAAGGCTTACAACTTTATGCGCGATGAAGCAGCTGATGGTGCTATCTTCTTGTTCGTTGGAACTAAGAAGCAAGCGCAAGACGCTATTGCTGAAGAAGCAACACGTGCTAACCAATACTTCGTTAACCACCGTTGGTTGGGTGGAACTTTGACAAACTGGGAAACAATCCAAAAGCGTGTTGCACGTTTGAAGGAATTGCGTGCCATGTCTGAAGACGGTACTTTTGAAGTATTGCCAAAGAAGGAAGTTTCATTGTTGATCAAGCAACGTGAAAAGTTGGAAAAGTTCTTGGGTGGTATCGCTGACATGCCACGTATCCCTGATGTTATGTACATCGTGGATCCACACAAGGAACAATTGGCTGTTGAAGAAGCACACAAGTTGAACATTCCTATCGTGGCTATGGTTGACACAAATGCTGATCCAGACCAAATCGATGTTATCATCCCATCTAACGATGATGCTATTCGTGCCGTTCGTTTGATCACTGCTAAGATGGCAGATGCAATCATCGAAGGTAACCAAGGTGAAGACTCAGTTGAAGAAGAATTGACTGCAGTTAACGCTGAAGAAGACGGTCGTGTTGACACAATCGTTGACTTGACTGAACTTGTTGAAGGTAACAAGGAAGTTTAAGTGAAATAAAACTACAAGTCTCGTGCTTGTAGTTTTTTTTTATCAATTCACAGATACTTTTGAAGATATTGTGAAAATCGCTAGAAATTTCGCCGAATTTCAGTTATACTGAATTAGAAAAAATTATGCATTAAACAAGGAGACCACAAAAATGGCAATTAAAGCTGCTCAAGTTAAAGAATTACGTGAAATGACTGGTGTTGGAATGATGGACGCCAAGAAGGCTTTGGTAGAAACAGACGGAGATATGGAAAAGGCCGTTGATGTTTTGCGCGAAAAGGGAATGGCAAAGGCTGCTAAGAAGGCTGATGCTGTTGCTGCTGAAGGAATGACATTCGTTGTTGAAGCTGGAAACAAGGCTGCTATCATCGAATTGAACTCACAAACTGATTTCGTGGCCGGAAACAAGGAATTTAATGACTTGTTGAAGACTGTTGCGCAAACAATTGTTGATAACGAACCAGCTGATGTTGAAGCTGCTTTGAACTTGGACATTGATGGCGAAACAATGAACGAATTGATCATTCACACAACTCAAGTGACTGGTGAAAAGATTACATTGCGTCGTTTCCAAGTTATCGAAAAGCAAGACGGTCAATCAATGGGTATCTACTCACACATGGGTGGACGTATCTCAGCTATCGTACTTATCGATGGTGCTGATGACGAAACTGCTAAGGACGTTGCTATGCACGTTGCAGCTATCAACCCTAAGTTCATCTCAAGCGACCAAGTGCCTGAAGACCAATTGGCACACGAAAAGGAAGTCTTGATGAATGCTGAAGACCTTGAAGGTAAGCCTGAAAACATCAAGGAAAAGATGGTTGAAGGACGTTTGAAGAAGTATCTTTCAGAAATTTCATTGAACGACCAACCTTACGTTAAGGGTGACGGTAAGGAAACTGTAAGCGAATACGTATCATCTAAGGGTGGTAAGGTTGTTGAATTCGTTCGCTACGAAGTTGGTGAAGGTATGGAAAAGGCTGAAAATGACTTCGCTGCTGAAGTTGCGGCACAAATTGGTTAATCCGAACTAGTAGAGGATAGATAAATCATGGCAAATGTTAAATATAAGCGTATTTTATTGAAATTATCCGGTGAAGCCCTTGCTGGGGAACGTGGTTTTGGGATTGATCCTGAAACTGTGACTCAAGTTGCGGCTGACATCAAGGATGTCTATGAGCTTGGAATTGAAATTGCCATTGTTGTTGGTGGTGGAAATCTTTGGCGTGGTGAAGCCGGTGCCCAAATGGGTATGGAACGCGCCCAAGCTGACTATGTTGGTATGTTAGGAACAACGATGAATGCCTTAGCATTGCAAGATGCTTTGGAATCAGCCGGTGTCCCAACACGTGTCCAAACAGCGATTGAAATGCGCCAAGTTGCCGAACCTTACGTTCGTCGTAAGGCTGTCCGTCATTTGGAAAAGGGTCGTGTTGTTATTTTTGGTGCCGGAACCGGTTCACCATACTTTTCAACAGACACCACTGCCGCATTGCGTGCAGCTGAAATCAATGCTGAAGCCATTTTGATGGCTAAGAATGGTGTTGATGGTGTCTATTCTGCCGATCCTCGTACACATCCAGATGCAACTATGTTTGAATCATTAACGCACGAAGATATCATTGATAAAGATTTAAAGGTTATGGACTCAACTGCCTCAACCCTTGCACGTGATAACGATATTAACTTGGTGATTTTCAATATGAATACAGCAGGTAATATCAAGCGTGTGGTTGAAGGTGAAAACGTTGGAACTACCGTGGAGGCTAGTCATTAATGGCAAACGAAATTATTGAGCAAGCGCAAGACAAGATGGCTAAGGCCAACGATGCTTTGCGTAAAGAATTAAGTGAAATTCGAGCTGGGGTGGCAAACCCTTCAATTTTACGTAATGTCAATGTTGATTACTATGGTGCCGAAACACCATTGAACCAAATTGCATCAATTTCTGTACCAGAAGCACGCGTGCTTTTGATTACACCTTTTGATAAGTCTGCTCTAAAGGACATCGAACAAGCTTTGTTCGCTGCTGACCTTGGATTGACTCCTGCTAATGATGGTTCAGTGATTCGTTTGGTGATTCCTGCTTTGACTGAAGAAAGTCGTAAGGACTTAGCTAAAGAAGTTAAGGGAATTGCTGAAAAGTCAAAGGTGGCTGTTCGTTCAGCTCGCCGAGACGCCATGGATGCAAGTAAGCGTGCTTTGAAAGATGGTGATTTGTCTGAAGATGAAGCCCACCAATTAGAAGACGATATCCAAAAGGCAACTGATGCTGCAACTAAGCAAGTTGATGAAATTGCTGCGGATAAAGAAAAAGAATTACTTACAATTTAATTTCAACTTAAAAAAAGCAGTTATCAGGTCTATGGCCTGGGACTGCTTTTTTGTCTAATAACTATGATGTAAGGGAAGAACAATGCAGAAAAAAAGAATTCACGCCATTGATATTGCTAAAGGCATGGCAATTCTATTGGTTGTTTTTGGTCACGCCGTACAAGGGATTAATTCAAGTGAACACTTAGGCTTTACGACTGCTTGGAGTTCCATTTATATTACGAAAGCAGTGATTTATTCATTTCACATGCCTGCTTTCTTTATCTTGAGTGGTCTATTTGTCAATCATTGGCTACAAAAACCAACGAGGGTCGCTTTTTGGGATAAAGTTAAACGGTTGGTTTATCCGTACTTTGTTTGGTCTATTATTTTAGGAACGATCATGCAGGTTGTTCAAAAATATACCAATGGTGGGTTGGGCTTTAAAGAAGTCATCCAAGCACCGATCGTGCCTTTTTCCGAATATTGGTATTTATACTTGCTCTTCTTCTTCTTTATGACCTATTTAGTGGTTGCAAAGCTTTGCCCACGTGGATACAAACCATTGTTACTCATTATTGGAGCCTTGCTATTTATCGGATACCCATTTTTCCCAGATGTCTGGATTTTAATCAAGTTTAGTAAGTTCTTTATCTTCTTTGCTTTAGGGACCTATTTATTGGAGTTCTTTACGGCTGAAGAAAAGCGAAACCATACGTGGATTGGCTTTGGGCTTAGTACGGGCGCATTTATTTTTGTTGAAACATTATATATTCTCATCCTGCGCGCCAATCATGTTGTATTAAGTAACTATACTTGGTTTTTTACGGCAATTATTGGAACGGCGATGCTTTGTTTTGCTGCTAAATTAATTGCGACGCAAGCAAATCACAGGTCAGTAAGAGCGTTAGAATATACGGGTGTCATTTCGATGCAAATTTATGTGATGCATATTATTCCGTTAGCTGGAACACGAATCTTCTTACTTCGTTTTGTGCATGTTACGAATTTATGGTTAGTCGCTATGATTATTTTCATGGTGGCTTTGATTTTTTCATATCTTGGATCATATATCATTAAGCGGTGTCATTTAAATGAATGGTTGTTTGCTGAGAAATAAAAGTCTTTTCCAATCGTTGCAGCTTAAGGTAGGATTTAAAAATAATATGTATTATTTGTTTCAAGAATGTTATAATTGTGTATTATTAAGCTTTGAAACGAGGGAATTAAGCATGGCTAATGAATATAATTCACGTTCGGAACGTCGCGAACATGAAGAAGAAGAACACCGGCATCAAGAAGCCACTGGGGCGGCAACTGCCAATGCAAATGGGTCTGGACCAAAAAAGCCTCGTCATAAAAAAAGTCCATGGCGTTGGTTGCTATATCTTTTAATTTTGATTGTGATTGCACTCTTTGTTTTTGGTGGCATGCTCTATGCTAAGTCAAAAGGTGCGGTTGATAGTTCATACAAGCCTTCTAACATCAAGAAAGCGCGGGATGTCGATCAAGTCTTAAAGGATGGTAAGCCATTCTCAGTTTTGCTTCTAGGAACTGATACGGGTGAATTTGGTCGGGACTACAAGGGTCGTACCGATTCAATGATGTTGGTTACCGTTAATCCAAAGGAAGAAAAGACGACTATTATGTCAATTCCGCGTGATTCATTGGTCGCTGTACCAGGACACGAAAGTGAATTTCCTTCAAAGATTAACGCTGCCTATGAATACGGTTCTTCGGCCGCAACCATTAAAACGGTACAAGATTGGTTGAACGTACCCATTGATTTCTATGCCTTAGTTAACATGGGTGGTTTGGAAAAAGTGGTTGATCAAGTTGGTGGTATTGAAGTGACGTCACCTTTGACCTTTGATTTCAATCCTGAAACTGCACATTCTGAAGGTGATAATCTTTATCACTTTACGAAGGGGTCATCAACCTTCACGCATACTAAGAACGGAAAGACCACTACATCTAACACAATGAATGGTGATGATGCCTTAGCGTTCTCAAGAATGCGTTATGCTGATCCAAACGGAGACTATGGTCGTCAAGAACGTCAACGTTTAGTAATGCAAGGTATCCTAGATAAAATCAAACAAAACCCAACAAAGGTACTTTCAAGTAACTTTATTGAAGAAATTGGGAAGTCAACGCAAACTGATATGACATTCGGAGATGTTATGAAGGTCGGTACCAAGTATATAAGTGCGGCGAATAATATTGAGTCTGACCACATTCAAGGAAATGGTTACAACCTTTCATCTGGATCTACCGAAGTTGTTTATCGTGGTGAACAACAACGTGCCACGGATGTGTTACGCAAATCATTAGATTTGAATCCAAAGCAAACTGGAAACCTTTATAGCGGTGATGTTTCAGACGAAACAATTATTGCGAATGGGGTACCAACACTTGCACAGTCAGAAGCATTGTCAAATAAGGATGGCGATACAGCGGATATTGCCCCACAAACTGATGGCGTTGCAACGGGCTCTGCCGGTGGAACAGCATCAAATTAATCGAAAAAGCATTGAAGCATAAGCTTCAATGCTTTTTTTGTCTATACCAATTTGAAATAAGCAGCCATAAAATCTCGTGTTTAAAGCCCTAACTATACCAATTCAATCAATTGGTTCGTTGACTATACCATTATTCAAATTGTATAATAATGAAAGTGATAAAATCAAACAACGCATAATAGCGCATTTTAAAGGAGATTACACATATGTATTGTGGAATTGTTGGATATACAGGGTTAAACTACCAATCTGCTCCCATCTTATTAAAGGGACTACAAAAATTAGAATATCGTGGTTATGATTCAGCTGGAATTTTTGTTCCAGATGTTGCTGATAACATGGACCAATTGGTTAAAGAAAAGGGTCGTGTTGCAGAATTGGTTGACCTTGTTGATCGTTCAGATGTTTCAGGAACTGCCGGAATTGCGCACACACGTTGGGCAACTCATGGTGTGCCATCAGTCGAAAATGCTCACCCACAAATGAGTGCCAACGAGCGTTTTTACTTGGTTCACAACGGGGTGATTGAAAACTACCTTGAACTAAAGCACAAGTACTTGACTGATGTACCATTCGTTTCTGATACAGACACTGAAGTTGCTGTACAATTAGTGGCTAAGTTTGTTGAAGAAGGTTTGACAACATTTGAAGCTTTGCAAAAGATGACGAGTCTGCTTGCTGATAACTCAGCTTATGGATTCTTATTGATGGATGATCAAGAACCAGATACGATGTATGTGGCTAAGCGTAAGTCACCACTTTTGATTGGAATTGGTGAAGACTTTAACGTTGTTACTTCAGACGCCATCGCCATGCTTGACGAAACACATGACTTCATTGAATTGAATGATGATGAAATTGGTGTGATTAAGCCTGAATCTGTTCGTTTGTTCAACCGTGAAGGTGAAGAAATTAGCCGTGAACCTTTCCACGTGGATATCGACGCTTCTGAAACAGATAAGGGAACGTACGAATATTACATGCTTAAGGAAATTGATGAGCAACCAGTTGCCATCCGTCGCATGTTGGATAAGTATTTTGGAGACACTGGTGAAATCTTGATTGGTGACCAAATTTTGAATGATATTAAGGCCGCTGATCGTATCTATATCGTCGCAGCTGGTACGTCATACCACTCAGGTCTAATTGGGGCCCGCATATTTGAAAGTTGGTCAGGTATTCCAACTGAAGTCCATGTTTCATCTGAATTTGCATATGAACAACCATTGCTTTCAGAAAACCCATTCTTTATCTTCTTATCACAATCAGGAGAAACAGCTGATTCACGTGAAGTTTTGCAAAACGTGAACCGCGCTGGATTTAAGTCATTGACGATGACTAACGTTGAAAAGTCAACACTTTGGCGTGAAGCAACATATGCTTTGCCATTGATGGCTGGTCCTGAAATTGCTGTTGCCTCAACGAAGGCATACATTGCGCAAGTTACATTGCAAGCCATTTTGGCCTACGCATTGTCAGACCGCATTGACCTTGATCTTGAACAAGAACTATCAAAGATTGCTGTTGATATTCAAGCAATTGTTGACGATAAGGCTGTCTTTGAGAAGGTTGCTAATGAATTATTGGTACCAGCACACAGCGCCTTTTACATTGGTCGTGGAGCTGATGCCGACGTTTCATTGGAAGCGGCTTTGAAGTTGAAGGAAATCTCATATGTACAAGCTGAAGGATTCCCTGCTGGAGAATTGAAGCACGGTACATTGGCTTTGATTGAAGATGGTACACCAGTGATTGCTTTGTTGACGCAACCAAAGACTGCTGGATTGGTTCGTGGAAATATTGCTGAAACCCAGGCACGTGGAGCTAACGCGTACACGATTACAACAAAGGCTTTGGCTGAACCAGGTGACACGGGCTATGTCCTACCTGATGTTGATCCATTGCTTGCACCTTTGTTATCAGTTGTGCCAACACAACTTTTGGCATACTACACATCATTGGGCCGTGGTTTGGATGTTGATCATCCTCGTAACTTGGCTAAGTCAGTGACTGTGCAATAAACACATCAAAATAAAAAGTTCGATTGGTTGCAACCAGTCGAGCTTTTTTTGTGGTTAGATGAATCCATCAGTTCGGAACAGGGGCCTAATTTCTTTCAACGAAGCCCGCCGATTATCCTAAATATTTGCTATACTAAAGAGAAAGAAAAAAAGGAGACCACATATGAAACTGGCGACACTACCCAAAGAATTTCAAGATGCCTTACCTATTTTAGAGACAATCGAAGCTGCTGGCTATGAAGCCTATTTTGTTGGGGGTTCTGTCCGGGACACCCTCTTGGGTAAGCCAATTCATGATGTGGACATCGCCACGTCGGCTTTTCCTGCTGAAATTAAAAGTTTGTTTAACAAGACAGTTGATACCGGCATTGAGCATGGAACAGTCATGATTTTGGACCATGGAACTGGTTATGAAACAACGACATTTCGAACAGAATCAGACTACACGGATTTTCGACGCCCTGATTCAGTATCTTTTGTTCGTTCGTTGAGTGAAGACTTAAAGCGCCGGGACTTTACAGTAAATGCACTGGCTTTAACTGCAAGCGGCGAAGTGATTGACCATTTTGGTGGGCTAGATGATTTGGATAACCATGTGTTGCGGGCAGTCGGTGAACCGTCAGAACGTTTCCACGAAGATGCTTTACGGATGATGCGAGCAGTTCGTTTTGCAGCTCAATTAAATTTTGAAATCGAATCAAATACCCAACAAGCCATCCTTGACCATGCGGCCTTGTTGGCCAATATATCAATTGAACGGATTAATGTTGAATTTACCAAGTTATTACAAGCGCCAGCAGCGACCTATGGTATTTTAGAAATGCTTAAAGGTCATTTAAATGCGTATATGTCAGGCTTGGCTTCATCTGATATCGATTTAATTGGTCTAGCTGAATTAGAAGAGACGGCGCAACCACAAGATGACGCCCAAGCATGGACGTTATTAGTTTTTGAATTAGGATTAACGCCTGACGATGCGGGGATTTTTCTGCGTAACTGGAAACATAGCAAAGACTTAATCAAAACAGTTCAGACGAGCATTACGCTACTAAACGCACTTCGGTTAGGTGAGGTGTCTGATTGGGAGTTGTATCAAGCTGGACCAGCCATTCAAACGGCGTTAGCAGTCGTAGCCTTGTCAGAACTACCAATTGATGGTCAGGCCTTACAGGTGCGCTATCAAGCCCTGCCAATCCACAGTCGTGCAGAATTAGCTATTACTGGTGGTGACTTGGCAAAAAATTTGCAGCAAAAGCCCGGACCATTGTTCGGCAAAATCTTAAATCAATTGGAACATGAAGTTGTTCTAAAACAAATTGCGAATTTGAACTCGGCGTTAGTTTATCGCGCAATTGAACTGATGGGAAAAGAGAAAAAATAACACATGAAACAATTTAGAGCAGAAAATTTAACAAGCATCTATGGGGAGAAGACGCTCTTAGATCACGTCTCATTTCTAGTTGAGACGGGTGATCGTATTGGTGTCATTGGCGTCAATGGATCTGGAAAGACGACACTGTTAAATGCCGTTTCTGGTGTTGTACCTGCCGACTCGGGGACAATTGAGACACCAAATGATTACTCGATTGGATATTTAAAGCAAGATCCTGATTTGGATGAAGACAAAAAGGTTTTGGATGCCATCTTTTCCGGGGCACAACCAGTTTTCCAACTCATTCGGGATTATGAGGCGGCCTTAGAGGCATATTCAGCAAATCCAGAGGACGTTAAGGCAGAACAACGCTTTACTAAGTTACAAAGTCAAATGGATCAAGATGATGCATGGTTAGCAGAATCTGAAGTAAAGTCAATTCTGACCCAGTTACATTTACCGGATTTAGACTTAAAGGTTAGTCAGTTATCTGGTGGACAAAAGAAGCGTGTGGGACTAGCGCAAGTTTTGATTCAAGCGCCAGATTTATTATTGTTAGACGAACCAACCAACCATTTGGATTTTGATTCAATTGCATGGTTGGAAAAATATTTGAGCGAGTATCGTGGAGCAGTTATGACCGTGACCCACGATCGCTATTTCTTAGATCATGTGACAAATCGCATTTTTGAATTATCATTTGGACACTTATATGAGTACACTGGAAATTACCAAGCTTTCGTGCAGGCCAAAGCTGAACGCGTGGCAGCTTCAAAAGTAGCAGATCATAAAAATGAACAAATGTACAAAAAAGAGTTAGCTTGGATGAAGACGGGGGCCAAAGCCCGATCAACCAAGCAAAAAGCGCGTGAAAACCGTTTCTCTGAATTAGCTGACCAACGTGGAACCCTGCAATTGGATGATGAAGTTGAAGTCTCTTTAGGTCAGTCACGACTTGGGAAAAAAGTGATTAACGTTGAACATGCTGATTTAGCTTTTGACGGTCGGGTCATTTTGAATGACTTCAATGAGTTAATTCAAGCCAATGAGCGCATTGGGATTACTGGACCAAATGGAACAGGTAAGTCAACGCTATTAAATGTGATTGCTGGCCGACAAAAATTGGATTCTGGGATTGTTGAAATTGGTGAAACCGTCAAGATGGCCTTTTACACGCAACAAACCGAGCCGATTCCCGAAGATAAGCGCGTCATTGAGTATTTAAGTGACGTGGCTGAAGCAATTGTTGATCAAGATGGGAACCGTGTTTCAGTGTCTGATCTTTTGGAGCAATTCCTATTTCCAAGTATGATGCATGGTACCTTGATTCGTAAGCTTTCTGGTGGGGAGAAACGACGTCTGTACTTATTGAAACTGCTTATGCAGGCGCCGAACGTTCTGCTCTTAGATGAGCCAACTAATGACTTAGATATCAGCACATTAACAGTGTTAGAAGATTACCTTCAAAAGTTTGTTGGAACTGTCATTACGGTTTCCCATGATCGTTATTTCCTAGACAAGGTCGCTGATAAATTATTGATTCTACACGGTGGTGGTGAAATTAGCCGTTACAATGGGTTGTTCTCGGATTACCTTAAGCAGTATGGCGCACCAACCTTAGAAAATGCACCTAGTCGCCAAAAGGCGGAAACACCGCAAAAGGAAGCGAAAGCGAATCCTGCTCCAGAAGCTGATAAACCCAAAAAGAAAAAATTGACTTGGGCTGAGAAAAAAGAATGGGAAACCATTGAAGATGAAATTGCGCAATTGGAGACAAAAGTCACTGAACTAGAAACAGCGATGGTTGAAAATGGTGCTGACTTTAGTAAATTAAGTATTTTACAACATGACTTTGATGAGACTAATCAAAGCCTTGAAGCTAAAATGAACCGTTGGGAAGAACTATCAGAACGAATTGAGGATTAAAGATAATGACTAAGATTACGTTAATTTGGGCGCAAACAAATGATGGGACCATTGCGTTGAATCGCCAAATTCCTTGGCATGAGAAAGACGATCTTAAAATTTTTAAAGCTTTGACTTTAGAGAAGGTTGTTGTGATGGGACGTCATACGATGGAAAGTTTCAATGGTCGTCCATTACCAGAACGTATGAATCTCGTATTAACCCATGACGAAAGTTTAGAAGTCCCTATGGGATTCCAAAAAGTCTATAGTATCGAGTCAGCGTTGACGATAGCTGAGGAATCCGGGACTGATTTGGCGATTATTGGTGGTAAACCAGTTTATGAAGCTTTCATGGACCTAGCCAGTGACTTATATGTGACTTACTTGGATACTGATTTTACTGGGGATGTTAAAATGCCAGTTGTTGACAAGACAGAATGGCAAGGAACTGAATATGCACATGGTGTGACAAATGAAGAAAATGACTATGATTATAGTGTGATGCATTACACGCGTCGCTAAAAATTGAGACTTTCTTCACAAGAAACATGACATTCTGAGATGATAAGCGTACAATAAAGGTATCTTGAAGTTTAGGTGGTAAGATTCATGAAGTATTTAACATTATTTTTTTGGATGTTCATTTTAGGTGAAGTTGTTGGATATATTTCCAGCGCACTTATGGGTGTCAGCTATGATGCGACAGCAGTTTCATTGTTCTCAGCAATTATTGGAACGGTAGGGGCGGTCGTAGAGTATTATATTTCAAAATCAGCCGCACCTAAGCCACGTGAACATTAAATGGCATTTTTAAAAAGGTCAATCTCTTGTAGATTGGTCTTTTTATTTTGGCTTTAAAGGATAAATTAATGCTATGATAAAAGAACACAATTCAAATTAGAAAGGGGGCGCAAAAAAAATGGTGCCACTCAAAACACGTTCGGCCTTTAGTCTTTTAAAGAGCCCCACATTACCATCTAATCTTGTGCAAGATGCACAAGCGAAGGGCTATCAAGCGATTGCCTTAACGGATGAAAATACGTTATATGGGATGGATAATTTTTACCGGTCTGCTAAAAAAGCTCAGATTAAGCCAATTCTGGGGTTAACGGCTAGCCTAACAGGAACACAACTTTCTCAAAATTTTCCAATCGTTTTTCTGGTTGAGAATCAGACAGGATACACCAATTTGTTAGCAATCAGTTGTCGTTTAATGACGACTGATGAACCCCCACGTTTAGCGGATTTAAAACTTTATTTAGCAGGCTTATATGTCATCTTTCCGGCGATTAGTGAACTATCAGTATTGGCTAGTTCAAATCAGGCAGCAGCGACAGACTTGCTTCAAACGACACAAGACTTGGTGCCAAAAGACCATTTATTTATCGGCGTGACCCCACAAATGCCAACTGATCACCTCACACTCTATCGTCAGTTAGCTGAGAGCTATCAAACGCCATTGGTTGCCATGGGTGAAGTTGCCTATGCGACACCTCAAGATGGTTTTGCGATGCAAGTTGTCGAGAAAATTGGACTAGGCGAAACCATTCAAAATATTGGTCAAGCGCAAGCTACGCCAGCTGAAGCATATTTACCAAGTGTGGATGATTGGACGAACCAATTCAAACAAGCTGGCCTGCAAGAGGCTGTGCAAATGAGTGATTGGCTGGCCGAACATAGTCACTTTGAGCCTGTTGTACAGGAAAATAATTTACCATCAATAGGATTACCCGCTGATACGACGGCTCAGGCATACCTCACTGAATTGGCCCAAGCTGGCTTAGAACAGCGTATTGCAAATCCAAATGATGAATATGTTACACGCTTAGAATATGAGTTATCGACTATTGATGAACTAGGCTTCAACGATTATTTCTTAATTGTTTGGGATGTGATGAATTACATGCATCAACAGGATATTCGCACCGGACCAGGACGTGGATCGGCAGCGGGATCATTAGTTGCTTACGCACTGGGGATTACCGATGTTGATCCAATTCAATATGATTTACTTTTTGAGCGTTTCTTAAATCCGCAACGGGCTCAGATGCCAGATATTGATATTGATATTCCAGATAATCGCCGTGAGCAAGTTTTAGAGTATTTGCATGATAAATACGGGCATGAGCAAGTCGCACAAATCATTACATTTTCAACAATGAGTGCACGCGCCGTTATCCGTGATGTGGCTCGTGTGTTTGGACTCTCACCGGCGCAAATTGATCAATTAGCTAAGACCATGCCACGTCAACCGAATTTGACGTTACAAGCGGCTTTTGAGGAATCACAGTCATTTCGTAATGCATTATTTGACTTGCCAGTTGATGGTGAGCTCTTATTTGATACGGCCAAGCGATTAGAGGGACTCCCACGTAATGCATCATTGCATGCGGCTGGAGTCGTTCTTTCCGCCACACCGATTGAACAAACAATCCCGGTACAACTGGGTGAAGATGGGCGGTTAGTGACGCAACTACCAAAAGGTCCAGTCGAAGCTTTAGGCCTATTAAAAGTTGATTTCTTGGCCTTATCAAATTTGAATATTTTAGATACAGCCTTGCGTGAGGTTCAAAAACAAGATGCCGAATTTGATATTCAAACGATTGATTTAAATGATGGACAGACCCTAGCCTTATTTCAACAAGGCAAAACGAATGGCATTTTCCAATTCGAATCAGCGGGTATGAAAAACATGTTGATTCAAATGCATCCTGATAGTTTTGAAGATATTGTGGCGGCAAATGCCTTATTCCGACCGGGT
This sequence comes from Weissella viridescens, assembly GCF_001437355.1. Lineage (GTDB taxonomy): Bacteria > Bacillota > Bacilli > Lactobacillales > Lactobacillaceae > Weissella > Weissella viridescens. Next base: position 356,797 of record NZ_JQBM01000001.1, on the reverse strand, counting down.
CCAAGTCAAAACATTGGTCATTTTATTGCGCGTAAACATGGGCAAGAGGCGCAAGATGTGCCTGACCCAAGTTTAGCGGATATCTTAGCACCGACATATGGCATTATTGTTTATCAAGAACAGGTCATGCGTGTGGCTGAGCAATTTGCTGGCTTTACTTTAGGGGAAGCCGATTTATTGCGCCGTGCGATGTCAAAAAAAGATGCCAACAAATTGGCAGATATTAAAGTTGATTTTATGGCTGGGGCTGAAAAGCAGGGGCATGATGTACCAACAGCTGAGCAAGTTTATGGCTACATTGAAACATTTGCACAGTATGGATTTAACCGATCACATGCCGTTGCCTACTCTAAGTTGGCTTTCCAATTAGCGTATGTGAAGGCACACTATCCGTTGGCTTTTTACAAAGCGGTTTTGAATGACGCAATTAATGATAAAACCAAAGTGGCCGCCTATATCGCTGAAGCACGTGAAGTCGGCGTCCAAATTAAAGGACCTAGTTTAAATCAAAGTTGGCAAGGCTACAGTGTGAATCAACAAGGCCAACTACAGATGGGGTTTGCATCAATTTTGGGACTGCGTCGTGATTTTCGTGAGGCTATTCTTGAAGCACGTAAGCAGTTAGGTGGTTTCAAGGATTTGACCCAGTTTATTGGTAGTTTGCCGAACAAATATCGCAAAGTCGAGCAACTTGAGCCACTCGTATATGCTGGTGCGCTTGATGATTTTGGCTATAATCGTCGTTCCATTTTGGAGTCCTTGCAAGGTTACTTGGACGCGGTTGGTCTAGCAGGTGATTCAATGTCACTCTTTGAAACGTTGACGCCAAAAGTGCGTGAACTCGCTGAATTTCCAACAGAGGAACGTTTGGCCTATGAATATGATACTTTGGGTGTTTATTTAAGTGGACATCCGATTGAAGCCTACTTAGGACAGCCACATTCAGATATTAATACGTTAGTCGCTGGGTTAGACCAAGCCACTGTGATTGGTTATGTGCAAAATGTCAAAGTCATTCGAACCAAAAAGGGTGATCAAATGGCGTTTGTCGATGTCATGGATCTAACCGGAACCTTGTCGATTACTGTATTCCCTAAATTGTACCAGCAGGTGGGCAATTTACTCGAAAAAGGAACAACGTTACGCATTCAGGGTAAGGTTGAGCAGCAACGTGGGCGTGATAGCTTGCAGCTGATTGCTAATCTATTGCAAGCCGCGCAAGCAACTAAACCACAAGTCGTCGTTGATGAAGTCCCAGCAGACGGACGGTGGTTTTTACGGATTCCAAGTGCGACTAATCCAAATATGGTGTACCAAAAACTTCAACCAATTTTGGCGCAACATCATGGTAAGAATCAGGTCATTATTATTGAAGAAGCAACTGGGCGAAAGGTTGCCTTAGATGCTAACCAGGGGTTAACAAATGAACCTCAAGTGCAGCTTGACTTACAACAAATTGTGGGAATTAACAATGTGGCTTTTCAAAATGCAGATTGATGTATGAGGTGAGTGCTAACGGCTCACGCAAATCAGTTGATAAATGTGAGATTATTTTAATCTTAGACTACATTCAAGGCATGACTTGCGTTACAATTAGTATTAATTAAACTAGGTGTGCTGACGGATTGTGTTACGCACGAAATGAACTGAGGGATAGGATATGGTAGAAGCAAAAGTAGTCACAGCAGATGACGTCCATCGCACTGTTGCAACTTATATGAATCCAGAGCATGTGGAGAAAGTGGATCGCGCGTATCAATTTGCAGCTGATTTGCATGAAGATCAGGTACGTCAATCCGGTGAACCGTACATTATGCATCCAATACAAGTAGCTGGAATTTTAGCTGATTTAAAAATGGATCCTGATACGGTTGTTTCCGGCTACTTGCATGATGTTATTGAAGATACAGATGCGACGCTGGATGATCTACGTGAACATTTTGGTGATGACGTGGCAAACATTGTTGATGGTGTGTCAAAAATTTCTAAAATTAAGTACAAGTCATCGCGTGAACAACTTGCTGAGAATCACCGGAAGTTATTGCTAGCCATGTCTGATGATATTCGGGTTATTATTGTTAAACTTGCTGATCGCCTACATAACATGCGTACACTTGAGGCCTTACGCCCTGAAAAACAAAAGCGCATTGCTTCAGAAACGCTCGAAATCTATGCACCACTGGCCGATCGTTTGGGAATCATGACGATTAAGTGGGAGTTGGAAGACTTATCACTCCGCTATTTGGATCCAGATGCTTACCATGAAATTGCAAGTTCAATGAAAATGCGCCGTCGCGAGCGTTTGGAAGTTGTTGATGAAGCCGTCAATGAAATTGAAGGAACGATTAAGGACTTAGAGCTGGAAAATGTGGATGTCTACGGACGTCCAAAACACATTTATTCTATTTATCGTAAAATGGTTGATAAGAAGAAGGATTTTAAAGATATTTACGATCTATCAGCCATTCGGGTGATTGTTAACTCAATTCCAGACTGTTACGCTGTTCTTGGCGCGATTCATGCCCGTTGGACGCCAATGCCGGGTCGGTTTAAAGATTACATTGCCTTACCTAAGGCAAATGGCTACCAATCATTACATACTACGGTCATTGGGCCAAGTGGTCGACCTCTTGAGGTTCAGATTCGTACCCATGAAATGCATGAAATTGCTGAATATGGTGTGGCGGCACATTGGGCTTACAAAGAAGGTAACTTTAACGGAGCAGATGTTGAAAATAATGATGAACAAAAGTTAAATGTCATTCAAGGCATTTTGGATTTGGAGGATGATGCTCGTGATGCTGATGACTTTATGGAATCAGTTAAGGGTGATCTTTTTTCAGATCGCGTTTATGCCTTTACACCAGAAGGGGATGTGATTGAATTAGCCCAGGGGTCTGGTCCCTTAGACATGGCCTATAGTATTCATACCAATATTGGGAATCACACAACTGGTGCGCGCGTGAATGAACGGATTGTGCCACTTGATTATCAAATTAAGACAGGCGATATTGTTGAAATTATTACATCGCCAACAGCTAAGCCCAACCGTGACTGGTTAAATATGGTCAAAACGCGCCGCGCTCGGAATAAGATTCGTCAATATTTCCGTAAGCAAGATCGTGACGATAATGTCACGGCAGGCCGCCAAATGCTCACAAATTTCTTAAAAGAAAATGGGTTTGATCCAGAAGAAATTATGACACCGGAGAATGAAGAAAATGCGGCCACAAAATCGCATTTCAATAGTCCCGATGACATGTTTGCTAGTATTGGGTTCGGTGACAGTAATCCACAAGGAATTGCGAATAAATTAACCGAAGACAAGCGGGCGCAAATGGAAGCAGAGCGTCAGGCTGCTGAACAAAAGGCGATTTTGGAAGAACACGAAACCATCGAAAAAGATGCGGTCAAACATGATAAAGATCAAAATAAACGTAAAGATCGCATTGTCATTGATGGCGTTGATAATATGTTGATTCGTTTTGGTCACTGTTGTACACCAGTACCAGGAGATAAAATTACTGGTTATGTGACCCGTGGCCGCGGTGTCTCAGTACATCGGGTCGATTGTCCAAATGTGGAAACTGCTGAGCAACAAGGACAACGATTAATTGATGTGGCTTGGGAAAATGAAGATGGCTTTGCCAATGAAGAATTTGAAGCTAATTTGACGGTTCGTGGCTTGAATCGTGATAAATTATTGAATGATGTGATGCGGACAGTAACGAACAATACCAAAACATTGACATCAATTAATGGACGCATTGAAAATAAAAATGAAGCTAAAATTGCTCTGACCGTGGGCGTGCGGGATCTTAGCCAGTTAGAGCATATTATTGAAATGGTACGTAACGTTCCTGATATCTATGAAGTAAAGCGAGTCTTTAATTAATGAAAGTTGTATTACAACGTGTAAAATCAGCAGAAGTCCAGGTTGATGACGTCTCAGTTGGCCAAATTGCACAAGGTTATTTACTACTTGTGGGCATTCAAGATGCAGATACTGTGGCAGAAATTGATTATTTAGTCAGAAAAATCGTGAATTTAAGGGTTTTTGAAGATTCATCGAGAAAAATGAACTTAAACATTAAAGATGTCAGTGGGGCTATTTTATCTGTTTCACAATTTACGTTGTACGCACAAACCAAAAAGGGGAATCGGCCAAACTTTATGCATGCTGGAAAACCAGAATATGCAAAAGAAATGTATAATTTGTTTAATGACAAATTACGCGAGGCAGGTCTTTTGGTTGAATGTGGTATCTTCGGGGCAGATATGCAAGTCAATTTAATTAACGATGGACCGGTGACAATTATTTTTGATACCGATTCAAATTATTAAAATCTTGTATGTCATTTTGACACATGTTAATATTAAAAACATGTATTTGTAAAAATATTGAAACGATTAACTTAAACCGCATCTGATATACTAATACATGTAATTTTAAAGAAAGTAAGGGGAGTGAGAAGCATGTCAGAAAAATTGATCCAACTTCGCGTTGAAGATAACGTGAAAGATAAAGCAGATGAAATTTTTAAGGCGCAAGGGTTAACCACCCAAACCGCAATCAAGATTTTCTTGACTCAAGTTGCCAACACTGGTGAGTCACCATTTGATAACTTGTTTTCAGGTAAGTAATTGAATATTTATTCGGTTGAGCTAACGCTTCAAGATCGACTATTTGGGGGAATAGTCTGTCTTGAAGTGTTTTTTTAATTAGGAAATGGAGTGTTTATGGAAATTTTATATTTTGGTGTTTTAATTTTTGCAGCTTTGGCTGGTGGTAAATTAGCTGAGAAGATGGGGCTATCAAATGTTGTGGGACAACTCTTAGCAGGTATCATCGTGGGTCCAGCAATGTTGAATTGGGTACCGAGCTTACACATTATTCATGTGATTGGTGAATATGGGGTATTGCTATTAATGCTTAATGCGGGACTTGAAACCGATGTTAAACAACTGAAGCAAAACATGAAAGCGGCAACGTATGCGGCTGTGCTAGGTGTCGTCCTACCTTTGGTAACTTTCCCCATTCTGGCGTTAATGTTTGGTATCCAACTGCAAACAGCGATTTTTTGGGGAATCGTATTTGCTGCAACTTCTGTATCAATCACCATTGCGGTGTTAAATGAGCAAGGGAAGTTGGCCTCAACGGCTGGTTCAGTCATCCTAGGAGCAGCCGTGTTAGATGATGTCATGGCATTGTTGTTAGTTGCTGGATACGCCATGTTCATTGGGGGATCAGGGTTGGGGCCTGATTCAGTAATGCCACTTGTTGCTTTTGGATTAGGATTATTGGTGCGTCGCTGGTCAGGATCAAGCCACTTTTTGGAGTTGAGTAATAGCATTGGTAAGTGGACCTTGTTCCCTATTTTCTTTGGCTCAATTGGATTAATGGTAAGCTTCGACAATTTCTGGAATGAAGCTGTGCTACTCGTAATCTTAACCATTGTTGCGGTAGCAACCAAGTATTATGGTGCCGGATGGGGAGCCCAATTGGCTGGGATTGGTAAGACCGATAGTCGCGCCATAGGTGCGGGAATGATATCTCGAGGAGAGATGGCCTTAGTAATTGCACAAATTGGTCTATCAACTAAAATTATTAATCACATGGAGTTTTCGAGCTTTGTTATCGTCATTATTTTATCAACAATCATTGCACCAATCATACTTCGTCCATTATTGGAGCAGGTGACGGACTAGTCAAAAAGAACATGACTTGGCAGATTTCTATAAAATGGGTATACTAAAAGAAAACAAAAATGAGGAAATAATGATAGATGAATCAGCCAATAATGAACGATGCATTAATTCATGCCTTGCAAGCAAATGATTTGAACCTAAATTCAGATAAATTTCGAAATATTTTAGCTGATGCAACACTGCTGGTGCGCGGACAAGAAGATGAGGAACAATACCAATTCGAACTTGTGGCACAGCCAGACATAGACCCTGACCGTTACTTGGTTGATACGTATACAAATTGGGCTCAGCTAACTGGTGATGAATCGGTGTTTACGATGCATTTTCAAGATTTAATTAATAGTATTCGCACGACAACTGACATTCAAGGTATTCTAATTAACCAAAGTGTTGTTTTACCGCGCGAGTTTTTCTTTTCGGAAGGTCGTACAATGTTAGCGTCTCTAACGGAAGATGATGCTGAAATTGAAGCCGATTTGATTCCATGGTTGAGCCAGGTGGCTAATCAGGCGTACTTGGGTAAGCTTATTCAAAACGATGGCACCGAGTTGCTTATGGTCATTGATGCTTTCAATGCTGAAAATGTTGCAACAATCAATCAATATTGGACTGACTATCGCAAGAAACATTCTGAAGCGCCTAATTTGCGCGTTGTCACTGAAGATAGTGATGAAGGTCAATTTATCATGGAAAATTTCAGCCCAATTTTTAAACAAACCAAATAAAAAACGCAGATGTCATCGACATTTGCGTTTTTTTGTTTATTTAGGTTCAACTTCGTAACAGGCCTCACGCAATTCCTTACGTTGGGCCTTGGTAGGCGCATATAAGAATGTGAAGTAGGCTGCACGCCAGTCGTCGAATGAAGCGGCTAATTCGGCAATATCATCAGGAATATCGGCACGTGGAATGCGATCAATATCAGGGTGGGTGGCGACGTAGCTTTCCATCCAATCGTTAATCTTTTCATGACCTGCATTCTCAGCTTCAACATTGAACCAGTTTGTTGGTTCGTATTGAATCTTTTCATCAGGGATTTCAAAGAGTTCCATAGTACCGTGGACCTTGAATGGACGAATCAATTTAACATCAGGATTGAATTTCCAAATATAGTGTCCATCTTCGGTTGGTTCAACATCTTCTAATTGAACAACCGCACCAGCCATATTTGAAGGTAGACCAGCTTCCTTTAAAGCGTATGATGTAATTAATAAATCACCACGTAAATCTGTATCAAAATCATAGATAACACCAGTTTTAGCACCGACGAGAATATCGATTAAAACTTGTGGGTCCATTCCAACTGCTTGCATGTTTATTTTCCAACTTTCATTAGTTATTTAATTCCATTCTAGCAAAAACAGGCCAAATTGCCTATAAAAATAATAATCTCAAGCATATCAGGCGCAATTATGCGAGACATCTGTTAAACTAGAGTATTAGATGAAAATAACATGTATAAAACGTAATTTGAAATAGGAGAAACAATGGCACATAAAGTTGGCGAAATTGTTCAGGCAAAGATTACTGACGAAAATAGCACACACTACTTTGCCCAAATTGATGGGGTAACCTATGAATTGAATAAAGCAGAATTTAACGTTCCATTTGCATTTGGTGATACAGTCACTGGGTTTGCATATGAAAACAATCAACATGAATTAGCAATTACTGAAAAAATCCCAGAGGTGCGTCTGGGTCACTTTGCCTTTGGCACGGTTACTGATATTCGACGCGACCTAGGTGTCTTTGTTGATATTGGATTACCTGATAAAGACGTTGTGGTGTCGTTGGATGAATTGCCAACGATTAAGGAACTTTGGCCACAACGTGGGGATCGTCTTTTATTGACGCTCCGTGTTGATAAAAAAGAACGACTATGGGGAGAACTTGCGCCAGCTGAAGTTTATCAAGCTTTGCAAGTTCCTGCTAAAAAGACAATGCAAAACAAAAACGTTAAGGCAACTGTTTACCGCCTAAAGATGGTTGGGACGTATGTTTTGACGGACGATTATCATATCGGATTTATCCATCCAGATGAACGTTATCGCGAACCACGCTTGGGCGAACATCTTGATGCTCGCGTCATTGGTGTTCGGGATGATGGCGTTTTGAATTTATCATTGCGTCCACGAGCATATGAATCAATTGGGAATGATGCTGAAATGATTTTGAAATTATTACAAGCGTCAGCCACGAATTCTTTGCCTTACAACGATAAGTCAGATCCAAAAGCAATTAAAAAATATTTTAATATGTCAAAGGGTCAATTCAAGCGTGCTTTGGGAAATCTTTACAAGCAACGATTGATTACGCAAGATGATCAAGGTGTTTATTTGGTTGAACAAGAGGAAAAATAAATGGCAACACAAAATGAGGTGGGCGTTTACACAGATCAGCTAGCAGATTATTTACACTACGTGACTGTGGAACGGGGCCTATCGACAAATACGCGGACGTCATACCGCCAAGATTTGGTACAGTTCTTTCATTTTCTAATGCATGAACGCAACAGTATGCCATTGCAAGATGTCGATCGGTTCACCATCTTAGATTTTTTGAAATCACTTGAAACGTCAGGAAAATCGCGAAATTCAGTGATTCATATGGTGTCGTCGCTACGTAAGTTCTTCCAGTATGCCTATAATAATCAATGGGTGACCAAAAATCCAATGGATCAAGTTGATCCACCCAAGAAGGCGCAGCATTTACCTGCCGTGTTGTCAGTCGCTGAAGTTGATGCACTGCTGGCTGTTCCGGATACAAACACACCACTAGGATTGCGGAATCGCACCATGTTGGAAGTGATGTATGCCACAGGGTTGCGCGTCAGTGAATTAGTCAATTTAAAATTAGACGATCTACATTTAGAAATCGGATTGATTCAAACGATTGGAAAAGGAGACAAAGAGCGCATTATTCCGATTGGGGATGTTGCTGCACACTGGTTGCAACGCTATCTAACAGAGGGCCGTCCTTTTTTGGGCAAACAACAGACCGCTGATGTCATCTTCTTAAACGATCATGGTCGTCAGTTAACCCGGCAAGGGGTTTGGAAACTGATTAAACAGATGGTGCAACAGGCTGGGATTACTAAAGATGTCTCACCCCATACGCTGAGACATTCATTTGCAACACATATTCTGGAAAATGGCGCTGATTTGCGTATTGTGCAAGAATTGTTGGGACATGCTGATATCTCAACCACGCAAATTTATACCCACATTTCTGATAAACGTCTGACAGAGGTATATGATAAAAGTCATCCGCGGGCGTAATAGCAATGTTTTAAAAGGAGGTAAACATGTTAATAACTGTTCGTGAAGATCAATTAAAAATTGCGATGGGGTTACTCTCTTATTTACCTGAGTATAAAAACATTGCGACAACCCAACGAGAAATTGATTGGTATCAAAATAATCCAAATCGCAGCTTATTGTTGTGGCAAGATCCTGAATCAAGACATTTTGTCGCCATGGTTGGGATTGAATACATGTATCATGCGGTCGTTATTCGACAATTAGTTTATGGTGTTGAAGTACCACCTACAGATCGTTTAAAGGTGCGTCAAGAAATGCTAGATGCCCTTGATCGACAAAATCAAGATTTAGTCTTGATGGGGACGGTACGGATTCAACATGTTGTTAATGATTGGCGAGAGGCTAAGCAAGATGACTGATCAAATTACCTATCATTTAGAAGACTTTGATGGGCCTTTGGATTTGTTGCTGCATTTAATTCACGTTAATGAGATGGATATTTTTGATATTCAAATTACCGAAATTACACAACAATATCTAGATTTTATTCACCAAGCTGAAGATCGCAACTTAGATGTTGCTGGTGATTTTTTAGTCATGGCGGCTAATCTGATGGCGATTAAATCTAAAGATTTGATTCCAGTTATGGTTGACGAACAAGATGATAGTTTGGCTGAATATGTTGATGAGCCAGATCCTAAAGCTGAGTTGATGCAACAACTGCTTGATTACCAGCAATACCAAAATGCAGCGACACAACTGCGCGTTTTGGAAGAAGATCGGCAACAACAATTTTCACGCGCCCCTGAAACAACTGATCCACTGGCAGATGCCGATGCTTTTATTCCAACACCAGTGGGTGTGCAGGTAGACGCATTGCAACAAGCTTTTAATAAATTATTAGCACGTCGTCAAATTCAAGTTGATCGTGCTAAAACACGTTCATTAGCACCGGCTCGACCATCAATTGAAGTTAAAATTGAAGCCATTAAAGCTCGATTTGCACATCAATCCGTCTTGCGTTTTGATGATCTTTTTGAGGGGCAGACATCCAAGTCGGATGTGATTGTAACATTTTTGGGTGTCTTAGAATTGGTGCGACACCAGCAACTTTATGTGACACAGCAGGATAATTTTGATCAGATTATCCTAAAAAATCAACTAACAGGTGAACAGAACGATGAATGATTTGGATGCACAAATTGAAGCCTTATTATTTGTATCGGGGGATGAAGGCGTTAAACTGGCTGAACTCACGGCAGCAACAGAGGCTGAAGCAGATCAGGTTATGGAGACACTCCAACGATTGCAAACGAAATATGCGACAGACGCGGGATCAGGTTTAATGTTGGTCAAACATGGGCAGCAGTATCAACTTGTTACGAAAACTGAATTGGCTCCAGTTATCCATCAGTATTTCACAGCGCCAATTACGTCTAATCTATCGCAATCGGCACTCGAAGTATTGGCAATTGTTGCTTATCAACAACCAGTCACACGGATTGATGTTGATGAAATTCGTGGGGTAAAGTCGAGTGCGATGCTACAAAAATTAGTATTGCGTAATTTAATTAGTGTCCAAGGTCGGGCTGATGAAGCGGGACGACCTAACTTATATGGCACCACTGAATACTTCCTAGATTATTTTGGACTTGATGCGCTAACAGATTTACCTGAACTGGGGACGGCCCAAACGCTTGAGCATCTACAAGCAAGTGATCAAAATGATGCGGAAGTACCGTTATTTAAAGAAACCGAGTCAGCCTTTACAAGTGACTTATTAGATGAAAGTGAGACAAACTAAATATGGCAGAACGCTTACAAAAGGTAATGGCCCAAGCTGGGGTAGCATCACGTCGTGCCTCTGAAAAATTAATTACAGAAGGTCAAGTGACAGTAAACGGTAAACGCGTTACTGAGTTAGGTACCAAGGTTGAACCAAACGATAAAATTGAAGTGAATGGGACACCTGTTGAGGGAAATGAAAAAAAGGTTTATTTCCTATTGAACAAGCCACGCGAAGTCGTGACCACCGCATCTGATGACAAAGACCGTGCAACGGTCTTAGATATCTTAAAAGATGTACCACAACGGATTTACCCAGTGGGACGCTTAGACTACGACACGACTGGTGTTTTATTGCTTACAAACGATGGCGATTTGGCCAATCAATTGATGCATCCCTCATACAAAATCGATAAGGTATATGTCGCCAAGGTAAAAGGGATTCCAACCAACGACGAATTGAAGGCCTTGCGTTTAGGTGTAACTGTACACACGATTGAAAACAAACGTCATCGTACTTTCCATGCGGCACCAGCAAAGGCTGAAATTATTGGTGTTGATAAGGCTAAGAACACAGCTATGGTCCAATTGACCATCCATGAAGGACGCTATCACCAAGTTAAAGAAATGATGAAGGCGGTGGGACACCCTGTCTTGAAATTGACCCGTGAACGATATGGGATGCTTGATGTGGATAATATGGCTCCTGGCGAATACCGTGAGCTATCTTACGATGAAGTACAAAACTTGAAAAACGGAAAACAATACCGTCGTTCATCAGGACGACTATAAAAGTTAAAAAAAACACTTTATTTGAAATGAAATATATATTATTATATTTCACGGACCTAAATAAGGTGTTTTTTAATAAAATAAGAGGAAGAGCGGAGAATCATGACATTTTATACGATTGATTACATTAAAAGTCAGGATAATATGACTAATATTATCCATTGGACTGTTTTAGGTATTTTAGTTTTTGCTGGGATTGTACTAGCCTTTATGTATTTCAAACATCAACACAAAGGACGTTACCGTGATTTAGCAATTTTGGTTTTGTTAGTTGGACTATTTACGATTGGTTTGCAATTGCAAAATATGAATGGTATCAAGCAAGTTGATGCTAAAAAATCTCAATTGGTCGATATTTTAAATGATGTTGCCAAGAAGGAAAATGTTCCAGTTGATCAAATTGCGGTTGATGGTAAGACAAGTCAGTCACAAATGTTGATTAAGGCTGGGAAAAAGATCAATATTTAGATTTGACTTTTAATCCAGATATGACGTCATATACGGTAGCCCCAACTGAGATTGCGGTACCAAAGGATCAAATTACAGTAAAGACAGGTGATAAATAATGGGTGATTATTCAGATATTATTGTTAAATTAGCCGTTGGAATTGTGGCCTTAATTATTCAAATTAACATCTTGGGTAAGGGAAATTTGGCCCCAATCTCTGCAATGGACCAAGTGCAAAACTATGCCTTGGGTGGCATTATTGGAGGTGTGATTTATAATAAAGATATTTCAACCCTCCAATTTATTATGGTTTTGATTATTTGGACTTTCTTAGTTTTGCTTTTAAAGGTTGCTAAAGAATATAGCTATACAATCCGTACCATCATTGATGGACGCCCAATCGTTGTGATTCGTCGCGGTGAAATTCAAATGGATACAGTGATGCGCATTGGACTTTCAGCAAATGAATTAATGTTTAAGTTGCGATCAAGTGGCTTTGATGAAATTCAACAAGTTAAGTTGGCAACTTTGGAACAGAATGGTCAGTTGACAATCAACAAATATGGCGAAGAAGATACAAAGTATCCAATCATCCAAGATGGACAAATCAATGTCGGCCTATTGGATGTCGTAGATGTTGACGAAGAATGGGTTGAAAAGCAAGTTGAAGCCCAATACCCAGATAAGACTGTTGATGATGTTTACCTAGGTGAATTGATTCATGGTGAGGTTAATCTTTATTTGTTCCCAGAGGCCGGATCAGAAAAAGAAAATAAGCAAGCGCAAGCAAAGTAAGTTCAAGCTTGCTTATTGACAAATAATAAGGAAAACTCTATTCTAGAGTTAATATGAATAATATCTTCAGGGCAGGGTGAAATTCCCGATCGGTGGTGAGCATTGCTTCTCAATGTAAGTCCGCGACTCAAACTGCATGGTGCATTTGATTGATATGGTGAAATTCCATAACCGACAGTACAGTCTGGTATATAGAAGATTTTAAAGTCAAGACAGTAAGAGTCTTCTTTAGGTTGCCCTGAAACCTAGAGAAGACTTTTTTCGTATCACGAGGAGAAAACAATGCATCGAACACAACGATTAAGCGTGATTGCGTTACTAGCAGCTTTATCATTTATTTTAATGTTAATTAGCCAATTTCCAATTATTCCAGGGGCGACCTTTTTAAAAATGGATTTTTCATTTATTCCAATTTTCTTTGGTGCCATTCTATTAGATTTACGTGCGGGTTATTTGGTCCTACTGTTACGGTCAATTTTAAAAGTTCTACTCGACGGTGCAGGCGTCAATGATTACATTGGATTACCCATGAATGTTATTGGTTTAGGTGTGCTTTTGTTAGGATTGTATTGGGGCATGCAAGCTGGTAAAAACTGGCAATGGCGTGCGCTTCTAAAGGGTGGTATTGCTGGAACATTAGGCTTAACGATTACGATGATGCTGTTAAACGTTGTTTATGCCATGCCACTGTATGCGCGTTTTGCCAACTTTGATATTGCCAAAACAATTGGAACCAAGGTATATTTAACATATATGGTCTTGCCCTTTAATTTAATTGAAGGAAGCATACTCACACTGTTATCTGGCTTTATTTTGATGGGCTTCAAGAATGTCTTTATTCGGTTGAAGCGCCAAATGTAGGTAGATGGAAAGGAGGCTGTTGTGAACCCAGAATTTTATTTAACTTTATTTTCAAAACAACAACCTCGGCGGAGCCATGTCATATTTGCCTTAATAAAACAACAAACAACGGGATCTGCTGAATATTGGGGGTTACGTTATCAATTATTGGATTGGTTTGGTTTACTGCCACAATTACGAAAAAATGAATATAAACAAGCTTTGCAGCAGTTGCAACAAAACAAAGATCTGGAACAAATTGAACCAGGTCTTTATTTATTGACCGAAAAGGGTGATAAAGTGCGGATGCAATATGCCCAGCAACATTATCTCCCACAACAGAATGCAGCGCGGATTCAATATCAAACCGGAGCGTTTATGCCATTATTCTTACAAGCTAATCAAGTTGTTTCAGAATGGTCATACCATAACCGCCAATACTATCCCATGCAAGCAAGTTTAAAGCAAAGACAAAGCCTTAAACAATGGTTTAAAAATCAAGATAAAACACAACTTGTACCACACTGGTTTAACACGTTGAAAGCTTTTTTGACGACATTGCCAGAAGCGACAGCGAATAGTTTAGCGGCGAGCTGGGTTGGGCATGAAACTGCGGGCTTAAATTATGATCAGATGGATTTACCGAAGACTTGGACTGAATTTGATTTCTATCTTTGGCAATTAGAGCAATACACAGCGCTGTTAATCTATCTGGAACAACATACAACTATTGAAGACCCAATTGTTCAATTATACGCAATAGTTGGTAAACGCATGCAGTTTCCAACTAGTTTACAAACGAGCTTTGATGCAGCAAAAAATGGTCAGACATTGGTAGATATTGCTCATACGCGTCAGTTAAAATTAGGGACAGTGCAGGAACATTTGTTGACGGCAGCGATTTGGCTACCCCTGGATCAATTTCCTTATGAGCAATATCTGACTAAAGACTTAAAAGGAACATTTGCGCAAAAACTCACGGATCCAGATATTGATGCTTGGCGTTTTAAAACAGTTCGAGAAACGGCAGATATCCAAGAATTCTTTAACTTTAGGTTATACGCGATTTGGCAAACAAAGCGGGAGCAGGGGCATGCTTAATCAAACAGATATTCAAGCAACATTAAAACAACATTTTGGGTTTGAGACATTTCGACCAGGTCAGTTAGAGATTATTGAGGCGTTACTTAGAGGAGATGCCGCTTTGGGAATGTTACCGACTGGTGGTGGGAAGAGTTTAATTTATCAAATGATGGGGTATCTACGCCCCGGTACAGTGGTAATCGTGACGCCGCTATTATCGTTGATGCAAGATCAGGTAGCCCGTTTTAATTATTTAGGTGAAAAATCGGTCGTTGCGCTCAATTCGACGATGGATGCACAAGAGAAATTCACAATTTTAGGCCATTTGAATCGATATCGGTTTGTCTTTATTTCACCTGAGATGCTAAACCAAGCCAATGTCCTACAAGCGTTTCAACGTATTCAAATCAATACATTTGTAATTGATGAAGCGCATACGTTGTTAAGTTGGGGACCAGATTTCCGACCTGATTACCTTGATTTACCACGCCTGCATCATTTGCTAGGTGCGCCGAGTTTACTACTGTTGACAGCAACGGCGACACCAGCTATGCAGGAAGACTTAAAGGGGCGGTTTGACCTTGGGTCGGCGCAGTGGTTCACTTACACGGAATCTAGCAATCGCCCAAACATTTATTTACATACCGAAGAATTAACCAACCAGGACGATAAGCGACAACGGCTCCAATTTTTGGTGCATCAAATTCCAGGAGCTGGAATTGTCTATGTCTCTAGTCGCAAAATGGCGAATAGTTTGGCTGAATTTTTACGTCAAGAAACCGGCAAGCGTGTAGCTGCCTATCATGGCGGCTTAGATAACGTGGCGCGTTATCGTCTACAACAACAATTTATGGAGAATCAGTTAGATGTGATTGTTGCAACTTCGGCTTTTGGTATGGGAATTGATAAAGACGATATTCGATTTGTTATTCACTATCATTTGAGTCAAGACTTGGCTAATTATATGCAAGAAATTGGTCGTGCCGGTCGCGACGGTCAAAATGCGGTGGCTATCTTACTGTATATTAAGGGTGATGAACGTATTCAACAACATTTGATCGATGCGTCATTACCAACAGATGCCATGATTGAGGGCTACTATGCAAAAGTGTTAACGCAACGTGATATTGGTGAGGAGCGCGCGCGCTTACTAGATTACTATGGACAACAAAAATTATCTGTACCAGCAATTCAACAGCTGTTTGCAGAGCGACGCATCGTCCGCGAGGCTGATTTAAATCAGATGGTTAAGTATGCTCAGTCTCGCTCAGCACTCAGACCGAAGTTGCTGGGGTATTTTGGCGAAAAAGCATCGAGTGATTTCGAGTCCATTGGCATGGCTAACTGGGCGTTGACCGCAGTCGGATTACCAGCAGCACCAAAAGAACAACCCCATGTAAATCAAACAGATTGGTCGACAATTTTAACAAAACTCTTTAAATTAAGTTAAGAAAGTTCAATGCTGATAGCACTACCTATTTTTTTGGTGTATGCTGTGGCATAGTAAATTCGAGATTAGGAGGCCTATCATGACCGATCAAGATAAAAAACCGGAGCCATGGGAGGAAACTTTTAAAGAAGACCAACCCGACCAGTATTCAAGAACTGAACATCGTCGTAAGTCACAACGTGTGAATTGGACAATTGGGGTTTTAGTGGTGATTGTGGTGGTCTTATCATTTGTGCCAATATATGAATATTTGCAAACATTAAATAAGCCAACCAATGCAGAACAGACGTGGTCATCTGCGTCAACATCTAAGACAAAAGTAACTGACAATGCTAAGTCAGAATCATTGGCAAAGAAACGCTCATCAGAGAGTCGTGCCAAGTCAGAATCAAGTGTTAAGGCAGCTGAAGCTTCAAGTAAGGCAGCCGTAGCGGAATCTAAGGCGGCTGAAAGTTCAAGCAAGGCAGCGCAAGCGCAAGCTGAAAAGGCAGCTAGTGAGAAGGCAGCCCGTGAAAAGACTGCAGCGGAACAGAGCTCTAAGAAACCTGATGATGGTAACAAACAATATGCTACCGTGGCAGCTGGACAAGGGGCATACCGTGTTGCAACGAATGCCGGTATTTCGCAAGCTAAATTACAAGAATTAAATCCAGGCGTGAACCTAGCCAATGTATCAGCTGGACAACAATTAAGAGTTAAGTAAAGAAAGATTACCGCTTCGGTAATCTTTTTTTGTTTGAACAATTCACTTTCCTTACAGAATAGCGTAAAATAGTAAGGTAAATAAATTAATAAAGGATGTAATGATGAAGTCAATGCAGATTGCGATTGATGGACCAGCTTCAGCTGGGAAGTCAACGATTGCTAAAATTTTAGCGAATGATTTAGATTATGTGTATGTTGACACTGGTGCCATGTACCGTGTTGTCACATTGGCCGCATTGCAAGCTGGCATCGATCCGAACGATGAACAAGCTGTTACCGACCTATTGCCAAATGTAAAAATCACATTTAAGCCAGGGACGCCAACACAACACGTGTACTTAAATGGGCAAGAAGTGACAGAAGCAATTCGATCAGACGAGGTCGCACGCAACGTTTCTGCTGTTGCATCTTATGCCGCTGTTCGATCAACTATGACAGAACTGCAACGCGAAATTGCAAGTAACGCTGGAGTTGTCATGGACGGACGTGACATTGGAACAACGGTGTTGCCACATGCAGATGTCAAAATTTTCTTAATTGCGTCAGTTCAAGAACGAGCTGAACGTCGCTATAAGGAAAATCAGGCTAAGGGAATTGATACAGACACGACCTTAGCTGAATTAACACAAGCAATTGAGCAACGTGACTATTTAGATTCACATCGTGAAATTTCGCCATTAAAAAAGGCTGATGACGCAGTGGAGTTAGATACAACTGGACTTTCGATTGATGAAGTTGTTGATCGGGCGAAGGCCATCATCGCTGATAAGGCATAATTTATTTGAATCATAAAAAAACCACGATTAATGCTAGCAATACAGACAAGGATACTGTATAATAATCGCTAGAGTCGTGTGACCAGGAGGATATATTGTAATGAACGAAGAGAACAATGAGCTATTGGCAGCTCTTGATAGTGTAGCCGAAGTTAAAGTTGGCGATGTAGTCAAGGGTGAAGTCTTAGCAATTGATGATAACCGTCAAGTGATTGTAGGTATTGAAGGTGCCGGTGTTGAGGGTGTTATCCCAATGCGCGAACTTTCTTCAGACCGTGATGCTGACGTTAACGATCTTGTTAAGGTTGGAGATGTATTGGATTTGGTAGTTGTATCAACTATCGGTTCTGACAAAGAAGGTGGATCATACCTATTGTCAAAGCGTCGCCTTGAAGCTCGTCGTGCTTGGGAGGAAGTCGCAAGCAAGTATAACGAGGGTGATATTGTTGAAGCACCTGTAACACAAGTTGTTAAGGGTGGATTGGTTGTTGATGTTGACGGTGTACGTGGATTCGTACCTGCTTCAATGATCGAAAACCGCTTTGTGCAAGATTTGAACCAATACAAGGGACAAACTATTCGCGCAAAGATTATCGAAATCGACCCAGCAGAAAGCCGCTTGATTTTGTCACGTCGTGACGTTTTGAACGCCGAACGTGAAGAAGCATTGAAGCATGTCTTTGATGAATTGTCAGTTGGTGATGTTGTTGAAGGTAAGGTTGCTCGTATGACTAACTTTGGTGCCTTCATCGACCTTGGTGGTGTAGATGGATTAGTTCACGTATCTGAAATCTCACACGATCGCGTTTCACAACCATCAGACGTATTGTCAGTTGGTGAACCTGTGAAGGTAAAGGTTTTGGGCTTGGATCCAGAACGTGAGCGTATCTCATTGTCAATCAAGGCCACTGAAGCTGGTCCTTGGGATGATATTGAAGAAAAGGCTCCAGTTGGTTCAGTTCTTGAAGGAACTGTTAAGCGTGTTGTTGACTTTGGTGCCTTTGTGGAAGTATTCCCAGGCGTTGAAGGACTTGTTCACGTTTCACAAATTTCACACAAGCACGTTAACAACCCAGCTGATGTTTTGAAGGCTGGAGACAAGGTACAAGTTAAGGTTTTGGATGTAAATCCAGAAAAGCAACGCTTGTCATTGTCAATCAAGGCTTTGGAAGAAGCGCCTGAAGGTGAAGAAGAATCAAACAATGCCTCATCATCTGCTAACAACAGCAACAATGGTGGTGGTAACTCTGATCGTCCTCGTCGTCAAGCACGTCGTCCACGTCAAGATCGTGCACCAAAGAATTACTCAACTTCAGAAGAAGAAGGTAATGCAACTTTGGGTGATGCATTCGGTGATATCTTCAAGGATTTTAACTAATTTTTGATGAATAACTAAAATTAAGCGTGTGTTGGGTTAATCCTGACGCACGCTTAATTTTAGTTAGCGACAAAATGCCTAAAGTATAGTAACATTACAAGTAATAGCTAAGTTTCAAGGAGGTAGCAGAAATGGCACTACCAGTAGTAGCGATTGTGGGACGTCCCAATGTTGGGAAGTCGACAATCTTTAACGAAATGGCCGGGGATCGAATCTCAATTGTTGAAGATACCCCAGGTGTAACGCGTGATCGTATTTATACACGCGCAGAATGGTTAACCCGAGAATTCCGCTTGATTGATACTGGTGGAATTGAAATGGGCGATGAACCGTTCATGACGCAAATTGTGCAACAAGCAGAAATTGCCATCGATGAAGCTGATGTCATTGTTTTCATGGTATCAGCTAAAGAGGGACTGACCGAAGCCGATGAGCGTGTAGCAAAGATTTTATATCGGACAGATAAGCCAGTTATTTTAGCCGTGAACAAGGTTGATAACCCTGAAAAGCGTTCTGAAATTTATGATTTTTATGCCCTTGGCTTTGGCGATCCATACCCAATTTCAGGGACACACCGTACAGGTGTTGGTGATCTACTTGATAAAGTCGTGAGCGAATTCCCAGAAGTTGATGCAGAGGAAGAAGATGATTCAATCCGTTTCTCATTGATTGGACGTCCGAATGTCGGAAAGTCTTCCATCGTAAATGCATTATTGGGTGAAGACCGCGTAATTGTTTCTGACATTGCTGGAACAACTCGTGATGCTGTTGATACAAAGTTCACTGATGCTGAAGGTGACGAATTTGTCATGGTTGATACGGCCGGAATCCGTAAGCGTGGTAAAGTCTATGAAAATACTGAAAAGTATTCTGTCATGCGTGCTATGCGAGCGATTGATGATTCTAACGTTGTTTTGATGGTCTTGAATGCTGAAGAAGGTATTCGAGATCAAGATAAGCACGTTGCCGGGTATGCGCATGAAGCTGGACGAGCTATCATTATTGTTGTGAACAAGTGGGATACGATTGAAAAAGATACGTATACCATGAAGGATTTCGAACAAACCATTCGTGATGAGTTCCAATATCTATCATATGCACCAATTGTGTTTGTTTCAGCTAAGACGAAACAACGCTTGAACAAGTTGCCTGAAATGATTAAGCAAGTTGATGCAAATCACAAGCGTCGTATTCAGTCAGCAACGTTGAATGAAGTGATTATGGATGCCTTGGCAACTAATCCTACACCAACGGTTAATGGTAAGCGTTTGCGTGTTTACTACGCAACACAAGTTGCAATTCAACCACCAACATTTGTTGTGTTTGTCAATGACCCTGAGTTGATGCATTTCTCATATGAACGGTTCCTAGAGAACCAGATCCGTAAGGCGTTTGACTTTACTGGAACGCCAATTCATTTGATTAAGCGGGCTCGAAAGTAATTTTGTCGGTAAAAACTTGACAAACGGCTAGCAAAATAGGTCGTGAATTGTTTATAAATGTTTAAAAAGGCTGATATATCAGCGTTTTCAGTGAAAAAATGTTGTTTATCACATGGAGTTATGATATTCTAAATAGCGAAATGGTGATATGGATAACATATAACTAATTTTAACTATATTGTAAATGATTATGCAGGAGGATATTTCGCATGGCTAACAAGCAAGAATTGGTAAACGATGTTGCAACAGCAACTGGTTTGACAAAGAAGGACGCAACTGCTGCAGTTGACGCCGTTTTCTCATCAATCCAAGATACTTTGGCAAAGGGTGAAAAGGTTCAATTGATTGGATTTGGTAACTTCGAAGTTCGTTCACGTGCAGCTCGTAAGGGTCGCAACCCACAAACTAAGGAAGAAATTGAAATTCCAGCATCAAAGATCCCTGCATTCAAGCCTGGTAAGGCTTTGAAGGATGCCGTTAAGTAATTAAATCGCACGCATACTGCGGTTTAACGCTTAATTTGGGGCTTTTGGGAACACCTCGGTGTTCCGGTCCTTTTATAAATGAAAAGTGCTAACTCATTTTGAGTTAGCGCTTTTTTTTGCACAGGAAATTTTCTCTTAAAAACTAACATGCCCGTTTTTGGCTCAAAAGGGGTGTTAAATTAATAGTGTTGAAAAATTAATCATTCAACAGGAGGCATTCAGAAATTCTCTGAATGCCTTTTTTATTCCAAAAATTCGGGGCCCCGTTTCATACGGAAGGATATTTGGAGAGAAAAAATGACATTATATGCAAATACAACATCTTACGCAAATGAAAATGGCGCAATCACAACTGGTATCTATACTGAAGCAGAATTAAAACAACTCACAAAAATCGCACACGGTGATCAGTACACTGGAAATTCAAATTTTGATCGCGTTGTGACCGAGCATGTGTATAAGAATGGCAATACCAATTATATGAACGTAGTAGGTGCTGATGGCGTTTTGAAATTATATAATGATTCAAAATACTTACCAAAAGCAGCACAGGCAGCAGTGTCTGGATTCTGGAATCATGTTGCGGGTGTTGAAATTGTTCGTTTCGTTGACACCGTTGAAGAAAGCGATGAAGTTATTCATGATGTGGCGGGTGATACGGGTGTTCTCGCTGCGCAATCCTATAATGGTGACGGCTTAATTTTTTACCCAGATTCATGGCATATCGATAAGTTAACAGCAGAACAACAAGAAAATTGGCATATGACTGCTTTGATTCATGAAATTGGTCATGGTCTTGGGTTGTCACACCTAGGTGGTGGCGTTGATGGTGCCAATGCTGGTAATGCAGGACGCTTTGGTTCCGAACTAATGGGACCGTGGGATGTCACAGATCATCCAGAGGGACCCACCAGTACGATGGTTGACGCAGCTGCTCTGGCGGTAGCCGCTTTAACATGGCGTAAACCACGCAAAATTGCGGCATGGATTTTACAAACTGATGCGTCCAAAAAATACGTGCGTTACAATAATCGACAATTAGTTTCTAATTTGCCAGTTACAGTGTTGCCTGCTTGGGGAGTTAAGTTTGACCAAGCGATGATTAGAACGCCTGTGGTCACATATCGAAAAATTGATAAAAATTATAACTTATATCGTTTTGATGATAAGCAAATCGATGGTGTAACGCTATATACCGCTCCGCAAGTAGGGTACACGGGTCAGCCTGATCGCTATTTAATTGCGAAAACAGTGCAAATTTTAGAAGTCTACCCAACGAATATGTCGGGACAGCGCGTCGTACGGTTCAAGTATAATGACGAAGAGTTCACAATGTACGAAGCGGCCCTTGATCGAAAAGTATAGAATGGGAACTAATGAAAAGAGCTAACTCAATTTGAGTTAGCTCTTTTTTTCTTTATAAATAAATGTGTTTTGTAGCTAAGTTGTCGAGACATTCTTGATAATAGGCAGCATCATGTTCAGGATAAATGGGGTGGGTGAGTGGTACTGCTGGAAGATCAACATATGGCGGTGTGCGGGTACCACGGTATAAGGGGTCAAACCATTTTATATCGGGTTTAAAATGACGACGTTGCATTTCTAACATGACCTTTTCATGGTATTGTACTAATTTATAAGGTGAGTGATTAAATGCATAATCGACCGTGCGATGTTTTTTACCCCAACCACCGCCACGAAGCGCACAGCATTCACGATGTTGGCCGAGGAGTTGTTGACGAGGTAATTTTGAAATCAGTTCTTCATGCCATAGCCGCATAGCGTGTCTCCTTTCATAAGTTATGGACAGTAGCAATCATAGAGGGGAATTACGTCATGTAACCTTCTTGGGAATTCATCTAAAAGTTATTTGACTAGTTCATTATATCTGAATTCGCTGCGATTGAAATTACAATTGCTCGTTTTGGAACCAAAAAGGGTGTTGAATTAATGGTGGTGAAAAATCTGGTTATTCGACAGGTAGCAGTCAGAAAAATGCTGTTATATGTCAAAGATACAGGACCGTTTCATACGGAATGATATTAGGCGTGGTTGAATTTTATTGAAATAAGGCCAAATAAGTTATAAAAGGAACTGAATACCAACTTAATGTTGTCGATATTTTGCAATCTTGGTCATGATTTCACTGATATTTAGAGCAATAACAGCAAATAAAATAAAGTTTTGTATTTTTTTTGCTAAACTACGTCTTTCTCATGACAGATGATAAAGCTGGACTGAAAGGGATTTGACTAACTTTACGTGTGTAAAAAGGTGTTTCATGACAAGGATTGTCATAAATCGTTATATTTCTGATATAAACATGGTGATATTCCACGGTATAGTATTCCTTGTCGTTAAGGCGACCTACAAAAAACAAATTAAAAATTAAATGCTACTATTATCGAGGAGATTAATTTAATGAATATCAAACAAACAATTCTTATGACAACTGCTGCCGCTGCTTGACTTTTAGGAGCAACCGGAATCGCTTCTGCTGATCAGATTACGATTAAGTCAGGTGATACACTTGCTTCAATCGCACAAGCTAACAACACAACAGTTGATCACTTGGCTGCTTTGAATAACATTACTAATGTTGACATGATTTTTGCTGGTGAAACACTTGAAACTGAAGGTCAAGCGACGACTGTAGCTGCTCCAGTCCAACAAGCTGCTGCTCCTGTTGCTCAAGCAACACCAGTTCAACAAGCACCAGTCCAACAGGCCGCACCTAAGCAAGCTGCACCTGCTGTACAAGCAGCTCCAGCACAACAAGCCGCTGCTCCAGCTGCCTCAGGTTCAACTTATGCACAATTCATTGCTAATGGTGGAACTGATGCAATGTGGCACACAATCGTTCGCCCAGAATCAGGTGGAAACCCTAATGCTGTTTCACCAAATGGTTACCGTGGATTAGGTCAAACTAAGGAAGGTTGGGGAACTGGTTCAGTTGCACAACAAACACAAGGTATGGTTAATTACGCAACCTCACGTTATGGTTCAGTTTCAAATGCCATTTCATTCCGTCAAGCTAACGGTTGGTGGTAAAAGCTAGATTAATGAAAAGCGGCGCCTCTCAGTAATTGAGAGGCGCCGCTTTTTTGGTACAAAAGCTCAAGTGAGCCATTTTTTAATTAGGCATTTTCGTTTGAACGATATTTAATGATCAACAAAGTTGCCACAATTAGAGCTAAAATCAACAAAATCCAGTATGCACCGGTCATTGAAATTAGTCGTGTATCCTTAAAAAGATTACCTAACCACATGACAATACCTTGGAACATAAGTACAAAGAATGTCAAAACACCAGTAACGGTAGCGACCGTTTGCATTAGGGTATAGTTGGTAAAGAGCGTGACGATAATCGCCACGACTGAAATTACAAGTAACGCTAATAGTAACCAACCAACAAAATCAGAAAGGCGAAACATGTCCTTAGTCGTGAATGAAAGATTGTCACGTACACTGTTCTTTAAGTCTAATGTAGATTGCATTGGACGGAAAAGTAGCACAATCATAATCAATTCAAGTACTGCTGAAATTGATAGAGTCTTATTTTGCATAACTTTATCTAACATATCCATACTCCTGGCAGCTTTTTACGTGATTCAGGCTTGCACGTATTTTTATAAAAATTATATCTAAAATATAGCTATATTGAGTGTAGCGTGTTTCCTTGTATAGTCAATGGGGTAAGACGTAAAACCTGAAAAATTTGATGACAATTTGTAGCGGTGTCACAGGCAAGCTCAAAATTAAATAGCGTAACCAGGCATAATGAACAGAAAAGTGAGTAAATGTGTGTCATCCTGTCACATGCAACATAAATTTAATTAAAATAATGGGAAAATTTTTCATAATATATTACAGTCTAAAAGCGCTGTCTGAACGTGTTAATGCGGATAAGCGTATGAGAGTGTGTTCAACTATTGCAATAGTTGTAATATAACCTTAAGTTTATTGATACACATTGTGACTGGGTTAGCGTTATAGTAGTCATTGTTGATGAACAACATATATAAATTAAATTTAAAAATTAAAAAAGAATGTTTCAAAGGAGAATTTCGATTATGAATATCAAAAAAGCGATGATTTTAACTGGGGCAACTGCTGCCGGTCTAGTTGGTGCTTCAACTGCTGCTTCAGCTGATCAAATTACAATTAAGAGTGGTGATACTCTAGCCGGAATTGCTCAAGAACATGGAACAACTACTGAAAATCTTGCAGCGATTAATGCAATCACTGATCCTAACTTGATTTTTGCTGGTGAAACTATTGAAACTGAAGGCGAAGTTGCTCCTGTTCAACAAGCCCCAGTACAAGCAGCTGCTCCTGTAGCACAACCAGCCGCACAAGTCGCCGCCCCAGCAGCACCTGTGCAAGCTACTGCGACACCAGCTCCAGCTTCAGCACCTGCTGGTTCTGGTTCAACGTATGACGAATTTATTGCCAACGGTGGAACTGCTGCAATGTGGCACACCATTGTTCGCCCAGAATCAGGTGGAAACCCTAACGCCATTTCACCAAATGGTTACCGTGGATTAGGTCAAACTAAGGAAGGTTGGGGGACTGGTTCAGTTGCGCAACAAACTCGTGGTATGGTTAACTATGCAACTTCACGTTACGGTTCTGTAGAAAACGCTATTTCATTCCGTCAATCAAACGGTTGGTGGTAAGATTTACATTCAAAAAAGCATCAGTTTATAAACTGATGCTTTTTTTGTGTTATGAAGAAAGTCAATGTCTGAAAGGTGGTCACGCATAATTCCAGTGATAAAAGTAAATGGTCATTGTGGTCAATAGTAGCACGAGAACAATCATTAACAGGGTTTCATACCGATTATGATCGTGGAGACTGGCCATCATGCGTGGGAGGCATAATAATATTAAACAAATGAGATTGACCGCTATGATAAAATTCAAAGCATCTGTTGTATTTAAGGTCATTTTTGAGACTTCTTTCATTTATAAATTAACGTAGGACCTTAGTTAGTCGATAAAAGTATTATACCTTTTTTCTTTTAATGGAATCAAAATTCAAGGAAAAACTGAGGAAGGCATCACAAATTTCAGGAGTTTGTTAAAAACACAGCTTGTTAGCCACCTCACAATTAAGGTAAGATGAAGTTAAACTAAAAAATGGAGTCGGATAGGATGGCAGTTAAAAAAATTGTAACGATTGCAGGGTCAGATAGCTTGGCTGGTGGTGGGATTCAAGCCGATTTAGCAACCTTCGATGAATATAATTTCCAAGGATTGAGTGTGATAACGAGCATTGTGACGGTGACACAGTCAGATTTTTTGATTCATGAAATTGCTCCAGAGCTTGTGCTTGAACAGATGCAATCAATTTTTGCATTAGATGATATTGCAGCCGTTAAAATTGGTCTGCTTCCCACGCAAACACATGTGGTAATGGTTGCTGATTTTTTGAAATCCCATGTTAAGGGGATTCCTATTATTGTTGATCCGGTGATGGTATTCAAAGAATCAGATCAAGCGAACACGACCAAGATGGTTCAGGCCATGAAAACATACTTGTTACCGATTGCAACTGTTGTTACCCCGAACCTGCCCGAGACGGAACTATTGTCAAGTCAAAAAATTACGACCGTCTCTGATTTAACCAGGGCAGCTGAACAACTCCTACAGGATGGTTGTCAGGCTGTTTATGCGAAAGGTGGGACGCGGTTGGATGGTGCCCAAGTTAAAGATGTACTCGTTGAAAAAACAGGAGTTGTAAGCATCTTTGAGCAACCCAAATTAACGACGCACACGAATAATGGGGCTGGGTGCACCTTGTCGGCTGCAATTGCTAGTAATCTCGGTCAAGCAAAGTCGCTAACAGATGCAGCGAAGGCGGCGCAAGCTTTTGTGCATGCTGGTATTGAGCATGGGGTACTGTTAAATCAATCATTTGAAATTGGAAACGTTTGGCAAGGCGCACAACGCGCCATTCGGGAAGGAAAAATTGATGAAAACTAAAAAGTTAACGGTTTTAAGCGTCATTATTGCTGTAAATTTGGCATTAAGTTATGTCATTAAACTACCAAGTCCCACCGGTGCTGGGTTTGTTTCACTCGTTGAAGCGGGAATTTTTATTGCGGCTTGGAATTTTGGACCACGGGGTGGGGCCGCTGTTGGTGGCGTCACTGGTCTATTACTAGATTTGATTGCAGGGTATCCACAATGGATGATTATGTCATTGATGATTCATGGTGCTGAAGGGTATGTGTTTGGGTTGAATTCGAAGCGTCTGCAAGACAAGCTAATGATGACTCTAATTGGTGGTACAATCATGGTACTAGGGTATTGGCTTGCTGGTACCATGCTGATGTGGTTAATGGCTGGCATGTCGATGCCATGGTCCGCCGCCTTTTTGGCAACGGCAAGTGACATTCCAGGCAATATCATGCAGGTCTTAGTAGGCTTTGTGGTAGCGCTGATTGTTAATAAGCCCATCCAACGTTTGTTGGCAAAAGCAGATCTTAACTAGTCAGAATGGGAGTTAGTTGTGCAAAAAAAATATAAGTTAAGCGTTTATCTTTTATTGAGTTTGAGTGTTGTACTTATCGGCACGAATATGCGGGCACCGGTTACAACACTACCACTAATGTTGAACCAGATTGCGGCAAGTCTACATGTTGCAACCAGCCAGTTGGGTATTTTAACAACAATTCCGTTGGTTATGTTTGTATTAGTGTCGAATTTCGCAGCTAAAACAATGCAATTGATGGGACTTAAGCGCGCAATGGCTTTTGCTGTTGCAATGATTCTTTTGGGTTCACTATGTCGTGTTGTTACTAATATGCCAATGATGTTAATTGGAACGGTCTTGATCGGTTTAGGTATCGCTCATTTGAATGTGTTTATGCCGTCATTCGTGATGGCGTTCTTTCCAACGCAAATCGGACTATATACGTCCATCTATACCATGTCGAATATGTTGGGAACCGCTGTATTTAATATTTTAACGGCTCCGGTCATGATTAATTTTGGTTGGCATGCGATGATGTGGATTTTAGTGTTATTGCCTGCCGTGGCTTTGGTAGTGTGGATTGTGGCAAGTCGATTTGCTGAGCCAGCTGTTCAAGAGCCAGTTGATGACATCGATCAAAGTACCACTAAAGAACCAAAACTATATGTTTGGCGTAATTCACGGGCATGGGCGTTGTTGCTAGTCTTTGGGTTTCAAGCAATTTTAAACTATACATTTGTTGCATGGATGCCATCGCTAATGGCATATCACCACGTTAGTGCGGCAAATATTGGCTGGATTATGGCATTGTATTCCGTGATGGGAATGTTTGTCTCACTGTTAGTGCCTAATTTAATTGTCCGCTTATCTAAGCGTGGTTTAGCAGGTTGTGTTGTTTTCATGGGGATGATTGGACTGTTAACGGCCTATATGTTATTTAATCAAAACACGAGTTCAGTTGGCTTCTGGTTAGCGGTGGCGCTGATGATTGGCAGTTTAACGGCATTTTTCTTCTTAATCGCCATGACGATGTTTGCGGCAAAGACAACAACACCATTTCAGACTGCTACTGTTTCGGGCATGGCACAATCGGGCGGTTATTTGATTTCTGCATTTGGTCCAACCCTGTACGGACAAGCGTTTCAAGCAAATCCTACTGGTAATGCTCAAAATATAATGTACACGATTATTGTGATTTTATTGGTTGCCATCACACTCTTTGTGATTAAGTCGGATGAAATTTTTACAAAATCATGAACTTTATGAGTGTACGGTTAGAGTTGATTTTATATTATATATTTTGTATTTGTGATTTAGTATACTTGTTTTATTAATGGAGGATATATCATGTCACGTAAAATTGGAATTATTGGAATGGGTAGTGTTGGAAGTGCTATTGCGCACGGATTAATTGCGCAAGGTGTTGCTGATGACTACGTCTTTATTAATCGTGGTGAAGCCAAGGCAGTTGCCAACCAATTGGATTTTGAAGATGCAATGGCTAACTTAGAGACACACGCTAACATTACCATCAATGATTGGTCAGCTTTGGCTGATGCTGATGTTGTTATTTCAACATTAGGAAACATGGCCATGCAACAAAATAACCCAACGGGAGATCGCTTTGCTGAACTTAAGTTTACGAGTTCAATGGTGACTTCGGTTGGAACTGATCTTAAAAATTCTGGTTTTACAGGGGTGTTGATTGTCATTTCAAACCCAGTCGATGTGATTACCACGCTATTTAAGGATGTTACTGGTTTGCCAGCTAGCCACGTTGTGGGGACTGGAACGTTGTTGGACACTGCTCGGATGCAACGTATCGTGGGAGCAAAATTGAATATTGATCCACGCTCGGTCTCAGGGTATAACTTGGGTGAGCATGGGAATACACAATTTGTCGCGTGGTCTACGGTTCGTGCTTTAGGACAACCAATGGAGAAACTTGCGGCTGTTCGTGATCTTGATCTTGCAGAAATTAATGATCAAGCACGTAAAGGAGGCTTTGATATCGTCAACGGTAAAGGATTTACGAGTTACGGTGTCGCCACTTCAGCGATTCGCATTGCCAAGGCTGTCATGTCGGATGCGCGTGAAGAGCTTGTTCTATCAAACTTGCGACCTGAATATGAAGCGTATCTATCATACCCAGCCATCATCGGACGTGAGGGTGTGGTTGAACAATGTCCGTTAGATTTAACTGACGCTGAATTAGAGAAACTAAATGCGTCACATGCTTTCATTGCAGAGCAATACCGCGAAGTGCGGGCAACGCTATAATAGTTAAAACGTTGTAATCATTTTGGTGATTGACAGCGTTTTTTTGTTAAAAGAGGAGTCA
The DNA here is from genome assembly GCF_001437355.1 of Weissella viridescens. Classification (GTDB taxonomy): domain Bacteria; phylum Bacillota; class Bacilli; order Lactobacillales; family Lactobacillaceae; genus Weissella; species Weissella viridescens. Next base: position 327,027 of record NZ_JQBM01000001.1, on the reverse strand, counting down.
TATGAAATTCTTACACACAGCTGATTGGCATATCGGCAAAGAGTTGGGGGACTACTCCCTGTTAGAACAGCAACAAACTGCTTTTGAACAAATATTAGCGATAGCACAAGCACATCAGGTTGATGCTGTGTTATTGGCAGGCGATTTGTATGATCGTAGTATTCCACCAGTGGATGCCGTGAATGCTTTAGAACCAATGTTGAAAAGAATGAATATTGAAGCTGGCTTACCTATTTTTGCCGTTTCTGGGAACCATGATGGGCCCACGCGACTGGGTGCCGGTAAGGAATGGCGTGAAAATAATCAATTTTATTTGCGAACAACTTTAGCTGAAGCGTTTGAGCCGATTATTTTTGGTGATACGCAAATTTTTATGTTGCCATTTATCGACCCGTTAGAAGCTCGTGTTTATTATGGCATTAGTAATGAGACAAATGAACTGCGGACGATTAATGAGGTTATGGCACGTGTGATTACAGAGATGCAAGCTAATTTTGACCCTACTAAGCAACATGTCTTGGTAAGTCACTATTACGTTGCTGGCAAGCAAAATGAAACGTATGACTTAACCAGTGAAACCAATTCAAAAGCAGGTGGGCTAAAGAGTATTGATGTTAACCAATTTAATGCGTTTGATTATGTTGCCTTGGGCCACTTACATTTAAAGCAAGCCAGCCCGAGCGAAACAGTGCAATATTCAGGTTCACCAATCAAATTCAATACCAAAGAAGCCCAGAGTGAGAAAGGGGTTTTTATTGTCGATGTTAACGCGGACGGTGTTTCCTCGGAATGGGTGCCTTTGCAACCCGAAAAAGATTTAATTTTGTTGGAAGCGGATTTTAAAACATTGACGGATCCGGCATTTTATCAACAATATTCACGCCAAGGGGACAATCTCTTTAGTATAAAAATGACAGATCGGCCAGCAGTGACGGATTTACGGAACCAATTGAACGATATTTATGGTGAAATTGTAGAGATTCAATTTAAACAAAGTCAGGCACAGAGTATCAGTCATACAAAGAAGATGACAGAACGGGCAGAACAGTCAAATCAAGATTTGATTCGCGAATTTTATGAAACAGTCACTGATGCGACATTAACCAAGCATCAAGCTGAAATTATTGACCAGACCTTAACCCGTCTAGAGAGAAAGGAGGATTAAAATGCGTCCAATTAAACTTAAGATGAACTATTTTGGCCCATATGCCGAAACAGAAATTGACTTTCGTAATTTCAATGAGTCTAGTCTGTTCTTGATCAGTGGCGATACGGGTGCGGGAAAAACGACGATGTTTGATGCTATGACATATGCATTGTATGGCACAACGTCAGGAGAACGTCAGCCTGAAGAAATGCGCAGCGAATTTGCGACAGGCGATCAATTGACGGAAGTCCAATTTTATTTTGAACATAATGGGCATTATTATGAAGCGACACGGACCCCAAAACAGTTGGTGACGCCTAAACGTAAAACTGCCAATGGGGCCGACTTAATTGAGCATAAACCAACGGCTAGCTTTGCTGAAGTGGATGAGACGTTGCAAACACCAATTAAAACGATTGGTGCAAAACAACGTGATGTGAATAGTGCAGTTCAACAATTGCTTCATTTAACTGATGACCAATTCCGTAAAATTATTTTATTGCCCCAAAATCAATTTCGCGATTTTTTGGCGGCTGGGAGTGATGAAAAATTAACGATTTTGAGAAGTTTGTATGGAAGTGAGATTTTTGAAGCATTTACGAGTGATTTGAAAGACCAAAGTCGCCAAGCACGTGATGCAACGAAACAATTAGTAGCGCAACGTGATCATGTTTTTGATCAAAAGGTTTTGGATAAACAGCCTGATTATGAAGGTGGTTTTTCAGATAAGTTGGCTATGTTAACTGAGATATTAGCGGAACAAAGCCAAAAGTCGGATTCTTTACAAATCGCCTTAGCAGATGCACAGAAAAAGCGCGACCAAATGCAGGCTGCTTTAAATGATGCCAAATTAGTTCAGGCGCAATTTGAGCGTAAAGCGACATTGGAAAAACAATTAACAACACTTGAAGAGCAAAAAGAGGTGATTGCTCAAAAACAAGCTGACTTAATGCGTTTAAATTGGTTAGCTGAGCGGCAGCCATGGCAACAGGCGGTTACGCAAAATGAACAATTATTGGAGCGAATTTACCAGCAATTGACCCAAACGAAGCAACAACTTGCAAAGTTAGAACAGCAACAAGTGAAAATCGACGCAATGGTCGCTGAACAAGCCGCGCGAGCTGACGACATTGAAAAAAAACAGTCTCGTGTACGTAAAATCCAAACGGATTTGCTTCCGGCTGCACAGCAAAAACATGAAGCAGAAACAAATTTAAGTGATTTACAGCAACAAATTCGTGAAAATGAAACTAAGCTCGCGGACCAAAAGCAGGCGCAAGCAGAGATAGTAGCACGACAAAACAAAATAAAACAAGATCAAGCGGCATTAGCAACGGTAGATGACCAGTTAGCACAACTCCACAAGTTAACGGCCCCACTACAGGCCTTGGCGACCTTAGCGCAACAACAACGTAAGGCAAGTGCCACTTTAACAGATGCTGAGCAAGAACAGGCTGCGTTAAAAACGGCACTGAGTGAAGCGCAAACTCAAGTCCGACAGGCACAAACAGTTAAACAAGCCCAAGAGCATTTACGCACGCAAGCTTTGGTAGCACAATTGCAAGCTGATTTGGTTGAAGGTGAACCATGTCCCGTTTGTGGGGTTGTTTATGAACATCAAGTTGCACATTCAGATACAGTGGGGAGCGATACAAATCAAACTTTACGTGAAGCGATGGATGCCGTCGATACTGCTGAAAATGAGCTGATTGCAGCGCAACAACTTGAAAATACGGTAACCGTCAAGTTAGAGCAAGCAACGAATCAAGTGACAAAGGAGACAACTGAGTTATCCGAACTTAAGCAACAACAAGCTGCCCAGCTAACGACTGTGAAGGAGCAAGCGGCTGCGAGTGGCTTTGATGTCTTCGCTACGGCAGATGACTTACAAAAAGCATATGATGCGTTGCAAGCAACATTAGCTGATCAGCAACAAGCTGCAAAAAATTTGCAAAAAGCGGCTGAAACGATTGCCGTTGAAGTGAGTGATGCCAATCAAAATGTGGCAAAAGCCGAAGCGCGTCAGCAAAATTTGACAGAACAGCGTGTCGATGTCGAAGCACGGCTGGCCAAATTTGATACAGATTTAGCAACGGTGGCAGAATACACAGAAGAGTTGGCTCAGTTAGAACCCCTGATTAAGGCGTATCAGCAAAAGCAAACTGAGCTTGCTGCGGAGCAAGCCGATGTTGCTGGACGCTTGGCAACCAGTCAAGATCAGGAAAAAAGTCAACATGCTGACCTTACAGAGCAGCTGCACGTACAAACTGACTTACATCAGGATCTGCTTAGCTTAATGGCTGAGCAAACAGACTACACCAGTCAAACATTCGCGACGGCGATGCAAGCATTCCAAGAACATGATGGTCGTGAAGAACTCCGTGCAGCAGTGCAAGACTATGAAAATGAACGGCGTTATGTTGGACAAGAGTTGGCAGAACTAACAACCAAGTTGGGTACACATACTGCACCAGATTTAATGGGATTAAACGAACTCTTAACGCAAGCTGAACATGGATTAGCTGAACAGCAAACACACGTTCAGAGTCAAACGTTGATTGTCGCGCAATTAAAGCAGCAACAACAACAGGTGTTAGACTTAAATGTGCAGATTGAAGAACTGCAGGCAGAAAGCGTGGACTTAATCGCTTTAACTGATGCAGTTGATGGTTCGAATGAAGCCAAGTTACGCTTAGAGCCGTATGTCTTGCAGAGCTTCTTAGCAGCCGTTTTAGATTATGCGAACGAGAACTTTATTCAACAGTTCTCAGGGAATCGATATTACTTCCAGTTGGGGGATGCCGTCAGTGGTCGTTCTAATCAGAATGGTCTAGAAATCGACGTTATGGATCAAGAAACGGATCAACGCCGTAGTACAAGTACTTTATCGGGTGGCGAGTCGTTTATCGCGGCATTGTCAATTGCCTTATCAATGGCCGAAGTTGTACAAATGCGAGCCGGTGGGGCGCAAATTGAAGCGCTCTTTATTGATGAAGGATTCGGTTCCCTAGATGGTCAGACGCTCGAACAAGCCATGGAAGCGCTTGGGAACGTCGAACAAATGGGTCGGTTAGTTGGTGTGATTTCGCACGTGGAAAGTATGAAACAACAAATCCCGCAACAATTGCAGGTGAAAAAGATGGGAAATGGGCAGAGTGCCATTCATTATCAGTTAGCTTAGGTCATTGTGGTATTTTTCCCTAAAGTAGCGTATACTAGACGGACAAGAATTAATGAAGGTGAGTTAATATGTCAACAAAAGGTAGTATTAAATCAAACGATTTTGCCCGCGGAGCTGCTAGTAAAGGGCAAGTTTCACAAGCAGATAAGCAAGCGCAACGTGAGGCTTTGCTAGCAAAAGCGCGCCAAAAAGCAGCACAAACACAAACAGATAAGTGAACGATTACTTACTTAAGGGGGCAAGTGAATGGCAAGTTATGCAGAACGCATGTTAAATGAGTTAGAACTAGGTCAAACAGAAGATGCCAAAAAATCATATGCGTTAGCATTACGTCATGATGATGATGACACCATTTATTCATTAGCAGAAGAATTGTATGGATTAGGCTTTTCAAATCAAGCCAAGCGGGCCTATCAAAAATTATTAGATAAGTATCCTGACGCCGATGAACTACGTGCTGCTTTAGCGGACATTGCCATCGATGAAGGTGAAACTGAAACGGCGATGAATTATTTAGCAGAAATTCAACCCGATTCAGATGCTTATCTGCAAGCGTTATTGGTATTGGCAGATTTGTACCAGTCTGAGGGAATTTATGAATCAGCTGAAGCGAAGTTGAAAGAGGCCTATGCGCTTGCTCCAGATGAACCAGTCATTCAATTTGCTTTGGCGGAATATTATTTTGCATCTGCTGATTATAAGCAGGCAATTCCATATTATCGAACACTCCTTGAGTCAGACGAACGTTACTTCTCAGGTGTTGACATTGCGTCACGTATTGGAGTTGCGTATGCGTTAGTTGGCGATGTTAAGCGCGCCTTGGGTTACCTTGAGCAAATTGAGGAAACAAGTATGACACCTGATGTGCGTTTCCAGTTGGCAATGATTTATGCGACAGATGAAGAGACACACGACAAGGCGATTGATACATTTGAAGCTTTGCAAAAAATTGATCCAGATTACAGCACATTATATGAACCATTGGGTGAATTGTATGAGCATCAACATCGTGATGAAGAAGCATTGCAAACTTATCAAAACGGCTTAGCCGTTGATCAATTCAATCCTAAGATGTTCGAGCGTGCGGCCATTGTGAGTGAACGTCTTGGAAATACAAACGAAGCCCAAAGTTTCTTCAAGGAAGGATTGGAACATAATCCAGAGGATGTTACGTTGACTTTGGATTATTCTGATTGGCTAACTTTACATGAGAAGTATGAAGAAAACATCAATTTGTTAAATGATTATTTAGCAGATGATGAGGCTGATATTGACCCGGCAATGTATCGAAATTTGGCAAAGAGTTATGAAGGTCTTGAAGACTTTGATATGGCTGATAAGTACTATCAAGCGGCCTTACCATACTTTGATACAGATGCTAGTTTCTTGAAAGATGCCTACTACTTCTTTAGAGAAAGTGGCGAAAAGACCTTTGCTAAAGAAACGTTGCGTTTGTATTTGAACGTTGTTCCTGATGATTTGGAAATGTTAGAAGAAAAAGACATTCAAGATTTACAAGATGATGTGAGTGACTTATATTAAACAAAAAAGCTAGCTGCGGCTAGCTTTTTTTTTCGGATTGAACCCAGCGCCATCTAGGACAGATATATGATAGAATAGTAACAATTAAATTGATGAAACGAGAGTAATGAAATGGATGCAATGCACTTATCAGATCGCTTAGCGACCGTAGCAGCGTATGTGCCAGATGGCGCACGTCTTGCCGATATTGGCTCAGACCACGCTTACTTACCAGCAAACTTAATTTTAAATAAGCGCATTAAATTTGCGGTTGCCGGTGAAGTTGCCCAAGGTCCGCTTGAAAATGCGGAGCAAGAAATTAATAAGCATCATTTAAATGATCAATTAATCCCACGGTTAGCAGATGGGTTAGCAGCTATTCAACCTGAAGATCGAATTGATACGGTTGTTATCGCCGGAATGGGCGGTCGGTTAATTCAACAAATTCTTGAAGCAGGATCAAACGCCACTTACAAACGCTTGATTTTGCAACCAAATATAGATGTTGACGCGGTTCGAACATGGCTACAAGCAAATCAGTATCAAATTACGGATGAACGTGTACTCTTGGATGATGGTCATTACTATGAAGTCGTGGTAGCTGAACCAGGAACTGTTGAATATAATGCAATGCAACTCGCGTTTGGTCCTGTAAATATGGTGAAGAATGATAGTATTTGGCGTCAAAAGTGGGAACGCGAGCAGGGGCGCATGGAAAAAATCATGCAACAACTTGAAGCCGCCAACCAGACGCAAGCGGAGGCCTACCGCAACTATCAAGAACAAGTGGCACAAATTAAGGAGGTCTTAGCACATGCAGGCGCGTGAGTTAATGGATCAAATTGAAGCTTATGCACCCAAGGCATTGGCCTGGGAGCGTGACCCAATTGGATTGCAGTTAGGTGATCCAAATCAGGAAATTCATACGGTGATGACAGCCTTAGATGTTCGTCCCGAGGTTGTAGATGAAGCCATTGTTCGTGGTGTTGATTTTATTTTTGCACACCATCCAATGATGTTTCATGCGCCAAAGAATCTTGATTTGAGTGATCCGCAAAATGCGATGTACGCGAAATTAATTGAACATCATATCGTTGTTTATGCCGCTCATACGAATTTGGATGCAACTTATCCAGGGATGAATGATTGGCTTGCTGAAGATTTGATGATTACGAACAATTTGAGACCGTTGCTACCAAATGCTGATGGCAAAACTGGCATTGGTCGAATTGGTGAATTAGCTGAACCAATTACGGTAACGGAATATGCCCAATTGGTTAAAGAAACATTCCAAGTAGCGCATGTGCGTGTCATTGCCAACGATATGACGCAAAAGATTCAACGGATTGCGGTGCTTGGTGGTGATGGTGGTGATGAATATTTGCAAGCTCAAGCTCAGGGTGCAGATGCCTTTGTGACGGCAGATGTTTATTATCATACTGGTCACGATATGTTAGCGCATCATTTGGTAGCCATCGATCCAGATCACCATATGGAAGCAAATGCAAAACCAAGGATGGCGACTTTAGTTAAAAAGTGGCAAAATAGTAATGGATGGCAGTTAACTGATGTTTTTCCATCAGAAACCAATACTGATCCTTATACTTATATTTAGAAAGAGGTAGATTCATGAGTGAATTAACAGAAATTGCAGCAACATACCCAAATTTGGTTGACCGTTTTGTACGTTATGCCAAGGTAAATACGCGTTCAAATGAAGACTCAACGACAGTACCTTCAGACCCTAAGGAAGTTGCTTTCTTGAAGGATTTGGCTGAAGAGTTGAAGACAATTGGTTTGCAAAATGTGCGTACCATGGATGATGGGTACCTATTTGCAGACTTGCCTGCCAATGTTGATGATGATATTCCGTCAATTGGATTTATCTCACACGTGGATACCGCTGATTTTAATTCAGAAAACGTTAATCCTCAATTTGTTGAAGACTATGATGGTAAGTCAACCATTAAGTTAAACGATGAATTTTCTCTTTCACCTGAAGCATTCCCAAGCTTGAAAAAGTATGCTGGACAAACGTTGATCACAACAGATGGGACAACGTTACTTGGTGCTGATGATAAGTCAGGTGTGGCAGAATTGGTTAGTGCTGCTGAATATTTGATTGCTCACCCAGAAGTTAAGCATGGTGATTTGCACTTTGCCTTTGGTCCCGATGAAGAAATTGGAATCGGTGCCGATCACTTCCATGTAAAAGAATTTGGGGCTGATTTTGCCTACACCATGGATGGTGGACCACTTGGTGAATTGGAATGGGAGACATTCTCAGCTGCTTCTGCTGACATTAAGATTCAAGGATTGAATGTGCACCCTGGTGATGCCAAGGACAAGATGATTAATGCACTTCAAGTGGCAATTGATATTCACAATAAGTTACCAGAACATGATCGTCCAGAGCATACTGAGGGTCGCGAAGGGTTCTTCCATTTGTTGAAGTTGAATGGAACCCCCGATGAAGCAAGTATGTCATACATCATTCGTGATCACGATCGTGAGAAGTTCAATGCTAAGAAGGCATTGTTAAAAAGCATTGCTGACGAGATGAACAAGAACTTTGGTGAAGATCGTGTTAAGTTAGAGATGAATGACCAATACTACAACATGGGTGAAGTCCTAAAGGACAACATGCAACCTGTTCATTTGGCCGAACAAGCGTTGATTGACTTGAACATTGAACCAATCATCGAACCCGTTCGTGGTGGAACCGACGGTTCAAAGATTACATTCTTGGGCTTGCCTACACCAAATATCTTTGCCGGTGCCGAAAACATGCATGGCCGCTTTGAATACGTTTCAACGCGTGTGATGAAGCAAGCCGTTGACACTATGTTGAAGATTAACGAATTAAACGTAAATGATTCAATTTTGGATTAATAAATTATCCTGAAAAGATTGTTCAGAAAAGCTATCACTCAGTAATAAACTGGGCCTTAGCTTTTTTTGTTTGGCGGAACTTTTTTTGGAAATCCGTATACGTAAATATAGGGATGGCACAACATTAAACAGGTTTAATAGTAATTCAGCGTGATTGTGGGCTCATTTTTAATTTTTATGAAAAAAATAGCCGGTTTTAACGCTTTCTTGCCATTTTGAATTGTAACTGACCGCAGATAACTATATAATTAGTTAGAGGCACTTGGTGCCAGCAACTAAAGCCAGCTCCAACAGAGTGGTTGGCAAGTGAATTTATTTGAAATGTAAAATATATTATTTGAAAACGAGGGAGTTTAAGCATGTCTAAAACATTAGCGATTAATGCTGGTTCATCTTCATTGAAATTCCAATTATTGGAAATGCCAGCTGAAAAGGTCATTGCCAAGGGACAAGTTGAACGCATTGGTATGGATGAAGGGGTCTTTACCCTAAAGTATAATGGTGAGAAGACTGAAGTTTTGAAGGCCTTCCCAGACCATCGTGCTGCCATCGAAGAAATGCTCGAACAATTTAACGAAAAGCAAGTTGTATCTGACCTATCTGAAATCACTGGTGTTGGACACCGTGTTGTTGCCGGTGGAGAATGGTTTAACAAGTCTGTCATTGTTGATGACGAAGTTTTGGAAAAGATTAACCGTTTGTCTGCTTATGCACCTTTGCATAATCCAGCCAATGCTGCCGGTATCGAAATCTTCCGTGAATTGTTGCCAGATGCTGTTTCAGTTGCCGTATTTGATACAGCTTTCCACCAAACGATGCCACGTGAAAACTACCTATACTCATTGCCATATGAATACTACACAAAGTATGGTGCTCGTAAGTATGGTGCCCACGGAACATCACACCGTTATGTTTCAGAACGTACTTCAGAAATCTTGGGACAACCATTAGAGGGAATGAACTTGATTACCTTGCACTTGGGGGCTGGTGCTTCAATTACAGCCGTTAAGGATGGAAAGTCATTAGATACATCAATGGGCTTCACACCATTGGCTGGAATTACAATGGCAACACGTTCAGGTGATGTTGATCCTTCATTGGTTTACTATATCCAAGAACATGAAGGACTTACAAATGAACAAATGTTATACATCTTGAACAACAAGTCTGGTTTGCTTGGCATTTCAACTTTGTCTTCTGACATGCGTGATTTGGAAGAAGTTGAAGATACCAACGAGCACGCTAAGTTGGCAATGGACATGTTTATCGACCGTGTTGTCCGCTACATTGGACAATACTATGTTGAAATGGGTGGGGTTGATGCCTTGACCTTTACAGCAGGAATCGGTGAGAATGCCGCTGAAGTGCGTGAAAAGATTATTGATCGTCTTGGATTCATGGGTATCAAGAGTGATACTGAAGCGAACAAGGTTCGTGGTGAAGAAAGGGTTGTTTCAACTGACGACTCAGCCGCAAAGGTTTTGGTTGTCCCAACTAACGAAGAATTAGAAATTGCTCGTGACGTTGAAATGTTGAAGAACAAGCAAGGTCGTTAAGATAAAAGATAAGGTCAAGTTCCTATGAGAGGAACTTGGCTTTTTTGTTTTGAAAAATGAACAGTCCATGACTGGTCTTAAAAACATGTGACGGTTTTACGGCATTTGGTGTAAAATAGTGGTAGATAAATCATGTTAGGTTTATCGGCATTAAATGAGAGATAACCGCACGGATTTTAAGCTAATTGTATGGTCAGCATATTAAACTGGTTTTAATCATAAAGGAGGATCTAGATGAGTCTATTATTTTTCATCATTTTAATGATGGTTGTTGGTGTATTTTATGTACGCCGTAAGGCCCGCCGCATGTTTGCAAATATTAACGAACAAATGGATCCTTATCGAGAAACTTTTGATAAGGCAACCAAGAAAACTAAAGTTGATGGTAAACAAGTCTTTGATGGGCAGTTCGAAGAAGTACGAACAACAAAAGAAAATTAATTTAAATTCCTTAAACGCTCAGTATGCATTGCATGCTGGCGTTTATTTTTTTGCAGTAAAACGGTTTAAAACCGAACGAAACATTCGCAATATCCGAATGATTTTAATTAAGATAGCAAAAATGATGGTTTTTTACGTAAATCTCATGTATATTAGAGATAAGGTTTGAAAAATTAAATACTTTTTAAAATTTTTAAAAAAAGAGGTGTGAGATGAACAAGTTACTAATCGCCAACCGGGGCGAAATTGCCCTTCGGATTATTAGAGCAGCTAAAGAGCTAGGTCTTCAAACAGTTGCTATTTATGCTAAGGCAGATCAGTACGCTGTGCATCGTTTTGCCGCCGACGAAGCTTATCAAGTCGGCACGGATGATATGACGGTTGAAGCCTACCTTGATATTCCTGCAATTATTGAGGTTGCCAAGGCGCATCACGTTGATGCAATTCATCCAGGTTATGGTTTCTTGTCTGAAAATGCTGAATTTGCACAAGCAATCAGTGATGCGGGCATGAAGTTCGTTGGACCAAAGGTAGCCCACCTAGAAATGTTTGGAGATAAGATTAAAGCCAAGCAAGCAGCTTCTGCTGCAAATGTTGCCAGTGTGCCCGGTACAGATCATCCAGTTGAAACATTGGATGAAGCCTTGGCCATTGGTGAAGAATATGGTTACCCCTTGTTTGTTAAGTCAGCTGCCGGTGGGGGTGGCCGAGGAATGCGTGTCGTTGAACATGCTGAAGAACTAAAAGAAGCTTTCCAACGGGCTGCTTCTGAAGCTAAAGCATCATTTGGTAAGAGTGATGTCTATTTGGAGAAGTATTTACAAGATCCTAAGCATATTGAAATTCAAATTCTTGCCGACGAACATGAGCAAGTGATGCATCTCTTTGAGCGTGATTCATCGGTTCAACGTCGTCACCAAAAGATTATTGAATTTGCACCAGCGGTTTCAATTAAAAATGAACTTCGTGAACAAATTCAAGCAGCAGCTGTACGTTTGATGGCTAGTGTTGGTTATCAAAGTGCTGCAACAGTTGAATTTTTGGTCGAGGGGGATGATTTCTATTTCATCGAAGTGAACCCACGTGTCCAGGTTGAACATACTGTTACTGAAGTCGTGACCGATATTGATATTGTCCGTAGCCAACTTTTGATTGCCATGGGTTATGGGTTACATGAAGAACCCCTAAACTTACCTGAGCAGGATCAATTAAAAGAACACGGTGTTGCGGTCCAAGCTCGAATTACAACGGAAGACCCAGCTAACGACTTTATGCCTGACTCAGGGACAATTCGTTGGTATCAACAACCTGCTGGGCCTGGTATTCGTGTTGACGCTGGGACGGTTTATGCCGGTGCTAAGGTGACACCATACTTTGATTCACTTCTATTGAAAATTATTGCCCAAGGGCGTGATTTTGATGAAGCAAACACTCGGATGGAACGTGCTTTACATGAATTGCAATTAGAAGGTGTGAAGACCAACACCGACTTCCTAGTACAGATGTTTGCGCATCCAACTTTCACGAGTGGACAAGCTGCGACAACTTTTGTGGATGACCATGGTCAAGAATTTATTCGTAAGTCATCAGTTGATACGCAACAACAATTGTTGGATTATATGGCTGAAATCACAGTCAATGGTTTTCCTGGTGTTAAAAATCCTGACGCCAAGCCAACATTAATTGAATACACCCCACAAAAATTAGTGTTGCCTGAAGACTTAGTTACAGCTAAGGATGTTTTGGATGCGCAGGGACCAGACCAAGTTGTTGATTGGATTAAGGGGCAGTCTGAAGTCTTGCTTACAGATACGACCATGCGCGATGCGCACCAATCACGCTTCGCCACACGTTTCCGTACCAAAGATATGGCTGATATTGCAGAACAAACGCAAACAACATTACCAAACCTTTTCTCAAATGAGATGTGGGGTGGTGCCACGTTTGATACGGCCTACCGCTTTTTGGACGAAGATCCATGGGATCGCTTAAAGCAATTACGTGAAAAGATGCCACGTACGCTTACTCAAATGTTATTCCGTGGTTCAAATGCGGTGGGATATCAAAATTACCCTGATAACGTGATTCAAGAATTTATTCATTTAGCGGCGAAGAATGGGATGGATGTTTTCCGTATCTTTGATAGTTTGAACTGGTTACCTCAAATGGAAACATCAATTCAAGCGGTGCGCGATGAAAATAAGTTGGCGGAAGTCACGATGGCGTATACAGGTGATATTCTGGACCCAAGTCGTACGAAGTATACTTTGCAGTACTATGTTGATTTTGCAAAGCAAATTGAAGCTGCTGGTGCGCACATCCTTGCGATTAAGGATATGTCTGGATTACTCAAACCAGAAGCTGCCTATCAATTGGTTTCAACTTTGAAGAATGAAATTGATTTACCAATTCATTTGCATACGCATGATACAACGGGTATCGGTGTATCAACTTATGCACGCGCTGTTGAAGCTGGTGTGGATATTATCGATGTTGCGCAATCAGCTATGGCAAGTACAACATCTCAACCGTCATTATCATCGACGTACTATGCGTTGAGTGGTAACGACCGTCAACCAACGTTGGATATGCCAGCTGTAGAGCGTCTAAATCAATATTGGCAAGGTGTTGTGCCGTACTACCAAGATTTTGAAAATGGTATGCGCAGTCCACAAACTGATATTTTTGAAGTTGAAATGCCTGGTGGACAGTACTCTAACTTGCAACAACAAGCGAATGCCTTGCACTTGGGTGATCGTTGGAACGAAATCAAGCAGATGTATGCGGAAGTGAACCAATTGTTTGGTGATATTATCAAGGTGACCCCATCTTCTAAGGTGGTTGGGGATATGGCACTCTTTATGGTGCAAAATGATCTCACACCTGATGATATTTATGCACAAGGGGCACAACTTGACTTCCCACAATCAGTAGTTGATTTCTTCAAGGGTGACATCGGACAACCGGTTGGTGGTTTCCCAACTGATTTGCAAGCAATTATCCTGAAGGGACAAGCACCGTTGACGGAACGTCCAGGTGCTTTGGCCGAGCCATATGATTTGTCACAAATTAAGGCGGACTTGACGATTGAACTTGAGCGCGAACCAACGCCAGAAGAAGTGATTTCTAAGGCCCTTTACCCAGAAGTCTTTAGTGATTACGAACAAAAGCAAGCGATGTTTGGACCAACAACGGTTTTGGACACGCCAACTTTCTTCTATGGCTTAAAAGCGCATGAGGAGACCGTGGTGCAATTTGCGCCAGGTATCACAATGGTCGTAACATTGAACGAAATGAGCGCACCAGACGCTGATGGTGTCCGTACACTGTACATGGCTTTGGATGGTCGACCTGTTGAAGTCACTGTGCATGATCAAACTGTGGATGTGCAATCGGTGCAACATCGTCAAGCTAAAGCTAGTGTACCTGGAGAAATTGGGGCCACGATGGCCGGAAATGTTGTCAAAGTTTCAGTTGCCGTCGGGGATGAAGTTGCGGTTGGTGACACTTTGGTGATTACTGAAGCAATGAAGATGGAAACAACCATTCAAGCACCCGTGGCTGGAACTGTTTCAGATATCTTAGTCCAAGCAGGTGATCAAATCGCTGCTGGTGACTTGTTGCTTACAATTAGTGAATAATCAAAAAAGACGGTTACTGACCGTCTTTTTTTGATTTGGTTGAAATATGATAGAATTGGTTAAGAATAAATAGATGAGACGAGGTGCATCATGCAACAGCAACAATGGTGGCAACATAAAATATATTTCGGACTTGGGGTAGTTGGCGCGTTGACGTACTTCTTGGAAAGTATTGTCGGCGTACTCGTTTGGCCTGCATACCAACCTTTAGCTCACCCAATTGCAATATTAGCGGCTCAAGACGCGCCACACCGGGTGGGTTTCTTAATCGCCCAGGTGGTGGCAGGAATCATGATTGCAATTGCTTTAGCAGCGATTTGGTCGTATCACCAATTTCAGCATGAACGTAGGATGGCTCAAGGTAGTTTGGCAATGTTATTCAGTTTTATCATGTGGGTGCTTGTGAATAATGTTTGGCCTAATTTCACCATGGTCAACTACGTTGTACCAGAAAATTTCCCAGCTAAAAACATTGTAATGGCAGTCATTATTGTCGGGTTAGCTGCGGCAATGCTTTATTATGCCAAGCAAATCCAAAAGTTAAATTGGTGGAGTTTGAGCAACGTCTTAACCGTTTTGGCCTTACTTTTCGTGATCTTTAGCGTACTGGAATTTGGCATGCAACTATTGAATTGGCCACTCCGTGGTTTTTTTGATATCTTAGCTACCGATTCACTTGCGTTAGGATTAGGTTTCAGTAGCTGGTACTTTATGCGCCAAGCTATTTAACACTAACTACCTCAAATCGAGGTAGTTTTTTTATAGACTAAATTAAATAGTATGGACGTGGTATACTAATAGTTAAACTTAAAATGGTCTGGATGTGGTATTTTATTGCGCATCACAGTGAATAAAAGGAACGAATTAAACTATGTTAAAGCAATTATTTGCGGGTAGCCAAGCCACCTTTTATCATGCTGATGATTTAGAAGATGATGAAGTTAAGCAATTGGATATTCCCAAATCATTTATTAATGACGTGAATGACGAAAATGAGGCTGCCCGTTGGCACTACTCGAAGAACGATGAAATTTTAACGCTCTTTATTGACGCCGTTGTGGCAGATAATGATGTCCCATCTCAAGGTGCATATCACACTGAATCAGTGGCTTTTTTGGTTCAAATGAAAGAGCATCGCGTGTTGATGTTTACACGCTCATCAATGAATTTTTTGGCTGATCACATTGCAACTAAGTTAACTAGCAGTGCGAAAGCAACAACCCCAATCGAACTTTTGTTTACCGCCATTTTGGTTATCTATGGTGACTATGAAGCGGCTTTGAACAAGTTAGATGTGTTGCGACGTAAGTTCCAAAATCAATTTTATCGTAAAACCAGTGGTTTTGGCGGTGACCTAGATAGTATCTGGACGGTGACGAATGCCTTGCTATATATCGATTCATCAATTGAAGATAATGAAGATGTGATTGATAATTTGACAAGTCAATTTAAAGCCTATAAACCAGATTCTCAAACCGAATTTCTAAAAAATCGAATTGATATTGAAGCGCAACAAGCACATAAAATGGCTGACTTGCTTAGTTCAGTGGTTGGCAATATTGCCGATTCGTACTCATCACGGAATGATCGAAATTTGAATTGGATTATGCAAATTTTGACCGTTTATTCAGTTGTTTTGACAATTCCAACGATTATTACTGGTTTTTATGGTCAAAATGTGAAATACTTGCCTTTCGCCTTACATCAGAATAGTTGGCTGATTACGATTATTATCACGCTGGTCCTTATGTTGATTGCAACGATTTGGTTCTGGCGTCATGGATATTTCGATAAATAATTATTTTTGTTGCAAAAGACTTGATAAATTCTTAAATATTCTGTATAGTTATCTTTTGTAATTTACTAGCTATTGTAACGGCGCAAGCTTGGGGTTTGGCCCATGCAGCCATACCTGTCGTTCAATCGGTAGGTGAGAGGCATCTCACAAAATACATTCGAAGGAGTTATGTTAATGCGCATTAACATTTTATTAGAGTCAGCAGAGACTGGCGAACGTATCTATTTAACTTCTAAGAACCGTCGTAACACACCGGATCGTTTGGAGCTTAAGAAGTATTCTCCAAAGTTGCGTCGTGTTACAGTGTTCAAGGAGGTCAAGTAATCATGGCTAAAAAGTCAAAGATCGCTAAAGAAAAGAAGATTGAAGCAACCATCGAAAAGTACGCTGAAAAGCGCGCTGCTTTGAAGGCTGCGGGTGATTACGAAGGTTTGTCAAAGTTGCCTCGTAACGCTTCACCAGTTCGTGCCCACAACCGTGATCGTATCGACGGACGTCCACACGCTTACATGCGTGAATTTGGAATGTCACGTTTGAACTTCCGTCAGTTGGCACACAAGGGTCAAATCCCTGGTGTTAAGAAGGCTTCTTGGTAATCGGCAGATTACTTTAAGTCTTTAAAAAGAGCATCCACTTTTGTGGGTGCTCTTTTTATACATAGTCGTAGTTATAAAACGTTTTAAAGGAGGGTTGATGGATGAAATTATTACTTAAAAATCCGTGGATGACAATTTTAGTTGCCATTATTTTCGAAAGTGGCTGGGTTGTTGGGATTAAATACGCTCACACGCCCGTAGAGTGGCTCTTAACGATTATTTCGCTACTAACGTCTTTCGGGTTGTACTTGGTGGCAAGTCGTAGGCTGCCTGTTGGAACGACGTATGCGGTCTTTGTGGGATTGGGATCAGCGGCGACTGTTTTGATTGGTTGGCTGGTCTTTGGTGATGCACTTTCAGCGAGTCAATTATTGTTCTTGGTCATCCTACTGGTTGGGGTTATCGGGTTGAAACTAGTTGAGGAGGAGACGGAATAATGGCATGGATCATTTTATGTTTAGCCGGTTTCATGGAAGTTGCCGGTGTGGTCACTTTGAACGAATATAATCGTCGTCGTTCATACCTCATTTTTTTCATGGCGACTTTTATGATTCTAAGTGTGAGTCTTTTAGGATTTGCTTTGCGGACCATCCCAATGGGGACTGGTTACGCTATTTGGACTGGAATCGGTGCAGCTGGGGGCACAATTGTGGGCATGTTGTTTTATCACGAGTCGCATGATTGGAAACGTATTTTATTTATCAGTTTAATTATTATTGGTGCCGTTGGTTTGAAATTCACAACTGGTGCTTAAGACATTCGTGAAGACGAATGTCTTTTTTATTAACAAGAATAAGCGTAAGCGGTGTGTTAAAATGGAAAAAGGGATTCGGATAAAAAGATGAAGGAGAACCCGCTGCCGGAGTTAAGTGAAAATAAAGGCAGGTTGGCTATACTAAAAGATGCGAAAAAGGGATGAAAAAAAGTTAATAGCACTTGAGCAAGCTGCTTTTGATTTAGTACAAGAAAATGGTATTAGTCAATTAAGCATTAGTAAACTTGCCAAACGCGCTGGTGTGTCTGTTGCGACGGCCTATATTTATTTTGAAAATAAATCAGATTTACTGGGGCATTTGTATCAATCTGTGCGTGAGCAATTAATTGATGGTGTACCAATGCCAGCAGAAAATGTGGTAGTGACTGAACAGTTTGCGCAAGTCATGCGTGGTTATGCGCAAAACTTTGCACAAGCACCTAAGGAACTTAATTTCATGGCTGCTTTAGCAGCTAATCCTGAATATCTTCCAGAAGCGATGCAAACAGACACAACGCTTCTGGGGCCAGCAATGTTAACCGTTATCAAACGAGCCTACTTGCAAAAGCAATTGATGACTGATAATGTCGATTTGATTGTGGCACAAGCATTGGAACCATTACAATGGTTATATCAAGCACGAGCGCAACACCAAGTTAAGGTGCAGACAATCGAACTTGATGAACTCATTGCGATGGCAACTCGGGCGATTTTTAAATCATAGCACACACTATAGGGGGATTAATTATGCCAGAATTTGATTATGATGTTGTATATATTGGAAGCGGACACGGAACGTTTGATGGTGCAATGCCATTAGCCGCTAAAGGAAAGCGTGTTGCCGTCATTGAAGCGGATAAAGTTGGGGGAACTTGTCCAAACTGGGGATGTAATGCAAAAATCTTGTTAGATGGACCTGTTGCATTACAACACACATTGCGTGCCTCTGACGGAATTGTTAGTGGAGACGGTAAGATTGATTGGGCAAAGAACAAGGCCCATAAGCAAGCGGCGATTGATGTTATTCCAGATGCGCTTAAGGGTGGTATGGAAGCTTCAGGGATCAAAATGTACTTTGGTCACGGAACCATTATTGGTGAACACACCGTTGCCGTTGATGGAGAACCCATCACTGCTGAAAACATTGTGATTGCTACGGGATTGCGCCCACACCAGTTGGATGTTCCTGGAACTGAATTGGGGCACGATTCAAAGGAATTCATGGCCTTAGATGAAATGCCAAAGCACATGGTTATCATTGGTGGTGGTTACATCGGGGTTGAATTTGCCACAATGGCCAACGCAGCTGGTTCAGATGTTTCACTTGTTTTGCACGATGGCGAAGCCTTGCGTGGCTTCCACCAACCATATGTGAAGGAAGTACTAGCAGACCTTGAATCACGTGGTGTTACCATCGTTCGCAACCAAGAAGTCAAGTCATTTGAACAACAAGGACATCAAGTCGAAGTAGCGTTGTCAGATGAAACCATCACAACTGATTGGGTTTTGGATGCAACTGGCCGTGTTGCTAACGTTGAGAACCTTGGTCTTGAAGATTTGGAAATTGAACACAGCCCTAAGGGAATTGTGGTTAATGAATATCTTCAAACTACAGTACCAAGCATCTATGTTTCTGGTGACGTTATCGACAAGGAACAACCAAAGTTGACACCAACAGCACAATTTGAATCACAATACTTGATGCACCGCTTTGCAGGTGAATCAGATGCAGCCATTGATTACCCAGCCATCGCGACAAACGTCTTTACGACGCCACGTATCGCCCAAGCTGGTGTAACAGTTGCAGAGGCTCAAGCTGATCCAGATAAGTACATCGTTCAAGAGAACGACCTTTCTGGCGACTGGTACCGTGCCGTTGATTATGAAAAGAATGCTAAGTTGACCCTCATCTTCAATAAGGACAAGCAACTCGTCGGAGCAACTGAAATTTCAGAACGCGCCGAAGATTCAATCAACGCCTTGTTGCCAGCTATCGAATTTGGCTACACGCCTGCACAACTTGAACGCTTGGTTTACATTTTCCCAGCCATCGCGTTTGATTCAATTAGCAAATTGTAATATAAAATAAAGCCTCGCCAGATTTCTGGCGGGACTTTTTTAGTGTGTATAAATTCAGAATGTTAGAACTCTAAAAAGTAATTGAATATCTTGCTTAATTAATTGCGATAGTATATATTAAAGATAATAAAGTCTAGGGTAGGTATAGTGATGTTTAATTTAGCAGATAACCAAATTATGGAGGGAACACAAGCCTGCCAAATTTGGGGTAAAGCGCGTAATTACATTAGTCAAACTCTAAAAAAATATCCTAATCGATTTCCTGAAGGCTCAATTAGAAAAGTTGGGAATTGCTGGATTGTGACTCGGTTTGGGATGTCAAAACTTACGGGTGATAATCAAGATGAATTTTTTAATCATGAACCGATTAGAGAAATCGACTTAAATGAACCAACTTTACTAAGCGATAAAGATGCGATGGCTATGGTTGATCGAGTACCATCAGCATTTTATAAATTCTATAAAGATCACCCTAGCTTTTTTACAGAGCAAGAAATGAGAAAATTTGGTCGTAATTTTATTTTGATGCCAAGTGCTTTGGAAAAGTATGTGGGCAAAACATATGAAGAAATATTAGAAGATAAACAAAAGGAGCAATGACATGAAGTTACCAAAAACTTATACAAGTAAAAATGGGCACTTAACTGTGACAATGGAACGAACGACTAAGAAGGAAAAGATTCAAGCATTAATTGGATGGACAGTTGTTGCTGTGATTATTTATGCTTTCGTCTTGCTTCTCAAGTAATTGATTTCAAATGGGGCCCATTAGTTAGCGTTAGTTAACTGGTGGGCTTTTTATATGGTTTAAAAGAGGAGAAAAATATGAATTATTCAGAATTTATTATGTCTGCAACAGTAAGTGACTAAGGACGTTTTTCATCAGATTAAAAAATATTAGGAGAAAAAAATGAAAAACGTCCAGAAAAATAGTCCAGCAATCATTCTATTGATTGTACTTGTGGGGTTTCCACAAATTAGTGAAACGATCTTCACATCAGCATTACCGGAAATCAGTCGAGATTTTCATGTCACCGCACAAACCGCCCAACTTTTGATGGGAAGTTACTTCATGGCATTTGCCGTTGGGGTTTTAGTTTGGGGACAGTTGTCAGACCGATGGGGTCGACGACCAACGATGCTCCTAGGTATCTTGGTCTATCTTATCGGTAACATCGGCTTATTTGCAGCACCGGAATTTGGTTGGGTACTACTTGCCCGACTCGTGCAGGCCTTTGGCGCCAGTGTCGGATCAGTTGTCACGCAAACAATTATGCGGGAAAGCTTTTCCGGAGTGAAAGGCGCCCAAGTATTCGCCAAAGTCGGCGGTGCCATGGCCTTAGCACCAGCACTGGGGCCATTTATTGGGGGAATCATCCAACAATATTTCGGATTCAAAAGTGTCTGTTCCGTGCTTATTGGCATGGCGATTATGATTTTGATATATAGTTATGGTAAGTTGCCGGAAACAATGGAACCAAAGGCGACTGAGCAGTCGGTTTCAATTTGGCAAGCTGCGAAAATTCTTGCGCAAGATAAGCGAGTTTGGGCTTATGCCGTTTTGATTGCGGGCATTAACGGGATTCTGTTTAGCTTTTATGCGGAGGCACCATTTGTCTTGATGCAAATGTATGGCATGGACGCTATGCATTACGGTATCGCGGGGATGGTGATTGCGTTATCTAGTATTGTTGGGGCGATGTGCGCGAATTATGTGGTGAAGTATTTGACTTCATACCGAATTATCATGTTGAGTCTGCTTGTGAGTGGGCTGGGTGTTGGCGTTGGTTGCCTAAGTGCGACGATGCACAGCAGTCTACTGTTCCTAGTGGCTTTCTTTATCGTTTTTACCGGACTGAACACCATTTTGCCATTGGTGCTGAATGATGCTTTGGTTGGATATGAAAATATTATTGGGACTGCCAGTGGTGTGTTTGGGTTTGCCTATTACGTGATGATTAGCTTGATGACTTATGGCATGAGTTTAATGCATAACGGCACGGCCTTCGCCTTGCCACTTTATGTTGGAGCATTAATTGTATTAATGCTTATACTGACGGTTACGTGTTTAAGAAAAAGATAGTGGGAAAGCCTGTGCTTGCGAGCGCGGGCTTTTTTGTTATCGAATTTCTTTCAAGGTGAAATGATGTTAACGTAACGTATAAAACATGGTGCGATTAAATAATTAACGGTTGGCAAGGAACACTGGCGGTTAAATACTGGTGTATTTTTGGCGGTACCGGTGGGTTATTTGTTTTGGAAACTGACGGAGCAGAAGCGATATTAGATAATAACTACGGTGATATTGTAAAAATGAAGTTGGATGGTACAAAACCATTAATTGTCGACAACCAGTACGTGGTCGCATGGACGTCAGAGCTCGAATATACCATTGAAGTTGCGGCGGGTGTCGTCGGATTTAAAACGGGTGAGGGTTTGGCGAATGAGTTTCATGAAACTGGAACCGTGTTATTTTAAACGCGTAATGTCGAAGCCTTGGCAAATTATATTAGTCCTTATATGGAATAAAAATCAGGTTAAATACGTTCTGATAGCAAAAAATTAAACATAGGTCATTTCCATGGACGAATACAATATGGTATATTGAAATCACGTGGTTCGTAACCATCCCACGCAAAAAAACTAGGAGTCTTTTAAATATGGAAACAAAGAAAAATAAACGCGTCTATGATCTCACGATGATGGCCGTTGTGGCCGCACTTTATGTGGTATTGACGTTGTTGGTAGCGCCTTTCGCTTTTGGACCGGTCCAATTGCGTTTGTCAGAAGGACTTAACCATTTAGCTGTCTTTAACAAGCGCTATATCGTAGCGATTTCACTTGGGGTGTTCATTGCCAATACGCAATCATCCCTTGGTGCCGTTGATATGATTTTCGGAACACTTGGCACAGTGGTGATGTTGACGATGAGTTATTATGCCACACGTCATGTGAAGTCAATCGTGAAGCGTCTTATTATCAGTACGGTGATTGATACCTTCATGATGTGGGCCGTAGCACTTGAATTGCATGTCTTCTTGAAGGCACCATTCTGGATTACTTACGGTTCAGTCGCCATCGGTGAATTCGCTTCATTGGTTATCGGTGCGATTGTCATTTACTTCATCAGTAAGCGCATTAACTTGGCCGCCTAATGATTGATCAAAATTATACGGGCCAAACGCTCTTAATCACCGGTGCAGCTTCGGGGATTGGGCAAGCCCAAACGCAAGCTTATCTAGCTGCCGGTGCGACTGTGATTGCATTGGATCGACAACCCATTCAACTGGAACACGCTAACTTAACCAAGGTCGAACTTGATTTAGCGGACGCAACTGGCTTGAAGGCATGGTTGTCACAAAATACGGCATTACTCGCGCAAGTGGATATTTTCTTGAGCACGGCTGGGGTCTTGGATGCTTTCCAACCAGCTTTGGCAGAGGACGAAGCATTGTTTATGCGCGTGATGCAAATCAATACCTATGCGCCAATTCAAATCACGATGGCTTTGTTACCAACGTTACTTGAAAAAGAGCATGGACAAATTTTATATATGGCATCAATTGCTGGCTTAATTGCTGGTGGTGGTGGCGCAGCTTATACAACGTCCAAGCATGCTTTGGTCGGATGGATGCGCCAGCTCGCCTTAGATTATGCCGACCAGGGATTGCGGGTGAACGCGATTGCACCTGGGGCGATTGAAACACCCATGAATGCAGCCGATTTTGCTGGGGATGCCGCTATGGCGAAATCTGTTGCGGCGGAAACGCCAACAAAGCGTTGGGCCCAGCCAGAAGAGGTCGCCGACCTGAGCCTTTACCTAACAAGCCCGCAAGCAGGGTACATTCAAGGCCAAGTAGTGCCAATCGACGGTGGTTGGACAATTAAATAGAACCAAATAAAAACGCCAGTTACGTGAAATCGTAGCTGGCGTTTATTTATTTAAAATTGGGTAAAATCCGGCAAGTCAACGAAATAACTGACAATATCGGTGACGTCGACATACTTATTGGCGTCCTTATAAAGGAGCAAGCGCCAATCGCTGACGTGATTATTGTTGCGCTCATCGATGAATTGGTTCAAAGTACCATCATGGTTGAGCAGGAGGTAACCGGCGAAATCTTCCAAAACATCAGGAAGCGCTGTGGTGAGACGTTCCATATCATGTGAATCTTCGCGGTTGAAGAGTGCTACGCCGAAAGTCCCAAGTTCTGGGCGGGTGTTGGCGAAATACCATTTCATGGCCATGAGATCAGTCATCGTTATTCCGATATTCATTAAATAATCAACACTCAAACGAAAATGGATTGGTTCCACCAAATCAGCTTGTGTTTGTGAGACATGATATTGGTCTGAGTAGAATTCAGCCAATGCTTGCCATTGCGTAATGGTGGGTTCTTGCGTACCTTGTTCAAAGGCATCCAAAGTTGCGGGATCAAGTTGCACTTGTGCGGCAACTGAATCACGACTTAATTGAAAAAGTGAACGTAGCGTTAGTAGATTATTCATAACAAAAATTCCTTTCGCAGATTAATGACGGCTCATATCCAAAATGGCATCAAAAACAGACTGTGGCAATTCGATTTGATTCTTTTGACCTTGACGACGCATTTGTTGTTGCTTCTTAGATGTTTTACCAGATGAAGCAGCCGCTTTACGAAGGGGTGGAATATTACCACGGCTAATGACACGGCCTTCAACAATCGCCTGGACCGGCATTTGTTGCAACTTACGTGGCACCAGTTCAGTCAATTTTTGGACGATTTCTTGGGCGAATTGGTCAACGCGCAAACGGTGCATCACAAAAGTTAGCGCATCAACTGGTGTGTAATCAATTTGAATGTCTAAACGAACCAAATCAGATTCGTCATAATCATCACGCTCTGTTGAAAGCGTGGCGAATCCATGAGACACGGACTTGAGTTCGTTAAAGAAATCATACGCGATTTCGGAAATTGGCATTTTATACGTGATTAACAGCATATCACCGATTGTTTCCAAATCTTGCAGTACCCCGCGACGACCTTCAGCAAGACGCATAATGTCGTTCAATTGAGAATCTGGCGCAGTGATTTTAGCACGAACGTAAGGTTCTTCAACCTTTGTGATCATATTGTAATCTGGGAATTGCGTTGGGTTTTCAATATAAAGGGGCTTATCTTGGTTTTTAACTGTGACACGGTAGGTTGAATTTGGCATGGTCGTCAAAACATCAAGACCGAATTCAGCTTGTAAACGTTCACGAATGATTTGCAAATGGAAGATTCCCAAGAAGCCACCACGGAAGCCCATTCCCAAGGCTTCTGATTGTTCAGGCTCATATTGGAAGGCTGCGTCATTTAAGGCAAGTTTTTCAATTGCAATCTTTAATTCCTTATATTCACCTTCATGCGGATAAATTCCAGCATACACCATTGGCTCAATTTGTTGATACCCTGGGAACGGTGCATCAGTTGGGTTTTGTTTAGAAGTCACGGTGTCACCAACTTGGATGGCACGTGGATCCTTAATTCCAGTAAGAATGTAACCAACATCCCCAGCTGATAATTCAGGAGTTTCAGTAGCAAGTGGGGTATAGAAGCCAATTTCCTTTGGTTGGGCACTAACGTCATTGGCCATGAAATTCAACGCCATATTTTTTGTTAAAATCCCATCGAAAATACGGGCTTGGACCATGACACCTTGGTATGGATCGAATTTTGTATCGAAAATGAGGCCCTTAAGCGGTGCTTCAGGTTCGCCGCTTGGCGCTGGTAGGCGGTCACGGATGGCTAACAAAACATCGTCAATGCCAATTCCAGTCTTAGCGGAAATACGCAGGGTGTTTTCAGGCGTGAAACGTTCATCAAGATCCATCAATCCGGCTTGGGTACTATCAACATCAGCCATTTTGTTATCAATTTTATTGATAATTGGAATGACAGTTAGGCCAGCATCTTGTGAAAGGCGATAGTTGGCAACTGTTTGGGCTTGCACACCCTTGGTAGCATCGACCAAGAGGAGCACACCATCAGTGGCTGACAAACTACGTGACACTTCATAATTGAAGTCGACGTGACCAGGCGTATCAATTAAGTTATATTCAAATTCTTGACCTTCTGGGTCAACATAGTAATTACGAACGGTACGCGACTTCACGGTCACACCATGCATTTGTTCAACAGCCAGATCATCTAGTAATTGATCACTGGCTTCGCGGTTACTGACGGTGTTGGTTGTTTCCATGATTCGGTCAGCAAGTGTCGACTTTCCATGATCAATGTGGGCAATAATAGCAAAATTTCGGATAAACTTTTGGTCTTTAGGCATGAGGTCCTTCTTCTTTTCATTTAATCGGTGTTAAACCGAAGAGTATGTTAATCTGTTCAAATTTTACCGTACTCATCGGCAAAGGTGAAGAGAATCATGTATAATTTAAGGATAGTCTTATAAATCAAAATGGAAACAGAAAAAGAGGGATCATATGATTACATTTGAACCGATTACTGATGAAGCGTACTGGCAAAAAATTTATTTAGAAGCATTTCCAGGGCGTGAGCGTAGCCCCTATGAAATGCTCGTGGAACTTTCTGAAATGAAGCCCGTTGTTGCGTTACATACGATTGCTGAAGATGGCAAGGCAATCGGCTTAGTTGTGTGGGTTGAATTAGGGGATGATAAAGCCTTTATCTTATACTTTGCCATTGACCAATCACTACGTGGTGGTGGTTATGGTGGAAAAGTACTAACGGCCTTGAAGGAACGCTTTACGAACGGGATTATCTTGGAAGCTGAATTCCAAGAACCTGACGCTGACAATTTAGAACAACGCGAACGTCGTCATCGTTTTTATGAAAAAAATGGTGTGGTTGATTCAACCTTTGCGTCAAAAGCTTTTGGTGGTATTTACCATTTGATGCGTTCAAACGTAAATGTAACTGTTGAGGATTACTTAAAAGGTGTTCAAATTTTGAGTGACTACCCAACCATGGTTGCCCCAGCATCACAAGCTTTACGAGCATTTAATTAAAACAAAAAACAACTACAAAAGTCGTAGTTGTTTTTTTTCACACTTTTCCGCTTGTAGTATTATACGTCGTATGGTAATATCTTTTATGCAATAGATTTACGCGAATAGTATTATACAAAATTAAAAAGCGAGGCATTATAATGACACAACCAGCATTAGTAGCAAAAAATCTAGAAAAGACCTATCAAAAAGGTACCGAGGC
Organism: Weissella viridescens; assembly: GCF_001437355.1. Taxonomy (GTDB): domain Bacteria; phylum Bacillota; class Bacilli; order Lactobacillales; family Lactobacillaceae; genus Weissella; species Weissella viridescens. The sequence goes on along the minus strand of NZ_JQBM01000001.1, from coordinate 300,210 downwards.
GGAACAAACGGTTTTAAAGAATCTGTCTCTGACGGTTGATAATGGCGAATTTTTGGCAATCATGGGACCATCAGGATCAGGAAAATCAACGTTATTAAATATTTTGGCGACGTTAATGGCACCAACCATTGGGGAAGTTGAAATTAACGGTAAAGATATTCTCCATATGCGCGATAACGAAATGGCGAAGTTCCGTGGCCATGATATGGGATTTATTTTTCAAAACTATAACTTGATTGAAAGTTTATCAGTGGCTGAAAACATTGGCTTACCGCTAAACCTACAAAAAGTTGCACCGAAACTTGTAAAAGAGCGCGTGCGTGGCGTTGCTGAATTATTAAACATCGCTGAATATCTTGAAAAATATCCGGCAGAACTATCAGGGGGGCAACAACAACGTGTTGGTGCTGCGCGCGCCTTAGTGCACGAGCCAGCTTTAATTTTTGGAGATGAGCCGACCGGAGCGTTGGATTCAGAAAATGCCCGCGAAATGATGACGTACCTCTCTAAGATTAATCAAGCTGAGGCGATTTCAATTTTAATGGTGACTCACGATGCCTTTTCAGCTAGCTTTGCTTCACGGATTCTTTTCTTGAGTGATGGACAATTTGTTGCCGAATTAAAGCGTGGTACACAAAGTCGGGAAGCCTTCTACCAACAAATCTTACACCAACTCGGAATTTTCGAAGAATAGACGAAAGGAGAAACCATGTTAAATAAAATTGCATTAAAATCACTACGTCAAAAATGGCGTGATTATAGTGTCTTGGTGATTGGATCGTTGATTGCGGTGGCCATCTTTTATATGTTTAGTGCCATTGCGACGAATGAACCACTCTTGAAAAGTATGTCAACGATGACCAAACAGGTGATTGTGATTGTGTTTGTGTTTGGTGAAATTTTCCTAGGGATCATTACGTTTGTCTATCTTAATTTCGCTAATAATTTCTTGTTACGCCTACGTCAAAAGGACTATGGACTCCTAGCGATGTTGGGGGCTTCTAAGCGCCAAGTTGGTGGCTTACTGATGCGAGAGACGTTGTTTATTGGTTCCATTGCAACCACATTGGGGATTCTAGTTGGAGCTGGTCTGACTAAGTTGAGTGGTCAAACTTTGATGGATTTGATTGGTATTAAAGTCAAGCATCGGGCTGTATTGACGCCCAAAGCGATTTTGATTACGATTGTTTTCTTTCTTATTGTTTTCTTCCTAAATGGGATGTATAACCGTTGGCGACTAAAGCGTGTTGATACTTTGACGCTATTACATGCTGACGAGACAGTAAAAGCCAAGACAGAAAAAACCGGACGACAAGTTGTGCTAGGGTTGCTCGGATTACTGATTCTAGGTGGCAGCTATGCGCTGATGCCTCAAATTCCTAAGTTACAAATGACTGGAATGGTCATTGCCCTGATTTTAAATGGGATCGGAACTTACCTATTTGTTGGTCAAACATTGGGATTGATCACAAATTGGATGCGCCATGCTGATTTTGGTCAGCGAGGGCTACGTTTATTCTTGAACGGACAGTTACGTTTTCGTTTGAGCGAGTATAAGCGGATTTTAACGATGATTTCTGTGCTATTTGGTCTAGCGCTGGGGGCAATTAGTGTTGGCCAAGGATATTATGTGTCTTTGCCAAAGCAGGCTCAAGAAACAAATGCAGTGACGCTAATGATGCGTAATCCGAATGCAGAGACGAGTACCTTAAAGGATGTGACTTACCAGGCTGAAATTAAGTATCGTTTGCATGATGGTCAGGTAGACTTTGAAAAGCAAAATCTAGCGGATGCTAAAGTGCCTACTTTGAAGTATACGCAACCAGACGATGCAAATGCTAAGCCAAAAAAGGAACAATTAAATGTTAATGCGGCCCATGCTGATGAAGACTATACGCTGACGACGTGGGCTGCTTATCTTGCTGGTGTACCATTTGGTGCTAAGGTGAATTTGGTGGAACAATTGCCGAAGAATGATGTTAAGACATTTAAGGCTGTTTCAGTACGTGACATGCAAGCAAACCAAAAGCCATTGGAGAAGCTATATGCTGGTGAATTACGTTATACAGACCATGGTAATTTAATGGTGCCGGGTGCATATGGTAACTTTGTGATGCTCAAGTCAATTTTTGGCGGATTAGAATTTATGAGCGTCTTCTTGGGAATTGCATTCTTAGTCATGTTGGCCTCAACGTTAATGTTTAAGGTGCTGTCGAATGTTAGTCAAGATCGACAACGTTATCAGATTCTAAAGATGATTGGGACAACGCCATCAGCGGCGCGTGTGTCAACCATAAAAGACGTGGGCATTCTATTTTTCATTCCAATGGTAATCGGGGTCTTAGATACTGTATTTGGTTTACAGAGCTTTAAACCAATCATGGTTGATCCTTATATTGGTTTGGGGAATGGATTGATGATTGTTGGTGGTGTTTACTTACTTTATTTTGTCATTACGGTCTTTATCTATCAACGTCTCGTGTTAAAAAAAATAAAGACAGTCAAGGCGTGGACATGACTTGTGATTTTAATTGATACTTAACCATTGGAACTATTAGAATGTGGTATACTATGGAATATTGTAGAAATTAAACTTAATTGTAATATTCAAAAGAAATGTAAAAATTAAACGGACTAATGTTAGCCATTCGTCGACACGTTTAAAAGTTGCTAGGAGTAAGTTATGTCTAAACTATCAATCATTGTTCCTGTCTTCAATGAAGAAGAGACTGTTCCAATTTTTTATGATGCTTTGGAAAAAGTACACACCCAAGTACCCGAGTATGACTTTGAGTACTGGTTCATTGACGACGGATCAACAGATAAAACCATCGCATCCATCAAAGCGTTACAAACTAAAACTGATTCAGTGCATTACGTTGAATTTTCACGTAATTTTGGAAAAGAGGCTGGATTATACGCAGGGTTACAGCATGCGACAGGTGAGTATGTGGCTGTAATGGATGTCGATTTACAGGATCCACCAGAGATGCTACCAGAAATGTTGTCTGGTGTTGCTTCGGGCGAATGGGATATGGTTGGTGCTCGTCGTACGACCCGTGCTGGTGAACCACCAATCCGTACATTCTTTTCTGACATGTTTTATAAGGTGATTAATAAGATTTCTGATACATACCTGGTTAATGGTGCTCGCGATTATCGTGTCATGAGCCGACAAGTAGTGGATGCAATTTTGAGTATGACGGAATATAATCGTTTCTCAAAAGGAATCTTTTCTTGGGTTGGGTTTAAGCAAAAGTATTTACCTTATGAAAATGTGGAACGTGTTGCTGGATCAACTTCTTGGTCATTCTGGTCATTGTTCCGCTACTCAATTGAAGGCATTGTTGCCTTTTCACAAGCACCACTTACGGCCATTGCGATTTTGGGTGTTGTGTCATTCTTGGCTTCAATTCTAGGTGCGATTGCTATCTTTGTTCGTGCCCTTGTGGTTCCTGCTTCTGCTATTGGTGGGTGGCCTTCATTAGTGGTCATTATGCTCTTTATGGGTGGTATTCAATTGCTCAGCTTAGGGATTGTTGGTCGCTATATTGCGGCAATTTATCTTGAAAGTAAGCGACGTCCAATTTATATTGCCCGTGATGTTAAATAAAAAAATAAACCGCACTAGCCAAAGCTAGTGCGGTTTTATTTGTTTACATTTCGCTAAGAATGCGGCGAGCGATTGATTCTGTCGTCACCATGTCTGTTAGGAATTTTCCACGTAGTGCCCCTAGGGCAGCGCTTGTTTTAAACTTACTTTTAACGATACCAAAACGGCGGGGTGTTTCCATGATTTCATCAATTGATAATCCGAAGACTTTGTCGTGATCTGGATTCAAAAAGTTACCATTCACATCAAATGGTCGGCCATAAAGCATCCCAGCCACATCACCATGATTGATATCACCCAAAATCATGTCTAGATTCTCATTCCAAGTTGGAATGCTTTCAAGAGAAGCCATTGTTCCTAGGGTTGTAAATAATAGGTCCATCTGTTTTGATGCAGCAAACGCTGGTTGTACAGCAATTTCTTGAGCCATTTTTTCACGTGTTGCATCATCAATGATGTAAAGTGGCCCCGTCATGGTTAGATACTCAGCTGAGAAACGTGCCGCAGCTAACTCAACCATGCGCATTGATCCGGCTGCAGATTTGTACTTCATGTTTTCGCCAATGAACTGCGTAAACGTCACATGTTCTAGTACTGAAACGGGGAAGTAATTAATGATGTTAAAGATTGTACCACCCCAAGTTAGACCGACCACTTTACTTTGAGCAATCATGGGGGCTAACTGATGAGCAGAATAGTTTAGGATGTTTTCGGTCGTTTCTGTGGGACTGATATTGTCCTTTAGAATATAGATGTGGGGAATGTCAAAAGTCTTTTGGAAAACTTTTTCAAGTTCAAGGTTACGTGGGTTAGGAGCCGCAATATTAATTGTGACGATTCCTTCGCGTCGTGCATCATCGAGATACTTATTAACTAGATATCGACTTAAGTGATATTTTTCTGCTAATTCAGCTAAAGACAATTGTGAAAGGTAATAGTCTTGTGCTAAATTTGCGAGTAATTCATGCTGATCCATTTCTTCTGACATCAGTAGGCCTCCTTAAAAAAAGCTTTCATTTTGTTTAGCTTACCATATATTTTAAATATTTTGAATGGTTTTCATATTTTTTAATTTTATCAAGGAGGCATTTTGTGTTTGCGAACACTTTTTAAATTTTTAAAATACCAACGAACTTATTTTAAAAATGTCGAATTTTTTCTTTACATTTTTAAAAATGTAAACTAAAATGAGACATGTTAGCAAAGGTAAGTAACCTTTGAGTGTTAAAAATTATGTGAGAGGTGTAACAAACATGGTTGACATGGATAAAGTGTTAGCACTTCACGAAGCGCATACTGGTGTGCTCGATATTAAAGGAGACTTTGATGTCACAACCCGTAATGATTTAAGTGAAGCCTATACACCAGGTGTCGCTGGCCTAGCAAAGTTGATTGAATCTGATCCATCGGCTAAGGCAAAGTACACGATGAGTGGAAAGTTAGTTAGCATCGTTAGTGATGGGACTGCAGTATTGGGATTAGGAAATGTTGGTCCAGCTGCAAGTCTACCTATTATTGAAGGAAAAGCACTTCTATATAAAGATTTTTCAGGCGTCAATGCCGTACCGATGGCATTAGAACAAACTTCAGTTGATGAATTTGTGCAAACCGTTGTGAACATGTCTACATCATTTTCCGGTATTCATTTGGAAGATATTGCCGCACCACGTTGCTTCGAAATCGAAGAAAAATTAAAAGAGAAATTAGATATTCCGGTTTATCATGATGACCAAGAGGGAACAGCAATTGTTGTCTTAGCTGGATTAATTAATGCAGCCAAGGTGGTTAATAAGCCATTGAAGGATTTGAAGATTGTTTTGAACGGTGTTGGTGCTTCAGGATATGCAACTGGTAAGTTGTTGGCTGAAGCAGGAATTAAGCATATTACTTTGTTAGACCGTCACGGTGTGATTCGCGAAGACGATACACGCTACAACGCCTATCAACGCAAACTTGCCGGCATGGTGAACCAAGCTGATGGTCAAACATTAGATGATGTTATTGCTCATCAGGATGTCTTCATTGGTTTGTCAGATGAAAAGGTGCTTTCAGCCGATCAAGTCAAGCGCATGAATGATGCCCCAATTATTTTCGCGTTGGCAAATCCTGTTCCAGAAATTGACCCTGATGAAGCAAATGCTGCCGGAGCAAAGGTTGTCGCAACGGGATCTTCACAATGGCCCAACCAGGTTAATAATATTTTGGCATTCCCTGGTCTATTCAAAGGATTGCTAGAAACAGGTGTTAAGAGTGTTGATTCACAACTTCAGTCAGAGGTTGCGCATGCTTTGGCGGATATGATTCAAAATCCTAATCCGACAAATATTGTTCCAGGGGTTTTTGATGATGGTGTCGTTGATGCTGTTTCAGGAGCAGTTGCAACATTTGCTAAGAAATAAGTTATGACACACGGAGGTCTGTAAAATGAGTGATCACATACAAGATCTGCATTTGAGAAGTAAGCCGCAACGTAGAATGTGGCAAAACTTTTTAACTGAACGCGGCATTGATGTTTTTAATGATACAGAGATTGATGTCATTGATGAGACCATTGGCCTCCTTGATGATCATGACCAGTTAGTCGGAACAGGTTCAATTGCGGGTGATGTGATTAAGTACATTGCCGTTCAGAATGAGGAAGGTGCTTCTGGATCGCGCTTCAATATGGTTGTTTCTGAACTTGTGAGCCGCTTAGCACAACGGGGCGTGTTCCACATTTTAGTCTTTACGAAGCCAAAATATACAGATAGTTTTGAACATGTTGGATTTACGAAGTTAGCAGACTCTGATCAAGGTGTCTTGCTTGAAAAGGGTGAGCCTAATATTCAAACATATTTAGCTGATATTCCAAAGGTTCCAGCCGGTAAGGAAATTGCCGGCATTGTCATGAATGCAAATCCGTTTACATTAGGTCATCGTTACCTTGTTGAGACAGCGGCTCGAGAAAATGATTTTGTTTACGTCTTTGTTGTCAATCAAGATGCCTCACTTTTTAAAACTAGCGAACGGGTTGAACTTGTTAAGGCGGGCACGCAAGACTTAGAAAATGTCATTGTTGTCAATGGTGGCAGTTACATGGTCAGTTATGCAACTTTTCCAGCGTACTTTATTTCAAGTCCTGATGCTGTTATTGATTACCAAACCACGCTTGATGCACGATTGTTCAAGAATTGGATTGCCAAGGATCTGCACATACAGACCCGTTACCTAGGTAGTGAACCATATTCGCACACCACTGATTTGTATAATCAAGCGCTACAACGTGAGTTGCCACCTGAGGTTCAGGTGAAAATTATCCCACGTAAAGAACTTGGTTCAGGCGATGCCATCTCGGCAACGTCAGTTCGTAAGGCGATTGAGGAGGACCGGATTTCCGAAATAGAAAATCGGGTTCCCGAAACCACCTACCAATTTATTGTTAGCCACAAGTTTGAATTACAAGACCGGATTAAGAAAGGAAAGAAAGATGGAGATTAAGAAAACGGCGATTGCCGGAACATTAGAATCATCTGATGTACAAATTATGCTTAGTCAAGGAACAGATGGGATCCAATTTGATTTGGAATCAGATGTTGAAAAACAATATGGAAAGGCAATTAAGGCAACTGTTGCAGATGTTTTGAAAGCTTATGGTGTTGAGAATGCCAATGTCAAGATTGTTGATAAAGGGGCATTAGACATGGTGATTAAGGCACGCGCAATTGCAGCAACGCAACGTGCTTTAGACATCGTTGATGAACCAATGTGGGAGGTGCTCTAATAATGGCTACAGAAGAACGTTTACGTCGAACAATGATGTTCGTACCTGGAAATAACCCAGCCATGGTTAAGGATGCTGGTATTTTCGGAGCTGACTCAATTATGTTTGATTTGGAAGATGCTGTTTCACTTCCAGAAAAAGATGCCGCACGCTATTTGGTCTATGAAGCCTTGCAAACAGTTGATTACGGGGATGCTGAATTAGTGGTACGTATCAATGGTTTGGATACACCATTCTATCAAAACGACATTCGTGCAATGGTTAAGGCTGGAATCGATGTTATCCGTTTGCCTAAGGTTGAAACGGCTGAAATGATGACTGAATTGGTAAACTTGGTTGAAGAAGCTGAGAAGGAATTTGGTCGTGAAGTTGGTTCAACACGTGTCATGGCTGCCATTGAGTCTGCTTTGGGTGTTGTGAATGCCTATGGAATCGCTTCATCAACAGACCGTATGATGGGAATTGCCTTGTCTGCCGAGGATTATACGACCGATATGAAGACACACCGTTACCCAGATGGAGCTGAACTACAATATGCACGTAATGCTATTTTGCATGCCGCTCGTGCTGCAGGTGTTTCAGCCTTCGATACTGTGTTTACAAATATGGATGATCCAGATGGATTCTATCGTGAAACTGAGTACATCCACCAACTTGGATTTGACGGTAAGTCATTGGTTAACCCACGTCAAATCGAAATGGTTAACTCAGTCTTTGAACCTACTGAAAAAGAAATTGTAAATGCCCAAAACGTGATTGCTGCGATTGAAGAAGCCCGCGCTAAGGGTTCAGGTGTTATTTCAATGAATGGTCAAATGGTTGACCGTCCAGTCGTATTGCGTGCTGAACGTGTGATGCGTCTTGCAAAGGCATCACACTTAGTTGATGAGGAGGGAAATTACATTGGAAAATAGTGTAAAGCGTGAATTACCGGATGAACTTATGAATAAGTTGGACTACAAGCCATTTGAAACTGTTGATTTTGGAAACCCTGAAATCCAACGTGTTGCACCAAAGGTTCGTGCCACTACTGGTAAGAATAAGTTAGTTGATTCATTGGAAAAAGCGGTTACTGATAATGTTAAAGATGGTATGACAATTTCATTCCACCACCACTTCCGTGAGGGTGACTATGTCTTTAATATGGTTATGCGTATTATCATTGATCATGGTTATAAGGATTTGACTTTGGCTCCATCATCATTGACGAATACGATGAACGATATCACCATTGAAGCCATTGAAAAGGGTGTTGTTACCAACATCACATCATCAGGTATGCGTGGAACTTTGGGTGACGCCGTATCTCACGGTGCGCTTGAAAACCCAGTGATCTTCCGTTCACACGGTGGTCGTGCCCGTGCCATTGAAGAAGGGAATATCAAGATTGATGTTGCCTTCCTAGGTGTTCCTAACTCAGATGAAATGGGAAACGCAAACGGCATGGATGGTGAGACCGCATTTGGTTCACTTGGTTATGCCTTAATGGATGCCAAGTATGCCGATAAGGTTGTCTTGATTACTGATAACATTGTTGACTACCCGAACACACCTGCTTCGATTGAACAAACGCAGGTTGATTACGTTGTGAAGGTTGATAAGGTAGGTGATCCTGATAAAATTGGTTCTGGTGCAACACGTTTCACTAAGGATCCTAAGGAACTTAAGATTGCGCAAACAGTTAACAACGTGATTGTACACTCACCATATTTCAAGGATGGCTTCTCATTCCAAACCGGTTCTGGTGGTGCTGCATTAGCCGTCACTCGTTTCTTGCGTCAATCAATGATTGATAATGGTATCACTGCTTCTTTTGCGTTAGGTGGGATTACCAAACCAACCATTGATTTATTGGAAGAAGGTTTGGTCAAGAAGGTTATGGATGTGCAAGACTTCGATAAGGGTGCTGCCCAATCAATGAAGTCAAACCGTGACCAACAAGAAATCAGTGCAACTTGGTATGCCGACCCTGCTAATAAGGGTGCGATGGTTGATAAGTTGGATGTTGTTATCTTATCGGCGCTTGAAATCGATACTGACTATAACGTTAATGTCATGTCAGGATCCGATGGTGTCATCCGTGGTGCCGTTGGTGGTCACCAAGATGCGGCAACAGCGAAGTTGACGATTATTTCAGTTCCGCTAGTTCGTGGACGCATTGCGACTGTTGTTCCTGAAGTGACGACAAACGTTACACCAGGTGACTCTGTTGATGTTCTTGTGACTGAAGTTGGAATTGCCATTAATCCTAAGCGTCAAGATTTGATTGATGCATTGCAGGATATGCCTGGTGTACCTGTGTACACTATTGAAGAATTGCAACAAATGGCTGAAGCTAAGGTTGGAAAGCCAGAACCACTTGAGTATACCGATCGTACGGTTGCGATGGTTGAATATCGTGATGGTACAATTATCGATACAATTAAAGAAATTAAAGATTAATAAAAAAGCACTTAATCAAATTGGATTAAGTGCTTTTTTCGTATTTATAAGTTATAAAATCAAGGAATGAACTCTAAATTTATATAAAGTAACCAATGGAAAACGGACATAGAGTTAAAATTACGATAGATTTAGAGTTAGCATTAATAATAGTAAAAATAAAATTTTAAAAGACAATGGGCTAACATAATGTTCAGATTTTGAAACCTTTATGGCACATGCCTGTGATTTTTGGTTGGTAGTATAGACATGCTGACGTAGGTAATTGTAACGGTATTGAAAACTAGTATTATTGACCAATGTTTTCGTCTGCGGTAACATGTAATAAATTAAGAAAATATAAAGAAACTTAAAAAACTAAACAAACGCTTAATAAGTAGAATTTAAGTATTTTAGATGATGCATCGTCATTGTCTTAAGGGAGTAATTAAATGAGTCACATTAAAATGTATAAGAGTGGTAAATTTTGGGTTAGTTCTGCCGTAGCCACGCTTGGTGCAGCTGCTGCCCTTGTCGGTGGAGCTGGTACAAGCGCTCAAGCTGATGCAACCGATGCAAATGCACAAAAGGCAGTGGATGGGTCTGCAGATGTTAAGGCACCAGAAACTGACGAAGCCGGTCATGTGCAAGTACAAATTAGTGCTGCTATGGCACAAAACCCAACCAATGTTGATGTGCAAACTGCTACCCCCGAAGCACAAGACGCAACGACTGATGCTAGTGCCGATACGGAAAGCGCCTCAAACGAGTCATCAGCTTCAACGGCTGATGATGTGAAGTCAGATGCGCAAAACACTGTAACAGAGACTCCAGCTGAAGCGGCCGATGTAAAAGCTGACGCTCAAAGTGGTGCAACTGAATCGCAAGATGTAAAGCCAGATGATCAATCAGCCAAGGGTGATTCAGAAGATGTTGCCACTGACGAAAAGACCGATGATCAGAAGTCATCAACTGATAGTTCAGATGCGACAACTGATACTAACACAAACAATCAAGCGGATAAGTCTGAAGTTCAAGAACCATCAACTGATGTTAAGTCAGATGCGAATGCATCTAAGGATGCTGAACAAACGACTAAAAAAGATGCAACGACGACTGAACCCAAAGCAGTAACCCCGGCACCAGTCGTCAAGAAAACGACCGTGGCAAAGCCAAAGGCTGCTACACCAGCAAAAGCAACGACGGCTAAAGCTAAGCCAGTCTTAGCTGCACAAACATATAATTATTCCGCTACGCAAAAGTCGAATGCAATCTATATCTATAAGTTCTTCTCAGCGCGTGGTTGGTCACGTAATGCCATTGCTGGAATGCTAGGAAATATGGCTGTTGAAAGTTATATTTTGCCAGATATCACCGAAATCGGTGGTGGTGGTGGATATGGTCTTGTGCAATGGACACCTGCAAGTAAGTTGATTAACTGGTGTCGTGCAAATGGATTGGACTACCGGACGATGTACGGACAATGTATGCGAATTCAATATGAATTCACACACGGTATTCAATACTATCCAGGTTGGTCAAGAATGACAGCAAGTCAATACATGAAGAGCAAGATGTCAGCCTTTGACTTAGCAATGGTCTTCATGAACAACTATGAGCGTCCATACGATACTTACCAACCAAATCGTGGAAATATTGCTAACTACTGGTATAACTTCTTGGCAAGCCAAGAAAAGAAGACTGGTTACCAAACTGAAAACGGTAAGGTTTACTATTACGACAACAACGGAAACAAGATTAGTGGATTCCGTAAGTTCGGTAATAACATTGAATACTACAACCCAACGACTAAGGTACGTCTTCAAAATGGTTATGTAACGACCAATGGAAACACGTACTTCTTCGGATCAAATGGTGCCGCCATTTCTGGATTCCGTTGGGGAGCAGCCAATCCAAAGACGGGTTACCGTGCTTTGCAATATTATGATACAAAGTCACACATCCAATTCAAAAATAAGTGGTTGACGACGAATGGTAATACTTATTTCTTTGATGGCAAGGGCTGGGCAGAAGATGGTTTCCGTACCGGAGCTGCAAATGCAAAGACGGGTTACCGTGCCTTACAATACTTTGATCCAAAGACGCGTGTTCAATATAAGAAC
>NZ_JQBM01000001.1:0-288110 GCF_001437355.1 Weissella viridescens | reverse complement strand
AAGTGGCTAACGACTGGTGGTAAGACCTACTTCTTTGATGCTAAGGGATGGGCAACCGACGGATTACGTTGGGGAGCAGCTAATCCAAAGACGGGTTATCGTGCTTTGCAATACTTTGACCCAACAACTCGTGTCCAATATAAGAACAAGTGGTTGACGATTAATGGCAATACTTACTTCTTTGATGGTAAGGGCTGGGCAGAAGATGGTTTCCGAACTGGAGGAGCTAATCCACAAACCGGTTACCGTGCCCTACAGTACTTCGATCCAAAGACACGTGTTCAATATAAGAATAAGTGGTTGACGATCAATGGTAAGACTTACTTCTTTGATGGGAAGGGCTGGGCAGAAGATGGTTTCCGAACTGGAGGAGCTAATCCACAAACCGGTTACCGTGCCCTACAGTACTTCGATCCAAAGACACGTGTTCAATATAAGAATAAGTGGTTGACGATCAATGGTAAGACTTACTTCTTTGATGGTAAGGGCTGGGCAACTGAAGGTATTCGTTGGGGTGCCGCAAATCCAGAAACAGGATATCGTGCTTTGCAATACTTTGATCCAACAACTCGCGTTCAATTAAAGAATCAAGAGAAGACAATTGATGGAAAGACTTATTACTTTGATAATAAGGGTTGGGCAGTCGATGGATTAATTACTAAGGTTATCAATCCAACTACCCGTGAACGTACAATCAAGTATTACGATCCAACAACACGTGCTCAAGTATTCAACCAACACGTTACCGTAGATGGTATTGTTTACTATATGAATGCACAAGGTGTTGCCGTCAATGGCCTAGTTCGCATGCCTGATGGTAGTGTTGAATTCTATGAAGATTATCATCAAGTAACTAACCGTACCATTACAATCAATGGAAAGCGCTATACTTTTGATGCTAACGGACGTGGAAAGCTAGCTTAATTAAAAACAGTTAACAGCGATGTTGACTGTTTTTTTATAGGTTCTAAAATTATAGGGTATAATAGGTAAATAAATAATTTTTGCTTTTTGGGGGAAATGATATTGAAGCATGTTTTTGAAAATGGATCTGAGGTTACACTCGAACAAATTTTATCCAACAAAGAATGGCGCGTAAATAAACAAAATAACTTAATGAATCGCTTTCCGGAAGCAAGTCTGATAAGCATTAAAATGAACATTCCGGGGGCTATGAAACAAAGTCCAGCCATATTGGCGATGTTTCAACGCGGGTTAAAGACGCTCGAAAGTATGTATGCCCAAAATAAAGTTGAAGAAGTGGTTTATTTTGATCGAGAGACTGGTCCAGAAGCGTTCATAGTCGTTAGTCAGTCGCTCCATGATGCTAAGATTAACGGAATTCGCTTCGAACAAACTGATTCATTAGGACGTATTTTTGATGTAGACGTGATGGCAGCTGTTGATGATGGTCAACAACTATCACGCACGGAATTAGGCTTTGATGTGCGCAAGTGTTTTGTTTGTGGTGAAGATGCTAAAGTTTGTGCTCGAACCCAGCAACACAGTAAAACTGAAATGACAGCTGCGTTAGATAATATCTATCAAACCTTTTTAGTAAATCAAGGAGCAGTTATTGATGACAATGCAGACGATTGATTTTGTTCAGGCTGCCGAGCGGGCCTTACTTTATGAAGTTACGGTTAACCCCAAACCGGGGTTGGTTGACCCAAGTAGTAATGGAGCCCACTCCGATATGGATGTTTATACCTTTATTGATAGTGCAGTGAGCTTACAACCTTATTTGAGTACAGCAGTTACCTTAGCGGAACAATTCAATGGTAACCGTAGTTTGACGGCGCTTTTTGAAGAATTAAGGCAAGCTGGTATTGATGCTGAAAAGGATATGTTTAATGCAACTAAAGGTGTTAATACCCATAAGGGGGCGGTCTTTTCTTTGGGCATTTTAGTATGCGCCACTGCTTATTTAATAGCACAGGCCCAACCCATTACCAGTGAAAATGTTAGTCAGACGGTTCAAGCGATGTTACAGGGATTGAGCGAGCACGATTTTGCGCGGCTGACTCAAAAACCAGAAAAAACGTTAACAGCTGGTGAACGTCAATTTCTAAAATATGGTGCAACGGGAATCCGGGGCCAGGCTGAAGCTGGCTTCCCAGTCGTCATGGGGATTGCTTTACCTTATCTTGCGTCAACGACGGGTGACATGAATGGACGTTTATTAGATACACTTATGATGATTTCACGGGAAACGGAAGATTCGAATTTGATTAAGCGAGCCGGCACGATGGATATCTTACCCTGGTGGCAGGGGCAAGTAGACGCTTACTTTACGATGGGCGGGAGTAAGACCGAGGAAGGTTTGAACTATGCCAAAACCTTAGATAATATTTGTATTGAAAAAAATCTTAGTTTGGGTGGTTCAGCTGATCTACTTATTCTGACAGTTTATATGGCTATCGTAACCGATGTGCTTTAATTAAAAAAACACGCCCCATTAGGGACGTGTTTTTTTTTAATTATTCGCTGCATCAACTGCTTCAATGATGGCTGACCGGAAAGCGTTCTTTTCAAGGCTCACCACACCACGAATGGTTGATCCACCAGGCGTTGTCACCTGATCTTTTAGAGCGTCGGGGGTAAGCCCACTTTCTTGTAGTAGGCTGGCACTACCTTTAGCCATGCTGGCAGCAGCTTCATAGGCTAAAGCACGTGGCAGACCATTTTTGACGGCAGCATCGCCAAGAGCGGACAAGAAAACATCAAGAAAGGCGGGACCGCAACCAGTAATGGTCCCAAAAATATTGAATTCACTTTCAGGGACGGTATAAACATCGCCTAATAAGCCTAAAAATGATTCAATGTTGTTTGATTTGGTTACGTGTGGGCCCATTGCGACACCTAAGGTACCATGATTAACAGAGACGGGTGTGTTCGGTACGACTAGAGCGCTGGGGTTTTCCGGGAACTTAGTTTGAATATCACCAAGACTAACGCCGCTAGCAACTGATAAAACCGTCACATCTGAATCAATACCTTTAAATTGATCCATAATTTCAGGGGTTTTAGCAGCCGGGGTGGTAAAAATCAGAAATTCAGGATTTGCATCCATGATGTCTGAATAATCATCAGTAACGGTAATTTTATTTTTTTCATGGTAACTTTGCATCGCAGCATTAATACGATGTGACCCTAAAATTATCTCGGCGGGCGAAACTTGATTTAAAAGACCATCTGTAATGGCTTGACCCATGTGGCCAATACCGATAATACCAACTTTCATAAGTAAGCTCCCTCATCTTGTTTTGATTTATGTTGGCTTTATTGTAGCATATTATTTTGCTGTGTTGCATGCGGTAATTTAACATAAAATATATGAAAAATATCTTATTTTGTAATATTAGAAAGAATGTAACAAACATAAAACACGGTGTCATAGATGCTTAATCTAAGTGTTATCGCATCAAATTATATGAGAACCGGTACGTGCTATTATAATAGTACAAATAAAAAATAAACGCGATAGAAGCAATGTAGTTTAATTAAATCAAGACATACAAAAGGAGGGCCTTTGATGTATTTTACAACGATTTTCGGAATCATTACGGTTTCGATTTCATTAATCGGGATGGCTTTGGTGAATATCTATTCTCGTAAACAAGGTCAATCAAACATAGAAATTGCGCATGTTGGGATGACATTAAAGCAATTTTTTGCGAAGTATCCCGCATCAACGCAACTGGATCTCGCAACAATGCAAAAGATGGTTACGGATATTGATGATAATGAATTTAACGGAATTTTGGGTGATTTACGAGATCAAGCCGTTAACATTTTAGCCATGGACGACGGTGATGCACAAAGTCAAGCATACGCCAAGTTCAATGTTTCATATGAAAAGCAACGAAAGCAGTTTGCCCATGCGTTAGATACGGGTGGTTCATATGTTGATCAAATTAAAATTATTTTTATGATTGGATTACTTTTTGGGATTATGTTTGTTGGTATGCAAATGATGCCAGCCTATGGCTTTACCATGATGCATTCATTTCAATGGGCCATCGACACTATTGGTGTCTTGGCGGCAAGTGTGATGGGGCTAGTTCTTATTGGTACCGTGGGGTATTCAATCGCCAATCGCTTATAGCATTTAAACATGGGAAACCGTGTTTTTTTTTATACCTGGTTTAAGCGGCATTTGGTGTACAATGGATGCATAGCAAAAAAGATGGAGGCAAGCAGCATGACATATTTTTATACAAATGATCATACGCGCTTATATTATGAAGATTCACAAAATAAGCAGGGTCAACCGATGATTTTGATTCATGGATATGGCGGCAGTCATGCTGAATTTTTAAATCAACAGAGGGCATTTGAAGCGCTGGGATTTCGAGTGATTGTACTGGATCTTCGTAACCATGGTGCCTCAGCACGTACAGGTAAAGGGGCACGAATTTCACGTTTAGGTGCGGATTTAGCTGATGTCATTCGCGAATTGAACTTGGATCACGTTATTTTGGTGGGACATTCAATGGGGGCTGCAGTTATTTGGGCGTATCTTTCAATTTATGGTGAGGCGCGCGTTGCACAAGTTGTGACAATTGACCAGTCACCGAAGGCTTTGAATACAGATGACTGGCCTTATGGTCTATTGGATGATAGCTGGGACAATTTGAGTTTAACAGCGCGTAATGTTGAGCATGTTAAAATGACGGTTAAGCACTTGCCTGATAATGTCTATTATGCGATTCGCACGGTGCAAGCCGAGCATCCATTCAATTATGAACAAAATGAACCATTGCTTTTGAATCATCTAGTCCAGGATTGGCGTGATGTTATTCGAACGTATCGTGATTTACCACAGCTTTTCGTGGCTGGTGGGGAATCGCCATTATGGTCGAGTGATTATGCGGCAACTTACCAACATATTACAGATGATCAAGCCGAAGTTGCTATCGTACCTCATACAGGACACCTGCCACATGTGGAAGATCCAGAAACATTCAATACTATTTTAACGTCATTCGTTAATACCCATTAAAGGAGCGTACAATGCTTAAGACTATCGAAGAAAATGCAACTGGTTTACAACACGTTGGAATTCCAACTCGTGATATGGATGCAACGATTAAATTTTGGGAGCTGCTCGGTTTTAAAGTAACTGGTGAGTTTCAGAATTTGACGTCGAAGGTAAAATTCCTTGAATTTAAAGGCCTTGTTATCGAAACGTGGGAAGCTCGTGCTGAACAAGCCAACGGAGTTGTTGGTGCGATTAATCATATTTCATTGAATGTTGAACATATCGAAGACATTTTTGCTGAGTGTCAGACGAGCACTTTGAATGTCGTGAATGACTCAATTCAAGAACGCCCTTTCTGGGATAAAGGGATTAAGTTCTTCAATGTTGAAGGACCAAATCATGAAATTGTTGAATTTTGTCAAATTAATCAATAATCAAGGAGGACATTGCGCGGCAATGTCCTTTTTAATTTGTAATTATTCTAACTTAGCGTTAAAATAGAGTTACAAAAAAGTAGGAGGACCATGATGACATTTAGTGTAAAAGATTTGAAAATGCAATTTGATGGCACGACGATATTTGACCATGTTACGTTCACCGTCCAAAATGATGATTGGTTGACCATAACGGGCGAATCAGGTAGTGGGAAAAGTACGCTACTTAGGATTATTGCCGGATTAGTTGACGCGACGAGCGGCACAATTACGCTGGATAGTAAGAATCAGTGGGACTATGATATTAGCACTTACCGTCAGGATGTCTCTTATGCGGTGCAATCAGCCCAACTTTTTGGTAAAACCGTTCGGGATAATTTAGATTTACCATTTCAGGTGCGCAATCAAACACCTGATGTGAATCGCGAGTTAACGCTATTACGCGCAATGGATTTACCAGAAAGCTTCTTGGATAAGGATGTTCATGAGTTATCTGGTGGACAACGTCAACGAGTAGGTGTTGCTAGAAATCTACTATTTCCGCCTAAGGTTTTGCTACTTGATGAAATTTCAACTGGACTTGATGCCGAAACGAAAAAAACAATTTGGGCTTTGATTCAACAAATGCAAGATAGATATCATTTTGCCATTCTTTCTGTAACGCATGATGGCGAAGAAATTAAACACGCAAACGCAATTATGACACTTGAAGATGGGGAGGCGACGATTAATGAACGCACAAATTAATGTTAGTAATTGGTCTTTGATTTTATCATTCAGTTTAGTGTTAATCTCATTGGCTATTAGTTATCAACAAAAGCTACATTTGGAAAAAGATACAATCATTTCTGTTGCACGGGCAATTATTCAATTAATCATTGTCGGTTATTTATTGAAATTTGTCTTCCAAGTTAATAATACCTGGTTAACACTGGTGATGGCGGTGCTGATTGTTTTCAATGCGGCCAGAAATGCGGCCTATCGAAGTCAAGGGATTCCGGGTGCGTTTAAAATTGCTGGGGTAGGCTTAACTATCTCGACATTAATTACTGTGGGAATCTTGGTACTGACTCGCGTGATTAAATTTGAACCCTATCAGTTGATTCCAGTGACTGGGATGGTTGCAGGAAATTCAATGACAGCAATGGGATTGGTCTTCCGAAATCTCAACCAACAGTTTACTGATCAACAAGAAGTCGTCCAAGAACGGCTGGCCCTTGGTGCTAGTCCTAAATTGGCGACTGGAGATATTGCTAAAGAAGCTATTCGAACAGGAATGCAGCCAACAATTGATTCAGTTCGGACCTATGGTTTAGTTTCATTACCAGGAATGATGACCGGGCTGATTATGGCGGGGGTTGATCCAATTCACGCGATTAAGTACCAAATTGTCGTTGTCTTTATGTTGCTTTCAGCAACTGGAATTGCTTCGGTTTATGGTAGCTACTTAGCAACACGTAAGTTCTACAATGCGCATTGGCAGTTACAGTTACCAAAGCCAAAACAATAAAAACAGATTAGGGGGAGGCATATTGTCTGAAGAATTTGAAAACGCTTTGCAAGCAATGCGTGATGCTGGCTACAAATTGACGCCACAACGAAAAGAAATTTTAGCGTATTTGATGACTCATGAGACACATCCAACGGCGGAAATGATTTATCAGGATTTGAAAAATCAAGATAAGTCAATTAGTCTTGCGACAGTTTACAATACTTTGGAGTTGTTATTGAAAACGCAGTTAGTTTTAGCGATTGATAGTGATATGGATGGTAAGCGACACTATGATTATTTTGGACATCCACACTATCATGCGATTTGTACGAATTGCGGACGCATCGTTGATGGTCGGAATTTTGACTTGAGTCAGTTACCTAATATTGCAGCCAATGAGACCGGATTTTTGATTAAAGGCTATGAAGTCACGGTTGAAGGGCTCTGCCCAATCTGCCAAGAGAAACTTGGAATTAATAACTAATAAAAGCGCATCTCGTTTCTGAGCTGCGCTTTTTTGTATAAATTGTTGCGATATGTATATATAATGAATTCGGTGTAATTAAAATGACGGATAAATTTTTTTAAAAAATACACAATTATATTATTTTTTTAATTTAGTTTCATTCTAAATTGTGATAAAATGAATTTGTAGAAAGATAAAGATGAGACGAAAAATCAATTCGTAATCTCATATACACAAGAGGAGGCGCAACATGGTTGAAATTAACCCAGCAAAGGCACAGGATGTTTGGAAGGATATTGGCGAACACGTGTCCTTTGAAGTTTTGGAATTGACACGCGAGGACCAAGCAGCTGCACAGGCTGGTATTCAAGAATTTGCGGATCGTTCACAAGCAATTATTCGTTCAATGCGTATTCGTTCAGCACAAGACAGTTTGAAAGTTTCAATTGGTTTTAGTAATGAAGCATGGGAATACCTTTTCCCAAATGCGGATAAGCCAAAAGAGTTGGAAACATTTACGGGAGTTAGTGGACCAGAGTATAGTATGCCTGCTACTAAAGGGGATATTTTCTTACATGTTCGTGCTAAGACTGAAGCAACTGTTTACGAAGTAGTGACACAATATCGTCGCTTTTTGAAGGATTTCACAACTGTATTAGATGAAACCAAGGGGTTCCGCTACTTTGAAGGTCGTGCGATTATCGGTTTCATTGATGGAACAGAAGCACCTGAAGTACAAGATGCAGCTGAGTATGCCATTATTGGGGATGAAGATCCGGAGTTTATTAATGGGTCTTATGCATTTGCGCAAAAGTGGATTCATGATATGGATTTCTGGAACAACCAGGCGACTGAAACGCAAGAAAAAGCTGTAGGGCGTGAAAAGTTTACCGACCTTGAACTTGAAGATGATGATAAATTTAAGAATGCGCACAATGTGGCATCTAAGTACGAACCAGATGGGGAAGAACAAAAAATTGTGCGGATGAATGTGCCAGTTTCTGATCCAGCACAAGATAAGACCGGAACTTACTTCATTGGGTATTCACGTCATTGGGAAGTTACGAAGCACATGTTGGAAAACATGGTTGACCAAAGCGACTACCTCTTGACCTTCTCAACGTTGTTGACAGGACAAGTTTACTTTGTACCATCACGTGATATGTTGGCTGACATTGCCGACGGTAAATTAAATGCATAGATCGTTAAAAGAGCGCCGTTGATGGGACGTTCTTTTTTTATTGCATTCTATAATGAAAGCGTTTACAATTAAAGGTGTTAGAGACGTTCATTTTAGATAGCAGCATATTGAAACGATATCTCAGTCGAGAAACTGGCAGGTCCCTCGACTGGGATTTTTTTTATGGTTAAATCAAAGTTAACGCGGTATAATTACCACTTGTATGTGATTACGTTGAATAAAGATAAAAATAAAAAATCGAAAGATTGGAGCTGGAATTGATGTCAAAAGTTTATATCGTCGGTGCGAAGCGTACCGCAGTTGGTAAATTTGGAGGAAAGCTGGCAACTGTTTCAGCACCAGAACTAGGTGCTCGCGCAATTAAAGGCGCAGTTGAACAAGCCCAGGGTGAACAAAATTTGAAAGTTGATCAAGTCATCATGGGAAATGTCCTCCAAGCAGGATTAGGACAGAATCCTGCCCGTCAAGCCAGCCAGTTAGCTGGGTTAGGCAACCAAACACCTGCCATCACGTTAAATGATGTCTGTGGTTCAGGACTTTCAAGTGTGAATACTGCGGCTGCATTGATTCAAGCTGGTCAAGCACAAGTGATTGTAGCCGGTGGCATGGAAAATATGTCCCAAGCACCCTATGTTTTGGACAAAGCGCGATTTGGTTATCGTATGGGCGATGGTACTTTAAAGGATACGCTGTTATCCGATGCCCTTACCGATGCTGAAGGTGGTTATCACATGGGGATAACAGCAGAAAATATTGCCGATGAATATCATGTGAGCCGTGAAGCGATGGACCAATTTGCTTACGAAAGTCATCAACGTGCATTACAGGCGATGGCGTCGGGCGCATTTGATGATGAAATCGTTGAAGTGCCGGTTAAAATGAAGAAGTCTGAATTAATCGTTGATACTGATGAAGGACCACGCGCCGATACCTCAATTGAAAAGTTAAACAGTTTACGACCTTCATTTAAAGAAGACGGAATGGTTACACCCGGAAATGCCTCAGGTATTAACGATGGTGCAGCAGCAGTCGTTTTGGCGAGTGAAGCAGCGGTTAAGGCATTTGATTTGCAGCCGCTAGCAGAGTGGGTTGATGCTAGTTTAGTCGGACTTGATCCAGCTATGATGGGCATTGGACCATATTATGCGATTAAGGATTTAATGAGCAAGCATCCGGAACTCGCGTTATCAGACATCAATACGTTTGAGTTGAATGAGGCGTTCGCCGCCCAAGCAGTGGCAACCAATGATTTGCTAGATTTGGATCCAGCACATGTAAATCCAAATGGGGGTGCCCTTGCTCTTGGACATCCAGTTGGTGCGTCTGGGGCGCGTGTCTTGGTGACATTGATTAATGAATTGCCAGATGATGCTTATGGTGTTGCTGCACTATGCATTGGTGGTGGCATGGGCGTTTCAGCTTTAATCAAGAAGGTTTAGTGAATCAGCATAATGGAAATTAAAAAATCGCTTGATGAAAATGATGTACCAGCTTTAGCGAACATGATTCAGGAAGCTTTCACTGGGACTGATCACGGTTACTCAGGTGAAAGTGAACTTGTCACAGCGCTCCGAAAAAGTAACAAGACCAGCACCTATGATTTTGTTGCTTGGGATGCGGGGATGTTAGTGGGGTATGCGCTACTTTCAGATGCTTTAATTATTGATGATGAGCAACCGCAAGCCTCAGGGCTAGTCTTAGCGCCTTTGGCTGTGGCACCAATTGCACAAAAGCACGGCGTGGGGAAAGCGTTAATGTCTGAAATTGAGACAGTAGCGAAAAAACATGGCTACAGTTTTATTAGTATTTTGGGTGGCGACTATTATCGTCAATTTGGGTATAAGGCAGCTAGCCAATTTGGTATTGAAGCGCCTATGGAAGTACGGGACGAGTATTCTCAAATTAAACCCATGCGTGAAGAGGGGCTAACTGATGTGCATGGGACGTTGAAATATGCGCCAGAATTTGGCATATAGGGTCTAAGAGTTTAAAGCGTTTAGGACAAAATCCCCCCTGTATCTCCGGGGCTTCCCTTTGATATAGATCTGTATTTAGACAGTGACCAAGTTGCAAAAACGGGACAAAATGATATAATGAAAGAACGAAATATAACAAGTGGGTACGCCTCTTGTTCTATAACCATTTGGGAGTGAACGCCTGAATGGTTTTTTTATTGTCTTTTTTCGTGTATAATTTTTCACGGCATCACGTTCACATAAGATGCCGGATAGGAGGCGCTTGCCTTTGTTATATTTCGTTCAAGCAGTTTTTACTGCAGTCCTGTCACTTATTGTTACGGTGTCAGCATCGTTCATTATTGACGCAATTAAACGTTACTTACATAAGTAGTGTTTTAGCTCCGCTTCGGCGGAGCTTTTTTACAATTGAGCACATCATGATATAGTCAGAAGTGTATGAGAAACGTTATCATGATAAAATAACAGTAACTATAAATATAGAGGAGCAATTGCGCCTATGACTGAATGGATTAAAATTGAACATGCCGTTCAAAATAATTTGAAAGATATCTCTGTTAATATTCCAAAACATGAATTTGTGGTGGTTACCGGATTATCTGGGTCTGGTAAATCATCACTAGTGTTTGATACTTTAGCAGCAGCTTCACGCCGTCAATTAAATGATACTTTTGCAACATTTGTTCAACAATACTTGCCTAAGTATGACCGACCAGCTGTGCAAAAAATCGAAAACTTACCTGTTGCAATTGTCGTTGATCAAAAGAAATTATCATCCAATGCACGTTCAACGGTCGGGACGTATACGGATATTTACACGTATTTGCGTTTGCTATTTTCACGTGTCGGGAAGCCGTTTGTCGGTTACTCAGATACGTTTTCATTTAATAACCCCGAAGGTAAATGTCCTGAATGTGATGGATTAGGGACGGTTACGGATATTGATGTGCATAAATTGATCGATTTCAATAAATCATTGAATGAGGATGCCATTGATTTTCCGACTTTTCGACATGGATGGCGCTGGAAGCGCTACGCTTACAGTGGCTTATTTGATTTAGATAAGCCAATTAAAGACTATTCAGAAAAAGAGTTGTACGAGTTGCTCTATCAACCGCAAACAAAGCTGGATAATCCACCTAAAGAGTGGCCTAAAACTGCCTTGTATGAGGGGGTTGTGCCACGGATGCAACGAAGCATTTTGCATAAAGATGAGGGTAAACGACACCAGAAAGATGTCGACCGTTTTGTAACTGTTCAAACATGTCCGGTCTGTCATGGAACGCGTGTCAATGAACGGGTGCTTTCATCTAAAATCAATGGGTTAAACATTGGTGACGTTGTGGACATGCCTGTAGATACAATCATCGATTCATTCTTAGATCAAATTCATGATCCAGTCGCCAATGATATGTGTCATGCAATTCGAGATCGGGTCCAGGCACTGGTTGATTTGGGACTTGGATATCTAACGCTAAGCCGTAACACTGGTACGTTATCTGGTGGGGAAGCACAGCGCGTTAAAATTTCGAAGTACATGAATAGTGAATTGACCGATATGATGTATATCTTAGATGAGCCAAGTGCTGGATTACATCCTAAAGATGTGACCCGTTTCAAGGCGGCCTTGTTGAGTCTTCGTGATAAGGGGAACACGGTCATTGTGGTTGAACATAATCCAATTATTATTAATTCTGCTGATTATGTGGTTGAGATTGGACCTGGCTCTGGTTCTGCTGGTGGTGAACTTGTGTTTGCCGGGACTCAGGCTGACTTTAAGCAAGCTGATACATTAACAAGTCGCTTAATTAAACAAAAATATCCATTGAATACGACTCCTAAAACTGCCACGACATGGGTGCCAATTGAACACGTAACCTCCAACAATGTGCATGATTTAAGTCTAGATGTTCCAATGGGCATCATGACCGTCATTTGTGGTGTTGCTGGTTCAGGGAAAAGTACGTTATCACAGGCGATTTACCAGCAACTTCAAACGCGTGATGAGTCACAAGAAATAATCAGTATTTCTCAAAAGACCATTGGGATTAACTTACGTTCAACGCCATTAACCTACCTCAATATTTTTGATAAAATACGAAAATTATTTGCTAATGCAACAGGTCTAAGCGCATCAGAATTCAGTTACAATGCTGATGGTGCATGTCCGGCATGTCACGGTAAGGGTGTCATCAAAACAGAGATGGCGTTTATGGATGACGTAACAATGGAATGTGATGTTTGTCATGGTACGCGATATAAGCCAGAGATGGCTAATTATAAATATAATGGGAAATCAATCATTGATGTGCTAGCGATGACCATCGATGAAGGGGCTGCTTTTTTTGCCGATCAACCTTTTGCTGGTGCACTAAAGTCATTAGTTGATGTTGGGTTAGGTTATCTGCATTTAAACCAAAGTCTTTCAACGTTATCAGGTGGCGAGCTACAACGTTTGAAATTGGCGCGTTATTTGCACCAAGACCCAGCCATTTATATTTTGGATGAGCCAACCGATGGATTACATTTAGCGGATATTAGCCATATTATCAATCTCTTTAAACGGATGGTTGATGAGGGGAGTACCTTGTTCATCATGGACCATCATCCAGATGTCATGAAGGCGGCCGATTGGTTGATTGAAATGGGACCAGAAGGTGGTATTAACG
Organism: Weissella viridescens; assembly: GCF_001437355.1. GTDB lineage: Bacteria > Bacillota > Bacilli > Lactobacillales > Lactobacillaceae > Weissella > Weissella viridescens. Next base: position 274,888 of record NZ_JQBM01000001.1, on the reverse strand, counting down.
GTGGTCAATTAATGTTTGACGGAACGCCGGAACAAATGGTGCAGTCGAATGATACCATTACAGCACCGTACTTACGTTAAACAGGTACTGTACGTTACATGCAAACCGTAAGCATAAAGGAGAAAACAAGCAATGCAAAATGAACGCGTAATGATTAAACAAGAAGCACGTGACTACTTAAACAAAAACTATGGTTACAATTTTAAATTATTTTTAATTACGATTTTGACGTATGTCCTACTAAGTGTCGCTACCGGTGAACCATCTGGTTGGGTGGCTTTTGCCCTGGTGCTCATTACGATTGTGAACTTTTTTGTTACAATTAGTACGAGCTACGTGTCACTAGATGGGCTCCGAGCAGAAGCACCAACTGGAAATCCAATCACGCAACAAACAGAGTCTTTGAAATCGAAATATGTTTGGGGTGTCATTGTCATTTCACTATTAATGTCAATTTATACGACCTTGTGGACGTTGCTTTTGATTGTTCCAGGAATTGTGAAGTCATATTCATATTCACAAGCGCTAAATATTTATAAGGATTCTGTCGATGCGGGTCAGCCATTAGGCTATAATGAAGCTATTACAAAAAGCCGAGAATTAATGGATGGACACAAAGCGGACTTATTCATCATGCATTTGAGTTTCATTTTGTGGGGACTTTTGGTCATTGTGACCTTTGGAATTGCATTATTTTATGTATATCCATATTTCACATTAGCTGGTCAAAATTTTTATAAGCATTTAGTGCCAGGACGGTTAGGTCTTTATGATCTTCCTGAAACTGTACGTGATGCTGTACTACAAGAAAATGATGAAGACGAATTATCATAAAACGTATCTTTTAAAAGCAAACCACATGATGGGGTTTGCTTTTTTTGGTTTGTCGCGGTTAGACATTGTCGGTAATAAAATTGATGTAGTGTCATTTTCTTAGCCATCAAAAGTCAGCAAATCTATTACAAAAGGAAGATGATAACATAATGTAAAAAAATGTGATTAAGTCCCCCTAAATCACAATGTACAAAACGCGTTTAAAAGGTATGCTTATGCGGACGCATGCAACTTTTTAAAATGGTATTCACGAAAATTAAACGGGGGTTAAAACAGCTTTTTGGAAATACGAAATACATACTTATGAAAATGAATTGAATTTGAATAATATTTTATTTTGACGCTTTAATTTGAATTGATTGATTCTTTTTGTTAAAATAGATAGCTATACGGATAAGGAAATCACTAAACGCTGTTTTAAGCGTGTTATTTCGATACAATTCGAAGGGAGTTTTATTTCGTCATGGAAAAGAAAAAAATGGGTCTCTTTCAGATCGTCATGCTTAGTCTTGGCGCTTTGATCGGATCGGGTTGGCTATTCGGTTCTTGGGAAGCAACCAAGGTTGCCGGACCAGCTGCCATCATTTCATGGGTGATTGGTGCCGTTGTCATTGGTGCTATTGCCTATAATTATGTTGAATTGGGAACAATGTTTCCACAATCTGGGGGAATGAGTAAGTATGCTCAGATAACCCATGGATCATTACTTGGTTTCGTCGCAGCTTGGGCAAACTGGGTGTCACTAATTGCTTTGATTCCGATTGAGTCAATTGCGGCTGTTCAATACATGAGCTCATGGCCTTGGAGTTGGGCAACTTGGACACACAGCTTTTTCTCAAATGGTCAGTTGTCATTAACTGGATATGTTGCTGTCGGTTTCTTCATTCTTGTGTTTACCTTGTTGAATTACTGGTCAGTTGATTTGTTAACACGTTTCACTAGTTTTATTTCAATCTTCAAGATTGGAATTCCAGCATTGGTTATCGTGATGTTTACATTGAGTGCCTTCCATCCTGGAAATTATGGTCATTCAATTCATGAATTCATGCCATATGGAACTGCGCCAATTTTTGCCGCAACAACGGTTGCCGGAATTATCTTTTCATTTAATGCCTTTCAAACGGTGATTAACATGGGAAGTGAAATTAAGAAGCCTGAACGTAATATTGGATTAGGGATTGCCATTTCATTGGGAATTGCCACAGTCATTTACTTGCTTTTGCAAAGCACGTACATTACGTCAATTGATCCATCTGTGATTGCAAAGTATGGTTGGCACGGAATTAACTTCCAATCACCATTTGCTGATTTAGCGATGATGCTTGGTTTGTACTGGTTGTCAGTTTTGCTGTATATGGATGCCTTTGTTTCACCATTTGGAACTGGTGTTTCATTCGCAGCGACAGCAAGTCGTACATTGGCTGCAATGGTTTCAAATAACCACATGCCAAAGTTCTTAGGTAAGTTAGATAACCACTATGGCACGCCACGCATGGCTATGGTCGTAAATGCGGTTTTGAGTATGCTATTGGTTGTGATTTTCCCTTCATGGACAGCACTAGCTAGTGTGATTTCGACATCAACATTGATTGCTTACTTGACTGGACCTGTTTCAGTTATGAGTTTGCGTAAAATGGGACCTGATTTGAAGCGTCCATTTAAGGGTAAGTTAATGCCATTTATGGCACCAGTTGCCTTTGTCTTGGCTTCATTAGCGACTTACTGGGCAATGTTCCCAACAACGCTTGAAGTTATTGTCGTGATTGCATTGGGATTGCCATTCTACTTCTTCTACGAAAAGCGCCTTGGTTTCCCAAATACTAAGAATGCATTCCGCAGTAGTCGTTGGATGTTAGTATATCTTGTATTTATCTCAGTTATTTCATTCCTTGGTTCTAAGGAGTTTAACGGGTTGAACTGGTTCCGTTATCCATGGGACTTTGTTGTGGTGATTATTGGTTCATTGTTGTTCTACGTTTGGGGTGTTCGCACGTCATTCAAGGGACGTTACTTCAATGAAGCCCTTACATTAAACGACACAGTTGTAACTGACGATTCTGAGAATTAAAATTAAACGAAAACACCCCCTGTTCCATTTGGAACAAGGGGTGTTTTTCTTTTTTAGATAATGACCTGTAACTGAGTTGGGTTATGACTCTTGGTCATGAATCCAAATACTTAATTGGCGTAATGATTGCAAAATATCATCAGCATGGTCGGGAAACGCGAAACGTTCTTGAATCAAGGAATGCGTACTAATCATCGCTAACCAATTGCGAACTGTTTGGTCGGTTGCTGTTGGTTCTAGCGTGGGGATCGCTTGCCGCGGAGAAAGTTCTGGTGCGTGTGTCCGAAGTAGTGTTTCATTAATTTGGAAATACTTATCTAGAAAATCATAATAGGGGTTGTGCGGCAAATTTTCGATGAATGCAATGGTCCCTGCAAGCGGGTCAGCATTCCGGAAGTGGTGCACATTTTGTAGAATCTCAGTAAGCGTCCAATGGTAGGCATCGTAAAGATTCGAGAAATAAGTATAAAATGATCCACGCGAAATACCAGCCTTTTTGACAATTCGAGCAACTTGCGCTTGATCAAGGGTATAATTTGAAAATTCTTCAATGAGAACCCGTTTTAAGCGATCCTTCTTTTCTGGTTTTAGTTTTTCAAATGTTGGTGATACCATAAGACACACTCCTTATGTAATTGATGTGACAAAATGTCGGTAAGTTAAGTTTGCACCAAGAGTGACGTAGTGTCAACAACGGGGGTTTCATAATTTAAAAGGATAGCTATGAAAAAAGCTGGTTCAATGCTGAACCAGCTTTTTTTATTTGACTTGCGTTAATTCACCATCTACTAGTTCATAAATATGATCAGCAAATTCTTTCAATCGAATATCATGCGTGACTGTCACCACGGATTTATTTTGTTGGTGGGCGATACTCTGCAATAGTTGACCAACTTGAATGACCCTATCGCTATCCAATGCTGCAGTTGGCTCATCAGCTAAAATAATGCTGGGATTGGCGTATAGTGCGCGAGCAATTGCGACACGCTGGGCTTGTCCACCGGATAATTCGCTCGGATATTGGTGTAGTAATTTTTCAATACCGAGTTGTTTGATAACTTGTTCAAAATCGGCATCATCTAAGTTGTCTTGTTTTTTAACATGATCTACCAATGTGAATTGATCCGAAACGGTTAAATAGGGGACTAAATTATACGATTGTAAAACGAAACCAATTTCATTTAATCGGAAGGTTTCGCGCTGGTGTTGCGTGAGTTTTTTAATATTCTGATTGTTTACGACCATGTCACCGGTCGTGGGTGTTTGTAACCCACCTAAGATAGTGAGCAGGGTACTTTTTCCAGAACCGGATGGTCCTAAAATTAAAGTGAGGTCGCCAGGGGCTGTCTCAAATGAAACGTCTTTTAAGGCATATACTTTGTTTTGTCCAGAGCCAAAGGTCTTATTAATGTGTTTAAGCGCTAATGTTGTCATGATTATCCTCCAATTACTGTGACAGGATCAATTTTTGTGATGACCCACATCGGAATGAATGAGCCTAATAAACCAGTTCCAAGAATGCCACCGGCAACACCTAGCATTAACGGAAGGTCAAAGTATACTGGGACACTGTTGGGCATGAAAAACGCCGACACGGCTGTTAGCACAGCACCAAAGCCAATGGCTAATATCATAATCAATAATGTTTCATTAAATGTATTTTGAACGAGATATCGGTTTGGAATGCCTTGTGCGCGTAAGACTGCTAAGTTCGGTAACTTTTGAATCGTTAAGATATACAAGAAAATTGTGACCACGATGAGTGAAATTAAAATCAAAAAGACAATCATGAAAATAAAGGTCATTTTTTGTGCGGTATAACCAGGCAGATTGTCTAGGTAACTTTGACGGTCATAAACCTTTAATCGTTTATCATTTGTCTGGAGCGATGCCGATGATTTTGAAATTAAGCCACTGGCTTTGAAAGTTGGATTGATTCCTTTAATTGGTGACCAGTTTTTAAGATTGCCATAGACAACGGGTGCCATATTATATAGCGCATCCGGAGTAACGCCGCTCACCGTATATTCTGTGTCATCAAGGCCAATTCGAATCTTATCATTCACTTTGTATTGCGAAAGCTTATCAGAAATAATCACTTCGTTTTGATGTTTTGGTTGATGACCTTTTGAAAGTTTGAGATTTTGAGCAATATATTCATCTGAATTGATACCGATAAATTGGACCGCATCGTGATCGGATTTATGGGTTTTACTGATATTTGTTGGTGTAATGCCGACAACTGCTGTCTGTTTATTTTGTGTTTGTGCTGCTAATTCGGATTCAGTCATCACAGACTGACCCATGTTACCGTTAGCATCTTTATTCATTAAGGTGCTTTTGGTGTGCCAACTATCAATAGCGGCGGTGTTTTGGTGCGCTAAGCCTAAAGCAAGGGAGCTAATAATAAAAATTAAAAAGGCAATTAAGCCAATGACGGTAATGATGAGTCCGTAGCGTAATTTTTCATATTTCATTTCATGCCAAGCTAAAAACATAAATATACCTCGATTTTTTGATATTAAACGATTTATCGGCCATTAGTACGACAAAGGTTTAGTTGTGAGTTACATGCACATCGGATACAAGTCAGTAATGACGATGTGTCATTAACTGTATTTTGCCTGATAGTTGACACAGTGTCAATGTTGAATTTTGCCATGCCCGTAAAATTAAGTTATAATGTAGCCATAATTTATAGAAATTAGGTGAGCATCATGGAGCATGCAGCTGCACAAGAAAAGCCAATCATACAATTTAATCAAATCACCAAAAAATTTGGTTCGACAAATGCGGTTCAAGAATTGACTTTATCGATTGAAAGAGGTGCTTTTTTTGTTCTAGTTGGGGCAAGTGGCAGTGGCAAAACAACAACTTTAAAGATGATTAACCGGCTTATTTTACCCACAACGGGCAGCCTTGTTTTTAATGGTGAAAATATTGCCAATCTACCTTTGAATACGTACCGGCACCGCATTGGATACGTTCTCCAGAATAGCGCGCTCTTTCCAAATATGACGGTACTTGAAAATGCAGCGGTGACAATGGATGCTCAGGGAATCAAAACAAAACTTGCCCGACCAAAGATTGAGCAACTATTGCGCGAAGTCGGACTGAATCCTGACAAATATGCGCAACGAATGCCACATGAGTTATCTGGTGGGGAGCAACAACGTGTCGGTATTGTTCGGGCACTGGCGGCTGAACCCGAAGTTATTTTGATGGATGAACCCTTTAGTGCGCTCGATCCAATTTCACGCAAGCAACTACAAGAATTGGTATTGGATTTACATAAAAATAGGCAGACAACGATTGTTTTTGTAACTCATGATATGGATGAAGCGATTCGGTTGGGAACTCGTATTGGCGTGATGCAAGATGGACACCTGCTTCAAGTGGATTCACCCCAAAATATCATGCAACACCCAAAAAATGCACAAGTAGCGGAGTTGTTTAAGACACAACAAACAAAAACGGTTGCCGATATGGTTGCCTTAGGATTTTATCATGTTAACGCGCAACAATCGGGACCGTTTGTATCAGAAGAAGCGGCGTTATCAGAATTGGCAAAAGCGTTATTAAATGCACCAACCCAGATAGTGCAAATTAATCAACAGATTAGCATCTCACAAACTGATTATTTACGATATATGGCGCAATTATAGAAAGGGTTGACTATGCAAAAAATAATACAAATGATGCAAACCAATGGTCAGTCTGTTCTGAGTGCGTTGGGAACGCATATCTGGATATCTCTCATTTCAGTAGTAATCGCAGCATGTCTGGCCATTCCATTAGCGATTATGCTGATGAATCATCGTAAATTAGGTGAAGGGATGTTACAGCTTACAGGGATAGTTCAAACGATTCCGAGCCTGGCAATTTTAGGATTATTAATTCCGATTGTCGGAATTGGAACAGTGCCGGCAATAATTGCATTGGTCTTGTATGCGCTCATGCCAATCTTTCAAAATACGTATGCTGGATTAACGCATCTGGACGCAGAACTATTAGAAGCCGCTGAGGCATTTGGTTTATCGTGGTGGTATAAATTATGGCGAATCAGGTTACCATTGGCTTTACCGCTTATTTTTACAGGATTACGGATTGCGACAGTGATGGTAATTGGAACGGCAACACTGGCAGCTTTAATTGGTGGTGGTGGATTAGGAACCTTCATTATGCAGGGAATCCAGAACAATGATAATACTGATTTATTAATTGGGGCTGGTTTATCGGCCGTGTTGGCCGTTGTTTTTTCGATCGGCCTACAATTTTTAAGTCGATTTTCAATAAAATATCTCGTAATGCTTACAAGTTGCCTTGTCATAGCTGGTCTAGGGTATGGCAGTTATTATTATTATCAAACACAACAGCATCAAAAAATTATCATAGCTGGGAAACTGGGTAGTGAACCGGAAATTCTAATGAATATGTATAAGGAACTGATCGAAGCTGACAATCCGAAATTAGAAGTTGAACTAAAGCCGAACTTTGGGAATACAACATTTTTATATCGAGCACTTAAAAATGACCAAATTGATATATATCCTGAATTTACAGGGACCGTATTGCAAAGTATCCACCCACAAAAACTTGTCAGTCATCAACCTAAACAGGTCTATCAACAAGCTCGGAAGGTCTTAAAAAACGAAGATCAGTTGGATTATTTACAACCTATGGCTTATGAAAACAGCTATGCTTTGGCTGTTGATCAAACGACGGCCCAGCGATATCAACTCAAAACGGTTTCCGATTTAGCACACGTCAGTCCCCAGCTTGCGGCAGCTTTTGAAAGTGATTTTTATAATCAATCTGATGGTTATCCAGGCATTAAGAAGGCGTATAACTTGCGGTTTAAAAATGTGAAAAGTGTACAACCGAGCCTGCGGTATGAAGCCTTAAAAAATAAGCAAGTGCAAGTTGTCGATGCCTATACAACTGATCCGCAAGTAAAAGCGCAAAACTTAGTTGTCTTAAAGGATGACCGACATTTTTTCCCACCATACCAAGGCGCGCCGCTTGTCCGTCCATCGGTTTTACGTGACCATCCCGAAATTCAAGAAAGTTTAAATCGACTAAGCGGACACATTTCTGAGTCAGATATGATTAAAATGAATTATCAAGTAGCAATTGAACATCAGCAAGCAAGTACCGTCGCACGGAATTTCTTACAGAAAAATGCATTTTTAAAATAAATGTGCATTAGACGTTAATTAGAATTGAAATGATTTATGAAATCATGTATCATGATTGGCAGGAGGTGATGTTGTGAAAAGAAGTAAGAAGTTAGGCTATTTATTGTTTTACCTAATCTTGATGTTGCTCTTTGGAACATTGATTTTTACGTACTATAAGGTTGCACCAGCAAACTTTAATTTTACTGGCAAGACGTATGAAGAAATTCATCGCTTCATTATGACCAATGAATATTGGCGTCTCTTTAGTTTTTGGGCGGCAGTTGTCTTGGGTGTAATCTCAGTTCTTGGGTTTATTATTGTTTTGTTCTACCCACGTCAAGTGGATGCGTATGTTTTTAAAGATAAAAACAGTCAATTACGTATTAGTCGTAAGGCACTTTTGGGATTTGTCACGGCTAGTTTAGAAGATCAAACATTTATAAATAATCCAAAGATCAAGATTAACATTCGTCGTAAGAAGATTAAGGTTCAGGTGCGAGGCGAATTGAATAATTCAGCGTCAAACGTTGCTGAAATCGAGCAAATGTGGGCAGATCAATTAACACAGGATTTGACTAATTTGATTGGTTTGAAGCAAAAGAAGACTGTTCGTGTTAATCTTGCTACAAGTAAGAAGAGTAAAAAATCAGATGTTGCCGTAGATGGATCAAAGGAATCTAGAGTAATATAGGATAAGAGGAGTCAGACAATGGATACATTAAAAGATATTTGGGCAGCTTATAAGTGGCCAATTCTTGGTGGAGCCGCTGGATTAGTTCTAGCAGTTCTTTTCCTTGAATTTGGTTTCTGGAAGACCCTATTGGTCGTTATTTTGACTGGAGTTGGAATCGGTGGTGGGTTATACCTACAAGATTCTGGATTCTTTAGCAAAGATACTAAGTAAACACGATTTATCTGGAGGATAAAAATATGACAGACACAAAGACAAACACACCCGCAAAGACAAACGAAATTTCAGGAAAGTTAACTTTTGATGACAAGGTTATCCAAAAGATTATTGGTATTTCATTGGATAAGGTTGATGGTTTGCTAAATGTTGATGGCGGATTCTTCTCAAACATTGCAGATAAGCTTGTTAACACTGATAAGACAACAGCTGGTATCAACACTGAAGTTGGTGAAAAGCAAGTTGCAGCCGACATGCAAATCGTTGTTGAATACGGTAAGGATGTTCGTGGTATTTACAACGAAATGAAGGACTTGGTTGCCAAGAACTTGAAGGAAATGACTGGTTTGGATTTGGTTGAATTCAACGTTGAAGTCATTGATATTAAGTCAAAGGCGCAATACGAAGCTGACAGCCAATCATTGCAAGATAAGGTAACTAGTGCAACTAAGAAGTCTGATGATGATAAGTCAAAGGATTCTAAGGACGCCAAGGATGCAAAGGACGCAGAACCTCGCGTGCAATAGTTAAAAAAAAGACTGACTCCGGTCGGTCTTTTTTTTATGCTAAACTTAATTTAAGTCAGTTTTGGTAGACTTAATGCATTGAATAGAAAGAGAAGGACACTTTAAATGGCATTTGATTATGATGTTTTGTATATCGGGAGTGGGCAAGCCACATGGAATGGAGCAGTACCATTGGCCAAACAAGGGCTAAAATTAGCTGTGGCTGAAGAAGCTTTATTTGGAGGTATGTGTTCTAATTATGGCTGTAACGCCAAAATTGTGCTAGATCACCCCGTTGAATTAGCCCGTCAAGTTGAAGCCATGCAAGATCGTGGCGTCGAAGGTTCAATTTTCATTAATTGGTCAGATTTAATGGCCCACAAACATGAATTAATTGATCCTCAATCACATCATAATGAAGTACGTTTAACTAAGGAAGGGATTACCGTATTTAAAGGTCATGCTGACTTTGTTGATGCACATACTGTCTCAATTAACGGCAAGATGGTGACTGCTGACAAAATTGTGATTGCAACTGGTCAACGACCTCATCGCTTAGATATACCAGGCTCAGAATTTGTACATGATTCAACTGATTTCTTATCTATTGCTGATATGCCAGAACATGTGACGATTTTTGGTGGTGGTTATATTGCAATGGAGTTTGCGACAATTGCCAATGCGGCAGGAGCCAAGGTTGATATTATCACGCGCTCAGATAAATACTTGCGTTCATTTCCGCAACAATACGTGACACGAGTTGTTGCTGACTTAAAGCGCCGCGGGGTACGCTTTATTCCAAATCAAACCATTGAATCAGTTGAAGAAACGGTGGATGGGTTCCAAGTAAAGGGACAAAATGATTTGTTGTTGGAGACGGATTACATTATTGATGCAACAGGACGCCAACCTAATCATGACTATTTGAATTTGGAAGCGGCAGGTGTAGAGTCTACTGATCGTGGTATTCCAGTTAATGATCATTTACAAACAAATGTTGCCAATATTTATGCAGCTGGAGATGTGGTTGATCATGCGTTACCAAAGACAACACCAGTTGCTGCTTTCGATTCTCGTTATCTCGCATCACAATTCTCTGGTGACTCAACTGAACCAATTGATTATCCTGCCATTTCGACAGTAGTCTTTACTTCACCACGCATCGCGCAAGTGGGTGTTTCAGTGGCAGAAGCCGAAGCTAATCCGGAAAAGTATCAAATCACAAATGTTGACTACCAAAGTGATTGGTTCCGCCAAGTAGGAAACGAAACGGAAGCGTACTTGACTTTGATTTTCAATCAAGAGCATGTGTTAGTCGGTGCTGCAGAAATGAGTCATGAAGCGGTAAACAGTATGAACACATTTGTTCCAATGATTGAAATGGGCTTGACTCAAAAGCAATTGCAACGCTTTATCTATTTATTCCCATCAATTGAATATACTGGTCAACGTCGACTATAATCTATGCGTGTACATCCTGATTGATGTACACGTTTTTATTTTGGTTATGATGCTGATAGAATATGTCGCAAATGTTAACAATTGTTAAACTTGCGACATATTCTAAAATAATTGTTGCATTTTGTTTCATTATCGTAATATAATTGACACATAGATAAGCGTTAAACAAAAAAGAAAACGGGGTTAGAAGTTATGTCAAAGAAGTTTAAAGTCATCGTAAGTCTTGCTGTGGCATTCCTAGTTGTTGTTGGTAGTGTGGCTGTAATCGGCGCAAATTCAAATCATAAAGAAACAATGGCACAATCTTCTAGCTCCGCACGTCCAGTTGCAAAGCAACGGACACACAAGAAGGTTGTTGCAAAGCCTGCTGTTAAAACAACTGCAACTAAGACATCAGTGGATGCTGTTACACCAGCTGAAACCCAAACGGCTGAAGTAACTCAGGTTGCGACAACACAAAACACAAATGAACAAAATCAAACCGAGCCAGTGACATCACAAACTGTGGCACCTGCAGGCCAAGCACAAGCAACATCTGTAAGTACTGCGGCAACTACTCCGGTAACTACTCCGGTAACACCACAACCAGCAGTACCTTTTGAAAAGGATGCACAAGGAAACGCATCACAAGCCGTTGTTGACTACGCACAACAAAATGGACTTGATTTAAACGGACTTCAAGTCGGAACGATTGCTTCAGAATCTGGATCAGGATACGATGTTATGATTCGAGACAAGAAGCTCGCCGAACAAGGTCAAGGCGATGGTGTTTTGAACGAGTACCATGTTGACAAGAATGGTGTTGTGACACCAAAATAAATAGATTCTGTAACTATGGATTCGATGAATCCATAGTTTTTTTATTGGAGATTTAGGATAATGGAAAAAACGATAAAATATTCCCTTGAAATCAGTACGCCAGCCACTGTTGGTGAACAGGAAGACCTCATTAGACAGCTTCAAACATTACCAAGAGACGAAATTGAATTTATTGCAATTACAATTGGGGCAGGTGGTAGCATTGAACTAGCCACACCCGTTTTGTCATTCATTCAGTTATTACTAGAGTGCATCAATGTACCGATTGTTCCCCATGTTACAGGAAGTCACCAAACCCAGGCGCAAGTTCAAGAACTGCTACGAAAGCTTTCAGGAATGGGAATTCAAACCGTCCTTGCAGTTCGGGGTGACGGGGAACCAAACGCTTTTGGGCATGGGGATGACTTGATTCGCTTTATCGAAAAGACGGGGGAATTTGAGGTGCTGGGAGCAGCTTATCCGGAAGGACATCCTGAAGATGATAATTTACAGCAAACCATTCAGACGGTGGAAAGAAAACGGCTGGCGGGGGCCAAGGCCTTAATGACGCAGGTGGTAATGGACAACCATCGACTATATCAATTTCAGCAAGCACTAAAAACGGCTCAAGTTTCGATGCCCTTAATCATCGGTGTCATGCCTTACGTGCAACGCGAACGTGTCATAAAGATGATTCAGTTAACACAAGTGACGCCAAGTCCAGTGGTTCAGGGACTTCTCACGCAAACAGATGTAAATGCGTTTAAATCGGAAGGGTTAGCGCTAACGATTAAGCAAATTGTTGATTTACGAAAACATGGATATTCACATATTCATTTGTTTTGTCAAAATGATATTGCTGTGGTTAGTGAACTTTTTCAGGGGTTGTAAAACCATCTGATACTAAAAAAGCTGAGTATGTTGCATTGGCAACGTACTCAGCTTTTGTTTAGTTATGATCGTTTTTAGCAAATTTTGTAAAGTAAACACCAGCCATAATGGCTAAGAAGACTAATCCAACGGTTAACGAAACACGCGTTTCAGGATTAAAGAACATGAAAGCTAACGTGATTGCTAAGAAAACAATCGTAATATAATTTGACCACGGTGATAATGGCATTTTAAAAGGATGATCCTTTAGTAATTCAGGATGCGCCTTACGAAAACGTAACTGACTCACTAGAATTACAAACCACGGAATCATTCCCGGCAAGGTACTGGAACTATAGACAATCACAAAGGCATTGCCCGAATTTTTGAAGAAAAGGGGTGCAATCGCATTTAAAATCACGCCAATAAAGATGCCTAATGAAATAGCAATGACTGAATAAGCTGGAACACCGTGACGGTTCAATTTCTTATATGCCTTTGGCAATTCGTGTTCATCTGCAAGACGATAGGCCATACGACTAGCACTATAAATACCAGAATTTGTTCCGGATAAGGCTGCTGTCAAAACAACGAAGTTAATAATTGAAGCTGCTGAGGTGATCCCAATTTTGGCAAAAGTTTGCACAAACGGTGAGCCAACACTGCTCAACTGATTCCATGGATAGATACAAAGAATCACGAAAATGGCACCGACGTAGAAAATCAAAATGCGATAGAGCGTTGAGTGAATCGCTTTAACCAGTGTGTGTTGTGGATCTTCAGCTTCACCGGCAGTGACCCCAATTAATTCAATTCCTTGGTAGGATGTTAAGACGATTGACAGGGCAAAGATGAATCCTGTGACACCTCCGGTAAAGAAACCACACTTCCATAGATTTGAAAATCCAATGGGCTGACCGTGATTACCGAAACCAAATATAATTACCCCCAAGCCCAAAATAATAAAGAGGACAATGGTTAATACCTTAATCAAAGCAAACCAAAATTCTAATTCCCCAAACATTTTAACTGAGGCAACATTTGCCAGACACAAGAATAGGACGGCGACAACTCCAGGTAACCAACCAGGAAGATGTGGCCACCAGAATTGCATGTATCCACCAATCGCAATCATTTCACTGACACCTACGACGACGTATTGGAAAATATTACTCCAAGCGGTTAGATAGCCCCAAACAGGGTGAATATATTCACTGGCATATTTCGCAAAAGAACCTGTGTCAGGGTCAACATAGAGCATTTCCCCAAGTGCCCGCATGATTAAGTATAAAAAGGCACCTGCCACAATATAGGCAATTAAGACAGAAGGTCCGGTCCATTTGATTGTCGAAGTGGATCCCATAAAGAGACCGACACCGATGGTACCACCCAAGGCAATCATTTGGACTTGGCGGGCCGATAATTTTCGTTCCATAAAAGACTCCTAGTTGTCCTTGCTGCATTGTTTATTTAACGCAACACATATTTATAATAACCCTGATTATAGCAGACTTTTTGGAGGAAGACATGGTGGAGCAACTAGGCTAGTACAGTATTTTGCGTCAATTTATGTTATAACTATAGTAGAGATTGAAATAGTTTGGAGAAAATAAAATGATTACAATTAAGTCACAACGTGAAATTGATGGGATGGCACGTTCAGGTAAGTTATTAGCTGATATGCATATTGCCCTCCGTAGTTATATCAAGGCCGGTCTTTCAACAATGGATGTTGAAAATTTCTGTCGCAAGTTTATTGAAGATCGTGGTGGTCGTCCAGCCGAATTAGGTTTTGAAGGTTACAAGTATGCAACTTGTGTGGCGGTCGACGAAGAAGTTGCGCATGCCATTCCAAGTAAAAAGCGTATTTTAAAGAATGGTGACCTTGTTAAGGTTGATACTGTTGTTGATTTGGATGGTTACTACTCAGATTCAGCGTGGGCCTATGCCATTGGTGAAGTCTCACCAGAAGTTCAGAACTTAATGGATGTCACGCACAAGGCACTTTACCTTGGCATTGACCAAGCGCAAGTTGGCAATCGTATTGGTGATATTGGTAATGCAATTCAGAGCTATATCGATACAACGGGTTATGGAAATGTGCGCGATTATATTGGACACGGTATCCAACCCACCATGCACGAAGATCCTGCAGTACCGCACTATGGCGTTGCTGGACATGGAACACGTTTGAAGGAAGGGATGACACTGACCATTGAGCCAATGATTAACATGGGTTCATGGGAAGTTAAGCCACCGCGTGCCGATGATGGTTGGACAGTTGAAACTGCAGATGGTTCATGGTCATGTCAATATGAGCATACATTGGTTGTGACTAAGGATGGTCCTAAGATTTTAACGAGTCAAGATCCTGAATTCGATGCTAAGTACCTATTAAATAACTAAACCGATGATCGCCTTGGGGCGGTCTTTTTGGTATCAGGAGGTTGAACGCTTATGCTAAAACGTATTGAAACCGACCAACATGGCCAATTTGTACGTATCCCTGAAGACTATGCACCTAAATCAGGAACAGTGTTAGACGTATCGCAACGCGCTGATGGGGCAATTGTTTTAAAGCCAGTTGACGAAGAGGTAGTTGTGAATGCAGTTCGTTTGGCGGAGTTATTTGAAGATTGGGAAGGTATTTATCAACCTAGTGATGACGAATGGCAAGCAGATGAGGGGGAGGATTAATGAGTGAACGGACTTACCCGAAGCAAGGGCAAATCATTTACATTAATTTTTCACCGGCCGCGGGGCACGAAATTGTTAAGCGACGACCGGCAGTCGTTGTCAGCAACGATATCCTGATGCAAACATCACATTTTGTTTGGATTGTCCCTATTTCGCATGGTAGTTATGATGGGCCTGAATACCCATTGCATGTTGCGCTAGACGAGCGTACGAAAATATCTGGGACTGTATACACAGAGCAACTTAAGTCTTTTGATTTTATTGCACGTAAATGGCAGTATATTGAAGACATGCCACATGATATATTGACGCAAGTCATCCAGAAACTGCAATTAGCAGTTACGCTACCTGAACAAAAGGACATTTCAAAATAAAATGTCCTTTTTGTTTGGTTAAGTTCGTGTTTTTTTGTAAAAAGTATATTAAATGCGGATGATTTAGGATGGAAGTGTTGCTTAAGCGAACATTTGTCAGAGATAACCTTTTAATTAACTGGTATTTGTTTTATAGTATTTAACAATAGCCAAGTTGATATCTGAAAGGGAAAACCATGTTGCACATTACGAATGCACAAATTTTAAATGTATTTACAGAAGAATTTGAAAAAACCAAACTTTGGATTGAACAAGATCAAATTGTCTTACGTGGGCCAAGTACCCACTTAGTTGCAGATGAAGTCTATGATGCACAGAACCAGTACATTGTTCCGGGGATGATTGATGCCCATATGCATATTGAGAGTAGTTTACTAAGACCGGCCGAGTTGGGACGCCTTTTGGCACAACATGGTGTTACTAGCGCGGTAGCTGACCCACATGAGTTAGCTAGTGTTGCTGGAACGGATGGATTGAACTATATGCTGAATGATGCGCGAAAGACGTCGGTCAGATTTTTCTTTATGTTGCCTTCATCAGTACTTGCAACCCCTTTTGAAAGAACGGGTGCAGTATTAGATGCTGCTAGTTTAGCGCCGTTTTACCAAGAGCCAGAAGTGAATGGATTAGCTGAGGTCATGGATTTTTCTGCAGTTGCACAACAACAACCGGATATGCTTCAAAAAATAGCCGATGCTAATGCGCATGGTAGGCACGCAGATGGGCATGCTTCAGGCTTATCACGTGAACAATTGGCTGTGTATCGACAATATGGTATTAAAACCGATCACGAAGCGACAAATGTGCAAGAGGCGCAAGAACGTTTAGACGCGGGGATGGCAGTATTAATTCGTCAAGGAACAGTAGAAGCTGATGAATTGGCACTATTACCGGCGGTTACAACGCTTAATCAACGGGCCTTTAGTTTTGCCACTGATGATAAAAGTGTGCATGATCTTGTGCAAGAAGGTTCTATCGATGAGAATGTTAGAATGGCGATTAAGGCGGGGATGCGACCTGAACAAGCCTTTACGATGGCAAGTTACCACGCTGCTTTAGCGGAAGAATTGCCTCAACTTGGTGCTTTAACCGACGGTTATTTAGCCGATCTTGTGATCTTACCGGATAAAGTAAATGCTGAACCAGCACGGGTAATGATTAATGGGCAATGGGTGGATGGTGGCGCTGTGGCTGCTTCAGTTGATTTCAAAGTACCAGTGCATGTTACTTTAAACACTGACGATTTGGCGCTGCCACTCAAAGCTGACCAGCCGGCACATGTCATCAAAATTATGCCGCACCATATTACCACCGAGCATATCGAGGTACCGGTATCAGTTGAAAATGGGTTCTTTGCAGCTGATGCAACATTTAATAAAATTGCAGTTGCTGAACGTTATCACGATTTAGGCCACGGTGTGGGTGTGATTGAAGGATTAGGGATTAAGCAAGGTGCAATTGGCGCAACAGTTGCACATGATTCTCATAATATGATCTTAGCTGGACATGACGATGCAGCCATGGTGCTCGCTGCAGACGCTTTGCGTGAAATGGGTGGCGGACAAGTCGTGGTAATTGATGCCAATCATATTGTGACACTGCCATTACCGATTGGTGGATTGATGTCCAATCAACCATATGAAGTCGTGTATGCCGAGAATCAAAAGTTACAAACAGCTTTTCAACAAATCAGTGATATCACATTTGATCCATTTTTGACTCTATCATTTATGGCTTTACCTGTGATTCCGAGTTTGAAAATAACCGATCAAGGTCTTTTTGATTTTGATCAATTTAAGTTCATTAATATTCAAGATTAAAGGAGGAAAAGGCGATGTCAGAATTTATGATTGGTAGCTCGGTTCAAGTACAAGAGCCAACCAAGTTGCAGACACCAGCTTTGGTTATGGGCTATGATCCAACGAGCGAGCAATACTTAGTTCGCTTCGAAGGGGGCGAACAAGCCCACTATTCAGCCAACCAATTAAAGAATTGGTGTACGTGTGAGATTTAAAGTAAAAGGGACCCAAGATTTGGGTCCCTTTTTTTTAATAAAAAAACCACCCAACATGATATTGGATGGTTTCAAGTTTATTTTTGAATTTTATAAACAAGTGAAGCATGTGGGTTCGCCTTGTCATTAATCACAAGTGGGTAAGGGGCAAGCTTGTAGTTTTTAGTTGAAACAACATCGGCAAGCTGATCCTTATTTTGATGATTGATGAATGATAATTGGTAATCACCAGCTGGCAAATGACCTTCATAAATATAGTTAGCTGCAGTTTGTTTCAAAACGTAGCGTTGCTTGGTTTTGAGATTTATAATCTCTCCTTCAAACGTTGAACCTTCATGAATTTGAACTGAAACCCGTTTAGCTGGCCCGTTAAGCGTTACTTTCTGGGTCACAACTGAACGTTTGGGTAAGCTGGCTGCACGAGCACCATATTGCGTAGACAATTGACTACGTTGCGCCGCTACAATTTGTTTCTTAGGATAATAATCACTTAGGAAAGCTGCTGAGGCAAACAAAGCGATGGCTGCAATCGCAGGCATCACATAGCGCCAACGCTTTCCAAATGATTTCTCAGAAAATTGTGGTGCAGGCAGGGCAGCAAGGACAAACATAACCAAAGGTAAGATAATTTGTCCATAGCGTGGCTCTGTTTCCCAAACTAAGCTGTGGAAAGCCATATATCCAAGTGTTGTAACAATCGCAATTAAGGTGGTCATTTCGGCCTGGCTATTTAGTTTTGGACGCCAAGCCCAGGCACGGACCATGACGTTGGCAAATAACAAGATTGTGCCAACTTGGTAGATGATGCTAACTAAGTAATTTAGGAATTCACTATGCTTAGCTTTCCAAGCCGGTGCCGCTTGTAACCCACCATTGTAGAAGGTATGCGGATTGGCACCGTTTAGGAAAATGCCTAATTTAATAGTCCGCTGTTCTAATAAACCAAATGGACCGAGCTCTTGAATACGTTCTTTTGCCACCTTTGTTTCAAAAGTTGCACGTTCTGATTTGGTTGGAATTTGAATTTCGGTTCCGATATCATCACCACTATAAGTTCCGCGAGAATCTTTATTCAGTCCCATTGCAATCCAAGAAACGGTTGGAAGTTCAAACGCTTCATCTTTGGTATAGTTTGTTTCAGAGAAGATGGCTTGTTTAGCAGGAACACTCAAGCCAAAACCAACAACGATGAGAACCGTTGGAATCAGAATTTTAACGAGTGATAATGTCTTTTTATAGAAAAGGACAGCGCAAACCATTAAAATTGCAGGAATCAAAACAATAATATTTGGCTTTAATAATTGCCCTAACATCACAGCTAAGACAAGGGTAATACCAGCGGCCCATTGGCGCCATCCGGTGTATTCAGGCCAAAAATAAATAATGCTAAAGGTAATTAACAGTAATAGAAGTGATGGTAAGTCTGAATAGAAGACTTGTAAAAAGTAGGTATATGCGAATGGTGTAAAAACCATAAAGGCTAAACCACCGAATAAGATGTGACGATTTTTATGACTAATTTGATACATGGTCTTAAGCATCAACATAATAAATGTGTCGAGCGTTAAGATCGAGAGAATGTGCAATGACATGTTGGTTGTCAATCCAAATAAATTGGTGAACTTTAACCATACTGATAGCAGGTAGGCGATGGTCACGTTATTAGGATAACGCCAGAAATAGGTGCTTTGCCATACTGGATTACCGTGGCTGATTTGATCAGCCTGTGAAAGGACACGATATGGATCGTGATAGACGGTAACAGGTAGATAGTGTAAGACCAAAATTTGGCCAACTAACATGAGTCCCAAAGCGCCAATGATAATCCATTTAACTTGGTGTTTAGTAAGTCGGTCAATTAAGGGTAAAACTGCCTTAATGGCGAACCAAACCAAAACGGTTACGACCAAGATGAATACCGCCTCCAATGGTTGCGGTATCATCGGGTTAATCATGTTGCTAATAATCCCAATTGCTAATGCAATTGATAGAAAACGGGCAAGTAAAGAATGCTTAAGCGTTTGCATGAGGTGCTCCTTATGGTGAATTATTTTTAGTAAATCAATGTCTAGCATAATGGCGTAGCTTTTTTACGCACAACTTTGTATTTTATCAATAAATGAAAGTAGGTGTAAAGATTGTCAAAAGCGTCCCGATGCTTGATATAGAGCGAATATTGATATTGAAATAGCTTAAAATAAGTATACGAAAGATATAACTTAAGAACGTATGAGAATTCTAATGAATGGCTGATTATTGTTGAAATTAAAAAAAGGATGCTGAACCCAAGTTCAACATCCTTTTTTATTACGATTAAATTTCTTCACTAACGTCAGGCGTTGTGGCATGACTGTTTTTTTGCTTGATAGCATATAGGATTGACATTACTGCCATAAGGACCATTAAGACCATACCATCAGAAATGATACTACGTGGATCTGTGGCACCTACTAGCTTGCCAAGGGTGTTCCAAAATGTGGGCGCAATGAAGGTAGCTACATTGACACCAAGCAAAACGACGGCAGATGCAAGATTAGCTGATCCAAGGGGTGCAACATCAGCTGCGAGCGTCAAAAGATAAGGTGCAGCCATTGAAACAAAGAATCCAAATGCAAGTGCACCGGCAATGACCATTGGTAATTGGTTAGCGGTATAGATGATTAAGATACCTAGGCTACCCCCAATAAAAGCGAGTGGTAAAATCCAAGCCTTTAAGAAACGTTCAATGAATCCATATAAACCACTACCAAACATTTGAGTTAAGCCCATCCCGGCTAAACCTAGCGTTGCCGTGGCCGCGGTACCAAGATTTTCTTCGGTTACCATTGAAGGAAGTTTCATACCGATTAAGTTTGGTAAGAGCATTAGAAAGAGAACGGTTCCAGCAATGAAAATAACTTTGATATTGATGGATTCTTTTTGTTTGGGTTGATCATCAGTGATTGGTTCGACAGCTTGACGGTTGTCATTCGGTACAATCAGGAAGAAGAGTGAGGGCTACGTCATGGAAAAGAAAAATGGATTATCAACACGTTCTGTCGTTGCTGTCGGGATTGGCACAGCGGTCTTTATTATTTTATTTAAATTTTTAGCCATTCCAACAGGCATTGCAAATACACAAATTAATGTGGCACAAGCATGGTTGAGCTTAATTGCGGCCATTTTTGGACCGGTCGTTGGTGGATTGGTTGCTTTTATTGGTCATGCTTTAAATGATGCAATTTCATATGGGTCAATCTGGTGGAGTTGGGTCATTGCTGACGGTGTCTTCGGCGTATTGATTGGCCTTGCTGGAAAGTATTTACACTTTGCCGATGGTAATTTTACCACGCGCAAGATTATTGGCTTTAATCTTGCCCAGTTAGTATCAAATATCGTGGCTTGGTTAGTCGTTGCACCACTAGGCGATATTTTAATTTATAGTGAACCGGCAGCTAAGGTATTCACACAAGGTGCAGTTTCGACTTTGGTCAATGTGATTTCAACAGCAATTTTGGGAACTGCAGTATTGGCCATCTACAATCGAACCAAGGTAAAAAAGAACTCATTGGAACACGAGGCATAAAACGGAATAGGACGTAAACATGGAGAACGAAACATCACGGGCAATTCTAAAGCTAGACAATGTTACTTTTAAATATGAAGCGCAGAAAGAGCCAACACTTAAAAACATCAATTTGGAAGTTCAAGCTGGCGAATTTATCGTGATTGCAGGAGCTTCCGGTTCTGGTAAATCAACCCTAGGACGCTTAATCAGCGGGCTGATTCCTGAAGCGTTTCCGGGTACTTTAACCGGTGAGTTATATTTTGATGGTCAACGCATCAATGACGAAAGCATTTTTAAACGATCTCAAAAAATTGGAACCGTTTTACAGGATGTGAATGCACAATTCGTTGGTTTAAGTGTTGCTGAGGATATTGCCTTCGCTTTAGAGAATGATGAAGTGGGCGAAACTGATATGCATGCTGCTGTTGCAGCATGGGCTAGTCGTTTGGATTTGGGAGATAAATTGCAGTTGGCACCGCAACAATTATCTGGTGGGCAAAAACAGCGAACTGCGATGGCAGGCGTGTTGATTGATGAGAGTCCGGTACTACTATTGGATGAACCATTAGCTAGTTTGGATGAAGCTAGTGGGCAAGAGATGTTAGGGTTACTTGAGCGATTACGAACAGAGCAAGGTATCACGATTATCTTGATTGAGCATCGGTTAGCGGATGTTCTGCAGTATAAAATTGATCGAGTTGTGCTTTTGGATGAAGGTGAAATCGTTCAAGATGCGCCACCTGTTGAAATACTACAAGAGGCGCGCTTGCCTCAATATGGATTAGCGGAACCATTATATGTCCAACTCCTCCGGGCGGCCAATATTGAACTAAGAGAGTTATCCCAATTAACACAGCCGCAAACGGTTTTGGGGCCACAATTACAGCAACAAATTGAGGAGTATTTAGCGCAACTACCTAACCATGAAACGACTCAGATAACGGAACCATTATTGACTGTCACTGATTTATCATTTAGCTACGATCAAAATCAACCGCTCTTTGATCATTTGAATTTTTCATTGCGTAAGTCAGAAATTGTCACATTAGTTGGTAAAAATGGATCAGGTAAATCAACGTTAATCAATATTCTAACTGGGTTTATTGAGAACAAAAATGTCGGCGGAACGTTAACCCTTGCTGAGACGGATTTGAGAACGCTTTCCATAAAGGAACGCGCTGAACGGATGGGGTATGTGATTCAGGACCCTAATTTGATGTTGACCCAACCGACTGTTTTTGATGAAGTAGCTTCGGGATTACGTTTGCGTAATGTCTCTGACTCAGAAATTGCAGAGCGCGTTGTCCCATTGCTTGAGTTAGCTGGGTTATATTCGATGCGGAACTGGCCCACCGATAGTCTGAGTTATGGGCAGAAGAAAAGGCTTAGTATTATTACGATTCTGGTACTAAATCCGGATATTTTAATTCTTGATGAGCCTACTGCTGGGCAAGATGCTGAAAATGCGAATCGATTAATGGACTTTGTCAGAGATTTACAGCAATCATATGGCTTAACAATTTTGCTAGTGACTCATGATTTAGGACTCATGAGCTATATTGCAGACCGGACTGTTGTTCTAGTTGATGGACAAATTATGGCTGATACGGATCCAATCCGTCTGTTGCAGCAACCAGACGTGCTAACTCATGCACATTTAGCGCCAACGTCATTGGATGTATTTTTAACTAGTCATCATATGGTTGCTAATCAGCAAGTTTATCGAGAATTGCATAAACGGGAGGTTGCGCATGAATCATAATATTTTTGGTTTTCATCCCGGCACAACGCCAATTCATCAATTAACGGGCACGACGAAATTAATCATTTTTCTAAGTTTGACCATCTTCGGGTCGCTTAGTTTTGATTTACGATACTTGTTGTTATTAAGTGTTGTCGCAATTGGCGCCTTATTTGTTGCTAAAATTAAATGGACCGATGTGCGTGTACTGGTTTGGCTTGTCATTGTTTTTGCGATTTTAAATCTGATTTTAATTTATGTTTTTGCGCCGCAATATGGCACGCACTTATTTGGGAGCAAGACTGTCTTGTTGGGAAGTGGCGCCTATGCATTAACCTTTGAGCAACTATATTACGAGATCATTGTCTTTACCAAGTACTTATTTGCTTTACCGCTCGCGTTGATTTTCTTGATGACGACTAATCCAAGTGAATTTTCCGCCGGACTGAATAAAATTGGGATCTCATATCGTGTGGCTTATGCCGTTGCTCTAGCCCTTCGATATATTCCAGATATTCAAGTGGAGTATCAAACGATTAGCAAAGTGCAACAGGCGCGAGGTTATGATATGTCTAAAAATACCTCTCTATGGCATCGCTTAAAAGGAGCGGTTGGGATTATGATGCCGCTGATGTTTACGTCATTAGAACAAATTGACTCGGTCAGCCGGGCGATGGACTTACGTCGATTTGGGAAACGAAAGCGCCGAACTTGGTATTATGCACAGAAATTTAAAACTTTGGATTGGTGGGCGATTGCTTTAACCAGCCTACTTATCGGGATTGAACTAGTTCTACTGTTGACGAATGGTAGTCGGTTTTGGTATCCCTTTAAATAAAAAGTTTGACAAAAAAATAGCAACCTGCTTATAATACAGATACTATAAAACGAATGAGGTATGTGTCCATTGAAGAATTAAGCTAATATTTGAAATTTTGTTGGAGCACTTTCTAAGTGATTAGAAAGGGGTGCAGTCTGCAATTTTCAAGATTAGTGATTTTTCTTTCGTTAGGACCAACGGCCCAAACAAGAAGGCACCAGTCTGTTTAATTGCGGCTGGTGTCTTTTTTTGGAGGTTTTATGTCGAAAATAGAAATGAAAAATGTTAGCTTTGCTTATGATGGGCAAGCAAACTTATTTGAAAATGTATCTCAAGTACTAGATACAAGCTGGCACTTAGGTCTTGTCGGTCGCAATGGGCGTGGGAAAACTACACTATTTAAACTCATACAAAATCAATTAGCCTATCAAGGAACGTTAATCTGTGATGTTAACGTCCAATATTTCCCACAGGTTGTCGCGCACCCTAATCAAACGGTGCGAACCATGCTTGAACAAGCGGTTGCCCCAGAGCATTTATGGGAAGTTGAACGTGAAATGCAATTGCTTGGTCTGAATGTTGACCGCATTGAAACACAAATTTATCAAACACTTTCGGGTGGTGAACAAACTAAAGTTTTATTGGCACTCGTTTTTGCAAATGTGGATGATTTTATTTTACTGGATGAACCAACAAACCATCTGGATGCGAAAACGCGTCGACAGGTCGCACAATATTTACGCCAAAAACAAGGCTTTATTGTGGTAAGTCATGATCGCCAATTTTTGGATGAAACAACGGATCACACCCTATCAATTGAAAAAACACAATTAAAACGATATAACGGATCATTTTCGATCTATGAACAAGAAAAACAAGCTCAAGATGCGTATGAGTTGGCGACAAAGCAGAAGTTACAACGCGAAATTAAACAACTTGATCAAGCTGCAAAGCAGAAGGCGCATTGGTCAGATCAACGAGAACAGTCATTAACTGCGAAACCATCACAAGTTGGTGGCAAAAATCATGGTGATAAGGGGTTTGAATCAGCCCGGGCTGCACGAACCATGAAGAAGGCAAAACAAATTGAACGGCATGCGCAACAGGCGATAGATGATAAAGAGTTGCTTTTAAAGGATCTTGAATTTGTGGAACCGTTAACGATGGCCGTGCAAACTCCAAGAAAATCGCCACTCGTGGACATAAACTGTGTGCAGTTAGCATATCAGACTGAACCATTATTTGCCCCAATTTCTCTTAAAGTTGTACCGGGCGACATCGTCGGTCTGACTGGCAATAACGGGGTGGGCAAATCATCACTTTTGCAAGCCCTACAAGGTACGTTTACGGGTCAAGTCACGGGGGATTTGAGGCTGGCAAGTTCGCTAACAATCAGCCAGGTGCGACAAACAACGCAGCATTTACATGGAACCCTAAAGGAATTTAGTCGGGCACATGGTGTTGATGAACAGGCGCTTATGAGCATGCTGCATAAGCTTGGATTAGAACGACGCGCATTTGCATTGCCAATCGAACAAATGAGTCGCGGTCAACAGAAACGTGTAGAGTTAGCGCAGGCGCTCGTTAAGCCGGCCGACTTGTATCTTTGGGATGAGCCGTTGAATTATTTGGACGTCTTTAATCAAACGCAAATTGAAAAAGTTATCCAAACTTTTAAGCCTACAATGATTGTGGTTGAACACGACCAAACATTTTTAGACAATATTCGAGCTCAGTGTATAGAATTACAAGCAGTCCATTAGCATTAAAAAAAGCAGGCTATCGTTAAGATAGTCTGCTTTTTGTGTTTAACTAATCGGTGTATGAAATTTTTCCAGACGGTACAACCCATCTGCATCAGGTTCGGTTTGATTATCTTTAATGTGGTAACCGAATTTTTCATAGAAAGGGCGCCCCGTAATTGAGGCTGGAATTTCGATACGTCGCGCTTTTGCAAAATAACTGTCCGTTTCTAACGTGTTTACGATACGTGTCCCAATGCCCTGACCTTGATAAGCTGGATCAACGAAAACAGCAAAAAAACTAAATTCATCGCGTGAATGCCAATAGGGGCCAATGGCACCCGTACCAATGAGACGATTTTGATCACAAACAACATAAAAATGTGAGCGTTGATTTAACTCAAGATAGTGGGCTGTATCAAGGCGCTTTAGCGCATTTTCAATGTAAGTTGAGGAATAGTCTACACGATTAGAAATACGCATTGTTTTGGCAACGAGTTGAACGACAGCGCGCGCATCATCTGCCACGAAACGACGAACGATAATCTGACTCATACAACTACCGGCTCTCTTTAATTTTCGTATGTGGCAATTAATTGTTTAATCACGACAATGTCATCATCGTAATCGGCCAAACGGATGTTTTCATTGGGGGCATGGTCGCGATTATTTGTATAGCCAATGCCGAGA
Organism: Weissella viridescens; assembly: GCF_001437355.1. Classification (GTDB taxonomy): domain Bacteria; phylum Bacillota; class Bacilli; order Lactobacillales; family Lactobacillaceae; genus Weissella; species Weissella viridescens. The sequence goes on along the minus strand of NZ_JQBM01000001.1, from coordinate 248,639 downwards.
CTCGCAATTGGTGCTTGCACGACCTCATGGATATAGTACATGGGACCAGTTCCAGCACCGGTGGGGGCGACAATCGGTTCAGTATCGTAGAGCTTATCGACCACGTTTACGACACGTAAAATTTCTGGATCTGACATGTCGCTCCGATATCCGGGTTGCCCAAGCGTTTTCGTCAACGTTAGGTCATCGTAACCTTGCTCAGTGAGGTAGTTTTTAACTTGATTAAAAGTCTTGTCAGGGTCCATGCCAGGTACTAGACGTGCTTCCAATTTAGCTTCGGCGCGTGCGGGGAGAACGGTTTTAACACCAGCGCCTTGCCAGCCGGAACTAATTCCTTCAATGCTGAGAGTTGGTTCAAAATAGAGCGTTTCTTTGAGATCTTGACCATTTTTATCGGTTAATAAAGGGGCTTCAATCCCTAATTGATCAATGAGTTCTGCGCGAGTTAACGGAATGTCTGCTGTTAAATCCCGTTCACGTTGGTTTGGTTGAATGACATCTTCATAAAAGCCTGGCACTAAGATATGACCAGATTGGTCAAAGAGCGTTGCTAAAGCTTGTGTAATTCGCCAAGCTGCTGAATCAACAACTCCCGCAAATGAAGAGTGTAGATCTTTTTTAGCGGTTTGAGAAGTCAGGGTGAAGGTTACGATACCTTTATTACCGCCATAAATCTCGACCCGGTCTTCACTGTTTTTTTCACCAGATTCCCAGATAATTAAATCCGCTTGGAGTACATCAGCGTATTTTGCCACGTAATCATCAAGGTGACGTGAAGCAGTTTCTTCTGAACCTTCAAATAGGAACGTGATATTAACGGGTAGTTCGCCATTGTGTTCGGTGAGGTATTCAGCCACCGCCGTCAAACGCGCCGTAATATTTCCTTTATCATCATTGACGCCACGACCATAAAGCTTATCACCAGTTTGAGTTAGCGTCCACGGATCAGTTTTCCATAAGTCAAAGGGTTCAGCTGGTTGAACATCATAGTGGTTGTATAAGATGACAGTTTCTGCGTTAGGATTGTTGCTTTTGAGTTGTCCAATGACCAGGGGCGCAAAGTAGGTGTCATCGTAAATGACATCGGCACCAAGGTCGGCTAATGCTTTAGCTAAAACTTTAGCCGTTTCTGGTAAAAATTCTTCTTTTGCAGAAACACTTGGTAGTGCGATAAGTTCGCTGAGTAAATTTAAATAGTCTGCGTGAATTGTCATAAGTACAATCCTTTCTTTTGTGCCTTAAATAAAAAAGCCGCTTCAAACGACGACAGCGTTGTCGAAGTCAGAAGCAGCTAAATGTATAGTTACGTTACCATTCTGAGCGTTTGGGGTTGTTACCAACCGCCACTCACTAACCATCAGACAAAATTGTCGAATGGTGTGCCATGATAACGGAGGCCAATCCGTCATACACTCACGATGCACGCTCATGTATGCCAATCACAGGTCATTTTCAAACGAAGTGAGATACTAGTTCACATCAACCACTAGCTTTCTGTTATCTGACATCGGTTTACTTTCCTGATCACTTTGTTTTTTGTGTTAGCAATATCATACAAAGTTCAATTCTAAAAGTCAACTGAGAAATCTGTATGTATTTTATCATTTACTGACGCTGATTTTGGTAAGTTGTTTTCCAATATTCACCTTGTGCTGTTGCGAATGCCTGCAAAGAATCATTATGAATATGCGGAACCAGTTGTTGAGAAATGGTGCTCCGTGGTTGGTCGATGTTATTCGCCAAATCATCGAGTGTCGTTTGCCATTCAGCACCATCTTCGGCTTGAGCTTGCAGCAATTTGAAATGCGCCAGGAGTTGCTTAAAAGCAACTTGTTGTGCTTCAGGCAATGGCGCGTCAGGATGTTGGAGCGCAATGGCATCATTAATCTTGATGCTTTCTTGCATCATCTCGTTGTCAATGTTTTCAGGAAAATAGAGCGCATCTAGTATTAGTAACTCTAAGACTGTTAGTGCATTTTGATTAATACCACTAGGGGTAAAGGGATTTAAGTCGAAAATTCGGAATTCTAAATATTCTACTGAATGACGGTGTTGGCTATGGTAGGCGTCGGTAGCTTTAACTCGCACAGGACCATAGTATTCACTTAAGTCATACAAATCACCTGCATCAATGCGTGCGTCAAGACTAGCTAAGAATGTATCTAAGTTCGTAAAATCAAGTTGAATGGTGCGATGGTTGGCAAAACCAGCGGTGCTTGAGCGCCAAGAGCGGACTGGTTGTGTGATGTCACTTCGACGGGCCAACATGCGATCATCAATCGGATTTTCCGTAACAGGGCTAGCACCGAAGAGGTAAGTGATGAGCCAACGATATTTTGAGACTTGTTTCAAAATTTGAAAGTAAAGGGCGTTCCGATTGGGATACGCACCTGAAGCTAACAATGGACCACTAATGGTATCTGACAATGAGAAATTTACATGAATACCGGTCATAATATGTTGATAGTAACCGTAGTGCTCAATCAAAATTTGACGATAGTCTGCGTACCAAGGGCGCTCAAAGTGGGTGGCTAAGTAATCTACATCACTATCAGCCATATAAGGAGGCATTGAAAGTGGCCAAATAATCTCGTCAGCCTTTAAATGGTCCATTAAGCGGTTTTGCAGTTGCGTCAGTTGCGTTAAGGCCTTACGAACCGTTGGTTGTGGGTCCGTAACTAATTCTTCTTGACTCTCTGAAAAATCGGTCTGGAAATTAGGTTCAGTTCGTCGATCACCTAGGGCTGAATCATGTGGGTGCTGTGATAAATGTGCAGTGGGTAACTGTACACGATGTTCTTCAATTTCAATACCAACACGCTCTGCAAGGGTGCCAAAGGTTAGCGTTGGTGGAAGATGGGGAATTTGATGGATCATCTGGCATGCCTCCAATTGTCAAAATGAATGATTAAAGCATTCTCATATTTCAATCTCGTTGCTAGTATTATAAGGGGCATATGACTGAAATGAAAGGGCTCTATATCGGTTTCTAACAACGTTCGTTTTTGAATCGTTTTAAATGTGAAATTTCGTAAATTTAACTAGTGTGTCCAGACTTTAAACACACCAACTGTATAAGATGAATCAATAAAAAAAGTCGCACATAGGTGTGCGACTTTTTTATTAATGATTGTCAGCAAGACGTAAATTAAGTTGGCTCTCAGTTAGGTTAATTTGGTAACTGAGGTTTTGGTTACCACGAATGGTGGTTTCAAAATCGGTTGCATAAATCACTAATCCAAGTCGATGTCCAGCTGGCAAGCGATAGAACGTTGGTTGTAAGGTCACATGCACTTGGTTAAAGGTATTTGGTACAACTACTTCATCTTGATAGGCATGCGTGCGATTCTGTAAGTTGACGTGTCCCTTAGTAATCATCTTCCAAGGCGTGACTTGTGTTTCTGGCATAAATTCATATAAATCATCAGTCCGCCAGTCATAGGCACCGCTCAAGACATTTTTGGCTAATAGCGTTGGCTTGGCACCTAGCCGTTTTGCATCACCATAATCGACTAGTTGGAAACTAAGCATCCCCACGGACGCATCAACTGCGACATCAACCGTGATTTCAGGGGTACCGTCAATTGTCCAAGGGTGCACCAGGGGTTCTGTTTTAAAAATGAGTCGGTTATCGCGTAATGCGTTTTCATCAGTATTTGGCTTGAAGAGATCAGCATGCCAGCCAGCTAAGTCATCACAATAGCGTTTGAAAGTTGCTTCGGATAACTGATCATTAAACGTTTGGATTTGAGGTGTTTGATGCTTTGTTTCAGTTAAATGATCTTGATCCAGATAGAGGGTTTGGTACTGGTCGGTGGCAGCAGGCCAATCCGTAACAGGGTACCAGGTCTCCGCCGTGACATTATCCTGAATCAAAACGTCTGGTAACAAAGTATCAGCCCCATTATTCAAATCAAACAATTTATAGCTTAACCACAAATTCATCATATCTGTGAAATCAAGGGAGCGGAAGTTATTAATGTAGATATGCTGTCCTTGATGTAAGATGATTTTCTTATGGATGGGGAGTTCACGTAAACTTTGCCATAAATTGTAGACGTTGCGTGGTTTGACGTTCCAGTCATTTAAACCATGGACTAAAATCATGTCGGCTTTGATATTGGCGACTTGGTTCAAATAGTTTCGGCCATCCCAGTAGGCCGTATAACTACCAGAATGACGATCTTGGTCCTTTTGTAACTGTGATAGAACTTGTTCAAAGTCTTTTTTAACGCCAAGATAGTCGCCTGCGTCTTGCATACGGCTGAAAACATCACCAGCCAAGACGTCCATATCCTCACCCTGGAAGGTGTCGGGAGCGGCGACCAATCCGTTATCACGATAGTAATCATACCAACTTGAAATCGCTGCTTCTGAAATAACCGTTTTTAGACCGTCAACACCAGTAGTGGCGGCGGCAGTTGCCAAAGTTCCCAAATACGAGCGTCCAGTCATGGCAATATGTTGATTGGTCCACCAAGCGGGGATGGCAATGCGATCAGTCTTGTTGGTGAATGCTTGACATTGACCATCTAACCATTCAATGATTGCAACAGTTGAGAGCGTTTCAGCAGGACCACCAGTATCACGAAGACCATCTGAATCACGGGTACCAATTCCCGCAGCATATACAACCGCAAAACCACGACTCAAAAAGTAATTGTTTAACGTATAACTCTGTTCCTTAGCAAAGTGCTCAGTGGCTAACACGGTTTCACCAATAGGGATGCGTTCGGGTGGTAGCTCTGGCGATAGGCTTTGAAATTGGACATCGGCTGCGGTTAGTTGGTTGGGAGCCTTTTCAGTTAACGGGACATCAACCGAGTGTGTTATTTTTTCACCAAAAGTATCATTCGTTCCTTGATTGTAGGGGCTCGCTGTATACAAGACTGGAGCTTTGTAACCTGAGTTAGTTAACTTTGGTCGAGAGACTTCAACTTTCAACAAATCGCGTTTACCATCATGGTCTGTATCAAGTGGGGCTTCAACATAAACAATTTCATGAATGGTTTCATGGGGATTGAAAACAGCTTGGGCTTTTCCATTGAAGAAAACAGGACCGGTGATTTGACCGTAAAATGGCACAAAGTAGCCCGTTTGTGTGAGGTAATCTAAATAGGTTTCGCCATTTTTAGTATGTGTTGATAGCAGTTGATACCATGCATGTGCAACATCGTTGGCAGTTTGGAAGGCTTCAACATCAAATGTTGGTAACTGCAAAGTGCTGTACGCAGACAAAGGATCAGCTATATCGTAGTCAGTTTCTGGTTCAAATTGTAATAATTGTAAGGCAAGGCGTGCAAAAATGTCGGCGGTAAGGGGAGCTGCTGATGCAAAAAAATCAGCCATGGTTGTGTCTGGTGTTGCGAGCAGCTGGCTAAGTTTCTGGTCAAAAGCAGCCGGACTCGTGACTAGTGGGGTCCAAGCTCGTTGCAAAAATGCAATCAATTGTGCTTTAGGCGTGTCTAAAACATCTGCCTCAAGAACATGAATGTTTTTCAATTCCAAGAGTTCTGTATCTAGTGGGAGTTGCATCCTTCCAAACTGGTTATTTTTCATTTCAGTTACCCCGTTATCGTATATATTTATATGTTTATTATACGCTAATTAGCCGAAAAACTCGCCACACAAAAAAACCTAACAGTCGCTTGGACTGATAGGCTTTTCATGGTTTATTTGTGATGTGATTTAAAATAAAGTGTCCCAGTTACAGATAGAATCACTAAGCCAATCAATGAAAGAAAGCTGTACTTTGCAACATCTGTTAGTGGTAATTGTTGATGCTGCGGCTGTTTCTTGTTGGCTGGGGTAGCGTGTTCACTAGATTTGCTCGTGATTGTATCTTGTGGGTGGTTAGCAGGTACCTGTGTTGAAGGCACTTGCTTAGGTTGTTTTTTTGGGTTGTGCTTTTTTGGCGCAACTGGTTGTTGTGGTTGAACTGGCTTTTCAGGTGTTACCGGATCCTGTGGTTGAGCTGGTTTTTCAGGCGTGACAGGCTGATCAGGCGTAGTAGGTTTCTCAGGGACATCAGGTTTAATGTCCATATCACCATCACCGGTACCACCGCCACCGAAACTCAATTGGGCACTAGATTGATTACGAGACATGCCGTCATCGTCACCATCACCAAGATTATCTGCATCGAGAGTAACGTCATTGGTGTACGTTGCGCCATTTGGATTACCAGTTGCCTTAGATTGGTATTGTAGGTTGACCCCTGTTTTTACGTTAGCCAAATCAAATTGGATTGATCGATCTGATTTTTGTGAGACGGTTACATCAAGGGTGCCACCATCTGGAGTGAACTGCCCCTGATCATCCCAAGTTCCAGTTTGGGCTTGTACGCTTCCTGGAATGTAGCTTTGGTGTGCGCCAAGCGTGTCAGTTAACGTGACGTGTCCGAGGTGGTCTTGCGCTGGATTTAAGGCAATGTTCCAATTGATTTTGTTGTGTTGTTCAGATTCCCACCAACCGGATTTGTTAATCAACCAATCGCTTGGTAACTGATCATCGATAGCTTTACCACTTGCGTAGATATAAATTTCCCCTTTGCGATTAAGCGTTTTATCGGCCAATTCGTTGTTAAAAGTCACTGTACCAGTGGGGCTATTCGCAGCAAAGTTAGCTTGACCGACCACAGTGCCCGTGCTATTCAAAATGTCAAAGGTTAAGGCATGCGGAATCATGACGTTATCTGGAACCTCAACTTGCATGGTATCACCAGATTTAATTTTAACTTGGTCGGGAATAGACCAATGCCAACTCACATGATATCCGGATTCAGTGAGGTCAGTTGTATGACTTTGCACTTTGCCTTGGCCATCAGTAATGATGGCACTATCCTTATCAATACCTTTGGCTGATAACGTGTCAGCTTGCGCCGTAATTGGCAACAAACTGACACCACAGGCCACTGTTACTAATATATTAACTAAAAATGTTCTTAATTTCATAAATTCCCCTCGCTTTCGCGGTCAGAATATCAAAGCGATGAAAATTTGTAAACATTTATTTTGGGCTAAATTTCTGATGACGAACTTGGCGAATGAGTTCCTCTAAGTCATACCATTGTTGGGGCCCAGTAGGGCTATTCCAAATCACTTGTGGTTTTTCAAAATGATCTAAAGGCACATCGCTTACGTAAATGTCCGTTTTTTCTGACAGTTCCGTTGTGGTATGAACGTTGAGGTAGGTGAAGGCATTAATATTATTGGACACCCAATTGGTGGCGCGATAGCCTCGAGAAAAAGAGACGCAAATCTCAATTGTGTCATCTTTTTGAAAGTCCAAACCTGACGACATAGCTAACACAACAATTCTAAAATACAAATGGTAAAGATGATTTTGTGACATGCGAATTTCTTGATTCACTAAAGCGATTAATTGTCGAATATGGAAATCCGTTTGCGGGTAAACTGTCGAGAAATAGTGGCTAGCATGACTATAATCGCGTTCCGTTAAGAAATAATTTCGCTGGGTTTCTGTATACACTTCACGAACCGTATTGTTGATTTGGGTCTCTGAAAACGGGAAATCAAGTTGGTTCATATAATTAGCGATAATACGATAGACGGCTTGCCAGCTTGATTCGTCACGGACTAAGTCCTCTATAGGGTAGTGGGTCGGTTCAATTAGCCCAATTTCGAGCGTGGTTTGAAAAATGAAGATGGAAGCGCGCGTTGTGTTTTCAGGCAAAACTTGTTTAAACAGATCAAGGACGCCAGGGTTATCTGGATTCTTAGCTAACCATAAGTAATCGTCAGCAACGCGATGATGATAGTGGTTACGGAAATATGAAATGATAATCAAAATGCTGATTTTTTGAGCAAAAACGAGGTCATTTTGTATTCGAGGAATATCGAGTTGCAACACGCGATCAAGCAGACGTTGAACTTCCGGAATTTGAACGTCGGGGACGACATTAAAGTAGTCATATAAATTGTAAATAAAGAGACGCAAATTTTTCTCAGAAGGATGTAAGCCAATAAAGTACATCATATTCTCTTCGAATTTCTTTTTTTCTTTGAAGAAAAAAGCACGCGACCAACCATACCCGCGAAAGGTTTGATTAAAAATGATTTGATCATTCTTTAATAAGGAGAGTAGAAATTTCTCGGCATTACTTGATTTAAAATAATTACGCAATAATAAGTTTTCAACACCAAATTTCAGTTGCTCATTGTTATCAATGTAGCGATCGGTGACGTTAATGAAAACATTAGGCGCAACGGTTTGTAAATCAAGATTAATTTCATCAATTAGCTTGTTTAAACGGTAGTTTGACATGTCAAGATTGGCCGCGAAGGTTTTGCGTTCTAACATGGGTTCTGACGACTGCAACATTTGATTAACAATATGGATTTTTTGTTCATCATCTTTATCTAAAAAACAAAGGATTTTGTCCATCATGATCCTCCTTAGGAATATGTTTGCTTTGGCAGGCTCAGAATATCATAACAAGCACGATGCGGAGTCTACGTTTTTTTTAGCGTTACGCAAGTTGCACATTACCTACTATAAAAAGTATATGCCAAAAGCGCTGGATAAGCGATAGCATCAACCATAATATGATTGGAACGAACAGAGCTCTATTTTCAGAGTCTCTGTTTTTTTATCGTGAGTAAAAAAGCATGAACGGTAAGCGACTGGAAATCATATAATTCAAAAATTAATTGTGGTTTAATTTGAGTTATCAGTTAGAGCAAATGATGTTTTTCTAATTGAAAAATCATAAAAAATGTAGAAAGGAGTGCGCCATGTACTTTGATGTAAGAGCAACGGGGCCAGCGCAACTCAACTATCACTTTCATAATCGTGACACGATTCATACGGAGGTCGCGTCGAATATGACAGATGAAAAGCAGCCCAAACGGATTAGTAAGCGGATTTTAATGTTTGAACCAATTGTGCAACATTATTATCAAGAAAATCCTAAAATCACTATCAATAAGGTTATTTTTCATTTAGAACAAACGACTCATTTGCCACGAGCTTCATATGACGAAATGGCCATAATTGAGGAACGGCTTAAAATTCAATTGCGCCGAGTTTAGGTTTAAGAATTGGGGAGGAAAAGGGTATGACAGAGGTACTGAAGGAGATTTTGCAATTAATGACGGGATATACCATTATCTATCCTGTTTTTATGTCAGTCGGATGGATCGTAGGGGCCATCTGTTTTCACACCCATCGGGAAAAAGCAAAGGTAGATATTGCAGACGAAGCAAGCGTCACAATCGTCGTCTCAATGTTTAATGAAGCTGATTTGATTGAAGAGACTATGGCGGCAATCAAAAAGGTCACATATGAAAATCTCAAAGTTGTTTTAGTTGATGATGCAAGCACGGATGAAACGGTCGCAATTGTGAAACACTATATTCAGAAACACCATTGGACGAATTGCACACTCGTTGAAATGTCTGAAAATGGTGGGAAAGCGCGTGCACTCAATTTTGCTTTAACGCACTATGTTGATTCTGACTATATTACGGTAATTGATGCAGATTCGATTATTGACTCAGCAGCGATTAGTAAGTTAGTTGAAAACTTTGATCGACCTGAAATTGCAGCAGTTACGGGAAAGCCAATTGTTCGAAATCGGACAACTGTGTTGGGAACGCTACAAGCACTTGAGTATGTGAGTATCATTGATACAATCAAGCGAGCGCAACAAACATTGTTTCATAAAATTATGACCGTTTCTGGCGTGTTAGTGATGTATCGGGTGAGCAGTCTAAAAACGGTTGGAGGGTTCAATCCGCAAGTGATGACTGAGGATATTGACGTCACTTGGCGTTTTTATAAATTCGGGTACCAAATCAAGTATGAACCACGCGCAATTACGCATATTTTGGTACCAGAGAAATTAAAGGGATTTATCAAACAGCGGACACGCTGGTCGATTGGTGGCGTGGAAGTGTTCAACCAGAATATTCATTGGGTTTTACGGCAAGCTGGTACCGGAACCAAGTTTTTAATGTTGGAAATGTTCTTTTCACACCTTTGGTCGTGGTCATTCATCATCAGTACACTTGATTTCGTTATTTCCGTCTTTCCAGCGCATGATTTCAAGCTTTCAGTGCCAATTATGTTTATTTATATCTTTATGATGGTATTCATGACGGCAGTTAGTTTAATTCGCGATGGAGGAACAAGCAAAATTTCAGTACGTGATTTATTTGTTTGGCCGATTTATTACCTATTTTATTGGGTGATTAATTTAGTTTGTTCAATTAAGTCAGAATTTGTCGTCCTATTCACAAAGAAATCTACGGGGACATGGGTCAGTCCAGATCGAGGGGTATAAACATGATTATTCGGAAAAAAAGGTATTTTGGTTGGTTAGAAGAAACGTTTATTTCAAGTGTTTGGATCGTTTCATTCGGACTAGTATTGATTGGCGGGCTGTACCTGGGGGGAGCCTATACAGATGATTTAAGCATTCTATATATTGTGTTGGGGTTAAATCAGAAAATTTTCTTAATCGTAATCGGATTATTGAGTGTGAGTTTGTTGGTTTGGTTGTTTGTTTTGGGGTGTGCTGAGTTAACTCGGGATACACAACACCGAGAGGGTAACGTTTATGCGCATCAAACGAAGTATTTATATCATTTTTTTAATTATTTTTGGGTTGGCACTGGGAAATGAATATTTACAGTTTTCTAAAGGGCATGCGCACAGTACTTTGCCTGCTTATTCTGGAATGTTCCATCAAGAGTCTAATGGGGTAACGGTCTTGACGTATCATCGGATTTTAAAGGATTCTGGCTTAAATCGTGCCGCCAAACATGTCTCAAGTAATGATCAGTTACATGAATATAATGTCACCGAAACCGAGTTTAAAAAGCAAATGGACTTTTTAGCGAAGAAACACGTAAAAGTGATTTCATATGAAGAGATGCTCAACATGAAAGCTAATGGGCCAATCCATGGAAAATATGTTGTCTTAACGTTTGATGATGTTGATCGGTCGATGCCAGAAAATGCAGCGAACATTTTGGAACAAAAGCAATTTCCCTATACATTCTTTGTGGTAACCGGATTTGTAGACAAAAAAGTGGATGGCATTCGGATGGCCAATTGGAAGCAACTAGAAAAGATGGCCAAGAGTCCATTAGCAACGGTGGGGTTGCATACTGATAAACTACATTATCAAATCGATGAACAACCAGCCTTGCAATCAAGTAAGATATCGCATCAGACAATGGCAGCAGATTATCGTCACAGCCAAGCCGTAATTAAGCAACATACTGGACAATATGCGAAGTATTTTACGTACCCATATGGGGCTGCTAACGATTATTTAACCCAGTATATGAGTAAACACGGTATTCTTTCTGTTTCCACGCTTGATCCAGGCATTGTCAATCAAGGCACAAACAATTTAGATGTGCCAAGAATGCTAGTAAATGAAAAGTCTTGGCAGAATTTAGCTAAGTGGTTAAGTTAGTACGGTTGGGGAGTAACGACACGCTTTAATTTTAGTCACGTTTACAATAAAACAATAAAAAAGCAACTAGCCGAGGAAATCTACGACTAGTTGCTTTTTTGTTTAAGCTTGTTTTTCACGACGATTTGAGATGAGCGATGCACCGATGGCAACGGCCAGGCAAAGCACAATCACAACTAATGAAGCCGCATTTGAGATTTCAAAACTTGAGCCCATTGCTTTGCTAATTTCATTTACAATCATCTTCAAACCGATGAATGACAAAATTGCAGCAAGACCATACTTAATGTATTTGAACATTGGCAAAATTAATGACAATGCCGCATAGAATGAACGTAAGCCCATTAATGCAAAGATGTTTGATGTGATGACGACAAAGGTATCAGTCGTTACGGCCAATGAAGCAGGAATTGAATCAAAGGCGAAAATAATGTCAGATATTTCAATGAAGATTAAAGCGACCATGAATTGAGTGACAAAAGTCTTGCCATTCGATTTTACAAAGAATGGGGCACCATCTTGTTCGGTAATCTTAATGGGGAGCACTTTATTCAAAAAACGCATCAATTTATTATCATCAAGGCTTTCTTGTTGTTCTTGATTATTAAAGAACATCTTAATTCCAGCATAAAGCAAGAAGGCACCAAGAACGTACATTAACCATTGGAAATGTGACAACAAAGCTGATCCACCAAGGATAAACAAAACCCGCATAATGATGGCGGTGAAAACACCCCAGAATAGGACACGGTGCTGGTACTTAGCGGCAATATTGAAAAAACCAAAGACGAGAATAAAGACAAATAGATTATCTAGACTTAATGACATCTCGAGGGTATAGGTTGTGAGATAGTCGACGGTTGCATCTTTACCACCAAGGTGGAAAATGATGAAAGCGAAGAGTAGTGCTAGAACAATCCAGACACCACTAGTAATGAGGGAATGCTTCATGGTTGGAGCAGTATTTGCTTTGTTGAAAACTTTGAGATCTAAGACGAGCATTGCAACGACAAAGACAAAAAAGCCAATCCAATAAATGGGGGTTACTGTCATAATTTATTTCTACTTTCTTTTTTACTTATAATTAATCACTATACACTAAAAAAAGAGAGGGTTCTTTAAGAATTATAGATATCTTATGGAATTTGTGGACTTATTCGCACGTATTCATTGACATAAGGTTAATTAAAGATTGACTTGGGATAATATTTTTAAACATTTGAATGAATGTTTAAAAATATAAAAAATTTAAGGAGACACATCAGTGCCAGAATTAAAGGACCCTATATCCAGTAGCTTACCAGTTTATCAAAAAACAAATGCGCAGGTAATCAACGCATTTGAGACACGCGTGCCAGCCGGTCTGACACAACCGGAGGTCGAACAGCGCCTAAAACGAGATGGCTTTAATGAATTGAAGACTAAGGTGACGCCAAAATGGCGTATTTTCTTAAATCAGTTCAACAATATCATTGTTTATATTTTGTTATTTGCCGCTGTTGTGACCTTATTGATGCAACATTATTCTGATGCCATTGTGATTGGCATTGTGATTGTGATTAATGCACTAATTGGTTATATGCAGGAAGTGAACGCCAATGATGCTTTGGAAAAGATTAAGCAGATGCTTTCTGCTGAAGCAACCGTCTATCGAGCGGGAAAGCGTCAAACGGTTAGGGCCCGAGAACTCGTTCTGGGGGATGTTGTCTATTTAGAAGCTGGTGATAATGTGCCAGCTGATTTACGACTTGTTGATACAGATAATTTAAGAATTCAGGAATCCTCGTTAACCGGTGAGGCAGACTCAGTTGAAAAATCAGACCACATGTTACCGGAAATAACACCCCTTGCTGAGCAAACCAATATGGCCTTTGCATCAACAGGAGTTACAAATGGTAGTGGTCTCGGAATTGTCGTGCAGATTGGTGCCACAACTGAAATTGGTAAAATTTCAACCAGTGTGCAAGCAGTGAAACCAAAAAAGTCTCCTTTAACGCGAGAACTCGATCAATTGGGGACGGGTATTTCATGGTTTATCATTGTCGGTTCAGTGCTGTTATTTGCCCTAGGCTGGTTTATGAACGTCTATACTTTACCGGTACTAGCGATGGCGGTTATCACAATGGTCGTAGGATCTATGCCAGAAGGATTGCCGGCCGCAACATCCATTATTTTGGCGACAGGTGTTCAAAAGTTAACAAAAAAACATGCCATTGTTAAAACATTGCCGGCAGCTGAAACCCTTGGTGCAATTGATATCATTGCTTCAGATAAAACTGGAACGTTAACAAAAAACGAGATGACGATTCAAGATATTTTCGTCGCAAATCGTCATTACACGGTTACTGGAACTGGTTATGTGCCAAATGGGCACTTTGAATTAGCTGGACAAACCGTTCAAGCACAGACTGATTCAGAACTGGCGAAATTACTCACGATGGGTCTATTTGCTAATGATACCGTCTTGTCTGAGGAAGAAACGGGTTGGGTTGTGAATGGCGAACCAACTGATGCGGCATTTATTACGGCTTATTACAAAGGTTTTGGCACTACAGAACCGCAGGTAACTGAAATTGATCGGATTCCGTTTGATTCAGATTATCGTTATATTGCAAAACTGATTGAAAATAAGCAGGGTGAACGGATTGCTGCCATTAAAGGTGCGCCAGATGTCATGTTTGACTTAGTTGCCGAAGGTAATCAACATTTTGACCGTGAATATTGGACTGACCGCGCCCGTTCACTTGCACAAGTCGGTAAACGTGTGATTGCAGTTGGATATATGGACATGCTAGGGGATGCTGAAACAATTGATACAGTAAATATCGCTGCACAAGGGATTAAATTCTTAGGATTGGTCGGTATTACTGATCCGCCACGACCAGAAGTGATTCAAGCGATTCGCGAAATGCGCGTGGCTGGTATCAAGGTGAAAATGATAACCGGTGATAGCGTTGAAACAGCGAGTGCAATTGGTCAACAATTAGGTCTGGCTGATGACATTCGTGCCATGACAGGGCAAGAAGTCGATGCCTTGACCTTGGATGAATTGGCCAAGATTGTTGGAAACTATGATATTTTTGCTAGAACAACACCACATAATAAACTCAAGATTGTTCAAGCCTATCAACAACAAGGTAATGTTACAGCCATGGTCGGTGACGGTGTGAATGATGCTCCTGCTTTAAAACAAGCAGACATCGGTGTGGCGATGGGAATCAAGGGAACGGACGTCGCCAAAGATTCAGCTGACATGATTTTGGCAAATGATAACTTTTCAACCATTAAGACGGCGATTGAACAAGGTAGACGTCTCTACGATAATATCAAAAAAACGATTCTATTTTTGTTGCCAACGAGTTTTGCAGAAGGGTTAATTGTGGCGATTAGTATTCTACTTAGTCAGCCACTACCTTTAACACCCACACAACTATTATGGATTAATATGGTTTCGGCAATTACTATCCAGTTGGCATTTATTTTCGAACCAGCGGAACCAGGTTTGATGCAAAAACCGCCTCGTCAAGCAGATGCACGGCTAATGAATCGATCTGACGCTCTGCAGATGACTATGGTGAGTGTCTTAATTGCGGGAATGGCTTTGGTTATTTTTGAAGTGATGCAGAGACAAGGTATTTCATTTGCGGTTGCCAGCACAATGGCCGTCAATATTATTATTTTTGGTAAAATTTTCTACCTATTTAATATTCGAACATCTGCCTTTGCTTTTGCGAAAAAAGTATTATTCTCCAACCCAATGGCGTATGTCGCGATTGGATTAATGTTTGCCTTACAACTTGTATTAACTTACGTCCCATTTATGAATGACATTTTTTCAACAGCGGGATTGACGTTACAACAATGGGGGCTTGTGATATTAGCCGGTTTGCCCGTGATTGTTTGGGCGGAACTGAATAAGTGGTATTTAAAACATAAGTAAGCCAAAGCAACCAGGTCTATGAGCTTGGTTGCTTTTTTGGTAGGGAATGGTTGTTTTAAAAATGAATATTAATTTTTGAAAACTAACACCTTGGATTTTAAAAGAATACTTATTCTTTAAAGTGAATAATTCGTCTTCTGACTTTAACCAAATTGACGCATTGTTGTCGCTAGTCCGCAAGATAATAAAGGTACACTAAGGTTAATTAATTACTGAATGAAAAGGGGTATTCATAATGTCAGAAGAACAAAATGTGATTCAGTTAACCGAAGGATGGGTCTTGCGCGTCCTAAATGGTACTGTAACAAAGGCCGATGTTAAAATGGTTCCAGATAGTACCGCTGTTGATATTGACATCTATACAACTGGGGAGACAACGGTGCCAGCTTTTACGTTGCAACTAAATGTATTGGCTGATGTGATTGAAGTTATTGGTATCGATCCAATTCAAAAGATTCAAAAATTAGCCATCAAAATGCCTAAGCGTATTGAAGTGACTTTAGCTTAACAATAGGCCATTATTTAAGAGGTAATCAAAGATGCAAATTTTAGTTGTTGGTGGAAATGGGACATTGGGAAAGGCTGTTGTAGCGCGTTTGCGTGAATTAGGCCATTCCGTTATTAGTGGCGGCCGCCATGATGCTGATGTCTATGTTGATTTAGCTGATCCTGAAAGTATTAAAAATATGTATACGGACCTGCCAGAGTTAGACCACGTGATTTCAACTGCCGGTCAGACAACTGCGAAGGCTTTGGTTGACATGCAACCAGAAGATAATATGTTGTCAGTCCAGAGTAAGCTATTAGGTCAAATTAACTTGGTGATTGTTGGACAGCACTATCTTAAAGATGGTGGCAGTTTTACGTTGACGACAGGGATTAAGAAAGATGATCCAATTCCTGGTGGTACTTCAGCGGCCATGGCAAATGGTGGTGTGACTGCTTTTGTAAAATCCGCCGCGATTGATTTACCACGTGGACTACGCATTAATGCTATCAGTCCTAATGTGGTTGATGTCAGTTTTGAGAAATTAAAGTCGCAATTTTTGGGATATACACCGGTCTCAATTACGGACGTTGCCGAAGCTTTTGTTAAAAGTGTTGTCGGTAAACAAACGGGACAGGAATATCAGATATATTAAAGCTTCTGGAGGCTCACGATGATGCAAAATGGCGTACATCAATCTTTTGGCGTTTATGGTGTAATGGTTCAGCAGAAACAGCTGGCTGTTATAAAAAAAACAGATGGACCTTACCAAAACCGTTTTGATTTACCTGGTGGACAATCGGAGGCAGGCGAAACTTTAGAACAGACGTTGACTCGTGAAATTAAAGAAGAGACAGGACTTTTAACTAAAGAGATTCAGCAACTGGGCGTTACAAGTTTCCACTATCCCTGGCACTATCAAGGATTTGAAGAAAACCAGCATGTTACCGTCTTTTACCATGTTTTGCAGTTCCAAGGTGATATTCAGGCTAAAGTGCCAGATTTTGATGGTCAAGATGCCGCCGGAGCATTATTTGTGGACCTTGATGATATAACTGAGGCGAATGCTTCACCGCTTGTTTTAAAAGCAAAGCAGTATTTAACAACCGGTTACTTTGATGTAGCGGCAACGCGTTTTACGCAGTGGCATTTTTAGATTAAAAAAAGCATCAGTATCTTGGGATACTGGTGCTTTTTGTGTCTATTAATCTTGGCTCCTAAAGTGGTTGATTTCACTATCAGAATAGTGTGACCAAGCGGGGACGCTCTGGATAGCCGCGTTAGAATACCCCTTTACGATAGCTGAATCCATCTTGAAACGGGTGGGATCTTGAGCTGCTGCAACGCGTAGATTAGCGGCTTGGTCAGTGGGAGACAACTGTGCAATTTGATTTGGTGTCAGGTTGGGATTGTTTGGATCAATGGTAGTTTGTGCACTTGAATGGGCGGTTGAAGCATCTTGCGATTGTGCAGTAGATATTTGACTTGTTGTGCTGTCAGTAGATGAACTAGTTGTATCACCAGATGATGTCAGGTTCGATGATTTGGATTCTGACTGGCTAGTTTGGTTAGAACTTGATTCATTAGAATTTGCATTTGTTGTCGTAACACTAGTCTTATTCACTAATTTTTGTGAAGATGATTTAGAAGTCGCCTTGACGCTGGCAACGTGACTTGAGGCTTGGCTTTTTTGTGTTTCAGCCTGATGTTGCGCGTTCATTTCAGCGTAACCATAAGTACCAGCTCCGCCAATTACGGCAGTGGCAACGATAATTGAAATAATTCCTTTACGCATGTGTATAACTCCTTTACGCTCATAGCCTAGTTTATTTCATTGTAACACTTGATGATTTTTCGCCAAGAACTATCTTTCTTCAGAATTAGTGCTATACTTTATTTTAATAATTTTGTCATGTTTATCCGACTAATGAATGGAGAATGCTTATGGAAAGTAATGAAAAAATTCAGATTTTGTCAGATTTAATTCAATTTGATAGTCGTAATGGAAATGAACGCCCCGTGGCTGAATACTTAAAGGCCTTGTTTGAAAAACATGGCATTGAAGCGGAAATCTTACCGCTTGCTTCTGATCCTGACCATCGCGCTAATTTAGTGGCACACGTTGGAACTGGTAAGCCAGTCATTGCCTTTACTGGGCACATGGATGTGGTTGACTTTGATCGTAGCCAATGGGCGACGGATCCACTTCAATTAACCATGGATGGAGACAAAATGTTTGGTCGTGGCGTTTCAGACATGAAAAGCGGTTTAGCTGCAGCGGCCATCGCTTTAATTGACATTAAAGAAAAGGAGATACCATTCGATGGTACTTTGCGTTTCTTAGCAACAGCTGGTGAAGAAGTTGGTATGGCTGGCTCAACAGCCCTTCAAGCTGCTGGATACATGGATGACGTTGACGCGCTGATTGTCGGTGAACCAACGGGATACAATACAAGCTTTGCTAATAAGGGTGAGTTGAATATCACGCTCTCAGCCAAAGGAAAGGCTGCGCATAGTTCAACGCCACAATTAGGTATTAACGCTATTCAAGAGTTAATGGA
Source organism: Weissella viridescens (assembly GCF_001437355.1). Classification (GTDB taxonomy): domain Bacteria; phylum Bacillota; class Bacilli; order Lactobacillales; family Lactobacillaceae; genus Weissella; species Weissella viridescens. The sequence continues at coordinate 230,202 of NZ_JQBM01000001.1, read as the reverse complement.
TGTTTGGGCGGATATTAAAACGAAATTGGATGAAAGAAGCCAAAAGGATACCAACCAATATCTTGGACAAGATGTCTACAATATTGATGTGATCAATGGCGGTTCTCAACCAAACATTTTACCCGCAACTGCAGAAGCACAGTTAAATGTGCGTACGGTACCCGAATTTGATAACGAAGCAGTATTGGCCATTATTGACCAAGCCATTGCTGACTTTAATGCTAATCACAAGGGTGAGGTTAGTCGTGAAGTTACCATGGAAATCATTCCAATTGAAGGTGACTTGCATTCAAAGTTGATTCAAAAAATGCAAGCAATTGCCAAAGCGGCGGTCGGAAAAGATATTAAAGCTATCGCTGCACCGGGCGGAACAGATGCTTCAAAGCTTCTTGTTGATCATCCAATCGGATTTCCAATGGCTGTGTTTGGTCCGGGAAACTTCCTAACGGCACACCAAAATAATGAAGAGTGCTCGAAGGATATGTATCTAAAGTTTATCGACATGTACACAGAATTATTTACGACCGTATCCACTGAATATTAATTAAATGTTGCAAGGTCGCCTGATACGGGCGACCTTTTTTGATTTCAAAAACATTTAATTTAAATACTGTGAGAATGAGGACAAGATTTTAAATAAAGTGAAATAAATTAACGGTTTAACGTGGACATTTGTCATCCACGTATGTATAATGTATGCAGTTAAATTAATGATGGAGGGGTCTGGATGAAATATAAAGATAGTTTCGAAGGTGCCATTTGCATTGTTTTGCTCTTGGCCAACGATCGTTACCCTCAAAAGATTAGTAGTAATGAAATCAGTGAGTTGATGCAGAGCTCGAATGCTTATACCAAGAAAATTTTGGCAAATCTTGTCCGCGAAAATGTTATTGCATCGGATACGGGTAAAGGTGGCGGCTATTACCTCATTAAAAACACCGACGATATCTCCTTACTCGATATTTACTATGCGATTGAGGGTAAAACGAAGAATTACCACCCTAAACATCTTGCCGACAATTTTTTGGAGGGTGCCTCGGATATTCGCTCAGGCGAAGAAGAAGTTGCTTCTTTTATGGAAAAAGCTGAGCAGGCTTATTTGCAACGACTGAATAGTTATAAGATTAGTCAGTTAATTCGAGCACATCGACCAGAAAGGAGTCATACATGATAAAGGCAGAGTGGGAAAAGTTAAAGAAGAATAAGTTGTTACGCTTTGCGATGATTGTGATTATGCTGATTCCGGCAATTTATTCTGTCATTTTTTTGAAGTCAATGTGGAATCCTTATGGTGCCCTTGATAAACTACCCGTAGCTGTCGTTAATCAAGATCAGAGTGTCAAGATTGATGGTAAAAAGGTCAATATTGGAAAATCAATGGCTAACAACTTAGTTGATAGCAAGAGTCTGGACTTCAAAAAAGTTGACGAGAAAGAAGCTGATAAGAAGCTAAAAGACGGTAAGTACTATTTGGAAATTATTATTCCAAAAGACTTTTCAAAGAATTCGAAAACGCTAATGGATGATCATCCAAAGCAAATGCAACTCAAATATAAAACAAGTTCTGGAAATAACTTCATCGGTTCAAAGATTGGTGAAGGAGCGATGAACGAAATTAAGGCTGATGTCCAAAGTGAAGTGACTAAGGCCTATGCACAGGCAGTCTTAACTGGCTTTAAACAAGCGGGTAAAGGGATGCAAAAAGCGGCTGATGGATCAGCAAAACTTGGTGATGGTTTGCAAAAGGCAAGTGATGGATCCAAGAGTCTTGCTGATGGTGCTGGTAAGCTCGGTAACGGTGCTGGTCAACTGGGCCAAGGGCTTGGGCAATATACCAATGGCGTTTCACAACTAAATGACGGTAGTCAAAAGTTAGCTGGTGGGTTGTCTGAACTTAATAGTAAGGGTGGTCAGTTACAGTCAGGAGCTGGTTCACTTGCTGGTGGCTTAGGCCAATATACTGGCGGTGTCTCAAAACTAAACCAAGGTGGCCAATCATTGGCGACTGGTTTGGGCCAATATACTGGCGGTGTCTCAAAACTGAACCAAGGTGGCCAATCATTGGCGACTGGTTTGGGACAGTATACCGGTGGTGTCTCAAAACTGAACCAAGGTAGCCAATCATTGGCGACTGGTTTGGGCCAATACACTGGTGGTGTTTCAAAGTTAGTGGATGGTAGTTCTCAATTAAATGAGGGGATTCAGCAATATACGGCTGGTGTTAGTTCAGCTCAAGCTGGTAGTGCCAAGCTAACGGACTCATTAAATACCCTTAATAGTAGTGTTAACGATGGTGGTCAAAGCTTAAGTTCAGCTGCGTCACAATATAAGGCGGAAGTTGATAAGCTACGTCAAACGCAGTCTGGTGGCAATAATGCTGCATTAACTGCTAAGTTGAGTGATATGGCGGGGCAAATTCAAAGTTTGGCAGCCTTGGAGAACGCTTCTAACCTAACAGCAGCACAAAAGCAAACGCTTAAAACGAATGTTAGTGGTTTAACGGCTAACTTGAATTCGGTTCAAACTGAATTGCAAAGTGATTCTGCGCAGACGAATAATTTAGCTAAGCTAGCTGATGGCTATGATCAACTTTACGCCGGGATGCAAAAAGCTTTCGGTGGTGTATCTGAACTTTCAGCGGGAGCTAATTCCTTGAATGGTGGCTTGAGCCAACTCAACCAAAAGAGTGCTGGCCTTAAGCAAGGTGGTGCCGCAGTTTACAATGGACTAACACAACTTGATAATAAGAGTGGTGAGATTCAGTCAGGTGCCAACCAATTAGCTGGTGGACTTGGTCAACTTAATGGTAAGAGTGGCGAAATTCAATCAGGTGCCAACCAATTGGCTGGTGGCTTAGGTCAGCTTGATGGTAAAAGTGGTGAGATTCAATCAGGTGCCAACCAAATTGCTGGCGGACTCGGTCAACTTGATAGCAAGAGTGGCCAACTTCAATCAGGTGCTAATCAATTAGCTAGTGGACTTGGTCAATATACTGGTGGGGTTTCACAACTCAATCAAGGTGGTCAACAGTTAGCTAGTGGTTTGGGTCAGTTGGATGCCAAGGGGGCCCAGATCTATGAAGCAGCAGAGCAACTGGCTGCTGGTGGTGGTAAACTAACGGCCGGTGCAAATGAGTTAACGGTTGGACTAGTGTCTGCCAACCAAGGTGCCGACAAACTTTCAAAGGGCTTGAACGATGGGGCTGAGAAGGTTAACAAGGTTAAGGACAATAAGAAGACTGTTAACATGTTTGGTAAGCCAATTAAGGTGAAGCATAGTGATTCAACCAATACGAAGAACAATGGTTATGGTATGGCACCATACATGCTTTCAATCTACTTATACGTTGGAATGATTACTTTAATGGCGATTATCAACGTATTTGATCCAGCAATTGTGCCACCTAAGAGTTCATTAGGCTGGTGGTTCAGTAAGTTTATGGTACCGCTTGTACTATCAATTGGACCAGCGTTAATTGTTTATCTAGCTTCAATCTTCCTAGTTGGTATTCATCCACTTGAACCATTTAAGTTCTTGATTGTTTTGTTAGTCAGCTCAGTAGCTGATATGACAATCTTGTTCTTGCTGAGTGTCTGTCTTGGAAAGTTGGGAACATTCCTGGCTTTGATTTTGATGGTCTTGCAGCTATCTGCGGCTGGGGGGACCTACCCAATGCAGTTAACAACACCGTTCTATCGGGCAATTCATCCATACATGCCAATGACGTATTCAATTGAGGGGCTAAGAGCGACAATCTCTACTGGGGATGGTATTCTACAACCGATGTTGATACTCATTGCCATGAGTCTTGTCTTAGCCGGCTTGTCATACCTCTTCTTCAGAATGCAGATGAAGAAGCGCTTCAGGTTTGATTTGCAGGACGAAGCTTAATATGAAAAGAAAAAGAGCTATGAATAAATTCATAGCTCTTTTTTATTATAATTTTTCTGATGAACAGTCATATAAAATGATGAAGATTTCTATCAAAAAATCTTGATTATCTTAAATGTTAGGTTAAAATTAACGATAGTTAGTTTTAAATGGAGGTGTCAGGATGTTTCCGACAGAAAATGAAGTACGGCGAAAAATACTCATGATTGATAGTAAAAGTTTTTATGCCAGTTGTGAATGTGTGGACCTAGGTCTAAATCCGATGAAAGCGTTATTAGTTGTAATGAGCCAAGCTGATAATACGAATGGTGGATTAGTGTTGGCTTCATTGCCGATGGCAAAAAAAACATTTGGTATTTCTAATGTAACGCGACATCGTGATTTACCAGATGATCCACGGTTAATTATTGTGCCACCACGCATGAATTACTATATTAAGGAAAATAAAAGAGTTAATGATATTTTTCGGGAATTTGTAGCTGAGGAAGATTTGCAACTGTATTCGATTGATGAATCTATATTAGATGTCACAGATTCATGGGGATACTTGCAGACGAAGTACGGGCATGATTTGACGTTAAAAGGTCTTGCCCGAATTATTCAATTGGAAGTTAAACAACGCCTTGGTTTATATTTGACAGTTGGCATCGGTGACAATCCGACTATGGCTAAACTGGCCTTAGATTTAGAATCTAAAAATAACCATAGTTTGATTGCTGAATGGCATTATGAACAAGTTCCAGATAAGTTATGGTCAATCCATGACTTAAGCGAAGTATGGAGCATTGGACGAAGGACAGCCAAAAAATTAAATCAGATGGGATTATGTACTATGGGAGATATTGCATTGGCAGATCCACAGTATTTAATGGAGCGCTTTGGTGTTAAAGGTGCTGACTTATTTGCTTTAGCCTGGGGGGTTGACCGAAGTCGGTTGTCTGATAAATATCAGCCAAAGGGCGCTAGTATATCGAATAGTCAGGTTTTACCACGAGATTATGTTCAAGCAAGCGAAATTAAAAATGTCATCCGTGAAATCGGTGAACAAATTGCTGCGCGTTTACGGGCTAAAGGTCAGGCTTGTCAGGTAGTTCATCTTTATGTGGGTGCTGCGTTATCAGAGAGCGAACCCGGATTTTCCGGACAAATAAGCATAGACCCGACGAATCGCGCAAAACGAATCGTTGGCGCCCTTTATCAATTATTTGATAGTCAATATGACGGGCAAAGTATTCGGCACATTGGAATATCAGTTGGTAAATTAATTCCTGATGTGGCTGAACAAATGGATTTATTTATTGAACCTACAATCAATATTAAAGAACAAACTATAGAGCATGTGGTTGATGATATTCGTCATAAGTTTGGTACGACGGCTATTGTTAAACTAGCCTCAACTGATAATGGTGGCACCATGATTGACCGAGCCGGATTGGTTGGGGGACACAGTGGAGGCAACGCATATGGATAGCAAAGCTAATGCAGCCGCTTTTCTCCGAGCTAAGGATTTCTTTGAAAAAACCTACCGTGATCGCGGTATGGTGAAATGGCAAGGGTTTTATTTGTCAGACCATGTTGAGGATGTGGCCAAATATACAGAAAAGGCAGCTGAAGTTGAAACACGAACAGCAAAGCCTCGGATGGATGAAGCAGAAATTGATCAGGTGTTGACGCATGCTTATGCTAATCATGAAGTGGTGAAAGTACAGCGTATTCGGCGTGATGAGTTGGGACATCTAACCCCGATAGTTCAGGGTAAAGTGACGGGTTACAGGGACAACTATATTTATGTTGGAACTGAAATGATTGCGTGTGATGATATTAATTGGTGTGAGCGTGTTATTCGATAGAAGTTGTCGGTGGGTGACTATTCAGCTTGGGTATTACTTTAACGATGCAGGTTTAAAGCACATATGATAGCCCGGGATGGCTTCGTTCTTTTTTTTTACAAATAGGAAAAGGACGGGGCTTGCCGTTACTTGATAAATAGGCTAGTCTAAACAATGTTAATTATTGCGGGAATACAATTGGTATGGGAAGAAAAATGAATTATAAAAAAATTGGCTTAGTTTTGATTGGATTAGTCGGGTGTGGTGTTGTTTGTGGTGGCTTGGCCTTAAAGGCGACGACTCTGACAAATGGCGGGTCACAATCTTCGACGAAAAAAACACAGAAGCAGGTAACAAAAGTTTATCGTGATCAAGGTAATCGAGAAGTAGTCCCCCAAGATAAGCTAGGCCATGAGCTTGAAAAGCAGCTGCAGGCAGTGGATTATACGGGAACTGCGTTGGTCGTACGACATAATAAAGTTATTTTAAACAGAGGCTATGGCACTGGGGAGAATCATAAAGCCAATACTGTAGAGACAGTTTATCCATTAGCCTCGCTGACAAAGCATCTGACGGGAATTGTGCTACAAAAGCAGTTACAGAAACATCAATTAGATGGTACAACAAAATTATCAAAGTTCTATCCCAATGTACCATCGGCTGAGCAGACGTCATTACATCAACTTTGGACGATGACAGCTGATTTATCGGATGTGCCGTTTACGACAAAAACGATGAGTGAGGCGGGCTATATAAACAATGTTGCGGAACGCGTTACGATTAATCACCAGTCAAAGCCTTGGTTCTATACATCGACAAATTACATTCTACTATCTGGAGTAGCACGTCAATTATCAGGTAAGTCATTGATGACATTGTTTAAACAAGAGTTTCAAGACAAGTATCACTTTTTAAATGTGCAAGAATATAAAAAAAGTGACCATCGCACAACCGGTTATAATGATCAAGGACACGCGCTTGCTTTTCAGGAACAGCGCTTTGCGCGAGAAGTAGGAACAGGTGATGTTTTCGCCACACCATGGACGATGTATTGTTTCCTAAAAGATGATTTTGCGGGAAAGATATTACCACAGTCTGCGCTCACAGAGCTAACGACACCACCTGCCGGTTTATTCTATGCTGGTGGACTTTATACAAGTACTGATGGTCAGTCATATGTTGGACATGGCAAGATGCAAGGGTTTGAACCAACTTTGTTCATGGATAAAAATGGTCAAAATGCGGTTATTTTATTTTCTAATCGAAACGATGAAGCACGCAACAAACCCCTAGCTAGTCGACTTTTTGAAACAATAAAAGCGCCAGAAACAGACGAGGCTGATGATACCACTGAAGAAAGTACTAACTAATTATCAATGGTAATGCTGTAATCTTTTGTGATACCATTGATATAATTATGAAATAATAGATAAGGCAGACTGGAAAGTGAAAGGACGAAACAATGTTTAAAAAACATACAGGCTTTTGGCTGTTTATAATAAAAACATTATTTTACTTTGCCGTGTTATTGATTTTGTTGTATTTCTATGGTTATTCAGGCCATGGACAAGGCGGCTTCATTTATAACGAATTTTAGATAGACATGCGGAGAAAATATGATTCAAACCATTGACAATTACGCTATGACACAAGGTGATCGGGTTGTCTATGATGTATTAGGTGAGCAACATACCTATGCTGATTTAAAACACGACTCAGATGCTTTGGCGGCGTATATTGATACATTAGGTTTAGCTGATAAAGCACCTGTGATGGTTTTTACAGGACAAGACTATGAAGCGATTATGACATTTGTCGGTTTGACAAAGTCAGGACATGCTTACATCCCGGTTGATATTAATTCAGCAGAAGAACGATTGACATCAATTCTGGAGATTGCGCAGCCTGCTGCGGTTATTGCAGTAGACCCACTACCAATTGAAATTGATGCTGTACCCGTCATCACGCCTGAAAAATTGGCTGAAGTGGTACAAAACGATGTCACCTATAATTTAGATCATATGGTAACGGATGATGACAATTACTACATCATTTTTACCTCAGGGACAACTGGAAAGCCCAAGGGTGTTCAAATTTCACATAAAAATTTGCTGTCTTTCACAAATTGGATGTTATCTGCGGAAGCCTTTGATATTTCACAGCAACCACAAATGTTAGCGCAACCCCCATATTCATTCGATTTATCAGTGATGTACTGGGCGCCAACGTTAGCGATGGGTGGTACATTATATGCTTTGCCACGTCATGTTGTTGAAAGCTTCAAAGAGCTGTTCAAGGTTTTGCCTGAACTGCCAATTGAGGTTTGGACGTCAACACCATCATTTGCTGATATGGCGATGTTATCAGATGAATTCGATGCGGAACATATGCCAAACATCAAGTACTTCTATTTTGATGGGGAAGAGTTAACTGTGGGAACAGCACAAAAGCTACGTGAACGTTTCCCCGATGCTCGCATTGTCAATGCATATGGACCAACTGAAGCTACAGTTGCGCTATCTGCAGTGGCCATTACCGATGAGATGTTAGAAAAAGCTGAGCGACTTCCAATTGGTTATCCAAAGCCGGATTCTCCAACATATATTATGGATGTAGATGGCACAGTATTACCACATGGTGAGCAAGGTGAAATTATTGTCGCTGGCCCAGCAGTATCAAAGGGATACCTCAATAACCCAGAAAAAACAGAAGAAGCCTTCTTTGAATTTGATGGACAACCTGCCTATCACACAGGGGACGTCGGTTCGATGGACGATGATAATTTGTTACACTATGGGGGACGTATGGACTTCCAAATCAAGTTCAACGGTTATCGCATTGAATTAGAGGAAGTTTCACATGTGCTGAACTTATCAGATATGGTTGAGTCAGCCGTGGCAGTGCCTCGTTATAACGATCAACATAAGGTACAACAATTGCTGGCCTATGTTGTACCTAAGCCAGGACTATTGGAACAATATGAAAAGCCACTGAAACTAACACAGGCCATTAAAGAAAGTTTATCAGATGAAATGATGCCTTATATGATGCCATCAAGATTCATTTATCGTGAATTATTGCCACTGACGCCAAATGGTAAGGTGGACATCAAGGCACTTATTGCTGAGGTGAACGGCTCATGAGTCAATGGTTAGCTTCTCTGCCTAATTTACAGCCATACGGCGATCCCATGTACTTTGGGTATCTCTTGTTGGCGCTTTTACCAATTATTGTAGGGATGTTCATGGGACGCCGTTTCCAGATTTATGAAGCGGTTTTCTCATTTGTGTTCATTCTACTTATGTTTGCAGGACCAAAGTGGGTACAATTTTACGCGCTAATTGCGTATATTCTTTGGCAAACGGTATTGATTCTCGTTTACCAGGCTTATCGTAAGCAATATGACAATAAGTGGGTATTCTATGGGGCGGTCTTACTATCGGCGCTTCCATTAGTCATTGTGAAATTGCATCCTGCATTTAATCAAGGCAAGGCAAGGCATCCATTATTGGTTTTCTGGGAATTTCATATTTGACGTTTAAATCAGTCGGCATGATTATGGAAATGCGGAACGGTGTCCTTAAAGATGTCAAAGTTTGGCCAACGATTAGGTTCTTAATGTTCATGCCAACACTATCATCAGGACCCATTGATCGCTACCGCCGCTTTGAAGCGGATTATGAACAAGTACCTGATCGACAACGTTATCTAGATTTCGTTCAGAGCGCGACATGGAACATTATGCTGGGATTCTTTTATAAGTTCATTGTTGCGTATCTCATTTCAGCTAAGTTTTTGATTCCTTTCAAAAAAGCAGCTTTGCTGGAGGGGGGAATCTTTAACTTACCAACGCTTGGTGTGATGTACTCATACGGACTTTACCTCTTCTTTGATTTTGCGGGTTACTCTTTGTTTGCTATTGCGATTTCAAAATTTATGGGAATTGATACACCAATTAACTTCAATAAGCCCTTTATGGCAAAGAACTTAAAGGAATTCTGGAATCGTTGGCATATGACTTTGAGCTTCTGGTTCCGAGATTATGTCTTTATGCGTTTAGTTTTGGTCTTAACGCGAAATAAGGTGTTTAAAAATAGAAATGTGACATCAGGATTTGCCTATATGGTAGACATGCTTTTGATGGGATTCTGGCATGGTGTGACATGGTGGTATATTTTGTATGGTTTCCTTCACGCGCTCGTTTTGATTATCAATGACTGGTGGTTACGTCAGAAGAAACAAAAGAATCGTGATCGTAAAAAAAGCTGGTTTGGAACCATTACCAAGTAACTGGTTCACCAATGGATTTGCAATCTTTTTAACGTTTAACTTTACCATGTTCACCTTCTTGGTCTTCTCAGGCTTTTTGAATGAATTATGGTTTCACTAATTAAATTAAAGAATAGAGGAATTTAAAAATGGCAGAAGATATGGATGTACAAGCAGAAGTGATTGCAATCATCGATGATTTGTTCATGGAAGATGTTTCAGATATGATGGATGAAGATTTATTTGATGCAGGCGTATTGGATTCAATGGCTGTTGTTGAGTTAGTTGTGGCACTTGAATCTAAGTTTGGTATTAAGGTACCTGTTTCTGAAATGGGACGTGATGACTGGAATACAGCTAACAAGATTATTGAAGGGGTAAAGGAATTGCGGAATGCGTAAACGACTTTGGCTGATTTTTGGGCCATTGTTATGCGCGGTACTTTTAATTTTAGTGGTGATTCTCGCAGCAAATACGCACCCTAAATCCAACTATAAAGTTGAACGTAAAGCAGCAAGTGCAACTTCACCGCGTGTTTTTAAAAGTGCTATCCTAAAGCAACAGGCCTTATCAGATACACAACATCGATTTGTTCCGTTTTTTGGGTCAAGTGAATGGAAACGCATGGATGCCATGCATCCGTCGACTTTAGCTGAGGGCTATCACCGCAGCTATCGTCCATTCTTGCTTGGGCAAAGTGGATCAACGGCATTGTCACATTATTTTGGTATGCAACAGATGTTGCCACAAATTAAAGATAAACAGGCCGTTTTCGTTATTTCACCGCAATGGTTTGTTAAAAATACGGATAATCCACAAGCTTTCTCCGTCTTTTATAGTTCGGGTCAAGGACTTGATTTTTTAAAGAATCAAACTGGTACACAAGCGGATCGGCTTGCTGCGCAACGATTTATGAAGGTTGCGCCGGATGGGTCAATTAAACAGATGATGCAAAAAGTGGCAAACGGACAACCCTTGTCGTCCTTTGAAAAGCAACGCATTAATACCCAATTATCACTGGTGAACCATGAAGATGCATTCTTTAGTAAATGGCGAATCGAGGACAATTATAACCAAAAGATTTTGCCAGGAAGTAAGACATTGCCACAGCCTTATAATCGTGAGCAACTTACCCAAACAGCAACACGTCTGGGTAAGCAATCAACAACGAATAACCGTTTTGGCATTAATAATACCTTTTACGATAAGCATGTCCGTCAAGCTGAAAAGAATTTAGCTGGCAAACAAGCTAACGTTAACTATGAGGCATCAGTTGAGTATAATGATTTCCAATTAGTATTGAATCAATTTGCGCAGTCAAACACTGATGTTATGTTCGTCATTCCACCGGTAAACCAAAAGTGGATGGACTACACAGGGTTAAACGAAGGAATGTACCAACGTTCAGTGAAGAAGATTACGTATCAATTGCGTTCTCAAGGCTTTAATCATGTTGTTGATCTATCTAAGGATGGTAATAAACCGTACTTTATGCAAGATACAATTCATTTAGGTTGGAACGGTTGGTTAGCAATGGATGACCATGTTAACCCATTCCTGACACAGAAACAGGCGCAACCTAAATATAAAATCAATAATAAGTTTTTTGATGCTGCGTGGGCTAATTACCGACCAAGGGCATCTGATGATTTCAAGCAATTTAAGCAATAGCATGTCACGCGTTGAACCTCATGGTTTAACGCGTTTTGCTTAGGAGGAATGATGGTACTTTCAGAAACGGCCGCGTCAATTAATCAAAAACTTGCTGAAATGAATTATCGCCAACAATTAATGGATACTTTTGCGAAGATGCAACAGTTACCCGCTGATGAACGGCCACAGTCCCTTAAATTTCCAGATAAGGTAAAGCAGACAACTGTTGAACTTGAAGCGTGCTCAATCCGCCGTCTTACATTAACGGATACCACCAAAGGTGAATTGCTGATGCTGCATGGTGGGGCGTTTATTTTGCCGGCTTCAACGGCGTTTAATCAAGTGGCATTGACCTTTATGAAAATGGGATATGCTGTAACAATTCCGGATTATCCGCTAGCACCTGCCGGATTGGTAAATGTTCGTCAGTGGATTTTAAAGGTTTATCAAGACTGGATGAATCAAAGCCAAGCGGAGCGACACTATCTTTGGGGGGATTCTGCTGGTGCTAACATTGTTTTACGGTTATTGTTAGATATCCGTGAGAATAGTTTGAAAATTCCTGATGCTTCGGCGCTGGTTTCACTCTGCCCTGATACAACTTTTAATGTCTCAAAAACAGCAGCGCAACAAGATTTGGTGTTAGATCCAAAGCGGATGCGCTGTATGCAAAATGATGTGGGGTATCAACAATTCGATTTCATGCAACAGACGGATTTTAGTCATATTGGACGGTTGCGTTTGGACTCAGGTGGCAATGAATGTGTTGTGGATTCAGTTAAAACCATTGCGCAGAAATGCGAATTAGCCGATGGAAATGCAGTTGATTGTATCATTCATCCTTGTTTAGTCCATGATTATCCAATGTGGCAGTCCATGCCAGAAGCTAAAGCGACCTTGAAAGAGATTGATAAATTTTTTCAAATGTAAATAAAAAACGCTGGAAGCGCTACACATAGCAATCCAGTGTTTTTTATTTAGCATCAAATTGATCGGAAAAGAGTTGTAGTATTTCATGTGCGGCACGTTTGACCCCCATTGATGAACGACTTTGATTCGTAAAAAGAATGATGCCATATTGACTGTCACTAGAGAGTTGGACCCAGTTGCGATAATGAGTATCACGTAAGTAGCCGTAAACTTTCTTGAGTTTCCCGTGACGGCGATGGTACATGCCACCAGAATAGCCATTATTAGGTCGATTAGGTTGATGGGTGAGTTGCTCGTAACCGTGCACATCTAAAATTTGACTATTATGTAATCCACGTTGGAATTTTAAATAATCATCTGGGGTTGTATATAGATTACCCGCTCCAACGATATAAGACATGAGTTGAGGGGTGGCCGTTCGAGGTTGTCGGTACTGCCAAGGACCAAAGGAACGGTAGCTGACGGCCGGTGTGCCGCCATGTGTATCTAAATCGTGCCACATAACTGTCTGCGTCAGTTTGAGCGGTCTGATGATACGTTGGTTGAGATTATCAGCATAACTTATGTGTGTTTCCTGACGAATAATCCCAGCGAGTAAGATATAGTTGTCATTATCGTAGTAAAAATGATTAAGAGATAGTTTGCTAGCATTAATCCGGTTAACAGTAGCCTGAATTGCCTGATCTTCAGTCATAATGAAACCTGGATCACGTTCTGACTTTAAATCGACAATACCAGAGGTATGCGTTAATAATTGGCTAATTGTAATATTGGCACCTTTATTCAGGTCAGGGTACCAGCGTGCAATCGGGGTGTCTTCACTAATCGGGGATGAAGTGAATTTTGATTCATTGATGATTTGAATCATCATAGCTGCAGTCATGGATTTTTGGAGGGAAGCGCTTGGATAAAGAACATTAGGGTTCTGATTATAGCGCAGATGTTTTTTATCAGCATAACCAAAGCCCTCAATGTCTTGATTTGACTGGTCAGCGTTGATAACGAGAACTTTACCGGCCAGTCGGTATTTTTTCATGATTTTGGCAATAGGTTCCGCGAGGTAATCATTGTGTGCCGTATGATCCATGGACATAGTAGCTCCTTTCGAAAAGATATTACTCATATCATACCGCGCTTCAATATAATTTGTAACCACAAGTCTTCTGTTTCATAAACATGGTAAAATAGGATTTAAGACACTGGAGTAGAGGTTATTAGGTATGCAGGAAAACTTATTTAAATGGTTCTTTCGAATTCGACAATATCGCTTTGTGGATTTGACGCAACGAACGTTAACACGACTATTTCCTTTTGCCATAATTGGCAGTTTTTTATCAGCTTTCCGTAAAACAGTTTTAGATGACGCGGGCTTTATCAATAATGTATTTGATATTCCGAACCTTTTACCGCAATATGATTTTTTGAATCACTATTTTCAAAATTTATCCCACTTAACTTTAGGGATTTTAGGGATTTTAGCTGCCTATTATATGGCTGATTTATCTGTGAGAAAATATAGTCATAAAATCTATCAAGCTGGCATTACTGCGGCGGTTGCATATGTGCTCGTTTTCAATCCTGCCAATTTGGTGAAGGGACACATGCAGTTGTCTGCCATGACACGATATACGGGGATGCGTGGGCTACTAGTAGGACTTGTATTTGGATATATTGTTGGGACTATTTTTGGTCGTGTGGCAAGATGGGGACAAAAACATGCTAAGCACACCGAAAGTGTCAATAATTATGGAATGATTGGCGTGGTGGCCTTGATGTTAGGTGGTGGATTACTGCTGAATGTTGGATTAAACATGCTTGTTAAATTCACACCAATTACGAATGGGATTGATATGGCTGTTAGCGCATTGCAACGGGGGTCATTTAGTATGACCCTGTTGGGGACGCTTGTGACAACGGCTATGCGTTGGTTGGGCTTAAGCGGCCCGTTTTAATTTGATAACAGTTTTACTAGTCCAACAGCAAATGCTAGTTTAATGTTTGCCTTAAAGCATCATTCAGCTTGGCAAGTATCTAATCCATTCACCGAAGAAAGTCTCTATGATAGTTTCGGATTATTTGGTGGTGTTGGTGGAGTCTTAGCTTTAGGTGTTGCCGTTATTCTATTCTCAAAAAGTCGCAAACAGCGGGCAATCAGTAATATTTCAATTCTGCCCACACTTTTTGGAAGTGGGCAAGGACTAATGATTGGGTTGCCGGTCTTATTTAGTCCGATTTATCTCATTCCATTTATTTTCGTACCAACAATCAATGTTTGTTTAGGTGCCATTCTGATTGGTCTTAAAGCAATGCCACCATCGATCTATCCGGTGCCGATTGGAACGCCAGGTCCATTGATCGCCTTTATGGGCTCAGGTGGAAATTGTGTTGCATTATTTGCAGGAATTGTGATGTTTATCATTGATGTGATGATTTATATTCCTTTTGTTAAGTTGGACGAACGCATACAAATACGCTTAAACGAAAGGCATTGAGGGTGGTGAAAACGATGTTAAAAAGACATAAACAAGCCATAACGGGCCTCCTGATTGGGATAGGCTTACTACTTTTGCTGGCCGTTCCAGCTTATTCATGGACTAAAATGAATATTCACGAACTAGATCGTTTTTACAATTCAAAACTATCACCGGTCATTTTAATTCCCGGCAGCTCGGCGACAAATAATCGGTTCGATGGCATGGTTGAGGATATTAATCAAACGGCACCGGTTCGTCATAGCCTAATTAAAGTCAAAGTATGGAACGATGGTCGAATCACAGTGGTTGGCAAAAAACTAAAAAATGATAATGAACCCTTTATTGTCGTTGGATTTGAAAATAACCATGATGGCTATAAGAATATTAAAGCCGAAGCAGAGATGTTTAACGCTGCCTTTGCTATGCTCCAGAATAAGTATGAATTTAATAATTACAAAGGGATTGGCCACTCCAATGGCGGACTCGTTTATACTGATTTCTTAGAACGATATGCACAAAATTATCCTGAAGTAAAAATTAAGAAACTGCTGACAATGGGCACGCCATTTAACTTTGAAGAAACCTCGATTCATAACCGAACGCAAATGCTTTCTGATTTTATTAAACATAAAAAGCGTTTGCCAGAGGATTTAACGGTTTACGCGCTGGCTGGGACCAAAACGTATACATCAGATGGCATTGTTCCGGAAGAATCTGTCCGAGCAGGTAAGTATATTTATCAAAATCAGGTAAAAAACTATACGGAAATTACAGTAACCGGATCAGATGCAGAACACTCGGATTTGCCGGAAAACGATGAAGTGATTAGTACGATAACACAGCGTATTTTAACCAAACCACAACCGCAAAACGGGGCAACGCAAGAGGATGGTTCGGTTGTGACAAAAAAAGATAAGCATAAGGAGAAATAGGTATGCCACTAAAAAAACATGCTAAATGGCTGGTTGCCATCGTTAGTATTGCTGGTATTTGTGGCATCAGTATTGCTGGTATTTGTGGCATCGCTTACTTAGGTACGACTTTAGTTGAGCATCCGGATTCAGCACAGAGCGATTCACGAGATGCATTGACGCATGAGCATGAGGTGGTGCCTGAGGCGAGTCAGGCAGTACAATTCGATAACGCCATTAAACAAAATAAGTTTAGTGGAACGGTACTTGTTGTTAAAGACGGTAAACCCATCTTGAATCAAGGGTATGGTAAGACTAGAATTCGGTCGCAACGTGACAATACGACAGCGACGAAGTATCCGATTGCTTCATTGACCAAAAATGTGACGGCTGTACTTGCAGTGAAGCAGTTAGAAGCTAAGGGTTATTCCCCAGAGACGAAAGTATCGACGTTTTATCCGAACTTGCCGAATGCTGAAAACATAACGATTCGGCAATTAATTACCATGAATGCAAAATATGACACGAGCAAATTTGTACCCAAGCGTTTAGGGGATGAAAAAGTGTACATTGACGAAATTTTAAAGCATACGTACTATAATCATACAAAAACAACGTGGCATTATAATGCCACTGATTATCATATTTTGATTGGCATTCTGCATAAAGTGACTGGAAAATCATACGAACAACTCGTTAAAGAAACGTTTGGTCCACAATATGAACTACAAACATTGCCGGGGTATGCGAATAATTTAGCGAAGCCACTAGGTAGTACAGTTGAGGGGGTTAACATCCCATTTAACAAATCAGAATATCAAAAGGAGTTGGGCACGGGTGATATTTTCACAAATACTTGGGGCATATACCAACTGCTTGAATCTGAGATAAAAGCAAAAATTGTTACGCCGCAACAGTTTAAAGCCGTTTCGACACCAATGTCACAATATCACGAAATTTATTCTGGAGGATTGTATTCAGAAGATCGTGGTCGCGCTTATTTCTGTCGTGGTGTGATGCAAGGCTTTGAGGATTATGTCTATATGAGTAAGGATGGCCGCAATGCGGTAATCCTACAATCGAATCAATATTCTGTAACGGGAAAAAATGCTAACTTGGCAAAATATATTTACGGGAAAGTTGTTGGACATGAGGTAGTATTCAAAAACTATTAAGAATCCTTTTTTTGCGAACCTAGTTGTGGATTTACCGGAATTATTAATTAATGCTATAATTGTTCATTGAATAAAATGTAAATGGGCGTGAATGAAAATGCGTTTAAATCAATCAAAACAAAAAAAGAGACGGCGCCAGTGGTTGTTAGTCGGTTTCTTGGGAGTCCTTATAGTTGTACTGATTCTGTTGGTATTAAGCTTGAGGCCAGACCAAAAAAATACTCGGCATACTTCGTCGGCAAACCAGAAGTCAACCGTAAAGCTTAAACCATCCAATAAATTCAGAGATAATGGCAACCAGCCAACTTATGTGCAAGGGCCAGTAGTGAACCAATTGAATCAAGAGTTGAAACGCAAGGGTTTCAAAGGAACCGCGCTAGTTATCAAAGACGGACATGTCCTACTTAATCGGGCTTATGGAAAATCTAACCAGTCAGGTAAGCAAAATACAGTGACAACGACATACCCATTGGCTTCAATTTCTAAAAATATCACTGGGGTATTGTTAGTGAAAGTTCTTCATGATCATGGCTACAATTTTGAGACTAAAGTTTCGGAATTTTATCCTAATTTGCCAAATGCCAAATCTGTAACGATAAAAGATCTTGTTGATATGACAAGTGGATATATGGTCAATGGCTTTAGTACGAAAAATCTCTCAGAAGCCGGCTATATCAATAATGTCGTACAGCGGGTACAATACAATCCACAATACGGCGAAAATGGGAAGTGGCGCTACAGTGCTGCAAATTATATTATCGTGTCAGGAATTTTAAGAAAGTTGACCCATAAATCGTATGACGATTTATTAGATGAATATATTCAACCGTACTATCATATAGAGAACAATGTACAATTTTTGAGTAATAAAAACCGTGCTGTCGCGTATGAAATTGGCGGTAATCATCCAGTAAAAGCACCTAAAGCTGCTTTTTATTCTGAAGTCGGAACAGGGAATTCATATGCAACACCATACACCTACTATAAATTGTTTGATGATGAAATTAATGGTAAATTAATTTCGAAAGCACAGTTTACAGCACTAACGCATCCAGTTACTGGTAAAACTTATGCAGGTGGCGTCTATACGTTGCCAAGCATCAATGCTTACGGTGGTCACGGTACGCAAGCTGGTTTTGAATCATCATATCGTATTTCAAGTGATGGGAAGACGGGTCTCTTTTTATTTTCTAATCAGAAGGCTGAACCAGAAAATGAGGAAATAACCTTTAGGTATTTCAATGATTTAATTAAACCATAAAAAAAGAACACGACTTTACGGTCGCGTTCTTTTTTATTATAAATTACAAGAGACGACGCCACGTTTCATCATTAATTGATTTAACTTGGCTATGATTGATTTTACCCAACATAAGGATGAAGAATTCAGCTAGGAAGAAGCCAATTGTAATTGATACAGCAACCACAAATACATTGTGGAATTGCGCATGGGCAGCGTAGGCGCTGTGGTTGGGTGTAATTAACAATTTCATCGCTTCATAGGCTCCACTACCAGGAACTAAGCTCACCATGGCTTGGATAGCAACAACATTGGAAGACACATGATAATGGCTACCGTATGCATGGGCTAATAGGCCGATGATTAAACCACCCATTAAATTTGGCAAGACGAGTGAGTTGGGCAAAGTCAGTGACAGTCCATGATAAACGATCCAAACAATCATGCCAATCGTTCCCGAAGGAACTAATGATCGTTTGGGAACATTGGTGATGATTCCAAAACCAAAGGCTGATGTAAAACTTAGTAGCATGTTCATTAAAATATGGTAACTTGTCATAAGGTTGTTCCTTTTAGAGGTAGCTTAAAAGAGTGCGTTGAAGATAACGATGGCAATGGTTGAGCCAACACCTAAAGCACCAGCACTTAGCAATGATTGCAGAAGACGGATTAATCCTGAAATCATCTCATTATGAATAATTTCATGGATTGCATTCACAATTGAAGTGCCAGGGAATAGGGGCAGCAAACCAAAGATGATGAGGCTAGCAACCGAAGTTGTTGGATAGAATGTCCCGGCAACACAAGCTAAAAAGGCTACCGTAAAATCGCCAAATACATTGGCCACATAGGGCAAGTCAACGTGACGGTCAACGGTACTATTTAAAAAGTAGCCAGTTGGTCCTAGAAAAAAACCAAACAAAAAAGTGATTGGAGTTGTTTGGAAAAGTAAAAAGGGTGGCATTGAAACTAACCCAGCCCCTATGAAACGTAACCAAAAAGGGTAGTTGATAGTTTTATGTTCAATGCGATCAATGCGATCGTAATAGGTGTTTAGATCAATTTGCCTAGTTAATAAGGCATAAGTGTTTTGGGTCAACGCATCGACCTTTTGAAGGTTAAAGGCATTTGAATTAACCTTAATTAATTCCGTCTTACTTGTGCTATCTAGATTAATGAAAATGGTATCTAAAGTAATGGCACAGTTAATTTTAACGTTTAAAAATTCACTGATTGTAATCAATTGATTTTCTACTTGAGAATCTTCGGCACCATTCTCAATCATCAAAGATGCGTACTGCGTTAAATTTGTTAAAAGGCGATCAGAATCAATGTTCTGTATCGCAGTAACGGTCTGGGTCATCGTAATAGGTCCTTTGAATTTAGGTTGGTTAATGTGTACCGATGTCGAAACTGAGACACATGGCAATAATTATATGCTTAATCGTATTAAAAGTAAATTTTAAAGCAATGCATATTTATTGATACCAGTTATGACATGGTTTTCAATTTGGCCTAACCTTTTACGAAAAAAACTTTGATTTAGTGATTGACTTAAAAATTAAGTTCAAATATACTGGAAATTCAGGTTCATTTTCAATGAAACTTAATGGCTGTCGTGGAACAACGGTTCTAGGTTCAGGCAGTTCCCCCAAGTGTGGACAATAACGATTGGGGAGTGGACGCCATAATGAATCTTTTTAACGTTTTTACGTTAAAAAAATTTGATAAAGGAGTCTATATTTTGACTACATTTAAAACACTTTCAAGCTGGCAGAAAAATGTCGGCGCTTTTTTATTGAGTCAGTTCTTAACTGGTATTACCAGTATGACGGTTCAATATTCAATTATTTGGTATTTAACTGAGCAAACGCACTCAGCGAAGGTGCTTAGTTATGCCACACTTATCGGTATGTTGCCGATGATTTTACTTAGTCCCTTCGCTGGGACTTATGTTGATCGTTGGAACAAGAAACTCTTATTAATCGTGCCAGATGTTGTCGCGGCAGTTGTTGCAGCTGGACTGTCAATTGTTATTCTAATGACGGGGCACGTTTCAATTTGGGTGGTTTATCTGGCGCTGTTTATTCGCGCCGTTGCACAGACCTTCCAGATGCCAACAATTCAATCAATTATCCCAACGATTACACCCGAAGCACATTTAACTAAAGTGAATGGGCAGTTTGGGATGATTCAATCAGCGAATATGATTGTTGCCCCAGCGCTCGGTGCCTTTTTGTTCACCATAGTTTCCGTGCAATATTTATTATTACTAGATGTGCTGGGGGCCGTTCTGGGAATTTGCATGCTGCAATTTGTTAAAATCCCAAAGGTGGATGCTGCGGCTAAGAACGAAGTGGCCAAGGCCCATCCAGTTAAGACTGTTGTAAGTGACATGCTGACTGGGGTACAACTCTTGACCAAAAATAAAGGGTTATGGATTTCACTGGTGATTGGTTCAATTTCAACGTTATTTATTATGCCAATTGCTAGTTTGTATCCCTTGATGACTTTAGACTATTTTAAAGCCTCTATTGGTCAAGTTGGGTTAGTTGAAGTCTGTTATTCAGTGGGAATGCTGACAGGTGGGCTCATTATCAGCGTATTTGGAAATTGGAAAAATCGAATGATTCCGTTTATGCTTTCTTATATTTCTTTGGGGATTGTCATGATTTTGAGTGGGTTGTTGCAACCTTCTAAATTTGGTTTTATGCTTTTCGTCGGCCTAACGTTTATCACGGGCGTTGGCGTGCCATTCTTCGATACACTACTAATGGCGATGATTCAGCAAAGTTATGAAAACGAGAACTTGGGTAAAGTCATGGGCGTCACTATGTCAATCTTGAGTCTCCCAGGACCAATTGGGTTGATTGTCTTTGGGCCATTGGCTGATACCGTTGGGGTAAATCGTGTCTTCTTAATTTGTGGTGTAGCCGTGTTCTTATGTGCACCTGTGAATTGGGCATTTAAGTCGGCACGTGAATATGATGTAAATTTACAAAGTAACAAAAAAACAAGCAACACTAAAACGTAGCATAAAAAAATATTTTTTGGAGAAAAATGATGAAAAAAGAATTGAAACTTATTTTAGCTGGCATTTTATTTCTAGCGGCTATCTTACGAATTCCACTGACCTCAGTGGGCCCGCTAATTCCTTCTTTGAGTGATACAACAGGTCTTTCATTGACAAATTTGAGCCAATTAACCTCAATTAGTCTTTTGGTTTTTGCAATCCTATCAACCTTAGTGCCTAAGATTTCGCGTCGACTAGGATTGTTGCCAAGTATTTTAGGGTCGATTAGTCTTGTGCTAGTCGGGATCCTGGTACGATCATTTACAGGAAACATTGGCCTCTATATCGGAACAGTGATTATTGCCGTAGGGATTTGTTTTGGAAACGTCCTTTTGCCAACTTTGGCCAAGACTTACTTTCCCAATCAACTCGGTAAGATTACAAGTAGCTATACGATTGTTATGAATTTAATGGGGGCCATTGGGTCAAGTGCAGCAATCCCAGTTTTGGGGTTGATGCATAATGTACCAAGCCTAGCCTTGGCATCGGTTGGCTTTTTGGCGCTACCAGCTTTGTTGGTTTGGTTTATGATTTATCTAACGGGTGGAGCTAACGCTACTCAAACAGATGCTGGAACAGCCACACAAATGGGAGCGAAAGTTAACATTTATCGCTCAAAAATTGCTTGGTCTTTGGCAACTTTTATGGGTCTACAATCATTGATTTTCTACACATACGTTTCTTGGTTGCCTAAGATTATTGAAAGCAAAGGTTATTCATTAGCGTTTGGTGGAAGTCTGTTGGGCGTTTTGCAATTAATGATTTTACCAGCCTCATTTGTGGTGCCAGTTTTTGCCGAAAAGGTTAAGAATCAAACTGGTTTTGTCATCTTTGCGGGATCTGCTATTTTTGTTGGGACGCTTTTATTGTTTACTGGCAATGAGTTCTTGATGGTCGTAGCTGTTCTAATTTTGGGAATTGCTGTCGGTTCGGCCTTTAGTTTATCACTCATTCTATTTACGATTCGTACGCATTCTGGTCAGGTTGCAGCTGAACTTTCAGGGATGAGCCAAACTGTTGGTTATACCCTAGCAGCCGTCGGACCTGTATTTTTCGGCTTACTAGTAGGCTGGACTGGTTCGTTTATTACACCACTAATGTTAATTTTGGTATTGGCCGTTTTGATGGTCGTTATTGGTTATAAGGCTGGGAAACCAGGATTTATTGATTAAAAGATATAAAAAAGCCAACTGGGATGTTATCCAGTTGGCTTTTTTAGCTATACCAATATTAATTTAATTAAAAAATTGTTGGTAAATAATTTTAGTGGCTTCATCAATTTTATGTGTATCAATACCAAGCATGAGACTGATTTCAGAAGCGCCCATGTTAATCATGCCGACATTAATGTTTGCATCACTAAGCGCTGTGAGAATTTTAGCTGGAGCATTATGGTAAACATGCATCCCTTCACCTACAACCATCATAATGGCAAATTCAGGAATCAAATCTAGTTCATTTGGATGTACGGTTTCTTCAATTTCGGAGCAAACAGCCTGAATTTGTTCTTCACTTACCAGTGATTTATCGAAAATGATGGTCATATCATCGATTCCAGATGGCATATGCTCATAACTGACACCATGTTTCGCGAGGATTTCTAAAATTTTCAAGGTAAATCCGACTTCTTTATTCAGCAAGTATCGGTGAATATAAATGGCGGCGAAACGTGCGTCTGTTGCGATACCGGTGACGGGTGAGACAGTTTTTTCGTCAACTGCGCTGGTTGGGACAATCATTGTTCCAGGCGCGCTGGGATCATTGGTGTTCTTAACATTGATTTTAACATTTGTTTCAATCACAGGAAGGATTGCCTCGTCGTGAAAGACTGAGAATCCCGCATACGATAGCTCCCGCATTTCACGGAAAGTCATTGTCTTAATTTTTTGAGGATTTGGCACTAGATTGGGATTTACGGTATAGATAGCAGAGACGTCGGTAAAGTTTTCATATAAGTCGGCCTGCAGTCCACGAGCTAAGATAGCGCCTGTGATGTCTGATCCACCACGTGAAAAAGTGACCATCAAACCGTCGGCATCAAAAGCACAAAATCCAGGGACAACGGTAATAACTTGATCATCTAACGTCACTTGTTGCATGGTGTCGTAGCAAGCGGGAACAATTGCGGCTGCTCGAGGGGTTCCGTTTACAACTATACCAATTGTGTCTGGGCGGACAAATTTGGCAGGATGCCCCAAATGATTTAAGATTCGCGCGAGTAATTGCGCATTAAAATATTCACCATGCCCTGTAAATGCAGCAAAAAGATAATCAAAAGAGGGGTAGTGAATACGATTTAGTTGGTCTAGTTCGTTTTTAAGCATGTTTACGAACGTTGCATCCTCAATTTTAAAATAATCAAGAATATCTGTATAACGTTTTAGAATTGTCTGTTTAATTTCTGAGAGATCAGCACCACTAATGGTTTTTTCAGCAAAAGTGATAAATAGATCCGTTACTTTTATATCGCCAGAAAAGCGTTTACCAGGAGCAGAAGGGACGACAACACGCCGATCTGCATCACGCGTAATGATATTGATAACCTTTTCAAACTGGGCACCATCAGCTAATGAGGACCCTCCAAACTTAACGACTTTCATAAAAGTAACCTCCAATTTGTTTGTCATCAAGTAAACATGTGAAAATGATGAAAGTCAAGGGGTTGACCTTTTCGCAAAAAACTAGTAATCTAATGGTAATTTAATAAATAGATAGAGGTTGCAACCGACAAAATTAACTAATGGAGTTTGCCAAACGGTGAAGTTAGTGAAAGGGAAGGTTGCCGAGGTGTTTTGGTTTGGGCAAAATCAAATGCCGGGCTAGCAATTAAGAGTTGTTAGACTGTCACTGCTCATACAAGTAGTGGGGAGCTGTCGTTCGTTATCGAGATAAGTGTACTTTACTGAATCCGAATTACTGGGCGTTCCCTGTAATTCGGATTTTTTTTAGATTTTTTGGAGGATCAGACATGGTAGTTGCGATTACAAGACCCACCCGCGTGATAGTTTCAAAATCAGCGGTGAAACATAATTTAGATGCGACACGTGATGCTTCGCACGCCAAGTTTATGTGGTTAGCGGTTAAGTCAAACGCCTACGGCTTTGGCATCATCCCCATGAGTCAGGCAGCGGTTGAAGCTGGCGTGGATGGATTAGCGGTTGCCATTCTGGATGAAGCCCTAGCCATCCGGCAAGCCGGGATTACCGTCCAAATTTTGGTTCTCGGCATTACGCCACCGGGATATGCCAAGTTAGCAGCAGAATACGACGTTATTTTGACGGTTGCCGATCAAAACTGGTTAACACAAGCGCACGATGAATTAGCAGGTGTGGAGAATCCACTCCAAATCAACATCGCTGTTGATACCGGCATGAATCGGATTGGGTTTACTGACCGTGAACAATTGGCTGATGCATTAGATTATGCTCGAAATCAGGTCGGTATTTTTGATGATCTAGGCATCATGACCCATTTTGCAGAATCGGATTCGCCAAAGGTGGATTACTTCCACAAGCAGGTTGACCGTTGGCATGAATTGACCGATGGTCTTGAACTACCACGTATGGTACATCTTGCTAATTCAGCCGCTGCGTTATATCATGCTGATGAAATCCCAACCGACGTCATTCGTGCTGGGACAATTGCATACGGGATAGAACCTTCACAAGGTGAACTACGCGATGCCAGTTATGTTGAACCAGTCCTTACGCTTGAAACCGAGTTGAATTTTGTTAAGCAATGTCATGAAGGTGACGGTGTTAGCTACGGTCATACTTACTACACATCAGAAGGTGAATGGATTGGTACGATTCCGCTTGGTTATGGTGATGGTTTGAGCCGTAAGATTCAAGGCTTTGATGTCATTATTGAAGGTGAGCGTTGTCCACTAATTGGTAAGCCAGCCATGGATCAAATGATGGTTGCATTGCCACATGCCTTTCCAGTTGGCACTAAGGTCACCGTGATAGGGAAGAATCATGGTCAAGAGAACACGCTTGAAGATGTTGGAGCCCATGTGGGTGTCACACCTTGGGAGGTATCAATCCACTTACAAGAACGGTTAACCCGAGTATTAGGGAAATAAAGGAGCAAACGAGATGAGTGAACAAGTGAAAATTGCGGGAGTTGCCGCAACTGATTTAGCCAGAGAATATGGTACACCATTGTATGTCTATGATGTCCCACAAATGCGTCAACAAATGCGTGATTTCAAGCAAGCTTTTGAAAACCGTGATGTTGCTTATGCTGTATCATACGCGTCAAAAGCTTTTGCAACAGTCGCCATGTATGAAGTTGTTAAGCAAGAGGGCTTACATCTTGATATTGTGTCAGGTGGAGAGTTGTATACGGCACGTCGGGCTGACTTCCCAATGGAAAATATTTCATTTAATGGAAATAATAAGTCAGCTGAAGAATTACAAATGGCGATTGACTACGGTGTTGGAACGGTTATTGTAGATAACTTTTATGAGTTAAATTTGTTGGAAGATTTGCTTAAACAAGCAAATAAAACACAGGATGTGCTTTTACGTGTTTCACCAGGTATTTCAGCGCACACGCACGAATATATTTCAACAGGTCAAGTTGACAGTAAATTTGGTTTTGATGTAGATAGTGGACAAATGGTTGAGGCTGTTAAACTTGCTTTAGCAAGTGAACACTTGAATGTATTAGGGCTTCATGCGCATATCGGTTCACAAATTTTTGAAGAAGCTGGGTTCCAAGGCGTTGCGACCCGTTTGGTTGAGCTAGCAGAACAAGCTGGTTTTGTTCCTAAGGTCTTGGATGTTGGGGGTGGATTTGGTATCCGCTATACAGAAGATGATCAACCATTACCACCTACAACGCTGGTTGATGACATTATCACAAGTATTGAAACGGCGACGCAAGCACGTGACCTTCCTATGCCAGAAATTTGGATTGAACCTGGTCGCTCAATTGCAGGTCCATCGGGCTACAGCTTATACACCGTTGGTTCACGTAAGGACTTGCCAGGGATGCGCCATTATGTTGCCGTTGATGGTGGGATGGGTGATAATATTCGACCAGCCCTCTATCAAGCGGACTACGAAGCTGAATTAGCTGAACCAGCTGATGACCGTGAAACCGAGTCTGTTCGCTTAGTCGGTAAGTATTGTGAATCAGGTGATATTTTGATTGATGAACAAACTTTGCCTAAACTAGAACCTGGTGATGTCGTGGTTATGAACGCCACTGGGGCTTACGGCTACTCAATGGCTTCAAACTATAATCGTAATCCACGACCAGGGGTTGTATTTGTGGAAAATGGCCAATCACAAGAAGTTGTGCAACGTGAAACCTATGCTGATATGGTCCGTTTGGATCATCACTACGAACTATAAGAGAATTGATAAGGGAGAACATTATGACTGAATTATCTGCTGAAGACATTATTAACACAATCGCAACGGCCCCTAAGCTAACACCTGTCCGTGTCGATATTGCGGGGGATGGTGCCCTTAAGATTTTAGAATTTCCAGAAGGGGTTGAAGCTTTCCTAAATGAAGATACCGGTGTTATTTATGGCGATTGGGCCGCAATTAAGCCAGTCTTGGATGACAATGAGGCTTTGATTAGTCATACTCATGTCGAAATTCTAGCCCGTAACTCAGGTGTTCCTTTGTTGGATTATGACAATATCCCTGCTCGAATTGAACCAGGAGCGATTATTCGTGATCAAGTGGTTATTGGACAAAATGCGGTCATTATGATGGGTGCTACGATTAATATTGGCGCTGAAATTGGTGAAGCTTCAATGATTGATATGGGCGCTGTGCTCGGTGGACGTGCCTTAGTGGGTAAGCACTCACATATTGGAGCAAATGCGGTTTTGGCTGGAGTTGTCGAACCAGCGTCTGCACAACCAGTGCGCGTTGGCGATAATGTTTTGGTTGGAGCCGGTGCTGTCATTATTGAAGGCGTACAAGTTGGTGACAATGCTGTTGTAGCAGCCGGAGCAATCGTCACAGATGACGTGCCCGCTAATACCGTTGTGGCTGGTGTGCCTGCTAAGGTGATAAAGACACTTGATGATCAAACAAAAAGTAAGACGGCCTTGGTCGACGCCCTACGTCAATTAGACTAAGGAGCAGGCGACATGGCTGAAGCACTATTAGATGATACGCAATTAGTTGAGATTAGACGCGATTTACATCAAATTCCTGAACTAGCTTTACAAGAAACGGAAACGCATGACTACCTGAAATCAGTTATTTCGGATTGGCAGGTCCCTTGGATGGAAATTCGTGACGTACCTGAGCTGCCAACAGCCATTTTAGTACGTTTTCAGGGATCAGACCCCCAACGAACATTGGGGTATCGAACAGACATTGATGGCTTGCCAATTGATGAAGCAACCGGGTTACCTTTTGCGTCAAAGCATCCTGGTAAAATGCATGCTTGTGGCCATGATATGCATATGACCGTGGCCTTGGGGGTTTTGCATTACTATACTGTGCATCAACCAAAGGATAACCTTGTATTTCTTTTTCAACCAGCTGAAGAAGAAGAGTTTGGTGGTAAGAAACTTTATGATTTAGGTGTTTTCAACGATGAATGGCGTCCAGATGAATTTTATGGTCTGCACGATAATCCCGCATTACCAGCTGGACAAATTGCAACACGGCAAGGGACACTCTTTGCTGGCTCATGTGTCGTTCGAATTACTTTCTCTGGTGCCGGTGGTCACGCGGCAATGCCACATCTCACGAATGATGCTCTCTTAGCAGGGGCTAGTTTTGTATCAGCCGTGCAATCAATTGTGTCGCGGAACCTTAACCCAGTCGATGCTGGCGTGGTGACATTTGGCAGTTTCCATGCAGGTGGGACAGTGGGAAACATTATCGCCAGTGAAGCGAAGCTCATTGGAACCATGCGAGGACTCACACAAAAGAATTTAGAAATGATGATGGCACGCATGACGCGCATTGCAAATGGCGTTGCCGAAACATTTAATGTAGATGTTGATCTTGAGTTAGAGCAGGGCGGCTACCAACCTGTCGAAAATGACCCAGAGACAACGGCGCGGTTTATTGATTTTATGGAAAACGCGGATGACGTTGATTTCAGTGATATTGATTCAGCAATGACTGCCGAAGATTTTGGTTATTTACTCCATCAAATTCCAGGAACAATGTTCTGGTTAGGTGTAAATGACCCGCAACACAATCTCCATCAAGCAACTTTAAGTCCAGATGAAGCAGCGCTGGTACCGGGGGTACGCGCAATTACCGAATTCTTGGACTGGCGCATGACACAAGCATAAGGAGCACAAACATGTACGAAGATATTAACTTAATTACAGCAATTATTACACCATTTACTGATGATGGACTTGAAATTGATTATCCAGCATTGGATAAATTAACTGATCGTTTAATTGACGAAGGGACACAAGGTTTCGTCATTGGTGGGACAACCGGTGAGGCACCAACCTTAACCCATTTGGAAAAAATTGCTTTGTATACACACTTTGCACACTATGTGGGTGCTCGTGGGATTGTCATCGCCAATGTTGGTGATAACAATACACAACACTCTGCATTATTCGCTAAAGAAGTGAGTGACATTGAGGGTGTTGATGCTGTACTAGCTGTGACGCCTTACTACAATAAGCCTAGTCAGGCAGGGATGATTGAACATTTCCGTGCAATTGCAACAGCCTCAACAGTGCCTGTGATGCTATACAATATCCCAGGTCGATCAGCTGTTGGTCTAACCAACGAAAGCGTCGTCACTTTAGCCCAACACGATAACATTAATGCGGTTAAGCAGGTGACAACAATTGATGACTTAGGTTACCTTGTTGAAAATACACCAGACGATTTCTGGGTTTATACAGGTGAAGATGCGCAAACCTTGGCTGCTAAAGCTGTGGGGGCCCAAGGAACAATTTCAGTTAGTTCACACATTTATGGACCTGAAATGGCAGCCTTGTTTACAGCGCTTGAAGTTGGGGATGTCCCTGAAGCAGGGCGCCTACAACGCTGGTTAACACCAAAAATGAGTGCCTTGTTTGCTTATCCATCCCCAGCGCCAGTTAAGGCAATTTTGGCTGAAAAGGGTGAGGTAGAAAATACAACGCGTCTGCCAATCTTGCCTTTGAATGAAGCTGAAACAACTCACCTTCATGAATTATTAGCAGACCAAGTCGAGGGGGACCAAGCCTAATGACAAAAGTATTTCTAGCTGGTGGTTTTGGTAAAATGGGCCAAGCCATTCAAAAGCAAATCGCACAAACCGAAGACTTAGAGTTAGTGGGGATTTTGGCGCCACATCCAAAACCAGCTGATGTGCCTGTTTTTGAAGGACTTGATTTGATTGATGTTCGCGCAGATGTTTGGGTTGATGTGACAACTCCGGATACAGTCTATGATAATGCTGAATATGCCCTTAATGCCGATATGGATGTTGTCATCGGAACCAGTGGTCTCACAGAGACACAGACTAATGCGCTTAAGCACTTAGCGCAAAGCAAAAAACGTCATGTTTTGGTTGTTCCAAACTTTTCAATTTCTGCCGTATTGATGATGCATTTTGCAGGTCAAGCAGCTAAGTACATGCCAGACGCTGAAATTTTGGAAATTCACCATCAAGACAAGCTTGATGCACCTTCGGGCACAGCGCGGGCGACGGCTAAAAAAATTGCGGCTGGTCGTCGTGAAGATCCACGATTAGTCGGTATTGGACAACCGGCACGTGGAGAAGACATTGATGACGTACAAGTACACGCCATGCGTTTACCCGGTTACTTAGCACACGAAGAGGTCATTTTTGGTGCCACGGGTGAATCATTGCACATCAGTCAAGATTCTATTTCGCGTGAGTCATTTATGGCTGGAGTGGTCTTAGCAATTAAACATGTTGACGAAGTTGCTGATTTAGCAGTTGGTTTAGATGCCATTATGGATTTGTAAGGAGAAATAAATGTCAGAAGCAGGATATCATATTGCGATTTTAGGGGCGACTGGTGCCGTAGGTAATCGTATTTTGGAACAATTAGAGCAGTCAACTATTCCAGTCAAATCAGTTAAACTTTTGGCTTCAGAACGGTCAGTTGGTAAGCAGTTGAACTTCAAAGGTGAACCAATTTCGGTTGAATTAGCAGAACCAGATGCTTTTGAGGGTATTGATATTGTTTTGGCATCAGCTGGAGGATCAGTTTCGGCCGAATTAGCACCGGAAGCAGTAAAACGTGGTGCTGTTGTCGTTGATAATTCTTCATATTGGCGTATGGATGAACGTGTGCCATTAGTTGTTCCAGAGGTAAATCCGGAAGCCTTACGTCAACATCAAGGGATTATTGCTAATCCGAATTGCTCAACGATTCAGATGGTTGTGGCTCTAAAGCCAATTCAAGACCAGTTTGGGTTGAATCAAGTGATTGTTTCAACCTATCAGGCTGCCTCTGGTGCTGGACAAAGTGCGATTGATGAGGTAATTGCTGAAGCACAAGCCTATATTGATGGTGACCGGGCAATTATGAATGATGATGCGCATATCTTACCAGTAAAGGGTGATGTTAAACATTATCCATTAGCTTTTAATCTTTTGGCGCAAATTGATGTCTTTGAAGATGAAGGTTACACGCATGAAGAGTATAAAATGATCGAAGAGACCAAGAAAATTATGCTGGGTGATCCGAAAGCAACAGCCATTAAAGTAACAGCAACTACTGTTCGTGTGCCGGTGATTATTGGACACGGAGAAAGTGTTTATTTTGAAGTCGCTGATAAGTCAGCGACCCGTGAGAGCGTTCAAGCAGCTTTTGCAGGCGCAGATGGCGTTGTCTTGCAAGATGATCCAGATCATCAAATCTATCCACAACCTTTGTTGGCTGAAGGCTCACGTGACACGTTTGTTGGACGTGTCCGTCGTGACTTGGAAAATGAGGGTGCTTTCCATGCGTGGATTGTATCGGATAATTTATTAAAGGGTGCTGCTTGGAATACTGTGGAAATTGCTGAGCAACTGGTCAAGGATGACCTTGTACATGTGCCTGAACAGGCAAGTTGGAAGTAATAAAAAAGAGGCCATAAGCCTCTTTTTTTGTACAAATTTTTCAAATTAAATTTTGATTAATCAGCTAGTTTTGTGTACAAAAGCAAGTCGCGGTATTCGCCCTCGTTAATAATGTGATCTTTTAGTGTTGCTTCATAGTGAAAGTCAGCATTTTCGGCGACAGCAATGCTTTTTACATTCAGTGTATCAGCTTCAATGGTTAATTTATGAAAACCAAGCTCATGCAAGGCGTGGTGAGCTAATTGTTTGACAGCTTGTGTCATGATGCCGTTACCTTGATAGGTAGGGTCTAGCCAATATCCGATTTGAGCATGGTGAAAATTTGCGTTAATTTCGTGTAAATCTATTGTGCCAATGGGATGTCGGTTAGCAAGGATGACTAGTGAAAGTAATTCATATTGGGCATTTTTCATTCGTACATCGTTGATAAATTTTAATTCAGTTTCAACGGAATCCGTTTTTGGAACCCACGGGAGCCATTTAGTAAATTCGGCTGCGTTCGTCTGGATAATGTTGAATAGCTCAGGTGCGTGGCTATTTTCAGGGAAGACGAGTTGAATGAGACCGATGCGTGTTTCAAATTCTGAAAAAACAAACATATGATATACCTCCGAATAAGATGTGACGTTGTTTACAATAAGTAAGTGTGTTATGCTGATTTAACTAATTTAAAGTAAGAGGTGAGAGGAATGGACTTACAGTTAAAACAAAAAACAGCATTAGTGACCGGTTCGACTAAGGGGATTGGTCGCGCAATTGCTGAAAGTTTAGCACAAGAAGGTGTTAATGTCATTATTAACGGTCGCTCAATTGAGACAGTTGATCAGGTACAGAGGACATTACAGTTACAGTATCCCGATGTTTCGATAAGCGCGGCCCCTTTTGATTTGAGCCAGGAAGCTGAACGTGAAGCACTTTATCATCAGTTTCCTAAAGTTGATATTTTAGTTAATAACATGGCTATTTTTGAAGAAGCAACGTTTGCTGAATTGACGCTTGAAGAGTGGCGACATTATTTTGAAGTAAATGCCATTGTGGGGATTGCACTTTCAAAGTTTTATTTACCGCGGCTCTTACAAAAGGATGCCGATGGACGTATTATTTTTATTGCAAGTGAAGCAGCCGTGATGCCAAGTCCCGAAATGCCGCATTATTCTATGACAAAAGCCATGAATCTGAGTTTGGCAAAATCATTGAGCTTACAGACAGCTGGAACAACTGTGACCGTCAACACAGTGATGCCAGGTTCAACATTAACTGAAGGTGTGGAAAGTCTTTTGGAGAGTCTGTATCCAGACATCGCAAGCTTAACTGAAAGAGAACGTCTATTCATGTTAAACAATCGCCCAACGTCAACTATTCAACGATTAATTACCCCTCAGGAGATTGGAGACTTTGTGACTTACGTTGCTAGTCCAAAAGCAGGTGCTTTTTCAGGTGAAGCGCTGCGGATGGATGGGGGCATTGTTCCAACGATGAATTAAAAAAGCGGACCCTGCGGGACCGCTTTTTTTATGCTATTCAGTACCTGCTTCAGTTTGATCAGTAGCAGTATTGTCATCTGTTTGATCGGTTGTAGCTGCGTCTGCTGCTGGTGCAACGTCACCATCTGCAGTAGCGATAACACTACCATCCTTGAGGCCAGCAAGGGTTTCCTTTTCGTATTTTGTCAAAGGAATATGGTTTTCTTTGGCTGATTTAAGTGCATCAGCCATTGGAACACCTTGTTGATCGTGAAGGTATCCAACATATGACGTGCCATATGTTGACATAAAGTCTGATAAGCTAAGCTTCTTAGCATCTTTTTCAACTGATCCGGAGGCTGACTCTGTTGAAGTGTTGCTTGCAGTTTCGGTTGAAGTGTTACTTGCATTCTCATCAGAATCACTAGCAGCATTTGCCAAACTTTCTGATGCAGCCTTATAAGAAGACTTTTGTTGTGCCTTAACTTCAGCTCTGTGCTTATTTTGAGTGACGCCGTAGTATGCAGTTGCACCACACAGCGCGAGTACAGCAACTAACATAACGACAATTCCTGTTTTTTTCATGACCTGTTTCTCCTATAACACGGTTTTATTAACACTAATTATTATAGCTGAGCTTAACGGATTTACAAAGATAAGTTGGTTAATACTAATCTTTTTTAATATTTATTACATAAGTTCATTCACTTAAACAGGCGTTTAATGCCATAACTGCTGATTTAATTGCTTTATTTTGTATATTGTCGAATCAAAGGAGGTTCGTAGTTTTCCATGAATTGAAACATTTTTGGTAAACTATCAAAAAATCCTAGTTTATCAAAATCTGCCTGGGTGAGGAATTCAGTATTCACCATTGCTTGGAACATGTCTTGGATTGGTCGATAATAGTGATTAACATCATAGAAAACACAAGGGTTATCGTTATCGCCGATACGAGCCCAAGAAAAAGCCTCGACAATTTCTTCTAAAGTCCCTGGACCACCAGGTAATGCAATACATCCGTCAGCGTACGCTAACATTTTTTGTTTACGAACAGACATGTTCGGCACAATTTCAAGATCAGTGAGCCCTGGATGAGCAGCACCACGGTCATAAAGATTTTGAGGCATGATGCCATGAACAACACCACCATGATCCAATACTGTTTGAGCTAGTAATCCCATTAGACCAACACCGCCACCACCATAGACGAGTTCAAGCTGATGCTCTGCTAGCCAAGTGCCTAACGCCACAGTAGCGTCAGCATAGGCGGGTTCATTACCTGTCGAAGCCCCACAATAAACCGCAATCTTTTGCATAATATGCCTCCAATTCATGTATTATAGATATATAATATATCATACTGTGGGGGGCGACTATGAATTTAGATGAGCATAAACAGTGGTTGGCCGATTTTTATGCCGAACGTGGCTGGTTACAACTCTCTTCATCACGACGATTGAATTTTTTAACGGAAGAAGTTGGTGAGTTATCCCAGGCAATTCGCCGTTTTGAATTTGGGCGTGATCATCCAGGTGAGCGGACGCAATCAGTGAAAGAAGAAAAGGAAAATATCGTAGAAGAGTTGGCAGATGTGCTAGATGAAGTGTTCATTTTTTGTGAGAAATTTGGCATTTCGCCCAGTGAACTTATGCAATATAGTGAAGATAAATTAAATGGACGTTTTAAATCAAACGCAAAATAAAAAGACGTGTGCCAGAACTGACATACGTCTTTTTATTTAATTTTAACACCTAGATTTATCATGAAAATAGCTGCCTGCTCTTGGTTTAAAGTACAGCCAGCCATGAGTTCTGGTGAAAAGACGAGGCTTTCAAAGTTACTCTTGGAGAAATCTACGCCTTTGAGTGAAGTGCCGCCAAAATCAGCGCCGTCTAATTGGCATGCAACGAAAGTTGTTTTTTTAATACTGAGTAGGTTTTGGAAATAGCTTTCAGTTAATTGCGTGGTTTGAAAAGCGGTGTTAGTCATTTTTGCTTCAGAAAAATTAGCATAGAGGGCGTGACAGTTTGTATAGCGCGTATCTTTTAACTGTGTCTGCGCTAGGTCGATACCAACTAAGCGACAATTTTCAAAAAGGCTGCGATAAATGATACTACCTGACCAGTCTGTATTGGAGAAATCACAGTGAATAAACGTACAATCTAAAATTTCACTTTCGTCAAAATTAATAGTTGAAAATGTGCATTTTTCAAATTGCATGGTATCTAGCCGTAAGGGGGCGCCATCATTAATGATGACACAGTTGGTATAGCTTCCACCGTATTCTAAATCAGAAATGGGAAGAGTTTCATCTGTCATATATTAGTTCATCCTTTTTTGGTTAGGTTAGGCGTTGTAGCGGTTGAGTTGTGCAACGGAAGCTTCCGCCAAACATACGTGAAATTTGGTAATCCAAAGCGATGACCTGAATGCCATGTGCCTCAATGCGTGGAATCAGTTCAGTAAAGGCAACATCAGTGATATACGTACGTTCATCGATTGGTAGACCATTGCATATTAGTTGCGTTGCTTGCGCCAGTGTGACGTCAATGTGTTCCCAGTCCTTAAGTTGGTCAGGGATGCCATCTATAAAGGCTTCTGGGCAGACAATCATGAGACCAGGACGTAATAAGCTTAGGGCACAATCAAGATGCAAAATATGGGGATGCAGTTTCACTGGAATTATATGATAATCGGATCCCAATGTATCAGTAATCCATTGAATCCCAGTGATGTCGCTTGCTAAACCAGAATAACCGACCAGTATATCATGGCCAAGGACGAGTACATCACCACCTTCTAAATAACCTTTGGAGACGCTGATGTAAGGGGCGCTGGCTGCTGTTGTTGCACGAACGAGATAGTCATTGATTGTATCAATTTCATGCTTACGATGTGGCAAACGTAAATGACCTTTGATAACCGTTGAGCCAATTGTGAAGAAAGGATCACGCACAAAAAAATTACTGTAGCCATCACCAGAGGCAAGCCCGCGTTCCTTTTCCGTGGTATTCAGTAACCGGGGACGGATCACCTCAATACCAAATTGGTTAAAGACTTCAATTAGGTTCTGTTTTTCTGCCAACCATTGCTGATTGAGTTTTGGGTATGCTGTGGCAAAATCTTCAGAATAGTGCCCAACTTCAATGTCGGCATAAGTCTCATCTAGAAAGTCATACTCACCATTGTCCATTTCGTCGTAGACGGCTTGACTGGAAAAGGCAAATTCAGACTGTGCTAGGACAACTTTTTTTAATGGGGCAAATTCTGAAATAACGTTAATTGTGTCTGACATGTGATGTGATTCCCTTCGGTGGTTTTTACTTAAGTATAACAGAGTCCAGCAAAGGCAAAATAAAAAGCAGATAACGTTGCAATATGTTATCTGCTTTCATTTTGTTATTAATTGGCTTGAAGACCGGTTTTTTGGTAGCTTTGAAGTAGGGATAAGGGCAACCATTCGTATTTAAACCAAGAGAGGTGTTTAATTTTTTGGTGCCAGCCATACTCAGAGCTATTTGTTGCGACACCTGCATGTAAACGAGTTAGCTTTACCAGCCGCAATGAATCAAATACCTGTAAGGAGGCTGTTTGGTTTCGATTAATTTAAAACTAGTTCAAATAAATAAATATTAAATTCGTTTTTAATAAAAATAAAATACAGACATAAAATGGCGCAGGCGGTGGGCATTTTGATTTATGTA
This sequence comes from Weissella viridescens, assembly GCF_001437355.1. Taxonomy (GTDB): domain Bacteria; phylum Bacillota; class Bacilli; order Lactobacillales; family Lactobacillaceae; genus Weissella; species Weissella viridescens. Next base: position 193,546 of record NZ_JQBM01000001.1, on the reverse strand, counting down.
AAAAAATGTTATTCTAAAGGTACGGCCCCACAAGATATGGGGTCATTTGCCAATGAACTTTAATAACAACCATTAAAAAAAGAGGTAACAAACATGATTACAAATGGTGTCGATATGCTACAAAAAGCACGAGCAGAACACTATGCCGTGCCTGCTTTTAACGTGAATAACTTGGAATGGGCCAAAGCAATCTTACTTGCTTGTGAAAAAATGCAATCACCAGTGATGATGCAGGTCACGGGTGGTGCTGCCAAGTATATGGGTGATTTTAAAGTGGCGCATGACTTGATTGCTGATTTGTATGAGGCCCTTAATATTACTGTGCCTATGGCAATTCATCTCGATCACGGGACTGAAACTGATGTTCACGAAGCCTTACAAGCAGGATTTACATCAATCATGTTTGATGGGTCTGCGCTACCATTGGATGAAAATGTAAAAAAGACAGCAGAAATTGCTGATTTAGTTCATGCTCAGGATAAGCAATTGGAAGCCGAAGTCGGAACAATTGGCGGTGAAGAAGATGGGGTCATTGCAGACGGTGAAATTGCTTCGCTTGATGATACCCTTAAGATGGCAGAAACTGGTGTCGATTCACTTGCTGTCGGCATTGGAAATATTCATGGTAAGTACCCAGCTGATTGGAAGGGATTGCACTTAGATCACTTGAAGGCGATTACGGACATGCTTTCTGAGAAGCTGGGTCGAGACCTACCATTGGTCTTGCATGGTGGTTCTGGAATTCCCGACGATCAAATTCAAGAGGCGATTAAATTGGGTATTGCTAAGGTAAATGTCAATACTGAAGGACAACTCGCTTTCCACACAGCCATTCGTGATTTTGTGCTTTCAGATAAAGACCTACAGGGTAAAAACTATGCCCCTCGTAAGTTCCTTCAACCGGGATCGGAAGCCATTCAAGCAATGTGTGAAGATCGTATAAAAGTATTTGGTTCACAAAATAAAGCATAATGGAAGGGCGTGTACGCATGTGTACACGCTTTTTTGTTAGCAAAGCAAGTTGTATCAGTTAGAATATGAGAAGTCGCCATCGATGGATTTACACGATGAAATCAATTGCTGCTATAACATTTATTATTAAAAATGGTACAATAATGAATACGTAGAGTCATTTATAAAGAGTAGAAAAGGGAAACAGGAATATGATACATTTTATTGTTTCAGTGATTGTGGCTTTTATAAGTAGTAATTTGGATGATCTCGTTATCCTAACGATTTTGTATGCTGAAGCGACGAATCGAAAACAACGTTCGACCATTTTATTCGGTCAGTTGCTGGGAATTGGGGCCATCTTAGTCTTAAGTATTGCCTGTGTGACAATGCTACATGCTTTTAATTTAAATTACTTGAATCTGCTGGGGATTTTCCCGTTATTGATGGGGATGAGTGGCTTTTACAAGTTATATAAGGCTGATGAAACAGCTAAAAAAGAAACGGCCTATCATACTAAGGTTCAAAAGCAAGTGCATACAGCCACAGGATTGACTTTAGGGACAATCATGACACTTACCATTTCAAATGGGGCTGACAATATGGGCATCTACATTCCATTGTTTAGTAAGTATTCCAATGTCCAAATGTGGGGTGTGCTTGGCTTATTCATTATCATGATTCCAATTTGGTGTTGGATTGGTCAACTTATCTCTGATTTACCAGTCATTAGAAACTTCGTTCAAAAATATCAAAAGATTTTGGTTCCGGTCATCTATGTTGGGCTGGGTCTCTATATCTTATTCACATAATAAAATAGCGGGTTCGATAAAGCTGTCGAGCCGTGATACATATGCGCTTGAATGTGCGCAGAAATTCAGAAGTGCCTTTGCGTCTCTCTGAAAAGAATAAATTAGAAATGTAGGAAGAAGTATGAAACTATGGTTGTTTGGCTCATATAGTTGGCAAGGAAACCCTAAAGCACTTTTGATGTACATGCAAAAGCACAATGCACAAACGCATGACGTTTGGTGGGTCGCTGATACACGTGATGAAATGCGGCTAGTTAAGCGTCTGGGGTATAAGGCGATTTTAGCGAGCTCAAGTAAGGCTGCAAAACTATTTGCTGAAGCTGATGTCTATGTTACGGAAAACTTCCGTGAAACATACCCAGCTAGTCTAAATCCAAACGCGATTATTCTAAATCTATGGCATGGCGTTGGGTTAAAGCATATCGAACTTGGTCTTGGTGCCGAATCTGCTTTAGCTGATGGTATTGTTAAAAAATACGTCCGAAATTATCCACTATATAAGAATAATCTCAAATTTTTGGCGACCTCTGAGGTTATGGAAGAACATTTCATTGAAGACATGCCACTCGATGAAGGGCAAATCATTAAGGGTGGGTATCCACGGAATCAAGTTTATCGAGATCCTGAAATGCGCACTGACCACGGGGCATTGGACTTTATTGATAATTTCGATAAAGTTTATTTATATGCACCAACATATCGGTATAAAGATGTTAATGGTGCATTCAAGCAACTCTTACCTGATTTAAAGGCAGTTGCGGATAAGATGGCCACCCAAAATGGGTTATTTATTTTAAAGTTACATCCATTTATGTTAAAAGATCCAGAATATCAACAAGCGATGACAGAGTTCTCAAATCATCCAAACCTATTATTCTGGGACGATAAGTATGATGTTTACGAAATTTTCAATAAAATCACGGTAGGTATTATTGATTACTCATCTATTTTTTATGATTTATTGGAAAGTGGTGTTGATCAATTTATCCGCTATATACCTGATTTTGAAGAATATACCAATGATTCAGAATTGATTGGTGATTACTTTGAGTTAACTGGTGGAACGATTGTGACAAGTTTCAGTGATTTACTGACGTCATTTAATCAACCACAGTCGCCAATTGAAAACAAAGCCTTTTTGATGACCTATTTCTTTGGATATGAGAAAACGACAACGATTGATTATTTGATTGAAGATGCGGATGCTGCGCAACCCCGTCATCGTCAATACCCTGAATTACACACATTTGATATTTTTGATACCTTAATTAAGCGAGACACGCTTGAACCCATCAGCATTTTTGCTGAAGTTCAAGAACAACTCGTAGATTTTGAGGAACCATTTGAACGGTATTTGATTGATAACTACCAAACAATTCGCCAAGAAGTAGAGGCGGACTTACGAGATGTCTTTAAGAAGACGACATATGAGCGTCAATCTAATACGTTTGAAGTGACACTGCAAGAAATCTTAAATCGTTTACAGCAAAACTACCATCTTTCAGATGCGCAAACAGCTTTTCTATACGAACAAGAAGTTTCGGCTGAAATTAGTGCAGTTCAACCCATTCAAAAACGTATTAACATGCTATTTGAGCTGATTGCAGCTGGAAATGATGTAAAGCTTGTTTCGGATATGTATTTGCCGAAAGCAGTGATTCAACAAATGCTTGAGGCAGCTGATCCACGTCTGGTCGAATTACCACTATACGTATCAAGTGAAGTTGGTTACCAAAAGTCGACCGGTAAGTTGTTTGATTATGTTTTCTTTGATAGTGACTATCATTATGCTAAGTGGGTCCATTATGGTGATAATAAACACGCCGATGGCAAAGCCCCACGCAAACTTGGTATCCAAACGTATAATCATGATATGGATACATTTGTGCCAAATGAGCAATGGTATGTTGAACAGGCTCAAGCGCCATATCGTTATGATGCCTATAAGCTGGCAACAGCCTTCCAACGCCGCCGACAAGCACTTGTTAATCAAGCAAATATGACATTTGATATGTCAGCTTATTATGCCTATGCCTATATTGGACCAACATTTGTCCCTTACGTGCATTGGGCGTTAACTGATGCCATTGAACGTGGTTATGAGACCCTGTACTTTATTTCACGTGACGGATATTATCTGAAGCAAATCGCGGATGTGATTATTGCTGAAGAACACCTGTCAGTGAAAGCGAAGTTTATCTATGGCTCACGTAAGGCCTGGCGTGTCCCTTCTTTTATCAATGAGGTGGATCCAGCATCATTTACACCGTTTGGTATGTTTACTTTGATGGATAGTTTCGATGACTTGGTAAAATCAAGTCAGTTACTGGAAGCGGAGTTACTTGAACTCTTACCAGAGCTAGAAACATATCGTCACGCACCAACCTTAAAAGGGGCCGTTGCGAATACAATTCGTGAAATTTTTAGTCAATCTGAAGCTTATCAGAATCGGTTGTTGGAAATTGCGGCAGAGCGACGCCCAATCGTTACGGATTACTTGAAACAAGAAATTGATTTTGATGAAAAATTTGCCTTTGTTGAGTTCTGGGGTCGGGGGTATACGCAAGACACGTTAACACGACTGTTGGAAGATGCTGCTGGGCATCCCGTTGATAATCCGTTCTATTACGTCCGAAACTTTACAGATAATGATGGACATTCCATCCGTCATCGCTTTACGCAAATGCCGGTTAACTTTAGTCCGTTTGAATCAATTTTTGCAACGACGCCATATAAGAGTATTCCGGGGTACGAACGGGATGTTGATGGCACAGTTAAGCCAATCATTACCCGTCAGGAAAATGAATATCATGCGGCAATAACTGAAAATATTCAGTTATTTGCGCGTGACTTTGTCAATTTACATGTCGCAGACGGCCGTGAATTCGATCGCTTTACTGGTGAAAGTGCCTACAAGTATTTCTTTAAGCACCCATATGACGGGTATATCACATCCGTCTTTGCACGATATAAGGATAATGTGGCGATGTACGGTGAACCACAAGAATATGCACCGATATTGAGTGCAAAGCAGGTGCAATTTACAACACCACGCCGATTACGCCAACAAACGCGAAATCTCGAAATGTCATTGAGTCGTTCATCTGACAGTGCTCGGGCTGCATATCGCCGCATTCAAAAGCTTAAGCGCGGTAAGGTTACGGATATTCCACAAACGAAAGTCCCATTCCCAGTCAACGATTTGGGTCGGTATGTGCATATTGAAACTTTCCCATGTCGGGTTGTGTTGCAAGAAAAACAATTTGTGTATGCAAGTGTGCATTGGACCAAGGTAGCCAAGAGTAAGTATGTCTTGCAAAAGGGCACTGTTATTACAGTTTTGGGCATTGATTGGACCAGCCAAGGCGTGCCAAGATTACGCACTGAGCTTGGTTATATTTCGGCCAATAAGCAACAAACTGCAGTAACATTGAGTGCCGATGCTGATAACATTATCAAAAAGTCACTGCGCTTACGTCCATATGTGCGTAAGCAAGCTAAAAAAGGTAAGAAATTGCTCAAAGCAATTTTGAAGCGAACCCCTGGCTTTGATATTTAGGCGGCAATCACAATATTGTAGTACAATTGAATTAGAACGCGATGAGTGTTGTTTTTGTGCAAACAAAAATGACACTTTTTGTATTACTGAGAGGGTTACGAGGATGAACTTGAAAAAAATTTCGGATAAATTGAATCTATATTATCAGCGCGTAAAAAAACTTTATTTTAGAGTAATCTATGTGATTTTTAAATCGGTTGTACCAGTGCGCCAAAACCACGTGGCTTTCTTGTCGGATTCTCGATCAAGTTTGTCAGGTAATTTTGAATATATCGTCAATGAAATTAACCGACGTGACGACCCATTCAAAATGGCATTTGCCTTGAATGGTACCAACTATCAAGCTAAGTCATTTTGGATGTACACCAAAATTGCGTGGCTGATTGGTACCAGTAAATATGTGCTAGTTGATGATTTTTATCCGCTCGTCTATCCACTCAAGATGCGTAAAAACGCTGAACTTATTCAAGTTTGGCATGCGGTGGGAGCTTTTAAAAAATTTGGCTTTAGCCGAGTTGGGTTACCTGATGGTCCTGATCCAAAATCTAAAAATCACCGAAATTACACAAAAGCGATTGTTTCTTCAAAGCATGTCGCACCGTTTTATGCGGAGGGATTTGGCATTGATGAAGATCGGGTGTGTCCCTTAGGGGTGCCGCGTACGGATCTCTTTTTTGATGACGAGAAAAAAAGCGCGATTGTGCAAGAATTGGAAGAAAAATTAACATTCATTCAAAATAAAAAAGTCATTCTATTTGCACCAACTTTTCGTGGGCGTGGGCAGTCAAATGCCTACTATCCGTACGAATGGTTAGATTTTAAATCCCTCCATGATGCGTTAGCGCCATTAGGTTACGTGTTCTTATTTAAAATGCACCCATTTGTTAAAGAAGCGGTGCCGATTCCGGAGGTCTATTCGGATTTCTTCTATGATGTTTCTAGTTCACGTGAGATCAATGATTTGCTATTGACCACAGATTTGCTGATTACCGATTATTCATCAGTCATCTTTGAATATAGTTTACTAAAGCGTCAATCAATCTTTTTTGCACCGGATTTAGACGAATATCGAGCCACGCGAGACTTTTATGTCAAGTATGAAGATTTCGTGCCGGGTCCGATTACGGCTAATATGCCGGGGTTGATTCAAGCAATTGAAAATAGTGACAATCAGAGCCAAACTAAGTTACAGGATTTTCTTGATTTTTATTTTGATGATTTAGATGGTCAAGCATCAGCGCGTTTTGTAGATGCATTGGAAACTGATTTTGGTCATTTAAAGTAGTTTGAATTGGCGTGAATCATTTATACATTTCCATACGATTGCAATTATTGATGGACGTACGATGCGGGACTATCGTGTTTTAAATGTAAACGTTATAGTGTATAATCATCCGAGAGAGATTTAGACAGTTTTCTTGATTTTGTTATAGAGGGATATAGGACATAAAAATGAAACTCTGGTTATTTGGAACATATAAATGGCAAGGAAATCCAAAGGCTTTGCTGATGTATATGCAAAAACATAATGCTCAAACACACGAAGTTTGGTGGATTGCTGATACAAAAGAAGAAGCACAAATGGTTGCCCGTCTTGGTTACAAGGCAACATATGCGCAATCAAATAAAGCAGAACAATTGTTTAAGGATGCCGATGTGTACGTCACTGAGAATTTCCGTGAAAGCTATCCAGCATCTTTGAATGAAGATGCCATTATCCTTAATTTATGGCATGGTGTCGGATTAAAGCATATTGAATTGGGGCTTGGACCTGATTCAACGCTTGCAGAAAGTATCGTGCGTAAATATGCACGTAACTATGCCTTATATCGCAACAATCTGAAGTTTTTGGCTACCTCACCGGCAATGGAGAGCCACTTTGAGGCGGATATGGGGTTGACGGAAGATCAAATTATTCGTGGTGGATACCCACGTAATAGTGTGTATCGTGAACCGGGTATGCGGACGGACAAAGGCGCACTTGATTTCATTGATGATTTCGATGAGGTTTATTTGTTTGCACCAACGTATCGCTTTACAAACGTGAATGGTTCATTTAAGACGTTATTACCTGACTTGGGGGCAATTTCAGAGAAGATGGCCAAGCATAATAGTCTCTTCATATTGAAGCTCCATCCATTCATGCTAGCAGATCCAGAATATTTACAAGCTGCTAAGCAATTTGCAGATGATAAGAATATTTACTTCTGGAATGACCAATATGATGTATACGAAATCTTTGACAAAATCACGGTTGGTGTCGTCGATTATTCATCAATCTTTTATGACTTGTTGGAAAGTGGTGTAAGTAAGTTTATTCGCTATATTCCGGATTATGAACAATACGTGAATGATTCTGAACTTATTGGTGATTACTTCGAATTGACAGGTGGAGATATTGTCATGTCATTTGAAGGCTTATTGCAAACATTTGATACAGACATTGAACCAATTCAAAATAAGTCATATTTGATGGACTACTTCTTCAAGTACGAGCAAAACCATTCCATCGAAGAGTTGATTCGTGCGGCAGATGATGCACAGCCTAAGCATGAGCACTTTCCAGAACTACACACCTTTGATATTTTTGATACATTGATTCAACGTGATGCACTTTCACCTGATAGCATTTTTGCAAAGGTTCAATCGGCAATGGTCCATTATACTGATGAACCATTCTCAAGTTACTTGCTTGAAAACTATACGAAAGTTCGTAAGCAAGTAGAAGCAGATGAGCGTGATGTCTTTAGAAAGACAACTTATGAACGTGATACTGATAAAATTGAAGTAACACTTCAGGATATTCTCGGACGATTACAAGCGAACTTCAACTTAAGTGATGCACAAGTACAGTTCTTGGCTGAAACGGAAGCACAATATGAAATTGACGCAGTGCAACCAATTCAAAAGCGTATTGATTTACTCTTTAAGTTAAAAGAAGCTGGAAATGATGTGATGTTGATTTCAGACATGTATTTGCCTGAACACGTTATCAGAGCAATGGTGACACGTGCTGATTCACGTTTAGCTGATATTCCAATGTACGTTTCAAGTTCAGTTGGTTATCAAAAGTCAACGGGACGCCTCTTTAGCTATATTTTCTTTGATATTGATTACTATTATCAAAAGTGGGTCCACTATGGCGATAATAAGGAAGCTGATGGAACCGTGCCACGTCGATTAGGCATTCAAACGTACAATCATGATATGGCTGACTTTGTTCCGAATGAACGCTATTTTGTGGACACTGCTGACCGGAGTGTTGCCTATGATGCGTATCGTTTAGCGACCTTATTCGAACGTCGTCGTTGGGAATTGATTGACCAAAAGCAGATGCAATTTGATGTGCCATCATATTACGCATATTCATTCGTAGGACCAACATTTGTGCCATATGTAAACTGGGCTTTGCGCGATGCGATTGAACGCGGATATAAAACCGTGTACTTTATCTCACGAGATGGTTACTACCTGAAGCAAATTGCGGACGTCTTGATTGAAACTGAACAGTTACCCATCAAGGCAAAGTTTATTTACGGATCTCGTAAAGCTTGGCGTGTGGCGTCATTTATTGATGAGGTCGATCCAGCTTCATTCACACCATTTGGTATGTTTACAGTGATGGATGATTTTGATGATATGGTGAAGTCAAGCCAATTGCCAGAAGAGGAATTGTTGCAAATTTTGCCTGAATTAGAGGGTTATCGAAATGAACCAACGTTGACTGGTGATATTGCAGTGGGAATCCGTGAAATCTTTAGTCAATCAGAAGCTTATAAGAACCGCTTGCTCGAGATTGCAGCAGAGCGCCGACCAATTGTTACAGATTATTTGAAGCAAGAAATCAATTTTGACGAAAAGTTTGCCTTTATTGAGTTCTGGGGTCGTGGTTATACGCAAGATACTTTGACTCGTTTGTTAAAGGATGCCGCTGGAAAGGATGTTCCAAATCCATTCTATTATGTTCGTAATTTCACTGAGACAACTGGGGAATCAATTCGTCATCGTTTCACACAAATGCCTGCGAACTTTAGTGATTTTGAATCTATCTTTGCAACGACACCATATGAGAGTATCCCTGGTTATAAGCGGGTTGATGGTCGCGTTGAACCAATCTTTATTCCTAAGGAAAATGACTCACACCAAGCCATTTCAGAAAACATTGAACGTTTTGCAAAGGATTATGCCGAGCTAAATGTCGATGATCCTGATCGCTTTGATCGTTTTGTTGGTGAAAGTGAGTTTGAGTACTACTTCAGACACCCATTCGATCCATATATTTCATCTGTCTTTGCGCAATACAAGGATAATTTGGCGATGTATGGTAAAGCACGTGCATTTGCGCCAGTGTTAACACGAGCAGATGTAACGTCATGTAAGTCTATTGAAGAATTACGAACTAAAACAAAGAATATTGGGATGTCATTGTGTCAGTCACCGCAAAGTGCGCGTGATGCCTTCAAAGAATTACAAATTAAAGAAGGTGTGCCAGTTACAAATATTCCAGCAGTTACAAATGTTTTCCCAATCAATAACTTGAACCAGTACATTAAACTAACACAAGCAGCACCATTCAAGGTTGAGCTATTAAAAACACAATATGCCTATGCTGGTGTAAAGTGGGTTGAAAGTGCGCAAAGTAAGTTTACCCTTGAAAAGGGAAGTATTCTTACGGTTGATGGTGTCGATTGGAACATTGGAGGTGTGCCACGTCTACGCACATCAGTTGGTTACATTTCAGCTAACAAGGGGTTAGTACGCATGGTTACAGATGCAAATGTGGCTGAAAACATTGTGAAAAATACCCAACCATCACTAGATTTAGAAGAACTTAAAACAAAGGCAAAGAAGAAGGTAAAGAATGAATTACGTTCAGCTTTGAATTTAGCAAAGTCACTTCCATTCTTAGATGGGAAATAAAACATCAAAGGCAATCTTATCTCCGGGTAAGGTTGTTTTTTTGATGTTTCGATTGTGGTATACTTTGCAACGTTTACCTATTGAGTTGAATTCATGAACGTTTGAGCGAAAAATGGAGATGCAGGCTATGAAAAAATATCTCATGAGAAGTGGACTACATCCGCTTGAATATAAAACCCCGGGTGACTTAATTGCTCGTGACTTCATCGGCACCAATTCAGGAAATATGTTGTATGCCTACGGTATTTTTCGTAATTTAGTGAGTCCGGATGTCACGATTGAGAGTGATGAATATGTTGTCAGCATGAGCAAAGTAGATGACATTAACACAAATTATGACGGTTATATCATTGCCCTTGCCGACGCAATCCGGCCAGACTTTATGCCGACGTTAAAGGCACTAACAAATGTTATTCGGGCTTTGAAAATACCAGTTTATCTCATCGGTATGGGGGTAAGAGCAGACTATGGTGTTGCAGAAGCAGATTTACATTTTGAATATGATGATATTGTACGTGATTTTGTAGCTGCAGTTTTGGAGAAGTCTAGTGTAGTGGGCCTGCGTGGTGACATTACGGCGCAATATCTGAATAATCTTGGATTCAAGCAGGGTGAGGATCATGTGGTGATTGGTTGCCCCTCAATGTACGCGTTCGGTCCTCAGTTAAAAATTAGGGATCTACGATCAGATTTCAGTCTACAATCGAGTCGATTTAAAACTAATATTTCGAAGAGTGCGCCAGAAAAAACGATGGATTATATCAGCAACTTACACCGTGATTATGCACATGTTAGCTATATTCCACAGGAGTATGATGAGTTTAAATTGTTATATAGTGGTGGGTCAACGTTTTCAATCAATCATTACCCATCAAATATTCATGACCCAGCGTATGCGAGTGGAGAAGCACAATTCTTTTTAAATGCACCGACTTGGATTAACGAAATGAAGCATGCGGATTTTAGTATTGGAACGCGTTTCCATGGAAATGTCGCAGCAACGTTAGCCGGAACACCCAGTGTGACGATTCCCATTGATGCGCGGATGCAAGAGCTTGTTGAGTTTCATGGGTTACCTTATGTTTTGCCAGAACGATTAGATGAAAACCCGTCGCCTGAAGCATTATTACAAGAATTGGATATGCATGCGCCTGAACGAAAGCAAGCGGCTAATTTCGCTAACTTCATTACGTTTTTGAAAAAGAATGGTTTGGAACCGACCATCGAACAGGATCCTAAAATGACATACGCGGATCGACTTGAACAGCAGTCGAACCTATATCGTGCGGTGGCTTCATCAGAACAAATTTCTGATGTTGAACGACGATCACGGCTAGCTGAAGGCACTACGGCTAATCTAATCAAAGAAAAGCGTTTAAGAGCAGCAATCAAGCATAATCAAGAGAAAAACCATGCCTTAACAAACGAAAATGATAAATTGCATGCACAAATTGAACAACTCCAAAAGCAACTGCAAACTGCAACTGAAAACCCTGATGAAGATTAAATCAGGGTTTTTGTTTTAGTTTCATTGGTTTAAATATTTTGAAGGAGGCTGGAATTATTAACTACACTAAAAAAGGGACACAGAGTTATTATTATATCGATAATGTCCAAACTAATATTGCTAAAATGCAGCAATTAACGGATGATTTATTGAAAATTACATGCTAAGTCAACTTTCCTTGACACGACTCAGACAATCCGCTACAATAAAGTAAAGAAAGCGCTTACAGGAGCGTTACATCAAAGGAGGCTTACTTATGTCAGATAAGAAGATTTCAGCAGGATTAGCAGCGTTAAAGGTTATGGAAGGTTGGGGTGTTGAAACCATTTATGGGATTCCGTCAGGAACATTAAGTGGGTTTATGAATGCCATGGGTAATCCAGAGAATAAGATTAACTTTTTACAAGTTAAACATGAAGAAGTTGGTGCGATGGCTGCCGTAATGCAAAAGAAGTTTGGCGGTAAGCTGGGTGTGACAATTGGTTCTGGTGGACCTGGTGCAACCCACTTGATTAACGGTCTGTATGATGCAGCCATGGATAACGTACCTGTTTTGGCCATTCTAGGTTCAAAGCCAGTGCGTGAATTGAATATGGATTCTTTCCAAGAATTGAACCAAAACCCAATGTATGAAAATATTGCGGTTTATAATCGTCGTGTGGCAACGCCAGAACAATTACCTCATTTGGTTGATGACGCCATCCGTACGGCAATCGCCAAGCGTGGAGTAGCAGTCCTTGAAGTACCAACTGACTTTGGATTTGCTGAAGTTGACGAGGAATCACTGTACTCAACACCACTTTATTCTTCTGGAGCTGATTTCCAAAACTATCGTTCTGCTCCGGTTCTGGATTCAGAAATTGATGCTGCTGTTGATCTTCTTGAACAAGCTAAGCGTCCAATTATTTATGCTGGTGTGGGGACAATGGGGCATGGAAGTGCTGTTCAAGATTTAGCACGCAAGCTTAAGGCTCCGGTCATTACAACGGGTAAGAACTATGAAACTTTCGAATGGGACTTTGAAGGTTTAACTGGTTCAACTTTCCGTGTTGGCTGGAAGCCTGCTAATGAAATGGTCCTTGAAGCGGATACAGTGTTATTCGTTGGTTCAAACTTCCCATTCTCTGAAGTACAAGGAACTTTCCGAAATGTTGATAAGTTTATCCAAATTGATAACAATCCTGCTATGCTCGGTAAGCGTCACGAAACAGATGTTGCCATCCTTGGTGATGCTGGTGAGGCAATTGATGCAATTTTGGAAAAGGTAACGCCTGTTGAAGAATCAGCCTGGTGGAATGCTAATATCAAGAACGTACAAAACTGGCATGAGTATATGGACAAGTTGGAGCATAAGACTGAGGGACCATTGCAAGCCTACCAAGTTTATAATGCCATCAATAAGTATGCAGACGAAGATGCCATTTACTCAACTGATGTTGGGAATGTAACGCAATTGTCACTACGTCACTTGCACATGACGCCAAAGAACATGTGGCGTACATCACCATTGTTTGCCACAATGGGAATTGGCTTGCCAGGTGGTATCGGGGCCAAGAAGACTTATCCAAACCGCCAAGTTTGGAATTTGATGGGTGACGGTGCCTTCTCAATGACTTATCCAGATGTTGTTACAAATGTCCGTTACAATTTACCAGTCATTAACGTTGTCTTCACAAATACAGAGTATGGCTTTATTAAAGACAAGTATGAAGATACCAATGAATATAACTTCGGAGTTGATTTCACTGATGTTGATTACGCTAAAATTGCTGAAGCTCAAGGGGCAGTTGGGTTAACGGTTCGTCGAATTGAGGATATTGATGAAGTCATGCAAGAAGCTGTGACTCAATATAAGCAAGGACGTGTTGTTGTCGTCGATGCTAAGATTACCCAAGACCGTCCAATTCCGGTTGAGACATTGAAGGTGGATCCAAAGCTTTATGGTGATGATGTTGTTAAGGCGTACAAGGAAAAGTACGAAGCTGAAGACCTTGTACCACTTCGTGAATTCCTTGAAGCTGAAGGACTAGAATCACGTTATATCAAGGAAAATGATAGTGATAACAAGTACAGTTTCTAACGGTTACGTATAAATTTTACTTATGATATTTAAAAAGACGTCCGACTCTTTTAAGAGTTGGACGTCTTTTTAATCGAGATGGTTAATAAGTCCCTCAAGCTCACGAGTCATGGCGTCGGCATGCTCTTGAATGCGACTTACAGCATAGATGTTAAAAGTTGGTAAATCTACGTCAGTTAGTTTAATCTGCTTTAAATCTTGATCGGCATCGGTTAGGGCGAGGGTCGTGATAAAACTCATGCCACCGTGTTGACGAACTAAATCCTTTAGTAGGGTAAGATTACTCGTTTGGTACGAAATAGAAGGGTGCACACCACTATTTTCACTAAGTTGGGTAAAGACTGAATTGTGAACAAAACTTTCATTTAATAGGATAAATTTTTGTTGGTCTAACTCTTTGAATGAGAGTTGGTCTGGAGTGGTCTGATCTGCAGTAATGAGTACAAAGGGATAGGCACTAATCTGTTTACATTGGACATTTTGGAGTCCGGTAGGTGGTGTAGGCGCACCAATGAGGGCCATATCTAATTGACCGAGACTAACCTTATTAATTAAATCGATACTACCATTTTCAATGGTTTGTACATGTTCTAAAAGATTATGTTCAAGTAGTAAATGACTGAGTTTCGGAGCGTAGTAGGTAGCAATGATTGGTGGCAGTCCTAGCGTCAATTTTTGCTGCGTCTGCAGCTTGATTTCAGATTGGGCAAAATGATATTCGGCGACGATCTTTTGTGCAGCCAAATAGAGTGTTGAACCTGCGGGAGTTAGCGAAATGGTTTTATGCGATTGGTCCCGGTTGATTAACTGGGCTTCAAAGTGTTCTTCGAGTCGTTTAATGGCATACGTCACACTGGGCTGACTAATATCAAAGTGCTTGGCGACGGCTGTAAATGAGTGTGTTTCAGCTAAATCAATAAAGTAAGATAAATCATTCATGTTCATGGACTGCACCTGCTTCATATAAGTATATCTTATTATACCATGTAGGTTTGACTATAATTTTTGGTGGCGACTACAATGTGGATATACATTAAATAAAAAATAATTTATGGAGGCATTAAGCATGCGTGGATATGAAGTATTAAATAACCCATTTTTAAATAAAGGGACTGGTTTCACCGAAGTTGAACGTGAAGAATTGGGGCTAGTTGGACTACTTCCTAGTCATGTTCAAAGTATTGATGAGCAGGCCAATCAAGCCTATGCACAATACCAAACAAAAGCAACAAACTTGGAAAAGCGGCTTTACCTTTCACAAATTTTTAACGAAAACCGGACGCTGTTCTTTAATTTGTTGGATAAGCATGTGGCTGAATTTATGCCGGTTGTCTATGATCCCACAATTGCTGACTCCATCGAAAACTACTCAGCTTTATTTGTGAACCCGCAGAATGCCGCTTTCTTAGACATCAACCATCCTGAAAACATCCAGGCAACTTTGGAAAACGCAGCCGATGGCCGTGAAATTGACTTACTTGTGGTTACCGATGCCGAAGGAATCTTAGGTATTGGTGATTGGGGTGTGCAAGGTGTTGATATTGCTGTTGGTAAGCTAATGGTCTACACTGCTGCTGCCGGCATTGACCCTAGCCACGTGCTTCCAGTTTCTATCGATGCTGGAACCGATCGTCAGAGTCTTTTAGATGATCCAGCTTATCTTGGTAACCGTCAACCACGTGAGCGTGGTGAAACTTTCTTTAACTTTGTAGATAAATTTGTTAAAACAGCGCAATCATTGTTCCCAGAAATGTACCTACATTTTGAAGACTTTGGTCGTTCAACAGCAACTAAGATTTTAAATACGTATAAAGCTGACTGGCCAACCTTTAATGATGATATTCAAGGAACCGGGATTGTTGTCACAGCAGCAGTACTTGGTGCACTCGCCATTACTGGTGAAGACATCAAGGATCAAGTTTATCTAACCTATGGTGCTGGTTCCGCTGGAACTGGAATCGCAAACCGTGTCTTAGCTGAATTTATGCAACAAGGGCTTTCTGAAGAAGAAGCGCGTCAACGTTTCTATATGGTCGATAAACAAGGGTTGTTGTTCGATGATGATGAGACCTTAACTGATGAGCAGCGTCCATTTGCCCGTTCACGTGCAGAATTTGAGCATCCAGAAGCACTAACAAATTTGGAAGCAGTTGTTAAAGCTGTCCACCCAACGGTATTAGTAGGGACATCGACCAATCCTGGTTCGTTTACCAAGGAAATCGTTGAAGAAATGACTGCCAATACACCACACCCAAAGATTTTCCCACTTTCAAATCCAACGCGTTTGCATGAAGCGATGCCTGCTGACATTATTAAATGGTCTGATGGTAAGGCCTTAGTTGCAGCAGGGGTTCCAGTTGATCCAGTGACATATAGTGGTGTCACTTTTGAAATCGGGCAAGCCAATAATATGCTCGTCTATCCAGGTCTTGGTTTAGGAACGATTGTTTCACAAGCACGTATTTTGTCTGATGGCATGATTTCAGCTGCCGCCCATGCATTAGGTGGTATGGTTGATGCAAGTCAATCAGGTGCACCAGTATTGCCACCAGTATCAAGTCTACGTGAGATGTCAGAACGTGTGGCGATTGCTGTGGCAAAGGAAGCCGTGGCCGAAGGAATCAACCGTAAGTCAATGCCTGACGTTGAAGCAGCTGTAAAGAATGCTGAATGGATTCCAGAATATTAATAGATTATATTTTAAAAGCGCTGATTGTATTTTTTACTTTCAGCGCTTTTTATGTCCTAAAATTAATTATAATTTTGAACTGATGTTGTCGGGTACCAACAATACTTGAATAAGACTAAGGTTTTTTTCAGTTTTCACAAGTGAATATGGAAAATTTTCACGCATACGTTGACTTTAAAATGACCTTATTTAATTTTGTGAAGCAAGTACAAAATTAAATTGCATTTGTGAAACGAACCATATTTTGGCGATGAGTAAATCATGAGAAAATTATATTTAACATGATTTCACAGATGTCCCTCGAAATCATGAAAAATATTTACAATCATAATTTTATAACGATGGTCCAAGCTTTTACCTGATATGAAAGTGTTTTTGATTCAATTAGGTTTTCGTTTTTATGAATAAATTGAATTGTTTCAAGTGTTTTTGAATGCGACGGTAAATTAAAATTGAAAAACACTTACACCTTTGACTAAAAATAAGCTTGTGAATAAATTTGGCAGGGTGTATGCTTTTGAGTGAAGAAAGCGCTTTCTTTTTGAGGCTTGGCCAAGTCCATAGTTATTTTTGTATCTGCGTAGTTTTATAACTTTGTGAATAATGCAAAATGAAAGGGACCACTGAATTATGTCAAAATATATATTATCTATCGATGAAGGAACAACTAGTACACGTGCTGTTATATATAACAAAAAGGGGGAGACAATTGCCCAAGCACAACGTGAAATTTCAATGTCTTATCCTAAACCAGGGTGGGTTGAACAAGATGCGAATGAAATTTGGGTTGCCGTACAAGCGGTTATCGCAACATCACTGATTCAATCGGGGATTCAACCGACGGATATTGCGGGTGTCGGTATCACTAACCAACGTGAAACGACGATTGTATGGGACAAAGAGACAGGTCTGCCAATTCATAATGCGATTGTTTGGCAGTCACGACAGACAGCACCAATTGCTGAAAAGTTGATTGCTGACGGTCATAAGGATTTGATTCAAAAAAAGACAGGGTTGATCCCGGATGCTTATTTTTCAGCAACGAAGGTTCGCTTTATTCTTGATCATGTAAGTGGTGCACAACAACGTGCAGAGAATGGTGACCTTTTGTTCGGAACAATTGATACATGGCTATTGTGGAAGTTAACAGGAGGTGCGGTTCATGCAACTGACTTCACTAACGCATCACGAACGATGATGTTTGATATTAATAACCTGAAATGGGATTCTGAATTGCTCGGACTCTTAAATATTCCTCTAAAAATGTTACCTGAGGTTCGTCAATCGTCTGAAGTATATGGGAAGGCCATTCCCATCCACTTCTTTGGCGCAGAAGTCCCTATTGCTGGAATGGCGGGGGATCAACAGGCGGCCTTGTTTGGCCAATTAGCGTTAGACCAAGGTGATGTTAAAAATACGTATGGAACAGGGTCATTCATTATGATGAATACTGGGAATCAACCCAAGCTTTCAAATAATGGTTTATTAACAACAATTGCATATGGAATCAAGGGTGAGGTGACGTATGCCTTGGAGGGATCTGTATTTATTGCAGGCTCGGCCATGCAGTGGTTGCGTGATGGTATGCGTGTGATTGAACGTAGTCCAGAAAGTGAAACGATGGCAAACGCTTCAACAAACGAAAATGAGGTATATGTTGTGCCAGCTTTTACAGGATTGGGCGCACCTTATTGGGATTCGGAAGCTCGTGGAGCAGTTTTTGGACTGACGCGTGGAACTACGCGTGAAGATTTCGTCAAGGCGACACTACAATCACTGGCTTACCAGAGTAAAGATGTGATGGAAGCCATGCATGCTGATACTGGTTTACGAGTTGCAAAATTGCATGTCGATGGCGGAGCATCACTCAATAACTATCTCATGCAGTTTCAAGCAGACTTGATTCAAAAGCCAGTTGTTCGAGCTGCGAATGTCGAAACAACAGCAATTGGGGCTGCCTATTTGGCTGGATTAGCAGTTGGTTTTTGGTCAGATATTGACGAATTGAAAACATTGGTTAATCAGCCCACTGAATTTGGTTCAGAAATGCCAGCTGAACAAGCTGATGAATTATACGATGGATGGATAAGCGCTGTTGAGGCCACGCAGGTATTTAAGCCAAATCGGAAAGGTCAAATATAATGCAGTTTAATAGTAAGCAACGTACGCAAGCAGTTAAAACATTGAAAGAAACCGTCTTCGATGTGGTGATTATTGGGGGCGGTATTACGGGTGCTGGTATTGCACTTCAAGCGGCAGCATCGGGATTAAAAACCGCCTTGATTGATATGCAAGATTTCTCTGAAGGAACTAGTAGTCGGTCAACAAAGTTAGTCCATGGTGGGATACGCTACCTAAAAACGTTCGATGTTGATGTTGTAGCTGATACGGTTGGGGAGCGCGCCCGTGTACAAAAGATTGCGCCACATATTCCACGTCCTTCGCATATGATGATGCCGCTCTACGACGAACCTGAAGCCACTTTCACGCCAATGAGTGCTGAAATTGCGATGGAAATCTATGATAAATTAGCCGCAGTTTCTAAAGATAGTCCGTATGTCCACAAGTTGTTATCTGCAGAGGAAGCAATTGACTATTTGCCAATGCTAGATCAAACGGGGCTGGTGGGACTAGCCATTTATCTGGATTTTCAAAACAATGATGCGCGCTTGACAATTGAAAATATTAAACAAGCAGTGACGGACGGGGCAGTTGTGGCAAGTCATATCAAAGCGACAAAAATTGTTGATGCGGGTGCATTTAAGCAAGTTCAAGTTAATGATGTCTTCCGTGACGAAACCTTTGATATTACAGGAAAGTTAGTTATCAATGCAGCCGGTCCTTGGCATGATCGCGTAACTGAAATCGCTGATGAACAAACCACTGATGCGATGCGTCCAACCAAGGGCGTTCATTTGGTCGTAAAAAAAGATCGTTTACCTGTACCAAATACGTTGTATTTTGATTCAGGGTTTCACGATGGACGTATGTTATTTGTGATTCCAAGAACGGATAAAACTTACTTTGGAACAACTGATACTGATTACACAGGTGACTATGCACATCCAAAAGTTGAACAACCGGATGTTGATTATTTATTAACTGCAATTAATCGGCGCTTTCCTAAAGCCAAGATTACGTTGGAAGACGTTCAGGCAAGTTGGGCTGGAATTCGACCATTAATTGGAAATGGAGATTATAACGGTAACACCACAAAGAAAGATGTATCTGATGACACGTTGCATGCACTTGATACCACAATAAATCAATACTTTGACCATGAAGTTGATCGGAAGAAAGTTAATCAAGCTTTACAAGACTTATCTGGCGGTGCAAAAAGCGCGTCAAGCGTTTCACGTGGATATAAAATTGAGGTTGAAAATGGCATCATCAATGTGTCTGGTGGAAAATTAACCGATTATCGCCTGATGGCATCAGATACGATGAAGTTTGTTGAAAAAGCTTTATCAGATGAATTTAGTCAGGCTGTGACGCTTATTGATTCAACAAATTATCCTGTATCAGGCGGACATTTTAATCCTAATCAAGTTGACGCTGAAATTAATAGATATGCGGAACAATTAGAGTCATTGGGTATTCTTGAATCTGAAGCTTTGGAACTCGCTAATTTGTATGGATCGAATACACCAGAACTTGCAAAGTACATTGCAATAGGGGTGAGTGCACCACATTTGTCAATTACAGAAACGAGTACGCTTCATTATGCCATTGAGCATGAATTTGTTTTGCGGCCAATTGATTTCTTTCTACGCAGAACCAACTACTTGCTTTTCAAGTCTGAAGACCTACAACGATTAGAAGAACCGGTTATTGAAGAAATGGCAAAATGCTTAACATGGTCGGCAGAGACGAAAGCCATCATGCGTGCGGAATATGTACGGTTGCGTGATGAAACACAACTAAAGACGCTAAAAAAAGAGGCAGGACGATGACAAAACGAACCCCGTTAATTATTGGTAATTGGAAAACAAATAAAAAAGTTGATGAAGTCTATGAATTTTTACATGAAATTCAAGGGAAACTGCCGAATGTAAAGCAAGTTCAAGTCGGGGTTGCAGCCCAAGATGTCTACTTGCACGAAATGGTGAAATACAGTGAATCATTAGGCTTACCAATTGGTGTATTTGCGGAAAATGTGCATTGGGCAGATGATGGATCCTATACAGGTGAAACATCACCGGCAGCCTTAGCGGATATCGGTGTTACTGGAT
Source organism: Weissella viridescens (assembly GCF_001437355.1). Taxonomy (GTDB): domain Bacteria; phylum Bacillota; class Bacilli; order Lactobacillales; family Lactobacillaceae; genus Weissella; species Weissella viridescens. Next base: position 172,796 of record NZ_JQBM01000001.1, on the reverse strand, counting down.
CAATTGTTGGGCATTATGAACGTCGAAAGATGTTTAAAGAAACGAACGGCTCTGTTGGTCTAAAGGTGTCGGCTAGTTTACGTAACGGATTAACACCGATTGTCGCCATTGCAGAGGACACAACTCGTTACAACCCGGATGATGTCGAGATGGCACCACTTACGGAAATTGCCGTAGCTTTAGCCGGTGTTGAAAAATCGGCGGCGCATCGGATTGTTATTGCGTACGAGCCAGCATGGGCTATTGGAGCAACTGAGGCGCCCTCATCAGAAATTATCGAGCATTCTGGTCGAGTGATTCGTCAATCACTAGCTATTTTATTTTCGCAAGATGTAGCGGATAAAATTCGAATACAGTATGGCGGATCGGTGACCCCCGATAATGCAAAAAGTATTTTGAATTTGCCAGATATTGATGGGCTATTGATTGGTCGGGCATCGTTGGAACCAGCAGCATTCTTAAAAATGGTTAATGCTGCCACAGAAGGATAGTGGTGTAGGGTAATGAAGAAAAAATTATTTGGAGAAGTGGTTGGAACCGCACTTCTACTCTATTTTGGTACAGGATTGGTCATTTTTGGAAACTTTAACGATCTAGTTGGGCCAGCAATTGGTTGGGGTTTTGCATTGGCTGTGTTAATTTATGCCTTTGGGCCCCTGTCCGGAGCACATTTTAATCCAGCTGTGACCTTAATGATGTATTTAACCAAGCGAATGGAAGCCACAGAGGCGTTCATATATGTGCTCGCACAGCTTATTGGTGGTTTAATTGGTGAGACACTAGTTGTAATGACCTATAAATCATTTTTGCGTGGTACTGGTGGCATTTGGACACAAGAAATTGCTAAGAACCATTTAAATAGTACTGTATTCCCAAATATTTCGAGCGGAGTCGCATTTTTGACCGAGGTTGTTTTAACCACATTTCTTTTGGTATTGATTCTTGTATTGAATCATGCAAAGACGAATATGTACGCCATTCAATCACCAATTGCAGTTGGTCTAACCATAGCCGTCTTAGTATTTGTAGGTGGTAACTTAACTGGCGCTTCAATGAATCCAGTCCGTTCGTTATTTCCAGCAATTTACGCTGGTGGACTAGCTATGCAAAATTTGTGGGTATATCTAACAGCGCCGTTTGTTGGATCAGTCATTGCAGCATTAGTTGACAGATATATTCTGGATGAAAGTGATGATACTATTAATATAGCTAGCTGATTCATTGAAGTCTAAGTTGAGTCCGTCTGTTATCGTAGCTTCCCGGAAGAAGCGAATCTATATATAAGATGATATAAAATAAGTGGCTAGAAGCGTGTCGGGATCAAAGCCGGAATACTTCTAGCCATTTTTGTTTTGTACAAAGGAACTTGATTGTGGGAACTAATAAGATAGCCATTGTAAATGGTATTTTGGAATATTGCAGCATCAATATGCTATTAACTTCAGTAACTATTAGTGGTACCATTACAAATTAGTAACTAACGATAATACATATTATGTAAACTAGAATAAATGAATTTGGCCGTTCATTACAGTAATGCCCCCCTTTACTATATTAGATAACTTAAACTTATGATTCTTGATTCGATCCAACGGTGTCGACAAAATTTGCTTTGAGTCAATCGATAGCTATTGATCAACATCGGAATACCTATCGCAATGACTAATAAAGTTATAATGCAGATTTAAATTATTGATACAACGATGAAAGTTCCTCAAAAGATTCATAGTCAAATTTTTATCAGTTTACCTCTATTGAAATTTAATCTTACCAGGTCACTAAAGGCAGTCATTTCGTAACTTCGTTGAGATTATGATTGTACCGATTAATTTGTACTAAATATAGATTTATTGACGATTCTAGACTGTCGTTATTAGCGCAGTTTTTGAACTTTATGCAACGATTTAAAATAAGTGAATAAACGCTCTTTTTTGTAGTTTCACATCTTTTGGGATAATAAAAATACCATTAGTTAATGAATGCTAACTAATGGTATTTTTAGGCTTTAGTAGCCATTTAGCTATGAAATAAACCTAGATTCGGTGCGTCAATGGCGTGTTTTCATGCTTTAAGACTTGATCAACTGCACTAGCGAGATCACCTTGAGTGACTGGCCGATACTGCTTCAAAATCGTCAAATGACACTGGTTAATTAAGAAATTGAGTGTTCTTCCCAGCCAATACGTGTTTTTACGCTCAGGACCATACACGAGTCCTGGATAGACATTATGAGCACGCGAATCTAATTGTTGATCTGCATAATCGGCAACAGCATGCTTAAATGCCATATATTCAGGGATTGGTGCAGCGTTTGCATTAATAAAGAGAAAGCTCGTCTTACTATCTTTAATCGCATCAATAGCCTGCAAAGCCGGCAAAAGGCTGTTTTGTTCGTATGAAGTCTTTTTCTTTCGACTTGGCCGAAGAATACCAACACAATCAATTACCCAGTCTGCTTTAGCAATTTCTGTCTGCCAAGCGCCCTTTTTCGTTAAATTGGCAGCTTCATAATGTACACCAGCTAAGTGTTTCTGTGGATCGCCACCAGTTTTAGAAATGCTTGTAAGTGTGTATGCTGAATTCTTTGAAAGCTCTTGTAAAATACCGCTACCGACAAAACCGGTACCGCCGAGTACAACAATGTGAGTCATATGGGTCCTTTCTAACGCGAATATGCGAATGTTTGTTACAATAAGACTCTAAGAAAAGAGGAATTGAACATGCAAATGCTATTATTAATTTTAACAACATTGATTGGTTGCTTACACCTATTCATTATGGGGCTAGAAATATTTGGTAAACCAGAAGCGCAAGCTAAGGCCTTTAATATGCCCTTTGAATTCGTGAATCAAGCTAATGCCAAAACTGCCTTAGGAAATCAAGGTATCTACAATGGACTATTTGGTTTAATCATTCTTGCAACTAACTTCATTTTACCCGTTTCGCAATCCGCGCAAAACAGTTTTATGATGTTATTGATGCTATTTGTCTTCGGTGTCGGCTTATATGGTGGCTTTACGGCAACGAAAAAAATCTTTCTCATGCAATGTGTGCCATCGGCCATCGCATTGTTATTAATCTACTTAGTTTAATCTGAAAAACGTACTAACCGTTGCAGTTAGTACGTTTTTTTATTTAATCGCAGTACCAATGAAATCAACATCGGATTCGAGCACAATGTTTGAAAAAGGCGTCACTTCCCCCGTTCGCACAGTGGCAATATTATTTTCATCACGAGTCATCGCCTTTAACTCATCGTGGCTCACCCATACAATTTCCACGTTATCGTCTAATAATGTTTCAATCGCTTGTAATTGGTCAGGATTTTCGGTTTTAATGGCTTGTGCGAGATAAACCTTTTGAACCTTCATTTCTGAAAGTGTTGCTTCAAGGACATCAATAAAGGTTGGTAATCCACGAACAACAGCTAAATCAATTTTACGACCATCATCACGAATGGGCAGGCCTGCATCACCAATTGAAAGCCATTGTGTATGCCCGATTTGTGAAATAGCATTAGCTAGTTTGGTATTTAAAACATTTGTCTTACGCATTTGGACATCCGCTCCTTAGTGATCGCTGACAGCTAAGATAGCGAGAACCTCATCTTCAGCTGGAATACTTGGTTGTGCTCCTGGACGTGAAACAGCAACTGATGAGGCGGCAGCTGCATAGCGCATTGCCTCAGGTAGATTATCAAAGGCAGGGTTCAAACGTGTAGCCAAAGCCCCGATAAAGGTATCTCCAGCCGCCGTGGTATCAACAGCGTTGGTCTTAAAGGCTGGAATAATAGCCTGTTCTCCATTATCACGCATGTAAAATGAACCACGTTCACCAAGTGTAATAATCACCGTATCAATCCCGCGCTTAAAGTAATATACCGCACTACGCAACATTGATTCTTCATCAGTCAATTCCAAGTTCGTTAACAAGTATGATTCATGTTCGTTTGGTGCAATCAGATCAGTTAACTTGAGCAAAGCATCTGGCAGTCCACCGGCTTCAGGCATTGGTGCTGGATTTAAGATAGTTTTTACACCATGTTCACGTGCAATTTTAAAGCCTTCAATGACCGTTTCGATGGGTGTCTCAAGTTGTGAAATAATGACGTCAGATTCAATGATTTCTTGTGCATGAGCTTGTACATCGGCTGGTGTTAAATCATCGTTGGCACCGCCGTAAATATAAATTAGGTTGTCACCAGTTTCCTGTGAAACAGTAATGTAGGCTTGTCCGGTTTCTTCTGTCTCGGAACGCATCACTGCATCCGTATTCAAATTGTCTACAGCCATGTTCTTTTCAATATCAAAGGCTTTACCAACTTTGGTAATCATGTTGGTTTTAGCACCTGATCGCGCAGAAGAAACGGCTTGGTTTAGCCCCTTTCCACCCATCGCTTCAACGAGATGCTGATTCGTATGAATGGTTTCACCGCTGGCCCCGAAGCGTGGTACTTGGACAACTTTATCAATGTTTGTTGATCCTAAAACCGTAATAATTTTTGACATGGGCTATCTCCTAATTGATTTGATTTCATTTATAAGTTTATTATATATTGTAGCATATGTAAACGCTTTCTTTAAAACGGTTTACTTAAATTGTTGAAACGTGCATAATAGTGTTAGAGCGATACGCATAGTATGACTGAGAGGAAAATGATGATGGTTAATGCTGGTAAAAAAAATGCAGCCCTTGCTGCGGTAAAGCTTATTCAAGATAATATGGTTGTTGGGCTTGGAACGGGTAGCACGGCTAAGTTCTTCATTGAAGGTTTAGCTGAGCAAGTCCAACAGGACCAGTTACATAATATCACCTGTGTGGCAACTTCAATTGCATCCGATGAACTTGGTCGAAGCCTTGGTTTGCATGTTGTAGCCTTAGATGAAACAGATGGCATTGATATTACAATTGATGGTGCCGATGAAGTTGACCCACAATTAAATGGGATTAAAGGTGGCGGAGCTGCCTTATTCTATGAAAAAATTGTGGCGAAAGCATCTAAAAAAAATATTTGGATTGTTGATCCCTCAAAACAAAGTCCACGTTTGGGGACACAATTTAAGCTGCCGGTCGAAGTTTTGCCTTTTGGGAGTCATCACGTCTTTAATTATTTGACTGACCTTAGTCTTGATCCGCATTTTAGAGTGAATGCGGATGGTCAGTACCTCCTTACCGACTCTGCTAACTATATTATTGATGTTGATATTTCTGAAGTTACCGACTTAAAAGCGCTCGGTGATGAGTTAATTCAACATACGGGGATCGTTGAACATGGTCTTTTCCTTGGTATTTGCGATACATTGATTGTGGGAACTGAACCAACAACGATTTTAAATCGAAACAATTAAACAAAAGCAGCGTAAGTCGACCGACCTACGCTGCTTTTTTAAGTTATCAATGCTATTGACGCTGTTGGTTCAGGAATGTCTCCAATTCGGCTGTATAATGGCCATCTGTATCAAATTGCATCAAATAGTCCGACTCATTTGTGTGACTGATTCCTGACTCGAGTAGTTCTTGGTAGAGTTCATAGTAAGGTAAGTTGGCTACACGTGCTCGTGCTAATTCAGTTGGAATGTCATAAGTGACTTTACGAAACTCAACATCGGCCATCCCCTGATCATCCAACGTTAAAATGGCATATTGGGCCCGGCGGTCAGCATTCAATCTAGGATGATTAAAGTACGGTTCACCGACTGCACCAGGATTAATAATGAGACGGTCATCTGTACTGTAACGAAGTAACGGGTGATGTACATGCGCATAAACTGCAATATCAACGGATTCATTAGTGAATAGAGGTGCAAAGGCGTTCGTATCAGCTGCAACTTCAAGATCGCGTCCCCGCGCTACATCTGGTAAATTGTGGTTTAGGCTTAAGTTTAGTGGACCTTGTGCGATTTCAGCATGAATAGGTGCATTTTGCATAATGGCTAGGTGCTCTGGGGTGATGTGCTCACCAATATATTGACCAATACGTCCAAGGTAAACCCATTTTGGACTAGTTGTGTCAATCGTTTCAGGGGCATTTAACACCGGTAAAAAGCAATCAGTGTCCCAATTACCATTTAAAAAGATGGTTGTATTGACTTGCTCGAGCAAGTCAAAAAGCACATCTGTGGCAGGACCAGGCCCAAGCAGATCACCTAAAAACCAAGTTTCATCGACTGGATGTTTGTGGAGATCATCAATAACCGCTTCTAAGGCCGTTTGGTTACCATGAATATCTGAAATGAGTGCAATTCGTTTGGTCATAGCATCCCTCCTTACGACCGTTTTTGTTTCACAAGATAGGATTTCAATTCATCGACATAATGATTGTCGTGGTTGATTTGATGAACAGGTGCCATGTAGACTTTTTCCGGTGCTGACTGTGCCAGAATCTGGCGGTAAATGGAGACATAAGGTAACCCCATCATGGCAGCTTTTTGTAACATTGGTTCTGGATCATAGGCTACTTTTTGATAAGTCACATCCGCGACGCCTGTATCATCAATTGTTAGAATGGCATATTGGGCCCGGCGGTCTTGATTGGCTTTTTTGTGCTTTGAATAGGGTCGACCTACCGAACCAGGGTTTACCACCAATTGATCATGGCTACTATAGCGGAGCACTTGGTGATGGATATGGCCATAAACGGCTACATCCTGATTTGGCTCAGTAAATAAAGCATCAAAAGCCGCCCCTTCGACCGCATAGCCTAAGGCGGGTCCATAATTACGTGTAGGTAAATTGTGGGTTAGCCCAATCTTGAGCCCATTCACTGTTCTGAAAACTTGTTGTTGCATTTTGTGCATGCGCTTAATATTTTCAGAAGATAGGCGTTCTGCGACAAATTTTGCCAGGATTGCCTTGTAGACCCCAGTATCTTTTTTCGTATTAATTTGTGGGTGCGCTGACAATATGTTTAAAACACGGTCATCCCAATTACCACGAATTAAGATGGTGGTGTTAGCGGCATCAAGGAGGTCAAATAGGTCATCCCCACCAGGACCTGGTAAAAATAAATCGCCCAAAAACCAGCTTTCAGGAATATGTTTGGCTTTAATATCGGCGACAACTGCTGCCAAAGCTGCTGAATTGCCGTGAATATCAGAAATTAATGCAATTTTATGACGCATATTGAAATCCTTTCTGATGGATTGTATTTTGTTTAATCGAATTTAAGTCGTATGTTTATTCTCTCACAAATTTATCATATACCTATCATGGGACCTGCGCAATAAAAAAACCGCTAGTTACATGATTGACTAGCAGTTTTTTACTAAGCCAGATAACTACCAGCAATTTGATCAAGTAGTTGACGCATCTGGGCAGTCTCTTCGACATTATGAACGCGGATAATCCGATTGCCATCGGTATACAACAAAGCTTCTGTAATCAGGGTCATTGTAACACGGTCGTCTTTAGCTAGGCCAAGGAGCTTTTGTAAATAGCTCTTATTTGAGACGGCAGCCATCACCGGTAAGTGGAATTGGTTTAATTGTTTAATACCATGAATTAGACCTAAATCATTATTTAGGTTACCAACAGTTGAAAATCCAACACCCGGGTCAAGGGACACGCGCTTTAAATCAATATCGGCCTGTTTGAAGGCATTAATCTGATCATGGAATGTTTCGATAATGTTCGCGTAACTAATCGGTTCATCCATTAAGCGACGATTAAGCATGCTAACCATCCCTACTTTTGAATCGTGCATTAAGGTTAACTTTGTGGGATCATCTGTAAAACCATTAATATCATTAATGATATCAACCCCAGCATCAATAACTGCTCGCATAACGTCAGGCTTATAGGTATCAACCGCAATTGCAATATCAGGGAATGTTTTTTGAATAGCCTTGATGAAGGGCATAATGCGAGCAATTTCATCTTCACTTGAAATTTCCGTATAACCAGGACGTGTTGATTGTCCTCCAACTTCAATAATATCAGCTCCTTGCGCAATCATAGCAGAGACATGAGCCATGACGTCGTCCATGTTGAAGTATTGTCCCCCATCATAGAAAGAGTCAGGTGTTGTATTTAAAATGGCGTATACAAGCCCTGAGTGCGTCAAATCGTAAGTGTAACGTCCAGCTTGCCAAGTAATCGCATGATCGGATTGAATTTTGCGTAAATCGTCAAAGGCTGGTTGATCAGCGAGTGCTTCAATAAATTGTGAAAGTGCCGGTCCATCAAAAATGCCAGTTAACGTTGTGCCAGATTCAGTGAAATTGACATAGTATTGTTGACTTAAAGCCACTAGCCTTTGGCGTTGCGCATCTTCAATGTCTTTAAAGACAATCACGAGTTCTTGATTTAGTGTGGCCTGCTGCACGAGCAATTGCTCACCACTATTTTGGGCATTCTGAGATGTTAATAGACTAATCTTCATATCACTTACTCGCTTTCTTTTAGCGCTGCTTGCACTTGATTAATTAAATAGAATGAACCGGTAACAATAATTGGATGCTGACAATTGGTTAGTTCTTTAAATGTTGTCACAAGATTCGTTGATGTCCTGACATCGGTAATTCCGTGAGCTTTAAAACTAGAAGCTAATTCCTGTTCAGGTAAAGCACGGTCTGGATTATCAGGACTAGCGATAATAAAGTCAGCGTTTAATGTTTTAAGGGCCTCAATTGCGTCACTATAGTCCTTATCTTTTAAGAAGCCCACAATTATGGTGTAGCGTTGCGTTTTTCCAAGGGATTTAACTAAGGCTTGTATGCCGTCTACATTATGGGCACCATCAATGATAACCAGAGGCTTTTTTTGTACAACCTCCATCCGTCCAGCTAGGGTAACCGTTGATAAGGCGTTGGTGATTGTTGACAAACTGATGGTTTCCGTGGGATGAGCTTGATTGAAAGCCCCTACCCAAGTTAGCGCTGTCTGCAAATTATCAATTTGAAAAGCCCCCGCCATGTGGAAAGAAATTACAGGTGAAAGTTGTTCGGCGATGCTAATTTGAATATCAGAGTATGTTAACGATTCAGCTTGTACCGTAATGTTGTAGGGTGATTCCGTTACGAATGCGGCATTTCGCTCAGATGCAGTATGCAGCAAAATTTTTGTCACGTCCGCTTGTTGCCCAGCATAATTAATTACCGTTGAATTGGGGTCGATGATTTTTGACTTTGTTTCGGCGATTTCAGCCAAGGTGTTGCCTAGAATTTGCATATGGTCCATGTCAATTTTGGTGAAAATCGTATACGCACTCACGCCCAATGCGTTGGTCGCATCAAATTCACCACCGAGACCGCACTCATATATAGCAACATCGACATCTTGTGAGGCAAAATAAATGACACTAATGATAAAGAAGGTTTCAAATATAGACAAATCCTCCTGAGTTAAACCTTGTTTGAACAATCCGCGTTTAAATTGAGCATAGCATTTAAGAAAGGACTCTTCAGTCATTGACGCCCCATTAATGGTCACTTGCTCTAGGTCGTCGTACATGGCTGGACTCACAAAGCGTCCTACTTTCTGGCCATTTTCTTGTAAAATTGCCGCAATGATTGTGCCAGTTGAACCTTTCCCGTTGGTACCACAAATATGCAGATTCATTGGGCGGGCTTGAGGATAATCCAACGCATTTAGAATCCCGTGGATTAACCCAATTCGATCAACCTTGGGATCATATTTCATTTTTCGGGGGATGTGCGCTAATATCTCTGCATAACTGGTCATATCGCTACCACTCCTATTGTTTAAGTGTGTCTAAAAATTCCTGACGCACTGCTTGTTCTTTAAAGGTACCTCGATAAAACGATGTTTTCGTGACACTGTTTGATTTATTTACCCCACGCATTTCAACACACATATGTCGCGCTTTGACGATAACACCAACACCAGAAGGCTCTAAGATGTCCATCAGGGTTTGGCCAATGGTACTGGTGACCGCTTCTTGTAATGTAGGACGTTTAGCTGCGTAATCGACTAATCGAGGTATCTTACTTAAACCAATGACCTGTCCATTTTGTGGGATATAGCCTACCGACACGGTACCAAAAAATGGTAGTAGGTGATGCTCACACATTGAATAAAATGGGATATCCGCTACCGTGATGAGCTCACCATTGATACTATCATCGGTTTCAAAGAGCTTATAGGCTTCAAACTTGGGTTGCTGCAGGGAACTAAAGATTTCTTCATACATATTGGCGACGCGCTTGGGGGTTTCTTGAATTCCTGGACGATCAGGATCCTCACCAATTGCTTTAAATATATTCCGAACACTGGCTTCAATTAATTCATGATCCATAAGTGGCTCCTTATTTATGATGTTGCATCGATTTTAGCAATATATTGTTGCCCAGCTAAGTCCGTGGCAGCTTGGGTCACTTGTTGATAACGGGGATGCATTGGATCTAATACATCAAGCAATGGCACAAGCACAAATAACCTATTAAACATTTCGCGATGTGGAATGTCTAAGGCTTGAGTTTGCAACGTGACATCATTGTACAGTTCGATGTCTAAATCTAAGGTGCGTGGCCCCCAATGCACCGTGCGGACGCGATGATATTTCTGTTCAAGTTCATGTAGAACATGCAACAATGCATCAGGCGTTAATGTCGTGCCAATCTTAATAACCGCGTTTACAAATTGATCTTGGTCTACATTCCCAACAGGGTCGGTCCGGTAGAGCGATGAACGCGCTAAAACTTGAATATCTGGATTGGCATCTAAATCAGCAATAACTTGTGTGAGGGTCTCTTGTGAGTTGCCCATATTACTACCTAATCCAATGTAAGCAATATTGTGCATCGATTCCTACCCTTCGAGTTCAATTTCGGCACTATCTAAGATACCGGCAATTGGGAGATTGTGTTTCTTAATGCGGACAGTGACCAATTCAATTTCGTTTGGAAATTGACGGTGAATTGTCTGAATCATTCGCGCGGCCAAAGTTTCAATTAGTTTGGTTTCGTTTTTAGCTGTGGCCATTGTAGCAATTAGATCGTAAACATCACCGTAATTAACAGTCTGCGTCAAGTCGTCAGTGAGATACGTTTCAAGCGGACAGTCTGGCAAAGTCAGCGTTACATTGATTGTGATGTCTTGCCCGACTTCACGTTCAGCCGCATAAAAACCAATGTAGCTGTGAAATTGCATGTCGTTTAATTTAATTTTCAAAATTCAAAAACCTCGATTATTTGATTTATACTAAATTCTACAACAATTTTCGTGGGATTTGAATGTTTTACATTTTAAATGTTCGCATTTAGATGGAAACCGATGATTGAAACAAAAGAAAAAAGCGATAAACACGATGATTGTGTTTGTCGCTTTGCGGTTATTCGTGATCTTTAAAGACCATCACTTTACTGAGGACGTAATTCAAGATAACAACAATGACGTTATCGATAATCTTCCAAACGATTGGGTTTTGACCCAACAACTGGACCCCAAACCAGATAATTGCCATATCAACTAACAAAGTTGATAAACGTGATAACGTAAATGACGTGGCTTCTTTACCGATTTCTTGTGGTGTATGAGCGGTTGAGTGAAAAACCCACTTGCGGTTTGTCAAATAAGCGAAAATCACGGCGATCACCCAAGCCAAGATGGTGGCAACTTGTACGTTCATACCAAAGTACAAACCAATCGTATAAACAACCAAATTAATTAAGGTTGTTAGCACACCAAAAATAAGGTAGATAATGACATCTTGATATTGTTTTAGTAAGGCTGAAATTTTTTCAATAAATGCTGACATTTTAAACTTCCCCCATACCATCATCCAAATGCTTTTCAGCTTGCTTGTCATCAAAATCTTGATTTGAAAGCAAGTTGTCTTGGATGACGTATCGTGGGCGGTCCTTGACCTCGTTAAAGATCTTACCAAGGTATTCACCCAGAATAGAAATACCAATTAATTGGAATCCGCCAATAAACCAAAGTGACACCATTAATGATGACCATCCAGCTACTGTATGTCCCGTTAATTCACGATAAATTGCATAAATCATCATACCAACGGCAATCACCATACTGAAAATACCAACGGCTAAAATAAAGCGCATTGGTGCAACAGAGAATGACGTAATACCGTCCCACGCAAAGTTAATCATTTTCTTCAACGGATACTTAGATTCACCAGCTTCACGCTCTTTACGGGCATAGTAAACAACTGTACTTGGGAAACCAACACGAGGTACAATCCCACGTAAGAAAAGGTTGTGTTCTTTAAATTCAAGTAAATGGTCTACAGCACGTTGTGACATAAGGCGATAGTCAGCTGAATCGGGTACCATTTCAACGCCCAACTTCCCCATGATTTTGTAGAACATTTCCGCAGTACCGCGCTTGAATGCTGAATCAGTTTCCCGTGAATTACGGGCACCATAGACAATGTCGAACCCGTTGGCGTTTTCAGCAACCATTTTTGGAATGGCGTTGACGTCGTCTTGTAAGTCCGCATCAATCGTGACAAAAATATCACCGTAATCACGGGTTGCTGTTAAGCCAGCAATAAGGGCATTTTGGTGTCCATAGTTACGACTAAAATTAATACCAGAAATGTGGTCATTTTTAGCTGCGGCATCCTCAATAATTGACCATGTCTTATCAGCTGATCCATCATTTACGATGACAATCTTACTGGCTTTATCGACCTTGTTTGTTTCAATTAAATCAGAAAGCACACCGTCTAAAACATCTAGCGTCTTTGGTAGGGCTTCCTCCTCATTGTACGCTGGTACAACAATCATTAAGCGTTTCATTAGTATCTCCACCTTGTAATCGATTTTTATCTAATTAAATGTATTATTCACGAATAATAAGTGTAACACAATTCTAAATTTTAAAAAAGTGATTCACGAGGCTTGCAACTCCCCCTAAATTTTGATATTTGGTACAAAATTAGACACATAAAAAAGCATCCCAAAACGATGGGATGCTTCTACTTTTAGTCATTTTTAGCATTACGATGTTGCATGATGAAGTAAACTGGCAAACCGAGTAAGGTTAGTCCAATACCAATCAATGCTAATGTAAGTTGTGTCATTAATGTAGATACAAGAATGAACACACCACTCAAAATCGAAATAATAGGAATCACGGGATATAGCGGTACTTTATATGGACGAGGCAAATCTGGTTCGCGACGACGCAAGATGATGACACCCAAAAAGACAAGTGTATAGAACATCCAGATCACGAAGACTAACATGTCTGTCAACGTATCAAACCCACCAACAAACATAAGCACGATGGCCAAAGCTAACTCAAACAATCCTGCAATGTATGGGACTTGATTGGCGTTTAGACGAGTCAAATACTTTGAGAATGGTAATTGACGTTCTTCAGCCATGACGTATGGCAAGCGCATACCAGTCAATGTGTAACCATTTAACGTTCCATAGATTGAAATTAGAATACCGATGGTAATTAATTTACCACCCATGTCACCGAAAATTTTACTTGCGACATCCATTGCGGCACTTTCATTACCAGCTAAGGCGCTTAGTGGCAATGTGTGCATGAAGACAAAATTAACGAGCAAGTAAATGACCATCACACCGATAATTCCACCGGTAATGGCACGGGGCAAATCACGTGAAGGGTTCTTCATCTCCCCTGCAATGTTTCCGACGTGGATCCAACCATCATAGGCATACATAGTTGCAAGTAGTCCGGCACCCATAGCAGTAATAAAGCCACCGGTACCAGGTCCAGCGGTTACTGGGAACAAGCTAACGTGAACACTACCACTTTGGAATAGGCCAAAGATAACGATTAGTGCCAATGGAATTAACTTGAAAATCAGTGTAATTGACTGGAATGTTCCAGCAATTTTGGCCCCTAAGAAATTAATCAGTTCAACAGAGATCAAGGCGACTGCCCCAATTGGAATGATTAATTTGGCATCCAAGTGGAATAAATTGATTAACTGCGTTCCAAAGATAATTCCTTTGGCCGCAATACTGGCTGGGAAATAAACAATGACTTGCGCCCACCCAAGTAAGAAACTAGGTAGTTTACCGTAAGCACGTTCAATATAAACAAGCATTCCGCCTGTTTGAGGCAAGGCCGCGGCAAGTTCGGCACCAGTCAACCCAGCACACAAACTAATTAACCCACCCAATAGCCAAACGAGCATTGACATACTGGTTGAGCCAGTTACTTCAGAGACATTTGAGACTTTGAAGAAAACACCCGCACCAATAACGGTTCCCATTACAGTGGAAATCGCAGATGCTAGCGTCATACTACGTTTAAGTCCTTGTGGACTTGTCGTCGCATTATCTTGATTCATTTTAATTTACCTACATTCTATTTAATCAACAATTTAACTATTATAGCTAACTTTCAAGGGCGTGGCAATATGATTAGTTATTATCATTCAAGGTTAAATGCATATAATGTTTATAAATAAAATTATATTTGTCATTTGGATTCTTGGCATGCCAAGGCTTATTTTTACCACAGTAATGCAAAAAGACAGTATTTTTAGCGACCCAACTGGGGCTATATTCCCCATCACTAACGATCTGGTAAGTTAAATCTTTACGGACATCGTAGTTATAATAGTTATCAGGCACTGGCATGATGTCATCACCATATAACTTGTTGAGAACATCTTGATCTGGTAATAATAAGAAATTTTTATATTCTTCGATGAATTTAAAAATATCACTAGGATGAACCTTTTCACGAATCAAAGCTAAGTTCATTAATAAAACGCCAGAATTGTAGTAATTATCTAAATCAGTATCCAGACGAATCTTGTTTACCGTACTGGTTAAGTTTAAGGCATCGGCGTGCATAGAAGCAGCATACAAATAGCCGGACAAATCAGTTTGATAAAAAGGTGTCATATCGTTCAAGCAAAGAATATCAGCGTCTAAATAGAGAATCTTATCTAAATTGGTTGGCAAATATTCGTGAGCTAATAGTCTAAAGTAAATTGATTTTGGATAGCGTTTTGACACTGGTGCTTTTGAAAAATCATGTTTATCAATGACGATGGGATGATAATCCATGTCATATTGATCAAAGAAAGTTTGTAATTGATCAGCAGTTTTTAGTGGCGACTCCTGCACAATATAAACATGATAATGATTATCCTTGTTTGAATTGGCATAAATTGAGTACACCGTTGTCATTAATTGCGTTGTGAAATTTTCATCGATTGAAAATAATAGGTTAATGTCCATGTTGACCTCATTTGTTGAATCCCTCTTTTTCAGGTAGAGATGATTACAGTGTTATATTTAAAGTTTGGACGATGGTATCAAGCACTCCATCGTGGTTATTATCGGCAACAGCCTGTGGAAAATGGTCCTTGATGTACGTGTCCCCATTAGGCATTGATTTTGGTTTGGCAGCGTATTCGAGCATTTCTAAGTCGTTAAAACCATCACCAAGGGTCATTAATTGACTTGCATTCAGACCATAGAAATCAAGTAGAAAGTCAAGGCCAGTTGCTTTATTGACATTGGCAGGGATGACGTCAATTGCGCCGTATCCTGATGTTGTCGCATGGTAGTTTTCTTGGTAGTTAGCATTGACCAAAGTAATAAACTGATTAGCCTCGTCAGGATCAGCGCTAAAGATAACTTTGACGATTGTCTCGTCTTCTGGAATTTCTGAAATACGATCGATATACTTCAGCTTTGGGAAATACCATAAGATGTCTTCGTAGAGGTCACCCACTTCGATATAATCGTGGAGCATGTATGAATCATGCACACCATTAAAAATAATGCCATGCCGGAAATGCATGTTCTGACCTTCAATTAAATTTTGGATGACTGGTAAATCAGATGCTTGAAAATACGCCTCGCGCAGGTGTTGCCCCGTGCGAGTTGAAACTTGAGCACCATTATTCATCACATAGTCAAAACGACCTAAGAATGGTGCAAATATTTTGTCAACCAAGGGCTGGTCATTACCAGTTGCAATGACAAAATGCATGTCATGTTGATCAAAATAGTCCAAAAGTGCGGCGAATTTAGGTTCATTAACCTGACGTTGGTCATTAAAAAAAGTACCATCCAAGTCAGTTGCAATCATTTTAATATCAGTCATGGGCTACCTCTCTCCGATTTCTTTGGTTTCTGTCTTATTTCATTTTAGATTAAAAAAAAGCCGGTGTAAATAACACCAACTTTTTTAAAGTGATTTGGTTTTGGATGGCTGCTTTATTCTGCGATAAAACTGCATAATGATTGGTAAGGCCAGATTCATGGTTAACATGCTTCCATAAATGCAGACTGAGGTTTCAACGAATCCAGAAGTGTTTGTAATAAAGTCACTTAAATCAAGTTGGAAGAGACTCCAGATCATTTGGTAGAGTTTCTGTCCAGGGAAATAAGGCACTAACCCAGGCACTAATAGGATAGAAGCTGGAATGTGGTACATGCGTGCAGCAAAATAGCATAAAGTGGTGACACTGGCCACACCGCAGGCAATACCATAGTAGACGTTATGGGTTAAGCCAGATGCAATCATATTCGGAATGTAACTGACTGCCCCAATCGTTCCCGTAATGGCAAGTGAACGGTTGGGTGCCTGAACCGTCATGGCGAATCCAATGGAAGCACCAAAGATTAGCGTAATTTTAAATAAAAAGTCTAAAATAGCCATAATTACCTCCAAATAGTAAAGACAAGCAAGCTTCCCAACACCATTGTAAATGTTAGAATCAATGCACTTAGTAAACGTTGAGGACCACTAATCAAGTTACCATCGAAGATATCGTTAATTGAAGTGGTTAATTGGACCCCTGGTAGTAGCGGAAATAAGGC
This sequence comes from Weissella viridescens, assembly GCF_001437355.1. GTDB lineage: Bacteria > Bacillota > Bacilli > Lactobacillales > Lactobacillaceae > Weissella > Weissella viridescens. Next base: position 156,045 of record NZ_JQBM01000001.1, on the reverse strand, counting down.
GCCAATAATAATGTTGTTGAACTCAGGCAAAGGTGTAACGAGCATGATCAAGCGAACTAGAATTGTAATGACTGCTGCCACAATTAACTCCCCAATAAAAGGACGATGTAAAGCATCGTAGATTTTGGTAACGATGTACATACCTAAAGTTCCGAATAATCCGGCTAAGATGCTTGCGACGATGCTTTGCGTGGCTAAATACGTCAAAGTGCTACTTAAAAAGAAACTTCCTATATTCGCCTTTGTCAGACTAGTCATCGGCATCTTTCGGAGCGCTCGTAATTCAGCGTAAAGTTCCTTTAGTGTGAGTTCACGTGCAACGAACGCGCGTGATAAACGGTTAATTTCATCAATTTTGGTTAAATTGATTGATTTCACGTTCGTTTTCTCAACAAGCACCAGCGGCTGCATCTCTTCATCAGAGGGGTCATTGGCTGTGATAATGATAAGTGTGCTCGTGACATATGATTCAATTTCATCGTTTCCAGCAGAATATGTATTTGAAATATATTTTACAGTGTCATCAATACGGGCCAATTCAGAACCATTTTCCATTAGAATTTGGCTGGCTAATAGGCAGGTTTTGGCAAGGAGTAACTGTTGTCGATCTTGTCCCATTCCCGACTGTGCTCCCTTCAAACTTCGTTTTAGATATTATAGTTATCGATAATATGTATCGGTAAAAGCAAACATGCCTACCCTACATTTAAGGCTCAGTTAAGAACTCTGCCAAGTATATCTCATTTATTGAAAAATTAGTGTATCAATTTAATTAAAAAAACTGCCATTTGGGTCATTAAAATGACACAAATAACAGTGACTTGATTTAGTTAAAAAGTTCTAGGCGTTGAAAACGATAAGAGCGATTACCGATGTTTAGAATACGTTTGATAAGATTCGTTCCATTTTTTGGTAAATTCGTCATAGCGTCAACATCGACTGGGTACAAAATTGCGGCAGTTGTGCCCACTAAAGGCAATAAACTACTAGGATCACCGTTTAATTTGAGCGTCAGGGCCATTGCACTTGCATAGGAATCAGAGTTTAAAATAATCCAGATGCAGGCTGTTAAAGTATCAATGGCTAAATTTGACGCAGTGAGTGATTCAATATTACTATTTTTAAAGTCAGGTGTATTTAATTGATCAAAGTGAATTAGTGCTTCCTGAAAAATATTATGTTTTGAATAGTAGTCATATGCTGTATCAATGGCGATTTCAAGGGCATCAACGGGCGTCTCCCCTGCCATCAATTCATTAACGAACATGACATAAATACCATTTGTAATGAGTGCAGTTGGCTGATTATGCGTTAACCCTGTAATTTGGTGTAGTGTCAGCATGGCTGGGTCATCGATCACAAAGTCATCGCCATATTCAGTGTTTAGAAATAAAACAACTGGCATAATACGCAACAAAGCACCATTATCCACAACCTGTTCTTGGTGGCTACCAGAAGAAAATGGATCGTGATTAATCATATAGTGTTCAATTGAACGAATTGTGGTGCGATCACTCATTTGCACGCTACGGTCAGCAGTATAGTCCCCTCGTGCGTACCATGCAGTAAACTGATCCATTAAATGGCTTAAGTTATACCCACGCGATAAGCTAGAGATAGTTGCCAACGTCAATGATGAAGCTGAGCTCCAATCGGTCGTTTGTGCGTTATCAAGGTGTTCGGCAAAGCAATCTGCATTGACCAAACCATAAGTTGTATTTGTTAAGGGTGTCTGAGATTGATTCATGATTACCTGATTCCTTTCACAGGCAGTAATTTTAACATGGATGTAATATGTTGGCAAATGACTTGAAATGCTATATACTTGAGTATATTCATTTTCAATTTAAGGAGTGCATTATGGACGAGTTAGTTCAATCACCAGAAACAAACACATTTGCCTTAACGGTGCTAAGAGATCGGTTACTACCGGATTTATTGCAAGAAGACGAATCGAACATCTTGTACTGGGCTGGAAAAGGTTTGGCACAACGTGAGGAACTTAACAGCATTACAGCCATTGAGCTCTGCTTTAATCGAATCGGCTTTGGTAGTTTGAAGGCCTTGAGTCGGCAAGGAACAGAGTTGAAGTGGGAACTTAGTGGTCCCGTTGTTTTAGCTCGGCAATCTGAACGTAAAACCCCTAGTTTCTACCTAGAAGCCGGATTTTTAGCCCAGGCTATTGAAACGATTTCAGGTACTGGAGTTGAAGCGCAGGTTGAAATTAATGAACATGTGGTCTTCACTGTTTTAGCCGAACAAAGTTTAGATTTACCAATTTAATGATAGCAAATAAAAATACCCAACCAGGTTATCTGGTTGGGTATTTTTTTACTTAAATGAACCGACAAATTTGTAGATTGGGAATCCAAGTTCTGAGAACTTTTCTTCATATTCGGTTTCAACATTATCAATCATTTTATCAGCGTCAGCATGTAAGTCTAATGAGATGCCATCAGGCAAGAAGTTCATGCCAAATTGATTAAATGAGTATAGAGAGTATTCAAACAAACCACGATTGTCCGTCTTAAATTCAAGCTCACCACCATCCGGTAGAATGGCCTGGTATCCAGCAAGGAAGCTCTTGTATGTTAGACGACGTGACTCATGACGTGATTTTGGCCAAGGATCTGAGAAGTTCAAGAAGACCTTGCTAACTTCACCCTTTTCAAAATATGTGTCAACGCCAGCACCATCACCATAGATGAATTTTAGATTAGGCAATGCCGCTTCATCTTCATCAGCCATACGTCCAGCTACCGCAACAGCGGCTTCTTGAATTTCCATACCAATAAAGTTAATGTTTGGATATTTTTTGGCCATGCCAATGATGAAACGACCCTTACCTGTCCCGACTTCGATTTGAATGGGTTGTGCGACTGGGAAAACAGTCTCCCATTTACCTTTTAGATCAGTCGCAGTTTGTTGATTGATCACGAGGTCGGCATGGGCTTCAAGCCATGGACCAGCCCACTTTTTATTTCTTAGACGCATGTTTTACTCTCCTTTTAAACGTGTTCGCAATAATGCGATCAGAGTATAAGAATACCAAAGAAAGACCGAAAATGACAAGTAAAATCATCATAAATCCTTGGTTTATTGAAATTGGTTGGCAGATGAGCAAGATACTGGTCCAAACTAAATTGAGCATCATGACTAATGGCCACCCTAATTGATGGAAAGCACGTTGACGATCCTGTACGTCCACGGGGATGACGTAATCAAAGATAAGGCGACGATACCCGCCCGCTAAGGGAATGAGTTGCGCAATGAACAAATACTCAAGAAAGCCCAGTAAAATTAGCAGTAAGTAGCCACTGGTAAATGGAATTAGCAGACTACCCAGTACCAGTGTCCGAACCCACAACCCTAAATATTGTTGTTTGCGAATAAAGGTTGTGACATACATCGGCAGTAGCGCATCAGTATGGTATCCTGGCCAAAAAGAACGTAATTTTTCTAGCCATGGATGGGACTTAATTGAACTTTGTAAGCCAGGGACATCAACAAATAGGTTAAAGAAGGTGTAAATTGTGTTGAGACGCTGCTCTTCAAAGCGTGCAATTGCCTGCCAATTCAGGAGTTGTGGCGTTGCTGGTTTAAAGGCGGCAACCTGATGCGCCTTCTGATAAGTGAAGTACGCTTTAACGAGCATCATTAGTGCGGTAAACAGACAGATGATAATCAAGTTAATAGAGAACAGTTTCAGCATGAGTGGCCAAAAAATAAGGACTAAGCCCCCCTCTATCAAACTGTTGATGATCATGCTATAGTTTGTTGCCGTTTTCCAAAGCTGCTTTAATTGTTGATCATCACCTAAGAAAAAAACGGCATCAGCAGGTTTCACAAAACTTGCAGGTGTTTTAAAGAATATTAGGGTCAGTAGTAATACTAGTGCTAAACAAAGTTGTGTCCACCAGTTGACTGGTAAAGTCTGCAGCATATGTTGATACGCGAATAGTAAAGCCCCAAATAGGAAGAAAAAAGCAATGACAGCGTGATCATTAAAAACATACTTCAAGTACTTTGAAAAATGTCGCCATTCTTCGGTCCAACGTTGCTTAAAAAGATTGTTTTTACCCATTGGTCTGCTCCTCACCGATGAGCATGACCGGTACCTGATCACTGATGGCATCGATAGCACCACTTGCAACGATTTGGCCTTGTTCTAAGTAAATGTATTGATCAGCATGTGCTTTCAAGGTGCTCATGACGTGTGTTGTGATAAGCAGGCTAGCTCCTGACTCACGTTTTTCGTCAATGAGTGTTAAGAGATCTTGCACCGCTAAGACATCGAGACCTAAGAAAGGTTCATCAATAATAAACAGATCAGCTTGTGTGATAAACGCCATCACAATCATGACCTTTTGGCGCATACCTTTAGAGAAGTGCGTTGGAAACCAATTCAATTTATCATCAAGTCTGAAAATTTTAAGTAAGCGCGTTGCTTCTTCCCAACTTGTTTTTTCGTTTAAATGGTAAATATTAATCATTGCTTGAATGTGTTCTTGTAGATTTAGTTCTTCATACAGCACAGGTTGCTCAGGCACGTAGGCAATTTGCTTTTTAAATCCAACTGGATCTTGAGCAAGATTGTGACTATTTAATACAACTGACCCGGTCTTTGGTGCTAGTAGTCCGATTAAATGATTAATAATGGTTGATTTTCCAGAGCCATTTAAGCCGATGAGAGCGGTAACTGATCCCGCTGGAATGGTGAAGTTTATATTTTGGATGACGGTTGTTTGACCGTAACCACCAGATAAATTTTCAACTTGTAAGGTCATAATACGCGCTTCCTTTTTTTAAATGTGTTGTTATTTTAACTTAGCTCTATTCTACACTATTTTTCAATTGAAGAATGCAAGCATATTTATGATTGATAGGCTATAATAAAGATAGCAATTAAAAACAATTTGGAGGCACACCATGGCAGACGACATTTTTGATAAGATTATTGCGAGTGAAATTCCAGCATATAAAGTATATGAAGATGAAGATGTATTGGCTTTTTTGGATTTGAGTCAAGCAAACCCCGGTCACACCTTACTTGTACCTAAAGCAGATGTCCCAGATATTTTTGCCTATGATGATGATTTAGCGCAAAGAGTATTAACTAAAATTCCTAAAGTTGCTCGGGCCATTAAGGCGAGTGATGATAAAATTATCGGTATGAATATCCTAATGAACAATGGTGAAGCGGCAGGTCAATCTGTGTTCCATTCACATATTCATCTTATTCCACGGTATAAGGATGACGGCTTAAACTTGCCTGCCCCATCCGAGGAACATCCAGTTTCTGATGAAGTATATAAAGAACGCGCCGCTAAAATTAGCGCTCAATTCTCAAAGGAGTAGTTAGTCGATGTTTAAAAGTATTAAACAACTGGTTGGTAATGCAACTCAAGTCGTGACTTTAAATTCTAAGGCATTTGCATTACGCGTCAAAGGTGTTCAAGTGAGTTCAAAAGAATTAAATGAAGCAATGGCGAATTTAAAAGAAGCAATGCCATTGGTTGAACAGACATCTAAGGATGTACAAAAAAGCGTTAACAAGATGAATTTTAGAAATAAGCCCCATTTGGAACGGATTGATGAAGCTAAAGCGCGCATTGATGATGGAATGGCGACGATTAATCAAATGCTAACTTTTAGAAAAAAGAAGTCTTAATGAAAAAGAGCACTCACAACATCATGTGAGTGCTCTTTTTATACTTTATTCGCCAATTTGTAGTTTTAATTCCATAACAGCATCACGTAAGTTAGCTGCTTCTTCAAAGTCAAGTCGCTTTGCGGCAGAGCGCATTTGATCCTCAAGATTGGCAATGGTTGCATCTTGATCACTACGCGGCATATCTTTGAAAGCTGTCTGTGTGAAACTGTCACTAGCATTTGCATCCGTTTGAGCTTCATGCGTAATCGCAATCGGTCCGCGAATTTCCTTCTTAATCGTGTGTGGCGTAATATCGTGGGCTGCGTTATATTCTATTTGAATCGTCCGACGGCGTGATGTTTCATCAATGGCTTGTTGCATTGATTTTGTAATGGAGTCCCCATACATAATCACATGCCCGTGTTCGTTACGTGCAGCACGCCCAATGGTCTGAATTAAAGAACGAGGGTTACGTAAGAAGCCTTCTTTATCTGCGTCCAGAATCGCAACCAATGATACTTCAGGAACATCAATTCCCTCACGCAGCAAGTTGATACCGACTAGGACGTCAAATTTACCTAAACGCAAATCACGGATGATTTCAGTTCGTTCAAGTGTTTTGATATCGGAATGTAGATATTTAACCTTAATACCTACATCTTCCAAATAATCAGTTAGGTCTTCAGCCATTTTCTTGGTTAGAGTGGTGATGAAGACACGCTCATCAACAGCCACACGTTCATTGATTTCACCAATCAAATCATCAATTTGACCCAGCACGGGACGAACTTCAATTTCAGGGTCCAAAAGGCCAGTTGGTCGAATAATTTGTTGGGCAACGTGATCCGGGCTTACCCGTTCAGTTTCATAATCACCGGGCGTTGCTGACATGTAGATGATTTGATTGACGTGTTCTTCAAATTCATCAATTTTTAACGGACGGTTATCGAGTGCACTTGGCAAGCGAAATCCATAATCAATCAATGTTTCTTTACGAGCACGGTCCCCTTTGTACATGCCTCGGATTTGTGGCATGGTAACGTGCGACTCATCGACCACAATTAAAAAGTCGTCTGGGAAGAAATCAAGCAACGTAAATGGTGGTTCCCCTGGCTTTCGTCCATCCATATGTCGTGAATAATTTTCAATACCAGTTGTAAAGCCCATTTCTTGAATCATTTCAATGTCATATTCAGTTCGTTGCTTTAAGCGTTGCGCTTCTAGCAACTTACCTTCGGCTTCAAATTTCTTAAGTTGTTCATCGAGCTCGGCTTGAATTGTCTTAACAGCTCGATTACGAATCGTATCGTTCGTCATAAAGTGGGTTGCCGGGTAAATGGACACGAAATCATCGTCAGCAGTCACTTCTCCTGTTAGGGCGTCAACTTCACGGATGCGATCGATTTCATCTCCGAAGAACTCAATGCGGAGTGCTTTTGCATCTGATGAGGCTGGAAAGATTTCTAAGACATCACCGCGAACACGAAAACGACCTCGTTGAAAATCAATGTCATTGCGTTCAAATTGAATGTCAACCAATTTGCGCATCAAGTCATTTCGTTCAATTTCTTCCCCCACACGTAAATTAATGACGTGATCTCGATATTGCTCTGGGCTACCTAATCCGAAAATTGATGAAACGGATGCAACCACAATCGTATCACTGCGAGAAAGTAATGAAGCGGTGGCTGAGTTACGGAGCTTATCAATTTCATCGTTGATTGACGAATCTTTTTCAATATACGTATCTGAAGATGGTACATAGGCCTCTGGTTGATAGTAATCATAATAAGACACAAAGTATTCAACAGCATTATTTGGAAAGAACTCTTTAAACTCACCATATAATTGTCCGGCTAAAGTTTTGTTATGTGAAAGAACTAACACTGGTTTGTTTGCATTAGCGATGACGTTTGAAATCGTATAGGTTTTACCTGTTCCGGTGGCACCTAATAGAATTTGCTCCTTTGTTCCTGTATCAATACCAGTAGAAAGTTGCTCAATTGCAGTTGGTTGATCACCAGTTGGACTGTATTTTGAAACCAAATCAAATGGTTTTTTGGTTGTTTGATTATCTGTCATGTTACCTACTCGTTTCTTAAGTATTCTTCTTTAATTATAGCGCATTTTGTTCAGTTAAACTTAAAAAAATTTGTTTTAACCTAATGCGTGACGCTCTTTCTATTTAAAAAAAAGATAGTCTTGGACAGACTATCCTCTGCTTAATCGGCATTAAAAATAGTGATGTAGATGCGTTGCAATGTTTCAGAACCTGGGAATTGTTCATCTAACAATTCTGGTAGGACTTCTTTGATGAAATAAGCGACGCTTGGCATGTCACGGAAGGCAAAAATAGTTTCAAGGCTTTCTTTATAGATATCAAGGAAAACAGGTTCAGGGTTCCCCTTTTGTAATTCGCCATAAGCTTCATACAATAAATCAATTTTATCGGCCACCGAAAGAATACGTCCTTCCAATGAATCATCCTTTCCTTCATGTAACCGACGTTTGTACACGTCTTGTAACTCAGTTGGAATCTCGGTTTCAACAAAATTGTCTGATAAACTAGTTTCGACATTTGCGAGCATCTCACGTAATTCGGTCGAAGCATACTTAACTGGTGTACGAATATCACCAATGAAACGTTCTGAAATATCATGGTTTAGCGCTTTTTCATAAAGCATCCGCCAATCAACAGTATTACCGGCCTGTTCTTCTACATCGCCTAAAAACTGTGCTGCTTGTGTTACTTTCCAAGAATGGGCCGCAACTGAGTGTGGCTGATACTTAAAATATCCTGGGGCCCGTGAAATCATTTCTAATTCGTTAAGTCCAGACAGGTACTGATGCATTCCCATGAGTTAGCTTCCTCCAAAAGTAATTTTATATATCTTACCTGTAACAAGATTATATTGCAAGTGAACAAAAAACACTCAACCTAAGTTGAGTGTTTTTGTTTAGTTATTACCTAAAATTGTTGTTGTATATTTATCATCATTGGCTTGCTTAGTAACATAAGCTTGCATATTACTTGATGAACTAATGCTGATCTTAACAGGAACGCCCTTTGGTAGATAATTAGGCGCAACTTGGGCAACATAGTTAGCAAAGTTAGTAATTTCCGTTGCTGAGTAGAATTGGGTTGAAATGGTAACGTTCAATTCTTTAACTTGACTATCCTTGTACGTAGCTTGTCCCGTCACTGATGACAGATTTGGGAAGAAGTTTTGCACGTTGTTTGTGAAGTTTGTAAAGCTTTTATTCAAGTCAGCAGCAGGTGACTTTTGATTTGGATCATCCTGTGAACCTTGAATTGGCAAAGTAACCGTCTTGTAATTAAGCTTATTCCAATTACCAAGCTTGTCGCCAGAGGCGGATTTATTCCAACTATAGAAATTTCCACCTGCTAATGAATCATCGGGTGCTTGCGCATACATCGCAACGACAATTGGGACATCATTGCTAATCCCGTTCATCTTACGGTAACGTTGAACGACTTCCTGGGCCATTTCCTTACCCTGAGCCACACGGTCTTCTGCGCTAATCTTTTGAACAAAGTTTGCACCATATTGTTCTTTTTGGTAAGTGTCTTCAGTATTCATGCCTAATCCTAGCACAATCCCACCTAGTTCTAGCTTACCATCTTTTTGTTTCATGTAGTCTTGCTCTTCAATCGTTTGCAAATAGATTGGGTTTCGTGATGAGTCAGTCTTTTTATTGTCATTTGGATTCAAACCATTTGGATTATCTTTAGATTTGCGACCCAACCAATCATTGGCTGTGTTCGAATCAAGATACTGACCTTCTTGGAAAACATAATCGGAAGGACTAAAGTGATCCTTAGAGAAATCAAGCAGTCCATTTTCAAAACTAATAATGTTAAATTGGTTGTTATTTTTTGAGGCAGTAACACCACGTGCTTTACTCGTCAAATAATGTCCATTTTTAATAACAGTTTTGTAATTTGAGTTGTTTGTTTTTCCAGTAACTTGAACACCATTTTTCCCATTACTCTTGGTCGTTACTGTGTCATGAGAATTATCGACATTATTTTTTGAAAAATAATTACCGAAGAAGACTAGAATTCCAATTAACGCAAGAATTGCTAGTGCCCCAAGTCCCCATTTAATCCACTTATTATAAGACTGCATAATATCTCCTTTTTCAACGCCATGCAGTAGTTGGGCGCAGTTCATTCAAAAAATTAATTTTACTGTTCCATATTAGCACGTAATTGGTCCTCAGACCAAATTTCAATGCCTAATTCCTGTGCTTTTGTCAATTTTGAGCCAGCATCTTCCCCAGCAATTAAAATATCGGTTTTCTTCGAAACACTGTTTGTAACCGTAGCGCCTTGCGATTCAAGCCACTCCGTCATTTCCGGACGGGTCATGGCCGTTAGTTTTCCTGTAATAACGACCTTTTTCCCACTCAGTGCTGTATCAGTCTGGACAGGTGTTCCGCTCAAATATGACATGTTTACGCCAAGGTTTTCGAAATCATTTAAGAGATCTTGTGCCTGTGCAGTTGCAAAATATTGGGCAATACTGTGACCGATAACCAATCCAATGCCTGGAATGGCAGCAATTTCATCGGCCGATGCTTGTGCAATCGCAGGTAATGAGCCAAATTGTGCAGAAATTAACTTAGCAACTTTTGCACCAACATTACGGATACCCAAGCCAAACAAGAGGCGTTCAACTGAATTTTGTTTAGAATTAGCAATGGCTAAGACAAGATTGTTTGCTGAAACAGCTCCAAATTTATCAAGTCCTTCTAAATCATCTAGGGATAACCGGTATAAGTCTGAAACTTCGTGGACTAAATTATGTTCCAATAATTGTGTGACAATTTTTGGACCGAGTCCGTCTATATTCATGGCTTGGCGTGAGGCAAAGTGGGTAATTGATTCTTGAATTTGAGCGGGACAAAGCGGGTTGATACAACGTAGGACAACCTCGCCATCAACGTGAACTAGTTCCTGCTCACAAGCTGGGCACAAAGTTGGGATTTGATATGGTTCTGAAGCTTCTGGTCGCTTGCCTAAGACGACTTCACTAATCTCGGGGATGATATCACCAGCCTTATGTAATAAGACTGTATCCCCAATCCGAATATCTTTTGCCTGTAAATAATCCGGATTATGCAATGAAGCACGTGACACAGTTGTCCCGGCTAGTTGAACCGGATCCATAATTGCTGTTGGTGTCACTGCCCCAGTACGACCAACTGTCCAAGTAATATCGTGAACTACCGTTTCTGCTTCTTCAGGTGCAAATTTATATGCAATTGCCCAGCGTGGGACCTTAATCGTGTTGCCGTATTCAGCCTGTAGTGCTAAATCGTTAATTTTAAAGACAATTCCGTCAATACCGTAGGTTAAAGCATCACGCTGATGATCCGCTTGATTAATGTAATCGAGGGCTTCAGATTGTGTCTGAACGACAGCATTTTCATGGTTAGTTGGTAAACCGAGCTGAGTGAATCGGCTCAATAGATCCGACTGGGTTTGAACGCCAAGTTGGTCAATTGGATTGACAGCTTGGTATAAGAAAGCAGATAGCTTTCGTGCCTTGGTAACTGCTGGATCAAGTTGCCGCAATGAACCAGCCGCCGCATTACGTGGGTTTGCAAACGTTGCGAGTCCATCATGTTCACGTTGTTGGTTTAAGGCGACAAAGTTTGCCTTATTCATGTAAACCTCACCACGGACTTCGACTGAAATTGGTTCAGTTAGCGTTTGTGGGATTTCCTCGATTTGTAAAACGTTCGCAGTTACATCTTCACCAATGGTACCATCACCACGGGTTGAAGCTTGAATCAATTTTCCAGCCTCATAAATTAGACTAATTGCCAATCCGTCAATTTTTAATTCTGCATTGTACGTTAAAGGTGTCGTTACTTGCTTTTGCGCGGTGGTCATCCACTCTTGGAGTTCATCGATTGAAAAGACATCACCAAGAGATAACATAGGCACGGGATGATTAACCTTTGGTAAATCATTTTTAAGGCGTGCGCCCCCCACCTGCTTTGTAATTGAATCATCCGCAATTAGTTCAGGATGTTCTTGTGCTAAGGCCTGTAATTCAGCATAAGTTTGGTCGTAACGAGCATCCTCGACACTTGGGGCATCATTTTCATAATACTCCTGTGCCCATTGCTTGAGCTGTGATTCCAAAGTTTGAATTTTGGCTTGAATGTTTGCTTTATCTGACATCTTTACTCCTAACTACTCTTCAAATTTCTCAATTGGGGCAAATGCTGCTAGTAAGCGTTTGATTCCTTGATTTGGGAAAACGATGTCCAGTTCTTGGTTTTCACCACTACCGGATGTTTTGACAACACGACCAATGCCCCACTTTTTGTGTTGCACTTGGTCACCATCATGCCATTCGACACTCGATTGTTCAGGCTTATTGAAGGGTTGAGAGGTTGCTCGCTGCATGCTAGTGTTTTTGCTTTCATTCGTACGACGCCCTGTAAAGGTCGTCCCCGTTGCCGGTTGTGAGCGTTGAGAAAATGGGTAACTACTTTCTTGATTTTGTGTACTTGAAAGCCTTTGATTTTCAGGTGATTCTAGCAAGGCTGGGTTAATTTCTGAAATGAAGCGTGAGGGCTGATTATTTGATGTGCGCCCATATAACAAACGTGAATACGCGTTTGTTATGTAAAGTTTTTCGCGGGCACGTGTAATACCAACATATGCTAAGCGACGTTCTTCTTCCATTTGGGCATCATCAGATAAAGCCCCCGCTAATGGGAACAATGATTCTTCCATCCCCACCATGTATACAACTGGGAATTCCAATCCTTTGGCTGCGTGCAAGGTCATCAACGTGACTTGGTTGGTGGTTGCTTCGTCCAAATTATCCAAATCTGAAACCAGTGCCAATTCAGAAAGGAAATCAGCATATTTTGAGACACTTTCATCTGTTGGTTCATAGTGTTCATCGAATTCAGCGGTTACTGATAAGAATTCAGCTAGATTTTCAAGGCGACCTTGATTTTCAGGTGTTGGATGATCTTGAAGGAACTGTTCGTAGCCAGATTGTTCCAAAATTTGTTTCGTTAAATCTGTGATTGAAAGATCGAACTCGGTTTGCTTTTGTAGATTATCAATCATCGTGGCAAATTTTGTTAATTGGGTTGCCGCACGTCCCGTCATGCCTGGGATTAAGCTAGCATTTTTTGCAGCATCCAACAGGGTCCAATCTTGCTGATTGGCAAAAGCCCGTAACCGGTCAATACTTGTTTGACCAATGCCACGCTTGGGTTCGTTTACAACCCGCAAGAAACTTTCGTTTTCCGCAGGATTAGTCAATAACGTAAAGTACGCCAAAACATCACGGATTTCTTTTCGATCATAGAATTTTGAGCCTCCGACGATGGTATATGGAATATTAGCTTTAACTAAGGCTTCTTCCATTCCACGAGATTGCGCATTGGTCCGGTATAAAATGGCTTGATCTTTATAATCGTACTGACCTTCTTTTTTTAACTTTTGAATTTGTGACAAAACGAAATAAGCTTCATCTCGGTCAGATTGCGCACGATAATACGTAATCTTTTCACCCGCCCCATTATCAGTCCATAGATTCTTAGCAATACGTTCCTGGTTATTTGTAATAACCGCATTGGCCGCATCTAGGATTGTTTGTGTTGAACGATAGTTTTGCTCTAACATAACTGTTTTAGCATCAGGATAGTCCTTGGTGAAATTGAGCATGATTTGCATGTTTGCACCACGCCAACCATAGATTGACTGATCAGAATCACCAACTACGGCTAGATTTCGGTGTAGACCTGATAGCAAGCGAATTAGCCGGTATTGCGCATCATTAGTGTCCTGGTACTCGTCGACGTGCACGTATTGAAACTTATTTTGATAAAAATTAAGCACTTCTGGCTCTTTTTCTAAAAGTTCAATCGTTAGCATAATAAGGTCGTCAAAATCAACAGATTGCGCTAAGGCTAATTGATGTTGATAGGCCTTATAAGCTTTGGCAACAATTTCTTCAAAAGGCCCATTAGCTTGTTCCGCGTAATCTGACGGCGTTTCCATTGCATTTTTGGCATTTGAAATGGCTGAAAGGACAGATCGTGGATCATATTTTTCAATATCGACATTCAAGTCCTTTAATGTTCGCTTGATTAAGCTACGTTGGGCTGAGGCATCAATAATTGTAAAGTCTTTCTTGTAGCCTAACCGATCAATATCACGACGTAGGATTCGGACCGCCAAGGCGTGGAAGGTCGAAACCCAAACGGCTTGTGCATCTTCCTGTGAGACAAGTTGACCGATTCGTTCACGCATTTCACGAGCAGCCTTGTTGGTGAAAGTAATGGCAAGAATGCGCCAAGGTAAGACATTTTCATCTTCAATTAAGTGGGCAACACGGTGTGTCAAAACACGCGTCTTACCAGAACCAGCACCGGCCATAATCAATAGTGGCCCTTCAGTTGTTAGTACAGCCTCAGCTTGTTTCTCATTCATTCCCTCTAATAAAGGATTCATAGTGTCTACCCCTTCCTGCTCTTAAATTTAAGGATTAACGGATTTTCTTACCCCAGTATTGGTATAAGTCTACCTTCATAGCTCCGTTATATAATTTACGTTTCTTTGTTGCTTTTGCACCAAATGCTTCTTCAAAATTTTCATCTGAAGTTAAAATGTACTTTGACCAAGTTGGCATTTGATTATAGATGTGTCCCATTTGGGCATACAATTGTTCGGCAGCATCTTCATCTCCCAAACGTTCACCATAAGGTGGATTGGCCACAATAATACCGTTGATTTTATCGGTTGACCAGTCTTTAGCTGCTAATTGCTTAAAGGTAATATCATCACCAACACCAGCTGCATCGGCATTAGCTTTGGCGATTTCAATCATGCTTCCGTCAATATCATAACCTTCAATGTCTAATTCCACATCAAAATCAATCATTTGACGAGCTTCAGCCTTTAGCTTTTGACTGATATTTTTGTCAAACCAATCCCATTGTGAAATATCAAATTCACGATTCAAACCGGGTGCAATATTGCGGCCCATTAAAGCGGCTTCAATTGCAATGGTTCCAGATCCAGTCGTTGGGTCGACAAATGGGTTGTCAGTAAACCAGTGGGCTAACTTTACCAAAGCAGCTGCCATGGTTTCCTTTAATGGTGCGCCACCCTTTTCAGTACGGTAACCACGCTTAAAGAGTGAATCACCGGTCGTATCAAGTGTAATCATTACTTGGTTCTTATCAATGGCGGTTTCAAGCACATAACGGTTACCAGTTTCAGGTAAATGACCATGGGCATGGAAGTGTTCAGATTGATGTTCAACAATGGCCTTTTTAGTGATTGCTTGTACTGTGGGAACGGAATGGAGTGTTGAATTCTTTGAACGACCGTTCACTGGGAATTCAGCATCATAAGGAAGTAGATCTTCCCATGGGTATGCTTTAACACCTTCAAAAAGTTCATCAAACGTATATGCTGAAAATTCTGTTACAACGATTTTAATACGATCTGCGGTACGTAACCACAAATTTGTACGGTAAATATCAGTCATATCTCCTGAAAAATATACACGACCATTTTCAGTTTGCGTGGCATAGCCCATATCTTTGAGCTCTTTTGCCACAACGGCTTCTAGTCCAGCCCCCATTGTGGCCATTAATTTAAAAGTTTGCATGTAATTGCTCCAATTTGTTTGTCTATTTGCATGAATTAAGAAAAAAAGAAAAGCCGACGCCACAAGGACGCCGGCTTTGCCGGATGTATTGGCTGTAAGCCATGTTTTGTTCCACACAAAGGATGGCATTCTTTATGTGGTGGTAATCATCTATCTCAGATATTGCTATCTCCCCGACCATCGCTTCAATTAGCTAGGTCAAGCGCCCCTACCAAAGTTTGGGTTGCCCGCTCGTGGGGTTTACCGCGTTCCATTCACAACATTTCTGGTGTGATTCGTCACTGTGGCACCTTAACAACTATTAAACCATAGGCAAGCCCTTAGGTCATTCGTTGGCCGTCAACTTTAAAAAGCTGCCTAGCCTTATTTTTTCAGCTAGCACGAACACTACTGACATCGCAGTCAGTGCGAGCATGGACTTTCCTCATACGGCATAAGCCGTACGCAATTACCCACCAATACATCAGTACTAAACATTATACACTTAATTTTGGCTTTGAGTAGCCCCTTGTTGTGAAAAGTTTGCAACAATTGTTTCTCGTCCAACTTCAGTTGGCTTAACACGGGTTGCTGGTTGTGCTTGACTACCTGGTGTTGTAGCAGATGTGACAGTTGGTTCTGCAGGATTTACAGATCCATTGGCATCAGAAACTGTCCCAAAGACACGACGCTCCAAATTAGACAAACGCTTCAAAATATCCATATTTGTGTTTGAAACATTTGTAGTTGGTGCAGCTTGCGTTGGGTTACTTGCTGATACAGCTTGGGCAGCAGTTACTTGTTTAGTTAGCTCAGCAACTTGCGCCTTTAGCTTCTCATTTTGACTTTCCAATTCATCAATATTGTTTTGGAAGATTTGGTAGTCACCCATAATCTCATCTAAGTAGGCATCAACATCAGTCTTGTCATAACCTGAACCAATGCGTGTATTCTTAAATTCTTTATTTAAAATATCTTCACGAGTATGTTGCACGTTTTCCATGAGTGAAACTCCTTTATCTCTTATACGTATTGTTAATTTTAACAGTTTTACACGATAAACACAAAACTAAATTAAGTTTTATGACCAATCGGATTGTTGTTCTGCGTATTCTTCAGCGTAGTCTTGTAGCTTCTCGAAATCAACTTGGAAAAGCTCATAATTTGGGTGGTGCTGTTGGAATTGCAAGATAGCTTTTCGTGCAAAACGTACTTTTGACTGTTCAGCTTCCTCATCATAAAACAAAAGTGCGTTGTCTGTGTGGTTCAGCATAAACTGTTGATAGTTTTGTAGTTGACCAGCATTTTGGTAAGGCTGTGGTGAAACAGATGCCGAAAAATCAACCTGTTGCACTAACGCGTGTAGTTGTTCTTGGCGTTCTTGTTTCCAATTTGAACCAAATTGCTGGTATGGGGTCATGATAGACACACATAATTGCGGATAGTCAGGCTTGAGAGCTAAAGTGGCTGAGACTGCCCACTGTTCAATGCCCGATTGCCCTCCTGTAATAACCCAATAAGTGTCATCCGTTTCTTCTAATGCTTGTTTTAATTTCTTTTGAATGGCAAATTTAATCACTTCAACGCGGGGATCAGTGTCTTTAAAGATACCAAGCTCGAATTGGGTGAAGCCAGTAATCCATGTTCGTTCCATAACTTCTTATATAATAGTCCTATTTTCCTTAGATAAGGTTAAATTATAGCGAATTTCAAAAAAAATAACTGTAAAATTGCTAAATAAAAAAATATTTGCTATAATTAATTAGATATTAGTGGAATTGAGGAGTTTTTATGGCAATTAATTATCCAAATGGGCAAAAGTTTGTTGACCCGAATACGCCAACTAAATCAACGAGTCAACCCACTAACCAAGCAAAGCGAGGTATGACGCTTGAAGAAGAGTTAAATCACGCCAATGCGTACTATTTAGCGACAGATCGTGCCGTCATCTATAAGAAACCCACGCCCATTCAAATTGTGCACGTGGATTATCCGGCCCGTTCTGCTGCTAAAATCACTGAAGGATATTTTAGAGAAGCGTCTACAACAGACTACAATGGTGTGTATAATGGAAAGTATATCGATTTTGATGCTAAAGAAACGGCAAATAAACAATCGTTTCCATTAAAGAATGTGCACGCGCATCAAGTGGAGCATCTCAAACGGGTTCAAGCACAGGCGGGACTGGCTTTTATGATTATTCGTTTTACAAGCCGGCAAGAAACGTTTGCCATTTGGGCTGATTTACTGATACAGTTTTGGGATCAACAACAGACACAACGTAAATCAATTCCATATGCTGAGATAGCTGAAAACGGCGTTAAAATTCCATTTGGCTTAAATCCAAGCCTCCCCTATCTAGATGCGATTGATTTGTTACTAGCGCAACGTTAAATTTTAAGGAGTATTGACATGAGTGATGAATCATCACGTGTGAGTCGACAGGATCCAAAAAAGAATCCGAATAGTCGCTCGCAAAGACAAAAGAAGACAAATAATTCAAAACATTACTGGCGTAACGGGATTATCACCGTTGCGGTTGTTGGTGTTTTAGGTGTTACCGTTGGCGCTGGAATGTTTACGTACTATGCTTCGAGTGCACCAAAGATTACTGACAGCGCACTACGAGGAACCTCGCAAACGCAATTGCTTGATTCTTCAGGTAAAGTATTTTATACAACAGGGAACCAAACGCGTGAAGTTGCCAAAGAGTCAGAAATTCCGGATTCACTTAAAGAAGCCGTTGTTTCAATTGAAGACAAGCGTTTCTACAAACATCACGGAGTTGACCCACGTCGTATTCTAGGTGCAACTTTTGCTAATTTCACCGGTTCTTCCCTTGGTTTGCAAGGTGGTTCGACGTTGACTCAGCAATTAGTTAAGTTGACAGTATTTTCAACCTCTTCTGCTGATCAAACGTTGAAGCGAAAAGCACAAGAAGCCTATCTAGCGGTGAACCTTGAAAAGAAATATTCTAAGGATCAAATTCTAACCCTTTATATGAATAAGGTTTATATGGGAAACGGCGTTTATGGTATGAAGACGGCGGCCGAGTATTACTTTGGTAAGCCTCTCGATAAACTTTCAACACCTCAAATTGCTTTGATTGCTGGATTGCCACAGTCACCGTCAGGTTATGATCCATACACTAACCCAAAGGGAGCGAAGACTCGCCGTGATACTGTGTTAACTGCGATGAAGGAAAATAATGTCATCTCAGCTAAGCAATTGGAAGAATACAAAAAGGTGCCCCTTTCATCTGGGTTGCAGATTGATCATCCGGATTCTGAAAAGTCAGCTGAAAGCGCCAAAATATCAGATGCTTATATCTCATCAACATTGAGCGAATTACAGAAGATGGGTTATGACCCAACTAAGGACGGCTTGAAGGTCCACACCAATTTGAATTTGGATGTGCAAAAGAAAGCCTATGACATTGCCAATGGGGATGCCGAAGTGCAATGGCCAAGTGATGACTTACAACTTGCCATGACTGTTGCAAATCCAAAGAATGGTAAGGTCATTGCCCAAATTGGTGGACGTAAGAATGATACGACGTTCGGCTTGAATCGTGCGCAGCAAACGACCCGTTCATCTGGATCTACGGCTAAGCCGCTCGTCGATTACGGTCCAGCGGTCGAACATTTGAATTGGCCGACGTATCGTGCCTTGAATGACACACCATATACCTACCCTGGTACAAACACGAAGGTATATGATTTTGACCACAAGTTTGATGGGCCAATGACCATGCGTCACGCAGTTGCCCAATCACGAAACATTCCAGCTATTCGAGCATATGAAGCTGTTGGATCAAAAGACGCTGCCGACTTTATGACGAAGTTAGGGATTAAAACCAAGGCAGAAAATTTGGTACCAAGTAATGCGATTGGAATTGACGTTTCAACTGAGCAAGAAGCGGCTGCGTACTCTGCTTTCGAAAACGGTGGAACGTATTACAAGCCATATTATGTTTCAAGCATTTCTGAACAAAATGGTGATGTTAAAGATATCAAGCCAGTTGGTCAACGCGCAATGAAGACTTCAACGGCATTCTTGTTGACAAGTATGATGAAGTCAGTTGTGACAGATTCGTATGCTAATATTGTGAATACACCTGAATATGCGCAAGCTGGCAAGACTGGTACAACAGGTTATGCTGATGATGCTAAGGTTCCGGATGGCGCCGCTTCTGATACATGGTTTACTGGATATACTAAGACAGCAACCATTTCATCTTGGACTGGATATGATGAACCAAATACACCTGGCCACTACTTAGCTTCTGGTGATGATCAAATGCTTGCGCTACAATCTTATAAGGCTTTGATGAATTACATTATGACTTCTGGTGTTATTGATGCGGATGGTTCAGATTGGACTGCCCCTTCAAGTGTTAAGGAAGTCAATAAATATGGTAAGCAAGAGTTTGAAGTTCGTGGAGCATCATTTAAGGATCCTGGCCTTGCTAAGTTACAAGCCCAAGATGATGGTAAACAATCTAGTTCTAACAGCATTGGTAATTCAAGTAGTTCAACGATTTTGAATCCTGATACACGAGATGCTATTCGCGGTGAATCAAGCTCAAGCCGTCAAACGGAAAGCTCATCTCAACAGACAATCACCAATGATGGACAAGCAATGCCTGCAACGTCAAGCTCGGCTGCTTCTGTAGGACAACCAGCGTCCTCTTCTTCCGGCACAGTGAATGAACAACAATCCTCTGCTCCTACAAATAACGGTAGCTCTGGAACTGCTACGCAATAAATAAAAAAGACCTCACGGTTATGTGAGGTCTTTTTTATTAGTTATAGGTTATTTAAATCTAAATTCATAATATCAATATCAGTATTCACTTGAGGCGTGGCATCGGTATTGGCTTGCTTATACTGTTGTCGATTTTTGCGTTCATCATAAACATCGTTAAGTGAATGGTAGTTCTTTTTCTGCCATGAAACTAAGATGGTTTCAATGTAGCGTAAACTCAAGGCTTGATTCATCACCGCTTCTTGCAGGGCGGCTTTGATGAAATCAGGTCGGAAATGATCGATGTCGAACCAATCTTTAACCGTGCTTAACTCCATACTGCTCAATGGACGACCAAACTCTTGTTCAATCATATTAAAAATGTCGCTACGCGTGGGTTGATCGTTATTTTCAGCTGTTTCAGCTACAACAGCCCCCTCACTTGCAACCCGTTCCCCGGCTGTTGTAGCCGTATAGTTACCACTTGTTTGCATAACTTTTGTTAGCAATGGAGAGAAGTCGATACTGGTTGCAACCCGACCTTGTTCGTCATGTTGAGAAACATAGTCGGCAAATCCCTTGGTATGCATTTGTTCAATAAGTTGATTAATCTTCTCTGTTGACCACCCCAATTGTTTAGCTAATTGGCCCGTGTTAATGTCATGGTTATGTTCAATTTGGTTTTTCAATTGTAGATACAATAAGAATTCATCATTCGACATTCCTAATTGATGATAGTGCGTCAAGATATAGGCACTGACTGAAACATCTCCCATGGCTAAGAAGCGTGCTTGAAATGAATTGTCTGACAAAAGTGTGTGCCTCCATATTTTTGGTTTTAAAAAGCAGATGTTATGCACATCTGCTTTTTATGTGATTATAAAATTGTTTATGGCTTTAAGCGGTTCATAGTACGTGGGAATGGAATTGCTTCACGAATATGTTCTTCCCCGGTGACCCATGTAACCATACGTTCTAGTCCCAAACCGAAACCAGAGTGTGGCACAGCACCGTACTTACGCAAGTCGAGATACCATTGGTAGTCATCAACATTAAGCCCCATATCCTTGATACGTTCTTCAAGATAATCGTAGTCTGTATCACGTTCAGAACCACCTATGATTTCACCATAACCTTCAGGTGCTAATAGATCAGCAGAAATAACGATATCATCACGCTCTTCATCGCGCTTCATGTAGAAGGCTTTAATTTCTTTAGGGAAATTAGTGATGAAGACAGGTTTGTTGAAATGATTTGCCAAGAAAGTTTCTTCAGGTGAACCAAAATCAACACCCCATTCAACGTCAAAGTCGTTTTCCTTAAGTAGTGTAATGGCATCATCATATGAGACACGTGGATATGGTAATTGCGTGTAACTCTTTAGAAGGTCTTTATCACGTCCTAAGAGATCAAGTTCATATTGGTTACGATCCAAAACAGCTTGAATCAAGTAAGCAATATAACGTTCTTGAACTTCAAGTGATTCATCTTGGTGCATCCAAGCCATTTCAGGTTCGATCATCCAGAATTCAGTCAAATGACGACGCGTCTTAGACTTTTCAGCTCGGAAAGTTGGTCCAAAAGTAAAGACCTTTCCGAAAGCCATGGCCCCTGCTTCTGCATATAATTGACCAGTTTGTGACAAATAAGCATCTGTATCGAAGTATTCAGTATGGAAAAGCTCAGTAGTTCCTTCAGGAGCAGAACTTGTTAACAAAGGTGAGTCAATCTTAATGAAGCCTTCCTTGTTGAAGAATTCGTAAGTTGCTGCAATCAAAGTGTTACGAATTCGAAGTACAGCAAATGGTTGGATGTGGCGAAGGTAAAGGTGACGGTGATCCATCAAAAAATCAGTTCCGTGTTCCTTTGGTGTAATTGGGTAACCTTCAGATTCTCCAACGACAGTGACGTCTTCGACATCCATTTCATAACCAAAGTCAGAACGGTCATCTTGACGAATTGTTCCAACTAAGTACATGCTCGTTTCTTGCGTTAATGCCTTAACTTTGGCGAAAATATCTTCTCCAACTGCTTCCTTAGCGACAACACCTTGAAAGAAACCTGTTCCATCACGTAGTTGCAAGAATTGCATTTTATTTGAACCACGCTTATTACGCAACCAAGCGCCTAAACGTACTTTTTGTCCAACAAAATGTGGTGCATCCTCAATGCGAATCGTTTCCATAACTTTAGCTCCTTGTGGCAATTTTTTTAGAAGTTCTGAACGGAACGCAAAACCTTACCGTCCTTAAATTGATATGTCATAAAATTTAAATTATCACGGTTATCGATAAAGGTAACGTCCCAGGCAGGCACACCTTCGTAGGTGGCTAGCCCAAGTGACGTTATCTTTTTAACCGGATAATTATTTTTGACCGTTTGTTGAATATCTTTAGCACTTAAACCATCAGCCATTTTAACGGTTGTTAGTTTATTTGATCCCTTGCGATTAATCACTCCGACTGTTTGATTATCTTTGTTTTTTCCGGTCACAGAATAATAAGTATGTGATCGTGAAACACGATAAAAATGATCGACATATTTAATTTTTTGGGCTTTTTGTGCCTTATGTGTGATTTGTGATTTAGCATCAGCTCTTGGTTGATTAACGGTCATAAAGTAACCGAAAACTAAGATAATAATCACAAGAATCACAGCAATAATTGTATAGCGTCGACGACGTTGTTGCCGACGACGTCTTTGAGGTGCCAGACGCATCTCCATAATAAGCCCCTCCTATTGATCATACATTTGGTATGACTCATCTTATCTTACTTTATCAAAAAAAGTAGCGAGATTAAAGCCCTTCTCGAGATAATTTTAGTCCAAATGATGCTGTTTTTCATCATGTTGCTTAAAAAATTGTGCGAGTTCAGGTCCAACAGCTTGGCTTGCACGCACAACTTGCGGCATCGTTTTAGGTAACATGTTGCGCAGCGTCTTTCCATAAGGCTTTTCAAGCATGCGCACGTCGAGCATGACAACAGCCCCATAATCCGTGGGAGTTCGAATTAAACGACCAACGCCTTGACGCAGTCTAAGCACTGCTTTGGGTAGTGTGCTTTGGTAGAATGGTTGACGTCCTTGAGCACGTAGGAAGGCTTCTTCAGCTTTTTGAGGAATGGAATTAGGTTGATCAAATGGTAGTCGTGTAATAATGACCAAACGTAATTGCTCAGCAGGTAAATCAACGCCTTCCCAAAAACTATTCGCACCTAGTGTAATAATGCCTTGTTCATTTTGCATGCGTTTTAGAATACGGCCATGCGACCCAGTTATCCCTTGAACCAAAATGGTTAATTGATTTTTATTAGCGACATTCATTTTTTGCAGTTGTTGATAAACTTGCTGAATAGTTTCTAGGGAATTAAATAAAATCAATGTATTTTCATGAACATGCTCTAAAATATCAGCAATGGTTCGGCTTAGATAATCAACATAACCTGAGTCTGTTGGATTTACGGCATCGTTAACCAAAATAAATTCACTTTGGTTGGCATAATCAAATACATCGTTAAAGGTATGAACCTCGGCAGTACTACGATCGATGTTTAAACGATCATAGAGATAGTTTGATTTATTAGACGTAAACAATGTGGCGCCAATCAGAGTGACTGGCATGAAGTGTGGATAAACACGTGTTTTGAAGTAATCAACGGTGTGTAATAATCCGCCACTGAGCTTCAAATGTTGCCCTTCTTGATCAAGATTTTGTGTTAACCAAAATACGCTTGCCTCAGGGAACTCAACTAGATCCTGTTGGAAAACAGTTAAGCTGTGTTCGGAGTTGGCAATTAAATTTAAACAACGTCGAAAATCAGCAATTGTTTGACGTTCATCCACGGAAAAAACGTGTTTGAGCTGGCTAAATTCATCAAGAAAATCATTTAAGCATGTTTGTAAATCGGCAATGCCTTGATGAATTTTTTGAACACGTCCGGCTTGTTCAACCCAGAATTGCGCTAGTTCATGCAAGTCGACTGGGAAGTCATGTACCCCAGATCCGAGGACCTCCTTTTGGTTTAACAGAAAACGACGATACAATTTTGTTTCAAGTTGTGGGATTTCAGCTTGCAATTGATGAATACTTTCAAGAAAACGATTCTTCAATTTTCGACCACCCGGTATCCGAGTGAGAATAGTTTGAATATTGACGTTTGCAGAACGATCAAATAAGAACTGCGCCTCGTTTACATCATCGAACCAACGGTTAAAGTTTAGTTGGCGACGGCTTTGTTGCACCACAGCATCTGGTAAATGTTGCGGTTCATCAATGACCAAATAAGCTGCATCATTTTTGGGACCTAATTTGTGAGCATAACTCGCCAAGTAAGCATGATTGACGACTAAGAATTGTGATTCTTGGGCAATAATATGCTGTCGCTCACTAAACTCATGTCCATAAAAGGCTGAACCAGTTGGATTGTTGGCGGGTTGTGACAATTTGTTCATAAATTCGGTCTGTGGATTGATGAGATTAAGTTCATCGAAATCACCAGTTAGCGTTTCTGTTAACCAAACTAAAATCTGCGCTTTAATAAACTGTAAAGCAGCAGACCCCTCATCAACATTCAGTGAACGTTTGAAACTTTGTAAATTCAAATAATGGGTCTGCCCCTTCAAACTTACCGCACGAACTTCAAATGGTAGAATCGCATTTAGTTGTTGATTGATTACCTGAACCACTTGGTTCTGTAACGTAATTGTTGGCACTGAAACAACCACTTGTTTACGATTCTTTTGCGCTAAGTAAGCATAAGGTAACGTATACCCCAAGGTTTTTCCCATTCCAGTTGGCGCCTCAATGACTAATGCATCTGTACCTGGTGCCTTTTGACTGAGATCGTTATCGGCTTGGTCATAGTGATGATCAACAAAGTTCATTAATTTTGCTTGCTCATCCCGATAAGTGAGTGTATCGCCAAATAATTGTTTCTTTTGGCTCGGTTTAGCTGGATAAGTCACATTCTGGTCATCGACTAAGGGTGCCGGAGCTGAGAAACGGCGAATGGCTAAACCGTCAATTACCTGTAAATTATGAGCTAAAGGCTGTGGTTTTTCTCGATTGAGACGAAGTGCATCCACTAGGACTTGCTTGCTTTGTCGGGGTAATACCAAAGGTAAATCAGTCAGGGACTGGAGTGTTACCATCGGCAAACTTTGGGCACGATTTAAAATACTAATGAATAATTCTGCGGTGGTTGCAGCATCGCTATCAGCTTGGTGTGGATGTTCATGAAGAATTCCTAGATATTTTGCAATATCTACAAGTCGATATCCCGGCGCTGTTGGCCATAAGAGTTGGCTAAGTGGTACGGTATCAATTGCGTCGGAATCCAACGGTGTAATGCCCAGACGTGAAAATTCAATATTCAAAAAAGGCAGATCAAAATTAACATTGTGCGCCACAAAAATTGTCCCCTGTAACATAGCATGAATTGTTTGGGCGACCTCTTCAAAATATGGGGCATGCTTAACCATGCCATTCGTAATACCCGTTAATTGGGTGATATGACGCGGAATATTGGTTCCGGGATTAATCATTGTTGAGAATTGATTAATAATTGTTTTATTTTGTACAAATGCAATTGCAATTTGTATGATATGCCCATCATCTTGTGATGTCTTGGTTGTCTCTAGATCAACAACAGCATATATGTCTTTTTTTTGCATCTTTCGATCACAACCTTGTCTAATTTCTTACCTTATTATAGCATGTTTGCTTTAGATTTTGATAATCAGGCTGTGATATCACAAAACGCAACGAACTTTTGACATGCTAAGGTTGATTTATGGCATATTCAATTCATTTTTGTTAGAATTTACAAGTATGAATTATTTTAACTATAGAAATAAAATATAAATTAAGTAGATTGGTGGTTTAAATATGGAAAGTCAAAGCACTGGAACCAGTCATGCCAAAGTGATTCTCATTGGGGATCACTCGGTTGTCTATGGCCAACCAGCAATCGCGGTACCCCTTCCCGACCTAGCAATGACCGCAAAATTAATGGCACGTCAAGCTGGTCAAATGGTAATTACACCCAATTACCAAGGTCCGATGGATGAAATGGGCGAAGTTTATGAAGGCATTCGACAACTCATTACGCGTCTTTTACGACATTTTGACGCAACAAATATGCCATTTTTATTAGCAATCACATCAACGATTCCCCAGGAACGTGGCATGGGATCATCTGCTGCATCAGCCATTGCGATAATTCGTGCTTTTTTTAATTATTTCGATGCACCACTATCTCAAACGGAACTGCAACAATGGGCTAATATTGAAGAAGCAGTAACCCATGGCTCACCATCCGGTTTAGACGCAGCGACGTGTGCGAGTGATGTGCCGGTTTGGTTTATCAAAAAAGAGACGACGCAGACTCTTGAAATGACCTTGGAAGGCTATCTGATTATTGCGGATACTGGTGTCCGTGGTCAAACTGGTCTGGCAGTTTCAGTTGTTCGTGAACAATTTGATGCTAATCCAACACAAACAAACGGCCATATCTCTGCATTAGGCAAGATTGCTGAAAATATTCGTGATGGGTTGAAGCAAGGCGACACAACGGCCATCGGACAATCAATGACTGAAGCCCACCAACATTTACAAGAGCTTGGGGTATCACACCCTAGCCTAGATCGATTAGTGACAGCAGCCAATCAAGCAGGTGCACTAGGTGCTAAGTTGACCGGTGGTGGTGTCGGCGGTGCTATGTTGGCCTTAGCCAATACAAAAGAGCATGCCGATAACGTGATTCATGCACTTGAACAAGCTGGCGCACAAGAAGTTTGGGTTCAACATTATACACGGAGGTAGCGTCTATGCAAGCATATACAGCCAGAGCACATACGAACATTGCACTCCTTAAATATTGGGGTAAAGCAAATCAAACAGAGATTATTCCCACAACTACCTCAATCTCCCTCACGCTCGATGAATTTTATACAGATACAACGGTCCAATTTGATGAAACATTAACTGAAGATCAAGTGTCTTTAAATGGACAAGCATTGACGGGAAATTCTGGTGAGAAAATTACACGATTTTTAGATGATGTTCGGTCGATGGCTAACATTTCCGCAAAGGCATCTGTAAAATCGACCAACCATGTCCCGACAGCTGCCGGGCTTGCCTCGTCTGCTTCTGCTTTCGCTGCACTTGCAGGTGCTGCCAGTTCAGCAGCTGGCCTTGAATTATCAAAAACGGAATTAAGTCGGTTAGCACGCCGAGGTTCAGGATCTGCTTCACGTTCCATTTACGGAGGATTTGTTGAGTGGATGCGTGGTGTTGATGATCAGACCTCGTTTGCTATACCGTTAACCGAACAAGTCGATTGGGATATTCAATTATTGACGGTCGTCATCAATGATCAACCTAAAAAAATTGATTCACGTGGTGGTATGCAACATACCATGGCCACCTCTCCCTTTTACCAAGAATGGGTCGATAACACGAATGCACTAACTGTACCAATGGAAAACGCAATTGCGGCGCATGATTTCACAACGCTCGGACAAATGGCAGAAGCGAATGCGCTTCAAATGCACGCTACAAATACCACGGCTTGTCCCCCATTTAACTATTTGACTGATGCTTCTTGGGACGTCATCCAACTTGCTGCGCAATTACGACAAACTGGAATTGAAGTCTATGCAACAATGGATGCAGGGCCAAATGTTAAATTAATTTCAAAATCTACTGATACAGACCAAATTCAAGCCCAACTACAACAACTCATGCCTAACATCACGACGGTTGTGGCTACACCTGGACCAGGACTTAAAATTGTTAAAGGAGATAGCATATGATCACGCGTGTAAAGGCGCCGGGGAAATTATATTTAGCCGGAGAATATGCCATTACTCTACCGGGACAGGCAAGTATTATTTTTGCAGTCAATCGCTATATGTCTGTGACCATTACAGATACTGACGATGCCCAACCAACACTAACCCTTGCTAGTGATCAACTAGGTCACAAAACAATTAGTTTGGACGTTCTGGAACAAGAAGCATTAGATGATGCTTGGAATTTAACGACTAAAACGCTTCAAGTCATGGCAATATGGTTAAATGAGCATCAGCAAGAACTATCCGGTTTATCCATTGACTTAGCGAGTGACCTAGATCAATACGGTAAGAAGATTGGTTTAGGTTCGTCAGCGGCAACTGTGGTTGCCTTAATTAAAGGATTGGCGCAACACTACCAACTTGCTTTGTCCCCACTTGAATTATTTAAGATGAGTGCTATTATTCTAAGCTCGTTACCTAGTTTTAAAGTGGGCTCTATGGGTGATGTGGCAGCGGCTAGCTTTGAAAATGTGATTTTCTATAGTCGGTTTGATAATCTATGGCTTGAAGAGAAGTTAACTGATGCTACGTGTCAATTATCTGAACTCATTGCAATGGATTGGCCTAAGCTAGATATTCATGAGATTACCTTTCCGGCTAGTTGGCGCTTGGTCGTTGGTTGGACTGGTCAACCCGCATACACGCAACAATTACTCACGATTAATGCAAAAGTTGCCCGTATTTATAAGGAACGGTTGGGCAGCAAGACAACCCCACTCATTAGATTATTGGAGAAAAATATCCAACAAGCTGATTATATTGCGTTCCGAACTAATTTACGGCTGAATCAACGAGCTCTGATAAAATTCGCTGAATTTATGCATATCAACTATGTTACGCCAAAGCTACGTGAATTATTGAGTTCAGCATATCGTCGTGGTATTGCAGCAAAGATTTCAGGGGCTGGTAACGGTGATAACGGATTGGCCATTGTACAAGATGAAGCTGCTGAAGTCGCTTTAAAAGAAGCATGGCAAGCACGTGGTATTACCCCGCTTCAATTAGAAATCGCAACCCCAGAGACATAGGAGGCTTTATGACAGAATCAGGACAAGCCCATCGTAAAAATGAACATTTAGCTTTAGCTGAATCAAATTTCCGCCGTACCCCACCCACTTCTTCACTTAATGATATTCGGATCATTCATCGTCCGATGCCAGAAATAAGTATGACAGAAGTCGATTTGCGTATGTCAAATATGGACTTCAATTGGCAATATCCATTTTATATTGAGGCGATGACTGGTGGTAGTGAAAAGACAGGTGAGATTAATCAACAATTGGCTGTTGCTGCACGTGAAACCGGATTAGCAATGGCTGTTGGATCAGAAAGTATTGCCATTAAGGAACCTGCTCAAGCGACTAGTTTTCAAATTGCACGAGAAGTCAATCCAGATGGTTTCTTAATGGCAAATATCGGTGCTGGACACTCTGCCGCAAATGCCCAGCGAGCAGTTGACTTAATTCACGCAGATGCGCTGGAGGTTCACGTTAACGCCGCTCAAGAAACGGTCATGCCTGAAGGCGATGAATCTTTTTATTGGAAAGATAATATTAAAGAGATTGTTGAGTATGTTAAGGTTCCCGTCATTGTTAAAGAAGTTGGTTTTGGTATGGATGCTCAAAGTATTAATGAACTAGCAGAAATGGGTGTTCAATATGTTAATATTGGTGGGCGTTCAGGCACCAATTTCGCACAGATTGAAGACCGCCGTAATCGAGAAGCCCCAGAGCAATATTCTTTCTTATATGATTGGGGTCAAACAACCGCTGAATCACTTCTTGAAGCACAGAATGCAACTGATGCAATTAACGTTTTCGCAACTGGTGGCATTCAATCTCCCCTTGATATCTTAAAGGCGCAGATTATGGGAGCCCAAGCAGTTGGTATTGCTGGGCATTTCCTTCACACACTATTAACAACAGATGTTGATGGTTTAATTGACGAAATCACGCGTTGGCAAAAGCAGCTAACCGAATTATATGCGTTAGTTGGTGCACGCAAAGCGAGCGATTTAGTCAATGTGCCATATATCTTATCCCCTGAATTGAAAAATTATAATGATCAACGTTAAAAAAGCTAACCTACCTAGGTTAGCTTTTTTAATATCTAATGACTTTGTAAAAACTTTTATAAAAAAACATTAATAATTATTGAGAAATCACAGCGAAAGGTAAATTTTATTGTGGTTTAGTCACAAGTCCCCTATTCACGACAGAATTTCGATAAGATGAGCGTATGAGAAATGCAGTGACTGAAAGTATTCGTCAACAAACCGACGAACAAATTATTGATGCGACGTTAACTTTGTTGCAAAGCCAATCCTATGACCAACTGGCGGTGACCGAAATAACCCGCGAGGCAGGCGTGTCACGGATGGCTTTCTATCGCCATTTTGGTACAAAGGAAGCAGTAATTGATACAATTGTTGAACAGCTGAACAGTGAGTTTAAAGTAGACGTTGAACATTTACCATTGACGAGTGAAGCAATCGCTAAAGCCTTTTTCGGGTTTATTAAGTCAAATGGGATGATTATCGCCGTATTGTTGAATGCTGGTCTACGTGAACAGTTCTATCCACCCCTTCGTGATATTTTGCAAGAGCTATATGTGGCCTTATATAGTCAAGATCGTGTAGCCGACCATAAGCCTGTCCAATCAATTGATTATGTGGCTGATTTTACAGCTTCTGGAATGCTGGCTCTGGCTATTCGTTGGATTGCAACAGGTATGCATGAATCGGTTGCCGAGATGTCAAAATTAGCACAACAAATGACTGAGGCAAATCGCTAAAAAAGAAGATACCACTTATACTGTGGTATCTTCTTTTTTTAGACATTTTCTTTAATCCAGTTGGCAACATCTGCAGGATTTAAACGTTGTCCATTTCCAATATGGCTAACTTGCTGACCATTCTTGAAAAGTACAAAGACAGGAATTCCGCGGAGGCCATTTTCATCAGCAATAGCAATGTTTTCATCACGATCTGCATCAATCCAGTTAGCCCCAGTTTCTTCTACAAGGTCTTTGAATTGTTGTACAAAGGGTTTGATAGCTTTACAATCACCACACCAAGATGTTTGTAAGAAGAGTACCAGTTCATCATTTGAAGCAATTGCTTCACGTATTTCAACATCGGAATGCTGTTTTGGTTCGTAAAATTCCATAATCTAAATCCTCCATCATATTGTAATTACCATCATTATACATCCTTACATAAAATAAGTAAAATAAAAAGGAAGTCTCAATCAGATGAGGCTTCCTTTTTTTAGGATGTTATTTTTTTGCATCTTCGTCATCTGGTTTTGCATGCTTTTTTGCATTGCGCGCACGATTTTCAGCCCGTAATTGAGCTTCAGTCTTCTTAGGAATATCCGAATCAGTCTGAGCTGCTGCCTGTTCTTGTTGCGCGTTCTGAGCATCTTGAATGGCTTTGGCAAAACGGTTTGTTGGTTCCGCTGCCGGTGCGAGATTACCAGCTAAGGCATCATCAGCGACATCTTTCACTTCAAACGTATTTCCAATATGCTTACGAATACGTGGACGCCACATTGTAATGATTAATTGTTGGAAAATCATCACAATCGCCCCGACACTAAAGTAAAGTGCAATTCCACCATTGGTAAACCAAGTGGTGAACAACATCATCAATGGCATCATGAACATCATTGAACGCATCGTCTTCTTTTGATCTTCTGGAATACCAATGGTTGAAAGGTATGACTGTAAGAAGTACAAAGCTGCGGTGAAAAATGCAAGCATTGGACTCTTGTCTGTTAATGAAATACCGTAGAAACTGGCCCCAACCAAATCCTTTGAGTGTTGGATGGCTGAATAAAGACCAGTAAAAATGGGCATTTGAATCAACATAATTGAAAAGTTAATACCACCAAACATTGAAACGCCATTTTCGCGGTAAACAGCCATCATGGCTTGCGAAGCACGCATCTGCTCGTCTCGTGTTTTGGCATTCTTTTGAGCATCTTGAATTTTTGATAATTGTGGTTGAAGCAAGCGCATCTTTTCTTGTTGCACTGTTGCAGCATGCTGTTGTTGTACCATGAAAGGCATTAGAACAAGACGCACAAACAAAGTCAACATTACGATTGACCAACCAACAGCGTTAGCTCCACCAATTGCATGTTGAGCCCATTCCATAAAGGACGTCAATGGTCCTTGCAAAATATTGATATTACCAGTTACCAATAATCCTAATAATAGAATCACTAGAATTGGCGTTAAATGTTTAATTTTCATTTGAAGCAGTTTCCTCACGAGTTTTATATTTAACTAACTCATTATATCACACCCGCAAGACTTGTAAATAAGGCTAAATCAGCAAAAAGACCATCGCTCTACTATATGAGTAGCGATGGTCTTCAGTATCGTTTATAACTTACCGTGTTTACGCTCGGCATGACTGTAAAGTAGCCATGCTAAGAAAGCAAAGAAAATTGGTCCTACAATGGTCCAAAATGCATTTGCATAATCACCAGTCGTGATCAATGGAATAATCGTCATGACCATTGATGTAATAATCAAGGCTTCAACAATGATTGTGGCAAACCATGTAACCCGCTTTGATTTAAAGAAA
This sequence comes from Weissella viridescens, assembly GCF_001437355.1. Classification (GTDB taxonomy): domain Bacteria; phylum Bacillota; class Bacilli; order Lactobacillales; family Lactobacillaceae; genus Weissella; species Weissella viridescens. Next base: position 123,536 of record NZ_JQBM01000001.1, on the reverse strand, counting down.
ACAAACGGATGATTGACGTTTGTTAGTTTCTTGAAAATTGGGAAAGCAGCAACCAAAAAGACGTATGGCAAAGTTGAAGAAACATTTCCCATGTTTGTCAAAATTTGGTAAAGTTCAGCAGCATTGCTACCACCAAATGAGATTCCAAGAATAAAGAGAATGACCAAGCCTACTTGCAACCAGACTGCAACCGTTGGGACCCCTGCCTTGTTCAAACGAATCACTGACTTTGGCCAAACTTCCTTAGGTGATCCTAAGATGAATGACTTAAGTGGTGAATATGTTAGTACGAAGAATGAACCAAGGTAGGCCATGAACATTGAAAGTCCGGCAAATCGCGCAAACCATGCCCCTAACGTAAGTGAAGCAGTATGTGAAAAGCCAACGGCAGAACCAAATTCCACCCCTAAATTATTCATCAAGATGTAAGTTACATTACCTAGATTGGCATTTGACATATTTGACAAATTCAACCAGTTAGTCGTAACACCCCAGAATAAGATTGATAAGGCATACCCGAAAGCAATCACGATGGTTGCGATAAAGACAGCCTTTGGATAAGTCTTTTCGGCATCATCGATATCTTCCATCATCCCACCTAATTGTTCCATGCCGGCATAGGCAAAGACTGCATACAAAGCAAATGAAATTAACTGCATAGGTGATTGGAAAGCTGGATTCTCTGGCACGATAAATGACTTGGCAACGATTGGTTCAGCAAATTGACCATGATGCGCAATCAAAACGATAATTGATGCGATAATCAAAATGACGTTCATTGCCATGACAAAGATTCCACCAATTGATGAAATCTTGGAAATTGACTGCACACCACGTGTAACGAAGAATGCAACGACAATGACGAAGGCAATTGCTAATAGTCCAACAGTCTTGGTACTTGATAGTCCAAAAATTGACCAACTTTGGGTCATGTCATGACCAGCAAAGATAGTTGAAAATGGAATCCAAACCTTTTGGGCGACCGAAATCATCCATACAACCCAGGCAGCAAGTCCCACGAAAGTTGCGATAAACGCAGTCTTTTTCCCAAGGGCCCCTTCCATCCATGTGTAAATACCACCTTTAGAATCCTTATAAGCAGATCCGAATTCGGCATACATCATTGAGGTTGGTAGAAAGAAGAATAGTGCACCCAGCACATACCAGATAATGGCCGCGTAACCTGTTTGCATATATGCAACGGGTCCATTAGCAAAGCCAAAAATCGTTGAAAAGATCATCAACACGAGGGCTGATAAACCAATCTTCTTTTTATTCATTTTTTTGCTCCAATCCAAATATAATTACATAAATATACAGTGGTTAATTCTACACTGTTCTGATTTGTGAAACAATTAAAAGGATAAACCCTTCATGAAGGGTTTATCCTTTTATCATAAGCTCACGTATTCTTAATTTACGAATTGAATTTATTCATAATAGCACCAATATCTTTGAGCAATAAGGTTTGCGTGCCATCAGGATTATTCACAAATTCTACTTTAGACTTATCTTGATAGATGTCGATGGGAATTGTGATCTCAATCCCTGAATCCAGTTTGAAGCGTTGGACTTGGTACTTTTTTTCATATTTTGCAGCATTCGGAATGTCAATTGATTCATCGAGTGATTGTTCTTTTGTGATTTCCTGGTATGCAGTTTGTGCAGACATATTACCTGCAAACACCGCATCCCCGATATCTGAAACCTTAATCGCCCCTTCTTTTTCTTGAAGGTTTTTAAAAATAGCATTTTGCGTGGTTGATAAAGCTTCATGTTCTGGAACGTCAAATTTGTCGGCGACATGTTTTACCGCATTTTTAATGGTCTTAATATTATCTCTGGCTGAGGTTTCTGGATCGATTTCCAAGAAATTTTGAGAGAAATAATTGATGCGATGACCATCAATTAAGTATTGCTTCTCAACTAATTGAAAACTACCTGTCATTAGGTTAATAATAATGCCTTCTTGAGCTGTTTGTGTTGGATCCGGTAAGATTGAACGATTAAGTACAAGTTTGTTGACAAGGTCATCACCTTCATAGTCAATCGTATGTGTGTAGTGTGGCACTAAATTCAGCTTTAACATGGCAAAATAGTCATCGGTGCCATTGGCATATTCGACACAGAGCAAATCTCCAGCTGGTACGTTTTCTGCTGGAGCGACAATACTAAAAAGCTTATCGGCTAATGCAGTCGTTTTTTCAACAAAATTGTCAGGATTATCATCACTAATCATCTTGGCAATGTAATCAGAGTCATTTAACTCACCAGGCTTATAATCGCCACTCTCAAATTTTGTTAAAATGCCTTTTAAATATTCGTGAATTTGGATGTTTGAGATATCCATCTCACTTTGAGAAGCAATTAAATTACCCGCATCCTTATCTAGAATGTGTAGAATCGCGTGTTTAATAATCATAAAACGTACTTCTTCCTTTACATGAAAATAAAAACGATGTTGAAATGGTGGTATCCAATCATTTCAGCATCGTTTTCATCGTGTTTCGTTAGTCTGTTTCTTCTTGGATTGGTAATGTAACACGGAAAATAGTTCCTTGACCTAGTGCGGATTCGAGGGCAATTGTGCCCCCATAACCTTCAACAAGCTTTTGCGCAATACTTAAGCCTAGGCCATTTCCACCTTGTTTACGTGAACGTGCCTTATCAACACGATAAAATCGGTCAAAAACATGTTGTGCATCTTCGGAGCTAATCCCTTCACCAAAGTCTTGAATCGCAACTTCAAGGTTTGATCCAGATTTAGAGGCCGAGAAGTGAATTTCCTTTCGATCTTGACTATATTTCACGCTGTTGTCAGTTAAAATAATCAAAATTTGTTCGAAATGGTCACGACTCATGTTTAGCCAAGTGGCACTCTTCAACGTATCATCTAGGACAAATTTAAAGTCCGGATAGATCAGTTCATAGTTGTGATACACACTGTTAATGACTTCCTTTGCATCGGTGTGACCATCTTTAAAGGTTAATTCAACTTGGTCAGCACGGGTCAAATCAAGCATTTCTTGAACGAGTCCCTGCATACGTTGCATTTCCTTGAGTGAGGCTTGGATAGATTCATCTAAAATCTTAGGGTCATCTTTCCCCCATCGATTAAGTAACTCCATATGGCCCTTTACAATGGCAACAGGTGTACGTAGTTCGTGTGAAACATCCTCCACGAAGCGTTGCTGTTGTGTGATGAAACGTTGCATACGATCAAGCATGCTGTTCAAAACATCTGCTAATTCCGACAGTTCGTCAGGGTGGCGTGTTTCAACTTTAACACGCTCGGGCAAGTTGGGATCTTTTTGAATGCGATCGGCAACTTTGGTCATGTCTTGAATTGGCAACAGGAAGTAACCTGATAACCAATATGTCCATAACCCTAGCAACATCAATCCCAGAATAATTGAGACAACAATAATTGAAAAGACTTGCGTGAATGTTTTGTGATAAGACACGAGTCTATTTTCAACAACTAAGTAACCAGTTGCATGGCCATCTCGATTTACTAAGGGTTGACGACCAATCATTTGTTTTGAATGATTGACTTTTTCCAGTGAGATTGTTGATTTTTTGACAGGTTTATATGCAACATTGGTTGGCTTTTCAGGGTACACCTGCTTCCCGTGATTATCATAAATAATCAAATCATAGTCAGAACGAGCAATTTCGTGAATGACAGGGTCGTTAACGACTGAATTAAAATCAGCCTGATTCGGACGAAGCACATTATCAATATCTGTTGAATTTAATTGGCGATCTGATTCACGTTCCAGCCTTCTAGCCACAGTTGTCATTGAGCGATTAACATCATCGCTTTCCGTGTTAAGCATTCGGTTTGAGAAAGCTTGGACCAAAAACCAAGCAAAGACAACAAACACCAAAAAAACACCAACTAGCGATCCAACAGTCCACTTCCATTTCAGCGAAATGGGCTTAGGTGTTGATGCTTGTTTGTTTTTGGATTTTGCATTATCCATGTTGATTCCCCCACCTTACTATTGACGCATGACATATCCTGTCCCACGAACAGTTTGGATGTACGAAGCGCGTGAATCTGGTTGGTCAATCTTGTTACGTAGGTAACGAATGTAAACATCCACAACATTTGTTTCGATATCAGCGTCGTAACCCCAAACCTTTTTCAAAAGTTCTTCACGAGATTGTACAACATTAATGTTTTCCATCAAGATTAGCAATAATTCATATTCACGCTTTGTCAAATTGATAATTTCATTACCACGGCGTGCAATTCGGTTTTCTTTTTCAACCGTTAAGTCGCGGTAACGGACAACACTTTGATGTGAGCTGTGTTCTTCTGTTTCAATATTGATACGACGCAATAGTGATCGAACACGTGCTAGCAATTCTTCAATAGCGAATGGCTTAACAACGTAGTCATCAGCACCGTAGTCTAACCCAGAAACGCGGTCAATTACTGAATCACGTGCGGTCATCATAATAATAGGTGTGTTTTTAACTTCACGTAAACGACGGGCAACTTCAAGTCCGCTTAATTCAGGCAACATCAAATCCAAGAGGATCAAGTCATAGTCATTATTCATGGCTTCATCTAATCCATCGCGACCATTGTCAGCGACATGGGTTTCGTAGCCTTCGTGTTGCAATTCTAGCTCAACAAAACGTGCCAAATTTTCTTCGTCTTCAACGATAAGGATATTACTCATATGTGCGTACCTATCTTTCTTCTTAATTTAAAAGGCGATCTTTTGATCTGTTATTTCTAATTTATTTGTTATAAATAAATGGTAACACAGTCTTCTCATTTTTCCTATTGAAAACCTGTGATTTCGGCATTTTTGTTGAAATTATTGGGCGCGTTTACGGTTTTGATAATAGAAAATTAAAATTGTGAATGGTAAAACCAGTACAACACCCAGAACTGAATAAAGTAAGGACAACATTGACGTGGTAAATAGTTTTGTATTGATTATCTCAGATAGACTGTAATTTAAGCGCGTGAACAAGAGTGAAAGACTTAAGAAGTCTGCCAAGTAACCAAATAAAACGGTGTTAACGGCAGTACCAACAATCTCATGCCCTAAATTTTGACCAGCTTTGGCCAGTGTTGGTAAATCAAATGTTGCTTGATCTGCTTTCAATTCGCTTAACCCAGCAGCAATAGCAACGGCCGCTTCGGCAATAGCGCCTAAAGTTGCTAACAAAGCCGCACAAATACCCAGAGTGGTAAATGGCACACTAATGCCTAAGGACAACCCTTCTAGCTCCTCACTATTTTCAACGGAAAAACCACCTGACAAAGCTAAGTGTTCAATTGGCACTATTAGGGCAAGTAAGATAATCATGACAATAAAGCTCACAGCCAAGGCTAAGCTTGTCGCATCTTCATCAATACCAGTACTAATAACCGTAATGGTTAAAATTACCCCACCGCCAATTAGCAGTACCCAAAATGGGTTGAAGGAAAAGCTGATTAGTGTAATCACGGTGGCCAAAACCAAAAAATTAATCCATAGGCTCACAAATGCGCCAAGGCCACGGGATCCGCCAATAAGGATCATTAAAACAAACAAAATTATTGCTAAAGCTAAAGTCACGTTCATTTGTCATTTTCCCCTTTCCGTAGCGTAAAGAGTTTAAAGCAGAGTAATCCGATGGGTACAGTTAGGACAATGCCAATAGCGCTAATCAACGTTTGAATCATTCCAATGGATAAATTACTGATATAAGTGAATGACCAATTATTACCATTTCTGAGAAACAGAACAGCCATGGGGAGTTGTTCGGCAATAAAAATAAGGAAAAGCACATTATTAAGTGCACCAAATATTTCTCCACCCATATTCCGTCCGGCTTTAATCAATTCACCATTCGAAATGTCGGGACGTTCTCGTTTTAATGAAAAAAGTGTTGCAGTCATATCAGTTGCTTCATCCATCACTGCTCCTAGGACCCCGACTAAAGTCATTGCCATGAAAAGCGTCTCTGGATTTTCAGTAACAAATTCCATGTGCTCATAATAAACACCTTGATTATGCAAAATCGTAAAAATCAAGGCACTCAGACTCAAGGTCACAAGACTTGTTGCAAGTACGGTCGTAATGATGACCCAGGTTTGCCGTGAACGAAAGCCCATTAATAATCCGAGGGTTAAGATCGTTGTTAAAATAGAAAAGAAAATAAATAAGACGAAAACATTGCTATGTGGTATTTGCGTATTGAGCCAGATGAAAAAAATAAACAACCCCACATTCATGAACAATGTAAGTAACATTAGCCGACCATGGCGACCAGTTAAAATAAGCATAGCACCTAAAACAAAGACCGCCAGTGGCATCCAAAGCATATCATGCCGAGCATTTTTGATTGACCACTGGCCGTGTCCATCATGTGTTAGAAACAATTGTTGACCAGGTCTAACAGGTTCATTTAATGCATAGGATGTGTCGTAGCTATTCGTAAGTTTGATCGTCTCGTGCGTTTGTTTCGTATTTAGAAAAGTGGCAGTAATTTTTTGTGAGTACGTTTTTACACGGTTACCGTATTGGTCAGATTCAGCGCCAGTTTTATGTGTCTTAACCTGACTCACCCGGACGAGTGGATCGTGGTACATCGCGCCATTGAAAGAAAAAAAGCATGCCACGCTAATAACTAGTACGAAAAGTGCTAGCCAAGCGTGCCATGTTTTTTTTCAAATATGATTTTAAAATTTGCATTATTATTGTACCCGCTTATTTTCACCAGACATCAGCACTTCTTCAGATAAGAAACGAATGCGTTGCATAATTCGAGCGGCCTTCATAGGTTCATTACCAGCTTTGGTCGTTCCTAAATGTTCTTTTTCAAGTTGGTCCATTGAAAAGTTAGATGTAAAGAAAGTCGGTAATTCATTTTGCATGCGATATTCCAAAATGACACCTAAGACATCATCACGTAACCAGGCTGTTAGTGATTCAGCACCAATATCATCTAAGACGAGAATGGTAGCCTTTTGTAGCGTTTCTAATCGCTTCTGGTTTACCTCATTATCTGAGTTAAATCCATTACGTAGTTCAACCGCAAAACTTGGAAAATGTACGAGCGTTACCGGAACATCATATTCAGCTAATTCGTTAGCCATTGCGCCCATGAGATGGGTTTTACCAACACCATATGGTCCATGTAGATAAAGACCACGGTGATATTCTGTAGGACTTTCAAGGTATTCAGTAATAAAGCTAATGATTTTTGTCACAGCTTTACTTTGATCTGCACTAATGTTTGAAAAATCATCCATGGTTGCACGAGTGATCAATTTAGGCATCTGAATCGCATGAACGAGATTCTCACGTGCTTGTTGTTTTTGAGCCTGGACAGTTGCCCGACTCGGCTGATATAAGACAGTAATTTGCCCATCAATGAAATCTAATACAGGTTCGTAACCACGATGTACGGATTCGTCATCAGATTTCTGCTTCTGCGTATAAAATTCGTACAAATTAGCAAAGTCGCGGTGGACGATGTCGCGATTTAGTTCATCGGCGTGTGCAGTAAAGAAGGCTTGAATATCAGAATCAGCAAATACTTTTTTTTGCACTTCAGCATAACGTGCATTTAAATGGTTTTCTTGCATGCTTTTACGCATGGCTTGGCCGACGTCGAGGGGTTGATTAAAATCAGATTCGGTCATGACTTACGATCCTCCTGTTTACGTTTTGCACGAAGTGCGGCAAGTTGACGGGATGCAGCGGCCTGTTCTTCAGCCGTAGCAGCCTCCACCTTTTGATTTTTCCAATCTGGTGGTGTTTCATTCTTCATTGGCTGTTGGTTACGATAACGTGTTTTATTGGTATTTTGTGCCTCAGCACGTTTCTTTTTACGTTCTTGTAGATATTTTATCGCACCTGTTGCGTTTTGAATACCAGCCTGACTCCAATCATTTACAATGGTTTGCATGAGATTACGGCTGATTGTTGAGCGTCCTTCAACCACTGTCAGTTCATATAAAATAACATTAATGACTTCATTTGGTAGACGATTCAATTGCGCTGTATCTTGAAGAACCTTCAACTCGCTGTCAGTGATGAAACCACCCTTTGCTTGGCGTAAAGCTTTTAAATAGGCAACCGGTGCCGTATTTTTTACTTGTTCCAAAAAGACTTGTGCTGGATTTTGAGGCTGGTCTTGTTTTTCGCTGGTTGCAGTTGCGTCTTGTTCGGCAATTGTGTTTTGTAACGGGTCCGAAACGGGTTGACGTTGGTTAGCTAGCGTTTGTTGCTTTAAGTTATTACGCAAACGTGGCATATCAATTTCATGATTGGGTGTCAAACTTTGTTGGATTTGACGAACCAATGTCACATCATCTAACCCATATAATTCCTTTTCAACTAGTAAGGCCGCCTCGTTAGTTTTCAAATCTCGTAAAGATACATTGAACGATTTGAGCATTTGAGCCATCAAATCAAGATTGAGTGATTTATTGGCTGCTTTAATATCCTTTTGAACTGGCGTAAGCCGATCCGGTTTGGTTACTGGCGACTTCATTTGCTTGAATGAATCCGCCCCAATTAAATCAAAGAATGAAGCCGTGACATTTTTCCCTGGAATTGCGGGTTGCTCTGGTAAAGTATCTGCAATCAGCTGGTTCAAGGTATCCTCACCCAAGTAATGTGCCAATAAACTGGCTAAAGTGTCATCAGACAAGAAGGCCCGCGTTGACATGGGTTCAAGCATTTCATAAACCCACTGTGTCTTCATGGTTAAATCTTGTTGAAAGGTCTTCATCAAACCGATGCCTTCTAGGCGACCACGAGCATCTAAAAAAGAATGGTGGGTTAACCCTGCTTGGTCAAGGAGCTCAGTATGAACAAATGTCCGTGTATCGTTATGTGGATAGCATGCTAAGGTCATGTACAACGTGAATGCTTCATGACCAATAATTGGCAAATAAACTTGAGTGAGTGCTTGAATATCAGGCAATGTCAGAGCCGTGTCACTGATGACACGATAGTGTTGTTGTAATGAAAATTCTCCCATAGACTAACTCCTTTCTGCGATTGTTTGATTAATTTGGTCAATCATCTGATCGACTTGTTTGTATGTTTCAGCTGGCGTGCCATTATTTTGAATCACGTAATCTGCACTAGCTTTTTTTTCATCAAGCGGCATTTGTGATTGAATGCGCGCCATGGCTTCGGATTCAGTTAACGCGTTACGTTGCATCAATCTTTTGAGTTGCGTGTGCTCGGTGGTGACAACAACAGCAACGGCATCATAAGTTAAGCGTTGTTCATTTTCAAAAAGTAATGGGATGTCTAGGACAACGAGTGCAGTCCCCGCAGATTCTAATTCCAGCATTTGTGCTTCAAAAGCACTAAAAATACGTGGATGTGTTAAATCATCTAATTTTTGACGCGCCTGGTCATCATTAAACACAAGTGCACCAAGTTTTTGCCGATTCAGACTGCCGTCATCATTGATATAGTCATCCCCAAAAACATCAGCAATCTCTGTCAAAATGGGTTGGTTTGGACCCATGATTTGATGCGCAATGTCATCGGCATCTAGAACAGGAAGCCCCTTTTTTTCTTTAAGGTACTTTGAAACGGTTGATTTTCCTGTGGCAATACCACCAGTTAAGCCTAATCTAAACATGATTAATCCTTTTCAACTTGACAATGTGGGCAGAAAGTAGTGCCACGTTGGGCAACCTTTATTTTTTCTAAAGTTGTGCCACAGCGTAAACATGGCTCTCCAACGCGCCCGTACACTTCTAATTCATTTTGGAATTCCCCTGCCTCACCAAAGACATTCGTAAAACTATGAACAGTTGTCCCATGGTGCTTAATGGAACGATCCATTTCGTTAATAATATTTTCACGGAGCACTTTAATCTCGTCATCGGACAGTGCGTCAGTGTGTGTTTTAGGATGGATTTTACTCTGCCAAAGCGTCTCATCAGCATAAATATTACCTATACCGGCGATGTGACTTTGATCCAGCAAGAAAGGTTTGATGCGCCCATGCGACTTATTAAAGATTTCTTTCATATACGCAAAGGTCAAATCTTTTTCTGTTGGTTCTGGCCCTAATGTTGAAAGGCCAGGAACTTGACCAAGTTCTGAATTTTTAACTAAGGTCATGCGACCGAATTTACGGGTATCACGATAGAGTAAGTCAACTTTTTCATCAAGGTGGAAAGTTACCAAATCATGCTTACCTGGTTCAGTTCCAGCGGGAACCGTGTAGTAGGCCCCTTCCATGCGAAGGTGTGACACCATCGTCATGTCACCAGATAGTCGGAATAAGAGGTACTTACCACGCCGATCAACTGTTTCAATTTTACGCCCAGTTAATTCAGCATCGAATTCTTCTGGGGTCATGTTTGAGACCGTTTTTGGCCAACGGACTTCAGTTCCTAGGATCGTATGTCCTTTAACGAGCCGATTAAGACCTCGGCGGACAGTTTCAACTTCTGGTAGTTCGGGCATGTGGTGCTCCTTCCCTTGATGTGACAGTGTTTGTTGTTCATAGGGTTAGCTTTTAGGCTAACCCTTTTGTCAATTTACAATTGCTATCTGAACTTGTTCTTGTAACTTCTAATTATAGTTCATTTTCGGTTAAAGATAAATTAAAAAGAACCTGGTTAAGAAACTATGTCATAAAAGGGATTTTTTTGGATACGATCACAGTCTTAAGATTGCTTGCTGTTATGAAAAAACTTTGAACCTGATTTGGATTCTGCTGTTTGAGTTTCTTCTTCTAAAAGTGTTGCCAATTACAATCATTCGTTCAATATTTTAAGTGAACTGAGCTACTCCTGGACGCAATTTTGGCATAAAAAAAGAACCGTTTTAGGACATATTCAGGTCCATATATGAATAATCAGTACGTATTCATCCGTGCAAGTACCATTATTTTGCCACTTTTTCTAAAGCCTCTTGTTGTGCTAATGTTTCATAATATAATGTATCGTGGACTCTTTCCATAACGAGACCTTTTGGGCACGGCTCACCTGTGCCGTGGATGTCAAATCCAAATGCAACTGTCGCATCTGTATAGCCATCGTACCAAACGTTGAAGGTTGAGTAATTTTTAAAATAGATTGTAACGTCATATGCACTTATTTCTACACTTGTAGCCAGGTCAAAGGATTCTGGAAAAGTTTCTAAAGAAACATCATAACCATTTTTGTTAATCGTTCCAAATAACATAAAATTCATCTCTCTATCTTTGATATGACTTGATTCACAACTTATGCAATCTTTTCAAAAATAACCTTTGTACAATTAGTTGGGTAAACTGCACCACTTACTAGATATCTAAGTCATTCTTCCTAATACCTGTAACAGCTTCCATCCCCTGAGGTGTCACAACTAACTGTTTTCCAATTTTTCTTACGGATCCTGCCGGGAATTTCTCTGGGTACTTCGCCAACATTTGTCTAACATAGTTGTCCGATTTCCCCCATAACTTCGATGCTTCACCAGCGCTCATAATATCGTCGTCATCTAGATTAATTATTTACTTTTTCCCAGTTTTTCGCGTTAATTAAACCCATTTTATTCAATACGTTAAAAAATCCCGTACGCATCGAAATTTCGCGAGTTACTTTTGCACCATACTTATTATATTTCTTTACATTAATCATTCGCTCTTTTGTCATATCTCCTCTACTCAACGAAGAAGAAGTCGCCTTCAAATCTTCATTTCGTTTCCTCCTCAGTTTATGTGATATGTTAATTATATACTGAATGGTATTTAAAATAAAACTTTCTAATCTATCAAAAAGTACCAAACTTTATTTTTAAAATTTTTTCACTGTCATTCCTTAGGTTATTTGTCTCCATCCCTTAAAAAATGCTAGGATAGTGGCAAATAAAAAACACATGAGGTGTCCCATGACCATTCAAAATATCATCGCCTTTGTTGGCTGCGCGCTTGTCCTACTGTGGGTTGTCCTACGCTATTTCAAAATTGGTGAAGGTAATTACTTTAACGCTATCCCTCTAGTAGGTCTCTTCCTCCTAATTGCCAGTCTCTTTATTGAATAAAGCAATGAACACATTAAAAAAGCCTGTTTTCGGACTATACCGAGAACAGGCTTTTTATTTATTTGCATTATTTACCGTAAACGTATTGAATGTGATATTCCTGAGTTTCATCAGCGGCGATGGAAACATCTCCTAATTCAGGGTGATTTTCACTATCAGGCAATGTTTGTGCTTCGAGCGCAACGGCCATCCATGGCTTACTCTCACCAAGGTTCAAGTATTTGACATCATTGCCAATTTGGCTTTCCGTAAAGGCAACAACCCCATTGCGATCTGAATGAATTGCGACATGCCGTCCTGAAACGCGATCAGTAACTTTAGCCGCAACAGCGTCCTGATTAGCCGGAACCTTAAAGACGTCATCAAATCCTTGTTCAACGGTCGTCTTTTTTAGTTCAGGTAAGATCTCCCCCAAATCATGGTGACGCTTTAGGTCGAATGGTGTTCCTGCATTATCGACAAGTTCACCGGTTGGGCACTTTTCAGCATTCACAGCTAAGTGTTGGTCTGAATTAATAAATAAGTCATGGTCGATTAAATCAGTAATACCTGGGTTAGCCAGATTAAAGTACATGTGGACGGTTGGATTAAAGACACCAGCTTGTTTCGTTTGGTGGCCGGTAAAAGTGACATCAACAGTATCATTCTCAGTCAAAGTGTAGGTCACTGTTATGTCAAGGTCTCCGGGGAAACCATCAACAGATTCCAGTGCTGTATAAGTTAGTTGGAGTTGATTTTTATCTTCGTCAACTGACTTAACGACAAAGAACTGATTTCCAACACCTTCAGGTCCACTGTGAAGTGTGTTTTCGCCGTCGTTCGTCGGTACATGATGTGTCACGCCGTCTTGGGTCCAAGTCCCCTTGGTAATCCGTCCAGCAGCACGCCCAATAACACGATTAATGTTGTACGTATTTTCCGAAAAACCTTCAATTCGATCTGATGATAACACTAAGTTCACTCGTTCATTGTTATCAATTACTGAAAATTCTTGGACGATTTCAGCATAAGTCAAAACACTTAAGCGTGTCTGATTTTGATTTTCAATTGTATACTTTTCAACTGGCTTTCCTGAAACTTCGCCAAAATGTGTCTTTGTAATCATGAGATACCTCCATATACACCTAGCCAACATTCACTATACTTTCATTATACAGTGTTGTATTAAAAAAAACGAATTTTGGAGAAGTGTTCTCATAATTAAAATTCGTGAAATTGCTTCACTGGAAACCTGAAACGTTTGGTCGCTAACAATTTGACATAAAATGAGAAAACATTTAATATTATCATCAACAATACGGTCACATACGTGTGTGTCGTATCTGAGAGCGAACATGAAACCAATTTGCTAAGGAGCCAAAAACTTTCCCTGCTAATAAAAATTTAAGCCGTGTGACACCCAATATTATTCGTGAATACGATAATCAATTTTCAAAGATTGATGACATTATCAAGTTGACGTTAGGTGAACCAGATTTCAATGTCCCTGAAGTCAGTAAGCGGGCAGCCATTGATAGTATTACAGGTGATGATTCACACTATGGTCCTTCGCTGGGGACTCAAGCACTCCGTGAAGCAATAGCTGACTTTATGCAGACACGCTATGACTTGACATATCATGCTGACAAAAACATTGTCGTGACGGTTGGGGCTACAGAGGCTATCTACGATACGATTGCAGCGTTTGTCAATCCTGGTGATAAAGTTTTGATTCCAACCCCAACTTTCCCACTGTATGAATCAGATACTTTGATTTTGGGCGCCGAACCATTGTTGGTTAATACTCAAGATGATGATTTTCTTCTCACACCTGAGCGCTTGAAAGCAACCTTAGACGAATTCGGGGATGACATTAAAGTATTGATTCTCAACTACCCAGGTAACCCTACTGGACGGACTTATTCTGATGAGCAATTAAAGACATTGGCTGAAGTTTTGAAAGATACAGATATTGTCGTCATTGCCGATGAAATCTACTCAGAACTTACCTATGATCAAAACCATCACTCAATTGCACAATATTTACCTGAACAGACGTTAATCTTAAATGGTGTCTCTAAATCCCACGCGATGACAGGCTATCGTCTCGGCTTTATTGCGGGCCCAGAGGATTTGATTCAGGGCCCTGCCCTCGTTCATCAAATGGCTGTGACAACAACGCCTAACCCAATGGCTGCTGCTGCTACGGTGGCCCTTGGCACGCCGGCCGGCCACCAAGCAACTATGGAAATGAATGATGAATATCAAGATCGACGTGATTACCTGGTCAATGCGCTGCGCGATTTAGGTTTCGAATTGGATACCCCAGAAGGAGCGTTCTATCTCTTCCCTCGCGTCCCGGAAGCATATGGGGATGATGATCCGGCCTTCGTGACTGACCTAGCTCTCAAAGCCAAGGTTGGTACCGTGCCGGGACAAGCGTTTGGTCCTGGTGGTGAAGGTCACTTCCGAATGAGTTACGCTTCAAGCAAGGCAACTTTGGAAGAAGCGGTCAGTCGCATTGCACGTTTTTTGGAAGAGCAATAGCTCAGAAAGGTCGTTCAGCTTATGACTAGAAAGATTGGAATTATTGGTGTCGGACATGTTGGTGGTGCGATTGCGCACAGTGCCGTGGTTTAAGGTGTCGCAGACGATTATGTATTGATTGACACGGATGTCGACCATGTCGAAGCTGAAGCCCTCGATTTGACTGAAGCACAACCGAATTTAAAGCACCATGCAAATATCACTGTGAATGATTGGTCTGCATTGGATGATGCCGATGTTGTCATTTCTTCCGTAGGTAAGATTGCTTTGCAAAAAACGAACCCAGGGACCAATTCACGCTTTATTGAGGTGCCCCACAATGTCAAACAAGTTAAATCAGTGGCTGAGCATTTACGGGCCACTAAATTCCATGGGGTTTTAATTGTGATTACAAACCCAAATGATATTATGGTTACCCTCTATCAGAAGTTGACGGGCTACCCTCAAAATAAGGTAATTGGGACGGGGACATTGCTTGATACAGCACGAATGTTAAATGGTGTCGGACAAGCGTTTCACCTTGACGCTCGTTCAGTGAGTGGTTATAACTTGGGTGAACACGGTAACTCACAGTTTACCGCTTGGTCAAATGTTAAAATTTTGGATCATCCGATTATCCCAATTGCGGAACGTGAAGGTGTTGATTTAGAAGACATCGAAGATACGTCCCGAAACAATGGTCATTTTCTATTCCAAGCCAAGGGATATACAAATTATGCCATTGCTGGTGCAGCAATTCGACTAACTGAAACCATTCTTTCAGATAGTCATAGCGAATTGCCCGTTTCTAACTTACGTCCAGGACATGATGTTTACCTTTCATATCCTGCTGTCGTCGGTCGTGAAGGCATCCTGCAACAAGCTGATTTGGATCTCACTGATGCCGAAGAAGCAAAGTTAGCTGAATCATACAAATTTGTTTCAGATAAGTACCATGATATTGTGGCACATTTAGATGAGTACTAAAAATTAAAAAGGAAGGTAGCCCCCGCTACCTTCCTTTTTTGTATAAAAAAAGTCTCCACTTGTAACGAAGACATCTTTCATTTAGTTTTATACGACTAGACTTAGCAACAAAACCATAATCAATCCAACGACTGAGATTAAGGTCTCAAGTACTGTCCAGATTTGCAAAGTTTGTTTAACGCTAAGGTCAAAGTATTCCTTAAACATCCAGAAACCAGCGTCATTTACGTGGGAAGCTGCCAGTGATCCGGCCCCAATTGAAAGGACCATTAAGGCTGGGTTCACAGAAGCTGAAACCATCAACGGTTGCACTAGCCCTGCTGCTGTCAATGCAGCGACGGTCGCTGAACCTAAGGCCACTCGTAGGACTACGGTAATAATCCATGCGAGCAATAGTGGTGATAAGGCTGAGTTCATGAACAGATGTGAAATTTCATTTGAAATACCGCCGTCAATCAAAATCTGCTTGAAAGCAGCCCCACCACCAATGATAAGTAATAACATGGCGATAGACTTCACGGCTGATTCAATGGTGGCATTCATTTGCTTAGCTGACTTACGTTGATGCCAGCCCATTGACCAGAGCGCAAAGGCCAAAGAAATAATCATCGCACCAACAGGATTTCCAATCATGGCAACAAAACTATCAAGACCAGTGGCCTTACTTGGTGCTACTCCATCATGCATAACGACCGTATAAAGCGTTGTAAGCCCCATCAAAATCACTGGGAACAAACTTGTTAACAATGCTAATCCAAATGAAGGCGTGTCAGCCAAGGTGAATGACTTAACCTCCCCAAAAGCACTTAATTCCTTCTTAATTTTGAAAGCATCAGGTGCGTACTTTTGAGCGACCTTTGTAAAGACGGGTCCAGCAATTAATGCTGCTGGCACGGCGATCAAGAACCCATACATCAAAACATGTCCTGGGTTTGCACCCAAGGCTGCCGTAATGGCAGTTGGTGCAGGATGTGGTGGTAAAAATCCGTGAGTAACTGACAAGGCAGCTGCCATTGGGATTCCAAGGTAAAGCAATGGCACCCCAACTTCAAGTGCAATAGCAAATACGATTGGAATTAAGATAACCATCCCCACTTCGAAGAATAACGCAATTCCCAAAATGAATGACGCAATCATCACCGCAAGTTGAACGTACTTTCTTCCAAAAACATTAATTAAAGTGTGGGCAATGCGATAAGCACCTCCGGCATCAGATACTAAACGCCCAAGAATGGCTCCGAACCCGAACACGATGGCTAGTTCCCCTAGCGAACTGCCGATTCCTTTTTCAATCGAAAGTGGGATTTCAACGAAGTTCATCCCTAATCCTAATCCAACAACAACAGAAGTGAAAATGAGAGCAATGAATGTATTCATCTTAACTTTGATGATTAAAAACAATAACAAAGCAATTCCCAAAAATAGTACAATAAGTGACTCCATAAGTTCTCTCCAACTCAAAATAATTTGTGAAATATAACTCTTCGATAATTAGTGTAACACACCCTGTGTAGCTAATGTATGCGCTTTCAAAGATTGTGCATTTCCAATGAATCATAAAGCATACAACTTTATAAGACGTCACCATGTCCTTGTATATAGAATGGCATGTAATCACAAGACTTGTTGATTATTTACCATTTTTATATTATTTTGGTTAGATTAATTGACAATAAATGAGAAAAGATTTAATATTGCTACCATAAACAAGCATTCAGTCAATGAAATGAGGTAGAGACATGACACGTAAGATTGGAATTATTGGAACTGGACACGTTGGAGGTGCTGTTGCAGAAGGTGCTATTTTTCAGGGATTAGCTGATGATTATGTGCTAATTGATTCAAATCCGGAGAAATTGGATTCAGAAGTCTTAGATTTAATTGAAGCTCAACCGAATTTAAAACACCATGCAAATATCATTTCAAACGATTGGGATGCCCTTGATGACGCTGATGTGATTATCTCTGCACTTGGGAATATTGGGCTTCAAAAAAATGCAACCGGGGGTAATGCCCGCTTTATTGAAGCTGAGTACAATGCGAAACAATTGAAATCGGTTGCTGCAAAGTTGAAGGCAACTAAGTTCAATGGTGTTCTGGTAGTGATTACGAATCCGAATGATGTGATTGTAACGCTTTACCAAAAGTTGACTGGTTTCCCCAAAGAAAAAGTCATTGGAACCGGAACGCTACTTGATACTGCCCGTATGAAGAATGCCGTTGGAGAAACTTTCGATGTTGATCCGCGTTCGGTTCAAGGCTATAACTTAGGTGAGCATGGAAATTCACAATTTACAGCGTGGTCAACTGTCAAGATTCTAGATGAATCTATCGAACCCGTTGCCGCGGAAAAAGGCATTGACCTTAATCAAATTGCCAATATTTCCCGCGATAATGGATACCGTGTTTTGAATGGTAAAGGTTATACGAGTTATGCGATTGCTGCTTCTGCCCTTCGTCTTACCGAAACAATTTTGAATGATAGTCATGAAGAATTACCCGTATCAACGTTCCGTGAGGGTCATGAAGTTGCCCTATCATATCCTGCTGTTATTGGGCGCGATGGTGTGTTAGGTCATGGTCATCTACACTTAACTGATGAAGAAGAAACAAAGTTAACAGGGTCTTATGACTTTGTAACGGAACGCTACCACTTATTGCTCGAAAAAATTGAAAATAATGAACTTTAATAAAACAAACCCGGTTGTAAAATATACAGTCGGGTTTGTTTAGCGTATTAACTTTCTAAATCTAAATATTTTGAGAGAATTTTTTCGGCATTTATCGGATTATACAATTTGGCATCTAATTCAACAAGCTCTCCCAAGTTGTCATAAAAGTGCCCTGTTTGTTCGTCAAAAGCTGAATCTATGGCTAAATGTTTGGCCACCGATACAGAGGTATTTGATAGACTGCGAGTATAAGACATTAAGTCACTTTTTACATCCCCTGGGAAAAAACTGTTTACTGTTGTCCCAACCGAACGGAACATTTTAGCTAAATAAAGCATTAAAAGCGTCTTATGTGTTAGTATCCAAGCCGCTTTAAAAACTGGGGTTGATTGCATTTCATTGACTGGAAATCTTTGTATGACGGTCGGATTTCCTGTAACGATTAGGATGCGGCTATTATTTAATTGGTTTGTTAAGGCCAGCGTTAGATAGTAATGCGCAGCTAAATTGGTATTGATATTCTCTATTTTATTATGTGGTATAACGCCAGCACTATGGATCAAAATATCAACGTGTTTAAATCTAGTTTGTATTTCATCCACAACTTTTGCACGATCACTTGGAGTTGATAGATCACCCGTGACTGGAAATGCCTTATCTCCTAGTCTTGAAGCTGCTCGCTGAGCCTTGATTTTTTGCCGACCAATAATAATAATTGAGACATCTTCGTTAATCAAACTTTTAGCGATAGCATAACCAACACCAGAAGTGCCTCCAGTAATGACGATATTTTTCATATTGATACGCTCCTATTCACATGGGTTACAAGCAATCCAAAAACCAAGTTGGATGAAGTGACCTATAATTTTTCTGATAGACTATGTTAAAATTCATCATGTTTAGCCCATGGCCATCGTTGATTAATTACAGACTATCACTAATTTTCCAGCGCATGGAAAATGTGTCGTATAGTCACACGTAAAGCATATAGGGAGGTTTGATCATGTTTTTTGGCGGGTTATTAAAACAGATTCGTATCGAAAGAAACATTAAACAAAAAGAGCTGTCTGACGGTATTGTTTCGCGCTCAACCATCTCGAAAATCGAAAATGGCACACACGAGCCCTCGTTTGAAACCGCCATGAAATTAATTAATCGGCTGGGCATTTCATTGTCAGATTTTGAGCGCCGTTATATGGGTGAAAAAAGTAACTCTGCTTTAGAAGCTTATTTTAAAAATATAGATACACAAGCTCCCCATAGTTTTCACCTTAGAAAGATTGAGAATGTGCAAGCTACGCGTAATTTTGAAGAAAACGCCATGACTGAAAATATTTATATGCTATCAGATGCTCTATGGCGACGTACTACTACGGATAGACATCAATTACAAGAAACTATCCAGGCCGTTTGGAACAAGTTTCAATTGGTAGAAAACTGGAATCGAACAGACCTTTACGTTTTGAATGATTTGATAGCGTTTTTACCTGTCAAAGTGGCCGAGAATGTTGCGAAATTAGGAATTGATAAAATTTCACACGAGTACCCTGAATTAATTGCTTTAAAAGCTTCATTTTTAAATAATTTAGGTCTTCTGTTGCTTTTGGACGATGCGGCATCAGAAAGTGAACAGGTATTTGATGAATCAATCAGGTATTTGATGAATCAATCAGGTATGCCAAACTCGTTCATCGATATGATATCGCATTAACCGCCCATGTTCGAAAAGCTCTTGCCAGGAAGAATGATCAAGAAGTTAATAAGTATGTGCAGATAATTGCAACCTTAGAAGATATTGAATTATTGGATAGCATCAACCATGAAATTACTGAAATAAAAAATACAATCTAACTACGATGGATTACTTGAACGAAACAAACAAAAAAAGCTTAGCTGACGTCAATCAGCTAAGCTTTTTTATGATTTTTATGTTCTAGGACTAAACGATGGCGGAGTTACCATGTTCGCGAACATAGTCTGTTAGTTGTTCAATTGAGATAAAGGGTAAATCAAAGTCTTCGGCGAATTGACGTAGATCAGCTTCACGCGCCATGTGCCCATCTTCTAATAAGATCTCACAAATAGCGCCTACCTCGGTTTCACCAGCTAAACGTGCTAAATCGATAGTGGCTTCGGTATGACCGTCACGTGCCATTACACCACCATCTTCACCAACTAGTGGAAAACTGTGACCAGGGTGAACGAAATCTTCTGCCTTGGCTTCAGGGTCAGCTAAGTGTTGTAGTGTGGCAGAGCGATCAAAGGCAGAAACACCAGTCGTAACACCAGTTGCGGCATGGCTGCCATCGATTGAAAGTGTGAAACGGGTACCGTTCACTTCAGTGTTGTTCTCAACCATTTGAACCAAACCTAAACGGTCGGCAATTGATTGTGTAATTGGGGCACAAAGCAAACCACGAGCATGGGTGACCATAAAGTTGACATTTTCCGGTGTCATTTTAGATCCAATGCCGACCAAGTCCTCCTCATTTTCGCGGTTCTCATCATCAACAATAACGGCCAACCCACCTTGGGCCATGTAACGGACAGCATCTTCGATTGAAGTGTTCATGAAATATTCGCTCCTTAAATATAAATAAAACAACAGTAACAGAATAGAGTCAATGGGTATCCTTACGGAGGCATACCCATCGCATCCAATAATTGGGTCCTAGAATAAGCCACGGATTGTACCGTCCTCGTCAATATCAATGTCATTGGCAGCTGGATGTTTAGGCAAACCTGGCATCGTTAAGATTGAACCAGTCATTGCAACTAAGAAACCAGCCCCTAATTTGGGAACAAATTCTCGTACATGAATTGTGAAGTCTGATGGTGCACCTAATTTTTTAGGATCATCAGAAAGTGAGTATTGCGTTTTAGCCATGATAATGGGTAATTTATCCCAACCATACTTGGCGAAACGCTTGAGTTGTTTTTGAGCCTTTTCAGATAGTTCAACGCCCTGGGCACCATAAATGGTTTGGGCAATTTTATTTAGCTTATCAATCGCGGCATCTTCTGGTGTATAAAGCGGCGTAAAGTCAGATGGTTGATGCGTTGCTTCAATTACACCGGCAGCTAATTCGCGTGCCCCTGCACCACCTTGCCCCCAGACATCAGCAACGTATGCTGGTACATCAAATTCAGCAGCATAGTCTTTGATTGTTTGTAATTCTTCAGCTGTGTCATCTGTAAATTGATTAATGGCGACCACAACAGGTACGCCATAACGCTTCATACTTGATAGATGTTGTCCAAGATTTGCCAAACCATTTTGTAGTGCAGCCACATTGGGTTGTTTGAGCTCATCTTTAGCCAGGCCACCATGCATCTTTAAAGCGCGAACAGTGGCAACGATCACAATCGTGTCAGGCGTCTTACCCAAAAGCGGTACTTTAAAGTCCAAAAACTTTTCACCACCAAGGTCAGCACCGAAGCCAGCTTCCGTGACGACGTAGTTTGATAATTGAAGTGCTGTTTTGGTTGCTTGGACCGAATTTGTTCCTTGGGCAATATTGGCAAAAGGTCCGCCGTGAATCAAAGTTGGCGTGTGCGCCAACGTTTGAACCAAATTAGGGTGAATGGCATCTTTCAACAAAGTCGTTAAAGCACCAGCTACGCCTAAGTCAGCAACAGTTACAGGCTGACGGTCATACGTATCTGCAATCACAATCTTTTCAATCCGTTGCTTCATGTCCATCAAGTCCGTAGATAACGTTAGAATAGCCATGAGTTCGGATGCAACGGTAATATCAAAGCCGTCTTCACGTGGCACGCCACTTGTTGGACCACCAAGACCAATTGTGGCATGACGTAAGGCACGGTCATTCACATCTAATGCACGCTTCCAAAGGACACGACGTGGATCAATATTTAGCGGGTTACCTTGATAAATACTATTGTCAATTAATGCGGCTAAAGTATTGTGCGCACTCGTTAACGCATGGAAGTCACCTGTGAAGTGTAAGTTAATATCCGCCATTGGAATGACTTGTGAATAGCCACCACCTGTCGCGCCGCCTTTCATCCCCATCACAGGGCCCAAAGATGGTTCACGCAAAGCAATCATGGTTTTTTCATCAACCTTAGCGAGGGCATCGCCTAATCCGACAGTAACCGTTGATTTTCCTTCACCAGCCGCGGTTGGATTAATTGAGATTACCAAAATCAACTTACCCAATGGATCATTATCATGTTCATGTCCCAATGTGATTTTGGCTTTATCCCAGCCATACGGTTGCCATTCCGATTTTTCAAGTCCAATCTTATCGGCGATTTTTTCAATTGGCCAAACTTCTGCATCTTGTGCAATTTCAATATCACTTAACATCTGCCATTACTCCTCTGCTAATTCTGCTACCACAGCCTGGTGCCCGATATCATGTCGGTAGACCAAGTCCGTGTGTGTCTGATCTAATGCGGCATACAAATCAGTTTGGGCAGTCACCATCGTTGGTCGATGAATAACTGCAGTTAACACACGCCCCCCGTTACTAACAAGTTGATTTGTTTGCTGCTTGACACCAGCATAATCGATTTGAACATCATTTGGCAATGCTGGTAACGGCAGCCCCTTTTCAGGATTTACCGGATAACCCGGAGCAGCTAGCGTTACACCAAGATAGACATCAGTATCTTGCCAAGTCATATTGGTTGGTTTGCCAGCAAGCAATTCCATGATATTTGTGTACAAATCACTCGTCAATTGTGGCAGAACAACTTGTGCTTCTGGGTCTCCGAAACGGACGTTGTATTCAATAACCTTTGGTCCAGCTTCAGTCAACATAACGCCGGTATACAAAATGCCCTCAAAGGGTGTGCCTTCCGCTCGCATGGCTGCTAGAACGGGTTCAACGAGCGATGTAATGGCTGTTTGTACGACATCTTCACCAATCCAGCGAACCGGACTATAGGCACCCATACCACCAGTGTTTGGTCCACGATCGCCATCTAAGAGACGTTTGTGGTCTTGGGCAATCGGCGCGTGAACGACTTGTTCTTTTCCGACAAAAGAAAAGATTGAAAATTCAGGTCCCTGCATAAATTCCTCGATAACTAAAGGGGCTTGGGAATCTTGTTCGTAGATATTTTCAATGCCCGCTAAAGCAGTTTCTGGATGTTCATAGATGCTAACCCCCTTACCTAAAGCTAAACCATCAAGTTTAACAACAACTGGATAAGCATGGGTGTTGAGGACTTGTTTGGCCTCGTTTAGATTTGTTACAGTCACGGAATCGGCCGTTGGAATATCATATTTTTGTAGGAGGGCTTTAGTAAATGCCTTTGACCCTTCCAACTGGGCAGCAGATTTTGTTGGACCAAAGATCGGTAATCCTGCCGCTTGAAAAGCGTCAACGATACCGTCGGTCAATAGTGCTTCAGAGCCGACAAAGTCAAATCAATTTTTTGACTTTGAGCAAATGCAATTAAATCAGGAATATCCGTTAAATTAACCGTTTCATAGCCAGCCTCACGCATACCTGCATTACCTGGGGCAACAAAAACTTGGTCAACAGACTGCGCAAATGTTTTAGCAAAGATAAATTCGCGGGCACCAGACCCAATAATTAAGACAGATGTCATTGACCTACTCCAATCTTAATGCTTAAAGTGACGGTTTCCAGAAAAGACCAAGACAATGCCAAGCTCGT
This sequence comes from Weissella viridescens, assembly GCF_001437355.1. Lineage (GTDB taxonomy): Bacteria > Bacillota > Bacilli > Lactobacillales > Lactobacillaceae > Weissella > Weissella viridescens. The sequence goes on along the minus strand of NZ_JQBM01000001.1, from coordinate 99,698 downwards.
TAGCCTTATCAATTGAAGCTTGGTCCTTAATTGAGCCACCAGGTTCAACAATGGCTTTGATGCCATGGTCCGCAGCATATTGCACTGAATCATCCATTGGGAAGTAAGCATCTGAGGCCAAAACAGCTTTGTCAAAACCGTCCTTGGTTGAAGCATGGTCAACAGCCAACTTAACTGAATCAATTCGATTTGGTTGTCCAGCACCAATTCCAAGGGTTTGATTATCGGTTGCCACAACAATTGCGTTTGACTTCACGTGCTTAACAACAGTTTGTGCGAATTCAAGGGTTGCCAATTGGGCTTCTGTTGGTTGCGCCTGTGAAACCACTTCATAGTTTTCACGCTTTTCTTCCAATAAATCACGATGTTGCATCACCGTACCACCCAAGATTGATGTCAATTCAACGGCTTGCGGAATGTCATTTGTAAATGGCAAAGTCAACAAGCGCAAGTTCTTCTTTTTAGCTAATTCAGCGTACGCATCATCTGTAAAGCTTGGCGCAATGATGATTTCAAGGAAGATTTTATGCATCTTTTGGGCAGTTGCCAAGTCTACCTCACGGTTCAAGGCAACAATCCCTCCAAAGATTGAGATATCATCGGCATAGAAAGCGCGATCCCAAGCTTGTTCAATGGTGTCCCCTTGCCCAATCCCGGCTGGATTCATATGCTTAACTGTCACAACCGTTGGCTCAGAGAAATCAGCAATGATCCGTAAGGCAGCGTCGGCATCGCGGATATTGTTATATGAAAGCTTCTTACCATGCAAAATATTGGCGCTCAAGACTGAATAGTCAGTTGGTAAGGCATCACGATAAGCAGCAGCATCCTGGTGCGCATTTTCACCATATCGTAAGTTATCCACTAATTCATAAGTTTCAGTCTTTTGCTTGGTAAAGTCTTCATCAGTAAGATAGTCAGCAATTAGTGCATCGTACGCGGCTGTGTGACGGAAGACCTTCGCAGCCAAACCGTGTCGGTACGTTTGGTCAACATTATCTGTTTGCAAACGTTCAATCACTTCATTGTAATCATCTGGATCAACAATGGGTAAAACGTCTTGCGCATTTTTAGCAGCTGAGCGAAGCATTGAAGGGCCACCAATATCAATATTTTCGATGGCATCGGCACGAGTCACATCCGGTTTTTGAATGGTGTGCTTGAATGGATACAAATTAACGACGACCATATCAATTGGCGTGATATCCAATTCAGCCAAAGTTTCCATGTGTTCTGGCAAGTCACGACGTGCTAACAATCCAGCGTGTACACGTGGGTGCAATGTCTTAACACGTCCATCTAAAATTTCTGGGAAACCAGTAACGTCATCAATTGCAATAGCCTCAATCCCTGCTTCTTGTAAAGTTCGTAGGGTGCCACCAGTTGAAACAATCTCATAACCTAATTCAGTCAATGCTTGTGCGAAAGGAACTAAACCTTGCTTATCTGAAACGCTCATTAGTGCTCGTGCCATTAGTTAAATACCTCTTCTTTCAATAATTGTGCTAAAACCGCGGGATATAAGTGATGCTCAACGTCATGAATTTTTGTTTCTAAACTTGCGAGCGTATCGTCGTTGGTAATACGCACCGCTTGCTGATCAATAATTTGCCCCGTATCTGTGCCCTCGTCCACAAAATGGACGGTGACACCAGTGACTTTGACGCCGTAATTAAAAGCGTCTTCAATACCATGTGTTCCTGGAAAACTGGGTAATAAAGCTGGATGAATATTAACGATTTTTTGTGGAAATGCCTGTAAGAGTTTAGGCGTAATAATCCGCATGTAGCCTGCTAACAAAATCCCCTGTACGCCATCGTCCTTTAGTTGCGTAATAATTTCCTGTTCAACAACGTCGCGACTTCCGGCAGCCTTATAGTTCACTACCAACGTCGGAATATTGTGAGCTTCGGCAATTGCCAATGCCCCAGCGTTTGCTTTATCAACGACTAAGCGGACAATCTGGCAAGACAGGCTTTGCGTCTGAATTGCGTCAAGAATAGCGGCAAAATTTGTGCCATGACCAGATGCAAAAACGGCTAGTCGAACGTCATTGGCCATGGTGCTTGCCCCTTCCATTCAATGTCTGAAGTCGTGCGTGGTTGTAGTTTTCCAATGATGTAGGCAGGTTCATCATGAGTATTAAATTGCTGCATCATAGCGTTAACCGCATCAGGAGCAACCGCCAAGACCATGCCAAGACCATTATTAAAGGTCAATAACATATCTTCTAAGCTTAAATTACCTTGCTTTTGCAGAATGTCGAAAATGGGCAGGATTGGCCAACTACCCCATTCGAGCTCAGCAGCGAGAGTTTCATCATATGCGCGAGGCAAATTCTCAACAATCCCGCCACCTGTGATATGCGCCATACTATGCAAGCCATCCATACCCAAAATGGGATTTAGCGCTGGTTGATACAAGCGGGTTGGCTCTAGCAACGTTTGTTGCATGGCTTCCGGTAATTTGGTAAAGTCTGCATCCGTTTCAAGACCCAAGACGCGTCGAACCAAAGAATATCCATTTGAGTGGAGCCCGCTTGAAGGTAAGCCAATTAGAACATCACCGGCCTGAGCATTTTCAGCTGAAAGCAAGGCATCTCGTTCGACGACGCCAACGCCAAAACCTGCAAGATCATAATGATTTTTTGCGTACATACCGGGTAATTCGGCCGATTCCCCTCCAATCAATGAAGCACCAATGGTCTTAGTCGCTTGAGCGACCCCTTTAACCAATGTGGCGACAACCTCTGGACGCATCTTATCGACAGCTAAGTAATCAAGCATAAACAATGGTTTGGCGCCTTGAGCTAATACATCGTTCATAACCATGGCAACCAGGTCTTGACCAATCGTGTCATATTTTTGTGCGGCAATCGTTAATAACAACTTTGTTCCGACACCATCTGTCCCACTAATTAAGACTGGGTCATGTAGCGCCTGACCTAAAGCAAAGGCTGATCCAAAACTGCCTAATGGGGACAAAACGCTATCGGTATAAGTTGCTTCAACGGCTGCTTGCATTTGGGCAACACTCTCTTTTCCGGCTTCAACACTTACACCGGATGCAGCATACGCACTTTCATCTGTCATGTCAGCTTCTCCTTTAAAAGTAGTGATTAGGGTTCGGGGTCAAAGGTCACCACGCCAGCTTCAGCTAATTTTGCCAATTATGCTTGGTAATCGTAAACTGGCGATGGATAGTGACCATCAAAGTAGGTCGTTGTCAGTCCATTGCCTGCCCCTGAATAAGGTAAGTCGATGCTATCAATTAACCCATCAACGGATAAAAATTCTAGTGAATCGGCTCCGATGATTTCACACATTTCAGCTTTTGTGTGGTGGGCAGCCATCAATTCATCCGTCGTTTGCATGTCAACGCCATAAAATGAAGGGTATTTGAATTCAGGTGAAGCAATGCGTACATGGACTTCACTCGCCCCAGCATCGCGAAGCATCTTAATAATGTACTTTGAAGTCGTTCCACGAACAATTGAATCATCTACGAGAATGACGCGTTGACCTGAAACAATGGCTGGTACCGCACTCAATTTCATTCGTACGGCGCGTTCACGCTTTTCTTGCGTTGGTTCAATAAAGCTACGCGCAATGTATTGATTCTTCACTAAGCCCATTTCGTTTGGTAATTGCGCCTGTTCGGCGTAGCCCATTGCAGCTGATAAGGATGAATTAGGCACGCCAACCACCATGTCAGCCGCAACTGGATGCTCAATGGCCGTCGCCTTACCCATGCGTTTGCGTGCTTTATGCACATTCACACCATAAATATTGGAATCTGGACGAGCAAAATAAATATATTCCATGGCATCGATGTTTAACGTTGTATGCTCAGTATAGTTGGAAACGTGCATGCCCGTGTTATCAAAGCGAATCAATTCACCGGGCTGCACATCTTGCACAAATGCTGCATTTACTGAAGCTAATGCAGCTGTCTCACTCGCGACAACGTAAGCGCCATTGTTAGGTAACCGACCAATCACAAAAGGTCGGAAGCCGTGTGGATCAAGCGCGGCGTACATTGCATTCGGCGTTAAGAGTAGAAACGCAAACCCACCACGAAGTTTAAGCAAGGCTTCTTGCAATTTCTCATCAAAAGTCAGTGCTTTTGATCGTCGAATGAGGTGCAACAAAATCTCCGTATCCGATGAAGATTGGAAAATTGCACCTTCATCTTCAAGTTCTTGACGTAACGTCTTGGCATTGGTGATGTTACGTTATGCGCTAATGCAATTTGCATGTCAGAAAAATTCACCATAAATGGTTGAATATTTTCAATTCCGTTACTGCCTGCCGTGGCGTAACGAACATGCCCAATTGCTGAATCCCCAACCAAATTCATCATTCGGCGCGGATCGGCAAAGACTTCACTCAATAGTCCTAAACCTCGTTCTTGCCAGAGACGACCATCAGCCTTCTTTGAAACAATACCGGCCCCTTCTTGTCCGCGATGTTGTAACGCATGTAAGCCATAAAAAGTTAATTCAGCGGCTTCTGGATTATCCCAAACGCCGAAAATACCACATTCTTCATTTAGCGAACGTTCATTTACTATTGTAGTTGTTGCCATAAGCTGTCCTTGTACATACTTTCTACATCAGATACGGATACGTTAATTGTTTGATCCTGTGCGACAAGCTTAAGGGTTGGATTTTCCGTGATTTCACCCAACTTTGTTGCTTCGTCGCCCATCAAAGCCTCGAACACTGCTTGTTCTGCTGGAGCTACCGTCACAATAAACATACTTGGCGCTTCCGAAAAGGCATTTCCGATTGGTGCTGCCAAGGTAAGTTCAGCACCAAATGGTGTGCCAAACAAAATTTCAGATGCGGCAACCCCTAATCCACCTTCAGCAATGTCATGAATACTATTGACATAATGACTTTGCGCGGCTTCAAGTATTTTCGCTTGTACTGCCTGAGCATGATCCACGTTAATTGAGAATAAGTCTCCTGACACTGAACCAGTTTGCATGTGTTGAATCTCACTACCATTAAATTGTGCTTTTAATTCACCAACAAGATAAACGACATCGCCAGCTTGTTTGGCTTGAATGGTCGTAATATCATCTGTTGATGTGTGCAAGCCCACCATACCGACCATCGGCGTAGGATAAATCGCAGTTCCATCCGTTTCGTTATATAGGGATACATTTCCAGAAATGACAGGTGTATTAATCACTTGAGCCACTTCATTGATTCCGGCAACGGATTGCGCTAATTCGTAATAAATTTCTGGATCATCAGGGTTTCCAAAATTCAAACAATCCGTAATTCCGATTGGCTCGGCTCCAGTTGCGACAATGTTTTGTGCTGCTTCCAAAATGGCCCATTGTCCACCAATATAAGGGTTAAGATATGTGTAACGACTGTTGATGTCTGTCGTCATTGCCAAAGCCTTTTCCGTCCCGCGAACACGTACAACTGCCGCATCGCCTCCGGGTTTGATAACGGTGTCAGCACGAACGCTACAATCAAAGTGGCGATATAAAGCTGCCTTAGAAGCAATCGTTGGTTGTGCTAATAATTGCTTTAAAACAGCAGTAGCATCTGTCACTTCAGGTTGATATTGCGCTGTTGTTGCTTCAACTAAACGAGCAGGTTCAGTTTGTGGCAATTCAACCTTTGGGGCTGATGTTAAGAAATCAACAGGCACATCGGCTACCAGCGCCCCATCAAAGGTAAGTTGATACTGTTTATTATCGGTAACTTCACCAATCACAATCGCGTTTAAGTCGGCATCTGTGAAGATCTGCTTTACGGCATCTTCGTGTCCCTTTTTAACAACCAGAATCATGCGTTCTTGTGATTCAGAGAGCATTAATTCGTAGGGGGTCATATTTTCTTCACGCTGTGGGACTTGATCCAAATCTAAGATCATTCCCATACCAGCTTTATCAGCCATTTCGGCCGTTGATGATACTAAACCAGCGGCCCCCATATCTTGAACGCCGACAATGACATCGCCGTATTCTTGAATGGCTTGAATGGTTGCATCCATGACAAGCTTTTCCATAAAGGGATCACCAACTTGAACGGCTGAACGATTTTGATCTTCGGAAGAATCAAATTCAGCTGAAGCAAAGGTAGCCCCTTGAATACCGTCACGTCCAGTTGTTGCCCCAACGTATAGCACAACGTTTCCAGCACCTTCAGCTTTTCCAACATGTAGCAAATCTTGATCAAGCAACCCGACGGCCATGACATTGACTAAGGGATTATGTTGATACGTCGCATCAAAGTTCATTGCGCCACCAACGGTTGGAATACCAATTGCATTACCATATCCAGCAATGCCAGCAACCACGCCGTCAATTAGACGTTGCGTTTGCTTTGACGTAACATCTCCAAATTGAAGACTATCAAGCACTGCAATTGGCTGGGCACCCATCGAAAAGATATCACGTAAGATTCCCTCAACGCCTGTAGCAGCACCCTCATATGGTTCAACTGCTGAAGGATGATTATGTGATTCAGCTTTAAAGACGACGGCCTGGTTATCACCAATATCTAAAATACCGGCACCTTCACCTGGTCCTTGAAGTACACGTTCATTTTTTGACCAAAATGTTCGTAAAACAGGTTTTGATTTCTTATATGAACAATGTTCAGACCACATGGCTGAAAATAAGCCTGTTTCAGTATAATTCGGTAATCGTCCTAGTTCATCAACAATCAAATCATATTCATGTTCAGTTAAGCCCCAAGCTTCATACAACTTAGTTGTTTGAATGTCAGTGGGGTTCGGCTCATTTGCCATTGGATTAGATACCATCTCGACCATGTTAGTTCACTCCTTGTGTTGCAACCGTTGCTAAAATACTCTTGAAGAAGTTTTGACCATCCGTATTGCCGATTAATGGATCAACCGCGCGTTCTGGATGAGGCATCATGCCCAAGACATTGCCTTGCTTGTTGGTAATACCGGCAATCATATCTTCAGAACCATTTAAATTAGATGTGTACTTAAAGACAATTTGATGATTGGATTCGAGGTCAGCTAAAGTTTGTTCATCAGCATAGTAGCGCCCATCAGCGTGTGCGACGGGAATAAGGATTTCGTCTGTGGTGTAGGCATTGGTAAAGGCTGATTCAGCTTGTTCAACCTGTAATAGTGTTTCATCACAAATGAAACCAGGCACTTCGTTCATCATCAGCTGCCCAGGTAAGAGACCGCTCTCTGTTAAAATCTGGAAACCGTTACAAATGCCAACAACAAGTTGTCCATTATCTGCTGCAGCTTGCACAGCCTGCATGATTGGTGAAAAACGAGCAATAGCACCTGTTCGTAAATAGTCACCATAAGAGAACCCACCGGGAAGAAAAATTGCATCATAATCGGCTAAGGAAATATCACTTTGGGCTGAAACGAAACTTGGATTTAATCCAAGTTCTTGCAAAGCGTAAAACATATCTTCATCACAATTAGAGCCTGGGAAACGAACTACAACTGATTTCATGATTAGGCTTCAACCTCCTCGACGGTATAATTGTAAGTTTCTGTATTTTGATTAATCAAAAGTGCTTCAGTCATTGATTCTACCAAACCATTGGCAGCAGCCAATGAATCAGCAGATAACCTAACCTCAAAGTATTTACCTTGAATAACCTGTTCTACGGTTTCATAGTCTAGACGGTGCAGTGCAGACTTGATGACCTCTCCTTGTGGATCCAAAACTGAAGGCTTATACGTTACTTTGATTTTTGCTAAATACATTTTTATTCTCCTAATTTTGCTTGTAGACGTGTGAGCACTTGGGCATAACCAGTCGTTAAATCGCCAGTTTGCTGACGGAAAACATCTTTATCGAGTGAGTCACCCGTGGTCTGATCAACTAACCGCATATTATCTGGTGAAAGTTCATCGCCTAGTACGATGACATCATCGGTATTACGGCCAAATTCAAGCTTGAAGTCAACTAAGGTAATCCCAATTTCATCGAACAATTGGTTTAAGAGTGGATTGATTTGATGGGTTAGGTCTTTAATTCGCGTGATACTTTCCAGTGATGCCAGATTGAGGGCAAGTATTTGTGAGTCATTCATGAATGGATCATCCAAAGCATCTGATTTGTAATAGAATTCCAGAACGGTGGGTTCCAATGGAAACATCGGTTCAACATCGAAGCGACTCACGAAATGTCCTGAAGCATAATTACGTGTTACAACTTCAATTGGAAGCATCGTCAAACGATGGACTAAGCTATCAGTCTCATTTAAGGCTTCCACATAATGCGTTGGAACCCCTTTTTGATTTAAGTATTCAAATAAATAACGACTAATTTGATTTGTATAATAGGCCTTGTCTGCAACAGCTTCTTTTCGTTTACCATTTAAAGCTGTGGCTTGGTCTAAATTGTGGACCCAGATGTATTCCGGGTTGTTTGTTTCATATAAAGCCTTAGCCTTACCTGCGGTAATTAAATTACCTTGTTCAATTTCAGTATGCGCCATTTGACATCCCCCATGCTTTTAATGCATTAATTGCTTCAGTTCCAGTAACCGTGATGTGTCCCATCTTTCGTAATGGCTTAATGTCAGCCTTACCATAGTCGTGGAAGTGCCATTCGGGATGATCGACAAGTGCTTCACGAGCCTTATCGAGGGTTTCACCCAACAAATTCAGCATCATGCTTGGTGCTGCTAAGGTGATTTCAGGAATCGGCAGACCAGCAATACTGCGAATATGTCCTTCGAACTGAGAAACATTCGTGCCTTCAATGCTATAGTGACCCGAGTTATGTGGTCGTGGTGTTAATTCATTGATGTAAATGGCATCGCCCTTTACGAACATTTCAATGCCTAACACACCCTTTAAGTTAAAGGCCTGCGCAATTTTTTGAGCGATATCGGTAACAATGGCCTGTAAGTGCGTGGATTGTTGGCCATCGGCTAATGAACTACGTAAGATATGTTTGTGATGCTCATTGACGGTAATTGGCCAGACACGGGTTGTATCTGTTCCGTCTGTTGTGACCATTACACTGACTTCATAATCAAAATCAATGCGATGCTCTAAAATCAATGTTTCTTCAATATCGTTATCCCAATGGGCAACTAATTCTGCCAATGCCTCACGGTCTGGAATATCCCATTGACCATGACCATCATATCCACCTTCAACAGTCTTCAAGATGGCAGGCAATTTAACTTGTTGAACCGCAGCATCTAAATCAGCAACGTTTTTCACTTCAGCAAACTCAGTAACTGGTAAGTTCAAACTTTGTAAAAATCTCTTTTCAGACAACCGGTTTTTAGTCGTTGCTAACAACTCAGTTCCTTGTGGTAATGGCGTTAATGTTCCTAAGGTTTCAAGTGTTGCTAAATCAACATTTTCAAATTCATAGGTCAGCACATCCACACGTCGAGCCAAATCGGTTAAAGCGGCAGCATCGTTATATGACGCAATTACTTGTTCATCGGCAACTTGACCGGCAGGTGCATTTGGCGTTGGATCTAAAACGATGACACGGTACCCCATTGGCTTAGCAGCCAAGGCCATCATTTGTCCTAACTGTCCGCCACCAATAATACCGATAGTTGCGGGTGGTAAGATTGGCTTAGTCATTTAAATGTGCCTCACTTTCAATAACTGCATCCGCTTGCTGCTTACGAAAATCGGTAATGGCTTGAGCGATGTGTGAATCTGTAACTCCCAATATCTGTGCGGCTAAGTAAGCTGCGTTTTTCGCACCTGCCGTACCTATTGCAACTGTGGCAACTGGCACACCACTTGGCATTTGAACAATGCTTAACAACGAATCCATACCATTTAGGGCCTTTGATTGAATTGGCACACCAATCACGGGAAGCGTTGTTGCGGCTGCAACCATACCTGGCAAGTGTGCCGCACCACCAGCTCCAGCAATAATGATGCCAAACCCATTTTCACGTGCGTTTTGCGCAAATGAAATCATTCTTTCAGGCGTTCGGTGAGCAGAAACAATATGAACTTCATAATCAATATTGAGATCATCAAAAATGTTGGTTGTTTCTTGCATGGTTGGCCAATCTGATTGTGACCCCATAATGACAGCTACTTTTGGCATATTTTCCTCCACGAACATTGATTTACGTCTTATTTACATACATTTAACCACCATTATTCATTAATGTAAACATTTAGCTTTAAAATTAACGGTATTAATTTATATCGTTCGTGTTTTAAACGTTTTAGAAGTGAATTATATAGAAGTAAAGTTCATTTTTGATTTATTGCAGAAAAAAAGAGCAACTTTTAAGTTGCCCCTTATCGTTTATTTATGTCCATGGCGATTCTAGTAATTTAATCGTTTGTTCATCAAAGTCAACTTCAACTTCAACACCATATGGCATGGAAAGTCGTGGAAAGCCATGACCAAAATTAACATTATAAAGTACTGGTAAATGATATCGTTCACCAAGCTGTTGATACAGTTTTCGATATTCATGAAAATACTTCTGGTTCTGGGACTTGCCCACTAATAAACCTGATACCTGATTGAAAACCCCGGTCTGGGCAATTCGATGTAAATAAATCGCTAATTTTTTCGGATCTGGGTTCTCTTGACTCGGCTCTAAGAACATCATCTTTCCCTGCCAATTTTTTGGCCATAGCCCATATTTTGCATTGATGGTTAATTCGTCAGGAAAATTGTGGCCAGTTAACAAATCAAACAAACTTTCAATACATCCACCTAATAGTTTGCCTGTCTGGGCCCCAGTTCCATACAGCGTTTCATAACCATATCGCTCTTGATGTGCCATACGTTGTACGCCCAAGCTATTAGCTGAAAAATCCTGGCGCTCATCAAACCAAACTGGACTTGATACAAGCTGATAAGCTTCAGGAACAAAGAAATGGGCAAAGTTATCACGGGCAAATGGCAACATTTCAGGCCCTAAGTAAGCGAAATCATTCAAAAAACTAGGTCCATAAAACGTATTCAAGCCAATTTTTTGGAAAACAAGATGATTTAACGTTGTATCTGAAAATCCCATAAAAACTTTTGGGTGCTGACGCACTACCTTTATAAATTCTGGATCATCAAGTAAATATGGTGTAAGTCGATAAGTCTCACACCCGCCAATGGTACAGACGATCCCTTTGACATCGTCATCCATAAATGCAGCCTTCAAATCAGTAGCACGTACCTCCGGATGTTCCCATAAATATTCTGGTGAATCAGCTGCATGGGGCATCACTTTGAGACTTAAGCCAAAATCAGCCAGGCGCTGCTGACCGATTTTTAAGGCAATGTCATTATCAAATAGTGCACCGTTTGAAAGCGTCACTAAGGCAAGTGTGTCCCCTTTTTTTAAATGTGGTGGCTTAATCGTCATAGCGTGCTCCTTTCGAGATAATAAAAAAACAATAATCCATCTCGGATTATTGCTTCTTCAGAATAGCTTAGTTCTTTGCTGGTGTATTTGAGGTAACCCCTAAATCAGACCAAGCATTATTGTCACCATAAGCCATTGACCAGTTAGCTACACGCTTGTTAACTGGTGTGTAATCTGTGCTGAATGACGTTGGAATGACATATGCTTCATCATTCATGTACTTTTGATAATCCTTAAAGGCTTCAGCACGTTCTTTATCGTTCTTGATTGTAGATGAATCAATCTTGTTCAACTTCTTTGTCAATTCTGGGCTCGTAAAGTGGCCAGTATTGTATTGAGCACCCTTACTGAACAAATCATTTTGTGATGGGTCAGATGAAAGTGACCAAGCTGCATCAGTCAAATCCCATGCACCAGATTCAGGTGAAGTTGTAATCTGCAAATAAGTGTTGAAGTCAGTTAAACGACCCTTATAAAGGGTAACATTGGCCCCAATCTTCTTCCATTGTTGGATATAGTTCTTAGCAACGGCTTCAGAGTTTCCGTTAGATTGACGTGCCATGTAAGTCAAGTTCAAACGCTTGCCATCCTTCTCTCGGAACTCGTGTTTCTTATCCCACTTCCAGCCAGCTTCATCCAAAAGCTTATTGGCTTTCTTAATATCTTCAGGGTAACCCTTAAGTTTAGTGTCTGAGTAGTCCTTAAAGATTGGTGGAATTAATGTATTTGCACGTTGCGTTAACCCGTTTCCAAACTTCTTTGTAACTTCGTCAACATTACGTGCATATCCAATAGCTTGACGCACACGCTTATCTTGTAATGGCGTCTTACGATCTTGTACGTTTTGTGATGTTTTCGTATCGTAATGACCTAAGTTGAAATTCAACATAGAGATATAAAGTTGTTGCTGTCCGGTCACAGCAACATTACCCAACTTCTTAATTTGTGGATAAACACTTGGTGAGGCTTCCTTGACCACATCATACTTACCAGCTTTAATCGAAGCTACTGTCTTTGAAGGGTCTACAGTTGTATACGTAATTGACTTCAAGTTTGGCTTCTTACCGTAGTAGTATTTATTTTGCGTATAGTAAATTGATTCTCCTGAAACAATTTTTTCAGGCTTAAACGGACCAGTGACCAAAGGCTTTGTTGTTGTCTTTGGATCTGACGCCAATTTCTTTGGTTCAACATCCTTTAAGTAATGGTATGGAGATACACTTTCGAGGAAGTATCCATTACCAGTATGCTTAAATCCTGGCTTGTTTTCCTTAAATTGGAGTTTAATTTTTTTACCTTCTTCGCCATCCGGGAAGGTAATACCAGAAATAGATTTTGCTTTACCAGCATGGTAATCACTCAATCCTTCAATATTCGCTAATGAATCAGTCCAACGAGACGATCCATAGGCGGGATTGGCGACAATTTCGTAGGCAAATTCGTAATCTTTTGCCGTAACCGGCTTGCCATCAGACCACTTAAGGTCATCACGCAATGTCACTGTCGCTGTTTTAGCATTCTTATCAAAGGAAATGTCTGCTTGACCACCCTTTTGGATATTAAAGTCGTTATCGGCATTGAAAATTCCTCCGCCTCCGTTAACACTTCCACCAGTGGCGGGAGCTGCCATTTGCTGCATGGTAGCATCGTCCATTAACCCAGCTTCAAACTGTGCTTTAAACGGAACATCTGACTCATAAGCAACATTCAAATTTCCGCCCTTTTTAATCGTTTTATCATTTTTGTATTCGACGTTCAAATTACCAACTTTTCCGCCGGTAGCATTATCATTATGCTGTGAAGCATAATACGCATATCCACCACCGCCTAAGACAACGGCAGCTACGGTCACACCTGCAATCCATTTTCCTTTACTCATAGCCTCTACTCCCATATGATTAAAATTTACTAATAAAGTTATTATACATTACTTATTTAACATAGCAAGTGTTTTTCTAATTCTTTTCTAATTTAATTATCATTAATTCGTTTGACGTTGATCAGCCACACGACGCAAAGCTTGCCCAATGAAGATAATTGTCAAAACGACAATGAGAATAATCACCGCCGCTGGCACCCAGGTCCATGGCATTTGGGTCATCGTTTCAGGATTTGTGGCCTCATTAATCATTGTTCCTAATGATGGCGTACCCGCTGGCAATCCGAACCCTAAGAAACTTAACCCAGTCTCTAATCCAATGTTTCCAGCAAAACTAAGGGTTGCTTCAGCAATTAACAATGAGGCAATATTGGGCAAGATTTCACGGAACATAATTTTGAAATTAGATGTACCTGATGTTTTTGATGCTTTAACATAGTCACGTTGTGATTCAGTTAGCACACGTGAACGAACCAACCGCATGGTTCCAATCCAATAAAACGCACTCATTAATAGAATTAACGTTGTGGCATTATACTTTGGCACGATTGTGACCAACACGATAATAATCATTAACACGGGTAAAATCATAATAAAGTCAGTCATACGCATGACAATCATGTCGACCTTTCCACCGTAATAACCCGTAATTGTTCCCACAACTGTACCGAAAACAAAGGTAAGCAAGGTAACGGCTAAGGCAATTGTCAGTGAATTGCGCGAACTAACAATCAACATTGTAATAATGTCATGTCCACCGTTGTCTGTCCCTAGGATATGGCCATCAGTCATGGGGGCCAAATATTGATCTATAATATTGACATCAAGGTAATGTGCTTTAGGAATAAACAATGCCCCGACAAAGACGATTAAAAGTAAGGCCACTAAAATATAAAGTGAATAGCGGGCTAAATCATCCTTTTTAAATTCACGGATTAACGTCCGCTTGAGGAGTCCACCATTTCCTGCATTTTCTTTGATTTTTAATTTTCGACTCATCTTCTTACTCCTACTCAATCCGAATTCGTGGGTCAACAATTGCCATAATAATATCTGAAAGCAGTGCTCCCAATAAGGCTAAGAACCCGTTCAACAAAATTAAAGCTGTAATCACTGAGTAATCACGTCCTGTAATTGCAGTAATGAATAACTTACCGAGTCCAGGATATCCGAAAATTGTTTCAGCGAAGATGGCTCCACCAAGCAAACCAGTAATGACAAAACCAAAATTGGCAGCAATTGGTAGCAAGGCATTTCGAAGAATATGTCGCGTGAAGACATGATCTTCACTTACACCTTTAGCACGGGCAGTTTTCACATAATCTTGCGTTTGTTCATCTAAGATACCAGAACGGAGGTAGGTGAAAATTGCTGTTGTTCCCAATAATGCCATCGTAATTGCTGGCAAAATCATGTGATAAATCTTATTAATCAATGTTGGGAAGAATCCTGAAACATTAGGGTCGACTGTACCACCTGTTGGGAAAAGACCCAAAGTAAATCCGAAGATGAAAATAAAGAGTAAGTACACAACATAGGCAGGAATACCAAAAGTAACCGAGTTATAAATTAACAAAATGCGATCCCAAAGTGAGCCTTCGTGGCGTGCTGCTGAAATGGCCATTGGAATGGCAAGTGCATACGTCAAAATCATGGCTAACAATGAAAGCCAGAAAGTATTCACCATCCGACTACCAATCAAAGTTGAGACTGGTTGTTTCATGGTATATGACATCCCTAGATCACCGTGAGCGGCATTACTAATCCAGTGGATATACTGTTGCCACCAGGGATCATTTAGGCCTGCTGCCTCACGTAATGCGGCAATCTGTTTAGGGTCTGTGTTTGGACCAATTAATCCACTAAATGGATCCCCTGGCATCATCTTTGCTAATAGAAATACCAACAAACTTAAAATAAAAAGTTGTGGAATCATGATTAAAATTCGTCTAATTATTACTTTCCACATGGTCCGTCTCCTTCTGGTCTTGCTGTGGTAATGCTGCATAATGTGTCTCGGTTAGCTGGACAAGTGGCAGTGGCATTCCCTCATCATCATAAAATTCATTAAAACGTTCATCGAACGTTTGTTCAATCGCACGTCGCTTTGCCCGATTTTCTGCTCGTTCTGACACATTCACAGATGGAATAGCAGCTAAGAGCCGTTGCGTATAAATGTGTTGTGGATTTTCAAAAATATCCTCACGCGTCCCTTTTTCAACTAGCCGGCCATGATGCATAACCGCAATATTGTCTGTCATATGCCGAACAACACCTAAATCGTGCGAGATGAAAAGATATGAAATACCTAATTCTTTTTGAATTTTCTTCATGAAATTCAAAACTTGCGCTTGTACGGATAAGTCCAAGGCTGAGACCGGTTCATCAGCAATAATCAGTTTCGGATCTGTCGCTAGCGCTCGGGCGATTCCAATCCGTTGTCGTTGTCCTCCTGAAAACTGGAAAGGATATTGGAAAAGGGTCCGTTGTGGCAACCCCACAATATCTAGCAACTTCCGAATACGGTCATTTTCTGCAACTGGATCCATAGGATTAAAGTTACGAATTGGCTCCGCAATAATATCGTAGATGGTTTTACGTGGATTTAAGGAAGACAACGAGTCTTGGAAAATCATCTGAACATCCTTGTTATATTGGACGCGCTTACGTTCAGCCGCAGTGTTCACATGCTCATGTTCATAAACTAAGTTTCCTTCAGTCATATCTTCTAAACCAACAATCACTTTACCCAGTGTTGATTTACCTGATCCGGACTCACCCACCAAGCCTAATGTTTCACCTTGCTTAATGGTTAAATCAACACCATCAACCGCCTTGACATTGTCCGTCACGCGATTCCAAAAACCGGAACGAATGGGATAATGTACTTTCAAACCTTCTAATTTTAAAATTTCATCTGCCATATCTTTTACTATCCTTTTTGATCTGGAAATTCAAATGTGCGCCAAGCGGTTCCTCGTACAAAATGATTTGGTCGCGCTTCAACAAGTTCATCGGGAATGTCTACGTCTGCTTCGTCTTGCATCCACGGAACACGTTGTAAGAACAAATCCTTGTGGTGGTCCATTTCGGATAATGCGGGAACCGTACCTGGAATAACGTAGAGTTCATCATCTTCACGATCGACCTCAGGGTTTGAACGCAAGAGCGAACGTGTATAAGGATGTAGTGGATGTTCAAATAATTCTTGAACTGAAGCTTTTTCAACAATTTGTCCAGCGTACATAACAGCCACCGAGTCAGCAACCTCAGCTACGACACCTAAATCATGGGTAATCAATAAGATCCCAGTTTCCTTACGGTCACGAATTTCAAGCAGAACATCTAAAATCTGCGCTTGAATAGTCGTATCTAACGCAGTTGTTGGTTCATCTGCAATAATCAAGTCCGGATCATTTGCGATAGCTAACGCAATCATGACACGTTGACGCATCCCTCCAGATAGTTCATGTGGATATTGTTTAGCTGTTCGCTCCGGATTAACAATGCCAACTTCATCCAATAGTTCAATCACACGTGCATGATATTGATCCTTTTGATAGACATCATGAATATCCAATGTCTCTTGAATTTGTTGTCCAATTTTCATGAGTGGGTTTAAAGCGGCCAACGGATCTTGGAAAATCATGCCAATCTTTTCTCCACGAACGCGATTTTCTTCTGCGTCTGGTAAATCAATCAATTCCTGTCCATCTAAGGTGATACTCCCCGTCACGTGGGTTTGTTTTTTATTATGCAAACCAATGACTGAGGTGGCAAAGGTACTTTTACCTGACCCAGATTCACCGACTAACGCAAGCACCTCTCCATGTGCGATATCTAAATCAACATCATAAATTCCTGTCTGCCATTCACCATTGATTAAAAATGAAACTGTTACTTTTTTTGCATTCAGTAAATCATCACCAACCATACACTTGCTCTCCTCATCCTTAAAAATTAAATTATTAGTATTCTCTAATATTAAAGACATAAATGCAAGTGTTTTATTAAAAAATGCCACTATTGCACTAAAAAAGCCTTACCAGGTGTAAACCTGATAAGGCTTCGCATACAGAACACAGCAGATAATGAAGATGTTTTTGAGTAGTATGGTTGTATATTTATGTTTATAAAATTTGGAAAGGAACATCAAACGCTATCGTTGTGCTTGTATTTGAGATTATAACTTAGTTAAATGAGAATTAAAAGTGTTTTCTCATTTATTTCCCTCACTTTTGTTCAGCTGTTTTTAATTTTGGCTGTGGAGCGCCTTTCCAAGCAGGTACCTCAGTTCCATGACTCGTTTTATTTATATAATTAGCAACGTTGTCCGCTTGATAAGATTTTACCAACGCCTTGGTATACCACTTATTTTCTTTGGCCTTTGAACTAGCAATAATATTAATATATTGATGAGTGTGTTTGTTATCGACATTCCATACATAGATTGCGGACTCCGGATTACGTCCAGCTGCTTCCACAAAAGTTGCTGAAATTACCGCAGCATCAACTGATTTCAAGCTAGCTAAGGTTTGATCAGCCGCAAGTTCCTTAATTTTTAAATGCTTGGGACTTGAAACAACATCTTTGGCGGTTGGATTCTCTACACCACTCTTCAACTTAATCAAGCCCGCCGATTGTAACAAGAATAGTGCCCGAGCCTCATTCGTTGGATCATTTGCAATGGCGATTGTCCCACCATCTGGGATGTCTTTGATGCTCTTATGCTTATCAGAATATAAGCGTCCTGGACCTGAAACCGTTTGTCCAACAGCTTGTAAATCAGCATGGTGATGTTGATTCCAATCCTTCAAAAAAGCATAGTGTTGGAATGCGTTTGCATCAATTTGACCGTCTTGCAACGCTTGATTGGGTTGGTTAAAATCGGTAAACGTCACTAGTTTAATATCAATCCCATTCTTTTTACCATTGGCTTTAACGCGTTTCCAAACGCCATCATCTGTCTTTGAAGGTGAATTAATTCCCACTTTAATCGTCTTCAGGTCCTTTGTATCTTTCCCATCTGCTTGTGAAACAGTCGTCCCCACAACTGTTGCTAACCCAAATACTGCTGAACCGACTGCAATTTGCTTCAATAATTTACTCATATTATGTTCCTCATCAGATATGTGTTCAGTCAACACGATTGACAGTTTATTTGGCCAAAATAAAAACGTCCTAGGACACCCCTGTTTTGGGTATCCTAGGACGATCTGAATCGTGTTACCACCTAGTTTTCTCGTATCATTACTGACACAAGCTCAGACGTACGCCACTTCCGTTGGACTAGTCAACAACGTTCGGATATACGCTGTGCGATAACGGGCACTTCCGGCAATGGCTTACACATCAACCCATGATGGCTCACCACTACAAATGACTCAAAGACCATTTTCAACATTTGCCAATCACTAACTCACACCAACCATTAGCTCTCTGAGAATCTTTCAATGTCTACTTCATCTTATCTTCGTAAACAACATTAGAATAACGAATAAGAACGCTAATGTCAATCAATAAAATGATTTTTTCTCATTAAACGTTTAACTTTTTGTCATCAATTGTGTTTCAATCATTTTCGGCGTAAAATGAGAATTATTAGAAATAAGGAGGGTCCATATGTCAGAAATTACACAATCAGAAACAAATAAGTTTCGTGAAGCATTTTTAGCCAATCCTACGCAACGTGTGGGACAACGCAGTGTCTGGAAGAACGGCATTAATAATTCTGCCCAAAATCAGAGCACATTTGTCGAAAACACCCCTACATTTTCGATTGATCTCAATACTGGTAAGGTTGCCGATCAGAAAAAGTCAGGTCGTTGCTGGATGTTTGCCGCATTAAATACAATGCGCCACAAGCTTTCAAGTGATTTTAACCTTGCTAACTTTGAACTTTCACAAAACTACACCTTCTTCTGGGACAAATATGAAAAGGCCAATTACTTCTATGAAAACATCTTGGCTACCGCAGACTTGGACCGTACTAGTCGCGAAGTGGCTTTCCTTCTCCAAACCCCACAACAAGATGGTGGTCAATGGGATATGATGGTGTCAATCTTTGACAAGTACGGCCTCGTGCCTAAGTCAGCAATGCCTGAAACCGCAAGTAGTTCAGATTCAACCCAGCTCAATGAATATTTGAATAAGTTATTACGAAAGCATGCCTATATTTTGCGAACATTAGTGGCAGACCACGCCACAGCCAGTGAGATTGAAACCAAGCGCCAGGACCTACTTCAAGAAGTTTATAATGTTCTCGCCATGGCTTTGGGTATTCCACCTGAAACTTTCGACTTTGAATATCGGGATGAAAACAACAACTTCTTACAAGAAACGGACTTAACCCCACAATCTTTCTTTAAAAAGTATATTGATATCGACTTCAATGACTACATTAGTGTCATTAATGCCCCTACTGCCGACAAACCGTTCATGCACACCTACAGTGTTGATATGTTAGGAAACGTCGTTAATGGGAAGCCCGTTCAATATCTTAATCTTGAAATGGCTGATTTAAAAGATCTAGCACTCAAGCAACTTCAAGCTGGTGAATCTGTTTGGTTTGGTAGCGATGTCGGACAATCATCAATTCGTGATAAGGGGATTATGGCATTGGATGCGTATGACGTGAATGAATTATTTTATGTTGACTTTGATACAACCAAGGCACAACGCTTGGACTACGGTGAAAGTATGATGACACACGCCATGGTTTTGACTGGTGTTGATCTTGTAAACGACCAACCTACAAAATGGAAAGTTGAAAACAGCTGGGGCGATAAGGTTGGAACGAATGGTTTCTTCGTGATGAGTGATGCCTGGATGGATGAATTCACTTACCAAATCGTGGTTCGTAAAGATTTGTTAACCGATGCCCAAAAAGCTGCCCTTGAAACTGAACCAATCAAACTAGCGCCATGGGATCCAATGGGTGCTCTTGCCTAGTTGAATGTTTCTCACACAAGTCGGGTGTACCCGACTTTTTTTTTCGGACTCATACGAGGTATCACATGACAGTAAAGATTCGTACTGCTCAAAAAGCGGATCTACCACAACTACTCAGCATTTATGCACCATATGTGACGCGTTCTACAGCAACCTTTGATGAATTGGTACCAACATTGACGGATTTTACGCAGCAGTTTCAGCAAATCCGACGAAGCTATCCCTACTTGGTAGCGGAAAATGACCAAGATCAGCTACTGGGTTACTGTTACGCACATGCTTATAATTCAAGATTTGCTTATCAATGGAGTGTCGAAACGACCATCTATATCGTAGATTCAGCGCAAGGACAACATGTTGGTCAAGCGCTTTACACAGCATTAGAACAAAAGCTGAAAACGCAAAATATCGTTAATATCTTTGCTTGTATTACAGCTGAAAACGCAAAATATCGTTAATATCTTTGCTTGTATTACAGCTGAAAACGTATCAAGCATTGCTTTTCATCAGAAACAAGGATTTGAAACAGTTGGTCATTTCAAAAACAGTGGTTATAAATTTGGACACTGGCTGGATACCATTTGGATGGAAAAACAAATCTCACCCTTGCCTAAACAACCGGATGTTATTAATCTATAAATAAAAGGCCCCAGCTGGTAAAACAGGCTGGGGCCTTTTATTAACAATCATTTTTTCTTGTGGTCGCTTACGCGAGACCAGATACAAAAGTATTTTGCCAAATCTTTTCGTAAAATTTCTGCGTCTGTTTAGCGTTCATGTATTCATTATCCCAAGTAGTTGTCATATTTGGCAGCATATGGAGCTGGTACTCACGATCAAAGGCTGCTTTGATTGTCGTATCGACACAAAACTCGACTTGTGCACCACAAATTTCAAGATGCTGTGCACCTACTTGTTGCAAGCGTGCGTCCAAACAGGTGTTGTAGAAACTATCGGGATGATTTTTTTCGATTATATCGTCTGTCGTTCGATTAAGCATCAATTCTGGTAAAAAATCCCAGTCAAATGTATGGCGTCTTATGTCATCATCATGATGTTGAATCCAAATGATGGGTTTATCCAACGCATGGTAGCTTTGGACGCGGGTATTAATGCGTTGCATCAGATTAGATAAATCTAGACTATCTGCCACACCACGACGACAAATGCCATTCTGCATATCAATAACAAGTAAGACATCAGCTGACCACATGATTACTCCTTCAAAACACACGTTTAAAGGTTTCAAAAATAACCAGTTCATCCCCATTAAAAGGACGCCCTAACTCACCTTGAAACAACGATTCAAATATATCTTTGTGGACTTGCCGCCAGTAGGACAATGATAAGTCCCCTTCACCTTCCAAACGTGCGTGTTCCGGTGTGACATCATCAAAGCGTATTTTTTCAACCTGTGTCGCTTCAATCACAGCTACAGGTTGTTCGGCGCTATTTAATACAATGGATAGCGCACCAACATAAGGCATCGGCTCATCGTGTTCATACAAACTCACAGCACTGGTAGTACCAACTTTTTTATCTTTAACGACTAGCTCAGCTAATTCGTCAATGACCACTGGCGTCATGCCAAACCCAAAGACTTCATATGGTTCGGAAGCCTTAAGCTGATTTTTTTACGGAATGTCTCCCAATATTCTGCAACTGTTTGATTCATTGTACCTATCCCACTCCTAGGTTGTTAGGTTATTTCTCGTGCTTTGTATAGCGTTGCATATAACGTTGACTATGTAACGTTATTTCAGATAAGTCCAATTCTTTAGCAATTTCATCGAGCGGTTTCTTGGCCTCCATCATTTTGGCAAAACGCTTGTAACGTTCTTCGTAACTCTGATGCAAACGGAGACTTTGTGAAACATGGAATCCGGCTTCTTCCTCAGCAGCTTTTTGCTCGGGATCTCCGGCAACATCTACATGAACCTTTAAATTATTGTGCGTCGTCTTATTGAAATGATAATCGCCTACTTGACCTAACATGCTACTTACCCACTTTCCCATTTAAATTCTAAAACAACAAATTCTTAACGTAATCCTTCACTGCGCTAAAATTAAAATAAACAATGTACTCCATTAAAATTTAATTATAGACCAATTCACCCCACTTTTAAAGCCGACACAAGTGTTGGTCATTCAAACGTTACAAAAAAAGCCAATGGCAAGGCCATCAGCTTTATTGTTGCTTTAATTGATCCATGCGCTCTTCGATTGTACGCAATCGACGACGCAAATTCTTTTGACGTTCTAAGAAGTCTGTACTACGACTCTTTGTTGAATAGATTTGGTTTAATTTCATTTGCACACGTGCGTGTTCGCGTTGCAACGTTTTTAATCTAAACCATTTTGATACTTGATTCATCTGTTTTCCTCCTTTTAGTCTTGTTTACTACTTTTATATATTGTATACAATATATGAATGCAAAGTGGTTTTTATTTAAGACCACTGAATGCATACCTGCTACCCTTAATCTATTATTATAGCATATTCTACACAAATAACAAGACTAAAGAAACTATTTTCCAGATCAATAAGGGGTTCAACTCTATGTCACAAATCATTGTACTTCGCGGAAACTCAGCAAGTGGCAAGACCTCACTTGCGCGAGCATTGAAAGCGGCACACCCACAAACAACTTTTTTAATCGCTCAAGACACGATTAAAAGAGAATTACTCTTAGAACATGAAGGACTGCATAGTTTAACACCAAAATTAATTGTCACTTTAATGGATTGGGCTCTTGATCATCAATTAGATATCATTTTGGAAGGGATTTTACGAACAGAACACTATCGAGCGGTTTACACCTTTTTAGACTGCGTCCCTGTACCCGTCCATTACTTCTATTTAAACCTAGATTTCGACACTGGTTTACAACGCAATAACTTAAAACCCACTCCCTTTTCGGAAATTCAATTAAAGAAGTGGTGGTGTCACAATGGTGATCCAGTAAAACACGCAGAAATCATTATACCAACACAGTTATCACTACCAGAGCGTCTCAAAGTGATTCAACAAAGTTGTTATAACGAACGTTGATCAAGTTGATTTAATTAGATTTGAGACAAGGCTTCAGTAATTGGCATATCGCCATTCTCAATTTCAATTACGCGCTGAGCTAAGTTAGGGTAATTAAGTGTTTCAGTGAGGACGTGAGCAACGTCATCTAATGTATTTCCCCGATTCTGCGTCTCGTCTAAGTTCACACGCTGCCCCATTTCACCGATGGAATAGACATTAATTTTGTGTGTCGGTTCTGTCTCCAAAAGCGAACCAGCTTGAACAATTGTATAGTCTAACTTACTTTGGGTAATCATCTGATCGGCAAAATGACGTGCAATATTGTAATCTGTTAAGTCACCTGCTTTAGGTGTTGACCAACCTTTTTGATTTAACGATTTAATTGAGCTAAGTTGTACAAATCGCTCAACACCTACTTGTTCAGCAGCTTGTGCAATTTTAATATTACCATTCAAGTCCACTTGTAAAAGATCTTTTCCACGTGATCCAGCTGTAAAAAATACAATGTCAAATTGAGCAACAACTTGACGAATTGATTCAAAATTATCATGTAGGTCAAGTTTAATCAATGGTGATTCTGCTGTTGGATGACTCGATGTCCCCACAACATGGTAAGCTACGTTATTCTGCAAAAGTCGCATCACCCGTTGTCCAACACGTCCTGTAGCACCAACCACTAAAATTTCTTTTGTCATCTTTTTGCCTCATGTACTTTCTTTTACATAGTAATTATCATTATAGGCAAGGATACACCCCTGTCAGTTTTATTTCAAATCAAATAAAAGGTTTAATGCCACCCCAATTATCATGTATAATTGATACTATCCTAAATTATTGGAGAAACATACATGCTTAAAATAATTATTGCTATTTTACTTTTGATTGTGTGCATTTTGGGTATTCTTTACGTACGTTTACGTCAAAAATACCAGGCTTTAGTTGAGACTTCTAAATTACGTGAATCTATCTTAGATAACAAAGCCGTTCATTTAACAAACATTAGTGCTTCTATGGAAAATAATAAAACACTTTTGATTAAAGAACGTGAACGCATCGACCAAGAAATCATTGCCTTATCAAATAAGGATAAAGCAGCTGCTGAAGATGTCGTTGAAGTTGAAATTCTCGAGCCGCAAACTATAAAATAAAAAACGTTTCAGAGTAAACAAGCTCTGGAACGTTTTTTATTTTATTTCGCTTCGTACCAAGACTTACCCTCATGAGTTGAGACCTTAAGAGGAACATCTAATTGCATCGCAGAATCCATTATTTTTGGAATCATTGTATGCACTTGTTCTAATTCATTTTCAGGAACTTCGAAAATCAATTCATCGTGTACTTGAAGCAACATACGAGTTTGCATACCAGCATCCTTCAAGGCCTGCTGAACATGTAACATGGCTATTTTAATAATATCTGCAGCTGAACCTTGAATTGGCGTATTCATAGCTGTACGTTCCGCAAAACTACGCACATTGAAATTTTTAGCATGAATGTCTGGTAAGTAACGACGGCGGTGCGCCAAGGTTTCTACATACCCATGTTCACGTGCAAATTCAATAATGTTGTCAGACCATTGCTTGATGCCAGGGTATTCCTGGAAGTACGTATCAATGATTTCTTTAGCTTCTTTACGACTAACGCCAATGTTATTGGCGAGACCAAAGTCTGATATACCGTAAACAATTCCAAAGTTAACGGCTTTAGCTTTACGACGCATATTAGGATCAATTTCAGCATCATCATCTAAGTGGAAGATACGACGTGCAGTATCCGCGTGAATGTCTTCATCAGCATTAAACGCTGCTTGCATATTCTTATCGCCAGAAATGTGTGCTAGCACACGTAACTCAATTTGTGAGTAGTCCGAACTGACAATATACCAATCTGGTTCACTAGGTACAAAGGCCTTACGGATTGAACGGCCTTCTTCAGTTCGAGCAGGAATGTTTTGCAAGTTCGGATCGGTTGAAGATAAGCGGCCTGTCTGGGCCAGAGTTTGAATATAGTGCGTATGCACCTTTGAATCTGTCCCATGGATGACCCGTAATAAACCATCAACATAGGTTGCTTTAATTTTTGACAGTTTCCGGTACTCCAAAATATCAGCCACAATTGGCACATCTTGCATTTGTTCCAAGACATCGACACTCGTTGAATAACCCGTCTTTGTCTTTTTAATTGGCTTATAGCCCATTTCTTCGAAAAGCACGACGCCTAGTTGTTTAGGCGATTGGATATTAAATTCATGGCCAGCCTCCGCATAAATTGATTGTTCTAATTCATGCAGACAGTTTGTTAATTCAGTTCCCATGGCCAGCAACTGTTGACTATCAACCTTAATCCCATTAATTTCCATATCAGCTAGTACAAATGATAATGGCAATTCCATGGTTTTATAGAGATCAGTCTGTTCACGCTCTTCTAATTGTGACAACAGTTGTGCTGGTAACATGTTTAGCGCGCGCGCTTTTTGTCCCAAATGATTGAAGAATACATCATCATCTTCAGGAATGGCGTACTTTGCTCCCTTACCGTAAACTGACTCATCAGTTTGAACGTCAAAGTAATCATTTTGTTGTGCCAAAGCCCCCAAGTCATTACTGTTATCATTCGTGTCGACCAAGTATGACATCAACAAAACGTCATCATTTACACCTGCCAAGGCAATGCCATAACGTTCTAGAACCACGAAAATTGATTTGGCATCAAAAACATGTTTGGCAATGTCACTGTTTTCGAGGATTTGCTTCACTGGTTCACTTAATAATAAATCAAGATCGCGACTTACCACATAACCATCGGTTTCATTACCAAGGACAAAGCCAACAGGAACGCCTAGATGATAATCCTTATCATCCAGCTCAATATAAACACTGATTTCATCTTCAAAATTAGGTAAGTTTGCGACATCTTCCAAAAGCATAGGCTTCAAATTAATGGGTTTCTGTGCGTTAGCTTGTGGTTGATTGCCACTTGCTCCATCCACATCCGGTTCTGGCTGACCTGCGACATGCCCCTGATTAGCTAATTTGGCCAATTGTTGGCGAAAATCTAATTTCTGATAGAACTTAATTAAGCCTTGGTAATCGGGTCCCGTATATTTTAAATCTTCTAGGGTAAATGTCACGGGTGCGTCGGTCCGAATTCGTGCTAAATCACGGGACATCAGAGCGTCTTCCTTACCATTTACCAATTTTTCTTTTTGTTTATTGGCCTTAAGCTCGTCAATATGGTCATATAAACCTTGAATGGACCCATATTCCTTAATCAACTTGATGGCCGTTTTGGGCCCAATCCCGGCGACACCTGGATAATTATCCGATGTATCACCTTGGAGACCTTTGACATCTACAATTTGTGCGGGTGTCAAACCATCGTATTTTTCAGCAACCATGGCTAAATCGTTATGCTCAACTTCTGAAACACCCTTTTTTGTGATCCAAACCTCAACATGTTCATCCACCAATTGCAACATATCGCGATCACCAGTGACAATGGTGACATCATAACCGGCGGCTTGGCCTTCTTTTGCTGTCGTTCCGATAATATCGTCCGCTTCGTAATTTGGGAGTTCATAGCTGTAGATGCCATGAAGCGTTACCATTTCACGCAAATACGGAAATTGTTCAGTTAATTCAGTTGGTGTCTTATCACGGTTACCCTTATAAGAGTCTAATTTACCAGTTCGGAAAGTGGTTTTCCCTGCATCCCAGGCAACTAATGCACTATCTGGATTAAATGGTTCAACGATACCATCCAAAAAGTTATTGAATGCCACTAAGGCATTGGTATGCAAGCCCTCGCTATTAACAAAGCGATCGACTTGATTAATCATGGCGTAAAAGGCACGGAATGCCAATGAATTTCCATCGATTAGTAATAATGTTGGTCTAGCCATATATATCTCTCTTTCAGCAACATCTGCTCGCCGCATTTCTTCTTCTCTTATCATAACAGAAAAGACGCCCTATCATAAATAGGACGTCCCAATTCTTTAAATTTAGTCGTTGTTGCTGCCACCAAGACCAAAGATTTGTAGCAAATACAAGAAAATATTGACGAAATCAAGGTACAAATTCAAAGCACCTGATACAGCCAATCCTTGTTCAGCCGTAGCTCCAGCACCACTTTCGCTAAACTGGAAATACATTGACTTCAAAGTGTTCATATCATAGGCTGTCATTGCCGCAAACACAATCACTCCGATGATGGCTGTCACAAGGTAAACCAAGCTATTGAAGAAAAAGATATTCAATAGACCAACGATGATCAATGCAATCATGGCACCAAATAGAATACCACGCCATGAGGCAAGTGACCGCTTCGTTGTGTATCCATAAATTGCCATACCAGCGAACAAAGCAGTGGCCCCAGCAAGTGCCATCCCGATTGTCGCAACATCAAATGAAAGACCGATTACGGCGAAAGTTGCCCCGTTCAAAACCGAGTATCCCATCAACATTCCGAAGGCAGCTCCAGGATTTGAGTAAACACGTTTAGAAAACAGATAGACAAAGCCAATCATTACTGCGAACATCACCAATGACATGATTGGGTTCGTGAAAATTGCCGCAATTTGTTGTGCGAAGAACTTAACACCAATGTATGCCGTGACAAATGAAACCAACAAAGCCATTGCCATATATTGGTAGACTTTCACAAAGAACTTGTTTAATCCAGCGGTATCCGGGTTAACGGTCCGACGGTTATTATAATTATCCATATAATTCCTCCAATTTGAAATTATTTTAAATTAGTATACAACTAGTAGCTTAGATTAAGCTTATTATTGTAGGTTTGTTTGCGTATTTGCCAAAAGCTTTTCAAAGGCAAACTCAGTGTTTTGCAAATCACCAGCTCCCATGAAGGCAAACACACCATCTTCATGATTCAACAGTGGTGCCACGTTTTCAGGTGATACAATTCCTCGGAACTTGCTGATTTCAGCACCTAATTCTTCGGAACTAATGTCTCCCTTCTTTTCACGAGCAGAAGCAA
This sequence comes from Weissella viridescens, assembly GCF_001437355.1. Lineage (GTDB taxonomy): Bacteria > Bacillota > Bacilli > Lactobacillales > Lactobacillaceae > Weissella > Weissella viridescens. The sequence continues at coordinate 71,495 of NZ_JQBM01000001.1, read as the reverse complement.
AAATGTCAGTTAAGTAAACATGATCAGCCAAGTCCAATGTTTTAGCAAAATCTTCTTTATAAGCAATTGTCCGACTGAACGTGTGTGGTTGGAAAACAGCCACAATTTCACGATCAGGATACTTTTGGCGCGCTGCATCAATGGTTGCTTTAATCTCTGAAGGATGATGTGCATAATCATCAATAATGGTCACTGGTCCGACTTGCTTTTCAGTAAAACGACGCTTAACCCCCTTAAATGACAAAAGTTCGTGCTTAACGAGCTCTTTATCCATATCTTCAAAATGGGCCACTGCAACCACGGCTAGCGAGTTCAAAACACCATGTTGCCCATAAAGCGGTACTTCGTATGTCCCTAAGAATTCATCATGATAGTATGCATCAAAGGCTGAACCTTTGGTAGAGCGTTTAATATTGGTTGCATAAAAATCATCAGTCTCTGGATTAGTACCATAATAATAGATTGGCACATCAAGGTGGAGTTGACGTAATTGCGGATCATCTCCCCAGGCAAAAACGCCCTTCTTGACGTGTGAGCCAAATTCTTCAAAAGCTGAACGAACGTCGTCAATACCTGTGTAATAATCAGGATGATCAAAATCAATATTCGTCATAATGGCATAATCTGGATGATAATCTTTGAAGTGACGACGATATTCGTCTGCTTCAAAAACAAAGAATCGTGGATCAGGAACACCTTTACCACTACCATCACCAATCAAATATGAAGTTGGCGCAATTCCAGAAAGAACATGTGCCAGTAAGCCAGTTGTTGATGTTTTACCGTGGGCACCAGCTACACCAATTGACGTTGATTGTTGAATTAATTCTTCAACCACTTCTGGATAAGTCATCACTTTAACTTCACCAGCTTCTTCCATCTTTAAGGCTTGGGCCACTTCAACTTGATCATCTTCGAATGCATTTCCGCGAATGACAGTCATCCCTGGTTTAATATTTGATGCATCAAATGGCTTGATGGCAATACCAGCATCTTCTAATGGCTTTTGTGTGAAGGTATATTCATCAATATCAGAACCTGATACTTGATACCCCTGGTCATGCAAAATGCGTGCTAAGGCACTCATTCCTGAACCCTTAATCCCAATAAAATAGTAGCTTGTTTCTTTATCCATGATTAGTCATATCTCCAAAATTCGTTTCAAATCTGTTTATAACTATGATAGCAAAAAAATGGTTCAACACATAGGGTTGAACCACCTTTCTATTTAGAATCTTTAAAATATTTTGATTGTGCATGCGCTGCAGCTTGTTTTTCCTCACCAAAAATTGAGTCCAAACTCAACCCTAAGCCAGTCATATTACCAGCATTAGTCCGCGTCTCAGCCACCTTTGGCGTTTCAAATTCAACGGCTGATGTTTCAGGTACTGCTGTCTGGTTTCGTGAATTAGGCTCTGACATAGCATGTGATTCGCGAACCGCATCTGGTTGAGTCACATTTGAGACTGTAGCAATCGGTTGTGGTTTAAGAATTGTCACCTCAACCGGATTCAAAACGACCGTTTCAACAGGCGCTGTGACATTAACAGGCGCATCATCGGCTGTGTCAGTATCGGCATATAAGATATAAGCTGTTTTGGCAGCCATAATTTCTTTGACCTGTTGCGCGTAACTCTGTCGGCGTAACGTTTCATAGTACACAATTGGCCGTCGATTAACTACCATCGTTACTATCTCCCTTATTCAAATAAGGCTTGTGCAGCAGGCGCTTTTGCATCAAATGGTGTGCCTACTTCAGCAAAATCATCAGGTAAAATGAGTGCTCCCGGTTGTTGTGGAGCATTTGGCAAGGCCAATTCGCGACCTGAAACAATCATTCCATTTGACTCAACACCGCGAAGGGCACCTGGCCAAATAATCAATCCAGAAGGCATCATCGCGCCAACTTTAGCAACAACAACTTTGATACCGGCTTTCATATTTGGTGATCCAGAAACCAGTTGTAAAGTTTCTCCATTCCCAATTTGTGTTGTGGTCACTTGTAAGTGATCTGAATCAGGATGTGGTTCAGCACTTTCAACATAACCAACAACAAACTTAGGATCTGTATCTACTACCAAGTCGCCAGTAAATCCAACAGCATTAATGGCTTGATTTAGGATAGCAACTTGGTCTGCATCTAATTGAATTTGTCCGGCCACATCGCCTAGGTCAAGCAATTGACTTACATTAAGCACATTGTAGCCAATCGTTTCATTCTTCTCATTTGTCAGACGGACGATGTCACCTTTTTGTTCTGAGTGCGTGGCACCTGATTGCGAGGCCGTCAACAAAACGAGCACATCCCCCATTCCGGCTTGGTTATAACTTGAAATCAACATGTTGATTCCTCCTTTTTAATCTGCATTTAAAATAACACGTAGTTGTGCTTCAATCATATTAATACCAACCTTATTTGCGCCACCTTCGGGCAAAATAATGTCTGCATATCGCTTAGTTGGTTCAATAAATTGGTGATACATTGGCTTTGCTGTTGCAAGGTACTGGTTCACCACTGATTCAATTGTTCGACCGCGTTCATTGACATCACGTTGCATCCGTCGAATGAATCGAATATCGTCATCAGTATCAACATAAATCTTAATATCTAATAAGTCTCGTAATTCAGGATTATTAAATAACAAAATACCTTCAACGATAATAATATCAGCTGGCGCAATTGTGATTGTTTCAGGTGAACGATTATATTCGGCGTAATTATATGTTGGGCGCTCAATCGTTTCACCACCAATGAGCTGCTTCAATTGTTTAATCAGTAGTGCTGTGTCAAACGCATCAGGATGATCATAGTTTACGGCCTTCCGCGCCTCCATGTCCATATCACTCTGGTCATTGTAATAGGCATCTTGTGGTAACATGACCATTGATTCACCAGCTAAACGATTAAAAATTTCTTCACTGACGGTTGTCTTACCAGAGCCTGATCCTCCGGTAACGCCAATAATTACAGGTTTACTATTTTTCATTATACTTTACTCTTTCTTTTATCAATTGGGAGGTTAGGCAGTGTCACCGTAATTTTAGTTCCAACCCCCACCTGGCTTTCCAAATGAATGTTTCCGCCAAGCGATTGGACCAAATCATTGACAATGGCAAGGCCTAATCCTGTTCCCGGTATTTTTTTGTTATGTGATTTATCAAGCCGATAAAAACGTTCAAAAATACGTTCTTGTTGATCACTGGGAATTCCCATCCCTGTATCACTAACTGTAATAAAACACTGGCGTTGATCAGCATGCGCAGTCACCGTAACTGATCCCGACATCTGATTATATTTAATAGCATTTACAATGAGATTCGTTAAAATAGTTTGCACATCATCCCGGTTTTGTTGAAAAGCGGTATGCGCATCTGCTCGATTATAAAGAGTTAATTGTAGACCTTTAACAGTATTAGCTTGCGTTTCAAATGTTTCATCAACCATCTCCCGAATTGGCAACTGCTCGACAGATTTATTTTGCACCGGGGTCTTGGCTAATGTCAAAATATCATTCGTCAAGGCCAGCAAATGTTCGGCCTGATCATGAATAATTTGAATAAATTCAGAGCGTACTTCTGGATCATCTTGTGCCCCATCTAATAGTGTATCCGCAAATCCAATAATAGCAGATAGTGGTGTCCGTAATTCATGTGACGCATTTGCAGCAAAATCCGCCTGCATTTTCTGAAGTCGCTTTAATTCTGTCATATCATACAACAGAACCATGACTTCATCATGGCGTTCACGCAATTGGTAGTAGGTCACAAAGACATCCACATCTAATTGATCAATCTCCATCTGCTCACGCTGGCTTATCTGTTCATCCAAGACTTGATTGACCAAAGCCAATAGTTGATGACTTTTAAAGACGTTTTCAAATGGTTTTCCAATCGCATTATCTGGCAGTTGCAACATGTACATGGCTTGATCATTCATCTGTACGATTTCATGGTTCGGTTTAATCCGTAATACACCAATTGGCATATTCTCCAATAAAACGTTCAAAACGCTTGCCTGTTGTTGCAACATTTTCGTTCGAGACCGGTTAAGACTTTGAACGTCATTAATTGCGTTAGCTAACGGCGCAAGTGGGTCATCTGGACGTAATAAGACTTTCCCCCCGTAGGCATTTTGAGCGCGCATTGCCTGCATTTTTTCAATGAAAAGATCAATTTGTTCTTGCTGACGTCGTCGTGTCCATTCTAAAACAATCGCCACCACCAGCGCCAGACCCATTGACACAATAAGTAATAGTTCCCAAAGATCGCCATAAGCTAGGGCCTTCTTTGATATCATATTACCAATTATCGTTGCCACACTGGTTGCTAAGAAAAATAAGATGGCAAAAAAAACAAATGATCGGATAAATGGACCGATTTTATGTTTATGCATACCTAGTCCTCGGCCTTACTGGGATCTTCAAAGCGGTAGCCCATCCCACGTACAGTTTTAATCATGGCTGGGTGCTTAGGATCTTGTTCCACTTTTTCCCGCAGGTGTGAGAGATGCATATCAACCATGCGCGTATCTGGGCCACCATAGTCGTAACCCCAAACGCCATGCAAAATTGTTTCTCTATCTAAAACACGACCTTCACGTTGGGCCATATACGTTAGAAGTTCATATTCCTTCGGTGTTAATTTAACATTTTCACCAGATAGCTGAACCGCCATCTTGTCATAGTCAATTGCTAAATCACCATACATCTTAATATGGTCAGTACTTTGGTCAGGCTTATGCCCATGTTCAAACCGACGTAAGACTGCTTTAATTCGGGCAATGACTTCACGTGGACTAAAGGGTTTCGTGACATAGTCATCAGCCCCCATCTCCAAGCCTAAAATCTTATCAACCTCATCGTCTAAAGCGGTCACCATAATAATCGGAACATCAATCTTTGCGGCTCGAATATCTCGTGTAATCTCAACACCGCTTTGATTAGGTAACATGACATCAAGTAATATCAAATCAATTTGCTTGTCTTTGATGGTATTTAAAATATCTTCGCCATCATTTTGCGCATAAACTTCATAGCCTACTTTTTTCAAATTATACGTTAACAACGTTACGAGTGACGGTTCATCGTCAACTACCAAAATTCGTGTCATTTTCATTACCTCAAGTATATATTTATACAAAATGGTTCTATTCATTTTAACACGCATTACTTCAATTTCATCAATTTTCAAATCGAATTCAGACATTTTTTCCATTTTTAAGTATTGAATTGTTGACTATGCACAAATTGGATACTACCATTGTGATTGGAGATCGCACCAAGTTAAACATCTCTGTATCAGCATAAATCATTCAACTTGTTGTTTTATAACCATTCCGAATGTGTTGATTTGTCTATCAACATTTCAATATAAATAATTATACACATACATGGATACTTATTTTCTAACAAATTGAAAGAGAACCTATGACATTATGTGAACGAGTGAAAAAAGTCGCAAAAAGCCAAGGCAAAAGTCTTACTAGTTTAGCCATTGAATCAGGATTAGGCGGGAAGTCTATTTATAAGTGGAAGAACCATCAACCTACTCCAGACAGAGTTGCCCCAGTTGCAAAAACATTAGGTGTATCTGTTGATTACTTACTTGGTACTTCCGATGATATGTATGCAAAATCTGAGAAACCAAAGGTAGATATTAAAGATGTAGCTAAAACAGATTCATGGGACGAGTTCCTTTCATCTGATGGACGACCTCTAAGTGATCATGATAAAAACGTTCTCCGTGCTTTATTTGGAGAATAGTGTATGAATAGACAAGACCTAATAGATGAACTTGTAGAGTCCATCAGAAGCTTAGGTGTTGATTTCAGAGCCGTTGAACATTTAGATGCAATAGCTGTTATTAACCCTACTAAGAACGTTGGTGCTTATGATACTTACCGAGCAACCCCCAAGGTTATAGCACATGAGTATTTTCATAAGTTAGATGGACATAAGCGACGCCGCTTTGAAAATGATGTCCGGTGCTCACAAGAACGTGACTGCAATGAACAAGCTACCGAATTCTTATGGGAAATCTTCATCCGTGAGGGTGGATCCATAGAATACAGTCAGTTATTTCTTGAAATTTCAGGATGTGACGATTATTGGCTTCAACGAATTTTACCTATTAACCCCTACTCAAGTTTAGCTATGGGATAACACATACGTGCAAAACTGAAATACCTGAACCACGTTAAAAGCTGATGGGAGACATTTTATGAGTAAGCATTTCTATAAGGACATTTGGTTCTGGCTTTTTGCAGTTGTACTAGTAGTAGCAATCGGTGCTGCATCATTTTTCTATGTATCAACTAAACCAAATTCAATTGCACAAAAAGCTAACACTGAAATTAAATTAGGTGATAGCAAATTTGGTAACAATGGTACTTCATATGAAGAAGCCAAAAAGATGTTGGGAACACCAAATAAAGAAAAGTTCCCTGATTCATCAGACATTGAAAGTTCAAAAGACTTTAAATTGCCTGTTGAATCAACTATCGTCTGGGAAGATAAGGACACTGACCGAGCTGTTCTTATTCAATTCGCAAGTAAGAGCGGTAATAAGTCTGATATGAAAGCTGTTGCTATCATGGACATGAATCAAAATTACGCCACTAAAAAGGGGTATGTTGATTAATTAAACGCCACTTTAGTGGCATACATAAAAAAACCACCCTAAGGTGGCAAGGAGAGAAATATGACCGATACAAGGTATCCGGATTTACCAGTTCCAGAAGTTAGAAATACACCTACCCCGAAGAGATCTGAAAGAGAACCAATTCTTCCAAAGAATCCAAAAAAGGATAAGTAAACTAATCATTCCAAATTGCAATGTACTTCTTATTGTTTTCATAGTCAGAATACGAGTTTGCCCCACTAGCTTTATTTTGGCTACTCTGGTTGTATTCTGCTAATGCCAAGACACTCTCATAATTGTAATTTGCATATTCCTCCATTTCCGAACCGTTTAGATTCATTGCGATGCCGTTATTCTTATCAAGACTTCGAGTGACATAGATAGGTTCACCGAAATCTAGTAATTGATGTGAATTTAAATCAAAAACAAATACGTATAGATCCTTCTTAGCAAACATACTATTCCAGAAAGCATCAGCGGCATTCTCATCAGTTGCACTGGACAAACCAGATTTATTTCTGATTAGGTTCTCTAGCTTATAGTTGCACCCATAAACTATCCCAGTACAAATAATCGACACACCCACTGTAATATATATATTATTAAAAAACGTTTGTACAGCAAAGTTCAAAGCAGAAAAAACGACAAGCCACATATACTTATCATTGTTTAATTGATTATCAAAATGTAGCACACCAGTTCTTTCTAAAAACAGAACATTGGCAAAACCGAGCCCACCAGTTGTAATCAATGTTGAAATTAACGTTTCCATATTCACTCCCTAAATTAGCTTATTTTTAATTAGTATACAATCTTGACCTTAGCATGTCACTAAACTGCTTATTTATAACAAGAAAAGTTAGGTTTAATTTAATATGGCGTCAATTGAAAAACGTGGTTCAAAATATCGAGCCGTAGTATCGTACACTGACGGAAATGGTATTCGCAGAAAGGCTAGCAAGACTTTCCCTATGAAAAAGGAAGCTGTTAAATGGTCTGCTGAAATGGAGTCAAAAGTTAAGTCAGGCATTGACTTTATGCAGGGTAAAATTCTGATTACGGATTATTATCGTCAATGGGTTAAAAATTTTAAAGATAAGAATATTCGTGAATCAACTCGTGTTAGATATACTGTTTGGCAGCAGCATGTAAATGAGTTATTTGAGAATATCCCCTTAAATAAATTAACAACACAAATAATTCAAAGCAAATTAGATGAGTTCGGCGAAACACACCTCACATCTACCGTACAACAATTTACTATCTCTTTAAGATCTGCTCTAAAAGATGCACAAATTGATGGTCTTATAGATCGAGATATTTACTCAAGGTTAAAACCCCACGGAAATGATAATGGTCGTAAAAAAGCGAAGAAATACCTTGATGAAGCAGAATTTTTTCTTCTACGTGATTACCTATATGATCACACCTCTGATATGCCAGACGAACCTGCTTTAATCATAATTCTTGTCGTTTTAGAAACTGGTGCTCGTTTTGGAGAGGTTTACGCACTCCAAGAATCTGATTTTGATTACACCAATAACACAGTATCAATTACAAAATCGTTTTCATCAGCCGTTAAAAAGATAACTGAACCAAAAAACCAATCTAGTATTAGGACGGTCTCTATCCCAGAAACTTTATCCGAAGTTGTTCAAAATTACTTTGCTTCACAAGATGGAAAACGACTCATGTTTAATGCCTCTAGTAGTAGTTCAGCTGCAAATTATTCGCTCCATAAATTAACCACAAAGCTAGGCATAACCAATATAACATTCCATGGTCTACGGCACTCTCACGTCTCCTACCTACTGCATAATAATATTGACATCAATTATATTAGCAAGAGAGTTGGACATGCTAACACAACTGTCACATTAAGCACATACGCACATATGCTCAAAGAAAAAGAGCTAACTCAAGATAAGTTAGCCCTTAAGGTATTGGGAAAGGGTAAAAAATAATTTTTTCCCCAATCTTCCCCAATAACCGCTACAAATAGCGGTATAAGTACATATCGATAATTTAACACGAAAAAAAAGATAACTGCAGGTTTTACAGTTATCTTTTTTAGAATTTATAAAGTTATGCAGTAGCATAACGTCGACGCATCACTGCTTTAATGGCAAGCATCCCGACAATCATCATGATTCCGATGACTAACAAAGTCCATACGCCTAACTTTGAAACACTATAACCAAATGTAATACTTACAATGGGTGCGAAAAGATCGGTGGCAAAAAATGAAATACCAAAGACGCGACCTAAATACTCAGAAGAACTCTCCTCTTGACGAACCGTATTCACCTTAATCACAAATGAAGAACGCACAAAGCCATTCATAATAATGACAATCACCAGCGCCCAAATCACGTTCACAAACGTCGCAATCATAAAGGCAAACCCGAGCACATAAAAATCAAGGTACAACGTATTTAAATTATTAAACCGAGTATAGTGGGCTAATAAAAATCCCGCCACAATGCCCGAGACTGCCGCAGCAGTTAAAGCTAATGAATATTCATTAGCTGTACCATGGTAAGTCTTTTGCACCAAAAATGGCATTGAGATAATGAAAGCTTCAAAACAAAAGTTTGCCCATACAGTAATCAGCATAGATTCGAATAGTTTTGGCATTTTCCAAACATAGGTGAAGCCATTCTTTAAACTTTGAATGAATGGTTCTGATACGCGGTCAATGACTTCTGGATGTGTGCGGATGGCTAAATTAATCCCTGCTGTCAAAAGCAACAGCATTCCATACAAGAACATAAAACTACGTAAATTAATCCAATCCATTCGGAGTAAGATTCCACCCACGAGTGGCCCCATTGCTTGTCCAGCTGAAAAGGCGGCACTCACATAGGCATTAAAGCGTGCTAGACCCGATTTCTTAATCACATCTGGTAGGATCGCCCGCGCAGCGGGATACTCATAGGATATATCAATATACATGACTGCAGTAATCGCAAATAAAATCCAGGTCTGCGGATTCGCGGGATTTATCATCAATGATAAGATAATTATGCCGATAGCACCGAATAAATCAGATAAAACTAACACCCATTTACGATTGAAACGATCAAGGACTGCCCCAACATACATATCATTTAGTAAATAAACAAAAAAACCAAATCCAGTTAACCAACCTAATAGTTGGGCATTCCCATATGTTGAAACTAAAAACCAATTCAAGCCAAAGCGGTAAACCCCTTCACCAAAAACTGATGCAAAATTTGACGTTAACAACGGTAAACTAAAATTACTTAGTTTCTTTTGACGTTGTTGTTCCTGGGTTGCTTCCATATTTCCCAGCCTCCATTATTTTTTTGAAAAAACAAAAAGCCGAAGAACAATAGACATTATCCTCCGACTTTTAAGTCATCTTTTAATCTAAGAAATCACGTAATTGCTTTGAACGTGATGGGTGGCGTAGCTTACGAAGTGCCTTGGCTTCAATCTGACGGATACGTTCACGCGTCACACCAAATTCTTTACCGACTTCTTCTAGCGTACGTGTACGTCCATCGTCCAATCCAAAACGCAAACGCAAAACTTGTTCTTCACGATCAGTCAATGTATCAAGAACTGATTCAAGTTGTACTTTCAGCATTTCATAGGCAGCTGAATCTGCAGGTGAAATTGCTTCATTATCTTCAATGAAATCACCCAAATGTGAATCATCCTCTTCACCGATTGGTGTTTCCAATGACACAGGTTCTTGAGCAATTTTCAAAATATCACGAACCTTGTCAGTATTGATGTCCATCTCGGCACCAATCTCCTCAGGTGTTGGTTCACGACCTAAATCCTGGAGCAAGTTTCGTTGAATTCGAATCAACTTATTAATCGTCTCGACCATGTGAACTGGAATACGAATTGTACGAGCTTGGTCAGCGATGGCACGTGTAATGGCCTGACGAATCCACCAAGTGGCATAAGTTGAGAACTTGAATCCCTTACGGTAATCGAACTTTTCAACCGCCTTCATCAACCCCATGTTTCCTTCTTGAATCAAATCCAAGAATTGCATTCCACGACCGACATAACGCTTAGCAATTGAAACAACCAAACGTAGGTTGGCTTCAGCCAATTCTTGCTTAGCCTCTTCATCACCTTGTTCAATCCGTTCAGCTAATTCAACTTCTTGATCTCCCGTTAACAACGGTACCCGACCAATTTCCTTTAAGTACATCCGAACAGGATCATTGATTTTCATTCCTGTAGGCGCATCAGCAGCCTGCTTCAATTCCTTTTCAGAAAGTGCAGTCTTACGGTTCTTCAAGGCACGTTCCGTTGGTTCACCATTCTCATCAACGATTGAAATACCAGCAGACTCAATTTCATCGTAGGCCTCATCAATTTGATCTGAATCCATTTCCAAAGGCGTAATTAATTCCTTTTGTAATTGATCCTCTTGAATTTGTTTGTCAGCTTTGTGGGCCTTGATAACCTTTTTGATAGCTTTATCAAAATCTTCTTGTGACATCTCTTTTGCTGTTGTCTTCTTTTTTTCTGCCATCATCGGTCTCCTTGTTCTCTTAATGCTTGTTGCTTACGTAGCAAATTGATGATTTCAACACTTTTTTGTGCGATTTCTGAATCATTATGCATACTTTTCGCTTCGGCCAATTGTTGCGTTAACTTCTTAATCTGTGTTTCTAACGGTTCTTCTTGCATCATTACTTGCATGTAGGCCTTCACATGCTCCCGATCCTCAAATAATTCATCGGGGATATCTTGAATTGCAGCCAGAATCCGAATTAGTTCTGGTTTTTGAACGTAATCCATAAAATCATTAAGGTTATCAATTGTCGTTAATTGATGCGATTCCCGATAGCCAGTTGCCAACATATACAACGTTTCATAGGACACGTCCGAAAATGTAAAATCAGGTTGTTGTGTAACCTCTAACCATACGTCATTATCCCGTAACATCCAAGCTAATAACATCCGCTCAGCTTGCTCCACCCGATTCAAATCATCATCAGGTACCGGAAATGCCGGTGCTTCAGGCAGTTCTACCAACCCATCCACATATGTCGGCGCAGCTTGTTGCGGTACTGGCGTCGATTGACGCGTTGCTTGCCGTTGCATCAACATTGGGCGAATTTGGTCAGTCAAAGCATCAAAACTAATATTAAAATCATCCGACAATTGACGTAAATAATTTTCACGGACAACTGCTTCATCAACCGATGCAATTAAATGCAACGCCTGATCAATATAATCAAACACCTCATTTTGATTCGAAAAGTCCCGGTCTTGGCGAAGAAATCGTAAATTAAACGCAATCGGATTTTCGTGGTGATGAGCCAGCACATCATTGAGTGCCGCCGCATCGTGACTCCGCAAGTATTCGTCCGGATCTTGATTGTCTGGAATATGTGCGACAACCGGTGTCATTTGGCTATTCTGTTGAATTAGGTCAAGAGCTCTTTTTGTCGCATTTTGCCCAGCCGCATCAGAGTCATAGGCAATTGTAATATTTTCAGCTAATCGATTCAATTGTCGAACTTGATCAATCGTTAATGAGGTCCCCATTGAAGCCACACTGTTTTTTACACCAGCTTGGAAAGCCGCAATGACATCCATAAATCCTTCAAACAAAATGACGTCGTGTGACTTTTTAATACTATCCCGTGCTAAATCTAAATTAAAAAGTTCATTTGATTTATCAAATAATAAACTTTCTGGACTATTAACATACTTAGGTTGTGTATCATCAGCACTTAGTCGACGCCCAGAAAAGGCAATCGGATGTCCATATTGATCACGAATGGTGAATAATACACGATCTGAAAATCGATCATGCAGCGTCCCATCGTCCCAGACCACAAACAATTCAGATGTCCGAAGTAATTGATAATCTACTTTCTTATTTTGAAAATAATCGAGTAAAAAATCATTACCTGGTGCGTAGCCTAACATGAAGGCATCAATCGTAGCATCATCTAGCCCACGCTCATGGAGATAGTTAAGTGCTGTTTCACCAGCTTGGGTATTAACCAGTAGATGGTGATATAACTTTGTTGCATCTTGATATAATTCACGTAAGGCCTGCGTTCTTTCGTCAACAGGTTGGGCTGATTCATTGTTAAGATATTTATCATCAATATCAATTCCAGCTAGCGGTGCCACCTTAGCAACCGCTTGTGGAAATGAAACTTGGTCAATATCCATCACAAAACTGAATACATTCCCCCCACGTCCACATGAAAAACAATGAAAAATTTGCTTGTCTTCATTGACTGAAAAAGATGGTGTCCGTTCTTCATGAAACGGACACACCCCAAACAAATTTCGACCTTGTTTTTTTAATGGTACATAAGGTGATATCACATCAACAATATTGACCCGTTCTCTAATCTCAGTTACGACATCCTCTGGGATTCGTGTTGGCATCACCTGCACCTCCAATCACTGAGTGGACACAGTTTCACTCCATATAATTATACTGGTTTTTTAGGAGAATGCAACTTGACTACGCTTTGGTCTGCAACTGTCTTTTGACAAACCAAAAGCATACAACTGAGCCAAGCATCAAAGCTGTTAACAACCACACTCCATATTGTGAACCAAGCATGGTTCCAGTCCCATTTGAATGCGTTGTGACGGTTCTTGAAAAGATTTGGGCAACAATGGCCGTTGCACTTGCTCCAACAAATTGTTGCATGGTATTCAAAATACTATTTCCATCGGCGCTTTGTTCAGGAGGCAATGTACCCAAAGTCACAGTCATGATATTACTATACGCTAACCCTGTTCCTGTCATGAGTAACATGTGCGCCAATAAGAGCGTCCAAAAACTCATCACGGGGAAAAAGACACTCATCAAAACTAACCCAGTTGTTGATAGTGTGATACCACCCAAAATTGGCTTAACAGCGCCAATCTTATCAAGAAGTCGTCCCGAAATTGGTGCTAACACAGCTCCAAGCACTGCTCCAGGGAACATGAACAAACCCGCTTGAGTTGATGTAACATGTAACCCTAATTGTAAGTAGTTTGGTAACACAAACGATAATCCCAATAACATCGCCTGATAAACCAAGAAACTGTATGTGAGCTCATCAAAAGTTTTGTTCCTAAAGACTGCTAAATTGAGCATTTGTCGACGTTTATTACAGTAGTAGAAGCCAACCAAAAAGATCAGACTTAATCCAAAGTATTGCCATGATAGTTGTTCAACCGCAATCAACAACGTGCTTAATCCGACGGTCAAGGTCAAGAAAGCTCCCCAGCTGAATCGCTCTGTGCGAGTAACATGCTCATCTGGAATACTCATTAATCCCATGACCAATGCAAGTAAGATCAGTGGAATCAAGAACCAGAAGATACTACGCCACCCGAGACTACTTAACAAGATTCCACCGTATGTCGGCCCAATCGCAGGTGCAATTGAAGTCGTCATTGTTCCAATCCCCATCATCACACCACGTTTATTCATAGGCGATTTCGTCAAAATAATATGAAACATTAGCGGAAGCGCAATACCGGTTCCAATCCCTTGGAAAATACGTCCCGTTAATAAAATGGTTAACGTTGGTGCCCAAGAATCAAGCATAACTCCTGCTAAAAACAATAAATTAGCCAGAATAAACAATTTTTTAACAGAATAGTTCTTCAATAAAAATGCGGTAACCGGTACGACAACAGCAATCGCAAGCAGGTATCCTGTTGTAACCCACTGGATACCACTCGCATTGGTATTAAACTCTTGCATTAAGTGTGGGAATGTAACATTCATCGATGTCTCAATTAAGACCCCACTAAAACTCATTAAACCGGCTGCAATCACAGCAGCCAAAACATGCCATTCTTTAGTTTTCATCTAACTATTCCTTTAAAATTTTCGACATAATAAAAGACGAAATACCACAAATTGATGTGGTATTTCGCCTCTCTTATCGGTGCGTCTCAGACACACTATCTGTACGAAATAACTTGATTAACAATATCAAATTCTCACCATTTCGTCAAACTTTATTTTGAAAGCTCAGTTACAGCCTGATCAAAAGTTTCAATTGGAATTACTTTCATATCTGGCGCATATTTTTTAGCCGTCTTTTTAGCTAATTGGTAATTAGTTAGCCCTTTTTCTTCATATTTCTTGGTTAAATCGTTTGGTTTGATATAAGGTGCCAAGAAAATTTTTACGCCAGCACGGTTAGCAGCAATTACCTTCTTATCGATACCACCTATTTCACCGACATGACCATCTTTATCAATCGTTCCGGTCCCAGCAATCTTACGACCACGAGCTAAATCAACAGGCGACATGGCATCATACATTTCAAGTGAAAACATCAATCCACCTGATGGTCCGCCTAAGTCACCTAAATCAGCAGTAATCGGAAGTTTCGATTTAACGTCGACATCATCAGTTAGCACGATGCCAATCCCCGATAAATCTTTCGTTCCTGCTAATGGTACCGTTTTACCAGTTGCTTCATAATGTTTTTTATCTCGTTGGTACCCTACCGTTAAGTTTGAACCAACTTTACGGCTACGGATTGTTTTTTGAAAGGCCTTTGCACTATCGTATTTTTGATGATCAATTGAATCAATCGTATCTCCAACCGCCAACTTCTTTTTAAAGTTAGAATCGGGTTGAATCCCCATCACATAAATACCATTAAACTGGCGTTGATACGGAACTTTGGCCGCTTTGTAAGCATTCGCTTTGGCCTCGTTAACAGACGTCTTCATATAGATTTGATTGACCTTTTGATCATCAGCCATATTCTGATTGCCACCAAGTGCCTCTGCCTTGGTTTGAATATCAGCAGCGGGGTCAACAACATTCATCATTAGCGTAATGGCATTTAATGGCACCAAAGCGACAGACGTTAACATGAACTGACCATTCAGTTTTGGCGCTTTTTTATTCACCTTAATGTAATTAGCTAAATTTTCAGCGGAACCGGGCTTTTCTGCATACAGTGGTAAAGGTACAACTAGACCGATAACAAATAGCACAGCCACGGTCGAGAGGATTGTTGTGCGATGCTTTTTAAATGCTACTTTAAATTTTTCCCACATTATCAGCTACCTCATCAATTTCTGTTGCATTGCTTCAGCTACAGGAGTTGGCACAAAGTTAGAAATGTCTCCTCCAGCTTTTGCCACTTCTTTAATCATTGAGCTGGAAAGCATCATGTTTTGTGGTTTGGCAGGCATAAAAATGGTTTCCACACCGCTCAAGGTCACATTCATTTGTGCAATTGGTTCTTCATAGCTGAAATCTTGTGCATTCCGGAGCCCACGGATAATCGTGTCAACCTCATGCGCCTGCGCATAGTCTGCTGTTAAACCAGTTATAGCGACGACTGACACATTGGATTTCGAAGCGATACTTGCTTGAACGAGTGCCTCACGTTCTGCCAACGTAAACATACCCGTTTTACTCGTGTTATTTGCTACCCCGATAATAATTTCATCAAATAAATTACCAGCACGTTCAATAATATCAACATGCCCATTCGTAATAGGGTCGAAACTTCCTGGAAATAGTGCTTTTGTCATGACTTAACCTTCGTATTCATAAATCGTAATCACCGTAATTCCGTAATCACGTTCTTTTACCTGCTTAAAGCCTGAAATAGCTTCTGGTAAATCAGCATTTTGGTCCGTTTCGGCAACTAACACAGCATTTTTAGCAACCAATCCGTGTTCAATCAATTGCGCAACATCATTCACGATGGTTTGTTTTGCATATGGCGGATCAAAATAGAATACATCAAAAGGCGCACTTCCTTGTAAACGCGAAATCGCACTTTCAGCTGATGTTTTCATGACCTGAAAATGTTCAGGTTCTTTGGTCACTGCAATGTTAGCATTGATTGTTTTAATCGCAGCATATTGACGATCAACCAAAACGGCCTCGTCTATTCCTCGTGACACGCCTTCAATCGATAGTCCGCCTGATCCCGCATATAAGTCGAGGGAACGTCCACCATCAAAATATGGACCAATCATATTAAATATCGCTTCTTTTACTTTATCTGTGGTTGGACGAGTTGCGTCACCTGGGACAGCTTTTAGCGAACGTCCACCATATTTTCCACTTACAATTCGCATTATAATTCCTCTTCTTGCGCCACATCATCGAAAACATCATCGCTATCGACGGCAAAGTCAATTTCATCCATGCTTTGTTGTCCGCCCACTGTTGTATCAATTTCTGGCCAATGTGAAAGTTCAACATGATCAACAAACCCTAAACGTTCAATCAACTTCTTCTTGGTCTCTACATCACCCTCATCAACATAAACTGAAGCAAACTTCATTTTATTTGAAATATAATTAACAATGCCGAATCGACGTAATTGACGAGCCTGACGCATATTCTTTAAATAAACAATCAATGCTCGGCGTTTTGTTGGTTCAAAACTCATTGCACATCCTACCTTTCGCGATCGGCTTCTAAACGTAACCGACCAATAATATTCAAAACAAATCCCATCATAATTCCCCAAGCCAATAGTGATGATCCACCATATGAAATCCAAGGGAAAGTCACACCTGTAATTGGTAGCAATCCTGTTACACCACCTAAGTTAATTAGCACTTGAACCATAATGAACATCGCAGCTCCATATAAGATTAAACAGAACTCCATGTTTCGCGTGCGCGTACCATACATGACAATCCGCCACACCATGATACCAATGACAATCAAAACGAGGATAATTGAAATAGCTCCCAACTCTTCGCCCACAACAGCCATGATGAAGTCGGTATTTGGCTCTGGTAAAAAGCCAAGCTTTTGAATACTATTTCCTAAGCCTCGACCAAATATTCCGCCATTACTGATTGCATAATATGAGTTAATGAGTTGGTGTCCACTATCTCCGGCACTCCATGGATTCACAAAAGCTTCAAACCGTTGTAACTGATATGGCATGAAGTTCAGATGTTGCAGATAAGGAATTAGAATAGGCATAATCACAAGAACTGTGATAATTAACACAACAACTATGCAGAGCCAAACCGCAGGAACACCTGCTGCCAAAAACATGACTCCGGCAATTGCTAAAAGAATTCCAAATCCACCAACATCGGGCATTGTCAAATCTAGTAACATCCCAATGACTGGTAATAACGTAATGTGCCAATTTAATAACATCGGTGTTAATTGACGTCCTGGTCCGGCCTTATATTTTAAAACGTCACTAAATTTCATGGCTAGCCATAAAATCATCGCAATTTTAAAATATTCAACTGGCTGAAATCCAAAGCCAAAAAAGTATAACCAGCCACGAGCACCACTCGTTACCGGACCAAAGAAACGGGTATATGCTAGTATAACAACTAATCCAATCATCACATATTTAACTGCCCGTCGATAACTTCTTTTTTGCCAAGGAATCCCAATTGCAAAAAGAAATAACAAAATAACAATTGATAGAATTGCAAAGATACTTTGTTTAACAAAGAAGCTTGTGGCTGAGCCAGTCGCCATGTTAGTACTTGATGTAAAAACCATCGCAGTTCCAAAAATCATTAGCCCAACAATGGAACAAAAAATCCAAGGATCTAAGTATTTAAATTTAATTCTCATAGCTTGAAAAAAAGCTTGAAATCCATTCATTTGTTTTGGCTGACGCTTTGAATCATTAACTTGCATAAAGCATCACTCCTTTATATTTAATCGTAACTCTTATTTTATCATACTTCATAATCGACAACTGGTCTGCTTCATGCATTCGCATAAATTTTCAAATAAAAAAAAGCATTTACTCAAAATTGAGTAAATACTTTACTTTTAATGACTTTAAATTAACCTTGTTGTGCTGTCTTACGACGCTTAGCAGCCTTTTCACGTTCTGCTGTATTCAAGATTTGCTTACGAATACGAACGTGTTCTGGTGTAACTTCGGCCAATTCGTCTTCAGCCAAGAATTCAAGTGATTCTTCAAGCGTCATATCACGTGGCGTCTTGATTGAAGCAGTTTGGTCCTTGTTAGAAGAACGCACGTTAGTTTGGTTCTTTGCCTTAGTAACGTTAACAGAGATATCGTTATCACGAGAGTTCATTCCCACAACCATACCTTCATAAACTTCATCACCAGGATGTACGAACATTGTTCCACGATCTTCAACACCCATAATCGCATATGCAGTTGTTGGGCCTTGGTTGATTGAAACAAGTGTTCCGTTACGACGTCCTGGGTTCCAGTTCTTAACGATTGGTTGGTATTCAGAGAATGTGTGGTTATAGATACCATATCCACGTGTCAATGACATAAATTCAGTTGAGTAACCAATCAAACCACGTGAAGGAACAGAGAATTCCAAACGAGTGGTACCAGTACCAGTAGGTTCCATGTTGATCATGTCACCCTTACGGTTTGACAATGATTCGATAACAGAACCTGAGTATTCGTCAGGTGTGTCAATTTGAACAGTTTCATAAGGTTCTGAATCAACACCATCAATGTTCTTGAAGATAACTTCAGGACGTGAAACTTGAAGTTCGTAACCTTCACGACGCATTGTTTCAATCAAGATTGAAAGGTGCAATTCACCACGACCAGAAACTAACCATGCACCAGCTTCATCTGTATCTTCAATACGCAATGAAACGTCAGTATGCAATTCGCGACGTAGACGGTCTTCGATTTGACGAGCCGTAACAAACTTACCTTCGCGACCAGCAAATGGAGAGTTGTTAATACGGAATGTCATTTGCAAAGTTGGTTCGTCGATACGAAGAACTGGCAAAGCTTCAGGACTGTCTGGACTAACAACTGTTTCACCAACAGAAATTTCTTCCATACCTGAAATGGCAATCAAATCACCAGCCTTGGCAGAATCGATTTCGATACGATCCAATCCCATGTAACCAAACAACTTTGTAACACGGAAGTTACTCTTTGTACCATCAAGCTTCATAACAGTAACGTTGTCCCCAAGGGCAATCTTACCATTGAAGACGCGTCCGATACCAATACGACCTAAGAAGTCGTTATAGTCCAACAAAGCAACTTGGAATTGCAATGGTTGGTCTGAAGTATCTTCAGGAGCTGGAATGTATTCAAAGATATCCTTAAAGATAGGATCCATTGTGTGCTCTTGTGTTGATAAATCAGGATCTGAAGAAGAAGTTCCGTTCATAGCTGATGCATAAACAACTGGGAAGTCCAATTGGTCTTCATCAGCACCTAATTCGATAAATAGGTCAAGCACTTCGTCAACAACTTCTGTAGGACGAGCACCTGGACGGTCAACCTTGTTAACAACCACGATTGGTGTCAACTTTTGTTCAAAGGCCTTCTTCAACACAAAACGTGTTTGTGGCATTGTACCTTCAAAGGCATCAACAACCAAAAGCACACCATCAACCATCCCCATGATACGTTCAACTTCACCACCGAAGTCCGCGTGTCCTGGTGTGTCCAAGATGTTAATCTTCTTATCACCAATTTCAACGGCCGTATTCTTTGAAAGGATTGTGATTCCACGTTCCTTTTCAATATCGTTGGTATCCATTGCACGATCACCAAGTTCAGTGCGTGCATCAAGTGTATCTGATTGCTTCAAAAGCTCGTTCACCAAAGTTGTCTTACCATGGTCAACGTGGGCAATGATTGCAATATTACGTAAGTTTTCACGTTTTGCCAAAATTCTATTCTCCTTAAATGTTATCCATCATTTCACGATTAAATCATTCTCATCATTTAACCGGACGATATTCATAAATGAATATCTGTGCCTGACTAGACACCGTTTGTTTGTTTCTCAATTCTCATGATTTCCTCATGAGCACTGGGAGTTGAAACTACTACTGAATTTGATATTAACATATTCAGCGCGTTGCCGTCAATATTACTTGTCGACAATCCCAACGTTTTAGCTAAGGCAACCCCTGGCGCATAATCCCAAGGTTTCATTTTACTGATATAACCGATAGCGCGCCCTTGTAGAACGTGCATATATGAAATCCCAGCTGAACCATAAACACGAAAACCTAACGCTGTCTGCGCAATTTCTGGTAGACACATTTGATTACTCAAAAGTCGTGCCCCTGAAACAACTATAAGCCCAGCTGCCAAACCCCTATTTTCAAACTTTGACAGCCGTTGCTCATTTTCAAACACTCCTAGGGTTGGTCCACCATGAATAACCTCGTTCTGGATAACATCCATAATCCAAGCACACACCGGTTCCCCATCGTGATATAGCGCCAACATCGTCGCAAATTCTGCCCGTTGTTCGACGAAGTTTAACGTACCATCAATCGGATCAATAAACCATACATCACCATCCATGGACTCGACATGATCGCCATAACCCTCTTCGCTAATAATGTGTGCGTTCGGCATTAAATGTTGAATCTTTTGGACGTAAAACTGTTCGATTGACCGATCAACATTGGTCACCAAATCCCGTGCATTCGTCTTTTCGCTCACTTGCAATGGAATTTGCATGGCGTTGAGAATTTGTTCACGTGCTTCATCCAGCCAGACTAATACGCACGCATCCAACTGTTTTGGTGTGAGTGACATTAGCGGTCCTCTCTAAACATCCATTTTTAAGCGCGGACGTTCTGTACTACGCGCCGCTTGTTTTAAGCGCGGACGTTCTGTACTACGCGCCGCTTGCATCACCCGGTAAATGGAATAGTCGCTTGCTTGTGAAAACTCACGATCTAATTGTTTTTCTTCTGATTTACTTGGTACCACGGTCTTGAAGTCTCGATATGCAGCTAATAATTCATCACGTTCAACGCCAACTTCATAGGCGTTTGCAACAGCATCATATAAACGACTCGCTTTAACAATATCGTCAGTGGACCACCCTTCCAAGAAGGGATAATTAAAATTTTTATCAGCCATGTTTTTCCCTTAATTAAATGTAGCGAGTGCCATCATGCTCAAGCCATGGTTCACTCTTATTAATGTGGTCGTAATAAAGCGTTCCGTGTAGGTGGTCAATTTCATGTTGGAATACGTCGGCTGGGTATCCCTGTAATTTAATCTCCTGTTGCTCGCCAGCTTCATCTTGATACTTCACAGTAATACGGTAAGCTCGCTCAACAAAGCCAGCTTGATCTTCATCGACAGATAAACATCCCTCACCGCCGGCTAGGGCTTGCTGCTTAACTGATTGGCGTGTAATGACAGGATTATAAATCGTTCCCTTAAAGAAATAAGTTTTCTCATCATCCTCATGCCCATCAACATCTTCGTTACGAATCAAAATTGAGGCATATTGCTTTGAAACGCCAACTTGTGGTGCAGCTAAACCAACACCAGGACGAAGTCCATATTTTTCATTTTCCTTTTCATCTTGACTGATAATCAGATATTCCATCATATCTTTAGTCACTTGTTGGTCCTCACTTGAAAGTGGAAAATCAACTTTTGCCGCTTGCTTTCTAAGTACAGAGTCACCATCCCGCACAACTTGGTCCATTCGATACATAGGTTATTCACTCCTCCATGTCATAATTTTATTATGAAAATAGTATAGCATTAATTGGTTTGGTTGAGGCGTCTTAAATCATGTAAATATGCAACAGTTTCTGCATTAACGACGTGGGTAACATCAACATGCAATGTCGTTCCGGCTTGGTTAAACCAGATGTCAGTCACCACAAAGACTGGTTCTGATTGGTCATATGATTCTAATTGATGACTCGTAGCATATGCCTGCAGCCCGTTGTTGAGTTTTCGCCTTAACACATCGGCATTTAATTTTCGTTCAACTGGCAAAATAAATTCAAATGCCATGACTTCGTGCCCCCATATGTTGGCAACCAATGTTGAACGAAATGGCTTACTGTCTTCAATAATGCCCAAACTTGGATCTAGGTGTTTGACAACTGAATTCATCGCCGCATTAACACACTGTTGCGATTCAATGATTTGTTGCTCAGTTAGTTTTCGACCAGTTCGTCGAAAAATCGTCAACAGAATTAAAATCACAACTACGGTCGCGCCAATAATAAAGATTTTCATAGCTTCCCCTTCGCCATTTACCAATTTTAGAACACATCACTTCACTATTAAGTATGCCATAAAATCATAAATGACGGTTAAATTTAACAGCGTTAGCCCTTAAAAAATTCAAGCTATTGGGAGACACTAGTTTTATCAACCAAATTCTGATATTATATTAAATAAGACTATACGGAAAAATAGATTTATTAAAGGAGTTTTTTATGATTTTCAAAGTATATTACCAAGAATCAAAGCAACGTAATCCAAAGCGTGAGGATACTCACTCACTTTACCTAGATGTTCCTGACCAACCAACTGCGCGTCGCGAAGTCGAAAAAAACACAGATTACAATGTCGAACAAATTGAACAACTTTCAGAAAAGGCACTTGCTTACGAGCAACAAAGTCCCGATTTCAAGTTGACGGAGTTTTAATTTATGAGCAATATGGAGCTAAACATTAACCCTGATGAAGCAGCGGTTTATGCTCTGGGTGGCTTAGGTGAAATCGGAAAGAACACTTACGGCATTCAATATGGTGACGAGATCGTTATCATTGATGCCGGTGTTAAATTTCCTGAAGATGAGTTGTTAGGAATTGACTATGTTATTCCTGACTACACATATATCCAGGAAAATCGCGATAAGATTAAAGCCTTAGTTATTACCCATGGGCATGAAGATCACATTGGGGCGATTCATTTCTTCTTAGATGCCGTGAATGTTCCAGTGTACGCTGGTCCTCTTGCAATGGCATTAATTAAAAATAAACTTGAAGAACACAACCAATTAAAAACAACTGAACTGCATGAGATTGATGAAGATACCGTCCTAACTTTTGACAAGTTGAGTGTCGAATTCTTCCGTACGACCCACTCAATTCCAGACACTTATGGAGTTGCTGTTCACACACCGGTTGGTACAATTGTTGAAACTGGTGACTTTAAGTTTGACTTCACCCCTACTACGAACCAGCCACCTAACCTACAAAAGATGGCCCGTATCGGTTCAGAAGGCGTCCTACTATTGATGTCTGATTCTACCAACGCGGAACGTGCTGAATTTACAAAATCAGAGCGGTGGGTTGGAAAGACAATTGACAAGTTGTTCGATGAAATTAACGGTCGCATTATATTTGCAACTTTCGCCTCAAATATGTCTCGTGTCCAAATGGCAACAGAAGCTGCCTTAGCACACGGACGTAAGATTGCAGTTTTCGGACGTTCAATGGAAAGCGCGGTAACTAATGGACTTGCGCTCGGATATCTCGATATTCCAGAAGAAATGTTAATTGATGCGCACGAAGTCAATAAATTGCCACCTGAAAAAGTACTCATTTTATGTACCGGATCACAAGGTGAACCGATGGCTGCCCTCGCCCGAATTGCTAATGGTACCCATAAGCAAATTAAGATTCAACCAAACGATACAGTCATTTTCTCTAGTTCACCAATTCCTGGAAACACAGCCTCAGTTGATCGTGTTATCAATGAATTGGAAGAAGCTGGAGCAAATGTTATTCACGGTAAGGTCAATAACATTCACGCTTCAGGTCACGGTGGCCAGGAAGAACAAAAGTTAATGCTTTCATTGATTAAGCCAAAGTACTTCATGCCCGTCCACGGTGAATATCGTATGCTTAAGGTCCATGAAGGTTTAGCACATGATATCGGTGTTCCTAAAGATAACACTTTCATTCTCGACAATGGTGACGTCCTTGCTCTAACTGAAGACTCTGCTCGTATCGCGGACCACTTCCCTGCTGAGGATACTTATGTTGATGGAAATGGTATCGGTGATGTCGGAGCTGCTGTTCTGCGCGATCGAAAGCTGCTTTCAGAAGATGGACTAGTTGTTGTTGTTGCAACAATTGATTTGAATAATAAAGAAATTACAGCCGGACCAGATATTCTATCACGTGGCTTTATCTACATGCGTGAGTCAGAAGATTTGATTAATGAAGGTCGTAAAGAAATTTTCCATACCATTTTAATGGCAATGCGTGAACCAAATGCCAGTGAACACAGCATTCGAAATGCCGTGGTATCTCACTTGCAACGTTTCTTATACGATAAGACAAAACGTCGCCCACTCATTTTACCAATTTTCATTATGGTATAAAAAAAAGCTCAAAGTCATATTGACTTTGAGTTTTTTTATTAGGATAGCTGTTGTATTAATTCTTTATAAGTCTGTACTGTCGCTGTTGGCTGTGGCGTTTCTGGAGCTGGGGTTTGTGTAAAGTTGACCCAAATGGTATCGATTCCAAAATTAGTCCCACCTTGGATATCCGATGCCAGTCCATCACCAATCATCACCGTGTTGTTTTTAGTCATTTCAGGATTTTCGTTAAAAATTTGTGTGTAAAAACCTGGATCTGGTTTCGCCACACCCATTTCATCTGAAATATAAACTTGTTCAAAATAGCTGTCGAAACCAGTATGTTCTAATCGAAGATGTTGGGTTTGCGCTTCACCATTGGTCCCGGCGATTAAATGATACCCTGATTGCTTTAAATGCGCTAAAAACGCTTCCGCCCCATCTATGATTCGATAATTATGATTAAGTTCTTCACGATATTGGCGTTCAAATGCACTACCATCGCCTGCCACCCCTAGAGATACAAGCAGCTTATCGAATCGCGTTTGATGAATTGTTTGTTTGGAAATTTCGCCCTTCTCGAACGCAGACCACAGTTCCCAATTAATTCGTGTATACTCATTGAATGCTTTTTCTTGAAGCACCGTGTCAAAGCCTTGTTTTGCGAAGACATTTTTTAATCCCGCAATTTCGCCACCCTTAAAATCTAATAAAGTATCATCCAAATCAAAAATTAAATATTGATATCGCATCATTCTTCCTCACTTTTTCCATTACCTTGCATGATAACACAAAAGGCAGACCATTTCAGGTCTGCCTTTTTGATTAATCTTATGAACTTTGTTTAGACTTATTAAACATTCGCCATGGACTGAAGAACAGACCCAGCACATCATTTCCAAGGTACAACAAGTAAGTTGCGAATAAGACCCAATTGGCGTCACCTTGTTGCGCTGTGATAAACCACAATAACACGGAAGTAATTCCTTGAATTGACCACATCACATATTGCGAAGAATATTTACCAAGCATTAGTGCCGCACCGGTGAAGCCGATTGCAGCGGAAAACGCATCAATGAATGGACGTGGTGAAATAAAGACTTGCGTATCAATCCAAAATAGGAATGAATACATCACGATAAACGTACCCAACAAAATTAACCAGCCAGTTCGATCCATCTTGCGGATCTTACGCGCATTCCAAGCACTTCCAAATAGAATAACTGGAATATCTAATGCAAGGACGTACCCCACTTGCATAAAAATATCCGCGTTATTATTTGCATGCCAAGCTACATATGAGATTAGAATGGCTGAAACAAATCCTAATACCCCATTCAATCGTTTATTATTTGTAATTGCTAAAGTACATGTGAAACCGATGGCACCCCCCAGTACCGAAATTAATGTCATGGTTGAAAAACCATGCATAAATCCTGTCCCGATAATTACCGACAAACCAACTAATAACCAAATATACGACTTCTTTGACCATCCTGAAAAACCTTCACGATAGTACTGCCACGTAAAAATGTCATGTACATTTTGCTTAATGTTGGCCCAACTCAACCAATGTGTCTGTCCAGATTCTGTCATGCATATAACCCTCATCTTCCCATTTATGATAAAAACACTATTAGCTAGTTTACGCTTATTAAAACGTTTTTGCATGATGCTTTTTTAAGAATAAGTCGTTTTTTTCTCACAAAAAAAGTAGAAGCACCATTCCTATGCGTTCAGGTGATTCTACTAAATCGATTTAATAAAATGTTGGCTTTGAGAACTTTTCTGAACCTGGTTCATAAATCCCAATTGATTCATTTTGATATGCTTGTGCACCATCTGCAATTTGCTCAGTAATGAAGGCACTCACGGCCTCACGTGTCACTTGCACCCCTGGCAATGGTTCACCAGGTTTTGTGATCACAAAGCTTAGTTCTGTTGCATCATCATACAACCACGTCATACGTAGATAAGTGACGTTTAAATCACTATTCATCAAAGTCTTATATCCGGCTTTCAGAGCTGGTAGTTCTCCACCAATCATAGATTCGTTCCATTCGCCGAAAGCACCGGGAACTTCATCATCTACACCTAAAACGCCAGTCACAATTAAACGCGATACGCCAGCTTCATGCATCGCTGTAATAATTTCTTCCGCCAATTCAGCATGTGGTGCTACAGCTAAAACAACAATGTCTTGCCCCTTAAGTGCATCCGAAACTAGCTTTGTATCAGTCAAATCCGTCGAAACAAATGTCTCACGATCATCATCATGAATCTTTAAACGTTGTTCAGCTGAACGCGCTACAAGCGTAACGTTCGCATCCGTTTGATTAATTAAATTGGCTCTTACAAGTTTACCAATTCGTCCAGCAGCAGCTAAAATTGCAATATTTGTCATAATGTTCCTCCATCTAATCTGTCTTATCCAGTTGTCGCTTTTAAAGACGAGTTGCCTGCTTGTTCTTAGCATTCAAGTTTAAGACCAATCGTACTTCGTCACTTCTAACTCAAAAAGCTTACTATTCCGCTCAAATGCCTCAAACTTAGTTTAAAAGACCGGTTGCTTGTAAAGTTAATTTTACAGCAATTAAAATACCCAACGTGAGGAGTAAGTAAACAATCACTAAATAACGGTCGTGATCGCGCGCACCACGATAGATACCCAGTCCGCATAATATTAAAAAAAGCATATTTGCACCAATGACAACGATATAAACGGTTTGAATACTCAAATGCATGGGCTTACTCCTTCCCAATCAGTCGGATTGGTTTCCACTATTGTACAACGGATTCTGCAATCATGCAAAATCTTGGCAACCTGCACACCTGCATGCTAATACCAAAAATATTCATTTCAGCAAAAAAATAATGGTGTTTCTCATTTCGATATAGTAATATATAAAGTATATTTTAGTTTTATCAATTTTATTTTAGGAGTATTGATTATTATGGAAAACAATTCAATTAACGAAGTCCCTGAAGCAGTTAAAGGTTGGAATTGGGGAGCCTTCATGTTCAACATGTTCTGGGGACTTGGAAACAAGTCATACTTACCTTTGCTTGTTCTACTACCAATCCCTGTTTTCGGTTTCATCTGGGCCATCTTCTGTGGAGCCTTAGGAAATGGTTGGGCTTGGAAGAAGAGCGGTTTCCAAAACACACCTGAAGATATTGCAACATTTAAGCAAATCCAAGATACTTGGAACCGTGCCGGACTTTGGATGTTTATCATTGTCATTGCCTCAATTATTGTCACTTTAATTTTTGTTGGTATTCTTGGCGCAATTGCTGCCAACCAATCTTATTAAAAATAATTCGTCTATCTTAACTAGATAGACGTTTTTTTGTACAAAAAAACAACGCTTATTCCATCAATAAACGTTGTTGTATCAGCTTTAAGCCTTGTCAGACCAGTGTTCTTGTTCGAAACGCTTACGAGGTGCCTCTTGAATGGCATCACGCAATGGATTCTTTTTGTAAAAATCTTGATGATAATCTTCTGCTGGCCAAAACGGCTTAGCATCCTCAATTTGCGTCACAATCTTCTTACCATTAAAACGATCAGATGCTTGTAACTCAGCTTTCGAAGCTTCCGCAATCTTACGTTGTTCTGGCGAATTAACGAAAATCACGGGACGATATGAATCTCCACGATCTTGGAATTGACCACCTGCATCAGTTGGGTCAGTAACTTGCCAATAGATATTAACAAGCTCTTCGTATGAAATAACATCTGGATCAAAGGTGATTTCAACCGCCTCAGTGTGCCCCGTTGTATGTGAGCAAACTTGCTCGTAAGTTGGATGATCCGTATGACCTCCAGTATATCCTGAAACGACTTTTTTAATACCTGGTAATGTATCAAATGGACGAACCATACACCAGAAACATCCACCTGCGAAAATTGCTGTATCTTCTGCCATAATTTCACTCTCCTCCAATTACTCTGCGTACTTACCCCATGCTGGTTGTTCAGCATTACCATACAAATCCTTCATATGCTTAACTGTCTTTTCAGTTTGGTAAGCCTTCACGACATCCTGATATGCTTGCTTGTTTTCTGAACCCTTGCGTGTCGCAATTAAATTAAAGTAGCCTTTATGTGCTTGATCAACGGATTCGACGTAAAGCGCCTTATCCACGTTAAGCTTTGCATCAAGGGCATAGTTTGTGTTGATCACAGCTGCATCCACACTCTTAAGGGTGCTGACAGATTGATCAGATTGCACTTCTTTAATCTTAATGTTCTTTGGATTATCAGTAACATCCTTCGCACCTGGAAGTTTAACACTATGGTTATATTTTAACAACCCCGCCTTTTCTAACAAATCAAGTGCGCGTTGGGCATTCGATGGATCATTTGGGATTGAAATCGTCGCACCCTTAGGTAAATCACCTAGCTTTTTAAACTTATCTGAATATAGTCGAATAGGTGTCACATACGTTTTTCCAATATCCAACAACTTACCATTATAGTTTTTATTCTGTGTTTCAAAATAATTCACCGTTTGGAACGCATTCAAGTCAATATCACCGTCCGCCAAGGCCTTATTAGGTTGGACATAGTCGGTAAATGTCTTTAATTTCACATCGACATTATAGTCCTTTTTGGCATCCTTTTTCACATATTCCCATAACTCACGGTCAGAATCACCAACAATTCCGACTGTAACAGTTTTTGATTCGACCTTATCATGTTGCTTAATGGCATAAAATCCACCTGCGACAACTGCAACTAATCCAATACCAATAACCCACTTAACACCTTTATTCATATCATACTCCTCCATAAAAAAAAGCCCCTATAATTTATGTCTCATAAATTATAGAAGCGGCTAATAGACCGTGTTACCATTCTAAATTTCATCGAGTCAGTCACCTAACTCGACCTTACTATGTATTAACGCAGCGAAATGAGGCCTTATCAATACACCTAGTCAGTTAACGTTGACGACTCCGTCATTGATTTATAGTCTTGCCACTCATCAATGCCAATCACGAACCATTTTCACCATTAATTTAGAATGTTTCACACCGACCAACATCTCTCTGAACAAAATTAAATTGCTACTCTTTCGATCACTTTGTTTATCATATTTTAATCTAATTCCAATCTAAAGTCAATAAAAAAAGAACAAGAAATAATTTTCTTGTTCTTTTAAGTCAGTTTTACTTAGCGAACCAAGCATCAACCTTCTTTGGATTCTCTTTAATCCACTTATCAGCAGCTTGTTGCGGCGTCTTTCCCGCTTGAATATCAAGCATAACCTTTTCCATGTCATCCTTGTCCCATTGGAACTTCTTCAAAACACGGTATACATCAGGCTTATCTTGCTTAAGACCCTTACGAGCCATCGTGGTAATATTTTCTGAACTACCCATTGTTCCCTTAGGATCCTTTAGGTACTTCAAATCATACTTTTGGAACATCCAATGTGGTGACCATCCAGTAATAATAATTGGCTTCTTAGCACTATATGCTTTTTGCAAAGCAGTTGTCATGGCCCCAGTTGATGACGTTTGCACCTTCCAACCGTTTAAGTTGGTATAATCCTTAACAGTCTTTTCAGCAGCTGCGGTAACACCGGCACCTGGTTCAATTCCTGTAATTGTCTTATTGGCTTGTCCATCAAGGTCAGTAATACTATTAACATTTGTCATATACTTAGGAACAACTAAACCAAGACGTGCGCCCTTCAAGTTAGCTCCCAAGAAATCAATTTGCTTATGATACTTGTCATATTGCGCCTTGTGGGTATTTGGTAACCAAGCTGAAATTGATGCATCGGCTTGACCTTGGGCAACTGATTGCCACATAACCGCATTATCCAAAGGTGTAATCTTAACATTGTAACCATGATCACGCATCGCTTCTGCTAACACATTTGTTGAAGCAACTTCTGAGTCCCATTCAACATAAACAATGTTAACACTTGCTTGTTCTTTTTGGTGAGCTTGCACAGCGGCGAAACCAGTTCCACCAATCAAAGCAATTGTGGTAATCCAACCAACCCACTTCTTCCAATTCTTGAAACGACCCGTAGGCTTGTTTGCAAGTTTTTGGATAGGGTCAACGTTAAGGTATTCAGTAAAGCGATCAATGATGATGGCCAAAATAACCAAACCAAGACCGTTAACAAATCCATTACCAACATCGGCGTGTTGCAAAGCAGATAGGACACCTTGTCCAAGACCAGGTGCTCCAACCATTGAAGCAATCACAACCATTGACAAAGCCAACATAATTGTTTGGTTCACACCAGCTAAAATGCTTGGCTTTGAGATTGGTAATTCGACCTTAACCAACTTTTGCCATGGTGTTGAACCGTATGAATCTGCGGCTTCTTCCATTTCCTTTGGCACTTGACGAATTCCCAAGTTCGTAAAACGAACAGTTGGTGGTAATGAGAAAATCAATGATGCAAAGACACCAGGCACAACACCAATTCCGAAGAATGCAACCGCTGGAATCAAGTAAACGAATCCAGGCATTGTTTGCATAAAGTCAAGAATTGGTTGTACAACCTTAGCAACACGATCAGACTTTGACATCCAAATTCCAAGCGGAATACCAATCAAAATTGAAATCACACTTGATACCAGAACCAAAGTGGTCGTCTGCATCAAATCATTCCACAATCCTTGGTTCCACAAAAGTAATAAACCAAGGAAGGTAATTAATGGGAATCCCCACTTCTTACCACTTACAATAATGGCATAGATGGTCAAGGCAACAATCAATAGTAGCGGTGGCACCGCAGTAAAGACGTTCGTTAACGCATCCATAGCATGTTGACCACCAGTTTGGATTGCATTGAAGAATCCAGCCCAGTTTTTAGTCATCCAATCAACAAGTGATTGCACCCATCCAGCTAATGGGATTTTGGCAACTGCGAACATTCTACTCTACCTCCATGTCTGTTGTATCAGCAAGTGCTTCAAGAACACGGCCACGGATAAGTACACCTACCAAGCGGTTGTCGTCATCAACAACAGCTAATGGTGCTGGTGAATCATAGATGACAGACACGACATCTGAAAGTAACGTGTCTTTATGCACTGTTGTCATCTGGGTCAGTGCTGCATCCAATGCTGAACCGTTTTCACGAGCCTTAACAGCATTTTCAGCCGTCAAGAAGCCCTTAACGTGACGATCACGATCAACCGCAACCAAACCACTAACTTCTTCAGCACGCATTTTCTTCAATGCAACGTTTGGACCATCATTATCAATGTTCGTGGTAATTGGTGGCACCATGATGTTTTCGGCCGTCAAAACCTTAGAACGATCAATATCTTCAGTAAAGGCACGTACATAATCATTAGCTGGGTGCGTCAAGATATCCTCACCCGTTCCGATTTGTACAATTTCCCCATCCTTCATAATGGCAATTCGATCACCGATACGCAAAGCTTCGTTAAGATCGTGCGAAATGAAAATAATGGTTTGCCCTTGCTTGGCTTGCAATTCAATCAATTCGTCTTGCATGTCGCGACGAATCAATGGGTCTAACGCTGAGAAAGCTTCATCCATCAATAAGATTTCAGGATTATTAGCTAACGCACGTGCCAAACCAACACGTTGTTGCATTCCACCAGACAACTGACTTGGATATTGGTCCTTAAATGCCAAAAGATTTGCGTTCTTCAAAGCCTTTTCAGCTTTTTCACGACGCTCCGCCTTAGGCATACCCTGAACTTCAAGCCCATACTCCGTATTTTCCAAAACAGTTCGTTGCGGGAACAAACCAAAATTTTGGAACACCATGCTCATCTTCTTACGACGAACATCACGAAGTTGCTTCTTATCCATCTTTGAGATATCTTCACCGTCCAAATAAATTGAACCAGTCGTTGGTTCAATCAAACGGTTAAGCAAACGAATCAAAGTTGACTTTCCTGAACCAGAAAGTCCCATGATAACGAAGATTTCACCTTCATTAACTTCTAAGTTGGCATCATAAACACCAACCGTTGCACCAGTTTTTTCCAAAATATCGGTTTTTGGTGCATGTTCTTGCATCATCTCTGTTACTTGTTTAACATGCTTACCGAAAATTTTGGTCAAGTGCTCTAACTTTACCTTAGCCATAATTTCCTCCTACTACTTCACTTTTTTAAGTGACACAGGCGTAGTGACAACTTATATTAAACCATAGAGTTGGCAGTAAGTCAATTATGCACCAGAATAGGCTTTTAACCATTTACATTTAAATTTTTTAATCATATAATCAAATCATTAGAAGAATTCATATGACTCGGGAGCTCGAACATGACCACAGCAACAAAACAACCCCGTTACCGGCAAATTGCCCTTGATATCGCTGAAAACATCGCACACAACCAAATTAAAGTTGGTGACAAGATTCATGCCCGTTCGAAATTAGCCACTAAGTACGGCGTTTCTGCCGAAACGGCCCATCGCGCCATTAACGTGCTAGCAGACATGGGTATTGTTCAATCGCAACATGGCACAGGCGCTACCATCATCTCGCAAGAAAAAGCAATTGATTTTATTGAAGTGGAACAAGCTAGTTCTAATTTGAAAACGATTAAAAACGATATGGTTGATACGATCGCAGTCCAACAACAAGAATTAGATCGACTTTCTAATCTACTCAAAACATTTCTTGAAAAAACACAAAACTATCAGCAAGCAGGACCGCTCTTACCGTTTGAACTGCCTCTAAACGAAGACTCAGATAAATATGGATTATCACTCCATGACTTGAATTTCTGGCATCAAACTGGCGTCACGCTCGTTGGAATTGATCACGACGACAAACTGATTATTTCACCTGGCCCCTATATGACCTTTGAAAAAGGCGATACGATTTACTTTGTTGGCCCTGAAGACTCAGTTGCCAAAGTTTCACAATTCTTGTTTAACCACTAAAAAAGACTACCCAGTTGGGTAGTCTTTTTTGTTTCTTTAGAATGCTTCTGTCAACGGAGGCACAACTTGCTTCTTACGTGAAACCACGCCAGGCAATGAACCACGTCCATCCTTCAATTCGATATCAAAAGCCTTGGCCACCTTGTCTTGGTTATCTCCCAAAACAAGAATATCTGAATCAGAATCTAAAATGTTTGTGACAACCAAGATAAAGGTATCATAACCATCTTGTGCAATCTCTTCATTCATTGCAGCTTCAATTTCATCGCGACGTGCAAACACATCATCAACATCCACGGTGTTAACTTGTCCAATACGGATTGTGTTACCACCCATTTCGAATGACTTAGCATCGCCATCAATCAAATCTTTAGCTGAACGTGATGATAAATCTGTTCCAGCCTTAAGCAACTCAAGTCCATAGGCGTTGATGTCATCAATGCCAGCAATCTTTGCTAAGGCTTCCAATGCAGGTTGGTCTTGCTTAGTTGTTGTTGGGCTCTTCAAAAGCAATGTATCAGAGATGATTGCTGATGCCATCATCCCGGCCAATGCTGTCGGAATCTCAACGTTTTCATTTTGGAATTCGTAATACAAAATGGTTGAAACTGAACCCAAAGGCTTATTTGTAAACCAAAGTGGTGCATTTGACTTAAAATCAAGCTTGTGGTGGTCATAGACACCGGCAACGGTAACATCTGCAAAGTTATCAATTGATTGTCCAGCTTCGTTGTGGTCAACTAAAACGACTTCATCAGTGTCCGCAGCAGTTGCAATTGGCAATGCGTCTAAGCCAAAGTGATCCAATGCAAACTTTGTTTCTGCATTGGGTTCCCCTTGTGCCATCGCTTGTGCTTCCTCACCGTAGGCTTGGTTTAGCAAGTAGGCGGCTGCCATTGCTGAAGCAACTGTATCTGTATCTGGATTTTTGTGTCCAAAAACTTGTTTCTTAGTCATGTATCATTCTCCAATTCAATTAAAGTATTTCAATAAACAAGTATACCTCATTATTAGTCATTTCGCACCCAGCGAATCGACAAATAATCGGGTATCAACTGCTTTAAATTAACGTTTTTGCTAGGTAGAAACAACCTAAAATACCAGCGTTGTCCCCATTCTTAACAGGTTGAATATAGGTGTCTAAGTCTGGAACAGCCAAGTAATTATTCATTTGCTCAGCAAAGGATTCACGAACCATTGGCAACAAAACTTCACGATGTGGGACACCACCGCCGAAAACAATCATGTCTGGTCGCAAAGTAGCCGTAAACGTCATCGCTGCTTGTGCGAGATAAAATGCCTCCATTTGCCATGCTGGGTGATCATCTGGAATCTCTTTAGCTGACATCCCCCAACGCGCTTCGATAGCTGGACCTGCAGTTAACCCTTCCAAACAACGATTACCATGGAAAGGACATAATCCTTCATAGACGTCATCAGGGTGCTTTTGCATCATAATGTGACCTGCTTCTGGATGAGAATATCCAGTCAACAATTCACCATTTGTGATGATTCCAGCCCCCACGCCAGTACCAATCGTCAAATAGACCACGTTTTCCACATCTTTGGCAGCACCAGTCTTGTACTCGGCCCAACCCGCACCATTAACGTCAGTCGTCCAGTAGTATGGAATGTCACGCCATGCTTTCATTGTCCCTAAGAAATCAAATCCTGACCAACCACGCTTGGGAGTATCTAAAACATATCCATAGGTCGGACTGTTGGGTTTTACATCAATCGGACCGAAAGCTGCAATCCCGATGGCAGCAATATCAGTAAATTGATCAAAGAAAGTAATTACCTTTTCAAGTGTCCGTGTCCCATCTTCTGTTGGAAAACTTTCACGATGTAAAACTTGCTCTGGATCAGCTACATCCGCTACTGCAACGACAAACTTTGTACCACCTGCTTCAATTGCACCTAGTAATGACATATTTCAAATCCCCCTAATATGCGCCGTGTTGTGAAAGCGCTTTCTTCTCTTTCAGTATAGCGTATAACATATATATTTGCAAACAAAAAAAGCCAAGACCAGAGTCTTGGCTTTTTCCATTAACTTGTGACAACTTGTACTTGGTATTTATGCATTGCGACAGGGACCCCATCCTTTTGGGTATCAATCACAAAACTACCATTGCTATAACGCTGACTCTTCGGATGATCCAGCGGATTAATATCAAATACCTTGTCCGAACTAGTCAACACAGTGACGGGACTCGGTTGTTTAGCATCCAGTCCTAGCATTGCGACCACTCGGTGAGAATCACGCTTAAGTTCACGCATAACCGCAACACCCTTTCGTGCCCGACTTGTTGTTGGTAGTTCGTCGATACTCATCCACTTAAAGGCCCCACGATTGGTCATGAGTGCAATTGCAATCGGTTGCTGGGTGTCGTTAAGTGCCAAACCGGTAATCATATCCTCTTCACTACTCAACGCCATTGCTTTAACACCAGCAGTACGGGCGCCAGACACTGGTACCTCATCCAACGCATAACGTAGTCCATTGGCTTGGTATGAAGTCAATACAACTTCATATTGCGCCACTTTTGTTTCGTCGAACCACATTGTATCAACGACATAAGCACTGTCTGATTTTAACTTAATAAATGGTGTTGGCTTCTTGCGATACGTTGATTTAGGCGCCAAGTCATTAAACTTCGTCCGCTTAATGAGCCCATCCGATGTTGCGACCACCCATTCACCATCGAGTTGATCAACATCTTGTACAACCTTCACCGCAATAATTAATTCATCCGGATTGAGACCAGTAATCGTCTGTGAAAGGTGTTCACCAGCTTCCTTCCAACGGACTTCAGCAATTTCATGCACTGGACGATAAACCACGTTACCCCGATCAGTAAACATAAAGACGTGCTGCAAAGTGTTCACTCGATCAACAAACACAATCTCATCATCCTCGCGCAACCCATTCTCATCCCCTGATGCTGTATATGAACGAATTGAAGAACGCTTAACATAACCTGACTTAGATACCAAAAGCATGACATCTTCATCAACCACCGTTACGGTTTGATCAATCTTAAGTTCTTGCACTTCATCTTCAATATCTGTCATTCGATCAGTTGCATATTCTTTACGAATCGCTTTCAATTCATTGCGTAAGACTTTTCGCAATTCTTTTGGATCAGACAGGATTAGATTGTATTGTGCAATTTTTTGATTGAGATCATCAAATTCCTTTTGTAATTGTGTCACGTCGGTGTTCGTCAAACGATACAATTGCATCGTAACGATTGCCTCGGCTTGTGCCTCTGAAAAATCATATTGATCCATCAGGTTTTGTTTAGCACTCTTCCGATCTTCTGAAGCACGGATTGTCGCGATAACTTGATCTAAAATAGACATGGCTTTAATCAAACCAGCAACAATATGCTGCCGATCCTGTGCCTTGGCTAAATCAAACTCGGTTCTTTTTGTGATAATTTCAATTTGGTGCTCCAAAAAGGCTGACAAAGCCGTTTTTAAACCGATTCGCTCTGGACGCTGGTTATGGATGGCAACCATATTGAAATTATACGTAATTTGCAAATCTGTTTTCTTGAAAAGATATGCCAAAATTCCTTGAGCATTGGCATCTTTGCCTAATTCAATCACAATTGACAAACCATCATGATCAGATTCATCACGAACTTCAGCAATACCTGCAACGTCTTTGTTCAATCGAATTTCATCGATTTTCTTTACAAGGGCAGCTTTATTGACTTCGTACGGAATCTCAGAAATTTCAATCTGTGACTTCCCTGCTTTTAACGGTTTAATTTCAGTTTTCGCACGGACAACGATGCGACCACGTCCATCTTCATAAGCTGAGCGAATCCCATCAATTCCTTGAACAATCCCACCAGTAGGAAAATCCGGACCTTTAACAAAGTCCATCAATTCATCCAGTGTGGCTTTAGGATGCGCTAAAAGATAAACCAAAGCATCGATGACTTCCCCTAAGTTATGTGGGGGAATTTCTGTGGCATATCCCGCTGAAATTCCGGTTGAACCATTTACTAGGAGGTTCGGGAAATGGGCGGGTAGTACCGTTGGTTCGTATTCGGTATCATCGAAATTCAAAACCATTTCAACCGTATCTTTATCTAAATCACGCAGCATTTCCCCTGCTAGTTTAGACAAACGTGCCTCGGTATAACGCATTGCAGCTGGCGGATCATTATCAATTGATCCGTTGTTCCCGTGCATCTCAATTAATGGTGCCCGTAGTTTCCAATCTTGTGACATGCGAACCAAGGCTTCATAGATTGATGAGTCCCCGTGCGGGTGGAAATTACCCATCACGTTACCAACGGACTTGGCCGACTTACGAAAGGCCTTATCATAGGTATTCCCATCTTTGAACATCGCAAATAGGATACGACGTTGGACGGGTTTTAGACCATCACGAATATCAGGCAAGGCACGTTCTTGAATGATTGATTTTGAGTATCGACCAAATCGGTCACCCATCACTGTCTCAAGACTGATTTCTTGAATGTTTCCTGCTTCAGACATCACGTTCCTCCTGATCTTGCCAAGTTTCAATAACTGGCGGCACAAAATCTAAGGCAGTTTGTTCCGCATTACTTGGCTGACTTTCTTCTTTGGCTTCATCAAGCAAGGTATCATTTTCATCGCTTAAATTGAACGCCACATTGGATTCAATCCACTTTCGACGTGGTTCAACCTTATCACCCATCAACGTTGTCACGCGCTTTTCAGCAACCATAGCATCGTCAATTTTAACCCGAATCATTGTTCTTAGTTCTGGATCCATGGTTGTCGCCCATAACTGTTCGGCGTTCATTTCACCAAGCCCTTTAAATCGTTGCAAAGTATAGCCACGGCCCATTTCAGCCTGACGTTCTGCTAATTCCGCATCAGTCCAAGCATATTCAATATCCGTCTCTTTTTTACCATTTTTCTTACGCAACATATACAAAGGTGGTAAGGCGATGTAAACCTTGCCTGCTTCAATCAAAGGACGCATGTACTTGTAGAAGAAGGTCAACAACAAAATTTGAATATGCGCACCGTCATCATCCGCGTCGGTCATAATAATGACTTTATCATAATTAATATCATCAATATTAAAGTCTGCGCCAACTCCAGCCCCAATCGTATAAATAATCGTTGAAATTTCTTCGTTCTTCATAATATCAGCTAACTTGGCCTTTTCCGTATTCAATACTTTTCCACGGAGCGGTAAGATTGCTTGGAACTTACGGTCACGACCTTGTTTGGCAGAACCTCCGGCAGAATCACCCTCGACTAAGAACAATTCATTTTTCTTAGCGTTTTTTGATTGGGCCGGCGTTAGTTTTCCAGACAATAGTTGTTCTTTCTTACCACGTTTCTTACCATTTCGTGATTCCTCACGGGCTTTTCGCGCAGCTTCACGGGCTTCACGGGCACGTAATGCCTTTCGAATTAACCCCTGTGAGAATTCACCGTTCTCCATCAGATAGAACCCAAGTTGTTCAGAAATAACATTATCCACAATTGAACGTGCTTCAGGTGTGCCTAGTTTATCTTTTGTTTGCCCTTCAAACTGCAAAAGGTCTTCAGGAATACGTAAAGAAATAACTGCTGATAACCCTTCACGCACATCAGAACCTTCCAAATTTTTGTCTTTATCCTTTAGTAAATTCACCTTGCGGGCATATTCATTAAAAGCTTTCGTCCAGGCTGCACGTAATCCCGCTTCATGAGTTCCCCCACCGGGCGTACGTACGTTGTTGACGAATGACATCATGGTTTCAGAGTAACCGTCGTTATATTGGGCAGCTACTTCAACCTCAACCCCTTGCTCAGTCCCATCAAAATACATGACATCCCCAAGGACATCCTTATCTTCATTCAAGTATTTGACGAAAGCTTGAATCCCTTCAGGGTAGTGATATACTTCGGTACGTTCTTGGCCTGGACGTTCATCAGTCAAAGTCACCTTCACATCTGGCAACAAAAAGGCAGATTCACGCAGACGTTCAGCTAACGTATCAAAGTTGTAAATCGTGGTTGAAAAAATGGTTGGGTCTGGCTTAAACGTCACCGTCGTTCCTGACGGTTCCTTGGTTTTACCCAAATCGTCCAAAGTGCCATCTGGGTGGCCCCCATCCACAAACTTTTCTTGGTACTTTTTACCATCCCGAACAATGGTAACGGTCAACCATGATGAGAGGGCATTCACGACTGAAGACCCCACCCCGTGTAAGCCACCAGACGTCTTATAACCACCTTGACCAAATTTTCCACCTGCGTGCAAAACTGTCAAAATGACTTCTGGTGTTGGTTTACCGGATGCATGCATACCAACAGGCATACCACGTCCATGATCGACAACAGTAATCGCATTGTCAGCATGAATGGTCACATCAATTTCGTCACCAAATCCTGCTAATGCTTCGTCGACGGCATTATCAAAGATTTCATATACGAGATGGTGTAGCCCTTTTCCATCTGTTGAGCCGATATACATTCCTGGTCGCTTTCGAACAGCTTCTAACCCCTCAAGGACCGTTATGGAATCATCCGAATACGTATTTTGCTTTGCCATGGATGTTTCCTCTTTCTTCTTACATTATTTTTAACTAACTTAAATGTGTTATTAAGTGTGCGAATTCGCACATTCGTTCTTCATATTAGCCTAACTTCTTGATGATTGGCAAGTGAATTAATAAATTCTCAAACTAAATTTTTTTCCAAACGTGTATAAGCGTGCTAAAATAAAACTTGCACGCAATTATTCCGTCATTATACAAAAAGAGGTTTCGCATGACATTAATGCACTATTTAATTAGTTTGGGATTGGCATACTTAATTGGGTCTATCCCATTTGGATATATTATCGGAAAAGTCTTCTTCCATAAGAATCTACTAAAGCTTGGTTCAGGTGGTATCGGGACAACCAATACCCTTCGTAATTTAGGCTTACCTGCAGGTATCATCGTCTTATGCTTAGATGTGCTTAAGGGATCGGCCGGAGCTTTGATGGCTTGTCTGTGGGGACCTATCCCAGCTGACTACTGGTATTTCGCAGTTGGTGTCGGGGCAATCATTGGTCACACATACTCAGTCTGGATTGGCTTCAAAGGTGGCAAAGCCGTGGCAACTTCGCTCGGCGTCCTTATGGTTTACAGCCTTCCAATGGTTGGTATCGCCATGCTGGCCTTTGGTATCGCAGTCTTCTTGACAAGTATGGTTTCAGTTGGTTCAATGGCTGGTTTCATTTCCGTCACGATTGCTGCACTCCTTTACCAAGACTGGGCACTCTTCATTGTTGCCCTGATCCTAACGATTTTTGTGATATATCGCCATCGTGGTAATCTTAAACGCATTAAAAATGGGCAGGAAAATTTGATTCCTTTCGGTCTAGTTTATTGGGCTAAATAAATTGAAAGCAAAACGCATATCAAAAGATATGCGTTTTTTATGTTCATTAAAAAAATCATTAGTCATTCAGAATGGCTAATGATTTTGCATAACTATTTTAAAAGAAGCTAATTGAATATGAGCCTGTAAAGGTTTGTGCTGGAGCCAAACGATTGATGGCATACTTATGCTCAATATTACTATCCGCATCCACTGTATCCGCGATGCCCCACCATGGTTCCATACAAATAAATGGTGCGCCCTTCGCATAAGGCGTCCAAATACCAACATACTTGGCATTTTGAACATGCATGGTTACCCCATGTGAGGCTGTCTTCTTAGATAAAACCAATGTTGTTGGGTTACCATCTGTTCGTAGAATCTTAGCATCATCACGATAGTCGTTACGATCCAGTTGGAGTGGTTCCCGTGCATCGTAACTGTCCTCAATATTATTATCAAGATATGGACCAACTAATTGCGCTGTTGGATAGATACGCTGTGGGTCGACGTTTATATAGTATTCATTAAATTCAGCCAATGGCACCTTAAAGGCTGGATGTCCGCCAACTGAGAAATAAATATCATGTGTGTCTGTGTTTGTGACCGCATAAGCAATTCCTAATGTATCTTGATCCGTTAAACGATACACAACGTCAAATTGAAAACGAAATGGATAAATGGAACGCGTTTCAGGTGAATCGACTAAGCGTAGTCGCGCTGTTGTCTCAGTATGTTCAACTAATTCAAAAGCATTATCACGCGCAAAACCGTGTTGCGTCATAAAATAAGTCTTATCACGATACTTATAGCGATCTCCCTTTAAGCGTCCAACAATTGGAAACAAGTTAGGTGCGTGGCGACCCCAAATCGTTGGATCACCCTCCCACAAGTACTCATAACCACTTTCCTTATTTTTAACACTTGTGAGCTCTGCTCCTTGTGTTGAAATTTCAACTGCCAAACTGCCATTATCTAACAAAACTGCCATGGCCAACCTCCAACTGCATTTATTTCGATATCTTATTCTTTATTCTATCAAGTATTCAACAATTGTCTAGTCCAATTTCGTGCAGTTTTTCACTCATTCGCGCGTGGGAAAAATTTACGATAATTTTCTTGTAGCGATTGTGTTGTTACATGCGTATAAATTTGTGTCGTACTCAAGCTACTATGCCCGAGCAGTTGCTGCACAGTCCTTAAATCGGCGCCATTGTTCAATAAATCAGTTGCATACGTATGTCGGAACATGTGCGCGGAAATATTCTGGGTTAGACCAGCTTGCTTACCCAACTTTTTCAGCACATATTCGATGCCACCAGTTGCCAAAGGTTTTCCGCGCTGGTTGAAGAGCAAATGATTCGGGTTGCTATCTGCTTGCATTAATTGTAATCGACCATCACTAAGATAGTGTTCAAGTGCTTTTTGCGCATACTGTCCATACGGTACAATGCGCGT
This sequence comes from Weissella viridescens, assembly GCF_001437355.1. Taxonomy (GTDB): domain Bacteria; phylum Bacillota; class Bacilli; order Lactobacillales; family Lactobacillaceae; genus Weissella; species Weissella viridescens. Next base: position 29,070 of record NZ_JQBM01000001.1, on the reverse strand, counting down.
TTTATTTCCCTTACCTGTGACCGTAATAATTTTAGCCCGCTGATCAATCATCGATAATTCAAGCCCAGCAAGCTCAGAAACTCGCATACCTGTCCCGTACAATAACTCTAAAATTAATAAGTTACGTTGTCCGAGAGCCGTTTGATCTGCCTGAGCAACCTCGAAAAGACGATTCAATTCTTTTTCATAAAAATAGCGTGGCAAATGTTGCCCCGCTTTTTTTAATTGGACCCCTTCAAAAGGGTTATGATCGATTGCGTCATTGCGCTCCAAAAATTCGTAGAACGAGCGTAAGGAGCTCACTTTTCGGGCAATCGTCCGGGTACTATCACCTCGTTCGTATAGATGCGATAAAAACACCCGCACGTCTAACGCAGTAACCGCCGTTAAATCAACTGTTTCATCTTGGTCATTGGTTTCACCTAAAAATTGAACAAACTCATAAATATCAGACTTATACGCCCGTTGCGTGTCGTCTGAATACTGACGCTCAACTTTTAAGTAGTCTAAAAAGCGCTCAATATAATCAAACATCACTATGCCTTTGCCGTTTCTGCATTGTCTGTGGTCTCAGACTTTGCCTCAGTGGCTTGATCATCTTTTTTGGGTGTCGTTCCATCCGGCAGTGTGTCTTTCGTGGGCTTATCCCATGTCACGAAGTCACAATCAGGATATCGTGAACATCCATAGAAAGTTCGTCCACGACGGGTCTTACGTTCAACGACTTCGCCGGTCTTACATTTTGGACAAGTCAAACCGATTTGCTCAACAATTGTTTCTGTATAACGACAATCTGGGAAACGAGAACAAGCCTTAAACTTTCCATAACGACCAAGTTTAATCAAAATTGGTGCGCCACAGACGGGACAATTTTCACCAGCCAGCTCGTCTTTAAGCACCACTTTGTCCATCTCAGTTTCAGCAGTAGCAAGTTCCTTTGAGAATGGCTTATAGAAGTCATCAACAACAGTCACCCAATTTTTGTCGCCCTCTTCAACTTCATCAAGTTCATTTTCTACTCGGGCTGTGAATTTCACGTTTGTAATATCTGGGAAAAATTCATCCATCGTTCCTTGAACGAGTTCACCAATCTCTGTTGGCACAAACTTCTTAGCATCACGCTTCACATAAGCCCGTTTTTGAATGGTTTCAATGGTTGCAGCGTAAGTTGAGGGACGCCCCACACCATTTTCTTCTAACGCTTTAACCAAAGCTGCTTCAGTATAACGAGCAGGCGGTTGCGTAAAGTGTTGATCTGGTGAAAGTTGTTCCATCGTTACAACATCCCCAACCGCTAATTCAGGAAGTTTATTGTCCTTTTCACGGGCAGACGGATACGCTTTGGTAAACCCTTGGAACTTCGTCTTTGAACCATTAGCACGGAATTGGACGTCATTTTGTTCAATCGTTACCGCCATCGTATCCAATACTTCTGGTGTCATTTGTGATGCGACAAATCGTGACCAAATCAATTGATATAACTTAAATTGATCGTTCGTTAACTTGTCTTTAACTGAAGCAGGTGTGCGATAAACTGAAGTTGGTCGCACAGCCTCGTGGGCATCTTGGGCCCCTTCCTGTGGCTTTCCTTGAACTGGTTTAGAAGCTGCATATTCTTCACCATATTCTGAATGAATAAAGTGCGCTGCATCATTTTTAGCGATACTAGAAATTCGTGTCGAATCGGTACGCATGTAGGTAATTAATCCGACCGATCCTTCTTTACCGCCCAAATTAATACCTTCATACAATTGTTGCGCAGCCATCATCGTTTTTCGAGCTCGGAAGTTCAGTTGATTATTGGCTGCCTGTTGCATAGTTGACGTTGTAAATGGTGGCTGTGGGTTCCGACGACGCTCTTTGGCTTCAACTTTAACAATCTCAAAGTCGCCATTTTGGTCCAACCGCTTGATAATATCTTGGACCGCTTCATTGTCTGGCAAATCCATTTTTTTACCAGCTAAGCCCCAGAAATCAGCCTTGAATTTCGAACGATTCTTTTTGAATTGTGTATCAAGGGTCCAGTATTCTTCCGGTTGAAAGGCCTGGATTTCATGCTCACGATCGATGACAAGCCCCAACGCAATTGTTTGAACACGACCTGCTGACAAGCCCGGTTTTACCTTTTTCCACAAAATTGGTGAAATTGAGTACCCTACAAGTCGGTCAAGTACGCGTCGCGCTTGTTGCGCATCAACTAGATTCATGTCAATTTTACGTGGCTTTTTAAATGCGTCTTTAACGGCATCCTTGGTAATTTCATTAAAGACCACTCGATTTTCGCCAGCATCCATATCTAAGTCTAGGATATTTGATAAATGCCAAGCAATCGCTTCCCCTTCACGATCCGGGTCGGATGCCAGATAAACATGATTGGCAGCTTTGGCCTCTTTTTTAAGACCTTTAATAATGTCGCCTTTTCCACGAATATTAATATATTTTGGTGTATAGTCATGTTCAATATCGACACCCATCTGTGATTTTGGTAAATCACGGATATGTCCGATACTTGCAACTACTTTATAATTACTTCCTAAATACTTTTCAATTGTTTTTGCTTTAGAAGGTGACTCCACAATAACAAGATTTTTTTTACGTTTAGTTGTTTTTTTTGTAGTTGCACGCTTGGTTGTCTTTTTTGTTTTGGTTGCTTCTACCATTTGCGCGCTCGCTTTCTTCATATATAGATTAATTTCATTCAGCTAAACTATACACCAGAAAGCACGTATTGCAAAGGTACAAGTGTCAGATTTAATTGCGTTCACCGTTTTAAAACGCCTTGTTCTGCCTAAATTCTGGGTAATACAGACCCTATTGTCGTTGGTTTACCTCCGTAAAATCTGTCACAGAGGTTAAAATTTGCGCCCCTTCTTGGACTAATTCAAAGCTTCCTGCATATGCTGCGTCTAACACGTCCCCCGGTATAATCCATATGTTACGATTTTCATCCAAAGCGATTTCAGCGGTTACCATAGTTCCTGATTTTTTTGCCGCTTGGCAAATAAAAATATCTTGAGTTAACCCAACGATAATCCGATTTCGTTCTGGAAAATGCCACTTTTTTGGACCAACCCAAGGCAAGTATTCAGACAATACCAATCCAACTTCACTAATACGATTCTGCAGTGCGCGATGTTCTTTGGGATAGCAACACTCAAGGCCAGTGCCCACTACGGCAATCGTATGACCCCGTTGTCCTAAGACTAAGCGATGCGTCACACTATCGACCCCAGCTGCATTTCCGGATATTACTGTAAAACCTTGTCTAACTAGTTCAGGTATCCAGGCCTTCAAGATTGCTCGTGTAGCATCCTTGATGTGGCGACTGCCAACAATTGCAACTGTTTTAGTTTCTATCAAATTTAAATCGCCATTATAAAATAACACTAGCGGTGGTTGGGCTATATTTTTAAGTTGTTGCGGGTAACTAGGATCCATAATGGTCAGATACGGTTTGAACCGTAGTAAGCCCAACTGCTCAACCCAATTTGAATGGGTATACCATTGCTGTAATTTATAGCGCATTTCTAAAGTGAATGAACATTCATCAAGAAATGCCAATCGACAAGAAAATCTTTGGTGCGCCACCGCCCATTGCCAAATTTTGTGGCGTTGCATCAATGACACTGGTAATAACATCAACCATAACAGAAACTCACGTTGCATATTTGCCCTCCCTCTTACATAAATAGAGACGACACTTGACCCATTTTTTTAATCAATCTTTACGGAATAGTGGCAACCTATCGCATCTTCATTTTAATTCAGCAGTGACAATAAGCAAAAAAGCACCCCAATATGGGATGCTTAATCAATGCTATTGTTGTTTTGCCAAACGTCGACGTTGGAAGAACTTCACCACTTCTACAATTGGAATAATTGAGAATGAAGCCACTAGCACCGTCAACCACTGGTGCCAGTCCAAACTTGTCACATGGAATACATCATTCAAACCAGGAATCAAGATTGTACCAGCCATCATCACAGCTGAAATTAGGATACTAATATTAAACGCTTTATTACTGAATGGTTTAATCGTAAAGAGTGATTGATAAATACTCTTTGAATTAAAGGCATGGAATAATTGAATCATTCCCAGTGTAACAAATGCCATAGTTAGCGCATCAGCATGGATCGCTGCACTACCAGTATGCATTGGGAACGTTAATCCAATCCAATAGACGAATAGGGTTAATCCACCTTCAAGTAATCCTTGGTAAATAATTGAAGAACCAAGACCACCAGACATGAAATTAGTTGAGCGTCCACGCGGCTTTTGCTTCATGATTCCCGGCTCACCCGGCTCAACACCAAGTGCAATAGCAGGCAAAGTGTCAGTTACCAAATTAATCCACAAAATATGAACCGGTGCTAAAATGCTCCAGCCAAGTACAGTCATCATAAACAAGGCTAATACTTCTCCAAGATTTGCTGAAAGTAAATACTGGATAGCCTTTTGAATGTTAGAAAAGACTTTTCGACCTTCATCGACGGCATGCACGATGGTTGCAAAATTGTCATCGGCCAAAACCATATCTGAGGCCCCTTTAGACACCTCGGTCCCTGTAATCCCCATGGCAATTCCAATATCTGCTGTTTTCAAAGCTGGGGCATCATTCACACCATCTCCGGTCATCGCTACAACCTTGTTTTCATTTTGCCAAGCTTTAACAATGCGAACTTTATGTTCTGGTGCCACTCGTGCATAAACGGAATACTGGGCAACCTTTTTTTGATAGTCGTCATCAGACAAATCATCTAACTCAGCCCCAGTAATAATCGCCTCAGGTCCTTGTGAATCATCTAAAATACCTAAACGACGCGCTATTGCCTCAGCTGTAACCTTATGATCTCCAGTAATCATCAGCGTTCTGATACCAGCGTCATGCGCTTCGGCTACAGCTTGTGCAACACCTTCACGTTCTGGATCAATCATCCCAACCAAACCAACAAATGTGAGGTTTGATTCCGTATTTTCTGATGTTAGCGCCTCAGGAACTGTTTCATATTCGCGAATAGCAAAAGCTAGCACACGTAAGGCTTGCTTTGCTAAATCCTCATTAGTCTTTAAAATATTTTGTTTATCTACATCAGTTAGTTCGACGATTGTGCCATCAATTAATTGACTCGTTGCCCGTGCAATCAACTCATCAGGAGCACCCTTGACCGTAATCACATGCTTACCCTGCATATCGTGGCGCGTTGACATTAATTTACGTTCAGAATCAAATGGGATTTCGTCAAGGCGGGGGTAGTCACTCAGAATTTTGGCAACATCCTCACCTTGTGATTCATCAAATGTAATCAAAGCCGTTTCGGTTGGATCACCCAGCTTATCACCGTCTGCAGTGATTTGGGTGTCATTATTTAAGGCCATAACCGTCGCCAACATTTTGGCCGATCCAGCTAAAGGCGTATTTGCGTCGTGTAACTGACCATCGGAATAGTATTTTTCAACGGTCATTTTATTCTGTGTCAATGTCCCGGTTTTATCAGAACCAATAATTTGTGTGGCACCCAATGTTTCAACAGCAGGTAATTTACGCATTAAGGCATGCCGCTTTGCTAAGCGTGTTGTCCCTAGCGCAAGCGTAATTGTTACAATGGCAGGTAATCCTTCCGGAATCGCCGCAACTGCCAATGAAATAGCAGTTAATAACATATCCACAATCCGATTACCACCTGTTTCAGGTGACCGGAAAATTCCGACAACAAAGACAATGACTGCAATGATTAGAATAAGTACTGTTAGCGTCTTACCTAATTGCGCCAAGCTATCTTGCAAAGGTGTCCGAGTCGTTTGCGCATTGTCTAACATACCAGCAATTTTTCCAACTTCAGTATGCATCCCTGTTCCAGTAACAATACCTTCACCGCGGCCATGAGTTACATTTGAATTCATATAAGCTAAATTCGTACGATCGCCCAATGGCAAGTCATCAGCTTGTAGTTGAGCTGCCTGCTTATTCACCGGTACAGATTCACCAGTCAATGCAGATTCTTCAATCTGTAGATTAGCAGCCATAGTTAGGCGCATATCAGCTGGGATCACATCTCCCGCTTCAAGCAAGACAACGTCTCCAGGCACCAACTTGGCTGCAGGCACAGAAATGATATTTCCATCACGGCGAACATTGGCATTGGGTGCTGACATTTTTTGCAATGAGTCAATAGCTTCTTCGGCTTTCGATTCTTGAAATACCCCAAAGATGGCATTTAATATAACCACTGCCATAATAATCAATGCATCTGGTACTTCTCCGACCAGTGCCGAAATTATTGCGGCCGCAATTAGCACACCAATCATGAGATCTTTAAATTGGTTCAAAAACTTCTGCCAGAGCGATGTATTTTTTTTACCAGTTAAAGCATTATCTCCATACTTTTCTAAACGTTGCTCAACATCATCAGTATCCAGACCATTACTCAAATTCGTTTGAAATTCGGTTTCAATGGATTCGACTGACTGTTGGTACAGCGGTACATCTTCTTTTCGCATATCCTATCCAATCCGACTTTTGATAAAAAAACAATCCACCATTGATGACAACATCAATAGTGGATTTGATTTTTATCCTTGCGTCTTTGACTCAAGAAGTCTCTGTTTATTTTGTTCACATCTAATTTTAACTTACCCTGATGTAAGACTCAAGTCTTTTAAGAGCCCCCTATCGCTTTAAACAAAAAATCCAATTTCATTTCTATCTTTTTAACAGGGACGTCACCAACATGCAATTAAACATAACTTTTAACGGGCGCAAAAGTTTTTCGATGAATCGGTGAGGCTCCCAGCGTTTTAAGGCCATTTAAATGCTCTTTTGTTCCATAACCAGCATTATGCGCAAATCCATATCCAGGATACTCCTGATCATATTGGACCATTAGCTGATCACGATAATTCTTGGCAAGAATGGAAGCAGCACCAATACTGATACTGCGATCATCCCCCTTAATCAATTTTTCCTGAGGTAACGGTAAATCGACCGTCATCGCATCAATCACTAGACCATCAATGGATACTGTTAATTGCTCGATTGCTTGCTTCATCGCAATACGACTGGCTTCATAAATATTAACTTCGTCAATCGTTTGCGCATCAATCACGCCAAATGCATAATCGACAACCTCTGCTTTAATTTGTGCATCTAATGCTAATCGCTTCTTTTCAGTTAATTGTTTTGAATCATGCACTGCTAACAAGTCAAACGTTTCATCAATCACTACAGCTGCTGCTACAACCGGGCCCGCTAAAGGTCCACGCCCGACTTCATCAACACCAGCCAATCGTTGGCCCTGCGCCCAGGCTGTTTGCTCAAAACTTAGGCGTTGGTTAAAAGCTTTCGACATTTCAGCATATTTTTCTTGCCGTTTATCATACTGAGCAATCAATTTTTGAACACCCGTCCGCGCATCTTGTCGCCACATTTGCACGGATTCATTTGAAGGTGTTTCTTGAAGCGCTGCCTTGATTTGAGCAATTGTTTGCCTAGAATCAGTCATCTACGACTTCTCCAATATGATCAGCGGGAACTTCTAACGTATACTGGCCAAGCTTACCGCGACGTAAGTCAATTAGCATTCTTTCTGCAGCACGATCGTAATCATCTTTGAAACCAAGTTTTTGTGTAATTAATAACAAAATTTCAACATCAGTCATGGTATCAAAACTATCTTCTGGCAAATGGTAGCGCTCTGTGATGGCCTTTGGATTATAATCACGCATAAATTTTAGCATGCCTAGGACAACATCATCGTTATTAATCAATTGATCCTTGATGGCTCCCGTCATGGCTAAATGTTCACCCACACGCTTATCCTCAAACTTAGGCCACAGCACACCCGGTGTATCCAAAAGTTCTAAATTAGTTGGTGTCTTCAACCACTGTAATTTTTTTGTTACCCCCGGACGGTCACCTGTAATTGCAACATTTTTTGTGACCAAATGATTCAATAACGTCGACTTACCAACGTTTGGAATTCCGGCAACAAGGGCTCGAATTGCCTTGTCTTTAACACCCTTTTCTGCTAAATTAGCCCACTTATCAGCTAGCACCTCACGTGCCGCTTTAGTCATGATTTGTGGCGTTTTATGTCCACGTGTATCTAATGCCACAACCGCTAAGCCTTGGTCCTTAAAGTATTGTACCCATTCCTTTGTTCGAGCTGGGTCCGCTAAATCAGTTTTTGTTAGGACCAATAAACGTGGCTTTTGTCCCAGCACCTCATCTAATTCAGGATTGCGTGAAGATGCAGGGATTCGCGCATCTACCAATTCAAACACGATATCGACGTGTTTCATATTTTCGCGCATCAACCGGAAGGCTTTCGCCATATGTCCGGGATACCATTGGATTATTTGTGCCATTGAGCACTCCTTTCAATTACATTTCTGAAGCTAAATATTGAGACCAAGCTTCATCAAATGTGGTTACAGTATGTAAATAATTTGCATTTTCTTCCAAATAACGTGAGATTTCATCAAAATCACTGCTCTGCTTTGGAAATTGCTGGTCATAAAAGGCCCCATTTGCAAATGTTTGAACTTCATTGGCGGCAACGAGGTTACGTTGCGTCATCAACCAAGTATAGAATGGTCGTCGCATAATGACCCTCACTTTTATTTTATAGTTAATCCATTTTAGCACAAAAAAAGCAATTAACTGGATGTTAATTGCTAGATATTTGCTTAATTAACTTCGTAACTAATGCCTAATGCCCCTGGACCAGCATGTGTTGCCACAGTTGGTGAGGTTTCAAATACTTGAATACCAGCATCTGGGAAGATTTCTTGAACTTCCTTCGCCAGTTCTTCAATTTTTTCTTGAATACCAACATGGGCAAAGTTGATATATTTAATACCGGTTGGTTCAGCTTGCATTTGTTCGATAATTCCATTGATGTACTTTTTAATCGCTTTTGCACCACGACCCTTAACTTCAACTTCAATATCTCCCTTAACAACATGGGCACCAACTTGAATATTCATCAAACCAGCAACAAAGCCAGCTGTCTTTGAAAGTCGACCACCCTTAACTAAATTATCTAATTCAGCAACTGTTAAATAAAGTTGAGTCTTATCATGAACCTCTTTGATTTTAGCTAAGATTTCTTCTTTTGAAGCACCAGTTTGAGCAAGCTGTGCGGCAGCCAAGGCTTGGAACCCTTCAGCACGATCAATAAAGTCCGAATCAAGAACTGTGACATCAGCATTTACCAACATTGCTGCTTGTTGCGCTGCATCAACTGTCCCTGACAAGCCCTTAGTTAGATGAATAGAGATAATCTCAGAACCATCTTTAGCTAAACGCTCATATGCTTCAGTGAACACGCCCAAAGGTGGTTGTGACGTGCTAGGCAAATTTTTTGCCTCCGCCATCTTCTCAACGAATTCTTCACGTCCAATGGTGACACCATCTTGATACACCGTTCCATCAATCATCACACTCAATGGAATTACCGTAATGCCGTATTTTTCGACTTCCTCTGGGCTAATCAAGGCCGTAGAATCAGTCACAATTTTTACCTGAGCCATATTTCTCCTCACAGTCTGCAGTGTTTTCTTTTGTTATGCCATATCTAAACAAAACCTGGCAATTGAAAGCTGGATAACGCGTAAATTTATCATCTTTTATTTTGTCTCATAAGCAATTGCTAAGGCGCCTGCCCCAGCATGTGTTGCAGAATTTGGTGATGTTTCAAACGTATGCACCGTAACATCTGGAAATGCCGTTTGTAGTGTCTCAGCTAATGCTTGTGCCTTTTCAGGAACACCAGCGTGTGAAACGTCAATTCGGTGCATCCCTTCTGGAATTGACTGCATTTCTGTAATTAGTTTATGCATATATTTTTTAATTGCCTTAACGCCACGAGCCTTTACATCAATCTTAAAACCGCCATCTTCAATATGAATACCAGCGTGAATGTTTAAGAGATTAGCCACGGCTCCGGCCGTCTTTGAAATACGTCCACCTTTAACAAGGTTATCCATTTCAGCAACAAAAATATGCGATACGGATTTCTCTCGAGTTAAAGCAATTTGCCTTAGAATATCATCTGTAGTGGCACCTTGTTGCGCGAGTTCAGCTGCAGCAAGAACTTGAAAAGCTTCGGCACGATCAATGAAGGTTGTGTCAATAACCGTTATATCACCATCAACTATTTCAGCCGCTTGTTTGGCAGCATTCACTGTTCCTGACAAACCAGCTGACATATGGATCGAAATGACGCTCGAACCATCTGAAACAAGCTGTTCATACACTTTAGTAAATTCACCAATTGGTGGTTGTGAAGTCGTTGGTAAAGCTTTCGCTGCTTTCATTTTATCAAGAAATTCATTCCGTCCGATTGTGATACCGTCTTGATAGAGCTCACCATCAATCATTAAACTCATTGGAATGACTGTCACGTTATAGGCTTCAACTTCTTCATCACTTAGAATAGCTGATGAATCAGTTACAATTTTTACATTTGACATTTCTTTTCCTCACTTTTAAAAAACTACACTACCATTATGGCACAATTTTTTAAAACTGGCGTAGCTTTATACGGAATCTGGTTCACGTATCCATCCTAAAGCCAATGAACCTGCGCCCAAATGCGTTCCGATTACAGGTCCAAAATAAGATAACTCAAATGTCACTTCTAGAAAACGTGTTTGCAATTCACCCATCCATTTTTCTGCTTGTTCAGCATTATTTGAATAAATCACAATCGCATGGATTGGGTAATCAACTTCAGCAATCGCATTTTCAAATAGTTGTTCGGTGCGTGCTAACGCTTTTTTCATTGAACGAACCTTTTCAAAAGGCACGATATAATTTGTTTCTGGATCAAATGTTAAAATTGGTTTCACCTTTAACATTGTCCCAACTAATGCTGAAGCATTAGATAAGCGTCCACCTCGTGATAAGTTTTGCAAATCATCAACAACAAAATATTCATCAATCGTTTCGCGTAAGGCGTCAAGCGTATGGGTAATCGTTTCAACACTTGCCCCTTCTTGCGCCATCTGAGCCGCTTTAAGGACTAACTGTCCCATTATCCTAACAGTTAACTTAGAATCATAAGCATGCACTTTAAAATCAGAAATAGACGTGGCTAATCCTGCCACAGTCTGACCAGCACCTGAGATAGTCGATGAAAGGTTAATCACAAGGGCTTCATCATAGCCTGCTTGCTTCAGACGTTCAAACAACGTTAACCATTCGCCAACTGCAGGCTGTGATGTCGTTGGAAAGTGTTCGGCTTGCGCCAAAAGATCATAAAACGATTCCCGTTTAAGATCGATGCCTTCCTGATATGTCGTGCCGTCAATAATGACCGGAATTGGCACAACTTCAATTTTTAAATTTTTAATTTCATCTGCCGTTAGGTACGCAGTTGAATCAGTTACAATGGCGACCGTCATAAGCCACCTCCTTTTCAATCGTTTCTAAAAACCTTTCATATTCTATCATAATTTCGACTTATAAATATATAGCAAACTAAACGACAAATAACGTCCTCATAGTTTTATCACAAAAAAAGCAGCCGAATTTGGCTGCTTTTAAACAATGTCATTTGTATTCAGTGAATTTTCTAAACGATTCAATAAAATCGTCATCATTCTTTGTTCATCTTCCGACCAAACAGAAAAAACATGCTTACGATATACTTGTGCTTGTTGCGTCAATGTTTTTAAAACAGTCTGTCCCGTTTCTGATAGCGAATATTTGCGCTGCCGGTTATCTCGATTGATGGCGACACTTTCCACATATTCCTTCTTACCTAGAGCCTTAAGTTGTCGTGATAGCGTCGAAGGATCTAGCTGCATCACCTGGGCTAATTTATCCTGTGTGTCGGCACCCTGCGCGAGTGCGTCTAGTAAATGCCATTCGGCCAGGGTTACATTATTTTTTTTTGACAATTTCAATAATTTCATCTGATAGATTTTATTCGCATCCTGCAAAGATTTTAAAATCGTTTTCATACCAAAGCTCCTATAACTTATCAAATTCATGCCACATTTGCTAACGCAAGCGTATCATATCCAACGTTCATCAGAACAAACGCGATTGGTTCCTAATTAATTTTTAATAAATTAAAAGAGCCGTTCTCTCGAACGACTCATAATTTAAGCTTCAGGTTTTTTTCGTAATTTCTGAACAGTTGTATATGATGGCGTAACAGTCATTGTTGTTTGTCCCTCAAATATGACAAAACCTGGTTTTGATCCGTTGGGCTTACGTAAACGACGAACCGGTAAATAATCCACTGGGACGTTAGCTGAATCACGTGCCTTCGAGAAGTAAGCGGCAAGTTGCGCACCTTCGGTTAATGTTTGTTCACTTGGCTCAGACGAATGAATGATAACGTGTGACCCAGGAATATCTTTGGTATGCATCCAGATATCTGATTTATTTGCGGTCTTCATAGATAGGCGCTCATTCTGAAGATTGTTTTTACCAACTTCAATTTGCGTTCCGTCACTTGCGTAGAAAATTTCTGGTTGGCTCACTTGTGCTTTTTGCTTTTTCTTACTTTGCACACGTAGATAACCTTCTTGAATTAATTCCTGACGAATTTCTTCAATATCCTTGGGACTTGCAATATCAACTTGAGCTTGCAAATTCTCAAAGTAATCAACTTCCTTCTGTGCCAAGGCAATCTGTTCATTTAAATATTTCACAGATGCTTTTAGCTTATTATAACGGGTAAAATAACGTTGTGCATTCTGTGAAGGACTTAATTGGTTCGACAACTGTATTTGCATGGGCTTATTATCGTCATAATAATTTGGCAATTCAATTTCAGTCATCCCCCGCTCAATCTGATGCATATATGTCGTTAAGAGTTCTCCCTTGACCTTATACTCATCAGCATGATCAGCTTGGGCTAACTCAGCTTGTTGCTTTTTTATCTTCGTTTTATTTTTCTTAAGTTCATTATGAATAACCCGGAGGACAACCCCGGCCTGTTGTTGGACACGATCACGTTCAGACTTTCCTTCATAATAAGCATCTAACAATTCACTTAAGGTTGTAAATTCAGTCGTCTCCCCAGTTACTGTTTGCCAAGGGAATGGGACATACTGGAGTCCCTTTTGTGTATCAACCAAGGTGGGATTAGGCTGATTAAAGTGATCGAACCATGATTGTGCATGCGCCATGGCGTCCCCATCATTTTGAACGACTGCTGCCAATTCATGCGCAGAATCACGAGCAAAACCTTGGAAGTGGCTTTGAATGTGCTTAGCTAGTTCGTTTTGTTCACGATAATCTAGAATTAGGTTAGCCAAACCATCTAGACTTTGGTACGGATTCAAAACATCTTGCTTGGGTGGTTGGACATAAGTCCCACCTGGCATTAAAGTTCGAACACGATTTTGATCTGCAGGGACATGTTTAATCAAATCAATGATTTTCTGGCTGGCTTCATCAACCAAAAACAAGTTAGAATGCCGTCCCATCATTTCAAGAATCAAAACCGTACGGTCTTCATCCCCTAACTCATTTCTTCCAGAAATCACAAAGCGCATAATACGGTCATTTTCAACCTGCTCAATGCGCAACAACTGTGCCCCCTCCAAATGCTTACGAAGCATCATGGCAAAGTTAGGTGCCGTTTGGGGATTTTTGTATTTAATCTGTGAAATTTGCGCCCGTGCAAACATGGGGTGAGCACTCAACAAAAGGGGATAATTCTTTCGATTATTACGCACCACCAGAAAAACTTCATTTGGATAGGGTTGGTGGATTTTCATGATCCGTCCACCCGCCAACGTATCGTTTAATTCTTTTGTCATTGCATGGGTAAATAGTCCATCAAATGCCATCTATTCCTGCCTCATTACTCTCTTTTACATTAAAATAGTCGCGAATCGTCGCCTCGTCATGAGCAAGTTGTGTCTGCAATGTCTCCATCCCAGAGAATTTCACTTCACCACGAACATAATGGTGCCACTGCACTTGTACCGCTTCACCATATATATTTTGGCTGAAATCAAATAGATTGATTTCAACTGTTTTAGGTCGGTTTTCGCCAAAGGTTACATTATAACCAATGGACGCCATCCCGGGATACCACGTATCACCAATTTTAAGTGAAACCGCATAGACGCCTACGCCTGGTAAACGCTGATCAATGGGAGTTTCAATATTCGCTGTTGGATAACCCATTTCACGTCCCCGAGCCTCACCATGTACCACAACCCCACTGGTTTGATATGGGCATGCTAAGAATGTTTGTAACGTGTCAACATCACCCGAATCAACCAGTTTCCGTAAATAGCTTGAAGCACTTTCTTGCCCAAGTCGTTCAATTTTTGGTACCTCAAATACATCAAATCGACCGCTAGCATACTCACTTAAGTGGGCCATGTCAGCTAAATCTGCGTCAGCACCATAGGTATGATCAAACCCAGCTACTGCCACTCGCGTCCCAAGTCCTACAATATATTTGTCCACAAAAGCTTGCGGTGTTTGAGCTGCAAAAGCCGCCGTAAAGTTTACCACATACGTCATATCAACACCCAAATCCCGCAATAAATCAAGCTTGCGATTCAAGGGTGTTAAGTAACGCAATGGTTGATCATGCGCTTCAAAGACGACTGAAGCATGTTGATCATATGTGAGTACTGCTAAGGGTAATTCTAAATGGTCTGCAATTTTACGCGCCTCCTGAATCACCGCTTGATGACCCAAATGCATGCCATCAAAAAAACCCATCGCTAAAACTTTTGGCGTTTGGTCAACTAATTTTTCATCAAATGGATGATGTAACTGATATACTTCCATGCGCTTAACCATCCTTGCTTCTTTACTTATTCATTTTTAAACGTCCGATATGGTCGATACTGTTGCTTGCGATCAGACCATTCAAAAACTGATTTCACTTCACGATTATGTGTAATAACAATTCTTTCTGATTTTTTGGGATATAAATCCGCAGGTAATCCGACACCGTTCTTGACGAACTGCCAAATATCATCCGGTAAAGCCACACTTGGGTATTGTGCAACCGCGCGATCAATCGGGAGTAACCAATCATCGATATTTCCCGTTTTTTCCATTTCCGTAGCAACATCCGCTAAAGAGTGACTTTCTGCCAGCGTAAACCCTCCAGCTGATTGACGAGTCAACTGGCTCATGACAGATGGCAATGCAAATTGTTTCCCAAAATCAACAGCTAGCGTTCGAATGTAAGTCCCTTTTGATACCACTGCCTTAAAAGCAAACGTTTGTGTCTGCGTCATTGCATCAAAGATTGGTTCGCTCGTTCGCTTGAATTCATAAATAGTTGCATCACGCTTTGGGCGCTCAACAGTTTCACCGGCACGTGCATAGTCATATAGACGACGCCCATTCACTTTTACCGCTGAAAACATGGGCGGAATTTGGATAATATCACCTTCAAGTTTTGCTAGCCCCTGGTCAATCATCTCAACTGATAAAGGGTCTAATTGTGTCACTTCTTCCACAACTTCGCCATCAAGATCCTCAGTAGTTGTTGAAAAGCCCAGCGTAATCGTTCCTGTGTAAACTTTACCGGCATCCTGTAAGAATTCAATACTTTTTGTCGCTTTACCAATGGCGATTGGTAATACACCGTCAACACTTGGGTCAAGCGTTCCTGCATGTCCGACTTTTTTAGTATGTAAGATTTTTCTTAATTTAAAGACAACATCATGGGACGTCATGCCAGTTTCTTTGTATATTGGGAGAATTCCTTCCATCATGCGTACCTCAACTATTGTTCTTTCGCTTTTGCTTCAATTTCTTTAAAACTGCTCCAAACCATCCCCATCATATAGCTATCATGGTATCGGCCGTTTGCATAAAATTGTTCTTTAAGGGTTCCTTCCATTTCAAACCCAATTTTCTTGTAAATGTGTACAGCAGCTGTATTTTCGACATCAACATACAAATAAACCTTATGCATGTTAATCACATTAAAGGCATATTCCAAACCAGCACGCATGGCTTCTTGTGCTAATCCCTGCCCTTGAAATTTTTCTTCAACGATAATTTGAATTTCTGTGTTTCGATGCAAGTTGTCAATATAAACTAATTCAACAACGCCAGCGAATTCATCATTCACATCAATTACAAAGCGACGTTCAGCTTGATCTAAAACGTGCTTGTCATACAGGATTTCTAGTTCATCAAATGATGTATAGGGTTCTTCAAACCAAAGGGCCATAACCCGACGTGCGTTTTCTTGCTTATAAATGTATGGTAAATCTCTTTTTTCTAATGGACGTAATTGCATGTCTTATTCCCTTTTTTAAACGTTTTTCTAGTTCTTTCAATTGTATCAAAATTCATGAGCGCATACAAAAAAGGTTCGGAATTAACCGAACCTTTTACATTTAATCTTGTTGGTCTAGTTGACGAATCAATTCATCAATATGATTTCCATATTGAATTGAGTCATCTTTCTTGAAGATTAATTCTGGCGTTTTGTAAATCGTTAAACGACTACCCAACTCCTTGCGAATTAAACCAGTTGCTGCATCCAATCCTTCAGCAGCCTTTTTATTAACAGATGCTAAATCTGATAATAGGCTGTAATAAATTGTCGCTTGTTGCAAATCACCGGTCACTTCAACACCTGTTACAGTCACACCTTGAACACGAGGATCGCGGACGCGCTTTAACAAAATGTCATTAACTTCGCGTTGAATCTCCTGTTCTAAACGACCAACACGGAAATTTTGTTGTCCCATCATTGACCTCCTCTATGGATGTTATCAGTTAGATTAACGCTTGATTTCAACCATTTCGTAGGCTTCAATCACATCACCAATCTTTTCATCGTTGTAGTTTTCAATCGTCAAACCGAAGTCGTAACCATTCTTAACTTCCTTAACGTCGTCCTTATAACGACGAAGTGAGTTAAGCCTACCTTCGAAGATAACAATACCATCACGAATCAAACGAACTGATGATTCACTTGTAATCTTACCAGAAGTTACCATACCACCAACGATTGTTCCAACCTTAGAAACCTTGAACAATTCACGAACGTCAGCAGTACCGACAATTTCTTCCTTGTATTCAGGATCGAGTTGACCCTTCATGGCTGCTTCAATTTCATCAATTACGTTATAAATAACATTGTGTAGACGAATATCGACATCGGCCGCATCAGCTTGAGCCTTTGCTTGAGGTGTTGGACGTACATTGAACCCAATGATAATCGCACCAGAAGCTTCAGCAAGTGTTACGTCAGATTCATTAATCGCACCTACGGCTGTGTGAATAATACCAACCTTAACACCGTCAACATCAATCTTTTGAAGTGAGCCAGCCAATGCTTCGACAGAACCTTGCACGTCAGCCTTAATAATAACAGGCACAGACTTCATGTTTTCTTCAGCCATCTTGTTGAACAAGTCGTTAACTGAAACAACATTATTACGGTTACGATCTTCAAGCAAAGCACGCTTTGAACGTTCCTCACCCGCGGCACGTGCCGTCTTTTCATCTTCAAAGACCACAAAACGGTCTCCTGCAGATGGCACTTCATTCAACCCAGTAATTTCAACTGGTGTTGACGGAATGGCAGCCTTAATACGACGACCACGATCGTTTGTCATTGTACGAACACGACCATATGTGTTACCCACAACGATTGGATCTCCAATGTGCATCGTTCCTTGTTGAACAAGCACTGTTGCAACGGGTCCACGTCCCTTATCCAAACGCGCTTCAACGACTGATCCAGCAGCACGTTGATCAGGGTTGGCCTTCAAGTCCATAACATCAGCTGTCAAAAGGACCATTTCAAGCAATTCATCGATGTTCTCACCGTACTTGGCAGAAATCTTAACAAAGATTGTATCTCCACCAAATTCTTCAGGGATCAATTCGTATTGCATCAATTGATTGATAACATTGTCAGGATTTGCTCCTGGCTTATCAATTTTATTAACTGCAACGATAATTGGTGTTCCAGCAGCTTTCGCGTGATGGATTGCTTCAACCGTTTGTGGCATAACGCCATCATCAGCTGCAACAACTAAGATGGTAATATCAGTCACATTGGCACCACGTGCACGCATTTCAGTAAAGGCCGCGTGTCCAGGTGTATCCAAGAATGTAATTTCACGATCATCTTCAGTCTTAACTTGATAAGCACCGATGTGTTGTGTGATTCCACCAGCTTCACCGTCAGTCACGTGCGTGTTACGTAGGTAGTCCAACAATGTTGTCTTACCGTGGTCAACGTGTCCCATGATTGTGACAACAGGTGCACGTGGTTGTAGGTTTTCATCATTGTTTGCTTCTTCTTCGAAGATCTTATCGATATCAGAATGATCGACTTCAACCTTCTCTTTAGCTTCAATACCGTAATCAGTTGCAAGCAATTCGATGGTATCGCCATCCAAACTTTGGTTTTGGTTAACCATAACGCCAAGCATAAACAACTTCTTAATAATTTCAGTTGCATCACGGTGAATTAACTTTGCGATATCTTGAACGTTCATACCAACTGTATAGTTCAAGACTTCTGGTAATGGTTGTTCCTTACGTTGTGGAGCTGCTGGACGTGGCTCATTATTACGTTGGTTATTACGGTTTTGACCACGCTTGCCCTTCTTACCACCACGATTGTTGTTATTCCAACCACCATTACGGTTTTGACCTTGTCCGCCGCGGTTTTGGCCTTGACCACCACGATTTTGACCTTGTCCGCCACGGTTTTGACCTTGGCCACCTTGTGGACGTTGGCTATTGTTGTTTT
Source organism: Weissella viridescens (assembly GCF_001437355.1). GTDB lineage: Bacteria > Bacillota > Bacilli > Lactobacillales > Lactobacillaceae > Weissella > Weissella viridescens. Next base: position 10,344 of record NZ_JQBM01000001.1, on the reverse strand, counting down.
GTGAACGTTGGCCACCGTTTGAATGGCTTTGCGTGTTGTTAGCAGCAGGCTTCTTCGTCTCGTGACGTTGTGCTTGACCACCATTGCTTTGCTTTGCTTCCGGCTTTGCTTCAGCCTTTTTTGCAGGCGCTGTAGATTTAGCTTGTGCCTTAGCTGCTGCAGGCTTAGCATCCGTCTTGGCCGCTTTTTGATTTGATGGGTTCTTTTGAACACGTTGCTTCAAATCTTTTTCTTGATTGTCATTAATTGTTGACATGTGGTTCTTAACATCGAAACCAGCTGATTCAGCCGCTGATACTAAGTCCTTTGATGAAACATTTAATTCCTTTGCCAACTCATAAATTCGCTTGGTCATGTGCCATCCTCCTATTGTTCTAAGTATTGTCGCATTTTCTTTGCAAAACCACGATTGGCTACGGCTAACACTGTCCGGGGCATCCCCGTTGCATCAGCTAATTGCGCCTTTGAAAAGCGTGTACACATGGGTACATCATAACTTGTGGTTTTGTCTGTAAACTTTTTTAAAGTACTTGGACCACCGTCACTGGCGAAAAACACCAATGAAGCCTTACCGTTCCGAATCGCCTTTAAGGCCATATCTTCACCAGCTTCAAGCTTTCCAGCCCGCCGTGCTAGTCCTAATAAATTCAATATTTTTTGGTCGTTATTCATCGCCAAATAGCTCCCGTCGAGCTGCTTGATGGTCGACGTATGCAATCAATTCATCATAAAAATCATCTGGTAACTTAACACCAAATGCACGATCAAAAGTCCGCTTTTTTTTGGCCTGTTGGGCAACGTCAACATCTAATTTGATGTATGCGCCACGCCCATTTGCTCGGCTCGTCGGGTCTAGTTCAACTTCACCCTCCGGCGTCTTCACAATTCGAACTAGGTCAGGCTTTGGGACCATTTCACCGGTTACGATATCTTTTCGCATTGGAATTTTACGTTGCCGCATTGCACGTTCCTCCTTATGCTACCAACTTACTCTTCTTCAAAAGCATCAACGACTTCTTCAACCGCTGGCGTTGGATTCTCTAGTTCAGCCATCACAGCATCACGTTCACTTTCAGGCTTAATGTCAATCTTGAAGTTCGTTAAGCGCGCTGCCAAACGTGCATTTTGACCACGCTTACCAATTGCCAATGATAATTGATAATCAGGTACCAAAACTGTTACAGCACGTTCATTTTCAGGATCAAAAATCACATCAACAACTTCAGCTGGGTTCAAGGCATTCTTAATGAATTCAACTGGGTCTTCAGTCCATTCAACGATATCCATGTTTTCACCAGATAATTCGTTCACAATTGCTTGAACACGGGCACCACGTTGACCAACCATTGTTCCAACAGCATCTAGGTTTTCGTTGTGTGAGTAGACAGCAATCTTAGAACGATCACCAGCTTCACGCGCAATTGATTTGATTTCAACTGTACCATCGTAAACTTCAGGTACTTCAGATTCAAATAAACGCTTAACTAAGTCAGGATGTGTACGAGACACAAAGACTTGTGGTCCTTTAGCTTCATTTTTAACATCAGAAACAAGTACCTTAATATGATCACCCATTTGGTATTTTTCATTTGGCATTTGATCTTCGGGCTTCATCGCTGCTTCTTGTTGACCAGGCAAAATCACATAAAGGAAACGTGAATCCTCGCGTTCAACTTCACCAGTGATAATTTCATCCTTATAAGTAATGAAGTTATCGTAGATGTTACCACGTTCAGCTTCACGAACCTTTTGCATGATGATTTGCTTAGCTGTTTGCGCTGCTAGGCGCCCGAAGTCTGAAGGGGTTACTTCAAACTTAATTTCATCACCAAGTTCATAATCCTTGTTTTTACTCAAAGCATCAGACAAGCTAACTTCTTTATTTGCATCTTCGACGTCTTCAACGACCGTTTTAACAGAATAAACCTTGATGTTTCCCTTTTTTTGATCAAAAGTCACTTCAACATTATCTGCATCATCGTAATTTTTTTCATACGCCTTCTTCAAGGCTTCTTCAATGGCTTCTACTAATACATCCGCCTTAATGTTTTTCTCTTCTTCAAGGGCATTAAGGGCTGTCACCAATTCCTTACTCATTTTTCTTTCTCCACTTATCTAGAACGTATTTGTATGGCGCGCTTTTGCGACCACATCTCTTGGGATTTCAATTGTCTGACCATCTTCATCAGCAAGCACCAACACTTCAGGTGTCTCCTCAGTTAACTCACCTACAAAATCTTTTTGACCATCAATTTTCCGGTATGTCGATACTTGAACCAATTTTTCAATTGCCCAAGCAAAATCATCATCCGTCATTAAAATACGATCTTGATCAATTGACAAATGAGCACGCTTAAGTTGGTCCATTGGAATCGTTACTTGTGTTCGTTTTCCTTTTTTTCCAACGACCTCAAGTGTAATTGCCTCATCTGTTGCTGAAACAAGTGTCCCAGTTAACGTCATTTCACCATCCATTGGCGTCTTCAATTCTAACTCAACCGTTTTGTTAACGGCCCAATCAAAATCACGTGGCCGCTTTAGGTCGCGTTCTGCACCGGGTGATGAAACATCCAAGAGGTAGGCCTCTGGGAATGGATCTGGTTGGATTTCATCAACACGATCACTAATTAATTCAGTTAACATCACTAAATCATCCATATTAATGTCGCCGTCTAGACGATCGACTAAGACACGCAAAACCATATCAGCATCTTGTTTCTCGTACCGGACATCCCACAGGTCAAACCCTTGTTCAGTTAAAGCATCAGTAAGCACTGCTGCTACCTTATCAATCACTTCTGGCATTTTAAACCTCCCTTCAGTCTAAGGTTTTCTATTTTTTAAAATAAATTCCAAAAAAATGAGCGGCCGGGGCATTTCGCCCTGGCCACTCAGCTAAGAGTTTATTAATCAACAAAGTTAATCATAGCATTAAAGTGACTAGATTGCAACACTTTACGCCGGTTGCTTATGCTGCATTACCGCGTAAATGCCGGCACCTAATAGTTGTACGACCACAATCACTATTACCAGTGGCACCATTGTGGTCGTTCCACCTAAACCGACCAATGGTGACATGATACCGCCCATGGCAAAACGCGTCAATCCAAGAATGCCCGAAGCAGTACCGGCATCTTGATGTTCACGGGCCATGGCAAGTGCTGTTGTCATACTGTTAATACCACCGACAGGTGCCACAATCAAGAAGAAAGCCAAAATGGTTAACCAAATTGATTTTGGCAAAAAGAGTGACACAATCAAGAGCAACCCACCAACCATAGAGAACATCATAAACCATTTCAGAATCTGCCAGGCTGAATATTTTTCAGCTAACTTTCCTGAAAGACTTGCTCCTAATAAAATACCAAATCCGTTTAAGGCATACACCCCCGAAAAGGCTGGTACTGATAAGCCATATAAATCTTGTAACACAAAAGACGATCCAGCAATATACGCAAATAGCGCGCTCATCATAAAGCCTTGAATCAACGTCATGGCCATAAAATAACGATTTTCAAGAATACTTTTAAATCGGCCAAATGTTTCCTTGAGCGAACCATTTTGTCGGTCTAAATTCGTCTCAGGTAATTTAAAAATAATTAATAATACGATAATTAACCCTAACCCGCCTAATAACCAAAACGCACTTCTCCAGTCTGCTAACGCAATTAAAACACCTCCAAGTACCGGTGCCAAAATCGGGAAAATACCGTTAATCGTTTGATTAATGGCAACATTGCGGGTTAATTGAATGCCATCAAACGAATCCGTAATCATGGCCAGCGATAAAACAATTCCTGTCGCTCCACCTAGACCTTGTATCAGACGTAAAACAATAATCATGCCAATGTTATCACTCATCGCAATACCAAACGAAGAAATCGTAAAAGCAGCAATTCCATAAATCAATGGCATCTTACGACCAAGTCTATCAGAAAGCGGTCCCACGACAACTTGTCCAATCGCTAAGCCAAACATGGCTGCCGTAATTGAGAGTTGCGTCATCGTCGCTGTTGTGGGAAGTTCTCGTTGTAAAACAGGTAGTCCTGGTAAATATAAATCCAAAGCTAGTGGACCAAAGGCACTCAAGACGCCCAAAATCATAATTTGTAATCTGGTCATATTGTTTTTTTGCATATCATTCTCCCAAATAAAAAAGGCTTATTCATAAGCCTATTTTTGCTTGGCTAAATCGCTCCAAATAGATGGATGAACAAGCCAGCGATATTAAAGTAAATTAAAACAGATGTTAAATCCGACAAAGTTGAAATGAAAGGTCCTGACGCAACAGCTGGATCAACATGGATTGCATCCATAATCAGTGGAATAAAGGCACCAGCAACGTTCGCGACAAGAATTGCAATTCCCATAGCTAAACCAACCGCTAGCCCCAAAAGCACATTATGCTTCCAAACGGTAACAACCGTAAAAATTGTCAGACCAGCAACGATACCAATAACACATCCAATTAAAATTTCATTCAAAAGCATCTTCCATACATTCGTTGTTGATTTAAAAGCTAGCTTACGCACAGCCACCGCAAGAGATTGCGTTCCAGCATTACCGGCCGTTCCAGTAATCAACGAGATAAATACGGCAAGAATTGGTGCTGTAGCAACCAACCCGTTAAAACCATCAATCACAGAAGCGGTTCCCATTCCCAAGAAAATCAATCCAATTAACCATGGTAATCGTTTAAAGGCGGCTTTGAGTGGATTATCATCCCCACTCTCGACATCAACCCCGGCCAAACGCGAATAATCTTCCGTTGCTTCATCGCCAATAACATCAACAATATCATCGACCATGATAATTCCCAATAATTTATCATTTTCAACAACTGGTAACGAAGAAAAATTATAATCCGCCATGATATGGGCAACTTCTTCTTGGTCTTCATCTGGACCGACCGCAATCAGGTTTGTGTCCATAATGTCCTTCAATTCCAAGGAATCGTCAGCCAACATCAATGAACGCAACGAAACGACACCTACCAACTTTTCATCAGCATTTAAGACATAAATATATGTAATTTGTTCCGCTTCTTTAGCGGCAACTTTAACCGCCTGCATTGCCTCTGGAATCGTATCGTTTTCACTAATCGCGATATAATCGTGACTCATCAGCGAACCAGCAGTCTCGTCATCGTAATTCAATAACTCACGAATTGATTTAGCATCCTGCTCTGGCATCAAAGATAAGTACATCCGCAAATCATGCCCACTTAATTCCTCAAGCATGTCTACAGAATTATCGGTATACATTTGATCCAACATTTCCGCAGCATATTGCGGTGACATTTCTTTTAATAATTCATCTGGTTTAGTGTCATCATCTACTGGCATTTCATCAAAGACTTCAGCCATTTCACTTGGCGTCAACCAGTCAATAACTTGCTGACGTAATTGTGAAGGTAAATTCAGATAAAATTGACCACGATCATAGCCGTGCAAATCTGCAAAGCCATCAAGAAAGGCTTCTTTATCACCATGCTCCAAATCATTCACAAGGGCCTGAGCTTGTTCACTGATTTCATCACGTAGATCTTCAACGACTTCTTCAGCATTATTATTTTCATTTGCCATACAAACACTCCCTCTTTACCTTAAATTTCGACCTGGTATCCATCCAAGAGCTTAACCATGTCTTCAGGTAAAGCACTAGTCGTTTTACGGTCTTGCTGGTCGAATGGATCATAAAAAGTCAGCGCATAGGCATGCAAGGCTTGACGTTCGATGCCGCGATCCATTGGCCCGCCGTATATTTCATCACCAACCAGTGGATGTCCAATATGACTAAAATGCACGCGGATTTGGTGTGTACGTCCAGTATGTAAGCGAACACGGACCAACGTCATGTTGCCAAAACGATGTTCAACCCAATATTCTGTCGTGGAAGCACGACCATCTTCACGCACTTCACGACGAATAAAATCACCGTCAACACGTCCAATTGGTCCTTCAATCACACCATGATCATCTGGTAAGTCGCCGTCAACAACAGCAAAGTAACGCTTATCAACTGCATGTGTTTGCAGTTGCTTATCTAATAAGCCGTGAGCAAACCGATGTTTAGCCAGTAATGCGACACCCGAAGTGAAACGATCTAATCGGGTCACCACATGTGGTACTAAGTCTTGTGACCCTGCATCCTCTAAATAACCCTTCACGCGATTGACCATCGTGTTTGAACGGTCAGCTTTACCAGGCACCGATGTCACGCCAGCCGGTTTATTAACAATTAGCCAGTTTTCATCTTCATAAAGCACGTCCAATGGCATATGTGATGATTCCACCACGTCATTAGATTGCTCTGGTGGCAACGAAATGACCACTTGTTCACCTGGTTGGATTTCGTCGACGGTGCGTACCTGCCGTCCATTGATTTCAACAGATCCACCGCCACGCTTAATGATTGAAAACATACGGTGTGAAACCCCTTGTTGGGCTAAAAATGTTTTAATTTTGAATGGGGTTTCTTCTTGATTCACCCAGCTAAATGATGCCACTATTTTTCCTCCGGACCAATAAAACTCGTTTGAATGCGTTGCCAGAAATTCATATGGCGGTATTTCGCAAACTTAATTTTAGTTGGTGCAATTTTAAATTCAATTTTTTCAATCTGTTCTGATACAAAATGGAGCGTATCATATGCGACCTGAACTGAGTCAGTTTCCGCATCTGGAGCCTTGACAGAGATTACGTCAGATGCGCCCAAAATGACCGGTGACCCTAGTGTTCGGAAGACACGATTATTAATCGATCCAATTTCTGTGAGTTGCATGGCTTCTAGGCTTGGACTGACCACAGCTCCTCCAACTGCTTTATTGTACGCTGTTGACCCACTGGGCGTTGCAATGGATAACCCATCACCACGAAAACGTTCAAAATAATCACCATTAATATCAACAATGGCAGATAACGTCCCAAATGAACGTTTAATAACGATTTCATTTAGCGCTAATATTGTTCGTTGAGTTTGGTCAGTAAAAAACAAATTTGCTTGGACAATTGGATACTCAACTGATTCTTTAGAATCGTGTACCAAACTATTAACAAGGTCATCTAACTCGAAATCTTGCCAATCTGCATAGAAACCCAAATGACCTGTATGTACACCAATAAAGCGTACATGATCTAGTTGTTGTTCATAGGCATGAAATGCTGATAAAAGGGTTCCGTCTCCGCCCACAGAAATAACAATATCGGGATGGGCATCATCAAATATAATATCAGCATCATCTCTAGCCAAAATTTTTGTTTTTAATTCATCTAAAACTTCAACTGAATGGTCATTATCGTTATGATAGATGGCAATTTTCATGATACGCCTCGCTTATGCTTTGTCTGTCTCGCTCGTCTCTAAATGGAGATGTTCGAAAATATCATCAATTTCGTTCGATAAATCAGCAGCATGTTTTAGCTGTTGCTCCATGTCTTCAGTATACACACCGTTGTATTTATAATTAATCGCATGTTCAATTGTCGCCCATACATTCATTTGCATGGTACGGATTTGAATTTCTGCCAAAACTTTGTGTTCACCGGTTATTAATTGCAATGGATATTCAATCACAATATGATATGACCGATAACCTGAAGGCTTGGCATTCGTCACATAATCACGTTCTTCCAAAATCGTCATATCTTTACGTTGACGTAATAAGTCAACTACTTTATAAATATCATCGGTAAACTGGGTCATAATACGCACGCCAGCAAGATCTTCCATATCTTTTTCTAACCGATCGTCTTCAATATGACGACGAACCATTTTCTCTTCAATCGCATCAACTGTTTTCACACGTCCAGTTACAAATTCCACCGGAGTCTGAATGCCTGCAAGATTAAATTCTGGTCGCATCCCGCGCAACTTTACTTTTAATTCATCGACAGTTTGTTGGTACGGTTGTAATCGCACAGCCCATTCTTTTTCATTCATTATCAAATATCTCCCGAGCAACTCAAATTCACTCTTTATATTGTACCAAAGATACCGCTTGCTTGTACCATGATTTAATGAAACCAAATTATTGCACTTATCCATTAAAAAAGTACCACAATCACTGTGGCACCTTTTAACGCTTGAAACTCGCCTTTAATTCTTCGACGGGCTGTTCATCACGTGTATAGAATTGAACATCAAATCGATCTGGTAACACTGAAAGAATTGCGTAGGTTCCCTTTAAATAGGCATATTGTCCACGCGGAAAAGCAATTGAGCCGGGATTAATGTAAAGAATTCCATCAATCATTTCCGCCCCAAGTTGATGCGTATGCCCCGTTAAAACGACGTTCGCATTTTGTGCTTGCGCCGCTGCTTCTAATTGACTAAGACTACGTTCCGTGTGGTATAAATGTCCGTGAGCGATGTAGATAGAAACTTGTTGTTCCTGGTATAAACGATCATCAGGAAACATCGGATCACGGTCCATATTTCCAACGACCGGTAATAACGTATCAAATACTTCATCATCGTGCTTTAATTCAGAATCACCAACATAAAACATCGCTTGAACTCGCCCACGATAATCAGCAACAAGTTTTTCTAAGATGCCACGATCCCCATGCGCGTCGGAAACAATTAAGTACTCCATTAGCTTTCCTCCCACCAATCATTAAAGGCTTCAGCAAATTGCTCCAGCGCTTTGCCACGGTGTGAAATTTCATTTTTTTCTGCGACAGTCAGCTCAGCCAAGGTTTTACCAAAAGCTGGATAATAAAATAATGGATCATATCCAAAGCCATCCTCGCCACGTGGTGCACGCAATATCTCTCCAGCCACTTCACCAGCAGTTACAAGTTTTTTGCCATTTGGCTTTAAGGCAACGATAACGGCGACAAACTTTGCTTGTCGTGCATCATCGGGAATCGCTTGCATCTTTTCTAATAATTTAGCATTATTAGCTGCATCATCATGATCACCAGCATAACGTGCAGAATAGATGCCAGGCTCCCCATTCAAAGCAGCAACAACTAAGCCAGCATCTTCTGCAACTACTGGTAAATCGTATGCCTGCATAATGGTTTGTGCTTTAATCAGGCTATTTTCTTCAAAAGAAGTCCCGTTTTCAATAATTTCAGGTGTATCCGTTAAATCTAGTAGCGAGAGCACTTCAATCCCTTTCGGGGCTAAGAACGCACGAAACTCTTTAATCTTTCCGGGGTTTTTAGATGCAAAAATTAGTTTTTTCAATTATCTAGTCCTCCTTCGATAAACTGAGTCCATTATCATCTGCTTCAAGATGTTTCACTGTAACAGGAATTTCTAGCCAACTTTCCGCAATCTTTTGGAAAGGTTCGATATCTCCTGTCGTAAAGTAAAGATCATCCTCATGATTAGCCATTGGATAAATACCGTGACGAGCATCATTATCATCTAATATTTGTTCAACCAAATTAATCGCTTCAGCACCTGCGTTTACCAATGTGACTTGATCACCCATAGCCTGTTGGATTTCATTACTCAATAGTGGGAAATGTGTACATCCCAAAATTAAGGTATCGATATCTGTTCCAATCAATTCAGCTAATTGATCTGTAACGACCGCTTGCTTTTCAGCCTCATCCGTTAAATTGGATTCGACAAGCGTTACCAAGTCCGGTGTCGCAACCTGTCGGACATCAATTCCTGGGTTACCAGCCATTAGACCATTATAATAAGCGTTTGAATCAACGGTTCCTTGGGTTGCAATCACACCAACTTCATTATTCTCCGTTGTATCTAGCGCTGATTCAACCCCAGGTTGGATAACGCCAACAACTGGAATTGGCAAATGTTCCTGTAGCAATGGTAAGCCTGCTGCAGTCGCAGTATTACAAGCAATCACTAACAATTTAATGCCGTCGTCAGTTTCGTTCAAATACTGTCCAATTTGAAGTGCAAATTTTGCAACTTCTTCTGTTCTTCTTGGACCATATGGCATCCGTAAGGTATCCCCAACATACTTCACTTGTTCGTTAGGCAATTGATAGAGCGCTTGTTTGACCGCTGTTAATCCACCAACCCCAGAGTCCATGTACCCAATCGCACGATTATCCATCAGTAACCTCTTTTCTAGCTATTGTATAATTAATTGCACCACATGTGCGAGCGCGTAATGATGGCCATTACGCCATACATGAAACTACCCATCTTACGTTTTTGTTTATATCTCCGATTGGATAGCCAAAGGAGTCCTATTGTTGCGAGTACGAAAAATAGAATAAATAATAATGTACCCCAAATAGGTGTATTTGTGTGTGTCATGCGTACCCTCACATCCTAAATATGCTTTTCTTCTATTATACCATTTTCAATTAAAAAAGCGTTCCTTATAAGAATAAGGAACGCTTTTAAATCAGT